>NZ_JAGESB010000009.1:0-32845 GCF_017572865.1 Salmonella sp. 32082101201600294FB01SM01 | reverse complement strand
TGGCGTATATTACGCTTTCCTCTTTCAGAGTCAACCCTGAATTTCAGGATTTTTCTCTTCAACCGACCGGCTGTTTGTGTGAAGTGATTCACATCCGCCGTGTCGATGGAGGCGCATTATAGGGAGTTCTCTGCTGACCGCAATAGAAAAATTGCAGAAAAATGACTGTTTGCTGCATTCCCCAGCAAAACCCCTGGTTATACCCATTTACGCACAGACTTATCCACAAAATGCGCGTTCATTTCCTGGATCTTCTCACTCTGCAAACGATCTTTCAGGGATAAAAGCGGGGCCAGAATTTAAAAAGAAAAATTCGCGAGCGTTGCGCAAACGTTTTCGTTACAATGTCGCCGCAAAATGAGAATGCCCCATAAGGGGCGTTAGCTGAGTTTTTTACGAAAAATTCAGCTAACGCTCTCTGTAATCGTCAAATCCAGGGGATTTACCATGCAACAACGTCGTCCAGTCCGCCGCGCTCTGCTCAGTGTTTCTGACAAGGCCGGTATCATCGAATTCGCCCAGGCTCTTTCCGCACGCGGTGTGGAACTGCTGTCTACGGGGGGCACCGCCCGCCTGTTAGCAGAAAAAGGCCTGCCGGTGACCGAAGTTTCCGATTACACCGGTTTCCCGGAAATGATGGATGGACGCGTAAAGACCCTGCATCCAAAAGTACACGGCGGCATCCTCGGCCGTCGCGGCCAGGACGATGCCATTATGGAACAGCACCACATCGCCCCTATCGATATGGTTGTCGTTAACCTGTATCCGTTCGCCGAAACCGTTGCACGCGTTGGTTGCTCGCTGGAAGATGCAGTAGAGAACATCGATATCGGCGGCCCGACCATGGTGCGCTCCGCCGCGAAGAACCATAAAGACGTGGCCATCGTGGTGAAGAGCAGCGACTACGACGCCATTATTAAAGAGATGGACGCTAACGAAGGTTCTTTGACCCTCGACACCCGTTTCGATCTCGCGATTAAAGCCTTCGAACACACCGCCGCCTACGACAGCATGATCGCTAACTACTTCGGCAGCATGGTTCCGGCCTACCACGGTGAAAGCAAAGAAGCCGCCGGTCGCTTCCCGCGTACGCTGAACCTGAACTTCATTAAGAAGCAGGATATGCGCTACGGCGAGAACAGCCACCAGCAGGCTGCCTTCTATATAGAAGAGAATGTGAAAGAAGCGTCCGTTGCCACCGCACAACAGGTGCAGGGCAAAGCGCTCTCTTATAACAACATCGCTGATACCGACGCGGCGCTGGAGTGTGTGAAAGAGTTCAACGAGCCAGCCTGCGTAATCGTCAAGCACGCTAACCCGTGCGGCGTGGCGGTAAGTACCTCTATTCTCGACGCTTACGATCGCGCCTATAAAACCGACCCGACCTCCGCGTTCGGCGGCATTATCGCCTTTAACCGTGAGCTGGATGCGGAAACCGCACAGGCCATCATTTCTCGTCAGTTTGTCGAAGTGATCATCGCCCCATCCGCAAGCGAAGAAGCGCTGAAAATCACCGCTGCCAAGCAGAACGTCCGTGTTCTGACCTGCGGCCAATGGGCAAGCCGCGTTCCGGGCCTGGATTTCAAACGCGTTAACGGTGGCCTGCTGGTTCAGGACAGGGATCTGGGTATGGTGAGTGAAGCTGAACTGCGCGTGGTGTCCAAACGCCAGCCGACCGAGCAGGAGCTGCGTGACGCGCTGTTCTGCTGGAAGGTAGCCAAGTTCGTGAAATCCAACGCTATTGTGTATGCCAAAGAGAACATGACCATCGGTATAGGCGCAGGCCAGATGAGCCGCGTGTACTCCGCCAAAATCGCCGGGATTAAAGCCGCTGATGAAGGTCTGGAAGTGAAAGGCTCAGCCATGGCTTCCGACGCGTTCTTCCCGTTCCGCGATGGTATTGATGCCGCTGCCGCTGTCGGCGTGAGCTGCGTTATCCAGCCAGGCGGTTCTATCCGTGATGATGAAGTCATTGCCGCTGCCGATGAACACGGTATTGCGATGATCTTCACCGACATGCGCCACTTCCGCCATTAATTCAGGGAGCAGACGATGAAAGTTTTAGTCATTGGTAACGGCGGTCGCGAACACGCGCTGGCCTGGAAAGCCGCACAGTCGCCGCTGGTTGATACCGTTTTTGTCGCACCGGGTAACGCCGGTACCGCGCTGGAGCCCGCGTTGCAGAACGTGGCTATCGGCGTCACAGATATTCCGGCGCTGTTGAGCTTTGCCCAGAACGAGAAGATTGATCTGACCATCGTCGGCCCGGAAGCGCCGCTGGTGATCGGCGTGGTCGATGCGTTCCGCGCGGCGGGTCTGAAGATCTTTGGCCCAACCGAAGGGGCCGCCCAACTGGAAGGCTCCAAAGCGTTCACCAAAGATTTCCTCGCCCGTCACCAGATCCCGACGGCGGAATACCAGAATTTCACCGAAATTGAGCCTGCCCTGGCGTATCTGCGCGAGAAAGGCGCGCCGATCGTCATCAAAGCTGACGGTCTGGCTGCCGGTAAAGGCGTTATCGTGGCGATGACGCTCGAAGAAGCCGAAGCCGCCGTGCAGGACATGCTGGCAGGTAACGCCTTTGGCGATGCAGGCCACCGCATCGTGATTGAAGAGTTCCTCGACGGCGAAGAAGCGAGCTTTATCGTGATGGTCGACGGCGAGCACGTGCTGCCGATGGCCACCAGCCAGGACCACAAACGCGTGGGAAACGGCGATACCGGCCCGAACACTGGCGGCATGGGGGCTTACTCCCCGGCGCCGGTGGTGACTGATGAAGTGCACCAGCGCACCATGGAACGCATCATCTGGCCAACCGTGAAAGGCATGGCGGCGGAAGGTAACACTTACACCGGCTTCCTGTATGCGGGTCTGATGATCGACAAGCAGGGCAACCCGAAAGTTATCGAGTTCAACTGCCGCTTCGGCGATCCGGAAACCCAGCCGATCATGCTGCGCATGAAATCGGATCTGGTGGATCTTTGCCTGGCCGCCTGCGACGGCAAGCTGGATGAGAAAACCTCCGAGTGGGACGAACGCGCTTCATTAGGCGTGGTGATCGCCGCGGGCGGTTATCCGGGCAGCTACAGCACCGGCGACGAGATCCACGGCCTGCCGCTGGAAGAAGTGGCTGACGGTAAGGTCTTCCATGCTGGAACCAAACTCGCCGATGACGACCGCGTGTTGACCAGCGGCGGTCGCGTACTGTGCGCCACCGCGCTGGGTCACACCGTGGCTGAGGCGCAGAAACGCGCTTACGCCCTGATGACCGACATCCGCTGGGACGGCAGCTTCAGCCGTAACGACATCGGCTGGCGCGCCATCGAGCGTGAGCAAAACTAACGGCTGAGTTTAGCCAGCAGCGTTTTGCGCGTAATGCCCAATTGGCGGGCGGCTTCCGTTTTGTTGCCGCCCGTTTTTTCCAGCGCCGCCAGAATGATCTCTTTTTCCACATCGACCAACGGTTGGATCTCACCACTGTATTCCGTTTTTATCGGCGTCGCGGCAATAGCGAGAGGCAATTCGCGTTCAGAAATGTATTCTCCCGTTAGCAACACCACCGCCCGCTCGATAGCGTTTTCCAGCTCACGGATATTGCCCGGCCAGTCGTAGTGGATCAGCAGATCCATCGCCTGCGGCGTAAACCCCTTCACCGCTTTGCGGTTACGTTCGGCAAAACGCCGCAGAAAATGGTCTGCCAGTAGCGGAATATCTTCCCGACGCTGGCGCAAAGAAGGCATTTCAATCGCCACCACATTCAGGCGGTAATAGAGATCCTGGCGAAAGCGACCGGCACTCACCTCTTCCGCCAGATCGCGGTGGGTAGCGGCAATTAACCGAACATCCACAGATATCGTCTGGTTACTTCCCACGCGTTGCACTTCGCGCTCCTGAATCGCCCGCAGCAAACGTACCTGCATTAACGGCGAGATATCGCCGATTTCATCAAGAAACAATGTCCCGCCGTCAGCTTCGACAAAGCGTCCCTCCCGACGTTTATCCGCGCCGGTAAACGCGCCTTTTTCGTGTCCGAACAGCTCAGACTCCAGCAGCGATTCATTAAGCGCGGCGCAGTTGAGCGTGACCAGCGGTCTATCGCTCCTGGCGCTACAGGCGTGTAGCGCCCGCGCCACCAGCTCTTTACCCGTGCCGGAGTCTCCGTGAATCAATACCGTGGCGTCTGATGGTGCGACCATCGCGATTTCATTCAGTAAATGTTGCATCGCCGGACTGCTGCCAATCATGCCAAACTGCGCAGCCGACGCCGATGGCAATTCAGCGCCCGTTTCCCGCGTATGCGCCAACGCCTTTTCCAGCGTCTCCTGCAGACGGTCAAAATCCAGCGGTTTAATTAAATAGTCGAGCGCGCCGGCTTTCAACGCCTCTACCGCCGTTTCCACGCTGGAGAATGCCGTCATAATCAAAATCGGAATGGCGGGGTTGAGCGCTTTAATCTCCTTCAGCGTGGCGATACCGTCCATCTCCGCCATACGCACATCGCACAGTACCAGATCAAAGACTTTCTCACGCACCTGAGCCAACGCATCATGCCCACTGTAGGCCAGAGCGACGTTATAGCCCCAGCCCCGAAGCAGCGCCTGTAAAATCGTGCAGTGGCTTACATCATCATCCACAACCAGAATATCGATTTTTCCGCGTATCACCCTTGTTAATCCTGTTGTCTCGCTATCACTGGCAACCAGATAGTAAAGACCGCGCCTTTACCCTCAATACTTTTCACCTTAATCGCGCCGCCATGCTGTTCGATGATATTTTGCACCACCGCCAGCCCCAGGCCTGTCCCGTCAGCTTTGGTCGTAAAATAAGGTGTAAAAATCGCCTCCAGCTGATCCGGAGCGATCCCTTTCCCGTTATCGGTAACAGTGATGATAACGCGCTCGGTCCCACTTTCTTTTGCCTCTACGGTAATCGTTCCCTGGCGGCCAATCGCATGAATAGCGTTCAGGTACAAATTCAACAGCACCTGAGTCAGCCTGTCCGGGTCAGCCTGAATACGCTTAAGCGTCTCATTCGCCGTGAATCTCAACTGAATCTCTCTGCTTTGGGCATCCTGACTGACCAGATTCAGGGAGTGAGTAATAATATCATTGAGGTTAACCGTCTGGAGCGCCAGATGCGCGGGCTTTACCAGTTCGAGCAATTCGCTTACCACCCGGTTCAAACGGTCGGCCTCTTTGGCCATCACCTGCGCCAGTTCATGCGACTCGCCGCCGGCAGGCGTGCGCTCGGCAAAGTATTTCGCCAGCCCTTTGATGGACGAGAGCGGGTTACGAATTTCGTGCGCGACGCCCGCCGCCAGATGCCCCATCGCCACCAGCTTTTCTTTACGCTTCATTGCATCAAGCAGTTCTCTGTGCGAGCGCTGATAACGCTGATGCCAAAAAAACGCCAGTAACGTTGCCAACAGCACCGTCGCTAACGCAGACAAAACAATCAGCGTATTACGCCACTCCCTTGCCTGTGTCGCGGCCAGCTCGCTGGCGTCAAAGGCAATAAAAATAGTTTGTTTCGCTGGTTCGTCATCATTGGCGCTACGCGCCATGCCGTGCCCCCTCATACCGTGACCTCTCATACCGAAAAGCGGCTGGAACTGACGGTAAATTTCCAGCGCAGGCACCGTCTCGCCGTTAGCAGCAACGTCGACACGCCGCCAACGCTCCTGCGGCCCGGGGTTTAGTTGATGCATTTCAGATGGGGAATAGAGCGATTTGCCCACCATGCCAGGGTTGCTATGAGTGATGATTACCCCCTGCGCATCCGTTACAGCGAACCACAACACGCCTGGCTGACCCGCCATCTCTTCCAGCAATGTCTGCTGCTGCGCGTGATGCATCCGCATTCCCATACCTACTCGCGTGCCGGACTCCAGAGCGCGAATGAGTACATCTCCCTTTTCCAGCAGCGTCTGCCTGGCGGCAGCGCTCTCACGGCCATAGTCGCGAATGACCATAATGGAAAATAGCCCCACCAGAATGAAGATCGCCGCAGGTAACAGCCGACTCAACCACGTTGCAGCGGCATCTTTATGTAATCGTATAAAACTCACAGGCTTCCCCGGCTCGTTTTTATTTTCCTTATTTAAGCAGAGATCATGCCATTCTTCGCTCCGCATAACCGCGCGTTGTCGCACACCCTTTCGGATACGGGTGGGTAAAAATGACTCGCCAGGCGGGTTATGCGAGTCATTTTTACTCGCTTTTTGCCGCCTGAAGCGGGTTAACTCGCTGCCCGACAAGGAATAGTTACCTGGCACGGAAGATGCAAGAGAGGATAAGATGAGCAACAGGAGAACGCAAAATGAAACGGAACAATAAATCAGCTATCGCGCTAATCGCCCTCTCTCTTTTGGCCCTGAGCTCCGGCGCCGCCTTCGCCGGGCATCACTGGGGCAACAATGACGGTATGTGGCAACAGGGAGGTAGCCCATTAACTACGGAACAGCAGGCGACGGCGCAGAAGATTTATGATGACTACTACACGCAGACCAGCGCGCTGCGCCAGCAACTGATATCCAAACGTTATGAATACAACGCGCTACTGACCGCCAGTTCGCCGGATACTGCGAAAATTAATGCGGTTGCCAAAGAGATGGAGTCATTAGGCCAGAAGTTAGATGAGCAACGCGTGAAACGGGATGTCGCGATGGCGCAGGCTGGCATACCACGCGGCGCAGGAATGGGCTATGGCGGTTGCGGCGGCTATGGCGGCGGTTATCATCGCGGCGGCGGTCATATGGGTATGGGAAACTGGTAAAGCATGTTTGCCGAATGGCGGCTTCGCCATTCGGTATTCCATCAAAAGGTTTTCGCTTGCGGCTGCCAGTGACAGAAATCTGAATTCGCCACCAGCAAAAGTTGCGATCCTTCCGGCGCCTCCAGCCATGCTACGCTCACCTCTACCGATGAGCGGTTCTGGCGGCGCTCAATGTGGCTTATTGCCCAGGAATCCAGATCCGGTTTCAGCGTTTCACCTTCACAGGTGGTTACCGTATGGTCGGCGTGCCAGCGTCCCTGGCGTAGTATGACCCGCCCCAGGCGCAAGGCGTCGCTGGTCTGACGGATTTGTTCGGCGCGATAGCGATACAAGGCAATCTGATCGTTGGAAAGCTGCTGCTTCTGCCCCCCGACTTCACGCTGCATAAAACTGAGTTCGCCATGAGCGTCGAAACGCGCGCGAATATGTTCTGGCGGTTTGCTGTAAATATTGAGTTCAATAAGCGAAAGCGTATCACCCTGCCAACGATATTCGCTGGTCGTCGTGCTGCCGCTATGCCACGGGCTAAAAACAGAAAGCAGATGGACTTCATCGTTCGTATCTTTACGCCAGATACGCACCGCGCCGTGATCGCCGGCAAAGCCGCTGGCAGTAAACGGAGGCGGTGAAGCGTTATGACTGCAGGCAGTCAGCAACAGCGCGCCAGAAAATAGAAACGCGCGACGCCAGACAGACAAAAGGGGCTGACGAGCCCCTTCGATAAAACTGTTCACAGCTACGCGTCTTACTTAACTGCGTCTTTCAGCGCTTTACCAGAAACAAACGCCGGTACGTTAGCGGCGGCGATTTTGATTTCTTTACCGGTCTGTGGGTTACGGCCAGTGCGCTCAGCACGGTGGTTCACTTTGAAGGTACCGAAACCAACCAGTTGTACAGCATCGCCTTCTTTCAGAGACTCAGTAATAGCAGCCAGAGTGGATTCCAGAGCAGCTTTAGCCTGGGTTTTGGACAGTTCTGCTTTGTCTGCAATTACATCAATCAGTTGAGTCTTGTTCATAAGTTATCCTTACAATGTGTTTATCGCTTGCTAAGCATCGAGTGCGACGGAAATGCCAGAAAAGCACTCTCCTGCATACACGCACCGATAGCCACTTTTTTTCGCCTCCCAAATGTAGACCAGACGGGGGGCATAAGGGAAGCCTTATGGCACGACAAATCAGACGTTAAATCACGTTTTCTGGTGTCATTGCTGAAAATTTATACCGATATTGCTCTCACCAGCCTCGCGCAGGTCTGCCCTGAGCCCTTTTATCAGTTCAATATCGCGTTCTTCGCAGTCGGCTAAAAGTCGGAATATTTCCCACTGAATATCCCATTCCTGTTCAACGGCAGGGTTCGTTTTGAGCTCCTCATCGGTCATTTCCCGACCAGCCTGAGTCATTTCCAACATCGCCACCGTAGTAATAGAAGTCTTACTAACCTCAATAGCGTGTTCCAGCGTTTCGCCGCTAAGACGAGAATGCATTAATTCGCTTAATGCGACGCAGGCGTCAATCGCCGGGTAAACGCCGTACAGATCATAGTCGTCAGCTGCCGGAATTGCCTCTTCAAACTTCTCCAGTTGGCTATCGAAATTGACCTTTGCATCTTTCACCGTCAGGGTTTCCCAGATCAGATCCAGAATGCGACGGTAGATCTGTCCGTCGCCGAATTCCGTCTGCTTGCAAAACATGGCGTAGTTCGGGTACATGCGCTCGCACAAGCAGGCCATAAAAGTAACGTGCTGCCAGCTTTCCAGCCGCTCCAGACGCAAATGAATCGGGTTTTGTAACATGATGGAATCTCGAATCGGAAATTAGCGGCAGTTTACCTGAATCAGCGCTGAATTTCTTGCCAACGAACAAACGCCGGACGCCCGGAAGCGACGGCATCCGCCCAGCGCGTCGGCTCCGGCAGGCGATACCCTTTCATACAGCGCTGTACCCACGCCAGCGCGCTGTCAGTACTGACCCGGTGCCCTGTCGCGATAAACAGCGGATTACAGCGCGCCTTGCTACGCCATACCCACGCCAGTTGCTCGCCTTTATCCATTAAGGGGCTAAGTGCGCCAGGTTCGGCGGAAAGTGGTTCAAACTTACCGCACAGCCGTTTTTTCGCCACACCGATGGTTGGCACGTCCACCAACAGTCCAAAATGACTGGCGACGCCAAGCCGACGCGGATGCGAAATACCGTGACCGTCCACAAACAGCAAATCGGGCTTTTGTGAGAGCTGTTCCCACGCCGCCAGCAGCGCAGGATATTCACGAAAAGAGAGAAAGCCGGGGATATATGGCATGGTGGTGGCAATACGCGCCACCTTGTACTCTACCAGTTCAAGCGACGGATATTTCAGCAATACCATCGCCGCCCGCGTCACCTCGCCCCCCTGCTCAAAACCGACGTCCGCCCCGCCGATAAACGCTGGCGGATCTTTGTCCAACCGATCTTCGCGGCAAACCGATGAAGCAAGTTCTATCTGTTGAGCGCGTAGCGACGCGAGATCCATACTAACTCCTTAGTTGTGATACTGCGCAGAAAGTCGGTGCACTGCCTCCACAAATGCGCCAGCATGTTCTGGCGGCACATCCTGATGGATGCCATGTCCAAGATTAAAGACGTGCCCTTCTCCCTGACCGAAACCAGCAAGTATAGTCGCTACCTCGTCTTCGATCCGTGCCGGCGGCGCATACAGCATCGAGGGGTCCATATTGCCCTGCAGCGCCACTTTATGGCCAACGCGACGGCGCGCATCGGCGATATCTGTCGTCCAGTCGAGACCCAGCGCGTCGCAGCCGGTTTCCGCCATCGCCTCCAGCCACTGACCGCCACCTTTAGTGAACAGCGTTACCGGCACGCGTCGACCGTCGTTTTCACGCAGCAGGCCATCGACGATTTTATGCATGTAGTAGAGGGAGAACTGCTGGTAATCGCGGCCAGTCAGCACGCCGCCCCAGGTGTCGAAAATCATCACCGACTGCGCGCCCGCTTTGATTTGCGCGTTGAGGTACAGCGTGACGCTTTTCGCCAACTTATCCAGCAGCAGATGCAACGCCTGCGGGTCGGCGTACATCATCTTTTTAATCACCGTGAAGGCTTTGCTACTGCCGCCTTCCACCATGTAAGTCGCCAGCGTCCACGGGCTGCCGGAGAAGCCGATCAGCGGAACCTCGCCTTTTAGTTCGCGGCGAATCGTACGCACTGCATTCATCACATAACCCAGTTCATCTTCCGGATCGGGAATGGGCAGCTTATCGACATCGGCTTTGCAGGTGACAGGAGCCGTAAAGCGCGGGCCTTCCCCGGCTTCAAAATAGAGCCCCAGGCCCATCGCGTCCGGAATCGTCAGGATATCCGAGAAAAGGATCGCCGCATCAAGCGGATAACGGCGCAGCGGCTGTAAAGTGACCTCGCAGGCCAGTTCGGCATTTTTGCACAGCGACATAAAATCGCCCGCCTGAGCGCGAGTGGCTTTGTACTCCGGTAGATAACGGCCCGCCTGGCGCATCATCCACACTGGCGTAACATCAACGGGCTGGCGCAGCAGCGCACGTAGATAACGATCGTTTTTGAGTTCGGTCATTTTTACATTCCTTTAGCGTTGATGCGCCCAGTGTAACATGTCAATCATATTCAGCCCGACACATTGCCACCGTATCTTCGATCAAACGGCGCGCGACGGTGCCCGGCGGCGGCAGTAGCGGCAGATCGTCATAACGGTACCAATTTGCTTCCAACAGCTCTTTCGGGTCGATGACGATATCGCCGCTGTCGTACTCCGCCATGAAAGCGGTCATCAGCGACTGCGGGAAAGGCCACGGCTGGGAAGTCACATAGCGCAGATTTTTCACCTTAATGCCGCTCTCCTCCATTACCTCTCGCGCGACCGCCTGTTCTAAGGTTTCGCCGACTTCAACAAACCCGGCCAGTACCGTATGCACGCCGTTGCGGTGGCGAACATGCCGGGCAAGTAGAATAGAATCCTCACGGCGAATGGCAACAATAATGCAGGGGGCGATTTGCGGGTAGTAACGCTCGCGGCAATGGCTGCACAGCATCGCCCATTCGGTTTTACTCGGGTGCATAGGGTGCCCGCAATAGCCGCAAAATTTATGCGATCGGTAAAACTCCGCCAACTGTACGCCACGTCCCGCCAGTTGGAACAGCCCGGCATCCTGATCGATAACCTGGCGAACCGATCCCATATCATGGCGTCGATGCTGTAACACCAGCCAGACGGGCTCGCCTTGCCATTCACCTATCCGGAGTGCGCGCTGCCCCACAAGATCGAAATTTGCTGCCAGCCCGTGTGGTAATTCCCCATACGGCAACCATAATTTTTGTTCATGGCTGACGATCCACCAGCCACTCTCTAATTTTTCAATTATACGATCCATAGCTCTTGCACTACCTTTGCTTCACTGGCATGTTGTTAACATTATTTTTACATTCATGGCGAGCAGCCTTTATCTAACTTGCGGAGACAATCATGCTAAACCAGCTGGAAACCCTGACGGAGCGCGTTGGCGGAAGCAACAAACTGGTCGATCGCTGGCTGGATGTACGTAAGCACCTGCTCGTGGCTTACTACAATCTGGTTGGCATTAAGCCTGGCAAAGAATCGTACATGCGGCTGAATGAAAAAGCGCTGGATGATTTTTGTCAGAGCCTGGTCGATTACCTTTCCGCCGGGCACTTCAGTATTTATGAACGTATTCTCCATAAATTGGAAGGAAACGGTCAGCTTTTACATGCGGCAAAAATCTGGCCGCTGCTGGAAGATAATACGCAGCGCATTATGGATTATTACGACACCAGCCTGGAAACTGCCATCGATCACGATAATTGTCTCGAATTTCAACAAGCTTTGTCAGATATCGGCGAAGCGCTGGAAGCCCGCTTTGTGCTGGAAGACAAGCTGATTATGCTGGTGTTTGACGCGATGCACGACGGCGCCAGAGTCAAACGTCCCGCTTGAGTTCTGCGCGAGTAACAGGTAGTTTACTTCAGCCCCCTCTTCGGAGGGGCGGTTATCTTGTCGGAGTGCTAATTTTCCACAAAAGCGTTCGTGATGCGTCAAGGCGGCAAGTCGGTGAATCTCCAGGAGCTTACATAAGTAAGTGAATGGAGTGAGCGGACGAAGCCAACGAAGAGGCAGCGCGAAGGATGAAGTGGAAAAGGCTGAGACCGTTAATTCGGGATCCGCGGAACCTGATCAGGTTAATACCTGCGAAGGGAACAAGAGTAATTCTGCTTTATGCTGCTGCCTTTACGGGCGGCGCACATCCATTACTCCATCCGTCGTCTGACAAGCCACGTCCTTAATTTTTTGGAATGAGCTATGTCTACAACAACGTTAACCCGCCGCGAGCAGCGCGCTAAAGCCCAGCATTTTATCGATACGCTGGAAGGCACCGCATTTCCCAACTCGAAACGCATCTACGTGACCGGTTCGCAGCATGATATTCGCGTACCGATGCGCGAAATTCAACTTAGCCCAACGCTCATCGGCGGCAGCAAAGACAACCCGCAGTTTGAAGAGAACGAAGCCGTGCCGGTGTACGACACCTCCGGCCCCTATGGCGATCCTGAGGTGGCGATTAACGTCCAGCAGGGTCTGGCGAAACTGCGCCAGCCATGGATTGACGCACGTAACGATAGCGAAGAATTAGACGACCGTAGCTCGGCTTATACCAGAGAACGTCTGGCCGACGATGGCCTGGACGATCTGCGTTTTACCGGCCTGCTGACGCCAAAACGCGCTAAAGCGGGCAAGCGCGTCACCCAGTTACACTACGCCCGCAACGGGATCGTCACTCCCGAAATGGAGTTCATCGCCATCCGTGAAAATATGGGCCGCGAGCGCATTCGCAGTGAAGTACTGCGCCACCAGCATCCGGGGATGAGCTTTGGCGCACGCCTGCCGGAAAACATCACCCCGGAATTCGTGCGTGATGAAGTCGCCGCCGGACGCGCCATCATCCCCGCCAACATCAACCACCCGGAATCGGAGCCGATGATTATTGGCCGCAACTTCCTGGTGAAGGTCAACGCCAATATCGGCAACTCGGCGGTGACCTCCTCTATCGAAGAAGAGGTGGAAAAACTGGTGTGGGCGACGCGCTGGGGGGCGGATACGGTAATGGACCTTTCCACCGGGCGCTATATTCACGAAACCCGTGAGTGGATCCTGCGTAATAGCCCAGTACCAATCGGCACGGTGCCGATCTACCAGGCGCTGGAAAAGGTCAACGGGATCGCCGAGGATCTTACCTGGGAAGCCTTCCGCGACACGCTGCTGGAGCAGGCCGAACAGGGCGTCGACTACTTCACCATTCACGCGGGCGTGCTGCTGCGTTACGTGCCGATGACCGCCAAGCGCCTGACCGGCATTGTCTCGCGCGGCGGTTCGATCATGGCGAAGTGGTGTCTCTCCCATCACAAAGAGAACTTCCTGTTCGAACATTTCCGCGAGATTTGCGAAATCTGCGCCGCCTACGACGTTTCCCTGTCGCTGGGCGACGGCCTGCGACCGGGATCGATTCAGGACGCGAACGACGAAGCGCAGTTCTCCGAGCTGCATACGCTGGGCGAGCTGACCAAAATCGCCTGGGAATACGACGTGCAGGTGATGATTGAAGGCCCGGGCCACGTGCCGATGCATATGATTCAGCGCAACATGACCGAAGAGCTGGAGCACTGCCATGAAGCGCCGTTCTACACCTTAGGGCCGCTGACTACCGATATCGCGCCGGGCTATGACCACTTCACCTCCGGCATTGGCGCGGCGATGATCGGCTGGTTCGGCTGTGCGATGCTGTGTTACGTGACGCCGAAAGAGCATCTCGGCCTGCCGAACAAAGAAGATGTGAAGCAGGGGCTGATCACCTACAAGATCGCCGCCCACGCCGCTGACTTAGCCAAAGGGCATCCGGGCGCGCAGATTCGCGATAACGCGATGTCGAAAGCGCGCTTTGAATTCCGCTGGGAAGACCAGTTTAACCTCGCGCTCGACCCGTTCACCGCCCGCGCCTGGCACGATGAAACCCTGCCGCAAGAGTCCGGCAAAGTGGCGCACTTTTGCTCGATGTGCGGGCCGAAATTCTGCTCAATGAAAATCAGCCAGGAAGTTCGTGATTACGCCGCCGCACAAGCCATTGAAGTCGGCATGGCGGATATGTCGGAAAACTTCCGCGCCAAAGGCGGCGAAATTTATCTCAAGCGGGAGGAGGCCTGATGTACCAGCCTGATTTCCCGACCGTGCCGTTCCGTCTCGGACTTTACCCGGTGGTGGACAGCGTGGCATGGATTGAGCGTCTACTGGAGGCGGGCGTGCGCACGATCCAGTTGCGTATCAAAGATAAACGCGATGAAGAGGTGGAAGCGGACATTATCGCCGCCATCGCACTGGGGCGTCGTTATGACGCCCGGCTGTTCATCAACGATTACTGGCGTCTGGCAATTAAGCACCGCGCTTACGGCGTGCATCTGGGCCAGGAAGACCTTGAAACCACCGACCTGGAGGCGATTCAGGCGGCGGGGCTACGCCTGGGCGTATCCACTCACGATGATATGGAGATAGACATCGCGCTCGCCGCTAAGCCTTCTTATATCGCACTCGGCCACGTCTTCCCGACGCAAACCAAGCAGATGCCTTCCGCCCCGCAGGGGCTGGCGCAGTTGGCGCGGCATATTGAACGTCTGGCGGATTACCCCACCGTGGCGATTGGCGGCATCAGCCTTGAACGCGCTCCGGCGGTGCTGGCGACCGGCGTCGGCAGTATTGCCGTGGTCAGCGCCATCACCCAGGCCGCCGACTGGCGCGCCGCTACGCAACAGTTACTTGCAATCGCAGGAGTCGGCGATGAATGACCGTGACTTTATGCGCTACAGCCGGCAAATCCTGCTCGGCGATATCGCCATTGAAGGCCAGCAAAAGTTGCTCGCGAGTCATGTCCTGATCGTGGGTTTAGGCGGGTTGGGTTCACCCGCCGCGCTGTATCTGACGGGAGCAGGCATCGGCAAACTGACGCTGGTAGACGATGACGACATTCATCTGAGCAATTTGCAGCGCCAGATTCTATTTACCACCGATGATATCGCAGGTTCAAAATCTCAGGTTGCCCGGCAGCGCCTGACACGGCTCAACCCGGATATCGAACTGGTGTCGCTCCAACAGCGGCTGCAAGGCGAGGCGCTCCGACATGCGGTCGCGCGTGCCGACGTAGTGCTCGACTGTACCGACAACATGGCCACGCGCCAGGAAATTAACGCCGCCTGCGTGGCGCTCAACACTCCGTTAATTTCCGCCAGCGCCGTCGGCTTTGGCGGCCAGCTAATGGTCCTCACACCACCGTGGGAACAAGGCTGTTACCGCTGCCTGTGGCCGGACGATGTCGAGCCTGAACGCAACTGCCGTACCGCCGGTATCGTCGGACCGGTTGTTGGCGTGATGGGCACTTTGCAGGCGCTGGAGGCAATCAAATTACTCAGCGGAATGGAAACGCCGAGTGGCGAGCTACGCCTGTTTGACGGTAAAACCAGCCAGTGGCGCAGCCTGGCGCTGCGTCGTGCCAGCGGCTGTCCGGTCTGCGGAGGGCAACATGCAGATTCAGTTCAATGATGAACCGATGCAGTGCGCCGCAGGGCAAACCGTCAATGAGCTGCTTGCTGCGCTTAATCAGCTTAAACCGGGCGCGGCGCTGGCGCTCAATCAGCAGATCCTGCCACGCGAGCAATGGCGGCAACATATCGTGCAGGAAGGCGACCAGATCCTGCTTTTTCACGTTATAGCAGGAGGTTGAGATGTTACGTATTGCCGACAAAACGTTTAATTCACATCTGTTCACCGGCACCGGAAAATTTGCTTCGTCGCAGCTGATGGTCGAGGCGATTCGCGCCTCCGGCAGCCAGTTGGTGACGCTGGCGATGAAGCGCGTGGATTTACGTCAGCACAACGACGCTATCCTCATGCCGCTCATTGAAGCGGGCGTCACGCTGCTGCCCAATACTTCAGGGGCGAAAACTGCCGAAGAGGCGATTTTCGCCGCCCAACTGGCGCGTGAAGCGCTGGGTACCCACTGGCTGAAATTAGAAATCCACCCGGACGCCCGCTGGCTATTGCCGGACCCGATTGAAACGCTAAAAGCCGCCGAGGCGCTGGTGAAGCAGGGTTTTGTGGTGCTGCCCTACTGCGGCGCGGATCCGGTGTTGTGCAAGCGGCTGGAAGAGGTCGGCTGCGCGGCGGTGATGCCGCTTGGCGCGCCTATCGGTTCGAATCAGGGGCTGGAAACCAAAGCGATGCTGGAGATTATTATCCAGCAGTCCACCGTACCGGTGGTGGTCGACGCCGGGATCGGCGTCCCCAGCCACGCGACGCAGGCGCTGGAAATGGGCGCAGATGCGGTACTGGTCAACACCGCAATTGCCGTGGCGGATGACCCGGTGATGATGGCAACCGCTTTCCGCCTGGCTGTAGAAGCGGGAGTACTGGCGCGCCAGGCTGTGCCAGGAAGCAAAAGTTCGCAGGCCAGCGCCACCAGCCCGCTCACCGGGTTTCTGGAGGTGTTAGCATGAAAACCTTCACCGACCGATGGCGGCAACTGGAGTGGGACGATATTCGCCTGCGTATCAACGGTAAAACCGCCGCCGACGTGGAGCGCGCGCTGAACGCAGCGCATCTTAGCCGGGACGATTTGATGGCGCTGCTCTCCCCCGCCGCCGCCGATTATCTGGAACCGATGGCGCAGCGCGCGCAAAAACTTACCCGCCAGCGCTTTGGCAACACCGTCAGTTTCTATGTGCCGCTTTATCTCTCGAACCTGTGCGCCAACGACTGTACCTACTGCGGTTTCTCGATGAGCAACCGCATTAAGCGTAAAACGCTGGATGAGGTGGATATTCAAAGGGAGTGCGATGCTATCCGTAAACTGGGCTTTGAGCATCTGTTGCTGGTGACTGGCGAACATCAGGCCAAAGTAGGCATGGACTATTTTCGTCGTCATTTACCGGCTATCCGCCGTCAATTTTCATCATTACAGATGGAAGTCCAGCCCTTGTCGCAAGAAAACTATGCGGAGCTCAAAACGCTGGGGATCGATGGCGTGATGGTTTATCAGGAAACTTACCATGAGGCAATCTATGCACAGCATCACCTGAAGGGAAAGAAACAGGACTTTTTCTGGCGGCTGGAAACGCCGGATCGGTTAGGCCGGGCAGGTATCGACAAAATCGGTCTTGGCGCGCTAATTGGTCTGTCGGACAACTGGCGGGTGGATTGCTATATGGTGGCGGAGCATCTGTTGTGGATGCAGAAACACTACTGGCAGAGTCGCTATTCTGTTTCCTTCCCGCGTCTGCGTCCGTGTACTGGCGGTGTGGAACCCGCATCTGTGATGGATGAAAAGCAACTGGTGCAAACGATTTGCGCTTTCCGGTTATTGGCGCCGGAAATTGAATTATCACTCTCCACCCGCGAATCGCCGTGGTTTCGAGACCATGTGATTCCTCTGGCAATCAACAACGTTAGCGCCTTCTCGAAAACCCAGCCCGGTGGGTATGCCGACGATCATCCGGAACTTGAGCAGTTTTCTCCCCACGATGCCCGTCGGCCTGAAACCGTAGCAAGCGCGTTAAGCGCGCAAGGGTTACAGCCCGTGTGGAAAGACTGGGACAGTTGGCTGGGGCGCACTTCGCAAATGCGGTGAACCCGTATGTAAACGCATTAGTATTTCACAAGCGAGTACGTAATGTGAAAAACGGGAGATTGTTATCGACCTCCCGTTTTTTTATTTTGTCATCGTCAGCAACGGAAGCTGACCAGGGCAAAGTATCCCTTCCTCATTTTTGCCCAGCCTTCTCCCCTTCATCAGTAATTGACGACCGAGGGCTGGCCACTGGATTATCGAAATAGCGGTGAACTTGAAGTTTTTGGGCAGCGTTCCTGACTGTAATTTCTCTGGCGGCCCTCTTCCAACCGTGTCTGCTGATCGTTTTTGTCCATAAAATGATGCCCCAGAACAACGGGAATCAGGGGCGAACCCATCAGGGAAAAATGTGTTGCGGCCGAACGCCGATGGGAACGTTACTTGATGGAAAACGCATCTGGGCTGAGGAAAATTTAAGCCAGATGTAATCTGACAGATATCTGTATAAATAAAATTGTTATTTAATAACCAATTAAATTATTTAAGCTCTTCTTACTCCCATATTTCACAAGGAATGCCGTATATCTCCGTTCTGAACAGCACTGCGATTTTAAAGTGGCGTTGTAGTAGAGAAAACTGAGCATCAAATATTTTTTCGCCGAAACTTGATAGTTTATGCCAATATTTTATGTATTCAATAGCATGATTATTGCCATTTCCACTACGACACATGCCTCGCCCATGAACTTTGCGTAAACTGACTGGTATTCATTATAATGTTATCATGCTTAAACTCAATAAAATCGCAAAAAGAATTATAATTTTCATTTAAAGAATAATTAAAATGTTTTCTAATTCCATTACATACACCATCAGAATAGGGATCAGCATCAAATTTAGTATGCATTATTTCCAATCCAGCAAGTAAAGCCGGGTGGTTATTGCGATCAACAGCTATTATCCCGTTTTCCATAGAAGCACGGCCATCTATCCTTTCTACATGAACAGCGATTCCATCCGGAATATATATACCCCCCAGTTTTTCCGTGATAATCATATCAGCATCGAGATATATACACCCACTATTTGTTGATAAATCATAACGCCCAACCTTATCCGCCTCCAAAAATAACTGACCAGCCTTTAACATAGCCATATTCCTGTAAAAATCAAACCATCCATGGCCTTTATCCAGTAAGTAAGATTTAATTAATGAATCATTACCCTCTTGAATATCACTCAATTCTTTCTTCAATAGCTGCAGTAAATGATAATCCCTTTTTTCTTCTGGCATGGACTCTTGCTTAGAAATATTTTCCATATAAATTTCTGATAATTTTTTATCGTACATGCTAAAGTCAATATCATTTCTATATATGATTTTTATGTTTTCATAGTCATACTCAAGTTTTGAAAAAGCATCCTTTTGTCCCGGAAAAAAATCACCATCTACAAAAATACCTATAAGACGTTCTTTTTCAATTGTTGCTGCTTTAATGATATTGTTAAGGTAGGGGTTTTTCTCTGTGTTAATTATAGGTATATCATTTTTCCCAAAGCGAGCAGGATTCCGCTCAAACCACTGGAAAAGAAGAGGGGTTTTCTCATCTAAAAAGCACAAGGGATAATCTTTTCCATTAAAACTTGTAAACTGAATGTCCCTGTTGGTAACAGTTTTAACCAATTCATTTTTTGAAAGCGCGGGAACATATCTATTTAATGGTGGAATCATAACAATTAAATGCTCCATGCTTACTTCATTACATATTTTACATGATGATTATTAGCACATGTTTTTTAGCGTTGCAATCGCTGTCAGCTAAAAGATGCTAAACTAAGCATTAACCGGTGGATACATAAATATCCTACTAGTGAGCAATTAAATAAATAACTTGTTAACTTTATTTTTATTCCAGAAATGGCATCATATTTATAATTCCTGTAATAAGGGCAAACAAAGACCTTAATGGAATTAAATGCTTCATTTAATGATTTAAAATTCCCCGCGTAAACAACCAATAAAACAGGTTTATCATTTAATGTATGAACAGCAGGCATTTTATAATGGCGAGCCAATAGACTTTAATAACTTAGATTTATGGGATAAATTTAAAGTCACATTTGGATTTAATGTTACAGAAAAAAACAAACCCAATGGTAAAAAATTCAATTTTGAGTATTGTGGATTCTCTACTTTTATTACGCCAGTTGATGGCGTTGACGGGATTTTAGCAAAGTGGTTCTCAAACAAACATAATGTAATTGTCCCAACGCCTTATACATTCGGTCAGGACCCCATTCCTGGCGTCAATCTTTATCGTAATACAAAAGCAAAATTTGTTATGGCTAACGGCGGTAATAGTCTTCCCTGTGCAATGGCAAAATATAATGCAAAAACTGGACAATTTATTCATATAACCAGTGACAATGAGTTTTCACAAATAATGCGAGAAGCAAGAGTCATGAAAAAATAATTCATTTATTCATTAAATTTATAATTACAGATAAAATCAAGAGCCAGCATGGCATTGAAAAATAAAATACGGCTTTTTTATCCGCGCTGGTTTTGACTTGATGAAGAATAACGGTGGCGACAATAATAATAAGACAATAAATAAATATAAGTAATGATTTATGGTGAAGTATATATAACGATAGAAACAATAAAAAAGCGGACAGAACGTTTGAAATGGTTATCTTTTTTGTAAATACCAAAAGACTAAACATTAAATAGATTAATGAAATAATCGCTGGCATTTTCTTTCCTTGTAGGCAAGCGACCCGGAATTCGGCATCCAGCATGAAGCTGGTGGAGGGATAAATACCCCTCCACCATTTAACGATTACTCGTTATCAGAACCGCCCAGACCTGCGTTCAGCAGTTCTGCCAGGCTGGCAGATGCATCTTCCGCAGTGACCTGCGGTGCTGCTGGCTGCTCGCCTGCGGCGCGACGGCGCATACGATCCTGGTGGTACGCATAACCGGTACCGGCCGGAATCAGACGACCCACGATAACGTTCTCTTTCAGGCCGCGCAGTTCGTCGCGTTTGCCCGCAACGGCTGCTTCGGTCAGGACACGCGTGGTCTCCTGGAACGATGCGGCAGATATGAACGATTCGGTTGCCAGAGACGCTTTGGTGATACCCAGCAGATCGCGGGAGAAGGTAGCCCCCACTTTGCCGTTCGCTTCCAGCTCGCGATTAGCGATCTTGACGCGAGAGTATTCAACCTGTTCGCCTTCCAGGAAGTCGGAACTACCGGCGCTTTCGATGGTCGCTTTACGCAGCATCTGACGAACGATAACTTCGATGTGTTTATCGTTAATCTTAACGCCCTGCAGACGGTATACATCCTGGACTTCGTTAACGATGTAACGCGTCACAGCATGAACGCCACGCAGACGCAGAATGTCGTGCGGCGCTTCCGGACCATCGGAAATCACATCACCACGTTCTACACGTTCCCCTTCGAACACGTTGAGCTGACGCCATTTCGGAATCATCTCTTCGTACGGGTCACTACCATCAACCGGCGTAATCACCAGACGACGTTTGCCTTTGGTTTCTTTACCGAAGGAAACGATACCTGCGATTTCAGCAAGGATTGCCGGCTCTTTCGGACGACGCGCTTCGAACAGGTCCGCAACGCGCGGCAGACCACCGGTGATATCCTTGGTACCGCCGGATTCCTGCGGAATACGCGCCAGGGTGTCACCAGAACTGATCTGTACGCCATCTTCCAGCTGTACAATCGCTTTACCCGGCAGGAAGTACTGCGCAGGCATATCGGTACCCGGGATCAGAACGTCATTACCCTGAGCATCAACGATTTTCAGCGCCGGACGCAGATCCTTACCACCAGTAGTACGTTCAGCCGAATCCAGAACCACCAGCGAAGACAAACCGGTCAGTTCGTCGGTCTGACGCGTAATGGTCTGACCGTCGATCATGTCAGTGAAGCGGATGAAACCACTCACTTCGGTGATAACCGGCATGGTGTGCGGGTCCCAGTTTGCCACGGTTTCGCCGCCGGCAACCTGCTCGCCATCACCTTTCGCCATGACAGCGCCATAAGGCACTTTATAGCTCTCTTTGGTACGACCGAATTCGTCGATCAGCTTCAGTTCGGTGTTACGGGAAGTGATAACCAGTTTACCGCTGGAGTTCACAACCGACTTCACGTTGCTGAGCTTGATGCTACCTTTGTTCTTAACCTGGATGCTGGATTCAGCAGCCGCACGCGATGCCGCACCACCGATGTGGAACGTACGCATCGTCAGCTGTGTACCCGGTTCACCGATGGACTGTGCCGCGATAACGCCGATAGCTTCACCTTTGTTGATGATGTGGCCACGCGCCAGATCACGACCATAGCAGTGCGCACATACACCAAAGTCGGTGTCGCAGGATACAACGGAACGCACTTTAACGGCGTCAACGGAGTTTGCTTCCAGCAGGTCACACCACTGTTCGTGCAGCAGCGTGTTGCGTGGAACCAGAATGTCCGCGGTACCCGGTTTCAGCACATCTTCTGCTGTCACACGGCCCAGAACGCGGTCACGCAGCGGCTCTTTCACGTCGCCACCCTCGATAACCGGGGTCATCAGGATACCTTCGTGCGTACCACAGTCATCTTCGGTCACTACCAGATCCTGCGCGACGTCAACCAGACGACGAGTCAGGTAACCGGAGTTCGCGGTTTTCAGTGCGGTATCCGCCAGACCTTTACGCGCACCGTGGGTGGAGATGAAGTACTGGAGTACGTTCAGACCTTCACGGAAGTTCGCGGTGATTGGCGTTTCGATGATGGAGCCATCTGGCTTCGCCATCAGACCACGCATACCAGCAAGCTGACGAATCTGTGCCGCAGAACCACGCGCACCGGAGTCGGCCATCATGTAGATGCTGTTGAAGGAAACCTGCTGCTCTTCCTGGCCGTCACGGTTAATCACGGTTTCGGTTTGCAGGTTATCCATCATCGCTTTAGATACACGATCGTTCGCCGCAGCCCAGATATCGATAACTTTGTTATAGCGTTCGCCAGCGGTTACCAGACCAGACTGGAACTGCTCCTGGATCTCAGCAACTTCAGCTTCCGCCTCAGAGATGATCTCGTGTTTTTTCTCCGGGATGACCATGTCATCAATACCAACGGACGCACCTGAACGCGCTGCATAAGCAAAGCCGGTGTACATCGTCTGGTCCGCAAAAATAACGGTCGGTTTCAGGCCCAGAATACGGTAGCAAGTGTTCAGCATTTTGGAGATCGCTTTCTTGCCCAGCGCCTGGTTGACGATGGAGAAAGGCAGACCTTTCGGTACGATCATCCACAGAATGGCGCGACCAACGGTCGTGTCTTTCAGGCTGGTGTGCGCAACGAATTCGCCGTTTTCATCTTTTTCATATTCAGTGATACGCACTTTAACGCGCGCATGCAGAGAGGCCAGACCTGCGCGATAGATACGCTCAGCTTCTTTCGGGCCAGTCAGCACCATGCCTTCGCCTTTGGCGTTAACACAGTCACGGGTCATGTAGTACAGACCCAATACCACGTCCTGAGACGGAACGATGATAGGTTCGCCGTTCGCCGGAGACAGGATGTTGTTGGTAGACATCATCAGCGCACGCGCTTCAAGCTGGGCTTCCAGCGTCAGCGGTACGTGAACAGCCATCTGGTCACCATCGAAGTCGGCGTTATATGCCGCACAAACCAGCGGGTGCAGCTGGATAGCTTTACCTTCGATCAGTACCGGTTCAAATGCCTGGATACCCAGACGGTGCAGAGTCGGCGCACGGTTCAGCAGTACCGGGTGTTCGCGGATCACTTCGTCCAGGATATCCCAAACGACAGCTTCTTCGCGCTCAACCATTTTTTTCGCGGCTTTGATGGTGGTGGCAAGGCCACGCAGTTCCAGCTTGCCGTAGATGAACGGTTTAAACAGCTCCAGCGCCATTTTCTTCGGCAGACCGCACTGGTGCAGACGCAGGTATGGACCTACGGTGATAACAGAACGACCGGAGTAGTCAACACGCTTACCGAGCAGGTTCTGACGGAAACGACCCTGTTTACCTTTGATCATGTCGGCCAAAGATTTCAGAGGACGCTTGTTAGAACCGGTGATCGCACGACCGCGACGACCGTTATCCAGCAGGGCGTCAACCGCTTCCTGCAGCATACGTTTTTCGTTGCGTACGATGATGTCCGGCGCAGCCAGATCCAGCAGACGCTTCAGACGGTTGTTACGGTTAATGACGCGACGATACAGATCGTTCAGATCTGACGTGGCGAAACGACCACCATCCAGCGGAACCAGCGGACGCAGATCTGGCGGCAGAACCGGCAGAACGGTCAGGATCATCCACTCTGGCTTGTTGCCAGACTGTACGAAGGCTTCCAGCAGTTTGATACGCTTGGTCAGCTTCTTACGCTTGGTTTCGGAGTTGGTTTCGTTCAGCTCTTCGCGCAGAGTTTCACACTCTTGCTCCAGATCCATGCTCTTCAGCAGGGCCTGGATAGCTTCCGCACCCATCTTCGCGTCGAATTCGTCACCGAACTCTTCCAGCGCGTCCAGATACTGCTCTTCAGTCAGGATCTGTTGACGTTCCAGGTTGGTCATACCGCCTTCGATAACCACATAAGATTCGAAGTACAGTACGCGTTCGATATCGCGCAGCGGCATATCGAGCAGCAGACCGATACGGGACGGCAGCGATTTCAGGAACCAGATGTGAGCAGTCGGAGACGCCAGCTCAATGTGGCCCATACGCTCACGGCGTACTTTGGTCTGGGTCACTTCAACGCCGCACTTCTCACAAATAACACCACGGTGTTTCAGGCGCTTGTACTTACCGCACAGGCACTCGTAGTCTTTTACCGGCCCAAAGATACGGGCGCAGAAAAGGCCGTCACGCTCAGGTTTGAACGTACGGTAGTTGATGGTTTCCGGCTTTTTAACTTCACCGAAAGACCATGAACGGATCATGTCTGGCGAAGCCAGAGCAATTTTGATCGCATCAAACTCTTCGGTTTTAGTCTGCGCTTTCAGAAACTTTAATAAATCTTTCACGGATTTGCTCCCGTCGGAGTTAGCACAATCTGGTGTCGGGTTTTACCCCGACACCAGTGACCTGTTTGAGCGAGAATTACTCGTCTTCCAGTTCGATGTTGATGCCCAGCGAGCGGATCTCTTTCAACAGAACGTTGAAGGATTCCGGCATACCCGGTTCCATCTGATGGTTGCCGTCCACGATGTTCTTATACATCTTGGTACGGCCGTTCACGTCATCAGACTTAACGGTGAGCATTTCCTGTAGGGTGTAGGCGGCGCCGTAAGCTTCCAGCGCCCACACTTCCATCTCCCCGAAGCGCTGACCACCGAACTGCGCCTTACCACCCAGCGGCTGCTGAGTAACCAGGCTGTAAGAACCGGTAGAACGCGCATGCATCTTGTCATCAACCAGGTGGTTCAGTTTCAGCATGTACATGTAACCGACGGTTACCGGACGTTCGAACTGTTCACCCGTACGACCATCGAACAGGGTGATCTGACCGGAGGTCGGCAGGTCGCCCAGTTTCAGCAGCTCTTTGATTTCCGCTTCTTTCGCACCGTCGAACACTGGTGTGGCAATCGGCATACCTTTACGCAGGTTTTCTGCCAGACGCAGCACTTCATCATCGCTGAAGGTGCTCAGGTCGACTTTCTGACGAACGTCGGCGCCCAGATCGTAGGCACGCTGGATGAATTCGCGCAGTTTCGCGACTTCCTGCTGCTGTTTCAGCATGGCGTTGATCTTATCGCCGATACCTTTCGCAGCCATACCCAGGTGGGTTTCCAGAATCTGACCGATGTTCATACGAGACGGTACGCCCAGCGGGTTCAGTACGATGTCTACCGGCGTGCCGTTTTCATCGTAAGGCATGTCTTCGATCGGGTTGATCTTAGAGATAACACCCTTGTTACCGTGACGACCTGCCATCTTATCACCCGGCTGGATACGGCGTTTAACGGCCAGATAGACCTTCACGATCTTCAGCACGCCCGGCGCCAGATCGTCGCCCTGGGTGATTTTACGGCGCTTCGCTTCAAGTTTTTTCTCGAACTCGTGTTTCAGTTCGTCATACTGCTCAGCCAGTTGTTCCAGCTGATTTTGTTTCTCTTCGTCGGTCAGACCGAGTTCCAGCCAGCGGTCGCGCGGCAGTTTGTCGAGCTTCTCAGCTTCAACGCCGCCGGACACCAGCACCGCACGGATACGGCTAAACAGGCCCGCTTCGAGGATTTGCAGTTCTTCAGACAGGTCTTTTTTCGCCTGCTTGAGCTGCATCTCTTCGATTTCCAGAGCACGTTTGTCTTTTTCTACGCCATCGCGAGTAAAGACCTGAACGTCGATAACCGTACCGGAGACACCGTTAGGTACGCGCAGAGAAGAGTCTTTAACGTCAGACGCTTTCTCACCGAAGATCGCACGCAGCAGTTTCTCTTCCGGCGTCAGCTGGGTTTCACCTTTCGGCGTCACCTTACCGACCAGAATGTCACCGCCGGTCACTTCCGCGCCGATGTAAACGATACCGGATTCATCCAGTTTGGAGAGCGCAGCTTCACCCACGTTCGGGATATCAGCGGTGATCTCTTCCGGCCCCAGCTTGGTGTCACGGGACACGCACGCCAGTTCCTGAATGTGGATGGTGGTGAAACGGTCTTCCTGGACAACACGCTCGGATACGAGGATGGAGTCTTCGAAGTTGTAGCCGTTCCACGGCATGAACGCCACGCGCATGTTCTGACCGAGCGCCAGTTCACCGAGGTCGGTGGACGGACCGTCTGCCAGCACGTCGCCGCGTTCAACCGGCTCGCCCAGAGACACACATGGCATCTGGTTGATACAGGTGTTCTGGTTAGAGCGGGTGTATTTGGTCAGGTTATAGATGTCGATACCCGCTTCGCCCGGGTACATCTCGTCTTCGTTAACTTTGATAACGATACGGGATGCATCCACGTACTGAACAGTACCGCCACGTTTAGCTACTGCAGTAACACCGGAGTCGACGGCGACAGCACGTTCCATACCGGTACCCACCAGCGGCTTATCAGCACGCAGAGTCGGAACCGCCTGACGTTGCATGTTCGCACCCATCAATGCACGGTTGGCGTCATCGTGTTCCAGGAACGGGATCAGGGACGCACCGACGGAGACCACCTGCTGGGTGGATACGTCCATGTAGTCAACCTGGTCACGGCTGAACAAGCTGGATTCGCCTTTGCTACGGCAGGTAACCAGATCTTCTACAAAGTGGCCTTCGTCATCCAGGTTGGAGTTCGCCTGAGCGATAACGTAGTTGCCTTCTTCGATAGCAGACAGGTAATGAATTTCGTCAGTGACCACGCCATCAACCACACGACGGTACGGCGTCTCAAGGAAGCCATATTCGTTAGTCTGTGCGTACACGGACAGGGAGTTGATCAGACCGATGTTCGGACCTTCCGGCGTTTCGATTGGACATACGCGACCGTAGTGCGTCGGGTGTACGTCTCGAACTTCGAAGCCTGCGCGTTCGCGGGTCAGACCGCCTGGGCCGAGTGCGGAGATACGACGTTTGTGCGTAATCTCAGACAGCGGGTTGTTCTGGTCCATAAACTGAGACAGCTGGCTGGAACCAAAGAACTCTTTCACTGCCGCGGAAATCGGCTTGGCGTTGATCATATCCTGAGGCATCAGGGTATCCAGATCGCCCAGAGACAGACGCTCTTTCACCGCACGCTCTACACGCACCAGGCCAACGCGGAACTGGTTTTCCGCCATTTCGCCGACGGAACGGATACGACGGTTGCCGAGGTGGTCGATATCATCCACTTCGCCTTTACCGTTACGGATATCGATGAGCTTCTTCATGACATCAATGATGTCGTCTTTGCTCAGGATACCGGAACCTTCGATTTCGTCGCGCAGCAGAGAACGGTTGAACTTCATACGACCCACCGCAGACAGGTCATAGCGGTCTTCGGAGAAGAACAGGTTCTCGAACAGGCTTTCAGCCGCTTCACGAGTCGGCGGCTCACCAGGGCGCATCATGCGGTAGATTTCTACCAGCGCGCTCAGACGATCGTTAGTTGGGTCGACGCGTACCGTTTCAGAAATGTACGGGCCGTGGTCCAGATCGTTGGTAAACAGCGTTTCGATACGCTTGTGGCCGGACTGGCTCAGTTTAGCCAGCAGATCCAGGCTCAGCTCCATGTTCGCCGCGCAGATCAGCTCGCCAGTGGATTCGTCAACGTAGTCTTTAGAGACGACTTTGCCTGCGATGTACTCAACCGGAACTTCGATATGCTTGATATCGTCTTTTTCCAGCTGACGGATGTGACGCGCGGTAATGCGACGACCTTTTTCAACGTACACTTTGCCGTTAGCTTCGATATCGAACGACGCAGTTTCGCCGCGCAGACGTTCTGGAATCAGCTCCATCTGCAGCTTGTTGTCGCGAATTTCGAAGACGACTTTCTCAAAGAACAGGTCAAGGATCTGCTCAGTGGTGTAGTTCAGCGCACGCAGGATGATGGTCGCAGGCAGTTTACGGCGACGGTCGATACGCACGAACAGGTTGTCCTTCGGATCGAATTCGAAGTCCAGCCAGGAACCACGGTAAGGAATGATGCGCGCGTTATACAGCACTTTACCCGAAGAGTGGGTTTTACCTTTGTCGGAGTCAAAGAAGACGCCCGGACTACGGTGCAGCTGAGAAACGATAACACGCTCAGTACCGTTGATAACAAAGGTACCGTTGTCGGTCATGAGCGGAATTTCGCCCATGTAGACTTCTTGTTCTTTAATGTCTTTAACGGTGCCTTCCGGCGCTTCGCGCTCGTAGATCACCAGACGCAGTTTTACGCGCAGCGGTGCGGAATAGGTCACGCCACGGATCTGACATTCCTGAACGTCAAACACCGGTTCGCCAAGGCGGTAGCTGACGTACTGCAGCTCGGAATTACCGCTGTAGCTCTGAATCGGGAACACGGAACGGAAGGCTGCTTCCAGGCCGTACTGCCCTTCAGGATCTTGCTCGATAAACTTCTGAAACGAGTCAAGCTGGATAGAAAGGAGATAAGGTACATCCAGAACTTGTGGACGTTTACCAAAATCCTTACGAATACGTTTTTTCTCGGTATAGGAGTAAACCATAGGGTTCCTCAGCTCGCTGACAAGTCGACCCATCTGTCCTGCGGGGGACAGTTTGTGCAACACTATTTTGTTGACCGGAAAATGGATACTTTCCGCAATGCCTGTTGCTATCACGCTTAAACCATTTCATTGCGATTTACACAGAACGTACGCTCTGTCGCAGTATATTAAGTCGTCGATAGAAACAAGCATTGAAAGGCACAGCAGTAGTCAAACAGTGTGAAACGCTACTGGCGCCTTACAGCGCAAAAAGGCTGGTGACTAAAAAGTCACCAGCCATCAGCCTGATTTCTCAGGCTGCAACCGGAAGGGTTGGCTTATTTAACTTCAACTTCAGCGCCAGCTTCTTCCAGAGATTTTTTCAGTGCTTCAGCGTCATCTTTGCTCACGCCTTCTTTCAGAGCGGCCGGAGCAGATTCTACCAGGTCTTTAGCTTCTTTCAGACCCAGGCCAGTTGCGCCACGTACTGCTTTGATAACAGCAACTTTGTTAGCGCCAGCAGCTTTCAGAATTACGTCGAATTCAGTTTTTTCTTCAGCAGCTTCAGCCGGGCCAGCAGCTACAGCTACAGCAGCAGCAGCGGAAACACCGAATTTTTCTTCCATTGCAGAAATCAGTTCTACAACGTCCATTACGGACATAGCGGATACTGCTTCAATGATTTGATCTTTAGTGATAGACATTTAAATTGTTCCTGAATATCAGAATAAGTTTATACGTAAGCAAATGCTTGATAAAGACAACTGCGATTACGCAGCTTCTTTTGCATCGCGTACAGCAGCCAGTGTGCGAACCAGTTTGCCAGCCGAAGCTTCTTTCATGGTTGCCATCAGGCGTGCAATTGCTTCTTCGTAGGTCGGCAGAGTTGCCAGGCGGTCGATCTGAGACGCCGGGATCAGCTCACCTTCAAAGGCTGCAGCTTTGACCTCAAATTTTGCATTCGCTTTCGCGAACTCTTTGAACAGACGAGCAGCAGCGCCCGGGTGTTCCATAGAGTATGCAATCAGGGTCGGACCAACAAACGTGTCTTTCAGGCACTCGAACTGAGTACCTTCAACGACGCGACGCAGCAGGGTGTTACGAACAACACGCATGTATACGCCAGCTTCACGACCTGCTTTACGCAGTTCAGTCATTTTATCTACAGTTACGCCACGGGAATCCGCAACTACTGCAGACAGCGCGCCTTTGGCTACTTCGCTGACTTCAGCAACAATCGCTTGTTTGTCTTGAAGATTTAAAGCCATTAGCTTTGCTCCTGGATGTTTGCCGGAACTCATGTTCCGGAACTCACTTCACTCATCTCAACGAGAAGAGCGTCTTAATACGGTGAGCAGAAACAAGCCAGAGTATAAAAAATAATCTTAGCGTTCTGTCACCGTCTACGCAGGGGATTAAGCCTCTTGCGAGACGCCTGCGGTCTTCGACGGAGGCCTGGATAGGCCAGGCTCCAACGAACAAATTCTTTCTATGACTTCGTCCTTTGAACCGCAGCTGTGTTAGCTGCGCTCGTTCACACCAGTCACATAGTTAACTATGCTCCTGGCGACTCACTCACTTGCTGCCTTGCTGCAATTCAAATGACTCGCATAGTGCTCTGTTATATTTCAACAGAATCGTGGGGGTAAGATTGTAGACAAAATCACCGCCCACGTAAAGACTAATCTTAGTTCGCAGATGCGCTCAGACCAGCCTGATCAACGGCAACGCCAGCACCCATGGTGGTGGAGATGCTAACTTTCTTGATGTACACGCCTTTCGCCTGGCTCGGTTTTGCTTTTTTCAGCGCAACCAGCAGAGCTTCCAGGTTTTCTTTCAGTTTGTCAGCGTCAAAGTCCACTTTACCGATGGTGGTGTGGATGATGCCGTTTTTGTCGTTACGGTAACGAACCTGACCTGCTTTAGCGTTCTTAACCGCTTCAGCAACGTTCGGCGTTACGGTACCGACTTTCGGGTTTGGCATCAGGCCGCGCGGACCCAGAACCTGGCCCAGCTGGCCAACAACGCGCATTGCATCCGGGGATGCGATAACAACGTCGAAGTTCATTTCGCCTTTCTTGATCTGGTCAGCCAGATCTTCCATACCTACCAGCTCAGCGCCAGCAGCTTTAGCTGCTTCAGCGTTCGGGCCCTGGGTAAATACGGCAACGCGAACAGAACGGCCAGTACCGTGCGGCAGTACAGTCGCGCCACGAACGTTCTGGTCAGATTTACGAGCATCGATGCCGAGGTTAACGGCAACGTCAACGCTTTCGTTGAATTTAGCAGTGGCCAGCTCTTTCAGCAGGGCAATAGCTTCGTTGATGTCGTACTGTTTGGTCGCATCAACTTTTTCACGGATCACGCGCATACGCTTGGTCAGTTTAGCCATTTCTTAGTCCTCCACTACCAGGCCCATGGAACGTGCAGTACCTTCGATGGAGCGAGTCATCGCTTCAATGTCGGCACCGGTCATGTCGGCAGCTTTGGTCTGCGCGATTTCCTGCAGCTGAGCGCGGGAAATTTTACCTACTTTGTCTTTGTTCGGCTTGCCGGAACCAGACTTGATACCAGCCGCTTTTTTCAGCAGAACAGCTGCCGGAGGCGTTTTGGTAACGAAGGTGAAAGAACGGTCAGCGTAAACGGTAATAACAACCGGAATCGGCAGACCTTTTTCGATGGAATCCGTTTTTGCGTTGAACGCTTTGCAGAATTCCATGATGTTCACACCCTGCTGACCCAGTGCTGGACCAACCGGCGGACTCGGGTTCGCCATACCAGCTGCAACCTGCAGCTTGACGTAGGCTTGTACTTTCTTAGCCATTCTAAATTCCTCGAATTGGGTAGTATCGCTTCAAAGAAGCTCCCCGTGATAAATATCGCTTTATGGGCATAAGGCCCATAAAAACAAAAGGCGCGAAATTGTATGTCAATTTCGCGCCCTATGCAACGATTAGATCGCTGCTTTTTTGATCGCAGCCTTACGCTTTCTCAACCTGGCTGAAGTCCAGCTCTACCGGGGTCGCACGACCGAAGATAGAAACAGACACTTTCAGGCGAGACTTCTCATAATCGACTTCTTCGACAACGCCGTTAAAGTCTGCGAACGGACCGTCGTTAACACGAACCATTTCACCCGGTTCAAACAGAGTTTTCGGCCGCGGCTTATCGCCAACCTGCTGCAGGCGGTTCATGATCGCATCGACTTCTTTGTCGCTGATCGGCGCCGGACGGTCAGAGGTACCGCCGATAAAGCCCATCACACGCGGCACGCTACGCACCAGGTGCCAGCTTGCGTCGTTCATGACCATCTGGACCAGAACGTAACCCGGGAAGAATTTGCGTTCGCTTTTGCGACGCTGGCCGCCACGGATCTCAACGACTTCTTCAGTCGGCACCATGACTTCGCCAAACAGCTCTTCCATATTGTGTAATTTGATATGCTCGCGCAGCGATGTGGCTACGCGGCCTTCAAAACCGGAAAACGCCTGAACGACGTACCAGCGCTTTTTAGGTGCTTCAGACATCTCAGAACCTCAGGCCAGTGATAAAGGATACCAGGCGAACCAGAATACCATCCAGTCCCCACAGGATCAGTGACATAACTGCGGTAACCGCAGCGACGATCAGCGTGGTGTGCAGCGTTTCCTGGCGAGTCGGCCAAATGACCTTACGGACTTCGGTTCTCGCTTCACGGGCAAAAGCAACGGTTGCTTTACCTTTTGTCGTCAACAGCGCGACACCACCCGCTGCAGCAATCAGAATTACTACGGCCAGCGCACGCAGCGGCAGCATCATGTCGCGATAGAGGTAGTTGCCGACGATTGCGACGATCAGCAATATGGCAACAACTATCCACTTCATCGCTTCCAGGCCGCGCCCGCTCCCTTGAGCTTCGGTATTCGCACTCATAAACCAACCTGTCAGAAGTATTCTACAAACATTTTCACCCCGCAATCGCGAGGCAATCCAAATCGAAACGCTTATTCGCCTTTCGGATTATACGCCCTCTACAGAGCCTGTCTCAGCAATGATTATGACAAATAAAATCACTGATGAGCCAGGTTCTGGTGTGAAAGCGTGCAAAAAGGGCATCAAATGATGCCCTTTTATTGCGCATTGCGTCAAATGTTATCAGCGATTAGCCGAGAACTTTAGCAACAACGCCCGCGCCAACGGTACGGCCGCCTTCACGGATTGCGAAACGCAGACCGTCGTCCATTGCGATCGGGTGGATCAGGGTAACAACCATTTTGATGTTGTCGCCCGGCATTA
>NZ_JAGESB010000008.1:0-82726 GCF_017572865.1 Salmonella sp. 32082101201600294FB01SM01 | reverse complement strand
GCTTTTCTCCGTGAGGTTCTGGTCTGAACCCCGCTGACCCGGCGGCCTGTGTGCCGTTGTTCCGTGTCAGTGGTGGCGCATTATAGGGAGTTATTTCTGCCTGACAAGAGGAAATTTAAAATAATTTTCTGAGTGTCTCTTTTTTCATCAACAGCGGGCTTAACGTGCCATAAAATAAGCAAATTGCCGTTATTGCAACTGCAATCACACTTCCAGGTGGCATACTAATAACCAAACGAAAGAGAAAGGAAGAACATTCATGCCTTTAAGCGCACAACAATTAGCCGCACAGAAAAATCTATCCTATGTTCTGGCTGAAAAGCTGGCGCAGCGGATATTAAAGGGTGACTACGCCCCCGGTACGATTCTTCCCGGCGAAATAGAACTGGGCGAGCAGTACGGCGTAAGTCGAACGGCAGTTCGCGAAGCGGTGAAAACGTTGACGGCTAAAGGTATGGTGCTACCCCGTCCGCGCATTGGTACGCGGGTGATGCCGCAGGGAAACTGGAACTTTCTGGATCAAGAGCTGCTGACCTGGTGGATGACGGAAGAAAATTTTCATCAGGTGGTAGATCATTTTCTGGTGATGCGTATTAGCCTGGAGCCGCAAGCCTGCCTGCTGGCGGCGACTCTTGGCACACCGGAGCAGAAAGCGCGGCTTAATGCCTTAATGGAAGAGATGGTCGCGCTGAAAAAGCATTTTAAGCGTGAACGATGGATTGAAGTGGATATGGCATGGCACGAGCATATCTACGAAATGAGCGCCAATCCCTTTCTAATCTCTTTTGCGACGCTATTTCATTCGGTTTATCACACTTACTTTACCTCAATCACCTATAACGAGGTGGTAAAGCTGGATTTGCACCAGGCCATTGTTGATGCCATCGCTGATGGCGACGGCGAACGCGCTTTCCAGGCCTGCCAGGCGTTGTTAATAGCGCCTAATGAGAGACCAGATAATTAACAGGATATTGAATGACCAGCAAAAAAGCGCGCAGTATGGCTGGCCTGCCGTGGATCGCGGCGATGGCCTTCTTTATGCAGGCGCTAGACGCCACCATTTTGAATACCGCTTTACCGGCTATTGCGCATAGCCTTAACCGTTCACCACTCGCCATGCAGTCCGCTATTATCAGTTATACCCTGACAGTAGCTATGTTAATTCCGGTAAGCGGCTGGCTGGCTGACCGCTTCGGTACGCGTCGCGTCTTTATGGTTGCCGTAAGTCTGTTTACGTTAGGCTCGCTGGCCTGCGCGCTCTCCAGTTCACTATCTGAATTGGTTATTTTTCGCGTCGTACAAGGCGTCGGCGGAGCGATGATGATGCCAGTGGCGCGGCTGGCGTTATTGCGAGCCTATCCGCGTAGTGAGCTGCTGCCTGTTCTTAACTTTGTCACTATGCCGGGGCTGGTAGGTCCGATTCTGGGGCCGGTATTAGGCGGCGTACTGGTGACCTGGGCAAGCTGGCACTGGATCTTCCTGATTAATATTCCCATTGGTGTTGCAGGCATTCTGTATGCCCGCAAATATATGCCCAACTTCACCACGCCGCGTCGCAAGTTTGACATGACCGGCTTCTTTCTTTTTGGGTTAAGTCTGGTTTTATTTTCCAGCGGAATGGAACTGTTTGGCGAAAAGATTGTGGCGACATGGATCGCATCCGCCATTATTTTTTGCAGTATCGTTCTACTATTGGCCTATATCCGCCACGCCCGCCGTCATCCGACACCGTTAATATCACTATCGCTGTTTAAGACACGCACATTTTCCGTCGGTATTGCCGGCAACCTCGCCACGCGTCTGGGGACAGGCTGCGTACCTTTTTTGATGCCGTTAATGCTACAGGTTGGTTTTGGCTACCCGGCTCTGATCGCCGGCTGCATGATGGCGCCGACAGCTTTGGGTTCTATTATCGCGAAATCGACCGTAACGCAGGTTTTGCGACGTTTGGGATACCGGAAGACTCTGGTCGGCATTACGGTATTTATCGGTCTGATGATTGCCCAGTTTTCGTTTCAATCTCCCGCCATGCCGATCTGGATGCTCGTACTGCCGCTATTCATTCTTGGAATGGCGATGTCCACTCAATTTACGGCAATGAATACGATTACTCTTGCGGATCTGACGGACGATAATGCCAGCAGCGGCAACAGCGTTCTGGCGGTTACGCAGCAATTGTCTATCAGTTTAGGCGTGGCGATCAGCGCGGCGGTGTTACGTATTTATGAAGGTTTTGCGGGCACCAGTACCGTAGAACAGTTCCACTATACCTTTATCACGATGGGGGCGATCACTATCGTGTCCGCGCTGATGTTTATGCTGCTAAGAGCCAAAGACGGCAACAATCTGATTAAAGAACGGCATAAATCTAAACCGACCCACGCACCGTCAAAACCGGAGTAAGCTGAAGTCGCTGTTGTTGCAAGGCGGGCTGCGCCATCCGATGAATCAACACATCAATAGCCAGCTCGCCCAATTCATCTTTCGGCTGATGGATAGTCGTCAGCGGCGGCGTCATATAGCGCGCCAGCTCAATATCATCATAGCCAATGACCGCCATATCCTGCGGAATACGAAGCCCTGCCTGATATAGCGCCTGATAGGCGCCGACAGCCATCGCATCGTTTCCGGTAAAAACCGCTTGCGGTCGCTGTTGATGGGCGAGTAACGCCTGCATGGCGTCAAAGCCGCCGCCAAATTCAAAATCGCCGGTGATCTCATAGCCTTGCGGAATAGCCAGCCCTGCGCGTTTCATCGCCGCCCGATACCCTTCCAGCCGCAAACGCGCTGGCGTTTTGTCCAGCGGGCCTGTAATACAGGCTATTCGGGTAAATCCTTTATCGATAAGGTGTTGGGTGGCAAGATCGCCGCCTAACAACGAATTATCCTGAATGAGATCGCTATCGCCCTCACCATCAAACGGCGACCAGTCCATCATGACGGTAGGAATAGACGGATAACGCTCCATGATTTCACGAGAAGGCTGATGCGTTTCGGTACACAGCAGCAGTAAACCGTCTACCCGTTTTTGCATCAGCGTCTCCAGGTTACGGTTCATCCGTTGCTCGTCGCCTTCGGTATTGCACAGCACCAGACTATAACCGCGCTCAAAACAGCTTCGCTCAACGCCGCGCACCAGTTCGGAATAAAAAGGGTTGGTACTGGCGGTAATTAGCATACCAATCGTGCGGGTCTGGTTTAACTTGAGGCTTCGCGCCAGCGCGGAAGGCGCATAGTTAAGTGATTTAATCGCCGCTTCAACTTTTTCGGTTATCGTCTCACTCACAAAGCGATCTTTGTTAATAACGTGAGAGACCGTCGATGTAGAGACTCCCGCCAGGCGGGCAACATCTTTCATAGTAGCCAAGCGTTACCCCTGCTGATGTAAAAACGCTTCTATCTCTTCGCGCCACGGAACGGAAGGTTGAGCGCCTTTACGCGTTACGGCAATCGCGGCGGCGGCATGGGCAAAGCGAATCGCTTCCGGCAACGGCGTCTCCTCCAGTATCGCGGTGATAAAGGCGCCGTTAAACGTATCTCCGGCGGCAATGGTATCGACAGCCTCAACGCTAAATCCAGGAACGCGGCGGCCCTCGCCGTTTACGCTGGCCCAGACGCCACGGCTTCCTAAGGTAATTAATACGGTTCGAATGCCTTTATCATGCAAAACCTGCGCAGCTTTCGCGGCATCGTCGTCATTTTCCACACGCACGCCCGTCAGCTTTTCAGCTTCCGTTTCATTTGGCGTGATGATGTCCACCAGCGCCAGCAGTTCATCCGGTAGCTCACGGGCAGGCGCCGGGTTAAGCGCAACAGTAGTATGATGTTGATGGGCGATTTTCGCCGCCGCCAGTACGCTTTCCAGCGGCGATTCCAGCTGCATCAGTAACGCATCCGCCTGCGCGATACGTTCACGTTGCGCATCAACCAACGCCGGCGATAACGCGGCATTCGCTCCGGCATGAATACCGATGACGTTCTCGCCTTCGCCATTAACGAAAATCAGCGCCACCCCGGTAGACTCGCCTTTAATGACGCTAACTGGCGTGATATCAATACGATCGCTGACTAATTGTTTACGAATACTGTCGCCAATATCGTCATCGCCCGTGCAGGCGATAAACGCAATATTTGCCCCGCTACGTCCCGCAGCAACCGCCTGATTCGCGCCTTTCCCGCCAAACGCGACCTGATAATGGCTACCGGTTACCGTTTCACCCGGGGTAGGGAAGGACTCAAGATTAAGGATATGATCGGCATTAATGCTGCCAAGGACGATGAGATTACCTGCGGTTTTCATATTCGGGGTTCCACGTCAAAGTGCGCCACCGGTTAGGGTGGCGCGTGCCCTGCTTTTCTTTTTTTACGTTCACCTCAGCGGAGGCTCGCGTATTTCTGTCGCCATCAGGCCATAGTTGACCCGTGTCGTTTATTACTGCTTGATGACCAGTTTCAGGTCAACCGGATATTTGGCCTGAACTTTTTCGCCTTTCAGCACCTTATCCGCCACTTCAACGCCTTTGGCGCCGATTTGATCCGGTAACTGAGCGATAGTCGCTGCCAGTTTGCCATCTTTTACAGCCTTTTCGCCATCCGGCGTACCGTCAAATCCAACCACCATCACATCTGCTTTACCGGCAGTTTGCAGTGCGCGCAGTGCGCCCAGCGCCATTTCATCGTTCTGGGCGAAGACAGCCTGAACATCCGGATGCGCGGTCAGCAGGTTCTGCATGACGTTCAGACCCTTAGTACGGTCGAAATCGGCAGGCTGGCTGGCCAGGACATTAAATTTGTGGGCGGCTACCGCCTGCTGGAAACCTTCGCCACGCTCACGCGCCGCAGATGTTCCGGCAATGCCTTGCAACTCAATCACTTTAGCGCCTTCGCCAGCTTTTTTCGCGATATAGTCGCCAGCGATCTTACCGCCCAGCACGTTATCAGACGCGATATGGCTGACGACATCGCCTTTGGTTGCCTGGCGGTCAAGCGTGATAACCGGAATCTTCGCCTGGTTCGCCATCTTCACCGCGTTACCCACCGCATCGGAGTCAGTCGGGTTGATCAGCAGAATTTTGGTCCCGCGAACGGTTAAATCCTGCACGTTCGCCAGCTCTTTGGCAGGGTTGTTCTGGGAGTCCAGCACCACCAGGTTATAACCCAGTTTATCCGCCTCTTTTTGCGCCCCGTCTTTTAACGACACGAAGAAGGGGTTATTGAGGGTAGAGATCACCAGCGCAATGGTGTCTTTCGCCATTGCATTCGCGCTCACGGTGGCGCTCAGCGCAACAGCAGATACCAGGGTAGCCAGTTTTTTCATGTTCATATTTCAGATGTCCTGTAGTCGTTGTTACTGCTTTTTGTTGTCTACCAGTACCGCCAGCAAAATCACCACCGCTTTGACGATCATCTGGTAATAGGAGGAAACACCTAACAAATTCAAACCATTATTAAGGAAGCCGAGAATCAATGCGCCGATCAATGTCCCAACAATGCGTCCTTTACCGCCAGCAAGGCTGGTGCCGCCCAGCACCACGGCGGCAATAGCATCCAGCTCATAGCCGGTACCCGCCGTCGGCTGCGCGGAAGAGAGGCGCGCCACTTCAATGATGCCCGCCAGCGATGCTGTCAGGCCGCAAAGTGAATAGACGATAATTTTCACTTTGCTCACGCTAATGCCAGACAGACGCGTCGCCGCTTCGTTACCGCCCAGCGCGTAGATATAGCGTCCCAGACGGGTGTGATGCAGCATATACCAGGCGGCGATAAAGACGATAGCCATGATCCAGACCGGCGTAGGAACGCCCAGCGGACGGCCGATACCGAACCAGCCAAACAGATCGGCGTTATCGGTAAAGCCGGTGTTGACCGGGCTACCGTCGGTGTAAACCATCGTCACGCCGCGCAGTAGCAGCATCATCACCAGCGTAGCGATAAACGCCTGTACGCGGCCTTTCGCGACGATAACGCCAGTAACGGCGCCAATCGCAGCGCCCAGTGCCAGCGCGGCGGCAACCGCGACCAGCGCATTCACTTCAACGCCGACGATTGAAGCGGCAACCGCGCCGGTGAGCGCCAGCAGGGAACCGACGGACAGATCGATCCCCGATGTCAGAATCACCAACGTCATCCCTACCGCCATAATGGCGTTGACGGAGGTCTGTTGAAGAATATTGAACAGATTATTAACGGTAAAAAAGTTGGGGCTCAACGTCGAAACAATCGCGATCAACACCAGCAGGGCAATGAGCGACTTCTGCTCAAGAAGCCACGCTTTAGTGAAATAACGGCGACCAGAAACAGCCTGGGTTGTCATCTTTTTTACTCCTGATTCACGCGATTAAGCTTGCCCACTGCGGCAGCCATTAACACTTCCTGGGTGGCCTGCTCGCGAGTAAATTCACCGCTGAGATGCCCTTCATGCATGACGATGATGCGATCGCTCATGCCTAATACTTCTGGCATCTCAGATGAGACCAGAATGATGCTCAGGCCGTCGGCCTTAAACTGGTTGATAAGCTGGTAAATCTCTTTCTTGGCGCCGACGTCCACGCCGCGGGTCGGCTCGTCGAGAATGAGCACTTTCGGGCGCGTCATCAACCCGCGGGCAATCGCCACTTTTTGCTGATTACCGCCAGAAAGCAGGCCTATCGCCTGTTCCATTGACGGTGTCTTGACGTTGAACAGACGGATAAAATCCCCCACCGCCTGTTGCTCATCTTTGTGTTTCAGGCTTCCGCCAGCGCGGCTGAAATAGTCCAGCGCCGTCAGCGACATATTCTCTTTAACTGACATGCCGAGCACCAGTCCATCGCGCTTACGGTCTTCAGAGATATAAACGATGCCATTGGCCAGCCCGTCCTGCGGAGAACGCGTCACCACTTCGTGTCCATCAAGCGTCACGTAACCGCTGGTTCGCGGCATCGCGCCGTACAATACTTTCATCAGCTCGGTGCGACCGGCGCCCATCAGGCCGGAAATGCCAAGAATCTCGCCTTTTCGCAGCACAAAAGAGACATCATTCACGCCCGGTCCGCACAGATTATCGACCTTGAGGCGAATCTCACCCGGCGCGTTATCCAGATGCGGGTACTGATCTTCCAGCTTACGTCCCACCATCATTTCGATAAGAGAATCTTCGGTCAACGTGGCCACTTCACGCTCGGCGATAAATTGCCCATCGCGGAAGACCGTCACGTCATCGCAAATTTCGAAAATCTCTTTCATACGGTGGGAGATATAGACAATGCCGCGCCCCTGCGATTTTAATTCGCGGATAACGCGGAACAGAGAGTCGGTTTCAGTGTCGGTCAGCGCATCGGTCGGTTCATCCATAATGATGACTTTGGATTCGAAGCTCAGCACTTTGGCGATTTCCACCATTTGCTGATCGCCGATAGAGAGTTCGCCCACCAGCTTATCGCTCTTAAAGCGCAGATTGAGTTTGGCTAAGAGCTGGTCGGCTTCGGCATACATCTTTTTCCAGTCGATTTTGCCAAAGCGATTCACAAATTCACGGCCCAGGAAGATATTTTCCGCAATGGTCAACTGCGGAATCAGGTTCAGTTCCTGATGAATAATGCCGATCCCGGCTTCCTGAGACGATTTAGGCCCGTTAAAGGTGGTCTCTTTACCCAGCCATAACAACGATCCCGCATCTCGCGTATAGATGCCGGTTAATACTTTCATCATGGTGGATTTTCCGGCGCCGTTTTCCCCCACCAGCGCCATAACGCGGCCAGGATAAACGTTTAACGCGGCGCCGGAGAGAGCCTTCACGCCGGGGAACGCTTTATCGATCCCTTTGAGTTGCAGTAATGCGTCCATAGCGGCCTCAGAAAGTGACGCCAGCGCAAAGAATGACGTTCGCATACGGGGAACACTCCCCGCTGCGAATCACCGCCTGACTGTCTGCAGTCAATTTTTTGAATTGTTCGTGTGTCGTATAACTAATTTTTATGGTGTTTCCCTGGTGTTGCTGCAGTTGCTCAAGGTGAGTGAGCAACGTTTCGTGGAGCTGCGGATTCTGTTGTTTGATTTCCGTTGCAAGAATCGCCGCCTCAACCTGCATTTCCCGGGTCACAATATCCACCACCTGCATAAAAGAAGGTACGCCCTGGGTTAGTGCCATATCGATACGCGCGGTGCTATTCGGGATAGGTAAACCCGCATCACAGACCACCAGAGTATCAGTATGCCCCAGACGGGAAATGACCGACGAGATTTCAGAGTTGAGTACGGTGCCTTTCTTCATTTTTCTGCTCCACTAGCGAAACGTTTCGCTGGCCGCATTGTAACCCTGGATGTGTTCATAAAACCATCATGACGTAACAGAATTGTGATCGCCGTCGAAACGTTTCGCTAGCGGAAATCAGGCGATTATCGTGTGGGAATCTACGGATTGGCCAGGCCGGGTAAGCCAACGCGGCCCCCGGCATGGTGATGGGAGGTTAAATCTCGACCTGCGTTCCTAACTCAATCACGCGGTTAGGCGGGATCTCGAACTGATCCGGCGCGCGCAGAGCGTTACGTTGCAGCAACAAATACAGTTTACCGCGCAAACGCAAATACCACGGGCGTTTGCCGACAATCAACGACTCGTGCGACATAAAGAACGACGTTTCCATCATCCGACAGCTAAGCCCTTCCAGACCGCAGCGGTGGAACACCTCTTCAACGTTTGGCGTTTCGCGCCAGCCGTAGCTGGCCACCACGCGCCAGAATGTCGGAGACAACTGCTCAATCTGCACCCGGCGAACGTTATGCACATAAGGCGCATCTTCCGTACGCAACGTCAATAAGATTACGCGCTCATGCAACACTTTGTTGTGCTTCAGGTTATGCAATAAAGCAAAAGGGATCACACTGAGCGCGCGCGACATGTATACGGCAGTACCCGGCACCCGAACCGGCGGTGACTTCTCCAGTGAAGCAATCATCGCTTCCAGCGAATTACCGTGTTCATGCATACGACGCAACAGACGGAAACGCTCGCTCTTCCAGGTGGTCATGATCGTGAACATGATCAGGCCCAGGCTCAGCGGCAGCCAACCACCGGACAACAATTTATCGAGGTTAGCCGAGAACAGCGGGATATCCACGCACAGGAACGCGATGAGGATCAGCGCGACAAAATATTTGTTCCAGTGCCAGTTCTTACGCGCCACGGTCGTAGAAAGAATAGACGTCAGCACCATCGTGCCGGTCACGGCGATACCATAGGCCGCCGCCAGGTTGCTGGAGTGCTCAAAGCTAACAATAACAACCACGACCGCGAAATAAAGCAGCCAGTTAACGAAAGGGATGTAGATCTGACCGGACTCCATCTCGGAGGTATGGATAATGCGCATTGGCGACAAATAGCCAAGACGCACGGCCTGACGCGTCAGCGAAAAGACGCCGGAAATGACCGCCTGGGAGGCGATCACCGTCGCCAGCGCGGCCAGAATCAGCAGCGGAATTAAAGCCCAGTCCGGCGCCAACAGGAAGAAGGGATTTTTAATCGCTTCCGGATGCTTTAGTAGCAATGCGCCCTGACCAAAGTAGTTCAGTACTAACGACGGCAATACCACGGTAAACCACGCCAGGCGAATCGGGAACTTACCGAAGTGTCCCATATCGGCGTACAACGCCTCTACGCCGGTAATCGACAGCACCACCGCGCCCAACGCAATAAATGATACGGTTTTATATTCAAGGAAAAAACGTACCGCCCAGACAGGATTCAGCGCATGTAACACTTCGGGATTGGCGATAATACTGCGCAGGCCAAGTACCGCCAGGATTAAAAACCAGGTCAGCATGATCGGCGCAAAGAGTTTCCCTACCATTCCCGTACCGTGCTTCTGAATCATAAACAACAGAGTCAGCACAATAATGGAGAGCGGGACAATCCAGGTATCCAGCTGCGGCGCGACAATCTCCAGGCCTTCAATCGCCGACATCACCGAAATCGCCGGCGTAATCACCACTTCACCATAGAAGAAGCTGCCGCCTATCAGTCCCATGATAACTAACATGGATGTGGTGCGCGCCGAGGTATTACGCCCGGCAAGCGACATCAGCGTCAAAATTCCACCTTCACCCGCGTTATCGGCGCGCATCACGAAGGTGAGATATTTGATGGAAACCACAAAGATGAGTAGCCAGAAGATCAGCGACAGAAAACCAAACACGGCATCTCGTTCAACGCCAAAACCAAACTGACCGGACAAACATTCACGAAGCGTATAAAGCGGGCTGGTACCAATATCACCGTAGACAACCCCAATAGCTGCGAGGGTAATCGCAGGCAACGATTGCTTATTATCAGTGCTCATAGACTCATCTTTCGTTTATACACGTCACCCTTCACGCTACCTCCTTGTCGGCTGCATTCGCTTACCCCAGTCACACGTTGAATGTTAGTGCCAGGGGATTCACTCCTTTGCCGCCTTGATGTAGTTTGAATGAATGAGTGTATAGATATGAAATGTGTGCTTAGTCCCTTGGCCCACAAAAAAGCGCACAGTATGCACGATTAATCATAAAATCGTACCCCTAAATGAAGCCAGATTAACCTGGCTCAAAGAAAAATAAACAGCGCATCAGACGATTATAGCCCCGGTGGTGAAACGTCTATACTCGCAATTAGCATGATCCATTTGTCGAAAGGACGCCTCTTTATTATGGCTCACCCACATTTATTAGCGGAAAGAATTTCCCGTCTGAGCAGCGCCCTTGAGAAGGGGCTGTATGAACGTAGTCACGCCATACGCCTGTGCCTACTGGCGGCGTTAAGCGGTGAAAGCGTCTTTTTGTTGGGCCCGCCCGGTATCGCCAAGAGTCTGATTGCCCGCCGCCTGAAGTTTGCTTTCCAGCGCGCCCGCGCTTTTGAATATCTGATGACACGCTTTTCCACGCCGGAAGAGGTTTTTGGACCGCTCTCTATTCAGGCGCTGAAAGATGAAGGTCGCTATGAACGCTTAACGACCGGCTACCTTCCCGAAGCCGAAATCGTTTTTCTGGATGAAATCTGGAAAGCCGGGCCCGCTATCCTGAACACATTGCTGACCGCCATTAACGAACGCCATTTCCGCAACGGCGCTTTTGAGGAAAAAATTCCGATGCGGCTGCTGGTGGCGGCCTCTAACGAACTGCCCGAAGCGGACAGCAGCCTGGAAGCCTTGTACGACCGAATGTTGATTCGCCTGTGGCTGGATAAAGTTCAGGATAAAGCCAATTTCCGCTCCATGCTGGTTAGTCAGCAGGATGAGAGCGATAACCCGGTCCCCGCCTCGTTACAGGTTAGCGACGAAGAATATCAACAGTGGCAAAAAGATATCGGCGCGATTTCACTCCCTGATCCGGTCTTTGAGCTGATATTTACTCTGCGCCAACAGCTGGATAATTTGCCGAATGCGCCTTATGTCTCCGACCGTCGCTGGAAGAAAGCCATCCGCCTGTTACAGGCCAGCGCCTTCTTTAGCGGACGCGACGCGGTTGCGCCGATTGACCTTATCCTGCTAAAAGATTGCTTGTGGTATGACGCGCAGAGTCTGAATCTCATGCAACAGCAACTGGAAATATTGATGACCGGACACGCCTGGCAGCAGCAGGCCATGCTGACTCGCCTCGGCGGTATCGTCCAGCGTCGCCTCCAGTTGCAGCAACAGCAAAGCGATAAAACCGCTTTCACCGTCATTAAAGAAGGCGGTATGTTCAGCCGCCGCCCGCATTACACTTTACCGCCGGAAGCCAGCGCGTCAACGTTGACGTTATTGCTACAAAAACCGCTAAAACTGCATGATATGGAAGTGATCCATATTACCTTTGACCGCAGCGCGCTGGAACTTTGGCTGACCAAAGGCGGCGAGATCCGCGGCAAACTGAACGGGATCGGCTTTGCCCAAACGCTGAATATGGAAGTCGATAACGCTCAACATTTGGTGGTGCGCGACATCAGTCTACAAGGTACCCGTCTGGCGTTACCGGGAGCGGCTGAAGACAGTATGCCTGCGGAGATCAAACAGCAGCTGGAAACGTTAGAAAACGACTGGCGCCAGCAGCATACCCGCTTCAGCGAACAGCAACATTGCCTGTTTATTCACAGCGACTGGTTAGGGCGCATTGAGGCCAGCCTGCAGGATGTAGGAGAACAGATCCGCCAGGCGCAACAATGCTGACGCTGGATACGCTAAATACCATGCTGGCCGTCAGCGAAGAGGGAATGGTCGAAGAGATGATCCTCGCGCTACTGGCTTCCCCACAGCTGGTCATTTTCTTTGAAAAGTTTCCGCGTTTAAAAAACGCCGTGACCGCCGATCTCCCGCGCTGGCGGGAAGCGCTACGCAGCCGTCTTAAAGACGCACGCGTTCCGCCGGAACTCATGGAAGAGGTCATGTGTTATCAGCAAAGCCAACTTCTCTCTACCCCACAGTTCATCGTGCAACTGCCGCAAATACTGGCGTTGCTTCACCGCCTGCATTCACCGTATGCCGCGCAGGCGAAGCAGTTGACGGAGAGCAACAGTACCTTTACCCCTGCGCTACACACGCTTTTTTTGCAACGCTGGCGGTTAAGTCTGGTCGTGCAGGCCACCACGTTAAACCAACAACTACTGGAAGAAGAGCGCGAGCAGTTGCTGAGTGACGTTCAGGAACGGATGACGCTGAGCGGGCAACTGGAACCGACGCTGGCGGAAAATGATAATGCCGCAGGCCGCCTGTGGGATATGAGCGCGGGCCAGCTTAAACGTGGTGATTATCAACTGATCGTAAAATACGGCGAATTTCTCGCCGCCCAGCCGGAGCTAATGCAACTGGCGGAACAACTGGGACGTTCGCGGGAAGCCAAATCGGTACCGAAAAAAGACGCGCCGATGGAAACCTTTCGTACACTGGTACGCGAACCCGCTACGGTGCCGGAGCAGGTTGACGGTATTCAGCAAGGCGATGATATTCTGCGCCTGTTGCCGCCAGAGCTGGCGACGCTCGGCATCACCGAGCTGGAATATGAATTTTACCGCCGGTTAGTGGAAAAACAGCTCCTCACCTATCGCCTGCATGGCGAAGCGTGGCGTGAGAAAGTGACCGAACGGCCGGTAGTACACCAGGATGTCGACGAGCAGCCGCGCGGACCGTTTATTGTCTGCGTCGATACTTCAGGCTCGATGGGAGGATTTAACGAGCAGTGCGCAAAAGCGTTCTGCCTGGCGTTGATGCGCGTTGCGCTGGCGGATAACCGCCGCTGCTTTATTATGCTGTTTTCCACTGACGTTGTGCGTTATGAACTCTCCGGCCCGGAAGGTATCGAGCAGGCCATCCGCTTTTTAAGTCAACGTTTTCGCGGCGGCACAGATATCGCCAGCTGTTTTCGCGCCATTATTGAAAGAATGCAGGGACGGGAATGGTTTGATGCCGATGCGGTGGTCATTTCGGATTTTATCGCCCAGCGCTTGCCGGATGACGTGGTGAGCAAAGTAGGAGAGTTGCAGCGTCTTCACCAGCATCGATTCCACGCGGTGGCGATGTCGGCGCACGGCAAACCCGGCATCATGCGCATTTTCGATCATATCTGGCGCTTTGACACCGGGATGCGAAGCCGCCTGCTGAGACGCTGGCGGCGCTAATCTTATTAAGACGAGTGTTACTTAAAAATATATATTCTACTAATAGCCTATCCCCATAAGTATAATTAGAGGTTATATCGATTTCGATATTCTCTCGCTCTATAAAATTAAGTGCGTAGCTTACCGTTAGTTTGTAATATGAAACATTGGAGTATCTTAAAATAATAATGGATGCAAAAATGTTAAAAAATTATATAAAACAAGCTCTGACTATTCAGCAGGAAGAAGGTGATGCCTCAAACAATGCATTGGAGAAATATTTAGCAGGCATAGCTGCATATAATGTAAGCAAGGATGAGGAATACGACTTCTTATATGCTAATTATCAAGCGTTGTGGATTTGCGCCAATTTAGGTGAGTCGAAAAAAGCGCTGTCTTATGCTAAAAAATGTATGGAATTGATGTCTGATACCATAAGAGCCGGTGCTATATTCCATTATACCGATATAGGACGGTTTTATGAGGAAGTGATCCGCTATGCAACGAACACTATAGCATGGGATTTATACAAACACTCCGATAGCATTGATGAATTAGAGCGAGCCCTCAAAACAATATCTCACGGCTGTAACTATATTGACAGCCCTGATTACTTTTACGCTTTCGATACTAAAGTCCGTATCTTACTTAAATTGGGCCGAAAAGAAGAGGCTTATAGAATTGTTTTTACTTGCCTGCAACAACGCCCAGACTTCTCCGATTTTTCTGATATCAAGGAACAAAAGGAATATCAGGACTGGAAAAAAAATTTCGCCACGGGAACTATGTAATTTTCAGATCAGGCAACGGCTTTTCTGCAAAAAGCAGCAAGAATGACCTCTCATTTAAAATGAATTGACAGCTGTTGCCCTGAAATACCCGGTTCATCGAGCTATTAATGTTGATACAGACCACCAACACCACGGCATATTAGTTATCGAACAGACAGCCGTGGTGGTACTAGCAGACCATATCAAAGAAGAGAAGAAACACTTTCGCGAACCTGCGCGGGCCATACGCCGCACTGCACCTGACCAATATGCGGCAATTGCAGCAGCAACATCGTCAGACGCGACTGCCCAATCCCGCCGCCGATGGTCTGCGGCATTTCGCCGCGCAGCAGCGCCTGATGCCACTCCAGTTGCAGACGATCTTCATCACCGGTCAACGCCAGCTGGCGCATCAGCGTATCGGCATCTACGCGGATACCCATAGAGGAAAGCTCAAACGCATCTTCCAGCACCGGGTTCCACACCAGGATATCGCCGTTCAGACCGGCGTAGCCCAGCTCAGATGCGGAGCTCCAGTCATCATAATCCGGCGCGCGTACATCATGGCGGTGGCCATCGCTCAGTTTACCGCCGATCCCCACCAGGAAAACGGCGCCAAGTTCTTTGGCGATCGCGCGTTCGCGCCCTTTCGCATCCAGATCCGGGAAACGCGCCAGCAGTTCCTGACTGTGAACAAAATGGATCTGATCCGGCAGGAACGGCGCCAGACCAAACTCTTTACTGACCGCGGCTTCGGTAGCTTTAATTCCTGCCCATATAGCCTCTACTGTGCTTTTCAGGGTGGAAAATTGGCGCTCGCCATCGCCCATGACACGCTCCCAGTCCCACTGATCCACATAGACCGAGTGGAGCGGAGAGAGTCGGTCTTCATCGGGGCGAAGGGCTTTCATGTGCGTGTACAGCCCTTCGCCCGCGCTGAAGTCATGCTGCCCCAGGGTTTGACGTTTCCACTTCGCCAGTGAATGCACCACTTCGAACTGGGCGTCAGGCAACGCTTTCACTTTTACCTGCACCGCTTTTTCACAGCCGGACAAATTATCCTGCGTACCATCTCCTACGCGACTCAGGATCGGCGCCTGGACCTCAATCAGACCCAGACGCTCCTCCAGCTGGCGAGAGAAATGTGATTTCACGAAGCTAATTTGACGTTGTTTGGCAATGTAAGCGGTTTTCATTTTTTTACTCCTGCGTCCTGTTGCCTATGATTAAGCAACAAAACGAGAGCACTATTCAATAATCAACAGATAAAAAGCTAACTTCGGTTTTGATTCGTTAAAAATAATGGCTAAAATAGAGATAATCATTAATCTGAATAAGAAAAAGCGATGGAAAATTATCAGATCGACAATCTGGACCGCGGCATACTTGACGCCTTAATGGAAAATGCCCGCACTGCCTACGCCGAACTGGCCAAACAATTTGGCGTTAGCCCTGGAACCATTCACGTTCGCGTCGAGAAAATGAAGCAGGCCGGGATTATTACTGGCGCACGGATTGACGTCAGCCCCAAACAGCTGGGCTACGATGTGGGCTGCTTTATTGGCATCATTCTCAAAAGCGCCAAAGACTATCCCTCCGCACTGGCCCGGCTGGAAAGCCTGGATGAAGTGACGGAAGCGTATTACACCACCGGTCACTACAGCATCTTTATAAAAGTAATGTGTAAATCAATCGACGCGCTTCAGCACGTACTTATCAACAAGATCCAAACAATTGATGAAATTCAGTCCACTGAGACACTGATCGTCTTGCAGAACCCGATCATGCGCACCATCAAGCCATGATCGGCTTTTTTAATCCCACATTTTTCCACAGGTAGATCCCAGCTCGTTCACAGAGTACAATGCAGCCTCTTTACCTGAGCGAGCGATCAATGGCAGACATTACTCTTATCAGCGGCAGCACCCTGGGCGGCGCCGAATACGTCGCGGAACATCTGGCGGAAAAGCTGGAAGCTGCCGGTTTTTCAACCGAAACGGTGCACGGTCCGTTATTCGAGGATCTGTCAACTTCCGGGATCTGGCTGATAATCAGCTCAACGCACGGCGCCGGAGACATTCCGGACAACCTGACCCCTTTCTATGAAGACCTTCAGACGCAGAAACCCGATCTTTCCGCGGTACGTTTCGGCGCAATTGGCATTGGCAGTCGAGAATACGACACGTTTTGCGGCGCGATTGAGAAAATAGAAGCGGAACTGAAAGGCGCTGGCGCAAAACAGGTTGGGGAAACACTGAAGATCAACATCCTTGAACATGAGATTCCGGAAGATCCAGCGGAGATTTGGCTCGGATCCTGGATTAATTTACTCAAATAAGTGTAAAGATCGTGCGATCCATTGTGGATAAATCTGGTGGAAAGCTTGGATCAACCGGTAGTTATCCAAAGAATAACCGTTGTTCACTTTTTGAGTTGTGTATAAGTACCCGTTTTGATCCCAGCTTATACGGGTCACGATCACCGATCATTCACAGCTAGTGATCCTTTCCAACGCGTTGATCTTTATTACAGGATCCGGGTTATCCACAGCCTGGTGCGATCCTAATAAGAGATCACAATAGAACAGATCTCTAAATAAAAAGATCTTCTTTTTAATAGCCCGGATCCCGGGGCTTTCTCCATCGGCTAAAGTTGAGTAGAATCCACCGCCCGGGCTTCAATCCATTTTCACACCGCGTTATGCGAGGCAATTACCATGTTTTATCAGGATCCTTTTGACGTCATTATTATTGGCGGGGGTCATGCAGGCACTGAGGCCGCGATGGCCGCGGCGCGTATGGGTCAACAGACTCTGCTTTTGACACACAATATTGACACGTTGGGACAGATGAGCTGCAACCCGGCGATCGGCGGTATTGGAAAGGGACATCTGGTAAAAGAGGTGGATGCGCTCGGCGGTCTGATGGCGAAAGCGATCGATCAGGCAGGTATTCAGTTTAGGATACTAAACGCCAGCAAAGGTCCGGCCGTTCGCGCTACCCGGGCTCAGGCGGATCGAGTCTTATACCGCCAGGCGGTGCGTACCGCGCTGGAGAACCAGCCGAATCTGATGATCTTCCAGCAAGCGGTTGAAGATCTGATTGTCGAAAACGATCGCGTTGTCGGCGCAGTGACCCAAATGGGGCTCAAATTCCGCGCGAAAGCGGTGGTGCTGACCGTCGGAACCTTCCTGGACGGCAAAATTCATATTGGTCTGGATAACTACAGCGGCGGTCGTGCTGGCGATCCGCCATCCATCCCGCTGTCTCGCCGTCTGCGTGAGCTCCCGCTACGCGTCAGCCGCCTGAAAACCGGCACACCGCCGCGTATTGATGCGCGTACTATCGATTTCAGCGTGTTGGCTCAACAGCATGGCGATAACCCGATGCCGGTTTTCTCGTTTATGGGGAATGCTTCTCAGCATCCGCAACAGGTGCCGTGTTACATCACGCATACCAATGAGAAAACCCATGACGTGATTCGTAATAACCTCGATCGTAGCCCAATGTACGCTGGCGTGATCGAAGGGATCGGCCCACGCTACTGTCCTTCGATCGAAGACAAGGTGATGCGTTTTGCCGATCGTAACCAGCATCAGATCTTTCTTGAGCCGGAAGGACTGACCTCTAACGAGATTTACCCTAACGGTATCTCCACCAGCCTGCCGTTTGACGTGCAGATGCAGATTGTCCGTTCCATGCAGGGTATGGAGAACGCGAAGATCGTTCGCCCTGGTTACGCGATTGAGTACGATTTCTTCGACCCGCGCGATCTGAAACCGACTCTGGAAAGTAAATTTATTCACGGCCTGTTCTTTGCTGGTCAAATCAACGGTACTACCGGCTATGAAGAGGCTGCGGCGCAGGGCTTGCTCGCTGGTCTGAATGCCGCGCGTCTTTCCGCCGACAAAGAGGGCTGGGCGCCTGCGCGCTCTCAGGCTTATCTCGGCGTGCTGGTGGACGATCTCTGTACGCTGGGCACCAAAGAGCCGTATCGCATGTTTACCTCCCGCGCCGAATATCGCCTGATGCTGCGTGAGGACAACGCCGATCTGCGTCTGACCGAAATGGGCCGCGAGCTGGGTCTGGTGGATGATGAACGCTGGGCGCGCTTCAACGAGAAGCTGGAAAATATCGAACGCGAACGTCAGCGGCTGAAATCGACATGGGTAACGCCGTCTGCGGAATCCGCCGATGAAGTGAATACGCATTTGACCACGCCTCTCTCCCGTGAGGCCAGCGGCGAAGATCTGTTACGTCGTCCGGAAATGACCTACGCGCAGCTCACTTCGCTTGCCGCATTCGCGCCTGCGCTTGAAGATGAGCAAGCCGCTGAGCAGGTGGAAATCCAGGTCAAATACGAAGGGTATATCGCTCGCCAGCAGGATGAGATTGAAAAACAACTACGTAACGAGAATACGTTGCTGCCTGCCACGCTGGATTATCGTCAGGTTTCCGGTCTGTCGAACGAAGTTATCGCCAAGCTGAACGATCATAAACCGGCGTCTATCGGCCAGGCATCGCGTATCTCCGGCGTTACGCCTGCGGCAATCTCCATTCTGCTGGTATGGCTGAAAAAACAAGGTATGCTGCGTCGTAGCGCTTGATAACACTAATTTGGCGGGGGCGCTTCGCTTACCCGCCCTACAAATTTGTAGGCCCGATAAGCGAAAGCGCATCGGGCATTTGATTATTAACAGGTAATGACCGTGCTCAACAAACTCTCTCGTCTGCTGGCTGATGCCGGTATTTCTCTTACCGATCACCAGAAAACGCTGCTGGTCGCCTACGTTGATATGCTGCACAAATGGAACAAAGCATACAACCTGACGTCAGTGCGGGATCCCAACGAAATGTTGGTACGCCATATTCTCGACAGCATAGTCGTTGCGCCGTATCTTCAGGGACAGCGTTTTATCGATGTAGGAACAGGACCGGGGCTGCCGGGCATCCCGCTGGCTATTGTTCTCCCTGACGCGCATTTCACCTTACTCGACAGCCTGGGCAAGCGGGTACGTTTTCTGCGTCAGGTCCAGCACGAACTGAAACTGGAAAACATCACGCCGGTTCAAAGCCGCGTTGAAGCCTATCCTTCCGAACCGCCGTTTGATGGCGTTATCAGCCGCGCTTTCGCATCGTTGAATGATATGGTGAGCTGGTGTCATCATCTGCCGGGAGAGAAAGGGCGTTTTTATGCCTTAAAAGGGCAATTGCCAGGGGATGAAATTGCCTCACTACCTGACGATTTTAGCGTCGAATCTGTTGAAAAATTACGCGTTCCGCAACTGGAAGGCGAGCGGCATCTGGTGATTATTAAGTCAAACAAAGTTTAATTTTTATCAAAAAAAATAGAAAAAAAACGACGCGGCTTGTGTTAAAAATCGACAGGTATAACGCATTTCAGCGTTGTTACATTTAACTCTGGATTTACGGTTTCGTTTCAACATGACAACGTCGCTTCTTTTGTTAAAACAGAGAGTAATCAACTTTGTAAATATCAGTCTGCTAAAAATCGAATCGAAAAATCACTTTTGCTTGTTAAATTTTTATTATAAATGTCAATGGGGCGTTTTTAAGGTGTAAGCTGGTATTTTTAAAACAGTACCTGGTTTTACGCTTAAATATCAAAAAGATGAAAAGGCATGAATTGACACGTAAATGAATTGCGTAAGCATGAATATGTTTAATGTGTGATCTGGTGCACGCTTTATCGCCAGTGTTTTCGCGCTATTTGCAGTTTTGTACGATCGTTCACACTTTGGCTAAAAGTTAAAAATGCGGGCCAGAGAAAAATATTTAAACATTTATTCACCTTTTGGCTACTTATTGTTTGAAATCACGGGTGCGCACCGTATAATTTGACCGCTTTTTGATGCTTGACTCTAAGTCTTAAAGAACGTTTTATACGACACGCGGCATACCTCGAAGTGAGCAGGAGTAAAAACGTGATGTCTGTGTCGCTCGTGAGTCGAAACGTTGCTCGTAAGCTTCTGTTCATTCAGTTTCTGGCGGTAATAGCAAGTGGATTGCTGTTTTGCCTCAAAGACCCCTTCTGGGGCATCTCCGCAGTATGTGGGGGATTGGCAGTGGCACTGCCTAATATGTTGTTTATGATATTTGCCTGGCGTCACCAGGCGCATACACCTGCTAAGGGCCGCGTGTCCTGGACTTTCGCCTTCGGTGAAGCCTTCAAGGTGTTAGCGATGCTGGTTTTACTGGTGGTGGCGTTGGCGGTTTTAAAGGCGGTGTTTTTGCCGCTGATCGTTACGTGGGTTTTGGTGCTGGTGGTTCAGATACTGGCGCCGGCTGTAATTAACAACAAAGGGTAAAAGGCATCATGGCTTCAGAAAATATGACGCCGCAGGAATACATAGGACACCATCTGAATAACCTTCAGCTGGACCTGCGTACTTTCTCGCTGGTGGATCCGCAGAACCCCCCAGCCACCTTCTGGACGCTCAATATTGACTCCATGTTCTTCTCGGTGGTGCTGGGTCTGTTGTTTCTGGTGATGTTCCGTAGCGTTGCTAAAAAAGCGACCAGCGGCGTGCCAGGCAAGTTTCAGACCGCGATTGAGCTGATAGTCGGCTTTGTGCATGGCAGCGTCAAAGACATGTACCATGGCAAAAGCAAGCTGATTGCGCCGCTGGCCCTGACGATTTTCGTCTGGGTATTCCTTATGAACCTGATGGACTTACTGCCTATCGACCTGCTGCCGTATATCGCTGAGCATTGGCTGGGTCTGCCAGCAACGCGCGTGGTGCCGTCTGCTGACGTCAACATCACCCTGTCGATGGCGCTGGGCGTATTCATCCTTATTCTGTTCTACAGCATCAAAATGAAAGGCATCGGCGGCTTCGCTAAAGAGTTGACGCTGCAGCCGTTCAATCACTGGGCGTTCATTCCTGTCAACTTAATCCTTGAAGGGGTAAGTCTGCTGTCCAAACCGGTTTCTCTCGGTCTGCGACTGTTCGGCAACATGTATGCCGGTGAGCTGATTTTCATTCTGATTGCTGGTCTGTTGCCGTGGTGGTCACAGTGGATTCTGAATGTGCCGTGGGCCATTTTCCACATCCTGATTATTACGCTGCAAGCCTTCATTTTCATGGTTCTGACGATTGTCTATCTGTCGATGGCGTCTGAAGAGCATTAATTTACCAACACTACTACGTTTTAACTGAAACAAACTGGAGACTGTCATGGAAAACCTGAATATGGATCTGCTGTACATGGCTGCCGCTGTGATGATGGGTCTGGCGGCAATCGGTGCTGCGATCGGTATCGGCATCCTCGGGGGTAAATTCCTGGAAGGCGCGGCGCGTCAACCTGATCTGATTCCTCTGCTGCGTACTCAGTTCTTTATCGTTATGGGTCTGGTGGATGCTATCCCGATGATCGCTGTAGGTCTGGGTCTGTACGTGATGTTCGCTGTCGCGTAGTAAGCGTTGCTTGAATTAAGAGCAATATCAGAAGGTTAACTAGATAGAGGCATTGTGCTGTGAATCTTAACGCAACAATCCTCGGCCAGGCCATCGCGTTTATTCTCTTTGTCTGGTTTTGCATGAAGTACGTATGGCCGCCGTTAATGGCAGCCATCGAGAAACGTCAGAAAGAAATTGCTGACGGTCTCGCTTCTGCTGAACGAGCACATAAGGATCTTGACCTTGCAAAGGCCAGCGCGACCGACCAGCTGAAAAAAGCGAAAGCGGAAGCTCAGGTAATCATCGAGCAGGCAAACAAACGCCGCGCTCAGATCCTGGACGAAGCCAAAACTGAAGCAGAGCAGGAACGTACTAAAATCGTGGCGCAGGCGCAGGCGGAAATTGAAGCCGAGCGTAAACGCGCCCGTGAAGAGCTGCGTAAGCAAGTTGCTATCCTGGCTGTTGCTGGCGCCGAGAAGATCATCGAACGTTCCGTGGATGAAGCTGCTAACAGCGACATCGTGGATAAACTTGTCGCTGAACTGTAAGGAGGGAGGGGCTGATGTCTGAATTTGTTACGGTAGCTCGCCCCTACGCCAAAGCAGCTTTTGACTTTGCCGTTGAACACCAAAGTGTAGAGCGCTGGCAGGATATGCTGGCGTTTGCCGCCGAGGTAACCAAGAACGAACAAATGGCAGAGCTTCTCTCTGGCGCGCTGGCGCCGGAAACGCTCGCTGAGTCGTTTATCGCAGTCTGCGGTGAGCAGTTAGACGAAAACGGTCAGAACCTGATTCGGGTGATGGCTGAAAATAATCGTCTGAACGCGCTCCCGGATGTTCTGGAGCAGTTTATTCATCTGCGTGCCGCCAGTGAAGCTACCTCCGAGGTAGAAGTTACGTCGGCAACCGCATTGAGTGAAGAGCAGCTTTCGAAAATCAGCGCCGCGATGGAAAAACGTCTGTCACGCAAAGTGAAGCTGAATTGCAAAATCGATAAGTCTGTAATGGCAGGCGTTATCATCCGGGCGGGTGATATGGTCATTGATGGCAGCGTACGCGGCCGTCTTGAGCGCCTTGCAGACGTCTTGCAGTCTTAAGGGGACTGGAGCATGCAACTGAATTCCACCGAAATCAGCGAACTGATCAAGCAGCGCATTGCTCAGTTCAATGTGGTGAGCGAAGCTCACAACGAAGGTACTATTGTTTCTGTCAGTGACGGTGTTATCCGCATTCACGGCCTGGCCGATTGTATGCAGGGTGAAATGATCTCCCTGCCGGGTAACCGTTACGCTATCGCACTGAACCTGGAGCGCGACTCCGTGGGTGCGGTAGTCATGGGTCCATACGCTGACCTTGCCGAAGGCATGAAGGTTAAATGTACGGGTCGTATTCTGGAAGTTCCGGTTGGCCGCGGCCTGCTGGGACGTGTGGTAAACACCCTGGGTGCGCCAATCGACGGTAAAGGTCCGGTTGATAATGACGGCTTCTCTGCCGTTGAAGCGATTGCGCCGGGCGTTATCGATCGTCAGTCTGTCGATCAGCCGGTGCAGACCGGTTATAAAGCAGTTGACTCCATGATCCCAATCGGTCGTGGTCAGCGTGAACTGATCATCGGTGACCGTCAGACCGGTAAAACCGCGCTGGCTATCGACGCCATCATCAACCAGCGCGACTCCGGCATCAAATGTATCTATGTCGCTATCGGCCAGAAAGCGTCCACCATCTCTAACGTGGTGCGCAAACTGGAAGAACACGGCGCGCTGGCTAACACCATTGTTGTGGTGGCGACCGCGTCCGAATCCGCTGCGCTGCAATATCTGGCGCCGTATGCCGGTTGCGCAATGGGCGAATACTTCCGCGACCGAGGCGAAGATGCGCTGATCATTTACGATGACCTGTCTAAACAGGCTGTTGCTTACCGTCAGATCTCCCTGCTGCTCCGCCGTCCGCCTGGACGTGAAGCATTCCCGGGCGACGTATTCTACCTCCACTCTCGTCTGCTGGAGCGTGCTGCGCGTGTTAACGCCGACTACGTCGAAGCCTTCACCAAAGGTGAAGTGAAAGGGAAAACCGGTTCTCTGACCGCGCTGCCGATTATCGAAACGCAGGCAGGTGACGTTTCCGCGTTCGTTCCGACCAACGTAATTTCCATTACCGATGGTCAGATCTTCCTGGAATCTAACCTGTTCAACGCCGGTATTCGTCCTGCGGTTAACCCGGGTATCTCGGTATCCCGTGTAGGTGGCGCAGCCCAGACCAAGATCATGAAAAAACTGTCCGGTGGTATTCGTACCGCGCTGGCGCAGTATCGTGAACTGGCGGCGTTCTCTCAGTTTGCATCCGACCTTGACGATGCCACCCGTAAACAGCTTGACCACGGTCAGAAAGTGACCGAACTGCTGAAACAGAAACAGTATGCGCCGATGTCCGTCGCGCAGCAGTCTCTGGTTCTGTTCGCAGCAGAACGTGGTTATCTGGCGGATGTCGAACTGGCGAAAATCGGTAGCTTCGAAGCCGCACTGCTGGCTTACGTCGACCGTGATCACGCTCCGCTGATGCAAGAGATCAACCAGTCCGGTGGCTATAACGACGAAATCGAAGGCAAGCTGAAAGGCATCCTCGATTCCTTCAAAGCAACCCAGTCCTGGTAACGTCTGGCGGCTTGCCTTAGGGCAGGCCGTAAGGCATTGAGGAGAAGCTCATGGCCGGCGCAAAAGAGATACGTAGTAAGATCGCAAGCGTCCAGAACACGCAAAAGATCACTAAAGCGATGGAGATGGTCGCCGCTTCCAAAATGCGTAAATCGCAGGATCGCATGGCGGCCAGCCGTCCTTATGCAGAGACCATGCGCAAAGTGATTGGTCACCTTGCGAACGGTAATCTGGAATATAAGCACCCCTACCTGGAAGAGCGCGACGTTAAACGCGTGGGCTACCTGGTAGTGTCGACCGACCGTGGTTTGTGCGGTGGCTTGAACATTAACCTGTTCAAAAAGCTGCTGGCGGATATGAAGGCATGGTCCGATAAAGGCGTTCAGTGCGAACTCGCAATGATCGGCTCTAAGGGCGTGTCATTCTTTAATTCCGTAGGCGGCAACGTTGTCGCTCAGGTGACAGGTATGGGGGATAACCCTTCTCTGTCCGAACTGATCGGTCCGGTTAAAGTGATGTTGCAGGCCTACGACGAAGGCCGTCTGGACAAGCTTTACATTGTCAGCAACAAATTTATTAACACCATGTCTCAGGTGCCGACGATCACTCAACTGCTGCCGCTGCCGGCGTCAGAAGATGATGATCTGAAGCGTAAAGCCTGGGATTACCTGTATGAACCAGACCCGAAAGCGCTGCTGGATACTCTCCTGCGTCGTTATGTGGAGTCTCAGGTTTATCAGGGCGTGGTAGAAAACCTGGCCAGCGAGCAGGCCGCCCGAATGGTGGCGATGAAAGCCGCAACCGATAATGGCGGCAGCCTGATTAAAGAGCTGCAGTTGGTATACAACAAAGCTCGTCAGGCCAGCATTACTCAGGAACTCACCGAGATCGTCTCGGGGGCCGCCGCGGTTTAACCAGGTTATTTCGTAGAGGATTTAAGATGGCTACTGGAAAGATTGTCCAGGTAATCGGCGCCGTGGTCGACGTCGAGTTCCCTCAGGATGCCGTACCACGCGTGTACGATGCCCTTGAGGTGCAGAATGGTAATGAGAAGCTGGTGCTGGAAGTTCAGCAGCAGCTTGGCGGCGGTATCGTGCGTACCATCGCGATGGGGTCTTCTGACGGTCTGCGTCGCGGTCTGGATGTAAAAGATCTCGAACACCCGATCGAAGTCCCGGTAGGTAAAGCCACGCTGGGTCGTATCATGAACGTCCTGGGCGAACCGGTCGACATGAAAGGCGAGATCGGCGAAGAAGAACGTTGGGCGATTCACCGCGCAGCGCCTTCCTACGAAGAGTTGTCAAACTCTCAGGAACTGCTGGAAACCGGTATCAAAGTTATCGACCTGATGTGTCCGTTCGCGAAGGGCGGTAAAGTCGGTCTGTTCGGTGGTGCGGGTGTAGGTAAAACCGTAAACATGATGGAGCTTATTCGTAACATCGCGATCGAGCACTCCGGTTACTCAGTGTTTGCGGGCGTAGGTGAACGTACTCGTGAGGGTAACGACTTCTACCACGAAATGACCGACTCCAACGTTATCGATAAAGTATCCCTGGTGTATGGCCAGATGAACGAACCGCCGGGAAACCGTCTGCGCGTTGCATTGACCGGTCTGACCATGGCGGAGAAATTCCGTGACGAAGGTCGTGACGTACTGCTGTTCGTCGATAACATCTATCGTTACACCCTGGCCGGTACGGAAGTATCCGCACTGCTGGGTCGTATGCCTTCCGCGGTAGGTTACCAGCCGACTCTGGCGGAAGAGATGGGCGTTCTGCAGGAACGTATCACCTCCACCAAAACCGGTTCTATCACCTCCGTACAGGCGGTATACGTACCGGCGGATGACTTGACTGACCCGTCTCCAGCCACCACCTTTGCGCACTTAGATGCAACCGTGGTACTGAGCCGTCAGATCGCATCCCTGGGTATCTACCCGGCCGTTGACCCGCTGGACTCCACCAGCCGTCAGCTGGATCCGCTGGTTGTTGGTCAGGAACACTACGACACCGCGCGTGGCGTTCAGTCCATCCTGCAGCGTTATCAGGAACTGAAAGACATCATCGCCATCCTCGGTATGGATGAACTGTCTGAAGAAGATAAACTGGTGGTAGCTCGCGCGCGTAAAATTCAGCGCTTCCTGTCCCAGCCGTTCTTCGTGGCGGAAGTATTTACCGGTTCTCCGGGCAAATACGTTTCCCTGAAAGACACCATCCGTGGCTTTAAAGGCATTATGGAAGGCGAATACGATCACCTGCCGGAGCAGGCGTTCTACATGGTCGGTTCCATCGACGAAGCCGTGGAAAAAGCCAAAAAACTTTAACGCCTTAATCGGAGGGTGATATGGCAATGACTTACCACCTGGATGTCGTCAGCGCGGAGCAACAAATGTTCTCCGGTCTGGTCGAGAAAATCCAGGTTACGGGTAGCGAAGGCGAACTGGGGATTTACCCGGGGCACGCGCCGCTGCTCACCGCCATTAAGCCTGGTATGATTCGCATCGTTAAGCAGCACGGTCATGAAGAGTTTATCTATCTGTCCGGCGGCATTCTGGAAGTGCAGCCTGGCAGTGTGACCGTTCTGGCGGATACCGCGATTCGCGGTCAGGATCTCGACGAAGCGCGAGCCCTGGAAGCGAAGCGTAAAGCCGAAGAGCACATTAAGAGCTCGCACGGTGACGTGGATTACGCTCAGGCGTCTGCGGAACTGGCCAAAGCGATCGCTAAACTGCGCGTTATCGAGTTGACCAAAAAAGCGATGTAACACCGGCTTGAAAGCATAAAACCAGTCTGATTGCGGACTGGTTTTTTTTTATCCTCTCAATTTTTATTCGATAAACTAGCAACGACAAAAACAAGCGGCTGAAGGCGACGCGTTTTCAGCGACAGCGCTGTTTTCATTAAATCCTTCTTTCTGGCATTGGCATCTGCACATTGTGCGAAGAAGGAAGGAATGGATGCGTTTTTATTGCATAAAATGAGGGATTATTACTATGTCATTTCAGCCATCCTTTGCGGGTCCACAACCCGACTCAAGGATTGATCGTACTACCTTTATCCGTCGCGCTTATCTTCATCTCGCCGGCGCCATCGTCGGTTTTATCGTATTGAGTGCGGCGTGGAGTTTTATAGGGGTCGGGGAGTATGCGCTTGATGTGCTGCTGGCTGGTGGAAGATATAGCTGGTTGGTTGTTCTCGGCGCTTTTATGCTGGTGGGAATGCTGGCGACTCGTCTGGCGGATAATGCGGGGAATAATCAAACGCAACTTATCGGGCTGGGGATTTATGTGTTGGCAGAATCCCTGATTTTTGCCCCCCTGTTAACGGTGGCGGCGTATATTAACCCGTCGAGCATTGGCGCGGCGGCAATAACGACTCTGTTGCTGGTTGGCGGTCTGACGTTTACCGCTTTTTCCATAAAAAAAGACTTTTCTTTTCTGCGCTCGTTTCTGACTATGGCTGGGTTCATTGCTTTTGGCGCGATTATTGCCAGCGTCATCTGCGGCTTCTCGCTGGGTGTCTGGTTTTCTGCGCTAATGGTACTGCTGTGCGCCGGGTTTATACTTTACGATACTTCTAACATTATTCACCATTACCCTACCGATCGCCCTGCTGGCGCGGCATTACATCTGTTCGCTTCTATCGCGACCATGTTCTGGTATATTTTGCGGATTTTTATGTCGCGTAATTAAGTAAAAAAATACGCGCAACGGAAAACCAGCGGCCTCTGTCGCTGGTTTTTGCTTTTCTGGCTCCCCTGCGCTTTATTACGTTATCTTCTTTATTTATGGAGTAAAAAAACAGCAAAAACATCGGGCTACGTTGCCAATACGCGGGTGTTTTTACTTTTCAGGAGACAAGAGGCGCGGTAATGAACGAAAATGATTCATTAGCAGGCGGGGATGTTATCCCGGTGAGCGTTTTATCCTTCTTCCATTTTACGATGAAAAAAATGTAGTATTTTCAACGTGAAACAGTATAAATTCGTTCTCAAATTACAGTCAGGACGCGTATGTTAAATAGTGCTATGAGCGTAGTGATCCTTGCCGCAGGTAAAGGCACGCGCATGTATTCCGATATTCCTAAAGTGCTGCACACGCTGGCGGGTAAACCCATGGTGCAGCATGTCATTGATGCAGCAACTAAATTAGGGGCCGCACAGGTTCATCTGGTCTATGGCCACGGTGGCGAGTTGTTAAAAAAGACCCTGAAAGATGACAAGCTGAACTGGGTGCTTCAGGCGGAACAGTTGGGAACAGGTCACGCAATGCAGCAGGCCGCGCCCTTCTTTAGCGACGATGAAGATATTTTAATGCTTTACGGCGACGTGCCGCTGATTTCGGTTGAAACCTTACAGCGCCTGCGCGATGCCAAACCGCAGGGTGGTATTGGGTTATTAACCGTGAAGCTGGACGATCCGAGCGGCTATGGCCGTATTACGCGTGAAAACGGTAAAGTGACCGGCATCGTTGAACATAAAGACGCCACTGATGAACAGCGTCAGATCCAGGAAATTAACACCGGTATTCTGATCGCCAACGGCGCGGACCTGAAACGCTGGTTGTCTAAGCTGACTAACAATAATGCGCAGGGTGAATATTACATCACTGATATCATTGCGCTGGCTTATCATGAAGGACGGGAAATCGCCGCGGTGCATCCGGCTCGCATCAGCGAAACGGACGGCGTGAATAACCGTCTACAGCTTTCTCGTCTGGAGCGTATTTACCAGGCCGAACAGGCGGAGAAACTGCTGTTATCCGGCGTTATGTTGCGCGATCCGGCTCGTTTTGATCTGCGCGGTAATCTGGCTCACGGGCGTGATGTGGAAATTGACGCTAACGTTATCATCGAAGGTAACGTGACGCTCGGTCACCGCGTGAAGATCGGCGCGGGGTGCATTATTAAAAACAGCGTTATTGGCGATGACTGCGAAATTAGCCCATACAGCGTGGTGGAAGATGCGCATCTGGAAGCGGCCTGCACCATCGGCCCGTTTGCTCGCCTGCGTCCCGGCGCAGAGCTGTTAGCGGGCGCTCACGTCGGCAATTTTGTTGAGATGAAAAAAGCGCGTCTGGGTAAAGGTTCTAAAGCCGGCCATCTGACCTACCTGGGCGATGCGGAAATTGGCGACAACGTGAATATCGGCGCGGGGACCATCACCTGTAACTATGATGGCGCGAACAAATTCAAAACGGTTATTGGCGACGATGTGTTTGTCGGCTCCGATACCCAACTGGTGGCGCCGGTTACTGTTGGTAAAGGGGCTACCATCGCCGCAGGGACTACCGTCACCCGTAATGTAGCCGACAATGAGCTGGTATTAAGCCGCGTGCCGCAGGTGCATAAGCAAGGCTGGCAGCGTCCGGTGAAGAAAAAGTGATTTTGTAGGCCGGATAAGCGTCAGCGCCATCCGGCAGACCGGAGATGAGAGGATAAAATAATCCTCCGCTCCATGAGCAGTACTTATAAAAATAACCCCACTCTCTACAAGGCTCGGGGCGCCCGCAACGACGGGCATACAGGTCAGCGACAACGCATGGCGTAATGCCATAATCAGGAAATAAAACTATGTGTGGAATTGTTGGCGCTATCGCGCAGCGTGATGTAGCTGAAATCCTTCTCGAAGGTTTACGTCGTCTGGAATACCGCGGATATGACTCTGCCGGTCTGGCCGTGGTTGATGCAGAAGGTCATATGACCCGTCTGCGTCGCCTCGGTAAAGTCCAGATGCTGGCTCAGGCAGCGGAAGAACATCCTCTGCATGGCGGCACCGGTATTGCTCACACGCGTTGGGCGACGCACGGTGAACCTTCAGAAGCTAACGCGCATCCGCATGTTTCTGAACACATTGTGGTGGTGCATAACGGCATCATCGAAAACCATGAACCGCTGCGTGAAGCATTAAAAGCGCGTGGCTATACCTTCGTTTCTGAAACCGACACCGAAGTGATTGCACACCTGGTAAACTGGGAACTGAAACAGGGAGGTACTCTGCGTGAGGCTGTTCTGCGTGCTATCCCGCAACTGCGTGGTGCGTACGGTACAGTGATCATGGATACCCGTCACCCGGATACCCTACTGGCGGCACGTTCTGGCAGCCCGCTGGTGATTGGCCTGGGTATGGGCGAAAACTTTATCGCTTCTGACCAGCTGGCGCTGTTGCCAGTGACTCGTCGCTTTATCTTCCTTGAAGAGGGCGATATCGCTGAAATCACTCGCCGTTCGGTAAATATCTTCGATAACACCGGCGCGGAAGTAAAACGTCAGGATATCGAATCCAATCTGCAATATGACGCGGGCGATAAAGGTATTTACCGCCACTACATGCAGAAAGAAATCTACGAACAGCCGAACGCGATCAAAAACACCCTTACCGGGCGCATCAGCCACGGTCAGGTGGATTTAAGCGAGCTGGGACCGAACGCCGACGAACTGCTGTCAAAGGTTGAGCATATTCAGATCCTCGCCTGCGGTACGTCTTACAACTCCGGTATGGTTTCCCGTTACTGGTTTGAATCGCTGGCAGGTATTCCGTGCGACGTTGAAATCGCCTCTGAATTCCGCTATCGCAAATCTGCCGTGCGCCGTAATAGCCTGATGATCACACTCTCCCAGTCTGGCGAAACGGCAGATACCTTAGCGGGCCTGCGTTTATCCAAAGAATTGGGCTACCTCGGATCGCTCGCCATTTGTAACGTGCCGGGCTCTTCGCTGGTACGTGAATCCGATCTGGCGCTGATGACCAACGCGGGTACGGAAATTGGCGTAGCATCTACCAAAGCCTTTACCACCCAGTTAACCGTGCTGTTGATGCTGGTGGCGAAACTGGCGCGTCTGAAAGGTCTGGATGCGTCCATTGAGCATGATATCGTGCATGGCCTACAGGCGCTGCCGAGCCGTATTGAGCAGATGCTGTCGCAGGACAAACGTATCGAAGCCCTGGCGGAAGATTTCTCTGACAAACACCATGCGCTGTTCCTGGGGCGTGGCGATCAATATCCGATTGCGCTCGAAGGCGCGCTGAAGCTGAAAGAGATCTCTTACATTCACGCGGAAGCCTATGCTGCAGGCGAGCTGAAACACGGGCCGTTGGCGCTGATTGACGCCGATATGCCGGTGATTGTGGTGGCGCCGAACAACGAACTGCTGGAGAAACTGAAATCCAACATCGAAGAAGTTCGCGCACGTGGCGGTCAGTTGTACGTCTTCGCCGATCAGGATGCGGGTTTTGTGAGCAGCGACAACATGCACATCATCGAGATGCCGCATGTGGAAGAAGTGATCGCGCCTATCTTCTACACCGTTCCGCTGCAACTGCTGGCGTATCACGTGGCGCTGATTAAAGGCACCGACGTTGACCAGCCGCGTAACCTGGCGAAATCGGTGACGGTAGAGTAAGTACAAATGTTGCACCAGGCAGAAGGCCGTCGACAGACGGCCTTTTTTTGTGCGCTGTGACAGGCGCTGTTCTTTCTCTATGGTGGCTGAAGAGCGACTAAGAGGTGCTACGCCTGCCTGCGCTACGGGCACCCGGTCACATTCTCTTCTTTAAGGCCCTGGCTCAATCCAGGTGGATCGGAAATCAAACCACCCCAGGTTATTCAGGTGGATCCCCCTGGCCCGGTCGGGGCTTTTGAGTCGCATCCAGTGGTGAAAAAGCGGCTGTAGCCAGCCTGAACGGGTGGTTTCCCTGACCAGTTGTTCCGCGCTGATGGTTTCGGCATGCCACTGGGTTTCCCATTGGGCCAGCAGCGCATCATCCCCACCGCTGATGGCGTGGCGCAGTAAAGGGGAGCCCAGCAGCCATGTACCGACGTTCCACTCTTCGGGAATGGGGAAATTGACCGTCCCCAGCCAGAGATCCACATTGGCTTTGCCATTCGCCCAGTCATCATAATTCAGCTCCACGCCCTCAAGTAAAATGCCCTGCTGGCGCATGATCTCTTGCATGATATCCAGGAGCATCGGAAATTCAGGGTGCTGATCGTGATAGGCCAGACGCAGTTTTGCGTAGGGCGACGACGAGATAAAAGGTGAACAGGCTGGGCCCGCCTCAATAGTATGAAACCAGGAGGACAGTAGGCTGCCGCCCGGTACCCAGAAGGGGCGAATTGCCTCACTCAGATGCTGGAGTAAGGCGTAAGGGCTGAGTGTTTCCCGCAGCCAGCGGCGATGTTCGGCGGTATGCCAGTGCGGGGAGCGGCTGTCGCATAATAAAAAATATCCTCCACGCTCAAGAAACATCTCGCGCAGGTTGTCAGAAGGTTTGCCTGATACCTGGCTAAGCCGTCCGGAAACGTAATCCTCATCGCTCAGGCTGGAGCTGAGCCAGGCTGCCGTGTCGTTATCCGACAGCGATTCCGCCAGGTTGTCTGTCTCCGTTAAATTCGGCCAGATAAAGACCTCCACTTCATCCAGCAGCCCACGCAGACCGAAATAGTGGTCAAAGGCCTTCATTTGCAGATGAAAGCCATTGTTTTCCACCACCTCATAAGGGCCAGTCCCCACAGGATGTGCCGGGAAATCAGCGCGTTGTGTATGGTCAGGCGGTAGGATCATGGCATCAATATGGCTGAGCAGCAGCGGCAGTCGGTTATCCGGGTGCGCCAGCGTAATTTCAAGGCTCAGCGGCCCGGTGGCCTGAATGGTCTGCAAGTGCGAGAACAGCGGCAGCTTAGCGCTGCGGGTCAGTGAAGCGATAACCGCGTCGATCGTCAGCTCCTGGCCATCATGCCAGAGGACGGCGGGGCGCAGATAAAAACGCCAGCGCAGCGGATCAATCTGCCGCCAGTGGTGGGCAAGATCGGCTTCGACTTCACCTTTTTCCTCATTTATGCGCGTCAGGCCGCTAAAAATCTGCCTGACCAGATGCTGCTCAGAGCGACGCAACGGTATGCCGGGGCACAGCGACGGCATTGTCCGATAATAGGGGATGCACAGCCGCTGATAGTCTGCCCGCACGCTATAGCCCAGCTTTGAACGCAGCAGTTGCGCCACCTGGTGCTTATTTTTACCCAGCAGCTGAATGGCCTGATCAATATGACCAGACTCCAGTAACTGCTCCGCCTTTTCGCTTAACAGCTGTTCTGGTTTATAGCGCAGGTGAAGCCGGGCGCGATGCCCACGTCCGGCCTGTGATTGCCAGATGAGCCACTTTGCCTCCTGCATCTGAAGCAACAGATTACGCATATGCCGCCGGGTGCAGAACAACACATCCGCCAGCTCCTGTAGCGTCACGCTAACGGGCTTGTCGCCATAGTGCTGGAGTAGCTTTAAGTATTTTTGTTCAGTGTGCCGGGTTGTCATAAAAGGTGAAATTTCCCGAACGGGAATGAGCAATTTTTAATATCCCCTTTTTAGCCGATGATTTTCTCTATCGCAACTTCTATGAGGATTCATCATGACAAAGCGCATTAATAAAGATACTCAGGTCTGCATGTCCCTGGCGGCACGCCCGAGTAACTTCGGTACACGCTTTCACAACTATCTGTACGAAGCGCTGGATCTCAATTATCTCTACAAAGCCTTTTCGCCGACCGATCTTACGCAGGCCATTAGCGGCGTGCGCGGGCTGGGGATCCGTGGGTGCGCGATCTCTATGCCATTTAAAGAAGCCTGCATTCCGCTGGTGGATGAACTGGATGCTTCCGCTCAGGCCATTCACTCAGTTAATACCATTGTGAATACCAATGGCCATCTGAAGGCGTACAACACCGATTACATTGCAATAGCTCGCTTGCTGGCGAATTACAAGGTCTCTCCCGACCTGGTGTTTGCTTTGCGTGGCAGCGGTGGTATGGCAAAGGCGGTGGCCTGCGCGCTGAAGGATGCGGGGTTTACCCGTGGTTATATTGTCGCGATTGATGAAGCGTCAGGTAAACAACTGGCCGAACTCTATGGCTATGAATGGCGCCCGGATACCGACGGTATTGAAGCCGATTTGTTAATTAACGCCACGCCTATCGGAATGGCTGGCGGTAATGATGCCGACAAACTCTCTTATTCCGAACAAGAAGTGGATAAGGCGAGCGTTATCTTTGATGTGGTGGCGCTACCGCCCGTCACGCCGCTAATCCGCTACGCCCGTGAATGCGGTAAAACCGTGATTACCGGTTCCGAAGTGTTTGCTATTCAGGCCGTGGAGCAATTTGTCCTTTATACCGGGATTCGCCCGGATGACGCACTGTTCCAGAAAGCCGCGGCCTGGTCACGTCTGTAACATTTTTTCCCGCTTTTTCTTTAAATTAAAAGAACAGGGTACCCTACTATGACTAAAAAAATTGTTGCTGTGACGGCCTGTCCGACGGGCGTCGCCCATACCTTTATGGCGGCAGAAGCGTTGGAAATTGAAGCCCGCAAGCGTGGTGACTGGATCAAGGTTGAAACCCGCGGTTCCGTCGGGGCGAAGAACACGCTGACCGCGGAAGAGATAGCGCAAGCGGATGTGGTGATTATCGCGGCGGATATTGAACTGGATCTGTCAGGCTTTGTTGGCAAAAGACTCTATCGCACCAGTACCGGCGCGGCGCTAAAAAAGAGTGCGCAGGAAATGGATAATGCTTTCAATAGCGCCGAGGTCTATCAGGGGAGTGCCGGGCGCTCTTCTTCAGCTGGTAAAACAGAGCTACCCGGCGTTTATAAGCATTTAATGACCGGCGTATCCCATATGCTTCCTTTGGTGGTGGCGGGAGGGTTGTGTATCGCGCTCTCTTTTGTCTTCGGTATCCAGGCCTTCAATGAGCCGGGCACGCTGGCGGCTGCGTTATTTCAAATCGGCGGTAAGGCGGCCTTTGCGCTGATGGTGCCGGTACTGGCTGGGTTTATTGCCTTCTCAATTGCCGATCGTCCGGGTCTGGCCCCGGGGCTTATTGGCGGGATGTTGGCCAGCCTGTGCGGCGCTGGTTTCCTGGGTGGGATTGTGGCCGGTTTTCTGGCCGGTTACAGCGTACGGTTTCTGGCGCAAAATATTAAGCTGCCGGCGTCGATGGAAGCGCTTAAACCTGTGCTGGTTCTGCCGCTACTGTCTACGCTGATTACCGGCCTTATCATGATTTACGTGGTGGGTGGCCCCGTTTCTGCGGTGATGGAGGGGCTGACGACGTTCCTGGGGAATATGACCTCTACGAATGCTATCTTGCTGGGAATGTTGCTGGGCGCAATGCAAGGTTTTGACCTTGGCGGGCCGGTGAATAAAGCTGCGTATACCTTCGGCGTTGGTTTACTGGCTTCTCATTCTTATATGCCAATGGCGGCTATTATGGCGGCAGGGATGGTACCGGCATTAGGAATGGGCGTCGCAACCTGGGCGGCCAGAGCGAAATTCAATGCCGCTGAGCATGAAGCGGGTAATGCATCTTTTATCCTGGGGCTGTGCTTTATCTCTGAAGGGGCGATTCCCTTCGCCGCGCGAGACCCGATGCGCGTCATCCCTTCCACGATGGTCGGTGGCGCAATCGCCGGGGGACTGTCCATGTATTTCGGTTGTACACTGATGGCGCCACACGGCGGCCTCTTTGTCCTGGCGATCCCGCATGCGGTGGAACATGTGATGCAGTACCTGCTCTCGATTGCCCTGGGCACGATTGTCTGCGGCCTGATGTACGCGCTATTGAAACCGTCTGTGGTTGCGCAAACAGTTTAATTCATCTCCCCCTGCAGGCTGGTCTGGTGTCTCCCCGGGCCAGCTTTTTTATTTCCATTGTCATCAAACCGTCATAATCAAGACATATAACTGTCATCAATTTGTCCTATTTTGCTCATCGTAGCAACTCAAACAATGATTTACCGAAACCGTGCAGGAGACATTATGAAAGTTATGCGTACCACTGTCGCAACTGTTGTCGCCGCGACCTTATCGATGAGCGCGTTCTCTGCCTTTGCAGCAGCAAGCCTGACAGGTGCCGGTGCAACGTTTCCTGCACCGGTGTATGCCAAATGGGCGGATACCTACCAGAAAGAAACCGGTAACAAAGTCAATTACCAGGGGATAGGCTCTTCCGGCGGCGTGAAACAAATCACCGCGAATACCGTTGATTTTGGCGCTTCCGATGCGCCGCTGTCTGACGAAAAACTGAATCAGGAAGGCCTGTTCCAGTTTCCGACTGTGATCGGCGGCGTGGTGCTGGCGGTGAATATTCCAGGCCTCAAATCCGGCGAACTGGTGCTGGATGGTAAAACGCTGGGTGACATCTACCTCGGTAAAATCAAAAAGTGGGATGATGAAGCCATCACCAAACTGAACCCAGGCGTGAAGCTGCCTTCTCAGAACATCGCTGTGGTGCGTCGCGCTGACGGTTCCGGTACCTCCTTCGTGTTCACCAGTTACCTGGCGAAAGTCAACGACGAGTGGAAGTCGAAAGTGGGCGCGGGTTCTACCGTGAACTGGCCAACCGGCCTGGGCGGTAAAGGTAACGACGGCATCGCGGCATTTGTACAGCGTCTGCCAGGCGCTATTGGCTACGTTGAGTATGCGTATGCCAAGCAGAACAACCTGGCCTACACCAAACTGGTTTCTGCCGACGGCAAACCGGTAAGCCCGACGGAAGAGAGCTTCTCTAATGCGGCGAAAGGCGCAGACTGGAGCAAAACCTTCGCGCAGGATCTGACCAACCAGAAAGGTGACGATGTGTGGCCAATCACCTCCACCACCTTTATCCTGGTCCACAAAGCGCAGAAGAAACCTGAGCAGGGTGCTGAAGTGTTGAAGTTCTTCGACTGGGCCTACAAAAATGGCGCTAAGCAAGCGAATGATCTGGACTACGCCAGCCTGCCGGATAACGTTGTTGAGCAGGTTCGTACCGCCTGGAAGACCAGTATAAAAGACAGCAACGGTAAGGCGCTGTATTAATTAACGAATTGGCGGATGGCGCTACGCTTATCCGCCCTACGGTTTCGACCGCAGGCCCACGTTGTAGGCCGGATAAGCGTAGCGCCATCCGGCAGGGGCAACGTCGTAAAACGCGTTTAATGGAAAGAGTAATTTATGGCTGCAACCAAGCCTGCTTTTAACCCGCCGGGTAAAAAAGGCGACATGATTTTCAGCGCGCTGGTAAAACTGGCTGCGCTGATTGTGCTATTGATGTTGGGCGGTATTATCGTCTCATTGATCATCTCCTCCTGGCCAAGTATTCAGAAATTTGGTTTCTCATTTCTTTGGACTAAGGAATGGGACGCGCCAAACGATATCTACGGCGCACTGGTGCCCATTTACGGCACGCTGGTGACCTCCTTTATCGCACTGCTGATCGCCGTTCCGGTCAGTTTCGGCATTGCCCTGTTTTTAACCGAGCTGGCGCCAGGCTGGCTAAAGCGTCCGCTCGGCATCGCCATTGAACTGCTGGCGGCAATTCCCAGTATCGTGTACGGCATGTGGGGGCTGTTTATCTTCGCGCCGCTGTTTGCGACGTACTTCCAGGAGCCGGTCGGCAATATTCTTTCCAACATTCCTTTTGTCGGCGCGCTGTTCTCCGGCCCGGCGTTTGGTATCGGCATTCTGGCGGCGGGCGTCATCCTCGCCATCATGATCATCCCCTACATTGCGGCGGTTATGCGCGACGTCTTCGAGCAAACGCCGGTAATGATGAAAGAGTCCGCTTACGGTATCGGCTGCACTACCTGGGAAGTTATCTGGCGCATCGTGCTACCGTTCACCAAAAATGGCGTGATCGGCGGCATTATGCTGGGACTGGGCCGTGCTCTGGGTGAAACGATGGCGGTCACTTTTATCATCGGCAACACCTACCAGCTCGACAGCGCGTCGCTGTATATGCCGGGCAACAGCATCACTTCCGCACTGGCGAACGAATTCGCTGAGGCGGAATCGGGTCTGCACGTGGCAGCGTTGATGGAACTGGGGCTGATTCTGTTTGTGATCACCTTTATCGTCCTGGCGGCGTCTAAGTTCATGATTATGCGTCTGGCGAAGAACGAGGGAGCACGTTAATGGCTACGCTTGATATGCAGAACACCGCGCAGCTCGCGGAATCCCGTCGCAAGATGCAGGCGCGTCGCCGCATGAAGAACCGTATCGCACTAACGCTCTCAATGGCGACGATGGCATTTGGCCTGTTCTGGCTGATCTGGATTTTGATGTCCACCATCACGCGCGGCATTGATGGTATGTCGCTGGCGCTGTTTACCGAAATGACGCCGCCGCCGAACACGGCGGGCGGCGGGCTGGCGAACGCCCTGGCAGGGAGTGGATTATTGATTCTCTGGGCTACCGTATTGGGTACGCCGCTGGGGATTATGGCCGGGATCTATCTGGCGGAATATGGCCGTAAATCCTGGCTGGCGGAAATTATTCGCTTTATTAACGACATTCTGCTTTCCGCGCCGTCAATTGTTGTGGGGCTGTTTGTTTACACCATCGTGGTGGCGCAGATGCAGCACTTCTCTGGTTGGGCTGGGGTGATTGCGCTGGCGCTGTTGCAGGTGCCGATCGTTATCCGTACCACTGAAAACATGCTCAAGCTGGTGCCGGATAGCCTGCGTGAAGCCGCCTACGCGCTGGGTACGCCAAAATGGCGAATGATCTCTGCGATTACGCTGAAGGCGTCTATCTCCGGAATTATGACCGGTATTCTGCTGGCCATTGCCCGTATCGCCGGGGAAACGGCGCCATTGTTGTTTACCGCGCTCTCGAACCAGTTCTGGAGCACCGACATGATGCAGCCTATCGCCAACCTGCCGGTGACCATCTTTAAATTCGCGATGAGCCCGTTTGCCGAATGGCAACAATTAGCCTGGGCGGGCGTGCTGATTATTACCCTGTGCGTACTGCTGCTGAATATTCTGGCGCGTGTTGTTTTCGCGAAGAAAAAACACGGTTAAAGACATTGTAGGCCTGATAAGCGTAGCGCCATCAGGCATTATTTTACGGCGTGGCGGATGCGGCGCTGGATGAGGAAAAGAGTGAAATGAGTATGGTTGAAACTGCCCCGAGTAAGATTCAGGTTCGTGATTTGAACTTCTACTACGGCAAATTCCATGCCCTGAAGAACATTAATCTGGATATCGCGAAGAATCAGGTAACGGCATTTATCGGGCCATCCGGCTGCGGTAAATCAACGCTACTGCGTACCTTCAATAAAATGTATTCGCTTTATCCGGAGCAGCGCGCGGAAGGTGAAATTCTGCTGGATGGCGACAATATTCTCACCAACACCCAGGATATCGCGCTACTGCGCGCAAAAGTGGGGATGGTATTCCAGAAGCCGACGCCGTTCCCGATGTCCATCTATGACAATATCGCCTTTGGCGTGCGTCTGTTTGAGAAGCTGTCTCGCGCCGATATGGACGAGCGCGTGCAGTGGGCGTTGACCAAAGCCGCATTATGGAACGAAACCAAAGATAAATTGCACCAGAGCGGGTACTCTCTCTCCGGTGGTCAGCAGCAGCGCCTGTGCATTGCGCGTGGTATCGCTATTCGCCCGGAAGTGTTGCTGCTGGATGAGCCATGTTCAGCTCTGGATCCGATATCCACCGGGCGTATTGAAGAGCTGATCACCGAGCTGAAACAGGATTACACCGTGGTGATCGTGACCCACAACATGCAGCAGGCGGCACGTTGCTCCGATCATACGGCGTTTATGTACCTGGGCGAGTTGATTGAGTTCAGCAACACGGACGATCTGTTCACCAAGCCCGCGAAGAAACAAACAGAAGACTATATCACCGGTCGTTACGGTTAATTCAGGAGTGCGTAATGGACAGTCTGAACCTTAATAAACATATTTCCGGCCAGTTCAACGCAGAACTGGAAAGCATCCGCACTCAGGTAATGACCATGGGCGGCATGGTGGAGCAGCAGCTTTCTGACGCTATCACCGCCATGCACAACCAGGACAGCGAGCTGGCGAAGCGCGTGGTAGAAGGCGATCATCAGGTTAATATGATGGAAGTCGCCATCGATGAAGCCTGCGTGCGTATTATCGCCAAGCGCCAGCCGACGGCGAGTGACCTGCGTCTGGTAATGGCGATTATCAAAACCATCGCCGAACTGGAGCGCATTGGCGACGTGGCGGATAAAATCTGCCGTACCGCGCTGGAGAAATTCTCCCAGCAGCACCAGCCGCTGCTGGTCAGCCTGGAGTCGCTGGGTCGCCACACCGTGCAGATGCTACACGACGTTCTGGATGCGTTCGCGCGGATGGATCTCGATGAAGCGGTGCGCATTTATCGTGAAGATAAGAAGGTTGACCAGGAGTACGAAGGCATCGTGCGTCAGCTGATGACCTACATGATGGAAGACTCGCGCACGATTCCCAGCGTGCTGACCGCGTTATTCTGCGCGCGCTCTATCGAGCGTATCGGTGACCGTTGCCAGAATATTTGCGAATACATCTTCTACTTCGTGAAGGGGCAGGATTTCCGTCACGTGGGCGGAGATGAGCTGGATAAGCTGCTGGCGGGGAAAGATCCGAAAGAGTAAATCTCATTCTTTTGCCCGGTGGCGCTGCGCTTACCGGGCCTACAGGTACAGATGCTGTAGGCCGGATAAGCGTCAGCGCCATCCGGCATTTCAGTTAACGCGTAATCTCCCACCCGCGCGCTTTCCACAATCCCGGCAACTGCGCCAAATCGGTAAACGTCGTCACGTTAGGGTGATCGATCGGCTTGTTATGCGGATCGGCGCAGAAATAAAACACTTCCATTCCCGCTGCAATTCCTGACTGCGCGCCTGCGCTGGAATCATCCACCAGAATACACTTCTCAACATTGACCTTCATGGCGTTCGCCGCATGGAGCATCAGCGCCGGATCGGGCTTCCAGCGTTGAATATCGTAACCGCTAAACAGCAAATCGGGAAAATGATGCAACATGCCCAGTTTACCCAGCGAATGCTGCATCTTACTGACCGGCCCGTTGGATACCACGCACATGGGCGTCTTAATGCTCTCCAGCAGGGTATTTGCGCCCGCGATCGCTTCCAGTTCGGTATCGAACAGGCGCGCAACCTCGGCGCGATACACGGGTTCCAGCTCCGCCTTTGCCAGCGCAACGCCATGCTCTTTACTGATGGTATCGATAATTTCGTAGAGCTTTACGCCTTTAAAGCGTCTGAATACTTCCGTGAGCTCAAGCGTAATGCCGAACTGCCGGAACATAGTGACATAGGCGCGCGAGCAAATTACTTCACTGTCGACCAGCGTGCCGTCACAGTCAAAAAACACTGCTTCGATTTGGGACATGTCATTTCCATTTTAACAAGTTTAACGTTTACGTAATGCTGAATGAGGGGACGCAATCGTTGCCGTACTAACAAATTGAGTGAAAAAAATTACCACACAACTGCGCCAGGTGTCGCATTTTGGTATAGGATAACGGCGAATTTTCCCTCCTTTCTCCGGAAATTGATAATGAGTCAACAACACACCACCCAGGCTTCTGGTCAGGGTATGCTGGAACGCGTGTTTAAACTGCGCGAACATGGCACGACGGCACGAACCGAAGTGATCGCCGGTTTTACCACTTTCCTGACGATGGTTTATATCGTTTTTGTTAACCCGCAAATTCTGGGCGTAGCTGGCATGGACACCAGCGCCGTCTTTGTGACCACCTGTCTGATTGCAGCCTTTGGCAGTATTCTGATGGGCCTGTTCGCTAACCTGCCGGTGGCGCTGGCGCCCGCGATGGGGCTGAATGCGTTCTTTGCCTTCGTGGTTGTTCAGGCAATGGGACTGCCGTGGCAGGTAGGCATGGGCGCCATTTTCTGGGGCGCTGTTGGTCTTTTATTGCTGACTATCTTCCGCGTGCGTTACTGGATGATCGCCAACATTCCGGTCAGCCTGCGCGTGGGCATCACCAGCGGCATCGGCCTGTTTATCGGCATGATGGGGCTAAAAAACGCCGGCGTGATTGTCGCCAATCCAGAAACGCTGGTCAGCATCGGCAACCTGACCTCGCACAGCGTGCTGCTGGGGGTTCTCGGATTCTTTATTATTGCGATTCTCGCTTCGCGCAACATTCATGCGGCGGTGCTGGTGTCCATCATCGTCACGACGCTGCTTGGCTGGATGATGGGCGATGTGCACTACAACGGCATTGTCTCCGCGCCGCCAAGCGTCACCAGCGTGGTCGGGCATGTCGATTTGGCAGGCTCGTTCAATCTTGGCCTGGCGGGGGTTATTTTCTCCTTCATGCTGGTAAACCTGTTTGACTCCTCCGGTACGCTGATTGGCGTGACCGATAAAGCCGGCCTGGCGGATGCGAAAGGCAAATTCCCGCGCATGAAGCAGGCGCTGTTTGTTGATAGTATCTCTTCCGTCACTGGCGCATTTGTCGGAACCTCTTCTGTGACCGCTTATATTGAATCGTCTTCCGGCGTTTCGGTGGGCGGTCGCACCGGTTTGACGGCAGTAGTGGTCGGTATTTTGTTCCTGCTGGTTATCTTCCTGTCGCCGCTGGCGGGCATGGTGCCGCCTTACGCGGCGGCGGGCGCGCTGATTTACGTCGGCGTGCTGATGACCTCCAGCCTGGCGCGGGTAAACTGGCAGGATTTAACCGAATCGGTCCCGGCGTTTATTACGGCGGTAATGATGCCGTTTAGCTTCTCGATCACCGAAGGTATCGCGCTGGGCTTTATCTCTTACTGCGTGATGAAAATCGGTACCGGTCGCCTGCGCGACCTTAGCCCGTGCGTAGTGATTGTCGCGCTGTTATTCGTGCTGAAGATTGTGTTTATTGACGCACACTGATGAAATGAACCCTCGCCCCATCGGGGTGAGGGTTTTTAACGAGCTTACGCTTTAACGCGCTGAATAAACTCACCAAATGCGGTCAGCTGACCGGTCAAATGATCTAACGTTCCCTGCTCAATCACTTCGCCCAGTTGCGGGTCGACTTTATTCTGAATCACGCCGCCCATAAATTCCGGTTTATTCATCACCATTGCATCAAGGAACACCAGAATCTGGCGCAGATGATACTGGCAGCGCGCGCCGCCAATCGCCCCCATTGAACTGGTCTGGATAAGAACGGGTTTACCCGCCAGCGGCTGCTCAGGCAGACGGGATAGCCAGTCGATGGCATTCTTCAGGCCGCCGGGAACGGAATAGTTATATTCCGGCGTCACAATGACGACGCCGTCGGCGTTGCGAATCTGCTCCGCCAGCGCCTCTACGCTGGCTGGAAATCCCTCTTCCTGCTGGATATCGGCGTCATACAGCGGAATATCCCCGATCGAAGGCAGCGGCGATACCGTCATTCCTGTCGGCGCGACTTTAGGCAGAGTACGCGCCACCATCCCGTTAAAGGAACCTTTGCGTAAACTTCCCAGCAATGTAACCACATTCAGCGTTTCAGACATACGTGCCCCTTTTTCATTATGAACGATTAAGCGTATACGATTTGGCGGCGGGGAGTTGGGCGAATCGCATCAGACGCCCGGTTGGCTCATTGGCGCGCGTCTGGATATCGGGCAGGCTTTTCCAGCCCAGTTTGCCATCGAACTCCCACACTTTTAATTTTTCTATCGCTGGCGTAACGGTTACGGACCATACCAGCACATCTTCCGCATCGCATACGGCTTCAAGCTGTGTGACATGCGCGCACTTCAGGCGTCCGGCAACGGGTAAAAGTTGCAGCTCCCGCGGATCGTCATTCATGACATCGCCGGTGAGTTTTAACACGCTCTGGCGCAATGTGATGAGTTGCGCTCGCGCTTCGTTGGGATCGTTTTGATTGGCTACCCATAAGTTTTCATTACGGGAGAAAGGGTGGCGTTCGAGCGAATGCGGATGGTGAAAGCCGCGGGAGGTGCGCTGTAATTCCATATCCAGCCCGCACTCTCCTTCGGTGGTCAACGCCACGCCAACCATATTTCCGGCGTAGGAGATAGAAAAACCTGGCAGATTTTTGTCACGAAACGCGGGTTTACCTTTCGCCTGAATAATGATTTCCGGCAGCTCGCTAATTCCGTACAGCATAAACATCAGTTCGGCAAGAAGGCCTCTGGAGGCGAGAAAACGCGTTCGTCGGTGAGCAGGCAGGTTTCTGGCTTCAATATGGCAAGACGAAGAGAGACGAATTGAAACCAACTGTCCCTCCGTAAGTATCCCTCTGGCAAAGTGAGTCGCCATTTTTCGCTCCGTGATTAATGGGCCGTGATAATGACGAGAGTAACATTAACGTAAATTATGGACAGGTTTTACGCGCTAAAAATTCAATTTCAGAACGTTCTTTAATCAGACGGTGACATTTCTGGTAAGAGGAAGGTTAATTTATCAACGCAGGTGGTCAGATAAGGCGACGGCAGAGCGTGTTGATAGCCTGTCGTAGCCACACAATCTTGGGATTATGACTATTACGTTTGTGCCATAATAGGGTAAACGGCACCAACAGCTTTTCCCGCTGTTGCGCATCAAAAGGCAGGGGGCGCGCCACTAACGGTAGCTGGTGGAGCTGATTGTAGTGCTGGCAATAGCGCGGCGCGGTTGCTATCAGGGTGTGATCCGGCTGGGCGGCCATAAAGAGCGACTGCTCGAACCCCGGCAGGCTCAACGCGATATGGCGTTTGCGTCCCATTTCTTGCAGGACATCATCCAGCGCCCAGGTATCGCTTTGCTCCCAGCAAATACTGATATGCGGGTAGCGCAGAAATGTGTCCAGATCCCACGCTTCGCGCAGCGCCGGATGATCTTCCCGCAGCCAGACCCACGGCAAATCGCTAAACAACACCTCAAAATCAATCGCGAGCGGCAACAGACTGAGCAATTCTCGCGAGCGGGGATGGCTTTCGCGTCCGGTAAATCCGATATCGACTTCCCCACGCGTAATCGCCTCCAGTGAGTCATAATCCCAGTTGCGAACCTTAATGGTAGCCTGCGGATAGCGTTGATAAATCTGCTGCGACAGTGAATTAAACATAATCATCATCAGCGGCGACTCTGCCGCCAACTCAAATTTTAAACCGCGCGGCGTTTGATGATGCGGCTTATCAAGCAGTTGATTCCCCATCTGCATCCAGTCCGCCAGACTTTGCTCCATACTGACCATCAGCGGCGTCGGCGCCAGACCCAGCGGCGTATTGACGAACAGCGGATCGTCAAACCATGCCCGGAGTTTCGCCAGCGATTTGCTGACCGCAGAGGGCGTTACGTTCATCCGTTTTGCAGCTTTAGTGACGCTGCGCTCCTGCATGAGTAACTGTAGGCATAACAGCAGATTAAGATCGAGATTGGTAAGGGATTTCTTCATGCTCGGCTACGGACCTGTTGGGCGCGACGGAGAAGATCAGCAGAATACTCACTATGCTACAACCAATCAGAATCCCGATCAGCATATTCATCGCGCTGATACCGAGTATTGCCGCCAGCCAAATCCACAGTGATGAACCGCAAACCTGCGCGATACCCAGCGTGGAACTGGCTACTCCGGCGCGCAGCGAAAACGGCCCCAGCGCCTGGCTCATCGCGACGCCAAAACCAACCGAGAATCCGGCGCAGATAAGCGTCAGGCCAAAGAGCGTGACGGTATTGGTATGAGCAAGGCTTAACGTCACGCCAGCCGTCAAAAACAGCCCCTGTGAGACGAGCATTAAGGTTCGCGGCTTAAATAACCCAAGCGCAAAAGGGGTAGAAAAAGAGACGACCATGCTGACGCCTGCGGTGAGCGCCATGGTCATGGCATAGTCGCCACGGCTAAATCCCATCACCTCCATCAGTAGCACTGGAGAGGCATTGACGAAGGTCAGGATCACCGACACGCTAAGGGTGGTGATCGCCAGTCGACTGACGAAAAAACGGTTAACCAGCGACTCGGCGGCGGGCGACGATCGTGATAAATCGCGTGGAGCCAGCCTTGCCGGGCGCGTCTCGCGCAGGATAAACAGTGATAACAGGCCCACAATAATGCCCATCGCGGACATCGTATAGAACAGACTTTGCCAGGGGAAACGAAGCATAATCAAATGCCCCACCACCGGGGCGAGTACCGGCACAATACAGGTAATCCCATTCAATAATGACAGCACTTTTGCCCGGCGATACTCGTCGAGCGTGTCGCGCAGAATGGCGAACGCCACCACATAGCAGCCGCCTGCTCCTACCCCCTGAAGAAAACGCCCACTCAGAAATAGCGAGCCTTCCGACGCCCATGAACAAAGCAGTGAGGCCATCATAAAGACGAGCGCGCCGACGATCGCGACCGGCTTGCGGCCTGACTGGTCGGCTATCTTCCCGGCAAACAGCATGGCCGTCGCCATTCCGGCCAGGTAAACGGAGAAGGCGATATGCAACTGCGCCTCGCTGGCGTTCAGATCGGCGGCTATACGCGGTAAACCGACCAGATACATATCAATACCGGCAGGATAGAGTAAAACCAGGGCAAAACTACACAGTAGAAAACGTTTCATAGCGGCCTCACGAAAAGTGTGGCGCTAAGAATACGGGGCGACGTTGCGCGAGACGAGTTGCCATTTGGACAACAGTGATTTCCTATGAGGCAATGAGATATCACCCCGGCAGTGACGTAAGCCGGATGGCGTCAGCCGTCACCCGACACCAATACAGAAACTGGAAAATCTAGATAATTCGTTGATATATAATCTATAATTTGCCTTGAAAACATGGCTATGGGCACATTAAAGGACACAAAAACCAAGTAGCTGGTGAAACTGTAAATAGACCCGTTTTAGTTCCATGCATTTTTTGAGATCCCGGCCAGATTGACCCTGGTAAGTGAATTTCTGACATCTGTTTGAGTGTCAGCCAGTTTGTTGCAGTGGATTTGCAGGCAGTAGCCGGGTTGAAGCTGATCTGCGCGCTGGCGTCACTTTCACTCGCTTACGCTCTTAAAAGTGACGCCGCGTTTTGCACATTCAGCAGGAAGTACGGACGCAAAGCCTTCGGCAATGCCGTCCGACTTCTCTACAGCGTTCTGTCTGTCGCTACGCTTGCAACAGGGTAGCGATAAAGGGTGTGGTCACCTGTATCGAGACAGGAGGTCAGTTTCAGACCACGCTTCGCTCCCTGGTTGACCGGGGGGCTGACCGCCAAAGGCGCTTCTTACAGGTCGCAGTTCGTCTTAGAACAGGAAGCTTTTAGGGGTACTGCTATGAGTTGGGGATAGGGTAGAGCGGGGGGCGTAGGGAAGCTGTGGGGAATTGTTTATGGGATTTGAAAAATTTATTTTTCTGGAAAATCTATGATTAAGTTAGGCCAAGCGTATAATGTAATACGCTTAGGAAAACTTATTCCAAGTTGTTCTGGGCATAATCAACAAAACACTGGTGTCTATAAAAGTGCAGCAGAAGTTATTTGTCTTTTTGTTTTTGTAATTTATAAATATTATCAGATCCATATTTAATGACCATGCTTTTATAAAACGAAGGCTCAATATTTTTAGCAAATGCAAGTAGCCCGACTAATTTATTGCATTCGTCAGTAGATAATTTCCCATTTATAAAATGATGGATCATGGCAGAGATTTTTCTTTTCCTTTCTCTACCTATGGATAATTTGTTATCGTTTGTTAGAGTTATACCAGTAACGTGACGGTTATGTCCTTTTGAAGAAAACACTGTTTTTTCATGATTGATTCTAATCCTACCTAAAGAATATTTAGGCAGTACGTTTTCAAGCATGTCAGGTATATCAAACAAAACATCTTTATTATTTGTTGAAAAGGTTAAATCATCAGCATAACGAGTATAGTTAACGCCTATTTTAGAGCATATCTCTTGAACCTCAATATCCCAAAAATACATCACAAAATTTGATATTAAAGGTGAGCTTGGTGCTCCAATACTTAATCTTAAATTACTATTTCTCTTGGATTTGAAGAATAATATATTCTCAAGTAGTACTTTATCATCTGCAGTTAAATCAATATTTGCAAGTCGTAACTTTGAGAAAAATAGACGTGGTGTTATGCTAGGGAAAAAATTCTCAAAATCCATCTTCAACAAGTATTTTGTATGAAGATGAACTTGAGCGTTGGTCTTAATGCTACTGCCCTTTTTATATGCAAATGCGCATTCATGAACGGGTAATTTATCGGTTAAATACTCAGTAATTTCACGTTGTATAAATTTTAGTTCTTTCGAAGGATGAGCAATAGTTCTCTTCTTATCTGAGTTTCTTTTTGCAATTTTATATATTTTATAGCGATAAGGTGCCGTCAATGAAAAGGAAATGATTTCACTTTTCTTGGTTAATAGTAAATCTGAAATATGCTGTAATATGTCCATTAATTAATCTCCTCAGCCATTTCTTTTTTTGCTATTATTTGACGCAGCGCTGTAATTCTTCGTTTTGATAATGGATCGGTTAATGTTACAAAAGATTGTCTAACCTTCATTTTTAATTGTTGATTATCTATGAGTTTATTATCTTTAGTTTTACCAAATTTTACCCATTTGCGCTCTTTTAATGGAAAGTAATATTTGTTTGAGCTATATGATAAAACGTCTATAAAACCAACTTTCTGAAGTAAATAAATTGATCTGTTAATAATTTTTGTTGAAATATTAAACCCTAATGAGTTTAGGGCTGATTCTATTTCACTAAGTTGTATTGGGGCGCAAAGAGATATAATTTCAGTAATTAGAAGTGCTATATGTCCAGAATTATCCTTACTGAATTGTTCTGTTTTTGGGATTGATGAAAGTTTTTCTTTTATATTTACACATAAATCATCAAGAAAATCATTATCGTATTTTAAGACTTCAGGATCCGGCCAAGGATAGATTACAACAGAGGATGAGACTTTCTTCTTAATATACTCTAGTGGGCCTAAATAAATGAATGAGTCCTCACCGGATACTTCTTCCGCTGAAGCAACAATCAGTATTTTTTTAAATAGTTCTGATTTGTTGCAAAATATACCTAACTCAACTAATGATCCTGGACTTTCTAAAAAAATGATAATAAGAGATGAAATACTGGCTATATCATCTTCAAACACCAGAAGGTCCGGATAGGCATTCTCTTTAAAATAATCCTTGAATGTCTCAGCTAGAATGAAATGTTCGTGAAGCTCAGAGGCATGTTTTGCTGTGTAAGTGAGTAGTCTATCCCTAAAACTGGGGGGAATTGGTGCACGTACATCGACTTTGCCACCACACACGAAAAGGAGACGATGAGATATATCAACATTGAAGTTACTTATGTCTAACAATTCAAATTGTTTTTTAATAGTTTCTTCAAACATTGATTTAAACGTTATGTATTTTTGATTTGTCTTCCGTTGATGAAAAAAACGAGCAATGTTTTTTGCTCGTTTTTTACTCTTTACTAGAGGAGGCGCTAGAAAGTTTTCTACCGATCCTAGAGACTTCTAGGATCGGTAGAAAACTTTCTAGCGCAACCCTAAAAGTACTCAATAAGTTAGTGTCTGGCGAAACGCTCGACAAGGCTATAAATCAAAGCCTAACGCTAAAGAGTGATGTTATTATGGTTGAGAAGTGCATCTTTTTCAACCGGTTAGATAGTATATTCTAATCAGAAACTATTATTGTTATATTTTCCATATTATTCATACGGTTACATTGTAAGACTTCCCGAATTGTCCAATGATAACCTTCCTTCCAGTCTCAATCTGCGCATCAACAAAATCAGCCCAGGACTGAAGCATCTCCCGGCGCTGATTCAGGTACTCCGCACGGTTGTAGATGCCGCGAACGCCGCCGATCTTATGCGCCAGGCATTTCTCTACCCAGTCGGAGTTGTAGCCCTGCTCATGGAGCAAAGTGCTGGCAGTACGCCGGAAGTCATGAATAACAAAATCCCTGACGTTTAGATCCAGCGTACGCACCGCGCAGTTCAGCGTTGTTTTGGAGATCGGGCGTCGGTGGTCGTTTCGGCTGGGGAAGACGTATGGAGAATCTCCGGCCAGAAATTTTAGCTCTTCGAACATCGCCAGCGCCTGCTTTGACAGCGGAACAATATGCGGGTTATCCATCTTCATTCTTTCGCCGGGGATACGCCATTCCAGCGCGTTGAAGTTAACTTCACTCCATGTCGCTTCAATCATCTCCGATTTACGCACCATGCAGATGATTAACAGGTGCAGGGCCAGCTTGTGGCGTCGGTTCATATTAGAGGTGTATATCCCCCGTAGCAGGATGCCGATCTCTTCTGCTGTTAGCGCCACGTCGCGGCTTGTTGCTTGTGCGATATAACGGGCCTCGATAGCGGCTGCCGGGTTGTTGAATATGATTCCCCTGGAAATCGCATAGGCCAGCATGCGTTTAAGCACGTTTCGCGTCAGTAGCGCGACGTGATCCGAACCTCGTTGCTTGATACGGTCGAGCACGACCTGAATGTGGGCAGTTGTGAGTTCTTCGAGTTCCAGCTTCCCGATGATGGGAATGATGTCCTTCTCGATAACGCGAGTGATGTTGCGCGGATCGCGGTTACTTTTTTCAACGATATCGGTCAGCCAGCGTTTGGCGAATGTTTTGACTGTCGTTGGGTCTTTCTGTTTAAGCTTTTCTTCCTGCTTTTTCTGCGCGGGATTGATGCCATGGGCAACCATTGAGCGGCACTTTTCACGCCAAAGCCGCGCTTCTGCAAGTGAGAAAGCAGGGTATTCGCCCAGCGTGATCTTTTGCGATTTGTTGTCAAAGCGGTAGCGGAAACGCCAGATTTTTCGTCCGGTGGGAAGAACTTCAATCACCAACCCGTCATGATCGGCAAGTTGCCAGGGGCGGTTTCTGGGGGCAAGTGTGCGTAGTTTGGTATCTGAAAGTGCCGTATCTCACCTCTACAGTGTGTCCATGAGCATCCTTTCTAATAGATTGTTTAATATTGGATTATTAACGCCTTCTTTTTCACTGTGTCCATGAGAAGGCAGATTTGAGCGTTTTTTATACCGTTTTTTGTGTCCATTTGATGTGATTTTTAGCTCAAAAAATAAACAATGGCACACGGGAAATTTAAAGATGGGCACAATTCAGGACACAAAAATCGCGGATGAACCCGCACGACTATGGACGAGTATGGAAAGTAAAAACCCGCATTAACAGGCAGTTAATGCGGGTTAGTGAACGTTCACGGACGAGGATGGACTAAAACTTACTTACCGATACAGAAGCTGGAGAAAATCCGTCCCAGCAGGTCGTCGGAGGTAAACTCGCCGGTAATCTCGCTTAAGCTTTGCTGCGCCAGGCGCAACTCTTCCGCCAGCAGTTCCCCCGCCCACGCGCCTAATAGCTGTGCTTTGCCCTGCTCAAGATGTTCAGCGGCTTCCGCCAGCGCCTGCAGGTGACGGCGGCGGGCCAGGAAGCCGCCTTCCATATTGGTATCAAAACCCATGCTCTGCTTGAGGTGGTTACGCAGCACGTCGACGCCTTCGCCGGTACGCGCCGAGAGGCGAACCAGTGAGTGACCATTTACTTCACTAATACCCAGCGTTTCGCCGGTGATATCCGCCTTGTTACGTACCACGGTAATCGGTAGATTTTTGGGCAGACGGGCGATAAAGTCCGGCCAGATGTCGGCAGGGTCAACGGCGTCCGTCGTGGTGCCATCCACCATAAACAGCACGCGATCGGCCTGTTCAATCTCCTGCCAGGCGCGTTCGATGCCGATACGCTCAACTTCGTCGCTGGCGTCGCGCAGTCCGGCGGTATCGATGATATGCAGCGGCATCCCGTCGATGTGAATATGCTCGCGCAACACGTCGCGCGTGGTACCGGCGATATCGGTGACAATGGCAGCTTCACGGCCTGCCAGCGCATTCAGCAGGCTGGATTTCCCGGCATTCGGGCGTCCGGCAATCACTACCTTCATCCCTTCGCGCAGCAGGCTACCCTGGCGCGCTTCGGTGCGCACGGCGTCAAGATCGGCGATGACGCCATTGAGCTGCGCTTCGATTTTGCCGTCAGAGAGAAAGTCGATCTCCTCATCCGGAAAATCAATAGCCGCTTCGACGTAGATTCGCAGGTGAGTAAGTGCTTCCACAAGGTGGTTAACGCGGGCGGAAAATGCCCCCTGTAACGAGTTTAGCGCCGAACGCGCCGCCTGTTCGGAACTGGCATCGATCAGGTCGGCAATGGCTTCCGCCTGGGCTAAATCGAGCTTATCGTTGAGGAACGCTCGCTCGGAGAACTCGCCCGGTCGGGCAATGCGCACGCCTGGAAGCGTCAGGATACGTTTTAACAGCAGGTCCAGGATCACCGGACCGCCGTGCCCTTGTAGCTCCAGCACATCTTCACCGGTGAAGGAGTTCGGGCCGGGGAACCACAGCGCAATACCCTGATCCAGCGCGCTGCCGTCAACGTCTTTAAACGGCAGGTAGTCGGCATAGCGCGGCTTCGGCAGCTTGCCCAGCACCTCTTGCGCAACGTCTCGCGCCTTCAGACCAGAGATACGCAGGATACCCACGCCACCGCGTCCCGGTGGGGTTGCCTGGGCGACGATAGTGTCGTTATGGCTCATGGTTAGTCTCAACTTTGTTGCAATAAAAAAAGGCGGTCATATGACCGCCTTTTGATTGTAGGCCTGATAAGCGTTAGCGCCATCAGGCTGACCGGCGCGCCTTGCCGGATGGCGGCTTCGCCTTATCCGGCCTACACCGAATCAGGATTTTTTCTTCTCGCGGCTATGCAGGCCACGCTTCTCCAGACCACGGTAAATCAGCTGCTGCTGAATGATGGTGACCAGGTTGCTGACGATATAGTACAGCACCAGACCTGACGGGAACCACAGGAAGAACACCGTAAAGATGACCGGCATAAAGGTCATGATCTTCTGCTGCATCGGGTCGGTCACGGTGGTCGGCGACATCTTCTGAATGAAGAACATCGTTACGCCCATCAGGATCGGCAGAATGTAGTACGGGTCCTGTGCGGACAGGTCATGAATCCACAGCGCGAACGGCGCATGACGCAGTTCAATGGAACCCATCAGCATGTAGTACAACGCCAGGAAGATAGGCATCTGGATGATCAGCGGGAAGCAGCCGCCCAGTGGGTTAACCTTCTCCGCTTTGTACAGGGCCATCATCTCCTGGCTTTGGCGCTGTTTATCATCGCCAAGACGTTCGCGCATCGCCTGAATTTTCGGCTGCAGCATACGCATCTTCGCCATTGACGTGTACTGCGCTTTGGTCAGCGGGTACATGATACCGCGAACGATAAAGGTAATGATGATAATGGAGAAGCCCCAGTTGCCCACAAAGCTGTGGATCCACTTCAGCAACTTGAACAGCGGCTGAGAGATGAACCACAACCAGCCGTAGTCCACGGTCAAATCCAGGTGCGGTGCAACAGCCGCCATTTTATCCTGAATTTCCGGGCCGACCCACAGGGTGCTGGTCATCGCGCCAGTCTGGCCTGGCTGTACCAGTACCGGCTGCGCTTTATAGCCGATAGCGACAATGCCGTTACCCAGATTGGCGGTGTAGAAATTGTTGGTGCCGTCGTTACGCGGAATCCATGCGGTAGCGAAATACTGCTGCAACATTGCCACCCAACCGCCTTTGGAGCTGACGTTGAGGTTTTCGTTATCGGCAATAGTGTCGAATTTGTATTTCTCATACTTCTCATCCGGCGTGGAGTACGCTGCGCCGCGGAACGTATGCAGCGCAAAGTTGCTGCTGCCGGTGTCGCGATGAGGAGGCAGGTTGACGGATTGTTTTAACTGACCAAAGGTGGAGACTTCCAGCGGTTTTTCGCCGGTGTTCTGCACGCTATAGTTCACGTTAACCGCATAATCGCCACGCTTAAAGACAAACGTTTTGGTAAACGTGTTGCCTGCGGCGTCAGTATAAGTCATCGGAACCTGCAGTTCGTTCTGACCGTCGGCCAGTACAAACGCCTCTTTCTCGACGTTGTACAGCGGACGCGGGCCGTTCGCCGGGTTATCCGGGCCGTCACGGCCTGTCAGGCCGCTTTGCGCCTGATAGATAAACTGCGGGGTGGTTTCCAGCAGCTGGAACGGTTCGTTGGAACCCAGTTCTTTCGGGTAAGCCGGGAGCAAGGCCTGCTCGACATCACCACCACGGGTGTTGATAGTCAAATCAAGCACATCGGTTTTCACCGTAATCATTTTCCCCTGGCCACTGGCTGGTACGCCCTGGTCGGCGGCGCTACCCGCTGCGGTGGTCGTTGTCTGCGTGGTCTGTTGAGTCTGAGGTTGCGGATTTTTATCCTGCTCCCAGGCTTGCCAGATCATGAAAGACACGAACAGCAAAGCGATGACTAAAAGATTGCGTTGCGAATCCATCGTTAGTGTTCTCTGGTATCAAATGGTCCGGGCGGGACGGGATCGTCACCACCAGGGTGTAAAGGGTGGCATTTTAATACGCGTTTCACCGTCAACCAACTGCCTTTTATCACTCCAAACCTGCGCAATGCCTCAATTCCGTAGCTTGAGCACGTTGGCGTGAAACGACAATGCGGCCCAAGCAGCGGACTGATCAGGCGTTGATAGACCCGAATAAGGGCTATCAGGACCCGCGAGCCAGGCGACAGTGGCGGCGCCATAATTTTTCCAACGCTTCCGAGAGAGCACGGTTATCGAGGTCGGCAACCCCTTTTTTCGCCACCACCACGAAATCCATTGCAGGAAGTTCATGCTGGCGCAGACGGAAGCTTTCACGCGTCAGACGTTTAATCCGGTTGCGTTCATGCGCACGTCGAACATTTTTCTTGGCGACGGTAAGACCGATACGGGGATGCCCCAGCGAATTCAGGCGGCCGAGGATGGTGATTTGCGGCGTGCCAGCCCGTTGAGGTTGCTGGAAGACGAATGTGAAATGAGCGGGAGTTAACAAACGTAACTCCCTGGGAAATGCGAGCTTAACCACTCAGGGGTTAGCTTTATTACTTGGAAACGGTCAGACGAGCGCGGCCTTTAGCACGACGACGTGCCAGAACCTGACGACCATTTTTAGTAGCCATACGAGCACGGAAGCCGTGAGAACGGTTGCGCTTCAGTACAGACGGTTGAAAAGTGCGTTTCATGGCGATTTCTACCTAAACTTGAATAAATTCACTGACTTTTGCGTATACCCGAACAAACTTTGAACGACTTACGCCACAGTGTGGGTGATTAAAGAGGCCGGATTGTAATAATTGTACACTCCGGAGTCAATTCTCTTTCCTTATTTTCCCGCGATTTTCCACGCCTTTTTGTGCGGAAAATAAGCAGCGTTGACGCCATATGACGGGCATTGCGCGACGGGTGGAGAATTATACGGACTGCCAGGTAAAGCGCAAGGATCGCCCTGGATCTTTATGCGATCTTTTAGGCGTCTGCTCACCTTTACCTATTAATTTTTTCAATATGCGCGCGAAAGCGTACAGGAGTTCCCCAGGATCGATTACACTTATCCTTTCCTGGAAAGTCCTGTGGATAAATCGGGAAGAATCTGTGAGAAACAGAAGATCTCTTGCTCAGTTTAGGCTATGATCCGCGGTCCTGATCGTTTCAAACGATCCTGGTCAGGCATGAACACGAAATCTTTCAGACTGCGTGAAGTCGCGATCGTTTGAAAGATCCGTGAAAACCGCAGACAGCGGTTCGTGCGTCACCCTTCATGCAGGGTCTTATCGACGTGCGCCAACAATCATTAATGTATCAGCCTTTGTCATTTATCGACTTTTGTTCGAGTGGAGTCCGCCGTGTCACTTTCGCTTTGGCAGCAGTGTCTTGCCCGATTGCAGGATGAGTTACCAGCCACAGAATTCAGTATGTGGATACGCCCGTTGCAGGCGGAACTGAGCGATAACACGCTGGCTTTGTATGCGCCAAACCGTTTTGTGCTCGATTGGGTAAGAGATAAGTACCTCAACAATATCAATGGATTACTCAACACATTCTGCGGCGCGGATGCCCCACAACTGCGTTTTGAAGTGGGAACAAAGCCCGTTACGCAAACGCTAAAAACGCCTGTGCATAACGTTGTCGCGCCTGCGCAGACAACAACGGCGCAGCCGCAGCGCGTAGCGCCTGCGGCCCGTTCGGGCTGGGATAACGTACCAGCGCCGGCGGAGCCGACCTACCGCTCCAACGTCAATGTTAAACATACATTTGATAACTTCGTCGAAGGTAAATCCAACCAACTGGCGCGCGCGGCGGCACGTCAGGTGGCGGATAATCCTGGCGGCGCTTATAACCCGTTATTCCTCTATGGCGGCACCGGTCTGGGTAAAACTCACCTGCTGCACGCGGTGGGTAACGGCATTATGGCGCGTAAACCCAACGCGAAAGTCGTGTATATGCACTCCGAGCGCTTTGTGCAGGACATGGTAAAAGCCCTGCAAAATAACGCCATCGAAGAGTTTAAACGCTACTACCGCTCCGTTGACGCATTGCTGATCGACGATATTCAATTCTTCGCCAATAAAGAACGATCCCAGGAAGAGTTTTTCCATACCTTTAACGCTCTGCTGGAAGGCAATCAGCAGATCATTTTGACGTCGGATCGCTATCCGAAAGAGATCAACGGCGTTGAGGATCGTCTCAAGTCCCGCTTTGGTTGGGGGCTAACAGTGGCGATCGAACCGCCAGAACTGGAAACCCGCGTGGCGATCCTGATGAAAAAAGCGGACGAAAATGATATTCGTCTGCCAGGCGAGGTCGCGTTCTTTATCGCCAAGCGTCTACGCTCTAACGTGCGTGAGCTGGAAGGCGCGCTGAACCGGGTGATCGCCAATGCCAACTTTACCGGCCGGGCGATTACTATCGACTTTGTGCGCGAAGCGCTGCGCGATTTACTGGCGTTGCAGGAAAAACTGGTCACCATCGACAATATTCAGAAGACGGTGGCGGAGTATTACAAAATCAAAATTGCGGATCTGCTTTCTAAGCGTCGATCTCGCTCGGTAGCACGTCCGCGCCAGATGGCTATGGCGCTGGCAAAAGAGCTCACCAACCACAGTCTGCCGGAAATCGGCGATGCGTTTGGCGGGCGCGACCACACTACCGTACTTCATGCCTGTCGTAAAATTGAGCAACTGCGTGAAGAAAGCCACGATATCAAAGAAGATTTTTCGAATTTAATCAGAACATTGTCGTCGTGATCCTATGAAATTTACCGTTGAACGTGAACATTTATTAAAACCGCTTCAGCAGGTCAGCGGCCCGCTGGGCGGTCGTCCTACGCTGCCGATTCTCGGTAACCTGCTCCTCCAGGTAGCGGACGGTACGCTTTCTCTGACCGGCACCGATCTTGAAATGGAGATGGTCGCGCGCGTTACGCTTTCTCAGCCGCATGAGCCGGGTGCTACTACCGTGCCGGCGCGGAAATTCTTTGATATCTGCCGCGGCCTGCCGGAGGGCGCGGAGATTGCCGTTCAGTTGGAAGGTGATCGGATGCTGGTGCGTTCTGGCCGTAGCCGCTTCTCGCTGTCTACGCTGCCTGCCGCCGATTTCCCGAATCTTGACGACTGGCAAAGCGAAGTTGAATTTACGCTGCCGCAGGCCACGATGAAGCGCCTGATTGAAGCGACCCAGTTTTCGATGGCCCATCAGGATGTGCGCTACTACTTAAACGGTATGCTGTTTGAAACGGAAGGCAGCGAACTGCGCACTGTTGCGACCGACGGCCACCGTCTGGCGGTGTGCTCAATGCCGCTGGAGGCGTCTTTACCCAGCCACTCGGTGATTGTGCCGCGTAAAGGCGTGATTGAACTGATGCGTATGCTCGACGGCGGCGAAAACCCGCTGCGCGTGCAGATCGGCAGTAATAATATCCGCGCGCACGTCGGCGACTTTATCTTTACCTCGAAGCTGGTGGATGGTCGTTTCCCGGATTACCGTCGCGTTCTGCCGAAGAATCCGGATAAACATCTGGAAGCGGGCTGCGATATCCTCAAGCAGGCGTTTGCCCGCGCGGCAATCCTCTCGAATGAGAAATTCCGCGGCGTGCGTCTGTATGTCAGTGAGAATCAGCTCAAAATCACCGCCAATAACCCGGAACAGGAAGAAGCGGAAGAGATTCTGGACGTGAGCTACGGCGGGACGGAGATGGAAATCGGCTTTAACGTCAGTTACGTGCTGGACGTGCTCAATGCGCTGAAGTGCGAAACCGTGCGCATTATGCTGACGGATTCCGTATCCAGCGTACAGATTGAGGATGCGGCGTCACAGTCGGCTGCCTATGTTGTTATGCCAATGCGCTTGTAAAGAATATCGGGCTATCTTACTTGTTATTCTGGCTCCGGGCAGTGCTCGCACAAAATACGAAGTATTTTGGACGTCTTATGGACGGCCCGAAGGGCGAGCGCAGCGAGCAATCCTCACGTACTCCAGTACGCTCCGGTTGCTGTGCGCTGGCCGTAACCAGACTAACTGCGCCGATAACGCCCTGGTTATGAGTTGATATGTCGCTATCCAGACTGCTAATCAAAGACTTCCGCAACATAGAAAATGCGGATCTCGCTTTATCCCCCGGCTTTAACTTCCTGGTTGGCGCCAACGGTAGCGGCAAAACCAGCGTGCTGGAAGCTATCTATACGCTTGGCCACGGTCGGGCGTTTCGCAGTTTGCAGCCTGGCCGCGTGATTCGTCATGAGCAGGAAGCGTTTGTTCTCCACGGGCGATTACAGGGCGAAGAGCGTGAGACGTCGATTGGCTTAACCAAAGATAAGCAGGGCGACAGCAAAGTCCGTATCGACGGTACCGACGGTCACAAGATCGCGGAGCTGGCGCATTTAATGCCGATGCAGTTGATTACGCCGGAGGGGTTTACTTTACTCAACGGCGGCCCCAAATACAGAAGAGCGTTCCTTGACTGGGGATGCTTTCACAACGAAGCCGGATTCTTCACCGCCTGGAGTAACCTGAAACGATTGCTGAAACAGCGTAATGCTGCGCTGCGCCAGGTGAGTCGTTATGAGCAATTGCGCCCGTGGGATAAAGAGCTGATCCCGTTGGCGGAACAAATTAGTACCTGGCGGGCGGAGTACAGCATCGCTATCGCACAGGACATGGCGGATACCTGTCAGCAGTTTTTACCTGAATTTTCCCTGACGTTCTCTTTCCAGCGCGGCTGGGAGAAAGAGACAGACTATGCGGACGTGCTGGAGCGAAGCTTTGAGCGTGACCGTATGTTGACCTACACCGCGCACGGGCCGCATAAAGCGGACTTTCGCATTCGCGCTGACGGCGCGCCGGTGGAAGATACCCTGTCGCGCGGGCAGCTAAAGTTATTGATGTGCGCCTTACGTCTGGCGCAGGGCGAGTTCCTCACCCGCGAAAGCGGGCGGCGCTGCCTGTACCTGATAGATGATTTTGCCTCTGAACTTGACGATGCGCGTCGCGGACTGCTGGCCAGCCGCTTAAAAGCCACGCAATCGCAGGTCTTTGTCAGCGCAATTAGCGCTGAACACGTTATAGACATGTCGGATGAAAATTCGAAGATGTTTACCGTGGAAAAGGGTAAAATAACGGATTAACCCAAGATTAAATGAGCGAGAAACGTTGATGTCGAATTCTTATGACTCCTCCAGTATCAAAGTCCTGAAAGGGCTGGATGCGGTGCGTAAGCGCCCGGGTATGTATATCGGCGACACGGATGACGGCACCGGTCTGCACCACATGGTATTCGAGGTGGTAGATAACGCTATCGACGAAGCGCTCGCAGGTCACTGTAAAGATATCGTCGTGACTATTCACGCCGATAACTCCGTGTCCGTAACGGATGATGGCCGTGGCATTCCGACCGGGATTCACCCGGAAGAAGGCGTCTCGGCGGCGGAAGTGATCATGACCGTTCTGCACGCGGGCGGTAAATTTGACGATAACTCCTATAAAGTCTCCGGTGGTCTGCACGGCGTGGGCGTCTCGGTAGTCAACGCTCTGTCGCAAAAACTGGAACTGGTTATCCAGCGAGATGGCAAAATTCACCGTCAGATCTACGAGCACGGCGTGCCGCAGGCACCCCTGGCCGTCACTGGCGATACCGATAAAACCGGTACGATGGTACGTTTCTGGCCGAGCCACGAAACCTTCACCAACGTCACTGAATTTGAATATGAGATCCTGGCGAAACGCCTGCGTGAACTGTCATTCCTGAACTCAGGCGTCTCTATCCGCCTGCGCGACAAGCGCGATGGCAAAGAAGATCATTTCCACTACGAAGGCGGCATCAAGGCGTTTGTTGAATATCTCAACAAGAATAAAACGCCGATCCACCCGAATATCTTCTACTTCTCCACCGAAAAAGACGGTATCGGCGTGGAAGTAGCGCTGCAGTGGAACGATGGTTTCCAGGAAAACATCTACTGCTTTACCAACAACATTCCGCAGCGCGACGGCGGTACTCACCTGGCAGGCTTCCGTGCGGCGATGACCCGCACGCTGAACGCCTACATGGACAAAGAAGGCTACAGCAAAAAAGCCAAAGTCAGCGCCACCGGCGACGATGCCCGTGAAGGTCTGATTGCGGTGGTTTCCGTGAAGGTGCCGGACCCGAAATTCTCCTCGCAGACCAAAGATAAGCTGGTCTCTTCCGAGGTGAAATCGGCGGTAGAACAGCAGATGAACGAATTGCTGAGCGAATACCTGCTGGAAAACCCATCTGACGCGAAAATTGTCGTCGGCAAAATTATCGACGCCGCGCGTGCGCGTGAAGCGGCGCGTCGCGCCCGTGAAATGACCCGTCGTAAAGGCGCGCTCGATTTAGCCGGTCTGCCGGGCAAACTGGCGGACTGCCAGGAACGCGACCCGGCGCTGTCCGAACTGTACCTGGTGGAAGGGGACTCCGCGGGCGGCTCTGCGAAGCAGGGGCGTAACCGCAAGAACCAGGCGATTCTGCCGCTGAAGGGTAAAATCCTCAACGTCGAGAAAGCGCGCTTCGACAAGATGCTCTCCTCTCAGGAAGTGGCGACTCTGATCACCGCACTGGGCTGCGGTATCGGTCGCGACGAGTACAACCCGGACAAACTGCGTTACCACAGCATCATCATCATGACCGATGCGGACGTCGACGGCTCGCACATCCGTACGCTGCTGTTGACCTTCTTCTATCGTCAGATGCCGGAAATCGTTGAACGCGGCCACGTTTACATTGCCCAGCCGCCGCTGTACAAAGTGAAGAAAGGCAAGCAGGAACAGTACATTAAAGACGATGAAGCGATGGATCAGTACCAGATTTCCATCGCGCTTGACGGTGCGACTCTGCACGCGAACGCCCATGCGCCGGCGCTATCCGGCGAAGCGTTAGAAAAACTGGTCTCTGAATATAACGCCACGCAGAAAATGATTGGTCGTATGGAGCGTCGCTTCCCGAAAGCGCTGCTCAAAGAGCTGGTGTATCAGCCAACTCTGACCGAAGCCGATCTTTCTGATGAGCAGACTGTAACGCGCTGGGTGAATGCGCTGATTACCGAGCTGAACGAGAAAGAGCAGCACGGCAGCCAGTGGAAGTTCGATGTTCATACTAATACGGAACAGAATCTGTTCGAGCCGATCGTTCGCGTGCGTACGCATGGCGTGGATACCGACTATCCGTTGGATCACGAGTTTGTGACCGGCGCGGAATATCGTCGTATCTGCACGCTGGGCGAGAAGCTGCGCGGTCTGATTGAAGAGGACGCGTTCATCGAACGCGGCGAGCGTCGCCAGCCGGTAACCAGCTTCGAGCAGGCGCTGGAGTGGCTGGTGAAAGAATCACGTCGCGGTCTGGCTATCCAGCGTTATAAAGGTCTGGGTGAAATGAACCCGGATCAGCTGTGGGAAACCACCATGGACCCGGAAAGCCGCCGTATGCTGCGTGTGACCGTTAAAGATGCGATTGCTGCCGATCAGTTGTTCACCACGCTGATGGGCGACGCCGTTGAGCCGCGTCGTGCCTTTATCGAAGAGAACGCCCTGAAAGCAGCGAATATCGATATTTAACCTGCCTTAATCCCCGGCCTACCGCTGGTTGGCCGGGGCATCATGATGTTCATCGACATAGCTAAATAAAAAATCTCTAAAGCGCTGCGTGGCGGGCGTTTGTGCGCGCCACGCATGGAAATAAAGGTTCATATTGCGCCGCAGCGGAGGCGTGAGCGAACAGGTCGCTAATTGGTAGCTTTTGGCGTAATGGCGGGAAAAGGTTCCGGCGATCACCACGCCTTCACACTGCGCCGCCAGCGACATGGCGGTCGCCATATGTTCCACCGTCATTTTGGGCTTAATGCGCACGCCAGCGGTCGCGGAGATCATCGGAATGGATTCGTTGCCAACGGCGATCAGCTCTTCGCTCTGAATCTCTTCCCAGCGAACCGTTTTTTTATGCAGCCGATAGTCCGGATGGCAGTACAGGGCGATTTCCGTTGTGAACAGCGTTTGTTTATCGATTTCCGGTTCCAGCGGCCGCTCAGGGCCGATACCGAAATCCGCTTCTCCCAGCATAATGCTTTTTTGTAATTGCGACATGGGCTTATCAATAAGCTGTACGTGGGTATGCGGATGCTGCCGCTTAAAGGCATGGATGATTTGCGGCAGAAAAGCACAGGCGATCAGCGGCGCGCCAACAACCCGCACCAGGGATTTTTTGATCTCTTTCAGGTCGCGGGCATAATTTTCGGCCCGTTGAAACTCTTCAACAACCCGCATGGCGGCGGGTAAAAACTTTTCGCCGTCGGGCGATAGCTTCACCACGCGCGAAGTGCGGTCGAAAAGGGAAACCTCCATCTGGCTTTCCATTTCGTTGATTAAACCGCTAACGGCGCCCTGCGTGATGCACAGATATTTGCTGGCGGCGGTAAAACTACGCAAATCCGCGACGGCCAGAAACGCGCGAAATTGCCGGATAGTTAAATTCATTTGCCACCTGTCTTACCCCTTTACAGAGAGGATTTTATCTCAGGCTGGATAAGGTCGTGTTGATACGACTCGCAAATACAGGGGGTCTGCCTGCGGCGCAGGCAGACAGTTGGCTTATTTTACGGTGATGGTTGGTGATTTTTTCATGGTTTCCTCGGTCAGCTCCTGGCCGATACCAGGAAGCTCCGGGACTTCGTACATGCCGTTCTTGGGTAGATAGTTGTATTTACAGGTCTGTGTATTCGGTTCCAGCAGCGCATACCGGTGCAGTTCGTGGATGACGAAGTTGGGGATTGCGATTTCCATATGCAGCGCCACCGCTGTGGAAATCGGCCCGCCGCAAACGTGGATTTGCACCGTTTTGTCGTAAACGTGCGCCATATCGCAGATTTTCTTCACTTCGGTAATGCCGCCGCAGGTGCAGATATCGGGCTGAATAACGCTCAGGCTGCCGTTTTCCAGGAAAGGACGGTATCCCCAGCGCCAGTAAATGCGTTCGCCAGCCGCCAGTGGAATATTAACTTTATCAGCTACTTGTTTCATTTGTCCGGGGTTTAACGGCATGACTGGTTCTTCGTAGTAGAAAATACCCAGTTCTTCTATCATGCGACCAAACTGAATTGCGGATGTAGTATCCGTAAAGGCGTGCATTTCGGCGATGATATCCACGTCCGGGCCGACCGCATCACGAATGGCGGCCATACGGTCGTAGCCCAGACGCAGGATTTTATCGGTGAGAGGCCCGTTGAGGTTTTGCTGGTTCCAGTTGCCGTGGCGATCCATTGCGACGGTATCCACTTTTATTGCGTCATAGCCTTCGCTGACGGCGGTCAGCGCCGCCTGTGCATACTGCTCCGGCTCGGTCAGCATATCTTTATCGCTGCCGTCCCCCCAACCAAACTGTAGCTGACTGGCGTAGGTTCTGATTTTCTCGCGGCTTTTGCCGCCAAGCATTTTATACAGCGGTACGCCCCACGCTTTGCCTTTGATATCCCACAGCGCGATATCGATGCCGCTCATCGCCGCGGAAAAGATGCCGCCGCCGCCCTGCCCCCAGAAGGTTTTTTTGAGCATCTTTTCCCAGATAGCTTCGTTATTCATCGGGTCCATGCCGATGATAATGGCGGCTAAATCTTTTGCCATGCCGATGCCCGCAGAGGCGCCGACGCCGTAAGCCAGCCCGACTTCGCCAAAACCGGAAATGCCTTCGTCGGTATTAATTTTTACCACCACCGGACGCCATTTGCTGGTGGCGGACGCAAAATCGTTCGCCACATCAATAATATCAACGCTGGTAATTTTCATCATTTACTCCTCGTAATTAATATTTTTTAATTGTTAAGATTAATGCCGATACCACGGCGATAGCGCTGATAAAAACCAGGCATAGTAAGCCGCCGGTATAAGTTCCAGTGATAGAAATAAATAAGCCGATAAATACGGGAGATAATGAAGAGAGTCCATTGGCGACGCCGTTCATTACGCCGCTGGCGGCGGAAATAGATTTTCCGGGTATCATTCCCTGTAATAACGTCCAGGCAACGGGCGTACCCATCGTACAGAAAGCAACAGCAAAGGAGAGGAGTACTGCTGACATATATTTATGTTCGGTTATGGTACCGAAATAGATACTGACGCCAGCGAAAAACATTAATACCATTAATATGGGGGCGCTGCGTCCTATTTTATCGACGAAGATCCCCGCAGCGGCTTTAGAAAATATTGACAGGACAAAGGGAAGCGACGCCAGCCAGCCCATTTCCGCCCAGCTAAATCCTCTGGCTGATTTAAGATAGGTCGGCAGCCAGGTAATCATCCCCCAGTACAGGCATTGCAGGCACAGGTACCACAGCACCAGCAACCAGTAGCAATAGTTGGTGATCACCGGTTTGACCCGCAACATAAAACTTTCGCTGTTGCCTGCGCTTTCCGTTTCCTGTCCGGCTTTGATATAAGCCAGTTCCTGTTCGCTGATACTTTTATGTTGTTCTGGTTTATCAGCAACATATCGCCAGAGTAGCCAGAGTGGGATTAACCCGAGAGCGGCGCATAAAAAGAAGTTGGAACGCCAGCCGTGGGTGCCTATCCACCAGGTGAAAAAAGGCATCGCAATGGCGGGTGCCACCGACTGGCCGACGATCCACGCCGCGTTTGCTCTGCCGCGCTCCTGCTTCGGGAACCAGTTTTTAATAAATACGCTTTGCAGTGGATAATAAAATCCCTCTCCGATGCCCAGTAATATACGGCAAATAATAATTAGAGCGAATGATGTTGCTACGCCGCCAACCATTAAAGCGATAGTCCAGATCAGAATACAAAGCATCATTGCTTTTCTGGGGCCGAGATAATCGCCAAGCGGTGATAATACAACGTTAGCGATACCATAAGCGGCCAGAAAGACGGTCATCATCATGCCGATTTGCAATGGCATACCTTCAATACCCATATAGGCTAAGAAGGGTTCATTCGCGGCTAATACCGAAACATTAACGCGATCGAGATAAGCAATAAATATTCCAATAAACAGACAGGCAACGATTAAAAATCTTTTCCTGGTTGGGGGGGCGGTAAGGGCCATCGACATTAGCGATCTCCTTCTCATCGGATAAGGTTATTTTAAAATATAAGTTTTTGTTGATTTTTACTGATTAAGAACCAATCCCATTAGGCTCTAAGTGATGATGTCCAAAGTAGCAATACACATTCTTTTAGAAAAACGGTATTTTCTGTTTGATTAATGAGGTTATCTAATACATCAGGATGGGAGAATACGGCCTGAAAAGGGGAATCCCGTTTGTGAATCTTATCCCCCTTTCTCTCGGATTCTTTACTGTTTTTTGAGCGGAATCGCGTTAGCATGAGTCAGGACTCATTTAATGCGGGGATTTCATGGCTATCAAACTTATTGCTATCGACATGGATGGCACCCTTCTGCTGCCCGATCACACCATTTCTCCGGCGGTTAAAAACGCGATTGCCGCTGCGCGTGAAAAAGGGGTAAACGTGGTGCTGACCACAGGCCGTCCGTATGCGGGTGTGCACAGTTACCTGAAAGAACTTCACATGGAACAGCCCGGCGATTATTGCATCACCTATAACGGGGCGCTGGTGCAGAAAGCAGGGGATGGCAGTACGGTTGCGCAAACGGCGCTCAGCTATGATGACTACCGTTACCTGGAAAAACTGTCCCGTGAGGTGGGTTCTCACTTCCACGCATTAGACCGAAATACGCTTTATACCGCTAACCGCGATATCAGCTACTACACGGTGCATGAGTCGTATGTGGCGACCATTCCGCTGGTATTTTGTGAAGCGGAGAAGATGGACCCGAACACCCAGTTCCTGAAAGTTATGATGATCGATGAGCCTGCCGTTCTCGACCGGGCGATTGCGCGTATACCGGCAGAGGTGAAGGAAAAGTATACCGTGCTGAAAAGCGCGCCGTACTTCCTTGAAATCCTCGATAAACGGGTTAATAAAGGCACCGGCGTAAAATCACTGGCCGAGGCGCTGGGTATTAAGCCAGAGGAGGTGATGGCGATTGGCGATCAGGAAAACGACATTGCGATGATCGAATACGCCGGTATGGGCGTGGCAATGGACAACGCCATTCCGTCGGTCAAAGAGGTGGCTAACTTTGTGACTAAATCGAACCTTGAAGATGGTGTTGCCTGGGCGATTGAAAAATTTGTGCTGAACCCCGATCACTCATCCGGCCATTTCCCCGCCCGATAAGGCATAGTCGCCATCGGGCAAATACGCGCTTAACGACCCGCACTTGCTGCGGGTTTTTTTATGTCTTTCGTTTACGTCTTATAACGTCCCCATAACCAATTGTTGTTTTTGTGATCTAAATTGTAGTACAACATAATTGTGTTGTACTACATTAATGACATGATAACGACGGTTGATATCACGCTAGTACTACAAAATTGCGGCGTAATTCAGCTATCGCGGTAAAGTAAGAGAGTTCACATCGAGCACAAGGACTCTCTATGACTCTCAATAAAACCGATCGCATCGTTATCACGCTGGGCAAACAGATTGTCAGCGGTAAATACGTACCCGGTTCGGCGCTGCCAGCGGAAGCGGATCTGTGCGAGGAGTTTGAAACGTCGCGCAACATCATTCGCGAAGTGTTTCGTTCGCTTATGGCGAAGCGGCTAATTGAAATGAAGCGCTATCGCGGCGCGTTTATCGCACCGCGTAACCAGTGGAATTATCTCGATACCGACGTGCTGCAATGGGTGCTGGAAAATGACTACGACCCGAGGCTTATCAGCGCGATGAGCGAAATACGAAACCTGGTGGAGCCAGCAATAGCACGCTGGGCGGCGGAACGGGCAACATCAAGCGATCTGGCTGAAATTGAGTCGGCGCTAAACGACATGATTGCCAACAACCAGGACCGGGAAGCGTTTAACGAGGCGGATATTCGCTATCACGAGGCAGTGTTGCAGTCGGTGCATAACCCGGTGCTGCAACAGTTAAATGTAGCGATCAGCTCGCTACAGCGAGCGGTATTTGAACGGACCTGGATGGGCGATGCGGCCAACATGCCGAAAACGCTCCAGGAACATAAGGCGCTATTCGATGCGATACGGCATCAGGATGGCGATGCGGCAGAGCAGGCGGCATTAACCATGATCGCCAGCTCGACACGAAGGTTAAAGGAAATCACATGACAGCTCGCTACATCGCAATTGACTGGGGATCGACCAATCTGCGCGCCTGGCTTTACCAGGGCGACAAATGCCTGGAGAGCAGGCAATCAGAAGCAGGCGTTACACGCCTGAACGGTAAATCTCCTGACGCGGTGTTAGCAGAAATCACAACACACTGGCGCAACAGCGCCACCCCCGTGGTAATGGCGGGCATGATCGGCAGTAACGTAGGCTGGCAAAATGCGCCTTATCTGCCGGTTCCCGCCCTGTTCTCCGCTATTGGCGAACAGTTAACCGCCGTTGGCGACAACATCTGGATCATCCCCGGATTGTGTGTCTCACGCGAGGATAACCACAACGTGATGCGCGGCGAAGAGACGCAACTGCTTGGCGCCCGCGAACTTTCTCCTTCTTCTGTCTATGTCATGCCCGGCACGCATTGCAAATGGGTACAGACTGATACGCAACAAATTCATGATTTTCGTACTGTGATGACAGGCGAACTCCATCACTTGTTGCTGCGTCACTCGCTGGTCGGGGCTGGTTTGCCGGAACAGGAAGCTTCTGGCGACGCCTATGCCGCGGGGCTGGAGCGCGGTCTTAATTCTCCTGCCGTCCTGCCTTCTCTTTTTGAGGTTCGCGCCTCGCACGTGTTGGGACATCTTGCGCGTGAGCAGGTCAGCGACTTCCTCTCCGGCCTGTTGATTGGCGCGGAAGTCGCCAGCATGAGCGAATCCTTCGCGGCGCAACAGGCTATCACTCTCGTCGCTGGACCCGCGCTGATCTCACGTTACCAACAGGCGTTTCGTGCTATTGGGCGTGATGTTTCAACCGTGGATGGCGACATGGCATTTCAGGCTGGAATAAGGAGCATCGCTCATGCAGTGGCAAACTAATCTCCCTCTCATCGCTATCTTACGCGGTATTACGCCCGATGATGCCCTGGCGCACGTTGGCGCGGTGGTGGATGCGGGATTTGACGCTATAGAAATTCCGCTTAACTCCCCACAGTGGGAAAAAAGCATTTCTTCCGTGGTGAAGGCGTATGGCGGCAGGGCGCTTATTGGCGCTGGTACCGTACTGAAACCGGAACAGGTAGACCAGCTTGCCGGGATGGGCTGCAAGCTGATCGTCACGCCAAATATCCAACCGGAGGTGATCCGCCGGGCAGTGAGCTATGGCATGACCGTGTGTCCGGGCTGCGCCACGGCAACAGAAGCCTTTGCTGCGCTGGATGCTGGCGCACAGGCGTTAAAAATTTTCCCATCATCGGCGTTTGGTCCGGGCTACATCAGCGCGCTGAAAGCGGTACTTCCGCCGGATGTTCCGCTATTTGCCGTCGGCGGCGTGACGCCGGAAAACCTGGCGCAATGGATTAAAGCAGGCTGTGTGGGCGCGGGACTGGGTAGCGATCTCTATCGCGCCGGGCAATCCGTTGAATGCACCGCGCAGCAGGCTGCGGCATTTGTTAATGCGTATCGAGAGGCAGTGAAATGAAAATAACTCACATCACCACGTACCGTTTACCTCCACGTTGGATGTTCCTGAAAATCGAAACGGATGAAGGCGTGGTTGGCTGGGGAGAGCCGGTCATTGAAGGTCGGGCACGTACTGTAGAGGCGGCAGTACATGAGTTTGCCGACTACCTGATAGGGAAAGATCCGGCGCGTATCAACGACCTGTGGCAGGTAATGTACCGGGCCGGTTTTTATCGCGGCGGCCCGATTATGATGAGCGCCATCGCCGGTATTGACCAGGCATTGTGGGATATCAAAGGCAAGGTGTTGAATGCGCCGGTCTGGCAGCTCATGGGCGGCCTGGTGCGCGACAAAATCAAGGCCTATAGCTGGGTGGGTGGCGATCGTCCGGCAGACGTCATTGACGGTATTGAAAAATTGCGCGGTATTGGTTTTGACACCTTCAAGCTGAACGGCTGTGAAGAGATGGGCGTGATTGATAATTCCCGTGCGGTGGATGCGGCGGTCAATACCGTGGCGCAAATCCGCGAAGCTTTCGGCAGTGAAATTGAGTTTGGGCTCGATTTCCACGGTCGCGTTAGCGCGCCGATGGCTAAGGTGCTGATTAAAGAACTGGAACCCTATCGTCCGCTGTTTATTGAAGAGCCGGTGCTGGCGGAACAGGCGGAATATTATCCGCGCCTGGCAGCGCAAACGCATATTCCGATTGCCGCAGGCGAGCGTATGTTCTCGCGTTTTGAATTTAAACGCGTGCTGGACGCGGGCGGGCTGGCGATTCTACAGCCGGATTTATCCCACGCGGGCGGCATTACCGAATGCTATAAAATCGCCGGAATGGCGGAAGCATATGACGTGGCGCTGGCACCGCATTGCCCGCTGGGTCCAATCGCCCTGGCTGCCTGCCTGCATATCGATTTTGTTTCGCGCAACGCGGTATTCCAGGAGCAGAGCATGGGCATTCACTATAACAAGGGCGCGGAGCTGCTCGACTTTGTGAAAAACAAAGAAGACTTCAGCATGGACGGCGGCTTCTTTAAACCCTTAACCAAACCGGGTCTTGGCGTAGACATTGACGAGGCCAGGGTGATTGAACTTAGCAAAAGCGCGCCGGACTGGCGTAATCCGTTGTGGCGGCACGCTGACGGATCGGTAGCCGAGTGGTGATCGCCACGCTGTAGGCTCAACAAACGTCGCCCTCCGGGCAACCCAATTTAAATATAAAAACACACCCTCTGTAATTTACAGGGCATGGTGAGCGGCCTCGCTATGCCCAGAATCTGGAGACAGATGACGATGGATATTTCAGTTACAGCAGCACAGCCGGGGCGTCGCCGCTATCTGACGCTGGTGATGATCTTTATTACCGTGGTGATTTGCTACGTCGATCGCGCCAACCTTGCCGTGGCTTCCATGCATATTCAAAAAGAATTCGGCATTACCAAAGCGGAAATGGGCTATGTCTTCTCCGCTTTTGCCTGGCTCTATACGTTATGCCAGATCCCTGGCGGCTGGTTTCTCGACCGTATTGGGTCCCGGCTGACCTATTTTATCGCTATCTTCGGCTGGTCAGTCGCGACGCTATTGCAGGGATTTGCGACGGGACTATTGTCGCTTATCGGCCTGCGCGCTATTACCGGGATTTTCGAGGCACCAGCCTTTCCGGCAAATAACCGGATGGTCACTAGCTGGTTTCCGGAGCATGAGCGCGCATCCGCAGTCGGGTTCTACACCTCCGGACAGTTCGTCGGACTGGCATTCCTTACGCCGCTGCTGATCTGGATTCAGGAAATGCTGAGCTGGCACTGGGTCTTTATCGTCACCGGCGGTATCGGGATTATCTGGTCATTGGTCTGGTTTAAGGTTTATCAACCGCCGCGTTTGACGAAAAGCCTTAGCCAAGCGGAGCTGGAGTATATTCGCGATGGCGGCGGTCTGGTGGATGGCGATGCGCCAGCGAAAAAAGAGGCCCGCCAGCCGTTGACGAAAGCCGACTGGAAACTGGTGTTCCATCGTAAGCTGGTGGGCGTCTACCTCGGTCAGTTCGCCGTAAACTCTACGCTATGGTTCTTTCTGACCTGGTTCCCTAATTATCTGACCCAGGAAAAAGGCATTACCGCGCTAAAAGCGGGCTTTATGACGACCGTACCGTTCCTGGCTGCCTTTTTTGGCGTACTGCTCTCCGGCTGGCTGGCGGATAAACTGGTGAAAAAAGGCTTCTCGCTGGGCGTGGCGCGCAAAACGCCGATTATTTGCGGTTTGCTCATCTCCACGTGCATTATGGGCGCTAACTACACTAACGATCCGTTGTGGATTATGGCATTGATGGCGATAGCTTTCTTCGGCAATGGATTTGCGTCCATTACCTGGTCGTTAATCTCTTCCCTTGCGCCGATGCGGTTGATTGGCCTTACCGGCGGTATGTTTAACTTTATCGGTGGGTTGGGCGGGATTAGCGTACCGTTAGTGATTGGTTATCTGGCGCAAAGCTACGGTTTTGCTCCGGCGCTGGTCTATATCTCCGTTGTGGCTCTGCTGGGTGCGCTGTCTTACATCCTGTTAGTGGGCGATGTGAAACGCGTCGGATAAGTTGGCCGTGGCGAGCCGGAAGCTATTATGGCGAAGGATGACTGGCTATCCATGCGTCGAGCGCCGTCACTCCCTGCGTCACGATAGTTTTAATATCTATATCGCTAAGCGGTTGCAATTCCAGCTCCCGACAGGCTTCGGTTGCCTGCGTCATCCCCAGGCTGGCGCAGCCGCTTTTTAATTTATGCGCCAGCCGCTTAATGTTAACGTCGTCATTCATGGCGCGCGCCGCCTCGATCTCCTCGACTAAAGGCAGCGCGCTGTCTTTGAATAACGCGACCCATTGCCGGAGCTTTTCCGGGCCGACAGACGCCATATCGCCGGCAAGCTGATGTTCATTCAGCATCGCCCGCGCATTGTGAGATTTGCCCTGTAAATAGTGCGCTATCATGCGGTAAAGCTCCTCGCGGGGAACGGGCTTTTGAATAATCCCGCAAAAAAGACCGGCGGTACGCTGACGAAGATTATCGTCTATCACATGCGCGCTAAAACCAATGCGTTTCATGGCGGGATACAGGCTCATCAACTGCTGCGCCAGGGTTAAGCCGTCATAATCCGGTAAATCAAAATCCACCAGCGCCACATCAAAGGACTCGCCTTCAGCTAAACAGCGTAGCGCGTCATTCGCGCTTTCAGCTACTGAGACCTTCACCCCTTTACCCGTGAGCATTTCAGCGGTAATACGCTGCGTCAGCATATTATCTTCAATCAGCAACAGGCGTAGTCCGTTAAGATTTATCGGTTCCCTGAACGCATTTTTGCTTGCGGGTTTGGGGTGGCGAACCGGCAGTTGTAAGCGAAAACAACTGCCAACATGAAGCGTACTGGTGACGGTTAGCGTCCCGCCCATCGCTTCTGCCAGGCTGGCGCTGATAGCCAGCCCCAGGCCCGTCCCGCCCCGGCGTCCTGTCGCCTGCACAAACGGTTTGAAAATAGCCGTCAGCTTTGCTTCAGGGATACCGCACCCGGTATCTTCAACCTCAATAAACCAGCTCTGATCGTCGCAAAACGTGCGCAGCACTATGCTGCCGCGATCGGTAAATTTCGCCGCATTACTTAAAAGATTAATCACAATTTGACGTATCCGGCGCGGATCGCCTTGTAGCGTGGAGGGGAGTTGCTCGCTAAAGTCGGCGATGAGCGCCACCTGCACGCGGCTGTGCATTAAATGCAGCGCGCTATTCAACAATTGTCGCGGTTCAAACGGCTCCTCGCTAATAGAAACGTTGGTGCCGCCTACTTCAATCGCCGAGTAATCCAGAATATCGTTAAGAATCGCCAGTAGCGATTCGCCTGAATCATTAATGGCCTGTAAATCGTCGCGGTAGTTTGCCATGAGCGGTTTATCGGCCAGCAATTGTACCGTACCGAGAATGCCGTAAAGCGGCGTGCGAATTTCATGGCTCATGGCGGCAAGGAACGTCGATTTCGCCTCGTTGGCCTTTTCCGCTTCGGCGCGCGCCTGCCGGTGTTCCAGCACCAGCGCATGAAGCTCCGCCGTTTGCGATCGCACCTGTTCCGCCAAATCCTCACGATGGCGGTTTAATTTGCGCACGTTGGCGCGAAACGCTTCCATCAGACGGCTGATGGTATCCAGTTCGCTGACGCCAGCCGCCTCCGGAAACGGTGAGTCAATATCGCCCTCCAGTAACCGCTGTAAGGCCTGCGTTTGTTGCGCCAGCGGGCGGGATACGGAACGGTAAACCACTCGCCAAAGAATAAAACTTAATGAGCACAGCGCCAGGATACCTAAGATCACTAACCCTATTTGCCCACGCTGACTGGCGTGTGTAAGACGCGCTAACCCAGCCTCGTTTCGTTTTTCGATGGCGTTCACCAACTGCGACACTTCCGTACTGAAGCGGGTAAACTGAAAGAGGTTATTGGCCATGAGCGTTTGAAGCTGGTCGCGGATGGCGTTTTCCTTACGAAACAGGGTAACTAGTGTGGTGTACTGGTTTATTTTCTCCAGCGCGTCGGCGATTTGGGCGCGAACGGTAGGATCTTCTATACGCTGCTGGCGGCGGGATAAAATTTTAACCAACTGATTAAGTTTTTCATCGGTGTCCTCGGCATCGCTCAGCCCTTGCGCGTCTTTTAAGGTCACAATGAGCTGCTTAAACCGCAGGGCATTGACCCGCAGCTCATTCATCTGATTCACATACTCAAGGTCGATATCAATCAATCGGTCAAGCGCGCGTTCAGCCTGGTCCCCTTTACCGCTTTCGATAAGATCGTAAATACCGGCCTGGGTGGCGCCCGCAGATGTCGCGGCATTATTGGCCTGACCGTGAGCCTGGGCGGCAATGCTTTCCGCCGCCTCCGCAATCTGGCGGCTTAACTGCTGTTGCTGTGCGCGCAGCGTGAGAATTTCACCGACCAGCGTTCCCTGTTGCCCAAGCGTTTGCGCAATCTCTTTTTCTTGCCGGGCGATGGCCGAGGTATTAAATCCCTGCTCGCTTAATGCCTGCAAAAGATGGTTAATTTTAAGGCTTTGCGCTTTCAGCATCTTCCCCTGCGCCAGCCAAACGCCCTCACTGTCGGCATTGGTCAGATTTTGCGCGGAAAAGAGCTCGTAAGCGCTGGCTTCGCTTAACTGCCTGGCCATATTCATCGTCGGGAGCAGCGCTTGCGTATTGGTTTGCTCCACCTGACTAATGACGCGCAGGCTTATCCAGCCGATCACGGTGCTGAGCAGGGTTAGTGTCGCCATCAGGGCGAAGGCCAGCCATAATCTGCGGGTCAGTGAAGGCGTTGACATTTATGCGCCGCGGGTGAAATGGGTTGAGTTGCCGCCGGAAAAACCATTAGGATAAAACCTTGTTGCTGGTGGGGCTATCATGCGCGCGCTTATTTCGTTCTTTTTTTTGATAATCATCGTCTCGAATGTAGAAACGGCGTCAGCCGAAACCGGACTGCTACACTGGACGTGCGCCGATCGGGCGATTCCCTGGCGGCAAACGTCAGTCAATGCGAGTAAGCCCTGGAAACTGTGCGCATTATACCCCAGCCTGAAAGATTCTTACTGGTTGTCCGTCAACTACGGGATGCAAAAAGCGGCCAAATTGTATGGCGTTGATTTAAAAGTGCTGGAAGCGAATGGCTATCGGCAACTGGCGACGCAACAACAGCAAATGATGCAATGCCGGGAGTGGGGCGCCGACGCTATTCTGCTTGGCAGCAGTACCGATCGTTTCCCGGAACTGGAACGGTATGCCGGTAATGTGCCGGTTATTGAACTGGTGAACATGATTCACGATGCCAGCGTCGCAACCCGCGTTGGTCTGCCGTGGTTTCAGATGGGTTATCTGCCGGGACGTTTCCTGGTGCAGTGGAGCAAAGGAAAAGCCCTTAACGTTTTACTCTTCCCGGGGCCGGAAGAAGCCGGCGGCAGTCAGGAGATGGTGGCGGGTTTTCGTCAGGCAATTAAAGGCAGCGCCATCAACATTGTGGATATCGCCTGGGGCGATAACGACATTGAAGTGCAGCGAAACTTACTCCAGGAAATGCTGGAGCGTCATCCGGACGCCAATGTGGTCGCCGGGTCGGCGATAGCGGCGGAGGCGGCGATGGGCGAAGGGCGAAATTTGACGACTCCGCTCACGATCGTCTCATTTTATCTGACGCATCAGGTTTATCGCGGTTTAAAACGCGGCCATATCCTGATGGCGCTCAGCGATCAGATGGCCTGGCAGGGAGAATTAGCGATAACGCAGTCGATTAAGGTCTTACAGGGGCAACCGGTGCCTGAAAATATCAGCCCGCCGGTACTTATTTTGACGCATAACAACGCCGACAGCGCGCGCGTTCGCCGTTCGCTATCGCCTCCGGGATTTCGGCCCGTCTATCTGTATCAATACACCTCCGAGGCTAAAAAGTAGCCTTCGCCATGCTGTGTGACCAGCAGCTCCGGCGTAATTTTATGGCGTAAGCGGCGAACCAGGACATCAATCGTGCGGAGATCCGGAGTCTCTACGCGGCGGGCGGAAAGCATTCGCAGCAGGCGTTCGCGATGCAGCACTTTGCCTGGGTTGGTCACAAAGGCCAGCAGTAGCTCGTACTCCGCGCGCGTAAGCTTAATGGCTTCACCATTGTGCTCCAGCGTGTGATTCATCACGTTCAGGCAGTAACCGGAAAACATATAGCAGTTTTCACTGGCATTTTGCGGCGTGGGGCGGGCCAGATCGATGCGCCACAAAAGATTTTTCACCCGTACTACCAGCTCGCGCAGTTCCAGCGGCTTGGTGACGTAGTCGTCCGCGCCCATCTCCAGCCCGACGATGCGGTCAATTTGGTCGCAACGCCCCGTCACCAGAATAATGCCCACCGTGGAGCGTTCGCGTAGCGCCCTGGTCAGCATCAACCCGTTTTCATCGGGGAGGTTGATATCCAGCAGGATCAGCGAAACGTGCTCATGCTCCATGATGTCGCGCAGGCCCGCGCCGCTGTCGGTCACCGAAACGCGATATCCCTCCTGCTCAAAATAGGCCTGTAATCTGGCCTGAGTAACAGGTTCATCCTCAACAATAACAATGTGATGTGACATCCTGCGCGCGGTCTCTTTCTGTTCATATCTGTTCATATATTGCCGTATCCCGTTCATCCTGGCCAGTGACGCTGTTCATATTTGCGGAATAAGATCTGCGCATTAAACCATATAATTACAGGGGCTATTATGCGAAAACTCTGGAGAGCGCTACTCAGGCCAAGCGCCCGTTGGTCGATACTGGCGCTGGTCATTGTCGGGATTGTGATCGGCGTTGCGCTGATCGTGTTACCTCACGTCGGTATCAAACTGACCAGTACGACAGAGTTTTGCGTCAGCTGCCATAGTATGCAGCCGGTGTATCAGGAATATAAACAGTCCGTACATTTCCAGAACGCTTCCGGCGTACGCGCGGAATGCCACGATTGCCATATCCCCCCTGATATTCCAGGCATGGTGAAACGTAAGCTGGAAGCCAGCAACGATCTTTACCAGACATTTATCGCCCACTCGATTGATACCCCGGAAAAATTTGAAGCCAAACGCGCCGAGCTTGCCGAGCGTGAATGGGCGCGCATGAAAGAGAATAACTCCGCGACCTGTCGTTCCTGCCATAACTACGATGCGATGGATCACGCGAAACAGAACCCGGAAGCGGCGCGGCAAATGAAAATCGCCGCGAAAGAAAATCAATCCTGCATCGACTGTCATAAAGGGATTGCCCACCAGCTACCGGATATGAGCAGCGGTTTCCGCAAACAGTTTGATGAACTGCGCGCCAGCGCCAGTACGCATAATGACGGCGATACGCTCTATTCGCTGGATATCAAGCCGATTTACGCCGCTAAAGGCGATAAAGAACCGGCAGGTTCGTTGTTACCTGCTTCTGAAGTGAAAGTCCTTAAACGGGACGGTGACTGGCTGCAAGTGCAAATCGAAGGCTGGACGGAGACGGACGGTCGCCAGCGCGTGCTGACGCAGTTGCCCGGTAAACGTATTTTTGTCGCCTCGATTCGCGGCGATGTGCAACAGCATGTGAAAACGCTGGAAGAGACCACCGTCGCGGCGACCAATACTCAGTGGAGCAAATTACAGGCAACCGCGTGGATGCAAAAAGGCGACATGGTAAATGACATTAAACCGATTTGGGCCTATGCCGACTCCCTCTATAACGGCACCTGTAATCAGTGTCACGGCGCGCCGGACAAAGCGCACTTTGACGCTAACGGCTGGATCGGCACGCTCAACGGCATGATCGGTTTCACCAGTCTGGATAAGCGTGAAGAACGTACCTTGTTGAAATATCTCCAGATGAATGCGTCTGATACCACCAACACGCCGCACAGCGATAAGGGAGAACACAATGAAAAATAAGGACTCGTTACACGTCTCTCGTCGACGTTTTCTGGCGCAGCTTGGCGGCTTGACGGTGGCAGGAATGCTGGGGCCGTCACTACTGACGCCCCGTAGCGCCCGCGCGGCGGATGCCGTTGCACCAGGCGCCGCGACGAAAGAGGGTATCCTTACCGGCTCTCACTGGGGGGCGATTCGCGCCACGGTGGTTGACGGTCGATTTGTGGCGGCAAAACCGTTTGAACAGGATAAATACCCGTCCAAAATGATCGCCGGTCTGCCCGATCACGTCCACAACGCGGCGCGTATTCGCTATCCGATGGTGCGCGTCGACTGGATGCGCAAAGGTCATCAAAGCGACACCTCGCAGCGCGGCGATAATCGTTTTGTGCGCGTCTCCTGGGATGAAGCGCTGGATCTGTTCTATCAGGAACTGGAGCGGGTGCAAAAAACCTACGGGCCGAGCGCGTTACTGACGGCGAGCGGCTGGCAATCTACCGGCATGTTCCATAACGCCTCCGGGATGCTGGCGCGCGCGATTGCGCTACATGGCAATAGCGTCAGCACGGGAGGGGACTATTCGACCGGCGCGGCGCAGGTGATTTTGCCGCGCGTGGTGGGTTCAATGGAAGTGTACGAGCAGCAAACGTCATGGCCTCTGGTTTTACAGAACAGTAAAACGATTGTGCTATGGGGTTCTGATATGGTGAAAAACCAGCAGGCAAACTGGTGGTGCCCGGATCACGATGTCTATCAGTACTATGAACAATTAAAAGAGAAGGTTGCCAGCGGCGCTATCTCGGTCATCAGCATCGACCCGGTCGTCACCTCCACGCACGATTATCTGGGGCGCGATAAGGTCAAACATATCGCCATTAACCCGCAGACGGATGTCCCGTTACAACTGGCGCTGGCGCATACCCTGTACAGTGAGAAACTGTACGATAAAAATTTCCTCGATAACTACTGCGTCGGTTTTGACCAGTTCCTCCCCTATTTGCTGGGCGAAAAAGATGGACAGCCCAAAGATGCCGCCTGGGCGGAAAAACTGTGCGGTATTGACGCCGACACCATCCGCGCGTTGGCGCGGCAGATGGCGGGCGACAGAACGCAAATCATCGCTGGCTGGTGCGTACAACGTATGCAGCATGGCGAACAGTGGTCATGGATGGTCGTCGTGCTGGCGGCAATGCTGGGACAGATTGGTTTACCGGGCGGCGGCTTTGGTTTTGGCTGGCACTACAACGGCGCCGGGACGCCTGGTCGTAAAGGGATCATTTTAAGCGGCTTTTCCGGTTCGACGACCGTTCCGCCAGTACACGACAGCACGGATTACAAAGGCTACAGCAGCACCATTCCTATTGCGCGTTTTATGGATGCCATTCTTGAACCGGGCAAGGTCATTAACTGGAACGGCAAATCGGTTAAATTACCGCCGCTGAAGATGTGCGTGTTCGCCGGGACCAACCCGTTCCACCGACACCAACAAATTAACCGCATAATTGAAGGGTGGCGCAAGCTGGAAACGGTCATCGCTATTGATAACCAGTGGACGTCGACCTGCCGTTTTGCGGATATCGTTTTGCCGACTACCACCCAATTTGAGCGTAACGACCTCGATCAGTTCGGCAACCACTCTAACCGCGGCATTATCGCCATGAAACAGGTGGTGTCGCCGCAGTTTGAAGCGCGTAACGACTTTGATATTTTCCGCGATCTCTGCCGACGCTTTAACCGTGAAGCGGCATTCACGGAAGGTCTTGATGAAATGGGCTGGCTGAAACGCATCTGGCAGGAAGGGAGCCAGCAGGGAAAAGGTCGCGGTATCCACTTACCGACTTTCGAGGTGTTCTGGAATCAACAGGAGTACATCGAGTTTGATCATCCGCAGATGTTTGTGCGCCATCAGGCTTTCCGTGAAGATCCGGACCTGGAGCCGTTGGGCACGCCAAGCGGTTTGATCGAGATTTACTCCAAAACGATCGCCGACATGCAATACGACGATTGTCAGGGCCATCCCATGTGGTTCGAAAAAATCGAACGCTCGCATGGCGGGCCGGGATCGCAGCGCTGGCCGCTGCACTTACAATCCGTCCACCCTGATTTCCGTCTGCATTCCCAACTGTGCGAGTCGGAAACGCTGCGTCAGCAATATGCCGTTGGCGGCAAGGAACCGGTCTTTATTAACCCACAGGATGCCAGCGCGCGCGGGATCCGCAACGGTGACATCGTGCGGGTATTCAATGCACGCGGGCAGGTACTGGCGGGGGCGGTGGTTTCCGATCGCTATGCGCCTGGCGTGGCGCGAATTCATGAAGGCGCCTGGTACGATCCTGATAAAGGCGGCGACATCAATGCGTTGTGTAAGTACGGCAACCCTAACGTATTAACGCTGGATATCGGTACATCACAGCTCGCGCAGGCGACCAGCGCGCATACGACGCTGGTGGAAATTGAAAAATATACCGGCCCTATTGATAACGTCACGGCGTTTAACGGTCCGGTCGAGATGGTCGCGCAGTGTGAATATGTACCCGCATCGCAGGGGAATCCGCATGATTAAGCAGCCAGCGCTTGCTCAGGAACAGTACGCCTGCGTATATGCATGGCTGGCGTTACTCTTTTTCCGGGAAGTGGATGATGAAGGGTTAATACAATTACAGTCCGCGGAGATCGCGGACTGGCTGGCGCTGTTAAAGCGTCAGCCTGCGCTGGCGGCGTCGGTGGCGTTACTCGAACAAAAAATTGCCGCGCTTAGCCTGCGCCAGGATGCGCAGCTGGAGCTGGCCGCAGATTTTTGCGGATTGTTCCTGATGACGGATAAAAAATCGGCCTTGCCCTACGCCTCGCAATACCCGCAGCAGGAACCCGGCATGATTAAACATTTATTGCTTGAAGCCGGGATGGAAGTCAACGACGATTTTAAAGAGCCGACCGACCACCTTGCGATTTATCTGGAGTTACTCAGCCATTTACATTTTTCATTGGGTGAATCGTTCCAACAACGGAGAATGAATAAATTACGCCAGAAAACATTGTCGTCATTACTGGAATGGCTTCCGGAATTTACGAATAATTGCCTTAAGCATGATCCATATGGCTTTTATGCTGCGTTAAGTCAATTATTGTTGGCTATCGTTCGTTTTGATGACGGAAAAGAGGATTTATCCATTGTTGCGGCTGAATAAACCCTGTGACGGGCATCGCAAAATAAATCTTACGATAGTCGGGGGTTATCATATCTATAGGTTTAGCCAATTGTAATTATTGATACCAATCAATATCCATGATGGGTTTGTATTTAGTATTGACGGGCCTCATGAGTAAAAAAATAAAATTTAATTAATCATGCCGCAATACCCCATAAGGATAGTGATATGAAAAAAATTACCCTCTATGCGACAACGGTTATCACCGTTGGGCTGTTATGTTATTTAGGTTTGTCCGGGTATGTATGGTATTACGACAAACAGCGCAGTAAAAAAAGCGATGTGCAGGCCTCGGTTGTGGGTGAAAATAATAAAATACTGGGTTATTTCAGGGAGAAAGGATGTGATTATTGTCATACGCCTTCCGCTGAATTACCTTTTTATTCCTCTTTTCCGGTGGCGAAGCAGCTAATGGATTACGATATCCAGCTTGGCTACAAATCGTTTAACCTGGAGGCGGTACGGGCCGCCCTGATTGCGGATACGCCGGTGCCGCAAAGCGAACTGAATAAAATTGAATGGGTTATGCAACATCAGACTATGCCGCCAACCCGCTATGTCGCGCTGCACTGGGCGGGGGGCGTCAGCGATAAAGAGCGTACTGACATCCTGAACTGGATAGCCGATCAACGTGAGCGCAACTATGCCAGCGCCGATACCGACGCCGCGCACCGGAATGAACCCGTTCAGCCTATTCCGCGCAATATTCCCGTCGATGCGAAAAAAGTCGACTTAGGTTTCCGTCTTTATCATGATGAACGTTTATCCGGCGACAGCACAATATCCTGTGCGCATTGTCACGCGTTAAATGCGGGCGGTGTCGATGGCAGAAAAACCTCAATTGGCGTTGGCGGTGCGGTAGGACCAATAAATGCGCCGACGGTATTCAACTCCGTATTTAATATCGAACAATTTTGGGATGGTCGTGCTGCAACTCTGCAGGAGCAAGCAGGCGGACCGCCGTTAAATCCTATTGAAATGGCTTCTAAATCCTGGGATGAAATTATTAGCAAGCTTGATAAAGATCCTGTCCTGAAAAAAGATTTCCAGGCGGTTTATCCGCAAGGATTTACCGGGGAAAATATTACTGATGCGATCGCCGAATTTGAAAAAACGTTGATAACGCCGGATTCCGCCTTTGATAAATGGCTACGTGGAGATGAAAATGCGCTGACTGCGCAACAGAAACACGGTTATCAATTATTTAAAGAAAATAAATGTGCAACCTGTCACGGCGGTATCATTTTAGGCGGGCGCTCTTTTGAACCATTGGGATTAAAGCGAGACTTTAATTTTGGCGAAATTACCGCAGCGGATATTGGTCGTATGAACGTCACCAAAGAGGTTCGCGATAAATTACGGCAAAAAGTCCCGGGCTTACGCAACGTCGCGTTAACGGCGCCTTATTTCCATCGGGGCGACGTACCGACGCTGGATGGCGCGGTAAAACTGATGCTGCGTTACCAGGTTGGCACCGATCTGCCGCAAAACGATATTGACGATATCGTCGCCTTCCTGGAAAGCCTGACCGGTGTTTATACGCCATATCAACCTGAATATGCGCAATGACAATGATGCTTGAAGCCAGAGATCTGTACTGCGAGCGGGACGAGAGGACGCTGTTTCGCGGGCTGTCGTTCACCGTGGAGGCCGGGGAGTGGGTGCAGGTCACCGGCGGCAACGGCGCGGGGAAAACCACCCTGCTGCGCCTGCTGACCGGGCTGGCGCGCCCGGACGGCGGGGAGGTGTACTGGCAGGGCGAGCCCCTGCGCCGCGTGCGCGACAGCTTCCATTCCGGCCTGCTGTGGATAGGGCACC
>NZ_JAGESB010000007.1:0-95453 GCF_017572865.1 Salmonella sp. 32082101201600294FB01SM01 | reverse complement strand
CGGTGGTCCCACCTGACCCCATGCCGAACTCAGAAGTGAAACGCCGTAGCGCCGATGGTAGTGTGGGGTCTCCCCATGCGAGAGTAGGGAACTGCCAGGCATCAAATTAAGCAGTAAGCCGGTCATAGACTGGTGGTTGTAAAAGAATTCGGTGGAGCGGTAGTTCAGTTGGTTAGAATACCTGCCTGTCACGCAGGGGGTCGCGGGTTCGAGTCCCGTCCGTTCCGCCACCCTAATTAGGGGCGTAGTTCAATTGGTAGAGCACCGGTCTCCAAAACCGGGTGTTGGGAGTTCGAGTCTCTCCGCCCCTGCCAGAAATAATCCTTAGCATCTGCTAAGGATTTTTTTTTGCCTGAAATTACCTGATTACCTGGTCAGGTAATCGTAAGTTCCCTTCTTTTTCTTTTCATCATTTTCATTGGTCATCCAGCACATCCGTTTTTAACAGATCGCAGATCAGCGAGTATTTATCGCTGTTTTGCAACCAAATGGCGTATAGCGGCCGTGAAAGCGTTGCGCTGTCGGCAACGGTATGTAATCCGCCCTTTTCATTTGCCCAGTTTACAGGAAGCCAGCTACAGCCATTTAATGCGCTAAGCTGCTGTCGGGCGAGTTCGGCTGAGCTGGTTGTTAATACCGGCACTTCATCTGCTGCGATCAGCCCGGTTTCATGCTGTTGGAAGTCTGGTCCCCACTCCAGCCGCAGATAATTGAGTTCTGATTTCTTACGGGCAGGGCTGCTGCAATACAACGCCAAAGTGAAGTGCCCTAACAGCTGACTGCTGAACTCATCCATTTTGGGCGCTTCGGTAGTAATGAGGAGATCAAGCTGGCGTTCATGAAGTTGCTTCACAAGCGATTGCCGTTGAGCGATTCTGGCTTCGAATTGCAGGCCGCTTTGCGGCTCCTGTAGTTGGTACAGTCGACCCAGCCAGGCGTTAAGCATACACTCCCATAAAGACGCGCTGGCACCGATGGAAAACTCGTTATGGCGTGAGGTATGCGCCACCTCTTTACGTGCCGCCTGCCACGTATTCATCAGCGTTTCCGCATACGGTAAAAGTTTTTCGCCAGCCGTGGTCAAACGGATATTGTTTCTGTGCCGCGTAAAAAGGTTTACGCCCAGTTGATTCTCCAGTTGCCTGATACGAAAGCTCACCGCGGATTGCGTCAGGTAAAGTGCTTCTGCGGCCCGCCCGAAATGGCGTGTCCGGCTAACTTCCAGGAAAGTTTTTAACAATTCCGTATCCACTGTGCTCTCCACAAAATTATTTGTCGTTATGATTTAAATGTTTTGTTTTACACTCTGTCAAGCGTAACTAATACTCCGCGCCATAAATAGCTCAGACAAAGAATTAGGAGCGTGCAGGATGGCGGAAAGCTTTACGACGACTAATCGATATTTTGACAATAAACATTATCCACGTGGATTCTCTCGTCACGGTGATTTCACGATTAAAGAGGCACAACTGCTTGAGCGTCATGGTCATGCCTTTAATGATCTGGATCTTGGCAAGCGTGAGCCTGTGACTGAAGAAGAGAAGCTGTTTGTAGCGGTATGTCGCGGTGAACGCGAGCCGGTAACGGATGCAGAACGCGTCTGGTCCAAGTATATGACGCGTATCAAGCGTCCAAAACGCTTCCACACCTTGTCTGGCGGCAAGCCGCAAGTTGAAGGCGCAGAAGACTACACCGAAGCTGATGATTAATAAAAAGGGCGTAATGCCCTTTTTTTACGCCAGCAGCTTTTGCAAATGAATTAACAACCTGTCTATCGCCCGATAGCTTACCGCCTCCTGCAAATGCTGACGCGAGATCTGGTCAGCCAGTTCTATGTCGGCAATGGTTCTGGCCACTTTTAGTAAACGCTGCCAGGCGCGAATGGATAATCCAAGATGCACCAGCGTGTCTTCAAGCCAGCGGGCGTCATCGTGATGCAATACACAATATTTTTGGATTTCGCGACCCTCCAGACGCGCGTTTAACTTCTTCTGGCGTCGGTACTGCCGTTCATGGGCGGCGATGACCCGCTTTTTTACCGTAGCGCTGCTCTCACCTTTTGAGGCGTGTTGGCTAAGAATCCCGGGCGGAGGAAGCGGTATCTCAAGCGAAAGGTCAAAACGATCAAGAAACGGGCCTGACAACCTATTAAGGTAACGTAGTGTCTGTTCTGGCGTGCAGCGATTATGGTTTCCCTGATAATGTCCGGTCGGGCTGGGATTCATTGCGGCGATTAACTGGAACCTGGCAGGGTACGTTATTTTCGCTCTGGTACGGGATAAATGAATTTGACCGGATTCTATAGGTTCACGTAGCGCATCCAGTGTGCGTCGTTCAAATTCAGGCAATTCATCAAGGAACAAAATTCCGTTGTGCGCCAGCGATATCTCTCCCGGGGCGGGTATTGCGCCGCCGCCGACCATAGCAGTAAGTGAGGCGCTATGATGAGGTGAGCGAAAGGGGCGTTGCTGCCATCGTTTTTGTACCGTATCGGCATTAACCAGACTGAGGATCGCGGCGCTTTCCAATGCTTCTTCATTGCTTAATGGTGGAAGAATCCCGCTCAGTCGACTGGCCAGCATGGTTTTACCCGTACCCGGCGGGCCGATCAATAGCAGATTATGTCCCCCTGCCGCTGTAATCTCCAGGCCGCGTTTACCCTGCTCCTGACCGATCACATCGCGAAGATCGGCAGTTGCGGTAGGCGATGCCATATCCTGAGCTAAAGGTCTTTCCAGGGCGTGTTTCCCTTCCAGAAAGGCGCAGACGGTTTGTAGATGATCGGCGATAAAACATCCTTCTTTGCTGATAAGCCCAACCTCCGCCGCGTTCTCTGTTGCGACGATAATATTTCTGCCGGCCCTGATGGCTTCCGTTGCACTTGATATTGCGCCAGGAACGCCGCGTAATGCGCCTGTAAGCGCTAACTCACCCACCAGCTCATATGCCTCAAGATTCGACGCTGTAAGCTGCTCAGACGCGGCCAGAAGCGCAACAGCAATAGGCAGGTCATACCTTCCGCCCTCTTTCGGTAGATCGGCTGGAGCAAGGTTAATGGTTATTTTTTTAGCCGGAAATTCATATCCGCTATTAATAATCGCACTACGTACCCGGTCACGCGCCTCTTTTACCGTGGTTTCCGGTAGGCCAACCATGGTTAGTCCCGGTAAACCATTACTGATATGCACCTCTATAGTGATAGGCGGCGCATTGACGCCAAGTGCGGCGCGGGTATGAACAATCGCCAGTGACATAATCCCTCCTGTTACGTGGATTATGCGGAATAGAAGAGAAAATCGAATTACTGACTTTTTGTTTTTTAGCGGCTGCTTCCTGAATTTTGGCGTCATTTTCAGGCAAGAAACATCAAACTGGAAGAACGCTCGCAGAAGCGAAAAGAAGGAAAACAGGGTGTAGAGTGCGCCAAAAGGGGGAGGAAAACGTGAAAATTTTTCAGTTTCTAATTTTTCTTATAAAAAACAAAGCCCTTGTAGGCATTCACCTGCATTATCTGAAACGTGGTTAAAAAAATATCTTGTGCTATTGGCAAAACCTATGGTAACTCTTTAGGTATTCCTTCGAACAAGATGCAAGAATAGACAAAAATGACAGCCCTTCTACGAGTGATTAGCCTGGTCGTGATTAGCGTGGTGGTGATTATTATCCCACCGTGCGGGGCTGCACTTGGACGAGGAAAGGCTTAGAAATCAAGCCTTAACGAACTAAGACCCCCGCACCGAAAGGTCCGGGGGTTTTTTTTGGCCTGAAAAACTTAAGCGAGGAGCAGAGCGTGAATAACAGCATAAAATTCTGTTTCTCAAGATTTACGACGGGGATGTAACTATGAACGGGGCACAGTGGGTGGTACATGCTTTGCGAGCGCAGGGGGTGAAAACCGTATTTGGTTATCCTGGTGGCGCAATTATGCCGGTTTACGACGCGTTGTATGACGGTGGTGTGGAGCATTTGTTGTGCCGACACGAGCAGGGTGCCGCAATGGCGGCAATCGGTTATGCCCGTTCTACCGGCAAAACCGGTGTTTGTATCGCCACTTCCGGCCCTGGTGCCACTAACCTGATCACTGGCCTGGCGGATGCGTTGTTAGATTCGGTCCCCGTCGTCGCGATCACGGGTCAGGTGTCCGCCCCGTTCATCGGCACCGATGCGTTCCAGGAGGTGGATGTGTTAGGGCTGTCGCTGGCCTGTACCAAACACAGCTTCCTGGTGCAGTCGCTGGAAGAGCTGCCTCGTATCATGGCAGAGGCTTTTGAAGTCGCCAACGCTGGCCGTCCTGGCCCGGTTCTGGTGGATATCCCGAAAGATATCCAATTAGCCAGCGGAGCGCTGGAGCCCTGGTTTACTACCGTTGATAACGAAGCGACCTTCCCGCAGGCTGATGTGGAACAGGCGCGCCAGATGCTGGAACAGGCGAAAAAACCCATGCTGTACGTCGGCGGTGGTGTTGGTATGGCGCAGGCAGTTCCGGCGCTGCGTAAATTTATCGCGGTAACGCAAATGCCAGTTACCTGCACGCTGAAAGGGCTGGGGGCTGTTGAAGCTGATTATCCGTACTATCTGGGCATGCTGGGAATGCACGGTACTAAAGCGGCTAATTTCGCGGTGCAAGAGTGTGATTTACTGATCGCAGTGGGTGCTCGTTTTGATGACCGGGTGACCGGTAAGCTGAATACTTTCGCTCCTAACGCCAGCGTAATCCATATGGATATCGACCCGGCGGAAATGAACAAACTGCGTCAGGCACACGTCGCGTTGCAGGGCGATTTAAATTCGCTGTTGCCGGCATTACAGCAACCGCTGAAGATCGACGCATGGCGTCAGTCCTGTGCAGAGCTGCGCGCAGAACACGCCTGGCGCTATGACCATCCTGGCGAGACTATCTATGCGCCGTTGTTGTTGAAGCAATTGTCGGAACGCAAACCCGCAGACAGTGTGGTGACGACGGATGTTGGGCAGCATCAGATATGGTCAGCCCAGCATATGACTTACACCCGCCCGGAGAACTTCATCACTTCCAGCGGTCTGGGGACGATGGGATTCGGCTTACCGGCGGCCGTTGGCGCACAGGTAGCGCGACCGAATGATACCGTTATCTGTATCTCCGGTGACGGCTCCTTCATGATGAATGTTCAGGAGTTGGGCACCGTAAAACGCAAGCAGTTACCGTTGAAGATAGTCTTACTCGACAACCAGCGGTTAGGGATGGTTCGACAATGGCAGCAACTGTTTTTCCAGGAGCGATATAGCGAAACCACCCTGACCGATAACCCCGATTTCCTCATGCTGGCCAGCGCCTTCGGCATTCCAGGCCAGCACATTACTCGTAAAGACCAGGTTGAAGCGGCACTCGACACGATGTTGGCAAGCGAAGGGCCGTACCTGCTTCACGTCTCAATCGACGAACTTGAAAATGTCTGGCCGTTGGTGCCGCCTGGCGCCAGTAACTCTGAAATGCTGGAGAAATTATCATGATGCAACATCAGGTCAATGTATCGGCACGCTTTAATCCAGAAACCTTAGAACGTGTTTTACGCGTGGTGCGCCATCGTGGTTTTCAGGTGTGCTCCATGAATATGGAAGCCGCGACCGATGCGCAGAATATAAATATTGAATTGACCGTTGCCAGTCCCCGGTCGGTCGACTTACTGTTTAGTCAGTTAAGTAAACTGGTAGATGTTGCGCATGTCGCAATCTGCCAGAGCGCTGCCACATCACAACAAATCCGCGCCTGAGCGCAAAAGGAAGAAAAATGACGACGAAAAAAGCTGATTACATTTGGTTCAATGGCGAGATGGTGCGCTGGGAAGACGCGAAGGTTCACGTAATGTCTCACGCGCTGCACTACGGTACGTCGGTATTTGAAGGGATTCGGTGCTACGACTCTCACAAAGGCCCGGTAGTGTTTCGTCATCGTGAACATATGCAGCGCCTGCGCGACTCAGCAAAGATTTATCGTTTTCCGGTTTCCCAGAGTATTGATGAGCTGATGGAAGCCTGCCGCGAAGTGATCCGCAAAAACAACCTGACCAGCGCCTATATCCGTCCGTTGGTATTTGTCGGCGATGTCGGTATGGGCGTTAACCCGCCCCCGGGATACACCACTGACGTCATCATCGCCGCGTTCCCGTGGGGGGCATACCTGGGCGCCGAAGCGCTGGATCAGGGGATCGATGCGATGGTTTCTTCCTGGAATCGCGCTGCGCCGAACACCATTCCAACCGCTGCGAAAGCGGGCGGTAACTATCTTTCCTCACTGCTGGTGGGTAGCGAAGCGCGCCGCCACGGCTATCAGGAAGGCATCGCCCTGGATGTAAACGGCTATATCTCCGAAGGCGCAGGCGAAAACCTGTTTGAGGTAAAAGATGGCGTGCTGTTTACTCCGCCGTTTACCTCTTCCGCGCTGCCAGGCATTACTCGCGACGCGATCATCAAACTGGCGAAAGAGCTGGGTATTGAAGTGCGCGAGCAGGTGCTGTCCCGTGAATCGCTGTATCTGGCCGACGAAGTGTTTATGTCCGGAACCGCGGCAGAAATTACTCCGGTACGCAGCGTTGATGGTATCCAGGTAGGTGAAGGCCGTTGCGGCCCTGTTACCAAGCGTATTCAACAAGCCTTCTTTGGTCTCTTCACTGGAGAAACCGAGGATAAATGGGGCTGGTTGGATCCGGTAAATTCATAATAAATAAAATTAATATTTTCCCAAAATAATTTGCGTCACAGGAAGGCGGCAACGCAGCGAATCCCCAGGAGCTTACTGTAGTAAGTGACTGGGGTGAGTGAGGCAGCCAACGCACCTGTGGCGTGAAGTATGAAGGGAAAAGATGGGGAGTAAATAAAGCATGCCTAAGTACCGTTCCGCCACCACCACCCATGGTCGTAATATGGCGGGTGCCCGCGCGCTGTGGCGCGCCACCGGAATGACCGACAGTGATTTTGGCAAACCGATTATCGCCGTGGTGAACTCATTCACTCAGTTTGTGCCGGGTCACGTTCATCTGCGCGATCTCGGTAAGCTGGTCGCCGAACAGATTGAAGCTTTCGGCGGTGTGGCGAAAGAGTTCAACACTATTGCCGTGGATGACGGGATCGCCATGGGGCACGGGGGTATGCTCTATTCACTGCCGTCGCGCGAGCTGATCGCCGACTCCGTGGAGTACATGGTGAACGCTCACTGCGCTGACGCGATGGTGTGTATCTCCAACTGCGACAAAATCACCCCAGGGATGCTCATGGCCTCGCTGCGCCTGAATATTCCGGTGATCTTTGTTTCCGGCGGACCGATGGAAGCCGGGAAAACCAAACTGTCCGATCAGATCATCAAGCTCGATCTGGTTGATGCCATGATTCAGGGAGCGGACCCGAAAGTCTCTGACGATCAAAGTAACCAGGTGGAGCGTTCCGCCTGTCCAACCTGCGGCTCCTGCTCCGGCATGTTTACCGCTAACTCCATGAATTGCCTGACCGAAGCGCTGGGCCTGTCGCAGCCGGGCAACGGTTCGCTGCTGGCGACCCATGCTGACCGGAAGCAGTTGTTCCTCAATGCCGGTAAGCGGATTGTTGAACTGACTAAACGTTACTACGAGCAAAACGACGAAAGTGCACTGCCGCGTAACATCGCCAGCAAAGCCGCGTTTGAAAACGCCATGACGCTGGATATTGCGATGGGCGGTTCGACCAATACCGTTCTGCATCTACTGGCGGCGGCGCAGGAAGCGGAAATCGACTTCACCATGAGTGATATCGACAAGCTGTCCCGCAAGGTGCCGCAGTTGTGTAAAGTGGCGCCAAGTACCCAGAAATACCATATGGAAGACGTTCACCGTGCTGGCGGTGTGCTGGGTATTTTAGGCGAGCTGGATCGCGCCGGGCTGCTGAACCGCAACGTGAAAAACGTATTAGGCCTGACGCTGCCGCAAACGCTGGAACAGTACGACATCACGGTTACGCAGGACGAAGCGGTTAAAAAAATGTTCCGTGCTGGCCCTGCCGGTATCCGTACTACCCAGGCATTCTCGCAGGATTGTCGCTGGGATTCGCTGGATGACGACCGCGCAGCGGGTTGCATCCGCTCGCTGGAATATGCCTATAGCAAAGACGGCGGTCTGGCGGTGCTGTATGGCAACTTCGCCGAAAACGGCTGCATCGTTAAAACCGCGGGCGTGGATGACAGCATCCTTAAATTCACCGGCCCGGCGAAAGTGTATGAAAGCCAGGACGACGCGGTAGAGGCGATTCTCGGCGGCAAAGTAGTGGAAGGCGATGTAGTCGTGATCCGCTACGAAGGGCCGAAAGGCGGGCCGGGAATGCAGGAAATGCTCTATCCGACCAGTTTCCTGAAGTCGATGGGGCTGGGCAAAGCCTGCGCGCTCATCACCGATGGGCGTTTTTCCGGCGGTACTTCGGGTCTTTCCATCGGCCACGTCTCGCCGGAAGCGGCCAGCGGCGGCACTATTGCGCTGATTGAAGATGGCGACACCATTGCGATTGATATCCCGAACCGCAGCATTCAGTTGCAGTTGAGCGAGGCTGAAATCGCCGCACGCCGCGAGGCGCAAGAAGCTCGTGGCGACAAAGCCTGGACGCCGAAAAATCGTCAGCGTCAGGTTTCGTTTGCCCTGCGTGCCTACGCCAGCCTGGCGACCAGCGCCGATAAAGGCGCGGTGCGCGATAAATCGAAACTGGGAGGTTGATGATGGCGGAATCTCAACCTCTGTCAGTCGCGCCGGAAGGGGCGGAGTATCTGCGCGCGGTGCTACGCGCGCCAGTATACGAAGCGGCGCAGGTGACGCCGCTGCAAAAAATGGAAAAGCTCTCGTCACGTCTGGATAACGTTATTCTCGTCAAACGCGAAGACCGGCAGCCGGTACATAGCTTTAAGCTGCGCGGCGCTTACGCGATGATGGCCGGATTGACCGAAGAACAAAAAGCCCACGGCGTGATTACCGCGTCGGCGGGGAACCATGCACAGGGCGTGGCGTTCTCCTCCGCGCGGCTTGGCGTGAAGTCTCTGATCGTCATGCCAAAAGCAACGGCGGATATTAAAGTCGATGCGGTACGCGGTTTTGGCGGCGAAGTGCTGTTGCACGGCGCTAATTTTGATGAAGCGAAAGCGAAAGCTATTGAGCTGGCGCAGCAGCAGGGTTTTACCTGGGTGCCGCCGTTTGATCACCCAATGGTGATCGCCGGGCAGGGCACGCTGGCGCTGGAACTGCTTCAGCAGGATTCGCATCTCGATCGTGTCTTTGTGCCGGTTGGCGGCGGCGGCCTGGCGGCTGGCGTAGCGGTACTGATCAAACAATTGATGCCGCAAATCAAAGTGATTGCCGTCGAAGCGGAGGATTCCGCCTGCCTGAAAGCGGCGTTGGAAGCCGGTCATCCAGTGGATCTCCCGCGCGTTGGGTTGTTTGCTGAAGGCGTGGCGGTAAAACGCATCGGCGACGAAACCTTCCGGCTGTGCCGGGAGTATCTTGACGACATCGTAACCGTCGATAGCGACGCGATCTGCGCGGCGATGAAAGATCTGTTTGAAGATGTGCGTGCGGTGGCGGAGCCGTCTGGCGCGCTGGCGCTGGCGGGGATGAAAAAATATATCGCCCAGCACAATATTCGCGGCGAACGCCTGGCGCACGTCCTTTCCGGCGCCAACGTCAACTTCCACGGCTTGCGCTATGTGTCTGAACGCTGCGAGCTGGGGGAACAGCGCGAAGCGTTACTGGCGGTGACCATTCCGGAAGAAAAGGGGAGCTTCCTCAAATTCTGCCAGTTGCTTGGCGGGCGTATGGTCACTGAATTTAACTACCGTTTTGCCGACGCGAAAAATGCCTGTATTTTTGTCGGCGTCCGCGTCAGTCAGGGGCTGGAGGAGCGAAAAGAGATTATCACCCAACTGTGCGACGGCGGTTATAGCGTAGTGGATCTCTCCGACGATGAAATGGCGAAGCTGCATGTGCGCTATATGGTCGGCGGACGCCCCTCCAAGCCATTACAGGAGCGTTTGTTCAGCTTTGAGTTTCCGGAATCGCCCGGTGCCTTGCTGAAGTTCCTGCATACGTTGGGTACCCACTGGAATATTTCGTTATTCCATTACCGCAGCCACGGTACCGATTATGGCCGCGTGCTGGCGGCGTTCGAGTTAGGCGATCATGAGCCGGATTTCGAAACCCGGCTGCATGAGCTGGGCTATGAATGCCATGATGAGAGCAATAACCCGGCGTTCCGGTTCTTTCTGGCGGGGTAGGAATAGTGATGACCGGAAGAAATGTCTCCTTCCGGTCATCTGCATAGACGGCGCGTCAGGGAGTGGGATAATAAACTGACGATCGCTATGAGTAAGGGCAAAAAGATGGCTGGACGCTTTCAGGGATTTGCACAAGAAGGGCTCAATTTTCTTCAGCAGGTTTGTATTGAGAACGACAAAGCTTGGTTCGATGAGCACCGCTTTATCTACGAAAGAAGCCTTCTGACTCCATTCCGCGCGCTGGTGGACGACCTTGCTCCAGCGATGCTGGAAATCGATCCACTGCTGGAAACCCGACCCGCCATCGGTAAAACCCTGTCGCGTATTCACCGCGATACCCGTTTCTCGCACGACAAATCGCTGTACCGCAGCCGGATGTGGCTGACCTTTAAGCGTTCAGCTAAAAACTGGATCGATGCGCCAGCCTACTTTTTTGAAATCAGCCCCGATACTCTACGCTATGGGTTGGGTTACTACAGCGCCAGCAAATCTACGATGGATCTGTTTCGCCATACGTTGAGGAAGCGGTCTGATGCGTTTTTACAGGTTGCCGAATGCTGCAGCCCGCCGTTTGAGCTGGTGGGGGAAAGCTATAAGCGGCTGCTGGCCAAAGATCTCGACCCGGCGATATCCGACTGGTATCAGCGTAAAACGTTTGCCGTGATGGTGACGGATAATGACGTAGAAAAACTCTTCCATGCCGATCTGGTCACACGGCTGGCCGAGAGTTTCCAACAGTTGGAGCCGCTGTACCAGTGGCTGATGACGGTGGAAACCATGAAGCAGGTGAACCCGGCGGATTTATAAAAGATTGCCGTTATGTATTAACATTTTTCGGGATAAAGTGTATTTCCAGGAATCGCCCTTTACCTACCTGGTGAGGCCCTTCCATTATAACAAATAACTGATTTTCCCTGATCTGGAGATAATGCTCATCATTGAATGTGAAAGCCAGGCTAACAATGAAAGGGAAATCAAAAAGTTCAATTTCTCCTTCGACAAAGGTGATGCCCCAATATTCATCCGTGAGGGACGGTATGACAATGTCGGGTCGATACCCTTTTATCGGTAAGAGTTTTCGCTTCGTAGAATCAAATTCTACTTCTGCACGGACATAGTTGCCTGAATTTCCGCCCATAGCAGCATGGGGCTCCTTAAGGATACGTGCAGTCTTACTGTTTTTTGGGAGCATAAGCCGACTCTTGTTATTTCATCACCATCTCTCGAACATATTTATCTAATTTGTCAGATTCATAAAATGCCATACACCGCTCCAGCACGTTATTAGCGTCTTTAGCGTTATCCGGATGGAGCGCCATAGTTAAGCGATCAAAGCCTTCTGTTTCTTTGGCGACGAATTTAAGGAATGGTTTCCATTTCCCGGCATTATCTAACGCGTAGGTTTTAACTAAAAACGACATATCATGGCCTGGAGCATAAAAAGCATCCGGCGGAATGCGTTTATGATAGTTATCAACAAGGCACTGCTTTAACGCCAGATGCTTTACATCCTGTACGGTAATGCCCGTCGGTTTAGCCTGTACGCTGAAGCATATCGCTACCAGTGCAGATAACAGCATTATTTTTGTGCGCATTTTATTACCTTATCAACCCTGAACAATTTTCCAGAACGCATCAATTAGCGGCTCATGCAGCCGCTTTTTCTGCACGCAGACGCCAAGCTCAAACGGCGTTTTTTCGTCGCTGCGCTCTAAAATCATCACCCGATTGCGCACTGGTTCCGGGCTGTTTTCCAGCACCACTTCCGGCAGCAGCGCCACGCCGCAGCCCAGCGCCACCATTGAAACCATCGCTTCATGACCGCCGACGGTGGCGTAAATCTGCGGATTGCTGATTTTATGGCGGCGAAACCACAGCTCAATGCGGCGGCGTACCGGCCCCTGATCGGCCATGATAAACGGCACCGTCGACCAGTCGGGCTTATCAACCGACACCTGATTGCGCACCGGGCAGGGCAGCGCCGGGGCGATCAGCACTACCGCCAGATTTTCCAGCATCGAAAACGCCACCGCGCCAGGCAGCGTTTCCGGCTTACCGGCAATCGCCAGATTGGCCTCGCCAGTGACCACTTTGTCCATCGCATCGGCGGCGTCGCCGGTGGTGAGCTTAATTTCCACCGAGGGATGTTCGGCGCGGAAGCGGTCGAGGATCGGCGGCAGGTGACTGTACGCCGCGGTCACTGAACAGAAGATATGGAGTTCGCCGGAAAGGGACGGCCCCTGCTGATCGAGGGTATGGCGCAACTGCTGATATTGCAAAAGCGTCTGTTGGGCAAACACTCGCAGCTCTTCACCCGCTTCGGTCAGCGTGACCGTGCGGTTATCGCGCACAAACAGCGGCTGGCCGAGATCTTCTTCCAGCCGCTGGATCTGCCGGGAGAGCGTGGAGGGGCTGACGTGCATCGCCCGCGCGCTGCGGCCAAAGTGGCGGCTTTCCGCCAGATGCAGGAAGGTTTTTAGATCGCGTAAATCCACAGACAGACCTCCGGTTTTTGACGTTGCATAAACCGCAACATAACGTTGTGAATATATCAATTTCCGCAATAAATTTCCTGTTGTAATGTGGGTTCATTCGCACAGATAGCAATCTGTAAACCGAACAATAAGCGCGACAACACAACATCACGGAGTACACCATCATGGCTAACTACTTTAATACACTGAATCTGCGCCAGCAGCTGGCGCAGCTGGGTAAATGCCGCTTTATGGGCCGCGACGAATTCGCCGACGGCGCGAGCTACCTGCAGGGTAAAAAAGTGGTCATCGTCGGCTGTGGCGCTCAGGGGCTGAACCAGGGCCTGAACATGCGTGATTCCGGTCTGGATATCTCCTACGCCCTGCGTAAAGAAGCGATTGCTGAGAAGCGTGCTTCCTGGCGTAAAGCGACTGAAAACGGCTTCAAAGTAGGCACCTACGAAGAGCTGATCCCGCAGGCGGATCTGGTGGTTAATCTGACGCCGGACAAACAGCACTCCGACGTGGTGCGCTCCGTACAGCCGCTGATGAAAGACGGCGCGGCGCTGGGCTACTCCCACGGCTTCAACATCGTGGAAGTGGGAGAGCAGATCCGTAAAGACATCACCGTGGTGATGGTAGCGCCGAAATGCCCGGGTACCGAAGTGCGTGAAGAATACAAACGTGGTTTCGGCGTGCCGACGCTGATCGCCGTTCACCCGGAAAACGACCCGAAAGGCGAAGGCATGGCGATTGCTAAAGCCTGGGCGGCGGCCACCGGCGGTCACCGTGCGGGCGTACTGGAATCTTCTTTCGTGGCGGAAGTGAAATCCGACCTGATGGGCGAGCAGACTATTCTGTGCGGTATGTTGCAGGCCGGTTCTCTGCTGTGCTTCGACAAGCTGGTGGCAGAAGGCACCGACCCGGCATACGCCGAAAAACTGATTCAGTTTGGCTGGGAAACCATCACCGAAGCGCTGAAGCAGGGCGGCATCACCCTGATGATGGACCGTCTGTCTAACCCGGCGAAACTACGTGCTTACGCGCTGTCCGAACAGCTGAAAGAGATCATGGCGCCGTTGTTCCAGAAACACATGGATGACATCATCTCCGGCGAATTCTCGTCCGGCATGATGGCTGACTGGGCTAACGACGATAAGAAACTGCTGACCTGGCGTGAAGAGACCGGTAAAACCGCGTTCGAAACCGCGCCGCAGTTTGAAGGTAAAATCGGCGAGCAGGAGTACTTCGATAAAGGCGTGCTGATGATTGCGATGGTGAAAGCGGGCGTTGAGCTGGCGTTCGAAACCATGGTCGATTCCGGCATCATCGAAGAGTCCGCTTACTACGAATCACTGCACGAACTGCCGCTGATCGCCAACACCATCGCCCGTAAGCGTCTGTACGAAATGAACGTGGTTATCTCCGATACCGCAGAATACGGTAACTACCTGTTCTCTTACGCTTGCGTACCGCTGCTGAAACCGTTTATGGCGGAATTGCAACCGGGCGATCTGGGTAGTGCTATCCCGGAAGGCGCGGTAGACAACGCACAGCTTCGCGACGTGAACGATGCGATTCGTAGTCATGCGATTGAGCAGGTAGGTAAGAAACTGCGCGGCTATATGACGGATATGAAGCGTATTGCGGTAGCGGGTTGATATACCTTGTCGGGTGGCGCTAGCGCTTACCCGACCTACAAAATCAAGCAGACGATGTAGGCCGGGTAAGGCGTAGCCGCCACCCGGCTTTTTATTTGCGATACAATACTTTAATGATGTGGTAACCGAACTGGGTATGCAGCGGGCCGGTTGGCTCCAGTACCGGGCAGGAAAAGACTACTTTATCGAATGCCGGAACCATCTGGCCCTGACGAAATTCGCCTAAATGACCGCCTTTTTTACCGGAGGGGCAGATAGAATGCTTCTTCGCCAGCTTCTCAAAATCGCCGCCGTTTTTAATTTGCTCCAGAAGATCTAAAGCCAGTTTCTCTTCTTTTACAAGAATATGCAGTGCTGCTGCCATTTTTGCCATTATTGAGTTCTCACGTCGCAAAGATTGGCCGTCACTTTATCACTCCTTAGGCCGTCAGACATATACTCTTCGCCATTACAGGACAGATGTCCCGCCTGATTTAATGAACCGGGAGATAAGCGGCATTTTTAGCGGGCGTATTTCGGATGCGCGGGACGGCGGTCCTGTCCTTTCTGACAAGGGGCGAGATACCATGAACATAATGAAAAACGCAGAATTTCCAGACGACTGGCTTTTAGGGCTACGCCAGGTTGTACGCGACCCAGTGCTCTATGAATTACTCAAATACTGCCCGTTGGAAATCATGCAGTGCTGGCGATTTGACGACATTTCCCGCGGCGCGCTTATCTGCCGCCAGGGGGAAATATGCCAGCAATTTTCACTCATTGTGGCCGGCGAAGTGGATGTTTTTTACGAAGCTGAAGATGGACGCCGTTACCGGCAGGCGCGTTATGGCAAAGGAGATATGCTGGGCGAGCTAGAGATATTTGAGTCGCGGCATTACATCTGTTCTGTCGTAGCCGTCGGCAATGTACAGCTACTCAGCCTGCCGCAAGCGCATTTTTGCCGCTGGCTGGCGCTGGATAACCACTTTAACCAGCGAATGCTGCGGTTTTTCAGCCAACAGTATTACCAGTTGTCGAAAAAGGCCAGTAGCGACAATTTGTACTCGCTGCATCAACGCGTATGCCAGGCATTATGGCTGCGTTATCAACAATATGAATCAACCACTATTTTGCTTGATAAGCAGAATCTTGGTCAGGAATTTGCGGCGACGACGCGCAGTATCAACCGGATACTGCACGATCTGAAATCGCTGAACATTATCGATACCGACGGTGAGGGGATCATTTTACTGGCTCCTGAAAAACTCAAACAGGAGGCGGAAATCTGAACCTCTCAGAACAATAAGGAGACGGGAGATGCAACCCCATATTCGGCTTAACACAAGCATGACCCGCGCGAAATATGCGCTTTTGCCCGGCGATCCCGGGCGGGTGGATAGAATCGCCCGTTTTCTTGATAAGGCTGAGATTCTGGGGCAAAACCGGGAGTTTCGCGCGGCGCGCGGTTGGTACCAGGGGGTTGAAATAGTCGTGCTCTCCACGGGAATCGGCGGACCGTCAACCGCTATCGCCATTGAGGAGTTACGCCAGGTTGGCGTCAACACGCTAATCCGTATCGGTAGTTGCGGCGCGTTGCAGGACTCGCTGGCGTTGGGCGATGTGATCATCGCCCACGGCGCGGTGGCTGACGACGGTGCCAGCAAAACCTATGCGCCCGCCAGTTATCCGGCCTGTGCGGACCCGTATCTTACCGCCACGCTGATACAGCAGGCGAAACAGATGAACATCTCTGCCGTTTGCGGGCTGGTGCGCAGCCATGACAGTTTTTATACCGATCGCGAAGCTGAACTGGATGCCGAATGGTCGGCCAGGGGAGTTCTCGGCGCGGATATGGAAACCGCCGCGCTGATGGTGGTGGGGGCGTTACGAGGGCTGCGTACCGCGTCGTTGCTAAACGTGGTCGTCGCGCATAGTGGCTGTCTGGAGAGCAGCATTAACCATTATGTTCAGCAGGAAACCTTGTGCCAGCAAGGTGAAGAGCGCCAGATTTCTTTGGCGCTTCAGGCCATTTATTTCGATAGTTTGCAAGGAGAGCAATGATGGACTTTTTCATCATTAACAATGTAATGGTCAACATTCCTCTCGGCGAGGGAGGGTATGCGCTGTCGTGGATTGAGGCTATCGGCACCGTCTTTGGCTTATTGTGCATCTGGTGCGCCAGCCGGGAAAAAATCATTAATTACCTGTTTGGTTTGATTAACGTCACTCTGTTTGCCGCCATCTTTTTTCAGATTCAACTGTATGCCAGCTTGCTACTTCAGGTGTTTTTCTTTGCGGCGAATATTTACGGCTGGTACGCATGGAGCCGGCAGAATGACGCCCGGGAAGCCGCTCTGAAAGTACGCTGGCTTTCTCGTCAACAAACATGGAGGTTGGGGGGCATATGTATTATCGCCATTCTGCTGATGACGTGGTTTATCGATCCGGTCTTCGCTATGTTGACCCGCGTTATGCTCGCTCTGCTGCAAACGGTAGGTATGCAGGTGGCGATGCCTGAACTCCAGCCGGACGCGTTCCCGTTCTGGGATTCCACCATGCTGGTGTTGTCGATTGCGGCGATGGTGCTGATGACCCGCAAGTACGTGGAAAACTGGCTGCTGTGGGTGATTATTGATGTAATTAGCGTCGTGATCTATGCAGTACAGGGCGTTTATGCGATGTCGCTTGAGTATGTTCTGCTGACGGCGATCGCGCTAATGGGTTCTTACAGTTGGATCAAGAGCGCACAGCGTAATGGCTATACGCCGCTTGCCGCCAGAGCCTGCTGATTGACCTTTTCCAGGCTGCCTGAAAAAGCAGCCTGGTCTTCTCTGGGCCTCGCTTTCTGCTACAATCCCTCCCCCGTTCGAAGATTGAGCACTATTCCCATGCGTTTAAATCCCGGCCAACAACACGCTGTCGAATTCGTCACCGGACCCTGCCTGGTGCTGGCAGGAGCGGGTTCTGGTAAAACTCGCGTAATTACCAATAAAATCGCCCACCTGATCCGCGGATGCGGCTATCAGGCCCGGCATATTGCGGCGGTGACGTTTACCAACAAGGCCGCGCGTGAGATGAAAGAACGCGTCGGGCAGACGCTCGGCCGTAAGGAAGCGCGCGGTTTGATGATCTCCACCTTTCATACGCTAGGGCTGGATATTATTAAGCGCGAGTACGCTGCGCTGGGGATGAAATCGAACTTTTCATTGTTTGACGATACCGACCAGGTCGCCTTGCTCAAAGAGCTGACCGAAGGCCTGATCGAAGACGACAAGGTTCTGTTGCAACAGCTGATCTCCACGATCTCCAACTGGAAAAACGATCTCAAAACGCCTGCGCAGGCGGCGGCCGGGGCGAAAGGTGAACGCGATCGTATTTTTGCCCACTGCTACGGGCTTTACGACGCCCATATGAAGGCATGTAACGTTCTCGATTTTGATGATTTGATTTTGCTGCCGACGCTGCTGCTGCAACGCAATGATGAGGTGCGCGAGCGCTGGCAGAATAAAATTCGTTATCTGCTGGTGGATGAATATCAGGATACTAACACCAGCCAGTATGAGTTGGTTAAGCTGCTGGTCGGGCAACGCGCGCGCTTTACGGTCGTAGGCGATGACGATCAGTCTATCTACTCCTGGCGCGGGGCGCGTCCGCAAAACCTGGTGTTACTGAGCCAGGATTTTCCGGCGCTGCAGGTGATTAAACTGGAGCAAAACTATCGTTCTTCGGGCCGCATCCTGAAAGCGGCGAATATTCTCATCGCCAACAATCCGCACGTTTTTGAAAAGCGCCTCTTTTCCGAGCTCGGTTACGGCGCGGAACTCAAAGTGTTAAGCGCAAACAATGAAGAGCATGAAGCTGAGCGCGTTACCGGCGAACTGATTGCCCATCACTTTGTGAACAAGACCCAGTACAAGGATTACGCCATTCTGTATCGCGGGAATCATCAGTCGCGGGTATTTGAAAAATTCCTCATGCAGAACCGTATTCCGTACAAAATTTCCGGCGGCACCTCATTTTTCTCCCGTCCGGAGATTAAAGACTTGCTGGCCTATCTGCGGGTGTTGACCAACCCGGATGATGACAGCGCTTTCCTGCGCATCGTGAATACGCCAAAACGCGAAATCGGTCCGGCCACGCTGCAAAAGCTGGGTGAATGGGCAATGATGCGTAATAAAAGCCTGTTTACCGCCAGCTTTGATATGGGGCTTAGCCAAAAGCTGACCGGACGTGGTTACGATTCATTGACGCGTTTTACCCACTGGCTGGGGGAAATCCAGCGTCTGGCCGAACGCGAGCCTGTCGCCGCCGTGCGCGATCTCATCCACGGTATTGACTATGAATCCTGGTTGTACGAAACCTCGCCGAGCCCCAAAGCGGCGGAAATGCGTATGAAAAACGTTAACCAGCTCTTTAGCTGGATGACTGAGATGCTGGAAGGCAACGAACTTGATGAGCCGATGACGCTGACCCAAGTGGTTACACGCTTTACGCTGCGCGATATGATGGAGCGCGGCGAGAGCGAAGAAGAGCTGGATCAGGTACAGTTGATGACGCTTCATGCATCGAAAGGACTGGAATTCCCGTATGTCTATATGGTGGGAATGGAAGAAGGATTTTTGCCGCATCAAAGCAGCATTGACGAAGACAATATTGAGGAAGAGCGTCGGCTGGCCTATGTCGGGATCACTCGCGCGCAGAAAGAGCTTACCTTTACATTATGTAAAGAGCGCCGTCAGTATGGGGAGCTGGTGCGCCCGGAACCCAGTCGCTTCCTGTTAGAACTGCCGCAGGATGATTTAATCTGGGAGCAGGAGCGCAAAGTGGTAAGCGCTGAGGAGCGAATGCAAAAAGGGCAAAGTCACCTGGCTAATCTGAAAGCCATGATGGCGGCAAAGCGAGCGAAATCGTAGGCCGGATAAGCGAAGCGCCATCCGGTAATCAGACTACGGTTAGCGAACGTCCAGCGGCCAGTGTACATAGCTTTGCCACTGGCTTTCCTGATCAATCAACTCTTTACCCAGCGGGTGATGCGCCAGCCAGTCGCCAGGCAAGGTTAACGTCAGATTTTCATTTAGCGCCTGTAGCGTAATTTCTGGTACCAGATCGTCACGACGGCGACCGGCAAAAAGAATCGCCAGTCGCAGCAAACGGCATAGCTGTTCCGCAACACGGGGCGGTACCGCGTTTTGCTGATGAAGCGAAGAGAGATCGACCGGATTGGTCTGATTCAGTAAGAGGGTGGCGAGCAACTTTTTCTGCGCGGGCGTATAGCCAGGCAGATCCAAATGGCGTACTAAATAGGCGGCATGATAGGGCGCCTGTTTAAAATCAACGCTCAGACCGATCTCATGCAATTGGCAAGCGCTAAGCAACAGTTCACGACTGATAGGCTCAATATGCCAGGCATTTTCTACCTGTTTGAGGAAGTTATCTGCCAGCTTCGCCACACGATTTGCCTGATCGGTATCGACGATAAACCGACGCTGAATGTTTCGCAGCGTGCGGCTGCGGATATCCTGATCTACCGCCAGATGCAACATCCCATACACCAGCCCTTCGCGTAACGCGCCGCCTGCCAGCGTCATGCTCTGGATGTTCAGCTCGGTAAATATCGCGATCAGAATAGCCAGCCCGCTTGGGAAAACCAGCGCGCGCTCCAGCGTCAGGCCTTCGATTTCCAGCTCTTCCAGACGCCCGCACTGTATCGCGCGTTGTTTTAGCTGCTGCAGTTTGGCGAGCGTAATGCGCTCGTCCATCCCCTGCGCCATCATGATTTCCTGCAATGCCTGTACGGTGCCGGAGGCACCCACGCAGACCTTCCAGCCATGAAAACGCAGTTCATCGGCGACCGGACGCAGTACATCGCGCGCGGCTTTCTCCGCATCATCAAAGTTTTCTTGCGCCAGATTACGATCGCTAAAATAGCGTTCAAGCCACGTTACGCAGCCCATCGACAGGCTAAACAGCGACGTGGTTTGCGCGCCAGTGCCGGTAACCAGTTCAGTGCTGGCGCCGCCGATATCCACCACCAGTCGCTGATCTGCGCCGCCGGTGGTATGAGCGACTCCCTGATAAATCAGCCGCGCCTCTTCTTCGCCGCTGATAACCTGCACCGGACAACCAAGGATAGTCTGCGCTTTCGCGATAAATTCACCCGCATTGACGGCGAGACGCAATGTTGCGGTGGCAACCACGCGGATTTGCGGCTGCGGAATATCCTGCAAACGTTCAGCAAACAGGCGCAGACATTGCCAGCCGCGTTCCATCGCTTCAGCTGAAAGGTGGTTGTCGTTGTTCAGACCTGCGGCCAGACGCACCTTGCGTTTTATTCGGGTCAGCGTCTGGATGCTTCCCGCCGCCTCGCGCACGACCAGCATATGAAAACTATTGGAACCGAGATCAATAGCGGCATACAACGAGGTGGAATTCATACACTTCATCCTTCAACCTGTATCCGTGTTGGCTGCGTACTCTTCCTAAGCTCATCGGGATTTGTTTTCTTGCCGCCTTGATACAGGCTAAATGATTTTGTGTATGGCATAACTTTTCTTAACCTGAACGACGACGATTACGCGGAGCGCCAGCGCGGCGCGGACCATTGCCAGGACGCGCACGCGTCAGGCGCAACGGCTTGGGCAGATCGTTCATGAGCGCTTCCGGATTGTATTTGCTGACCGGAATCGAGTGGCCGATATAGCTCTCAATGGCGGGCAGATTCAGCGCATACTCTTCGCAAGCCAGGCTGATGGAATGTCCGCTGGCGCCAGCGCGACCGGTACGACCGATACGGTGAACATAGTCTTCACAATCATCTGGCAGATCGTAGTTAAAGACGTGCGTTACGGCGGGGATATGCAACCCACGCGCCGCGACATCGGTCGCCACAAGAATGTCCAGATCGCCGCGGGTGAACTCATCCAGAATCCGCAGGCGCTTTTTCTGCGCGACGTCACCGGTCAGCAGACCAACACGATGGCCATCTGCCGCCAGATGTCCCCAGATATCTTCGCAACGATGCTTGGTGTTGGCGAAAATAATGGCGCGATCCGGCCACTCTTCTTCGATCAGCGTTTGCAGTAAACGCATTTTCTCTTCATTAGAGGGGTAGAAAAGCTCTTCTTTAATGCGGTGGCCGGTCTTTTGCTCCGGTTCCACTTCAACATATTCGGCGTTGTTCATCTGTTCAAACGCCAGTTCGCGAACCCGATAAGACAGGGTGGCGGAGAACAACATGTTCAGACGCTGCGCAGCCGGCGGCATACGACGGAACAGCCAGCGGATATCTTTAATAAAGCCCAAATCGTACATGCGATCGGCTTCATCGAGTACGACGACCTGAATGGCGCCGAGGTTAATGTGATTTTGTTTGGCGTAGTCGATCAGTCGGCCCGTCGTACCAATAAGAATATCAACGCCGCTTTCCAGCACTTTAAGCTGCTTGTCGTAACCATCGCCGCCGTAAGCCAGGCCTAATTTTAAGCCTGTCGCTTGCGCCAACGGCTCCGCGTCTGCGTGAATTTGTACGGCTAATTCACGCGTCGGCGCCATGATCAGCGCGCGCGGCTGGTTCACCTTGCGATCGTCGATCGCGGGATGAGAAAGTAAATAATGAAACGTTGACGTCAGAAACGCCATCGTTTTCCCGGTACCGGTTTGCGCCTGCCCTGCAACGTCACGACCCGCCAGCGTTAGCGGAAGGGCCAGTGCCTGAATGGGCGTACAATTATAAAACCCTTTTTTTTCAAGGGCTTCAACCACCTGTGGGTGCAGGGCGAAGTCGGAAAACTTCTGTTCTGTTAAATGTGTTTTGCTCATAGTGTGGTAGAATATCAGCTTACTATTGCTTTACGAAAGCGTATCCGGTGAAATAAAGTCAACCTTTGTTGGCGAAGTTAACATCAGCACCTCGTTGGTTAATGCTACACCAACACGCCAGGCTTATTCCTGTGGAGTTATATATGAGCGATAAAATTATTCACCTGACTGACGACAGTTTTGACACGGATGTACTCAAAGCGGACGGGGCTATCCTCGTTGATTTCTGGGCAGAGTGGTGCGGGCCGTGTAAAATGATCGCTCCGATTCTGGATGAAATCGCTGACGAATATCAGGGCAAATTGACCGTTGCCAAACTGAACATTGACCAGAACCCAGGTACTGCGCCTAAGTATGGCATCCGCGGTATTCCGACTCTGCTGCTGTTTAAAAACGGCGAAGTGGCGGCAACCAAAGTAGGCGCACTGTCTAAAGGTCAGTTGAAAGAGTTTCTCGACGCCAATCTGGCGTAATACCTTTTATACGTCGAATGACAAAGGCGCTGTATGGTCAGGCGTCTGTCATTCGACGAATGATTAAGGTATCAGGCAGTTTCGTGGCGTCTGTTGTCCTTACGTTATTCTTAAATTGTCAGGATCTCTGGACGCCCGGTCTGAGTCGTGCTAAGTTAGTATTGACTTCGAATTAAACATACCTTATTAAGTTTGAATCTGGTTTTATCCGTCACTTCCCGTTTTTTCTCGCACGAGAAGTGGAAAGATTCCTGGCTCTTCGCTCATTCCGTCTTGTCGTTTCAGTTCTGCGTACTTTCCTGTGACCAGACAGCGAACAGACATGAGTTGATAGCCGTAAACAGGCATGGATGACCCTGCCATACCATTCACAACATTAAGTTCGAGATTTACCCCAAGTTTAAGAACTCACACCATTATGAATCTTACCGAATTAAAGAATACGCCGGTTTCTGAGCTGATCACTCTCGGCGAAAGTATGGGGCTGGAAAACCTGGCCCGTATGCGCAAGCAGGACATTATTTTTGCCATCCTGAAGCAGCACGCAAAGAGTGGCGAAGATATCTTTGGCGACGGTGTGCTGGAGATATTGCAGGATGGATTTGGTTTCCTCCGTTCTGCAGACAGCTCCTACCTCGCCGGTCCTGATGATATCTACGTTTCCCCCAGCCAAATCCGCCGTTTCAACCTCCGCACTGGTGATACCATTTCTGGTAAGATTCGCCCGCCGAAAGAAGGTGAACGCTATTTTGCGCTGTTGAAAGTTAACGAAGTTAACTACGACAAACCGGAAAACGCCCGTAACAAAATCCTCTTTGAGAACTTAACCCCGCTGCACGCAAACTCTCGTCTGCGTATGGAGCGTGGTAACGGTTCTACCGAAGACTTAACGGCGCGCGTTCTGGATCTGGCTTCGCCGATCGGTCGCGGCCAGCGCGGTCTGATTGTCGCGCCGCCGAAGGCGGGTAAAACCATGCTGCTGCAGAACATCGCGCAGAGCATCGCGTATAACCACCCGGACTGCGTGCTGATGGTGCTGCTGATTGACGAACGTCCGGAAGAAGTAACCGAGATGCAGCGTCTGGTGAAAGGCGAAGTGGTTGCTTCTACCTTTGACGAACCGGCATCCCGCCACGTTCAGGTTGCTGAAATGGTTATCGAGAAGGCGAAACGTCTGGTTGAACACAAGAAAGACGTTATCATCCTGCTCGACTCCATCACCCGTCTGGCGCGTGCCTACAACACCGTGGTGCCGGCGTCCGGTAAAGTATTGACCGGTGGTGTGGACGCTAACGCCCTGCATCGTCCGAAGCGTTTCTTCGGCGCGGCGCGTAACGTGGAAGAGGGCGGTAGCCTGACGATCATCGCGACGGCGCTGATCGATACCGGTTCCAAGATGGACGAAGTTATCTACGAAGAGTTTAAAGGCACCGGTAACATGGAGCTGCACCTCTCGCGTAAGATCGCTGAAAAACGTGTCTTCCCGGCTATCGACTACAACCGTTCCGGTACCCGTAAAGAAGAGCTGCTCACCACTCAGGAAGAGCTGCAGAAAATGTGGATCCTGCGTAAAATCATCCATCCGATGGGTGAAATTGACGCGATGGAATTCCTCATTAACAAACTGGCGATGACCAAAACTAATGACGACTTTTTCGAGATGATGAAGCGCTCATAACCTGGTCTTTACCTGAAAACGCCACGTTTTTACGTGGCGTTTTTGTTTTATATCTGTAATCTTAACGATACATTTACAAAATGATGATAAACCGGGTCGGGGCTTCGCCATCCATTCGTTATCGGTATCGTGTGGTTGATATTTAAACAATTCTGCCTGATTCAGAGCAGGGTTTCCCTTCTGAATAAAGGTCTTCATGGTTATACTTCTGGTACTAATTTTATCTGAGAGCACGCATTGTGAATTTACTGACCGTGAGTACTGATCTCATCAGTATTTTTTTATTCACGACACTGTTCCTGTTTTTTGCGCGTAAAGTCGCAAAAAAAATCGGTTTAGTGGATAAACCCAACTTTCGTAAACGCCACCAGGGGCTGATACCGTTGGTTGGAGGGATTTCGGTTTACGCAGGGATTTGCTTCACATTCGGAATCGTTGACCACTATATTCCTCATGCGTCGCTTTATCTTTCTTGTGCGGGCGTACTGGTTCTTATCGGTGCGCTGGACGACCGTTTTGATATCAGCGTGAAGATCCGTGCGACCATACAGGCCGCGATCGGTATCATTATGATGGTATTCGGTAAGCTCTATCTTAGCAGCCTCGGCTATATCTTTGGCTCCTGGGAGATGGTGCTCGGTCCCTTCGGTTATTTCCTTACTCTGTTTGCCGTATGGGCGGCGATCAACGCTTTCAATATGGTGGACGGTATTGACGGCCTGTTGGGCGGGCTATCCAGCGTCTCATTCGCGGCGATGGGGCTGATTTTATGGTTTGACGGTCAAACCAGCCTGGCAATATGGTGCTTCGCCATGATTGCCGCGATTCTGCCTTACATTATGCTTAATCTCGGTATTTTGGGGCGGCGTTATAAAGTCTTTATGGGCGATGCCGGTAGTACTCTGATTGGTTTTACCGTTATCTGGATCTTACTGGAAACGACGCAGGGGAAAACTCACCCTATCAGTCCGGTTACCGCGCTATGGATTATCGCTATCCCGCTGATGGATATGGTGGCGATTATGTATCGCCGTCTGCGTAAAGGAATGAGTCCCTTCTCACCTGATCGTCAGCATATTCACCATCTTATCATGCGCGCCGGATTTACCTCTCGTCAGGCGTTTGTACTGATTACGCTTGCCGCCGCCATTCTGGCGGGAGTCGGCGTAGCGGCAGAATATTCTCATTTTGTTCCTGAATGGGTTATGTTGGTGCTCTTTTTGCTAGCATTCTTCCTCTATGGCTACTGCATTAAGCGGGCCTGGAAGGTGGCGAGATTTATTAAGCGTGTGAAGCGTCGCCTGCGCAGACACCGTAAGAACCGGCCAAACTTAACCAAGTAAATGAGGATACGATGACACAACCATTACCGGGGGCACGCGCGGTGAGCGCTGAAAATGAACTGGATATTCGCGGGTTGTTTCGTACTTTATGGGCTGGCAAATTCTGGATTATCGGCATTGGCCTGCTATTTGCCCTTATCGCGTTAGCCTATACCTTTTTTGCTCGTCAGGAGTGGAGTGCGACGGCGATCACCGATCGCCCAACCGTAAATATGTTGGGCGGTTATTACTCCCAGCAGCAGTTTCTGCGCAACCTGGATATTAAGACCGATCCTGCTTCTTCTGATAAGCCCTCGGTGATGGATGAAGCGTATAAAGAGTTCATCATGCAACTTGCCTCCTGGGATACGCGTCGCGATTTCTGGTTACAGACGGACTATTACAAGCAGCGAATGGTCGGGAATAGCAAAGCTGATGCGGCGATGCTTGATGAACTGATCAATAACATACAGTTTACGCCCGGCGATTTTACACGCGCCATCAACGACAACGTGAAGCTGATTGCTGAAACTGCGCCGGATGCCAATAATCTGCTGCGTCAGTATGTCGCATTCGCCAGCCAGCGGGCGGCGAGCCATCTGAATGATGAATTAAAAGGTGCCTGGGCTGCGCGTACCGTGCAGATGAAAGCGCAGGTCAAACGGCAGGAAGAGGTTGCGAAAGCGATCTATTCACGTCGTGTAAACAGTATTGAGCAGGCGCTCAAAATTGCGGAACAACATAATATTTCTCGTAGCGCGACGGATGTCCCGGCGGATGAATTACCGGACTCAGAGCTTTTTTTACTCGGTCGCCCTATGTTGCAGGCGCGTCTTGAAAATCTGCAAGCGGTTGGCCCTGCGTTCGATTTGGACTACTTTCAAAATCGGGCAATGTTGAATACGCTTAATGTGGGGCCGACCCTGGACCCTCGTTTTCAGACCTATCGTTATTTGCGTACGCCGGAAGAACCGGTAAAACGTGATAGCCCACGCCGAGCCTTCCTGATGATTATGTGGGGTATCGTTGGGGCGCTAATCGGTGCGGGCGTTGCCTTAACCCGTCGCCGCACGATTTAGCAACACCTCTGCAGTAGGGGGCTGGGCCCCTGCTGTCTATTCGAAGAGAATCGATGTGAAAGTACTGACTGTATTTGGTACACGACCGGAGGCCATTAAGATGGCGCCTCTGGTCCATGCGCTGGAAAAAGATCCTCATTTCGAGGCCAAAGTATGCGTTACTGCGCAGCATCGGGAGATGCTTGATCAGGTATTAACTCTTTTTTCTATTGTGCCTGATTACGATCTCAACATTATGCAGCCGGGACAGGGGTTGACGGAAATTACCTGCCGAATTCTGGAGGGATTAAAGCCGATCCTGGCAGATTTTAAACCTGATGTGGTGCTGGTTCATGGCGATACCACCACTACGATTGCTACCAGCCTGGCGGCTTTCTATCAACGAATTCCGGTAGGGCACGTAGAAGCCGGGTTGCGAACCGGCGATCTTTATTCCCCCTGGCCGGAAGAGGCAAACCGCACGCTGACCGGACATCTGGCGATGTACCACTTTGCGCCGACGGAAAACTCGCGGCAGAATCTGTTGCGGGAGAACATTCCGGATGAGCGCATTTTTGTCACTGGCAATACCGTTATCGACGCGCTGATCTGGGTACGCGATCGCGTTCTGGCGAGCGATACATTACAGGCTGAACTGGCCGAGCAGTATCCTTTCCTCAATGTGAATAAGAAGATGATTTTGGTGACCGGTCATCGGCGTGAAAGCTTTGGTCAGGGCTTTGAGCATATCTGCCAGGCGCTGGCGGAAATCGCCGCCGCGAACCAGAATGTGCAAATTGTCTATCCGGTGCACCTCAATCCCAACGTCAGCGAACCTGTCAACCGTATCCTCGGCCATGTTGAAAACGTGGTGCTGATTGAGCCGCAGGACTACTTACCTTTTGTCTGGCTGATGAATCACGCCTGGCTCATTCTGACCGATTCCGGCGGTATTCAGGAAGAAGCGCCGTCATTAGGTAAGCCGGTATTGGTCATGCGTGAAACCACAGAGCGTCCGGAAGCCATTACCGCTGGTACGGTAAGACTGATTGGCACGGACTCCCGGCGCATTGTGGCGGAAGTTATGCGTCTGCTGCACGACGAAAATGAATATCAAACTATGAGCCGCGCCCATAATCCTTATGGTGACGGGCAATCATGCGCGCGCATTTTACAGGCGTTAAAAAGTTATCGGGTATCGTTATGAGTTTTACGACCATTTCTGTTATTGGGCTGGGGTATATCGGATTACCGACTGCGGCCGCTTTTGCTTCCCGCCAGAAGCAGGTTATCGGCGTGGATATCAACCAACATGCGGTAGACACCATAAATCGCGGTGAAATTCACATCGTGGAGCCGGCGTTGGGCAATGTGGTGAAGATGGCGGTGGAAGGCGGCTTTCTGCGTGCGACGACGACACCTGTCGAGGCCGATGCGTACCTGATTGCCGTGCCGACGCCATTCAAAGGCGATCACGACCCTGACATGGCCTATGTGGAAGCCGCGGCGAAATCCATTGCGCCGGTATTAAAAAAAGGGGCACTGGTGATTCTGGAATCAACATCGCCGGTCGGCGCAACGGAGCAAATGGCCGGCTGGCTGGCCGGGATGCGCCCGGATCTGACCTTTCCCCAGCAGGCGGGCGAGCAGGCCGACGTGAATATCGCCTATTGTCCGGAGCGTGTGCTGCCGGGTCAGGTGATGGTGGAACTCATTAAAAATGACCGCGTGATTGGCGGTATGACGCCAGTATGTTCGGTTCGCGCCAGCGCTCTGTACAAAATTTTCCTTGAGGGCGAATGCGTTGTCACCAACTCGCGCACCGCAGAGATGTGCAAGCTGACGGAAAATAGCTTCCGTGATGTGAATATCGCCTTTGCGAATGAATTGTCGCTGATTTGCGCCGAACAGGGGATTAACGTCTGGGAATTGATCCGCCTGGCGAACCGCCATCCGCGCGTCAATATTTTGCAGCCGGGCCCAGGCGTTGGCGGGCACTGCATTGCGGTCGATCCGTGGTTTATTGTGGCGCAAAATCCGCAGCAGGCGAGACTGATTCGCACCGCGCGTGAAGTGAACGACGGCAAACCGCACTGGGTAGTCGATCAGGTAAAAGCCGCGGTCGCAGATTGCCTGGCGGCCACCGATAAACGCGCCAGCGAAGTGAAAATCGCCTGTTTTGGGCTGGCCTTTAAGCCGAATATCGACGATCTGCGCGAAAGCCCGGCGATGGGGATCGCGCAAAGTATCGCCCGCTGGCACAGCGGCGAAACCCTGGTCGTCGAACCGAATATCCGTCAGTTGCCGAAAAAATTGGACGGACTTTGCACGCTGGCGAAACTGGACGCGGCGCTGGCCGCCGCCGATGTGCTGGTGATGCTGGTCGATCATGACGAATTTAAAGCGATTCCCGGCGATGCGGTTAATCAACGTTATGTGGTTGATACCAAAGGAGTCTGGCGCTGATGAAACGGATTCTGGTGACCGGCGGCGCAGGCTTTATCGGATCTGCGGTGGTGCGGCATATCATCCATGAAACGGCAGACGCGGTGGTGGTGGTGGATAAACTCACCTATGCGGGCAACCTGATGTCTCTGGCGTCGGTGGCGCAAAGCGACCGTTTCGCCTTTGAGAAGGTGGATATCTGCGATCAGGCATCACTGGAGCGAGTTTTCCAGCAGTATCAGCCCGATAGCGTGATGCACCTGGCGGCGGAAAGCCATGTAGACCGTTCCATCGACGGCCCCGCGGCGTTTATTGAAACGAATATCGTTGGTACTTACACCTTGCTGGAAGCCGCTCGCGCTTACTGGTCCGCGCTTGACGCGGACGCTAAAGCGGCGTTCCGCTTCCACCATATCTCCACCGATGAAGTGTATGGCGATCTGCATACTGCAGACGATTTCTTCACCGAAACCACGCCATATGCGCCAAGCAGCCCTTATTCCGCCTCCAAAGCCAGCAGCGACCATCTGGTACGCGCCTGGTTACGTACCTACGGTTTGCCTACGCTTGTCACCAACTGCTCTAATAACTACGGGCCCTACCATTTCCCGGAAAAACTGATCCCGCTGATGATTCTGAACGCGCTGGCGGGTAAACCATTGCCGGTCTATGGCAACGGCCAGCAAATTCGCGACTGGCTGTATGTGGAAGATCATGCCCGTGCGTTGTATCACGTGGTGACGAACGGCGCGGTGGGCGAAACGTATAATATCGGCGGTCATAACGAACGTAAAAATCTGGATGTGGTCAGGACGATTTGCGCTCTGCTGGAGGAACTGGCCCCGCAAAAACCGCAGGGTGTGGCGAATTATCACGATCTGATTACCTTCGTCGACGATCGACCCGGCCATGACTTACGTTATGCCATCGACGCGTCGAAAATCGCCCGCGAGCTGGGCTGGACGCCGCAGGAAACCTTCGAAAGCGGGATGCGAAAAACCGTTCAGTGGTATCTCGCCAATGAGGCCTGGTGGAAACCCGTGCAGGATGGCAGTTATCAGGGCGAACGCTTAGGACTGAAACGCTAAACGGCAGGTTCTTACTCCTGGAGGAGAAACGAATGAAAGGCATCATTCTGGCGGGAGGCTCCGGTACCCGGTTGCATCCCATTACGCGCGGCGTATCAAAGCAGCTTCTGCCCGTCTACGACAAACCGATGATTTACTATCCGTTATCGGTGCTAATGCTGGCGGGCATTCGTGAGATCTTGATCATCACCACGCCGGAGGATAAACGCGACTTTCAGCGTTTGTTGGGCGACGGCGCAGCATTCGGTATCGATTTACACTATGCCGAACAGCCCAGTCCGGACGGGCTGGCGCAGGCCTTTATCATTGGCGAAACGTTCCTCAACGGTGAACCCTCATGCCTGGTATTGGGCGACAATATCTTTTTTGGTCAGGGTTTTAGCCCCAAACTCCGTCAGGCCGCGGCGCGTACCGAAGGCGCTACAGTATTTGGCTATCAGGTCATGGACCCGGAACGCTTTGGCGTCGTGGAGTTTGACGATGATTTTCGCGCGCTCTCGCTGGAAGAAAAGCCGAAACAGCCTAAATCTAACTGGGCGGTCACCGGCCTCTATTTCTATGACAGCAAGGTCGTCGAGTATGCGAAGCGCGTGAAACCGTCCGGGCGTGGCGAGCTGGAGATCACTTCTATCAACCAGATGTATCTGGAGGAAGGTAAGCTGACTGTTGAACTGCTGGGCCGCGGTTTCGCCTGGCTGGATACGGGCACCCACGACAGTCTGATTGAGGCGAGCACTTTTGTGCAGACGGTGGAAAAGCGCCAGGGCTTCAAAATTGCCTGTCTGGAGGAGATTGCCTGGCGCAACGGCTGGCTGGATGATGATGGTTTGAAACGCGCCGCCAGTCAGCTTGAAAAAACCGGCTATGGCCAATATTTACTGGAGTTGCTCCGTGCCCGTCCGCGCCAGTATTGAACCGTTACTCTGGGAAAATACGTTCTTTGGCGTGAATAGCGGCATTGTGTGTATCGATGCCTCAGCGCCCGAATTAACGCCAGAAGCGCTGCAGGCATGGCAACGCGTGCAGGTAAAAGTGCCGGCTGAAAACATCGCCTGGCTGTCGGCGTTGCAATCGCTGGGATTCTCTTTGGTTGAAGGCGAAGTGGATTTTGCGTTGCCGGTAAAAGGGCATAGCGACCAGCATGGCGCGGAAATTGCACACCTTACGGACATTCCTGCTTTGCGTCAGTTGGCCGGAGAGGCGTTTACGCAGAGTCGTTTTCGCGCGCCGTGGTATGCGCCCGACGCCAGCGCCCGTTTTTACGCCCAGTGGATTGAGAATGCGGTACGCGGCACGTTTGATCACCAATGCCTGGTGCTTCGCACAGAGACAGGCGCTATCCGTGGTTACGTCTCGCTGCGGGAATTGAATGATACTGACGCGCGCATCGGTCTGTTGGCCGGACGCGGCGCGGGAGCGGAACTTATGCAGGCGGCGATCTGTTGGGCGCAGAGTCGCGGCAAAGCAACATTGCGGGTGGCGACCCAGTTGGGCAACACCGCCGCGCTTAAACGTTACATACAAAGCGGTGCCAACATCGAAAGCACTGCGTACTGGTTATACAGGTGACAACATGATTCCTTTTAATGCGCCGCCGGTGGTGGGAACCGAACTCGAATACATGCAGTCTGCAATGAGCAGCGGCAAACTGTGCGGCGACGGCGGCTTTACGCGCCGTTGCCAGCAGTGGCTGGAGCAACATTTCGGCAGCGCGAAGGTGTTGCTGACGCCTTCCTGTACCGCGTCGCTGGAGATGGCGGCTCTGTTGTTGGATATTCAGCCCGGCGATGAAGTGATCATGCCGAGCTTTACGTTTGTCTCCACCGCTAACGCTTTTGTCCTGCGCGGCGCGAAAATTGTGTTTGTCGATATTCGTCCGGATACGATGAATATTGACGAAACGCTGATTGAGGCGGCAATTACTGATAAAACCCGCGCTATCGTGCCAGTACACTACGCTGGCGTCGCTTGTGAAATGGACGTCATCATGGCGCTGGCGGATAAGTATAATCTGTTCGTTGTCGAGGATGCCGCCCAGGGTGTGATGTCCACGTACAAAGGGCGCGCATTAGGGACGATCGGTCACATCGGCTGTTTTAGCTTCCATGAAACCAAAAATTACACCGCTGGCGGCGAAGGCGGCGCGACGCTGATCAACGATCGTACGCTAATTGAACGCGCGGAGATCATTCGCGAAAAAGGCACCAACCGCAGCCAGTTCTTCCGTGGTCAGGTGGACAAATACACCTGGCGGGATATCGGCTCCAGTTATTTGATGTCCGATCTGCAGGCTGCCTACCTGTGGGCGCAACTGGAGGCCGCCGATCGTATCAATCAACAGCGTCTGTCGCTGTGGCAGACTTACTACGATGCGTTAACGCCGCTGGCGCGCGCCGGGCGTATCGAGCTGCCTTCTATTCCGGAAAACTGCGGGCATAATGCCCACATGTTTTACATCAAACTGCGGGATATCGCCGATCGCAGCGCGCTGATTAATTTCCTGAAAGAGGCGGAAATCATGGCGGTATTCCATTACATTCCGCTGCATGATTGTCCGGCGGGCGATAAATTCGGCGAGTTTATCGGGGACGATGTCTACACCACAAAAGAGAGCGAACGTTTGTTGCGTCTGCCGCTGTTTTATAATCTTGCGCCCGTCGATCAACGAACGGTGATTACTACCTTGCTAAATTATTTCTCCTGATATGTCGCTTGCTAAAGCCTCCCTGTGGACGGCGGTCAGTACGCTGGTAAAAATTGGCGCCGGACTGCTGGTGGTGAAACTACTGGCCGTCTCTTTTGGTCCGGCGGGCGTCGGACAAGCGGGTAACTTCCGCCAGATGATCACCGTGCTGGGCGTATTGGCTGGCGCGGGGATATTTAACGGCGTTACCAAACTTGTCGCACAACATCATGATAACCCGGCGCAGTTACGTACCGTGGTGGGAACCTCCTCCGCGATGGTATTGGGGTTCTCTACGCTGCTGGCGCTGGTCTTCCTGCTGGCGGCGGCGCCGATTAGCCAGGGACTGTTCGGTCATACGGACTATCAAGGGCTGGTGCGTCTGGTTGCGCTGGTACAAATGGGGATCGCCTGGGCGAACCTGCTGCTGGCGCTAATGAAGGGCTTTCGTGACGCGTCGGGTAATGCCTTATCGTTAATTGTCGGCAGCTTTTTGGGCGTCGCCGCCTGGTATCTCTGCTACCGTGTCGGCGGCTATGAAGGCGCTCTGCTTGGCCTGGCGCTGGTGCCGGCGCTGGTGGTAGTGCCAGCCGGTATGATACTGATTAAGCGCGGCACCGTCCCGCTACGCTATCTCAAGCCCTCCTGGGACAACGGTCTGGCAGGGCAGCTCAGTAAATTTACCCTGATGGCGCTGATTACCTCCGTTACGATGCCGGTTGCCTATGTGATGATGCGAAACCAACTGGCCGCGCACTATAGCTGGAGCGATGTCGGGATCTGGCAGGGTGTAAGCAGCATTTCTGATGCCTATCTGCAATTTATCACCGCCTCCTTCAGCGTTTACCTGTTACCCACGCTCTCACGCCTGACGGAAAAACAGGACATTACGCGTGAAGTGGTAAAAGCGCTGAAATTTGTTTTACCGGCGGTCGCGGCGGCGAGTTTTACCGTCTGGCTACTGCGCGATTTTGCTATCTGGCTGCTTTTTTCCGCCAAATTCACCGCGATGCGCGATCTGTTCGCCTGGCAGTTAGTGGGCGACGTGCTGAAAGTCGGCGCCTATGTTTTCGGTTATCTGGTGATTGCCAAAGCGTCGTTGCGATTTTACATTCTGGCTGAAATTAGCCAGTTCATTCTGTTAACGGCGTTCGCTCACTGGCTGATTCCCGCTCACGGCGCGCTGGGTGCGGCACAGGCTTATATGGCCACCTATATTGTCTATTTTTCATTTTGTTGTGGCGTATTTTTACTCTGGCGTAGGCGAGCATGACTGTACTGATTCACGTCCTGGGATCGGATATCCCTCACCATAACCACACCGTGTTGCGGTTTTTCAATGATACGCTGGCCGCCACAAGCGAGCACGCGCGTGAATTTATGGTTGCTGGCGAAGATAACGGCTTCACGGAAAGCTGCCCGGCGCTCTCGCTTCGTTTTTATGGCAGTAAGAAAGCGCTGGCGCAGGCGGTCATCGCCAAAGCGAAAGCAAATCGTCGACAGAGATTCTTCTTTCACGGTCAGTTCAACACCAGCCTGTGGCTGGCGCTGTTAAGCGGCGGTATTAAGCCAGCTCAGTTTTACTGGCATATCTGGGGCGCGGATCTCTACGAAGTGTCCCACGGGCTGAAATTCCGCCTTTTCTACCCGCTTCGTCGTATCGCGCAGGGACGAGTAGGGGGCGTATTCGCGACGCGCGGCGATCTCAGCTATTTTGCGCGCCAGCACCCGGGCGTACGCGGCGAGTTGCTCTATTTCCCGACGCGCATGGACCCTTCCCTGAATGCTATGGCAAAAGAGCGCCAACGTGCGGGGAAATTGACCATTTTAGTAGGGAACTCCGGCGATCGCAGTAACCAACATATTGCGGCATTACGGGCGGTGTATCAGCAGTTTGGTGATACGGTAAACGTGGTGGTGCCGATGGGCTATCCGGCCAATAACCAGGCCTATATTGATGAGGTTCGTCAGGCCGGTCTGGCGCTATTTAGCGCCGAAAATCTACAAATTATTAGCGAAAAAATGGAATTTGATGCCTATCTTGCGCTGTTGCGCCAGTGCGACCTCGGTTATTTTATTTTTGCCCGCCAACAGGGGATCGGGACGTTGTGTCTGCTAATTCAGGCCGATATCCCGTGCGTACTGAACCGCGACAATCCTTTCTGGCAGGATATGGCGGAACAGCATCTGCCCGTCCTGTTTACCACGGACGATCTTAATGAGCAGGTCGTGCGCGAGGCGCAGCGTCAGCTCGCATCGGTAGATAAAAGCGGCATCACCTTCTTTAGCCCCAACTACCTGCAACCGTGGCATAATGCGTTGAGAATCGCCGCAGGAGAAGCCGAATGAGTTTAATGCAATTCAGCGGGCTGCTGGTGGTCTGGCTGCTCTCTACGCTGTTTATCGCCACGCTGACCTGGTTTGAATTCCGCCGCGTGCGTTTTAACTTCAACGTTTTCTTTTCGTTGCTGTTTTTGTTGACCTTCTTTTTTGGTTTTCCGCTAACCAGCGTGCTGGTATTTCGTTTCGACGTTGGCGTCGCGCCGCCGGAAATCTTATTGCAGGCTCTATTATCCGCCGCCTGTTTCTACGGCGTGTATTACGTGACCTATAAAACGCGTTTACGCAAACGCGTTGTGGATGTACCACGCAAGCCGCTATTTACCATGAACCGGGTGGAAACCCACCTTACCTGGGTGATCCTGATGGGCATCGCGCTGGTGAGCGTGGCGATTTTCTTTATGCATAACGGCTTTTTGCTGTTCCGGCTGCACTCCTACAGCCAGATCTTTTCCAGCGAAGTCTCCGGCGTGGCGTTAAAACGGTTCTTCTATTTCTTCATTCCGGCGATGCTGGTGGTCTATTTCCTGCGCCAGGACAGCAAAGCGTGGCTGTTTTTTCTGGTGAGCACCGTCGCGTTTGGCCTGTTGACCTACATGATTGTCGGCGGCACGCGCGCCAACATCATTATTGCGTTTGCTATCTTCCTGTTTATCGGCATTATTCGGGGCTGGATCAGCCTGTGGATGCTGGCGGCGGCGGGCGTGCTGGGGATTGTCGGTATGTTCTGGCTGGCGCTCAAACGCTACGGATTAAATGTGAGCGGCGATGAGGCGTTCTATACGTTTCTTTATCTGACGCGCGATACCTTTTCGCCGTGGGAGAATCTGGCGCTGCTGTTGCAAAATTACCACAATATCGATTTTCAGGGGCTGGCCCCTATCGTGCGTGATTTCTACGTCTTTATTCCCACCTGGTTATGGCCGGGACGACCCAGTATCGTGCTGAATTCTGCGAATTACTTCACCTGGGAAGTCCTGAACAACCATTCTGGCCTGGCGATATCGCCAACGCTTATCGGATCGCTGGTGGTCATGGGTGGGGCGCTGTTTATTCCGCTCGGCGCGATCGTCGTCGGGCTGATTATCAAATGGTTCGACTGGCTGTATGAACTGGGTAACCGGGAGCCCAATCGCTATAAGGCGGCGATTCTGCACAGTTTCTGCTTTGGCGCCATCTTTAATATGATTGTGCTGGCGCGAGAAGGGCTGGATTCGTTTGTCTCGCGCGTGGTTTTCTTCCTGGTGGTTTTTGGCGCCAGCCTGCTGGTCGCTAAGCTTCTGTTCTGGTTATTTGATAGCGCCGGACTGATTCATAAACGTACAACTTCGCTCCCTCAGGCACAGGTGGAAGGAAAACTATGACCAATAATGCCGCTGCGCCCCTTTACTCGCTGCGCGGGTTACCTCTGATTGGCTGGCGCGACATGTCACATGCGCTGAATTATCTGTTTGCCGATGGTCAACTGAAGCAAGGCACGTTGGTGGCGATCAACGCCGAAAAGCTGCTGACGGCGGAAGATAATCCGGAAGTCCGCGCGTTGATAGCGGCGGCGGAATTTAAATATGCCGATGGAATCAGCGTGGTGCGTTCAATACGTAAAAAATTTCCGCAGGCGCAGGTTTCTCGTGTGGCTGGTGCCGACCTTTGGGAAGCGTTAATGGCGCGCGCGGGTAAAGAAGGCACACCGGTATTTCTTGTCGGCGGCAAGCCTGAGGTGCTGGCGCAGACGGAAGCAAAACTGCGGACGCAGTGGAACGTCAATATTGTGGGTAGCCAGGACGGTTACTTTACGCCGGAGCAGCGTCAGGCGCTATTTGCGCGTATCCATGCCAGCGGCGCGAAAATTGTCACCGTCGCGATGGGATCGCCAAAACAGGAATTACTCATGCGCGATTGTCGGGAAGTGCATCCCCATGCGCTATATATGGGGGTGGGCGGTACCTATGATGTGTTTACCGGTCACGTCAAACGCGCCCCAAAAATATGGCAGAACCTGGGGCTGGAGTGGTTGTATCGTCTGCTTTCTCAACCGAAGCGTATTACCCGCCAGATGCGTCTGCTGCGCTACCTTCGCTGGCACTATACTGGCGATCTCTAATTCTCCCTTCTGATGACTTGAGCAGCGGATTGTGCTTATGGCGCTGCTCATTTACAACATAATCGATGATTTCTTACACAATAAGTGCATTTTTTTAATGCTCCATTTGCCATTTGTCCAAATTTAAGAAAATATTCGCAACAATCGATGTACCCATAACAATAACCGGTACTACCGGAACCGTTGCAAACACGACATGAGGATTTATGGCAGAGAAAAAACCGGAGCTACAGCGTGGGCTGGAAGCTCGTCATATTGAATTGATTGCCCTCGGGGGCACCATCGGCGTCGGACTCTTTATGGGCGCCGCCAGTACGCTGAAATGGGCGGGCCCGTCAGTGCTGCTGGCGTATATCATCGCCGGATTGTTCGTCTTTTTCATCATGCGTTCGATGGGGGAGATGCTCTTTCTGGAACCTGTTACCGGCTCCTTTGCCGTGTACGCCCACCGGTATATGAGTCCTTTTTTTGGCTATCTTACCGCCTGGTCATACTGGTTTATGTGGATGGCGGTCGGGATCTCGGAAATTACCGCCATTGGGGTCTACGTCCAGTTCTGGTTTCCGGAGATGGCGCAGTGGATACCGGCGCTGATTGCCGTCGGACTGGTCGCGTTGGCGAATCTGGCTGCGGTGCGCCTGTATGGTGAAATCGAGTTCTGGTTTGCGATGATCAAAGTCACCACGATTATTGTGATGATCATCATCGGCCTGGGGGTGATTTTCTTCGGTTTTGGTAACGGCGGCCAGGCGATTGGCTTTGGTAATCTGACCGAGCATGGCGGCTTTTTTGCCGGCGGCTGGAAAGGCTTTCTGACCGCATTATGTATCGTGGTGGCCTCTTATCAGGGGGTTGAGTTGATCGGTATTACCGCCGGTGAAGCGAAGAATCCGCAGGTGACGTTGCGTAGCGCGGTGGGTAAAGTGCTGTGGCGTATCCTGATTTTTTATGTTGGCGCGATTTTCGTGATCGTCACCATTTTCCCGTGGAATGAGATTGGCAGCAACGGCAGTCCCTTTGTGCTCACCTTCGCGAAAATCGGCATCACCGCCGCGGCAGGCATTATCAACTTTGTCGTGCTGACGGCGGCGCTCTCTGGCTGTAACAGCGGAATGTATAGCTGTGGGCGTATGCTTTACGCGCTGGCGAAAAACCGTCAACTGCCGGCGGCAGTCGCGAAAGTCTCTCGCCACGGCGTGCCGGTCGCGGGCGTGGCGCTCTCTATTTTGATTTTGCTGGTAGGTTCTTGCCTGAACTACATCATCCCCAATCCGCAGCGCGTCTTTGTTTACGTTTATAGCGCCAGCGTACTGCCGGGGATGGTGCCGTGGTTTGTCATTCTGATTAGCCAACTGCGCTTTCGTCGGGCGCATAAAGAAGCGATTGCGGATCATCCTTTTCGTTCCATTATGTTCCCGTGGGCGAACTATTTGACGATGGCGTTTCTGGTTTGCGTTTTAATCGGCATGTACTTTAATGAAGATACGCGCATGTCGCTGTTTGTCGGCGTCATCTTCCTGCTGGCCGTCACGCTGGTCTACAAAGTTTTCGGTCTGAATCGTCACGGAACCGCCCACAAGGTGGGGGAATAAGCGCCAAAATGCGCAAAGCATAACCAAACGCGCATTTTATTTAAAAAGGCACTGGACAGCGGGGTGTGAAGTCCGTATTATCCACCCCCGCAACGGCGCTAAGCGCCCGTAGCTCAGCTGGATAGAGCGCTGCCCTCCGGAGGCAGAGGTCTCAGGTTCGAATCCTGTCGGGCGTACCATTTATTTAGGTGCTTGAGCTGCGGTGGTTTAATACCGCGTAAAAAGTTTCAGTGGTGGCTATAGCTCAGTTGGTAGAGCCCTGGATTGTGATTCCAGTTGTCGTGGGTTCGAATCCCATTAGCCACCCCATTAATATAGAGTTGTGAAACGCGAAGGTGGCGGAATTGGTAGACGCGCTAGCTTCAGGTGTTAGTGTCCTTACGGACGTGGGGGTTCAAGTCCCCCCCCTCGCACCACGACTCAATGAATTGAACTAAAAATTCAAAAAAGCAGTATATCGGCGAGTAGCGCAGCTTGGTAGCGCAACTGGTTTGGGACCAGTGGGTCGGAGGTTCGAATCCTCTCTCGCCGACCAATTTTGAACCCCGCTTCGGCGGGGTTTTTTGTTTTCTGTTCATTTTCAACTACTTATCCCGCACGTGTTGCCATTATGGTTTATTGGCGATATCCCAGACTTTATTTGTCGCTATTCGGTGACGAATAATCTATTGATTTATAATCACTTTATAAAAAACATCCTGTTCTGTCTCCGCCAGGCGACACGCTAAAACCTCGCCAGCGGCGGGGGGATGACAATCGCGTGAATTCTCTACGTTTTTTTAACGCCTGCGCCTGTTTTTTAGCGGTGCAAAGATGGCACGTTATGTGCAATAATGTACGGGTAGATGCTCATTCCATCTCTTATGTTCGCCTTCTGGCCTCATAAACTCAGGAATGATGCAGAGCCGTTTACGGTGCTTATCGTCCACTGACAGATGTCGCTTACGCCTCATCAAACACCCTGGACACAACGTTGAGTGAAGCACCCCTTTATGTTGTCATACAGACCTGTTTTGACGCCTGCCCCTTAACCGGGCAGGCGTTTTTTTATGCATCCCGAATGATTTTGTGTAGGCGGTAGGCCCGGTAAGCGAAGCGCCACCGGGCAAGGGGGGATTACTGCGGGGGATTGTTCTGTAATGTCAGCATCAGGCCGTCGCGCCGCATGGCGGCGGCCTCTTCCGGTTGATGCAGTCGATCAAGCGCATCGGCAAGCCAGGCATAATCATACGCGTCCGGGCGTTGTTTCAGCGCGGCGCGGAAAGCCAGAGTCGCCTCCTGCCATTCACCGTGTTTCATTAGCGACTGACCGAGTGTGCTCCATAACAGCGGGCGATCGCCTACTGTCTTAATTTGCTGGCGCAGCACTTTCTCCAGTTGTTCCGGATTATTGGTTCTGAGGCGAGGAATGGGCAGCACCAGTCGATCGTCATACTGGCGTTTTAGACCGTCGATGATAATCTGCTGCGCCATATCATGATCGTCACATTCGATCAGATGCTCGGCCATCGCGACCTGCAGCGCCACCTGATGGCGGGTTTTACGGCTTTGGTTTTTCCACCAGGTGCGTAATCCTTCGCTGCCCTGCTCGGCGCGCGCCTGATCCATGAGTCCTATCCACGCCTGTTGTTCGAGCATGGCGCGATGCGCTTCATCGCCAACGTGCGCTTTCGCCATGGATGGGATGATATCCAGTAAAGAACTCCATGCGCTGGTGCGAATATAGGCCTGCTCCGCCAGACGCAGAACTTCCGGGTGACGCGGCGTGACCTCCAGCAGTTTGTCCACGCCGTGACGCGCCGCGTGATTTTCATTGCGCGCCAGCTGTAAGCGCACGCGTGTGATCTCGACCGGGATGGTGTCGTTCCCCGCCAGCTCTGCCGCACGTTCAAGGTGCTGATTAGCGCGTGCTTCATCGCCGCGCTGCTGCGCCGCTTCTGCCGCCAGCAGATAATTTACCACCGGTTGTTCAGCATGGTCGGCATTTTTTGACATCAGCTTTTCAACCTGCTGATAGTCGCCCTCCGCCAGCTTCAGCAGCGCCTGTTCGGTCTGCTTGCGGGCGCGACGGCGTTTACGGCCGGCAAACCAACCGCGGGTGTGCGCGCCGGTACGAAACAGACGGCGTAGCAACCACTCAATGGCGAATAGCACCACCATAGCGACGATGAGAATGATCGCCAGTCCGGTGACGCTGGTTTCAATGTTGTAGTTATCGGTCTGGATTAACACATAGCCCTGGTGACCGGCTATCATCGGGCCGACCACGATACCCGCGAGCAACAACACAAAGAGCAATAATACTTTTAGCATCATTATTCTCCTTGCGGCGCGGTTGCCGGAGCGTCTGTCTGCGTGGCAGGCGCTGCCGTAGAGACTGTCGGTTGCGCCAGTAGATTACGCACGCGGGTTTGCATCAGTTTTTCAAGAATCGCCTGGCTTTCCAGGGTTTCCGGCAGATCCATCGTGATATTTTGCTGGCTTAATTTATCGACCTCCTCCAGGAAGGCTTTTGTCGCGGCGTCGTCAGTATCGTAATAAGCGCGAACCCAGGTCGAAACGTTATCCAGCGCCTGACGGTATGTTTCTTCCTGATGGCGTGGCACGGCCTGCGCGGCGACTAACAGGCGGGAGCGAATATTTTCGCGTAAATAGACGTCCTGGTTGGGCGCCAACAGCGGTACGGCGGTATCATCGCGGCGACGAATGGTAATAAAGCTGTCCATAAAGTTCTGCCAGCTTTTTTGCAGGTTAACGCGCCATTCGCTTAGCGAGCTGGACAGCTCGCTGCTGTCTGAATCCATCGGCGAACCATCGGTATCGTTATCCGCCAGACGCAGGTTATCGATTTGGTTAGAGAGCTGATTGAGTTTGAGAATAATGCCGTCGTAGTCGATCTGCGCAACGGATGACAGGCTGGCGATATCGTCAGTAATCGCGCGTCGTGCGGTAATGAGGCTGGGGTCATTCATGTCCGCCAGACTGGCGTCAGCGCTTTTGAGCAACGCAGCGGCGGTAGTGACGTCCTGATCGCTCCACAGCTTGCGTCCGGCGAGTTTCACCAGGAAATCAGCCTGCGCCAGCAGCCAGGTTTTAGCATCGCTGCCGGAAATAGTGGCGACTTTTTGTTGTACTTCATCAAGCTGTTTCGCCAGCGCCGCCTGTTGGCGATTCGCGTCATCTAACTGCGCCGCTTGTTTTTTGATAATCCCTTCCAGCTCCGCTTTTTGGCTCTCCTGCGCCTTTTGCAAGGCGGTCAGTTGCGTCGCCAGCGCATCGCTGGTTTCCGTTTGCGCGGTTGCTTGCTGTTTCCCCCAGCCATAAAGCCCAATACCTGCCGCCAGGGCAATCGCGATCGCCACCGCGCTTAATACCAGCGCGGCGCCGTTCTTACTTTTTTTCTCGGTATTAACTGGCTGTGGCGTGGTTTCCACGCTCTCCCTGGTCTCATCAACCACGGCGGAGGATTTTTCTTGTTCCGTCATTATGGCATCCCATTATGAGAGTTATTGTAATGCGCGCAACAGCGCATCGTTGTCGGCGTTATCAGCGACCTTAATATCTTGCCAGCCCAGTTCCCGGGCGAGGTGCGCCAGACGCTCACTGACGACCAATAGCCGACAGCGTAGTAACCAGTGCTCACGATACCACTGGGGAGTCAGCGACCAGAGCCGTTGCAACATCTCGCCGCTGGTAACAACAAGCGTTGTTACGCCGCGAGTATGCCAGCGCATCGCTTCTTCCGCGCCATCGTAATGTTTCGCACATCGTTGATAACATTCACAAAAACTGACTTCGGCTCCGCGAGCTGTCAGGGTTTCGCCCAGCAGTTCGCGGCCGCCATTGCCACGCAAAATCAGCGCGCGTTTGCCCGCAATATTTTGTAATTCAGGTAATTGTAGCAAGGCTTCGCTGATTTCCCGATCCAATGGATAACGAATATCGAACCCGCTAACGGTATGAAGGGCGAGCGCCGTGGTGCGGCCAATCGCGAAATAGCGCGGCGACGCAGGCCAGTTTCGGCCATCCCGCTGGAGCTGGGCGTGAGCAAAGGCGACGGCGTGCTGTGAAAGGGCAAAAACCAGATCGTTTTCCGTCAGCGTCGTCAGGCGGTCGGCCAGGGTGGGTAGCTCCCGACCGGCGACAAATTCAATCAGTGGAAAACTCCAGGCCACCTGCCCCAGTGCGCGCAGACGGCTCACTAACGCTTCCCCTGCGGGAGAGGGGCGGGTGATCAGAATACTCATGCGGGCGTCTCGCCGTTATAAACTTCCGTCAGAATCGCGCGTGCGCCGTTTTCCAGCAGTTCCTCTGCAAGCGAGATGCCCATTTGCTCCGCCTGCTCGGGAGAACCACGACGTTCGCCGCGCACCATCACCGAACCGTCCGGCGCGCCAACCAGCGCGCGTAGCCAAATTTCACCGTTGATGATTTCTGCATAGCTGCCAATCGGCACCTGACAACCGCCTTCCAGGCGGGTGTTCATAGCGCGTTCCGCCGTTACGCGCAGCGCGGTTTGCGAGTGATTCAACGGTGCGAGCAGCGCCTGCGTTCGCGCGTCGTCAAGACGACACTCAATCCCGACGGCGCCCTGGCCTACGGCAGGAAGTGAAACGTCGGGCGGCAAGGCTGTGCGAATGCGCGACTCCAGACCTAAGCGTTTCAGACCGGCCACGGCCAGGATAATGGCGTCATAGTCGCCGTTGTCCAGCTTGCCGAGACGTGTGCCGACGTTGCCGCGCAACGAACGGATAATGAGGTCCGGACGGCGTTCCGCCAGTTGACACTGACGACGCAAACTGGACGTCCCGACGATACTACCCGCGGGCAGATCGTCCAGACTGTGATATTTATTCGAGACAAACGCGTCGCGCGGATCTTCGCGCTCGCAAATGGTCACCAGACCGAGACCGTCCGGGAAGGCCACCGGAACGTCTTTCATAGAGTGCACGGCGATATCAGCGCGCTTTTCCAGCAGCGCGATTTCAAGCTCTTTAACAAACAGTCCCTTACCGCCCACTTTCGCCAGGGGAGTATCGAGAATCACGTCGCCGCGTGTGACCATCGGCACCAGTTCTACCGTCAGTCCCGGATGGGTTGCCATCAATGCGTCTTTGACATAATGTGCCTGCCAAAGCGCAAGGGGACTTTGGCGTGTGGCAATTCTTAAAACATTGTCTAACATGCTTGTTACCGTCATTATCAATCATTGACCATCCTAACATCCTTATAGAGAGTATGTTAGTTTTCCGGTCACCGTGAGTGAGAGGATAAGGCGCAGTGTCGTCAATGACAGTGAATAATGACGAGAAACCGCCAGCCCGTATTTAAGAATTTACACGCAGCGAACGGTGCTACACTTGTATGTAGCGCATCTTTCTTTACGGTCAATGAGCAAGGTGTTAAATTGATCACGTTTTAGACCATTTTTTCGTCGGTATTAGATAAAAATATGCAGGCGAGAAAGGGTAACGGTTATTTTTGACATACGGTTTATCCCGAATGGCGACGGTCAAGTACTGACCTGCACCATGACGGGTAGCAACATCAGGCGATACGTCTTGTACCTCTATATTGAGACTCTGAAACAGAGACTGGATGCCATAAATCAACTGCGTGTGGATCGCGCGCTTGCTGCCATGGGACCCGCTTTTCAGCAGGTTTACAGTCTTCTGCCGACATTATTGCACTATCACCATCCACTGATGCCGGGTTACCTTGATGGTAACGTTCCCAGCGGTATTTGCTTCTACACGCCTGATGAAACCCAACGCCACTATCTGAACGAACTTGAGCTGTACCGCGGTATGACGCCGCAGGACCCGCCGAAGGGCGAGCTGCCGATTACCGGCGTTTACACCATGGGCAGCACCTCCTCGGTCGGGCAGAGCTGCTCGTCCGACCTGGATATCTGGGTGTGCCATCAGTCCTGGCTCGACGGTGAAGAGCGTCAGTTGCTGCAACGTAAGTGTAGCCTGCTGGAAAGCTGGGCCGCCTCGCTTGGCGTTGAGGTGAGCTTCTTCCTGATCGACGAGAACCGTTTCCGCCATAACGAAAGCGGCAGTCTGGGCGGGGAAGACTGTGGTTCTACGCAGCATATCCTGTTGCTTGATGAGTTTTATCGTACCGCTGTGCGCCTGGCCGGGAAGCGTATCCTGTGGAGTATGGTACCGTGCGACGAAGAAGAGCATTACGACGACTATGTCATGACGCTCTACGCGCAGGGCGTATTAACGCCAAATGAATGGCTGGATCTGGGGGGCCTAAGCTCGCTCTCCGCCGAAGAGTACTTTGGCGCCAGCCTGTGGCAGCTATACAAGAGCATTGACTCGCCGTACAAAGCGGTGCTGAAAACGCTGCTGCTGGAAGCCTACTCATGGGAATATCCCAACCCACGTCTGCTGGCGAAAGATATTAAACAACGTCTGCATGACGGTGAAATCGTATCGTTTGGACTCGATCCCTACTGCATGATGCTGGAACGGGTCACTGAATACCTGACGGCGATTGAAGATCCGACGCGGCTGGATTTAGTACGCCGCTGCTTTTACCTGAAAGTGTGCGAGAAATTAAGTCGCGAGCGTGCCTGCGTAGGCTGGCGTCGGGAAGTATTAAGCCAGTTAGTCAGCGAGTGGGGATGGGACGACGCGCGTCTGACCATGCTCGATAATCGCGCAAACTGGAAAATCGATCAGGTGCGCGAAGCTCACAACGAATTGCTCGACGCCATGATGCAAAGCTATCGTAATCTGATTCGCTTTGCGCGGCGCAACAACCTCAGCGTGAGTGCCAGCCCGCAGGATATCGGCGTACTGACGCGTAAGCTGTACGCGGCGTTTGAAGCGTTGCCGGGTAAAGTCACGCTGGTGAACCCGCAGATATCGCCGGATCTGTCCGAGCCGAATTTAACCTTTATCCATGTGCCGCCGGGACGCGCCAACCGTTCAGGCTGGTATCTCTACAACCGTGCGCCGAACATGGATTCCATCATCAGTCATCAGCCGCTGGAATATAACCGTTATCTTAATAAGCTGGTCGCGTGGGCGTGGTTCAACGGCCTGCTGACGTCGCGAACGCATCTGTTTATTAAGGGCAACGGTATTGTCGACCTGCCTAAGTTACAGGAGATGGTCGCCGATGTTTCGCACCATTTCCCGCTGCGCTTGCCTGCTCCGACGCCGAAAGCGCTCTACAGCCCCTGTGAAATTCGCCATCTGGCGATTATCGTTAACCTCGAATATGACCCGACGGCGGCGTTTCGCAATAAAGTGGTCCATTTTGACTTCCGTAAGCTGGACGTTTTCAGCTTTGGCGAAGAGCAAAACTGTCTGATAGGCAGTATCGACTTGTTATATCGCAACTCGTGGAACGAAGTGCGTACTCTGCACTTTAACGGCGAGCAGGCGATGATCGAAGCGCTGAAAACGATTCTGGGGAAAATGCACCAGGATGCCGCGCCGCCGGATAGCGTCGAAGTGTTCTGCTACAGTCAACATCTTCGCGGTCTGATTCGCACCCGCGTGCAGCAACTGGTTTCCGAATGTATCGAGCTACGTCTTTCCAGCACCCGTCAGGAGACCGGTCGCTTCAAGGCGCTGCGTGTCTCCGGGCAAACCTGGGGCCTGTTCTTTGAGCGTCTGAACGTGTCGGTACAGAAGCTGGAAAACGCCATCGAGTTTTACGGCGCGATTTCGCATAACAAGCTGCACGGGCTGTCGGTACAGGTGGAAACCAACCAGGTGAAATTGCCGTCAGTGGTGGATGGCTTCGCCAGCGAAGGGATTATCCAGTTCTTCTTTGAAGAAACGGGTGATGAGAAAGGCTTTAATATTTATATTCTGGATGAAAGTAACCGGGCGGAAGTGTATCACCACTGCGAAGGTAGCAAGGAAGAACTGGTGCGCGACGTCAGCCGCTTCTATTCGTCATCGCACGATCGCTTCACGTATGGCTCCAGTTTTATCAACTTTAACCTGCCGCAGTTCTACCAGATAGTGAAAACTGATGGCCGCGAGCAGGTGATCCCATTCCGTACGCAGCCTATCAACACCGTGCCGCCAGCAAACCAGGATCATGACGCGCCGCTATTGCAGCAGTATTTTTCGTAAGTGCTGCGCCGGGCAACGCTGCCCGGCCGGCGTTCACCGCTTCACATTAACTTCACCCAACTTCGTTACCGTGACCTCCGCATTTGGTTTACAGGAGGAGGTTTGAGGTGGCAGATGCGTTCATTTTGTTAGGGATAGTCATGGCGATGGTCAGCCTCGGCTTCATTCTTATAAATAAGTTATTCTGTTTTATATCTGCTGGGTGCCTGCTCTCGTTATGCGCCAGCATGGCCAGTTTTCAACTCTGGGATGCGTCTTACTGGGGGCGATGGGGAAAAGTATGTCCCGGCCTGGATGTGATCATCTCCTGCGACAATTACCATTTTCTCTATGACTTGGGATGGGAATTGTACGGTATCGCCTTTTTGTTCTTTACCGCGTTAATGCTCACATGTGCGGCCATTATTCTTATCAATATGATTATGGCTTTAGAGCGATACTGTGCCGGATGGCGGCGCTAACGCGCCTTATCCAGCCTACATTCGAAGAATGCTCATTGAGCGGAACAAGGTTTAGACAATATTTTTTCTTATACAATTTATGTAGTAATATTCAGACCGTTCAAACGCTATCGCGTCCTTCATTGTTTTCGTAAATATGTTTTGAAAAACCATATTAGAAACAAAAGCTCTTTAATGGTTTCTTATGGATGTTTTTATAAAAGGATATTATATGTCAATAAACAACCCTATTCTTATTTACGTGAATAAGAAACGACAAATAAAATTAGCTCTGTTTTATTCAGTGTTAGCTATAGCTCTTATGATGAGCCTCTTTCTAAATTATAGTATTATGCTAAAGATGATGTGTGTTTTTTTCATAATCCTCATGATAGCAGGCGCAAGTGCTTACTGGTACTCCGCCTTTTCAGGAAAGCCACAGTTAACGTTGAACCAGGAGGGAGTAACATTACACACAACCAGGCTACCAATAGTTTACTGGCATGAAATCGACTATGTTGGTGAGCGTGTTAGCGATAATACGCCTGTGCTGGCCGTTTTTGTCAAAGATGTTGAGCTTTATTGTCAGCGAATTACTAATGAGAAAATGCGTAATAATTTTCTGTCATTATTGAATAAGCATGAAAGTAATCGCGTGATGAATATCTCTCTAAACGATCTCGATTATGATTCAGATGAGTTACAGGATATTTTTAAAATGGCTGTTGCCAGAAACCTGGAACAATAGGGTAGAGATATATGTTTTTTGTTATTACTCACCATATTGATGTGCTGCCTCTGGCAACCCTACCCACACATGAAACATGCCCTTATTGTAATAATCAGGATGTATGGTTGATTATTCGCCAAAAAAGGACCCGTACATGTGGTCTGTCTCAAGCGAGAAAAAGAGATAAGTTTGGTTTAGCGATATGCAAGCATTGCAGCAATGAAATCAAGGAAAAACGTTGGTCACCAGCGTTACGTCAACTTTTTACCGAGCAGAAGCCACTGTTTAACCTAACCTTTTGGCAACGCTATGGTTTTTGGGTTGGTTGAGTGTATGGCCCGCGCTGTTTCTGGCAACCTGGCTGTATTTCACATTCCGGGGTTGGTAATACGACCGCATATCTCGTTAAATATACGCAGGAAAGCGCTATTCTTCTGGCTCTCCTGCGGAATTGAAAACTTAACGAAAACTCACCTTTTCACCTGCCTGCTGTGTCGCCGCCTGCTCCAGCAGATCCCAGAAGGTTTCGCCGCTGCGATCGCAAATCCACTCGTCGCCTTTCAGATCAAAATGATAGCCGCCCTGTTTGGTCGCCAGCCATACCTGATGCAGCGGTTCCTGACGGTTAATAATGATTTTACTGCCGTTCTCAAAGCTGAGGGTCAGCACGCCGCCGTTGATTTCGCAGTCGATATCGCTGTCGCCGTCCCAGCTATCGAGGCGTTCTTCAATGGTGAGCCACAGGGCGTCAGCCAGGCGATGAAATTCACTGTCGTTCATTGTTTTATCCCGCTATTGAGTGATAGCGCCAGTATAAGGGGAAGCGTCAGCTTCTGGAACCGATACGAATTACCGTTGTGAGCGGTAAAGAATAAAACCCAGCGGTAGATAAATGACGATAAATAGCGCACTGGTGATAAGTATAACGGACGCGTTAACCGGGAAATGGTTCAGAGCCGACAGCATTGTCACCATCAGCGCGACGCAGCCGCCGCAGAGGAGAAAATGCAGCAGGATTAAGGGGGCGCGCGGCTTTGCTTTGATATCCAAAAGAGCGCTCAGCAGACCGAGTACCGCGCTTATCGTCAGGACTCCGGCAGCTTCAACACCGTTTATCGTGCCGTGCATAATGCTTTCAATAATGACGTAAATGCATGAACCGATCCCCACGCCCCGAAGGGCGTTTTTCAAATGTTTATCCAAGCGCGCAAAACGGCTTAGCGGCGTGATTTTTGGCATTCCTGTGCCTGCGTTATGATGATGATGTCTTTATTGTTGGTGTACCTGACGTTCCTATTCAGAGTATGCGTCTTATCCGGGCAGGGGGATGCTGTTCGGTAAAGCTGGCTGCCAATCCACGTATAAACGTAGCGGTTGTCATACGCAAAACGCTCGGTGACTTTTAGCGGCCCATTGATGCTAAAGATCTGAATACCCTGACCTTGTTGGCTATCACGCATAAAATAGCCGTGCTCTTTTCCGGCGTTAATTTTCCGGTTCAGGAAGGGGGTTGCGCTATCCAGTTCCAGCGTTTCCAACTGGTCTTCGCCAAAAGGTGAGAGCCTCGCAATGTATAGCCGGTTCTTATATTGCGCGATGCGATCGTTAACCAGATGAAACTGACTCGGGTCAACGTTGGGAATGGTTTGCCAACGACCCCACTCGCCGTCAGGTGACAGAACCTTGCGCCAGCGAACCGCTGTTTTGCCGATGTCAAAGGTACCATCGGTTTTAACATAGGCTGTTTTTACGGAAGGATCGCGCGGGATACCCGTGGCGATAAAAGAGCCATCCTCCATGAGAGCGCCATCTAACTGGGCTATGCGGTAATCCACCCAATAGCCGTATCCTGAGTACGTTGTTTGCCATTTCACGCGTAGAGCTTTGGGATTGGGCGTGGGATAGCGCCACAGTTGAGCGCCATCAAACGCGTAAACATAGCGATCGTCGCGCGCGTACCATTTTTTGTAATGTGGGCTGTCGCCCAGATGCGCTTCTGTCTCGCCCGGAACGTGATAGTCCATCAGAATAAGCGGGCCAGCCGACTCGAATACCTGCAATCCGTCTTCTTCCTTAAAGTCGGATCGCGTTTTAGTGAGTAAATAACCGTGATGCCGCCCGGCATTAAAACGCTTGTCTATCACCAGATTTGGGTTATCCAGCGTGACGACATCCAGTTGGTTTTCGCCGAATTCCGTTTTCCTGATGACATAAAGCCGATCCTGATACTGCGCCACCGCATTACTGAGCGGATGAAACTGTTCCGGGTCAAGGCCGGGGATTTCGGCAAATTTGCATCCCGGTCCTTTACGCCACAGCACGCGTTTTTCCTGCAGGTTGAACGCATCACAGTGTTTTTCAATTTGCATGTCCCAATCCAGGTTGTTCTGGTTGAGAACGTAACGGTGCAAGCCGTTTTTATCGCGCCAGGTCAATAGAGAACCGGGCATCCAGCGCACCACGGAAAAGGTATCCGGATCGGCATCCAATAGTTCGCCATTGAGCATTATTTTTGTACGCGTGCGGGCCAGCGTATCCCAGGGACCAAAGGGGACAGCGACACACGGATTAAATGTGGCGGAAAATTTACCGCGCTGATCCCAGGGCTTTTGCGCCAGAACGGTGAAACTGCCCGGGTCGCTCAGGCGATGCCCTTCGACATAAAGAAAGCGATCGTCGCGCAGCGTCAAGCCCATCAGGTCTGGTTTCCACTGGCTGCTGAATTCAACTTTGCGCAATGACTGTAAATTAACGCGGTTTTCGCCGCCGTTGTCATCCGTTCGTTTGCCTTCGTAATAGAGACTATTTTTATCAACACCGATTTTGCCAAAGGCGCGAAATGAGGCGACATCTACCGATGGCGTCCCCGGCGGATTACGCATGATTTTTCCACCGTACAGAATAACGCGTCCGTCGCTGTAGTAGGAAAAGTGCGGGAAGATAGCCTGTGCACCGGTATGAACGTGATCGGTCGTCAGGTCGGTGAGCGGTGGTTCCCTGTCCCACTCATCCTGAGTTGCTGGGTTAATCAATGAATTGGGTAACCGACGCAGGCGTTTGAAATTCACCTCCGGCAACGAAAGATTGTTCTCCTCTTCTGGCTGGAGATAAACCACGCCGCTGCCTTGCCGTTGATAAACATTGTGCGGAGATTCACTTAGCCGGCATCCCCAGGCGGGAGGCAGCAGAAGTGAAAGCGAAAAAAGGCAAAACAAATTACGATATTGCATAAGGTCATCCGGACGTGGTACGTAAACCTAAAGTGATTAGCAAAGCATGTTTCCTGATGTAAATGCGCAATAATCATGGCAACGCGCCGCTTTTCAGATTTTATAAAGAGCCCCTAAACGCTTGCTTTTACGCCTTCTCCTGCGATGATAGAAAATAGAAAGCATGAACTTACAGGCAATCCATAATGAAAAACGTGTTTAAGACACTCGCTGTACTTCTGACTCTGTTCAGCCTGACGGGCTGCGGTTTGAAAGGGCCGCTTTATTTCCCGCCAGCCGATAAAAATGCGCCGCCGCCGACGAAAAAAGTCGATTCGCAAACGCAGTCCACGATGCCCGATAAGAACGATCGCGCAACGGGAGATGGCCCGTCCCAGGTCAATTACTGAGGATAGTTTTCTGTCCCCGCGTGAACGGAGTGAATGATGCAATTCTCTAAAATGCATGGCCTTGGCAACGATTTTATGGTCGTCGACGCGGTAACGCAGAATGTCTTTTTTTCGCCGGAACTGATTCGTCGGCTATCCGACAGACACCTGGGCGTAGGGTTCGATCAGCTGCTGGTGGTTGAGCCGCCCTATGATCCTGAGTTGGACTTTCATTACCGCATCTTCAACGCCGACGGCAGTGAAGTCTCGCAGTGCGGCAATGGCGCGCGCTGTTTCGCGCGATTTGTTCGCCTGAAAGGGCTAACCAATAAACGCGACATTCGGGTCAGTACCGCGAATGGCCGGATGGTACTGAGCGTCACGGAAGATGAACTGGTGCGGGTGAATATGGGGGAGCCAAACTTTGAACCCGCGCAGGTGCCTTTTCGCGCCAACAAAGCGGAAAAGACGTATATTATGCGAGCGGCGGAACAGACCATACTGTGCGGCGTGGTTTCAATGGGCAATCCGCACTGTGTCATTCAGGTTGATAACGTCGACACGGCGGCCGTTGAAACACTGGGGCCGGTTCTGGAAAGCCATGAGCGTTTTCCGGAACGTGCCAACATTGGTTTTATGCAGGTTGTAAGACGTGAGCATATCCGGCTGCGAGTCTATGAACGCGGCGCAGGGGAGACCCGTGCGTGCGGCAGCGGCGCGTGCGCTGCCGTTGCCGTGGGGATTCAACAGGGACTGTTGGCTGAAGAGGTACGCGTGGAATTACCGGGCGGTCGGCTGGATATCGCCTGGAAAGGTCCGGGTCATCCGTTATACATGACTGGTCCGGCGGCACATATCTACGACGGATTTATCCATTTATGAAGCAACCAGAGGAAGAACTACAGGAAACGCTCACGGAACTGGACGATCGAGCGGTCGTCGATTACCTGCGCCACCACCCTGAGTTTTTTATCCGTAACGCCCATGCCGTGGAAGCGATGCGTGTTCCACATCCCGTGCGGGGAACGGTTTCGCTCGTTGAGTGGCATATGGCCCGCGCGCGTAATCACATCAATGTGCTTGAAGAAAATATGACGCTGCTGATGGAACAGGCTCATGCCAATGAAAGCCTGTTTTATCGCTTGCTGCATCTGCAAAGCCGTCTGGTCGCCGCGGATAGTCTGGATGAGATGCTGGTGCGGTTTCACCGCTGGGCGCGCGATTTGGGGCTTGCCGGCGCGACGCTGCGTTTGTTCCCGGATCGGTGGCGTCTTGGCGCGCCATCGCGCTATACGCATCTGGCTTTAAACCGTCAGGCCTTTGAGCCGCTGCGTATTCAACGACTGGGACAGTCGCAGCATTATCTTGGCCCGCTAAACGGCCCGGAACTGCTGGTGGTCTTGCCGGAGGCGAAGGCTGTAGGCTCGGTAGCCATGTCGATGATGGGCAGCGATGGCGACCTCGGGGTGATTCTCTTCAGCAGCCGTGACCCGCACCACTATCAGCCGGGGCAGGGGACGCAGCTTTTACAGGAGATCGCGCTGATGCTGCCGGAGCTGCTGGAACGCTGGATTAAACGCGTATGACGGATGTCGCGCTTTCTCAGGATGTCTCGCGCTTCCTGCGCTATTTAGGCGTGGAGCGCCAGCTTCGCCCCATTACCCTGCAGAACTACCAGCGTCAGCTTGATGCCATTATCGCTTTAGCCGGAGAAACCGGGCTGAAAAGCTGGCAACAATGTGACGCTGCGATTGTGCGCAGTTTTGCGGTGCGCAGTCGGCGTAAAGGGCTTGGCCCTGCCAGTCTGGCGCTACGTCTCTCGGCATTGCGAAGCTTTTTTGACTGGTTAGTCAGTCAGGGCGAATTGAAAGCTAACCCGGCGAAGGGTGTCTCCGCACCGAAAGCGCCGCGTCATCTGCCGAAAAATATTGATGTCGACGACGTTAACCGCCTGCTGGACATCGATCTTAACGATCCGCTCGCCGTACGTGACCGGGCGATGCTGGAGGTCATGTACGGCGCGGGGCTGCGTTTATCCGAACTGGTTGGCCTGGATATAAAGCACCTCGATCTTGATACCGGCGAAGTGTGGGTAATGGGTAAAGGCAGCAAAGAGCGACGCCTGCCGATTGGCCGTAACGCGGTGACGTGGATTGAGCACTGGCTGGATCTGCGCGGCCTGTTCGCCAGCGATGAAGAGGCGTTATTCCTGTCGAAGCTCGGCAAGCGTATCTCCGCGCGCAATGTCCAAAAACGGTTCGCCGAATGGGGCATAAAGCAGGGGCTAAACAGCCACGTGCATCCACATAAGCTGCGCCATTCGTTCGCGACCCATATGCTGGAATCGAGCGGCGATCTGCGCGGCGTGCAAGAGCTGCTGGGTCATGCCAACCTTTCCACCACCCAAATTTATACTCATCTTGATTTTCAACACCTTGCTTCAGTGTACGACGCGGCGCATCCGCGCGCTAAACGGGGGAAATAATGCGTTTTTACCGGCCTTTGGGGCGTATTGCCGCGCTCACCTTTGACCTGGATGATACCCTTTATGATAACCGTCCGGTGATTTTGCGTACTGAGCAGGAAGCGCTCGCTTTTATGCAGAATTATCACCGGTCGCTACGTTCGTTTCAAAACGTCGATTTACAGCGGATACGGCAGGCGGTGCGTGAAGCGGAGCCGGAAATCTATCATGACGTTACCCGCTGGCGCCATCGCGCGATAGAGCAGGCCATGCGGGATGCGGGATTATCGGCGCAGGAGGCCATTGCCGGCGCGAATGCGGCGATGATGCATTTTGCCAAATGGCGCAGCCAGATTGAGGTTCCGCAGGCTACCCATGAGACGTTACAGCAGCTTGCGAAAAAATGGCCGCTGGTGGCGATCACTAACGGCAACGCCCAGCCGGAATTGTTTGGCCTCGGCGATTACTTTAAGTTTGTACTGCGCGCCGGCCCGGATGGACGTTCCAAGCCGTTTAGCGACATGTATTTCCTGGCGGCGGAAAAACTGCATGTGCCGATCGGCGAGATCCTGCATGTCGGCGACGATCTGACTACCGATGTGGCTGGCGCTATTCGCTGTGGGATGCAGGCCTGCTGGATTAAACCTGAAAATGCCGACCTGATGCGGACGCAGGACAGCCGTTTACTGCCGCATATCGAAATTTCGCGGTTGGCATCTCTCACCTCGCTGATATAATCACCAGTAGTTCTGTATAAATTCCCAGTTATTCTGGCGGATGGCGTTATGCTTATCCGCCCTACGATAAGTAGCCCCGGTAAGCGAAGCGCCACCGGGCGTTTTTAGTTTTCATGTTTTTACGCGGCGGTGCCAATGGACGTTTCTTACCTGCTCGACAGCCTTAATGATAAACAGCGCGAAGCGGTGGCCGCGCCACGTAGCAACATGCTGGTGTTGGCGGGCGCGGGAAGCGGGAAAACCCGCGTGCTGGTGCACCGTATCGCCTGGTTACTGAGCGTAGAAAACAACTCGCCATACTCCATCATGGCGGTGACCTTTACCAACAAAGCGGCGGCGGAAATGCGCCATCGTATTGGCCAGTTGATGGGGACCAGCCAGGGCGGAATGTGGGTAGGGACGTTCCACGGTCTGGCGCACCGCCTGCTGCGCGCGCATCATATGGACGCTAATTTGCCGCAGGATTTCCAGATTCTCGACAGCGAAGATCAGATGCGTTTGCTTAAACGCCTGATTAAGGCGATGAATCTTGATGAGAAGCAGTGGCCGCCGCGTCAGGCGATGTGGTACATCAATAGCCAGAAAGACGAAGGGCTACGCCCGCACCATATTCAAAGCTATGGCAACCCGGTGGAGCAGACCTGGCAGAAGGTGTATCAGGCCTATCAGGAAGCGTGCGATCGCGCTGGTCTGGTGGATTTCGCCGAGCTACTGCTGCGCGCTCATGAACTATGGCTGAACAAGCCGCACATCCTGCAACACTATCGCGAGCGGTTTACTAACATCCTGGTGGACGAATTCCAGGATACCAACAACATTCAGTACGCCTGGGTTCGTCTGCTGGCGGGCGATACTGGTAAGGTGATGATTGTCGGCGACGATGACCAGTCGATCTACGGCTGGCGCGGGGCCCAGGTAGAGAACATCCAGCGCTTCCTCAATGATTTCCCCGGCGCGCAGACCATTCGTCTGGAGCAGAATTACCGCTCGACCAGCAACATCCTTAGCGCGGCGAACGCTCTGATTGAAAACAACAACGGGCGTTTGGGTAAAAAGCTGTGGACTGACGGCGTTGATGGCGAACCGATATCGCTGTACTGCGCTTTCAACGAACTGGATGAAGCGCGCTTTGTGGTTAACCGTATCAAAACCTGGCAGGACAACGGTGGCGCGCTTGCGCAATGCGCCATCCTTTATCGCAGCAACGCCCAGTCGCGCGTGCTGGAAGAAGCGTTATTACAGGCCAGTATGCCGTACCGCATTTATGGCGGGATGCGCTTCTTCGAACGCCAGGAGATCAAAGATGCGCTCTCTTATCTGCGTTTGATTGCCAATCGCAACGATGATGCCGCCTTTGAACGCGTGGTGAATACCCCAACGCGCGGCATCGGCGATCGCACGCTGGACGTGGTGCGCCAGACCTCGCGCGATCGCCAGCTAACATTGTGGCAAGCGTGCCGTGAATTGTTACAGGAAAAAGCCCTGGCCGGGCGTGCGGCCAGCGCGCTACAACGCTTTATGGAACTGATCGACGCCCTGGCGCAGGAAACCGCCGACATGCCGCTGCATGTGCAGACTGACCGGGTGATCAAAGATTCCGGCCTGCGCACCATGTATGAGCAAGAAAAAGGCGAGAAAGGCCAGACGCGCATCGAAAACTTAGAGGAACTGGTGACGGCGACGCGGCAGTTCAGCTACAACGACGAAGATGAAGATTTGATGCCGTTGCAGGCCTTCCTCTCTCACGCGGCGCTGGAAGCGGGCGAGGGGCAGGCGGATACCTGGCAGGATGCGGTACAGCTGATGACGCTGCACTCGGCCAAAGGGCTGGAGTTTCCACAGGTGTTTATTGTCGGTATGGAAGAGGGCATGTTCCCCAGCCAGATGTCGCTGGATGAGGGCGGGCGTTTGGAAGAGGAGCGTCGTCTGGCCTACGTCGGCGTTACCCGTGCCATGCAGAAACTAACGCTAACCTATGCCGAAACTCGCCGTCTGTACGGTAAAGAGGTCTACCATCGCCCGTCGCGTTTTATCGGCGAACTGCCGGAGGAGTGCGTGGAAGAGGTCCGTCTGCGCGCCACCGTCAGTCGTCCGGTGAGCCATCAACGAATGGGAACGCCGCTGGCGGAAAACGACACAGGCTACAAACTCGGCCAACGCGTGCGCCATGCGAAGTTCGGCGAGGGAACTATTGTCAACCTGGAGGGCAGCGGCGAGCATAGCCGGTTGCAGGTGGCTTTTCAGGGGCAAGGGATCAAATGGCTGGTTGCCGCGTATGCGAAGCTGGAAACGGTTTGACCGGCTCTCATATTGCCGGATGGCACCTCTTATCCGGCCTACGCGCTGGCTAACATTTTGATTTGTAGGCCGGATAAGGCGAAGCCGCCATCCGGCGATATATTGATGTTAATATTCTGAAATCATAGATAAATACTCTCACTCTGCTAACCTTTCTGCATAAGGGGAAATTATTGCTTTTTCGCGTTTCGTTGCGTGTTGACGGCAAATTTTTGCTGGCGTAACATGCGCCCACGATTACGCTAAGAGGACATTCGCCTTGGACACACCCAGTAGATACTGGCTCATTATCCTGTTATCCAGGATCAACTCCTAAGGCTATCCCTTTTTGCTGATAGCCTTAGCGGTTGTCAGCGACCTTTCATTTTTTCCCGTCGCGTTGAGTCAGGCTGTTTAATGGTCTGAAACCCAATTTGTTTCTGTGTGCCCATCTGAACTGTCCGATATTTTTACGCATTGGGAGTCCCGGTCATGCTGAGCGCATTTCAACTGGAAAAAAACCGACTGACCCGGCTGGAAGTCGAGGAGTCACAAAGCCTGATTGATGCCGTATGGGTTGATTTGGTCGAACCGGACGACGACGAGCGATTGCGCGTACAATCTGAGCTGGGCCAGAGTCTGGCGACGCGTCCTGAACTGGAAGATATCGAAGCATCCGCGCGCTTCTTTGAAGACGAAGACGGATTGCATATCCACTCCTTCTTCTTCTTCGAAGATGCGGAAGATCATGCCGGTAACTCTACGGTGGCATTCACTATTCGCGATGGCCGTCTGTTTACGCTGCGTGAACGCGAACTGCCCGCCTTCCGTCTGTATCGTATGCGCGCCCGCAGCCAGGCGATGGTCGACGGTAATGCATACGAATTACTGCTCGATCTGTTCGAAACCAAAATTGAACAGTTAGCGGATGAAATCGAAAACATCTACAGCGATCTGGAAAAACTGAGCCGCGTCATTATGGAAGGGCATCAGGGCGATGAATACGACGAAGCGCTCTCCACGCTGGCGGAACTGGAAGATATCGGCTGGAAGGTACGCCTGTGTCTGATGGATACCCAGCGCGCGCTGAACTTCCTGGTGCGCAAGGCGCGCTTACCGGGCGGGCAGCTGGAGCAGGCGCGTGAGATCCTGCGCGATATCGAATCTCTGCTGCCGCACAATGAATCGCTGTTCCAGAAGGTGAACTTTCTGATGCAGGCGGCGATGGGTTTTATCAACATCGAGCAGAACCGCATTATCAAAATCTTCTCGGTGGTTTCCGTGGTGTTCCTGCCGCCGACGCTGGTCGCTTCCAGCTATGGGATGAACTTCGAGTTTATGCCGGAACTGAAGTGGAGCTTTGGTTATCCAGGCGCGATTATCTTTATGATTCTGGCGGGGCTTGCGCCGTATTTGTACTTTAAGCGCAAGAACTGGCTGTAAAATCAACGGGCTGGCGATTTAATCGCCAGTCCGTTGGAAGTTCTTCATCATGAGGAAAGTTCTTGTTTTGAAGAAGCGATGAAAGATAGCAGTAGTGTTGTGAGTATTACCCAGGCAATATTGAGTTGTATACCAATATTATCGCAATCAGCCCCATTGAGTGCGACACTGACTGTACAGAAGACATTTACACCTATAGACAATGCGATGAAATAAAGTGCCCTGCAACCTGAATCTCTGATTCTCTTCACGCCAATATTAATATGGATATAGGTATTGACAATAATAAATATTAAATCAAGATATTGGTTTTTAGGCATTATAGTAAATAATATTATCCATGATGATAATGTATAAATAACAAACTTTGCTCGCTTCAATGTATCCTTGGGGGAAGGGTGAAAAATATCTTTAATAATCCTAATCATATTATTTTTTCCATATTGATAACCAACTTCAGGTCTCACATGTAAATATATCACACTGAATTTTCTAATGACAGTAATGGTAAATAATGGCATGATAATTACGTTGCACAGCAATAGATAATAATTAAATATATTATCTGGCAATTAACAATTTCAATGAATGGATTTCATAAAATGCAAGAGAAAAATTTCTGGCAAGTTTATTTTGGTAAAGACCCTTTTTCTAAAGCCGAATTCATTAAAGCCTGGATTGGATGGTGGGTGATTGCTATTGTCCTGCTCGTTGTACTGTCGATTTGTACTTCATTAAATTTGAGGGGGATTGGAATAGCGTTGGGATTCGGCTTTTGCCAGATCCATGCCCGTTATTTAACGTTTGTTGGTTGGAATAAGTTTATTGGTGTGTTGGGCGTGTTTCCAGTAACAAATATTATATTATTTATTGTATTGCTATTTACTAAAAAGAAATAATATAAAATGGCAGCCAGATAATAGCTGCCATTTTATTATTTAATGCTTACGCCGTTGCGTATAAATCGCATCCATCACGAAAATCGCCAGCGCGACCCAGATAAACGCAAATGTCACCATCTTATCCGCGCCCGGCACTTCGCCATAAAACGTCACCGCCAGTAAAAACATCAGCGTTGGGCCGATATACTGGAAAAAGCCCAATGTAGAAAGACGCAGACGCGTAGCCGCTCCGGTGAAGCACAGCAGCGGAATCGTAGTGACCACACCCGCCGCCATTAACAGCAAGTTCAACGATAGTGCGTTTTGCCCCATATGGCTGGTAGGGCTATCGGCGATGCCAAACAGATAAATCGCGGCGACCGGCAACAGCCATAGCGTTTCGACCAGCATACCCGTCTGCGCTTCAACGGCGATCTTCTTGCGCACCAGGCCGTAAAACGCAAAACTAAACGCCAGCCCCAGCGCGATAATCGGCAGCGAGCCAAAGGTCCAGAGTTGCACCAGCACGCCGCACACCGCCAGAATCACCGCCAGCCACTGCATTCGACGGAAGCGTTCGCCAAGAAAAATCATCCCCAGCAAGATGTTAACCAGCGGATTAATGAAATAACCCAGACTGGCCTCCAGCATATGGTGATTATTTACCGCCCAAATGAACAATAGCCAGTTACCGCCGACCAGTACGGCGGACAGGGCCAGCAGGAAAATCTTCTTTGGCGTTTTCAGTAAGCGCTTAACCTGTCGCCACTGCCGGCTGACGCTAAGCAGCGCCACCATAAAGAAAAATGACCAAATCACTCGGTGCGTCAGGATCTCATCTGCGGGAACGTAATAGATCAGCTTGAAATACGCGGGGGCGATCCCCCAAATAAAATAGGCGGCAAGAGCGAGTAATACGCCCTGCCGTGTTTGTTTTGCGTCCATCCGGAAAACTCGTATCTGAAGTGTAACAACAGTTTACCTGCTTTTATCCCACCATATAAGTAGCGGTGGCGCTGGCGATGTACAGCTGATCTTCATTGTGTAATTCCACGCGGGCGACGGCCACTTTATTCCCTGCGCGCAGCAGGCTACTGGTGGCCGTAAAGCGGTTGCCTCTGCCCGGACGCAGGTAATCGACGCGCAGGTCAATCGTTCCCATCCGCGACAGGCGCTGGCGTAGTTCATCTTCGCTGATGGTTTCGTGGCGAGTTAGCGTGCTGCCGACGCATACCAGTCCGGCGGCGACATCCAGCGCAGAGGCGATCACGCCGCCGTGTAAAATGCTTTGCGCCCAGTTGCCGACCATCATCGGCTGGTTGTTAAAGGCCAGTTGGGCGAACGCTTTTTCATAGCATTCCAGCTCCAGCCCTAACGCCCGATTAAACGGCATGTGGTAGACAAACATTTCACCCACTAATTTCAGAGCTTGTTCAGCGGTAAGTACAGCGGACATAGATTCCTGATACCCCATTGGTTAATGAAATGTTGATATTATGCTTCTTAATTGTTGTTTTCTACTTTAAGAAGGGATAACTAACGGCTATGTGTGTAAATATGTAAAAATGGTTGGCAGAGAATGATTCAAGCTGAAAATACTTCGTCAGGAGAACGTCAAGAATGCGGGCGATTTTGAGAGGGTTGTTGCCAGCCACGCTACTGCCATTAGCGGCATATGCACAAGAAGCTACGATAAAAGAGGTTCATGATGCGCCTGCAGTACGGGGAAGTATCATCGCTAACATGCTACAGGAGCATGATAACCCTTTTACGCTTTACCCTTATGACACGAACTACTTGATCTACACGAACACCAGCGATCTGAACAAAGAGGCCATAAGTACCTACAACTGGTCTGAAAACGCACGTAAAGATGAAGTGAAATTTCAGTTGAGCCTGGCGTTTCCGCTGTGGCGCGGAATACTGGGGCCGAACTCGGTACTGGGCGCTTCCTATACGCAGAAATCCTGGTGGCAGCTTTCCAACAGTAAAGAATCTTCGCCGTTTCGCGAAACTAACTACGAACCGCAGCTTTTTCTTGGTTTTGCTACCGATTATCGCTTTGCCGGCTGGACGTTGCGCGACGTAGAGATGGGCTACAACCATGACTCTAACGGACGTTCGGACCCCACCTCGCGTAGCTGGAACCGTCTGTATACCCGTCTGATGGCCGAAAACGGTAACTGGCTGGTAGAGGTCAAACCGTGGTACGTAATCGGCAGTACCGACGATAATCCGGACATCACCAAATATATGGGTTATTACCAGCTTAAAATCGGTTATCACCTGGGCGAGGCGGTATTAAGCGCCAAAGGCCAGTACAACTGGAATACAGGCTACGGCGGCGCGGAAGTTGGATTAAGCTATCCGGTCACTAAACATGTCCGGCTTTATACTCAGGTATACAGCGGCTATGGCGAATCGCTGATCGACTATAATTTTAATCAGACACGTGTCGGCGTCGGCGTGATGCTTAACGATATCTTCTGATTGGATCGTGTTTTAAACATTGCAGTTTCTCTCGCAGGCGCTGAAAATAGCGCCTGTTTTGATTTATGGTGAACGGGGTTAATGTGGCGCAGGCGGAAGTGTTGAATCTGGAATCAGGGGCCAAACAGGTTTTGCAGGAAACCTTTGGCTACCAACAGTTTCGCCCGGGCCAGGAAGCGATTATTGATACTGCGCTCTCCGGTCGCGACTGTCTGGTCGTCATGCCCACCGGCGGCGGCAAATCTCTGTGCTATCAAATCCCCGCGTTGTTGCTGGACGGATTGACCGTCGTCGTTTCGCCCCTGATCTCGTTGATGAAAGACCAGGTCGATCAACTACTGGCGAACGGTGTGGCGGCGGCCTGTCTGAACTCTACTCAAAGCCGCGAGCAGCAGCTTGAGGTGATGGCGGGGTGCCGTACCGGACAGATTCGTCTGCTGTATATTGCGCCGGAACGCCTGATGCTGGACAACTTTCTTGATCATCTGGCGCACTGGAATCCGGTATTGCTGGCGGTGGATGAAGCGCACTGTATCTCGCAATGGGGACATGATTTCCGTCCGGAATATGCGGCTCTCGGTCAGCTTCGCCAGCGTTTTCCCGCTTTGCCGTTTATGGCATTGACCGCCACCGCCGACGACACCACGCGCCAGGATATTATTCGTCTGCTTGGGCTTAACGATCCGTTAATCCAGATCAGTAGCTTTGACCGACCGAATATCCGCTACATGCTGATGGAGAAGTTTAAGCCGCTCGACCAGCTAATGCGCTATGTTCAGGAGCAACGCGGCAAATCGGGTATCATCTACTGCAACAGTCGGGCGAAAGTGGAAGATACCGCCGCGCGCTTGCAAAGTCGTGGCATTAGCGCGGCGGCCTATCATGCGGGGCTGGAAAACGCTATTCGCGCCGATGTGCAGGAAAAATTTCAGCGCGACGATCTGCAAATCGTGGTGGCGACCGTCGCTTTTGGAATGGGCATAAACAAACCTAACGTACGTTTCGTCGTGCATTTCGATATCCCGCGCAATATTGAATCCTACTATCAGGAAACGGGCCGCGCCGGGCGCGACGGACTGCCTGCGGAAGCCATGCTATTTTACGATCCGGCTGACATGGCCTGGCTACGTCGTTGTCTGGAAGAGAAACCAGCCGGACAGCTTCAGGATATTGAACGGCATAAACTGAATGCGATGGGCGCTTTTGCCGAAGCGCAAACCTGCCGTCGCCTGGTATTGCTTAATTACTTTGGCGAAGGCCGACAAGAACCGTGCGGCAACTGCGATATCTGTCTCGATCCGCCCAAACAATATGATGGCTTAAACGATGCCCAGATTGCGCTTTCTACCATTGGTCGGGTTAACCAGCGTTTTGGCATGGGCTACGTTGTCGAGGTGATCCGCGGCGCGAATAACCAACGCATCCGCGATTTCGGTCATGACAAACTCAAGGTTTATGGCATGGGACGCGAAAAGAGCCATGAGCACTGGGTGAGCGTGATTCGCCAGCTCATTCATCTGGGGCTGGTAATGCAAAATATTGCGCAGCACTCCGCATTACAGTTGACGGATGCCGCGCGTCCGGTGCTCCGTGGAGACGTTCCGCTAAAGCTTGCGGTGCCGCGCATCGTCGCCCTCAAACCCCGCGTGATGCAGAAATCGTTCGGCGGTAATTACGATCGCAAATTGTTCGCTAAGTTGCGCAAGCTGCGTAAAGCTATCGCTGATGAAGAGAATATCCCGCCGTATGTGGTCTTTAACGACGCCACGCTGATAGAAATGGCGGAACAGATGCCAGTTTCCGCCAGCGAGATGTTAAGCGTTAACGGGGTTGGGATGCGCAAACTGGAGCGCTTCGGGAAAGAATTCATGGCGCTCATCCGCGCGCATGTCGATGGTGATGACGAAGAGTAGTCAGCCCGGCAAAAAAGTGCCAGGATGGTGACTCACTGAACTATTTCCCCGCGAGCCATTTTTATGTTGATGCTATTTTTCACCGTGGCAATGGTGCACATCGTTGCGCTAATGAGCCCCGGCCCCGACTTTTTCTTCGTGTCTCAAACTGCCGTCAGCCGTTCGCGTAAAGAAGCGATGATGGGCGTACTGGGTATTACCTGCGGCGTGATGGTATGGGCGGGCGTGGCGCTGCTTGGCCTGCATCTCATCATCGAAAAAATGGCCTGGCTGCATACGATCATTATGGTAGGCGGCGGCCTGTACCTGTGCTGGATGGGCTATCAGATGCTGCACGGCGCGCTGAAAAAACAGGATGCGGCGGCGTCTTCTCCGCATATTGAACTGGCGCAGAGCGGGCGCAGCTTTCTCAAAGGGCTGTTGACCAATCTGTCGAATCCGAAAGCGATTATCTATTTTGGTTCCGTTTTTTCACTGTTTGTCGGCGATAACGTCGGCGCTGCGGCGCGCTGGGGTATTTTCGCGTTAATTACCCTGGAAACGCTGGCCTGGTTTACCGTAGTCGCCAGCCTGTTCGCGCTGCCGAAAATGCGCCGCGGCTATCAGCGTCTGGCGAAATGGATTGATGGCTTTGCCGGCGCTCTGTTTGCGGGCTTTGGTATTCACCTGATTATTTCGCGCTAATTTACTTCCGGGCCGGATAAACATCATCCGGCACGACTATCACGCGTGTCTTGCCGACGCCAGGAGCGCGCCTACCAGCATAAACAACGAGCCAAACGCTTTATTCAGCGCCTTCATCTGCTTTGGTCCTTTAATCCAGGCGGCAATGCGCTGCGCCAGCGTGGCGTAACCGGTCATCACAATCATATCCACCACAATCGTGGTGACGCCGAGAATGAGGTACTGCGCCAGTTGCGGTTGCTGCGGCATGATGAATTGCGGAAACAGGGCGGCAAGAAAGACAATGCTTTTGGGATTGGTTAGATTGACAAATATCGCCCGTTTGAACAGTCGACCCCGCGATTGCGTCTGGGCGAGGGTATGCAGATCGATAGCGCCTGCGGCGCGCCATTGCTGGATACCCAGCCAGATAAGATAAGCCGCGCCAGCCCATTTCAGAATTTCAAAAGCGATGAGCGAGCGCGAAAAGAGCGTACCCAGTCCGACGCCCACCAGTACGATATGTATCCCCAGCCCGGTCTGGAGTCCGGCGATAGAAGCCGCTGCGCCACGATATCCATGGTTGATAGACGTCGTCATGGTATTGATGGCGCCTGAACCCGGAGAAAGACTCAGCAGGGTTGAGGTCAGTAGATAGGCGAACCACCATTCAAAGGTCATGCGAAACTCCCTGGTTGTCTGTTTTTGTGCCACAATACGCTACTGCCGCTGTGTTGTGTCAGGCACGACGCAAAAAACGATTTTACCTGGTAAACGAGGCCGAAAACCCGATGTTTCAGCAGCAAAATGACTGGGAAACAAGAGAAAATGCGTTTGCCGCTTTTGCTATGGGGCCGCTGACCGATTTCTGGCGTCAGCGGGAAGAGGCGGAGTTTATCGGCGTGGGTAACATTCCGGTGCGCTTTGTCCGTTTTCGAAATGATTCCAACGATCGGACGATCGTCATTTGTCCTGGCCGCATTGAGAGTTATGTAAAATACGCTGAACTGGCGTATGACCTTTTTCATCTCGGTTTTGATATCTTCATCATCGACCACCGTGGTCAAGGGCGCTCCGGGCGGATGTTATCGGACCCGCATCGGGGTCATGTCGATCATTTTAACGATTATGTTGAGGACTTAGCGGCGTTCTGGCAGCAGGAAATTGAGCCGGGGCCGTGGCGTAAGCGTTATATCCTGGCGCACTCAATGGGGGGCGCGATAGCCACTCTGTTCCTGCAACGCCATCGTGTGCGGTGCGACGCTATTGCGCTCACCGCGCCGATGTTTGGTATTGTGATACGCTTGCCTTCCTTTATGGTGCGCCATATTCTCGACTGGGCCGAAGGGCACCAGCGTATCCGTGAAGATTACGCTATTGGTACCGGTCAGTGGCGGGCGTTGCCGTTTGGGATGAATGCGCTGACCCACAGCCGCCAGCGTTATCAGCGCAACTTACGATTTTATGCCGACGAGCCGCAGCTGCGCGTTGGCGGCCCCACCTGGCATTGGGTACGCGAAGGCATTCTGGCGGGTGAGCAGGTTCTGGCTGGGGCGAGCGATGACACGACGCCTACGCTACTGATTCAGGCGGAAGAAGAGCGGGTAGTGGATAACCGCACCCACGATCGTTTTTGTGAAATTCGCGCCGCGGCGGGATACCCTTGTGAAGGGGGAAAACCGCTGGTTATCAAAGGCGCGTACCATGAGATCCTTTTTGAAAAGGACGCCATGCGCTCAGTTGCGCTTAACGCCATTGTTGAATTTTTCAACAAGCCTAATTTATCCAGCGGAAATCGCTTTGCTTAGAGGTTAAATTTTATTATGTATCAGGTTGTTGCGTCTGATTTAGATGGCACGCTGCTCTCCCCCGACCATACGTTGTCCCCTTATGCCAAAGAGACTCTGAAGCTGTTGACCGCACGCGGCATCCATTTTGTCTTTGCCACTGGTCGTCATCATGTCGATGTAGGGCAAATCCGCGATAATCTTGAAATCAAGTCTTACATGATCACCTCCAACGGCGCGCGAGTGCACGATACCGACGGGAATTTGGTTTTTACGCATAATCTGGACAGCGACATTGCCAGCGACCTGTTCGGGGTGGTGAATGCGAACCCGGACATCGTGACTAACGTTTATCGCGACGACGAATGGTTTATGAATCGTCATCGCCCCGATGAAATGCGTTTTTTCAAAGAGGCGGTATTTAACTATTCGCTGTTTGAGCCTGCGCTGCTGGAGCCGGAGGGCGTCAGCAAAGTGTTTTTCACCAGCGACACTCATGAAAAGTTGTTGCCGCTGGAGCAGGCGATTAACGCGCGCTGGGGCGATCGGGTAAACGTGAGCTTCTCTACGCTAACCTGTCTGGAAGTGATGGCGGGCGGAGTGTCGAAAGGTCATGCGCTGGAAGCGGTCGCTCAGGCGATGGGGTACAGCCTGAAAGAGTGTATCGCCTTTGGCGACGGAATGAACGACGCTGAAATGCTCACGATGGCGGGCAAAGGCTGCATCATGGGCAATGCGCACCAGCGTCTGAAAGACCTGTATCCCGAACTTGAGGTGATCGGCATCAACGCGGATAACGCCGTGCCGCATTACCTGCGCGATCTTTTCTTACGTTGATGTGATTGTTTGTTAGTTGACCAGTTGTCAACTTCACTCTCCGCTACAATGGGTGTTCCCTGTTTTAAGAGACATCCATTGTGGCGCTACTCATCATTACCACTATCCTGTGGGCTTTCTCCTTTAGTCTATTTGGCGAGTATCTTGCCGGGCATGTCGATAGCTATTTCGCGGTGCTGATACGCGTTGGGCTGGCGGCGCTCGTTTTTCTGCCGTTTTTGCGTTCTCGCGGGCACAACCTAAAAACCATCAGCCTGTATATGCTGGTGGGGGCGATGCAGCTTGGCATCATGTATATGTTGAGCTTCCATGCTTACCTCTACCTGACCGTATCCGAACTGTTGCTGTTTACCGTTCTGACGCCGCTCTATATCACGCTGATTTACGATGTGATGAGTCAGCGTCGTTTGCGCTGGGGCTATGCATTTAGCGCGTTGCTGGCGGTGATTGGCGCCGGGATTATTCGCTACGATCGCGTGACCGACCATTTTTGGGTCGGTTTGCTCCTGGTGCAGCTTTCTAATATCAGTTTCGCTATCGGAATGGTGGGGTATAAACGTCTGATGGAGACCCGTCCCATGCCGCAGCACAACGCCTTTGCGTGGTTCTATCTGGGGGCGTTTTTGGTGGCGGCGGTGGCGTGGTCGCTGTTGGGGAACGCGCAAAAGCTGCCGGAAACCACGCTGCAATGGAGCATTCTGGTGTTTCTCGGCGTGGTGGCGTCCGGCATTGGCTACTTTATGTGGAACTATGGCGCTACCCAGGTAGACGCCGGGACGCTGGGTATCATGAATAATATGCATGTTCCCGCAGGACTGCTGGTTAATCTTGCCATCTGGCATCAGCAGCCCCACTGGCCAAGCTTTATTACAGGCGCGGCTGTGATCCTGGCTTCGCTGTGGGTGCATCGAAAATGGGTCGCTCCGCGCTCCGCACAAACGGCAGATGATCGCAGGCGTGATCCCGCGTCGAGCGAATAAACGCCTCGGTCACCGCCTGACGCTGGTCGCCGTCGCGCACGGCGGCATACAGGCGGCTCCACAGACCATCGCCCAGGGTTTTGGTCACCACCAGACCCTGGCGCTCAACGCTTTCCACCACCCAGTGCGGCAGGGCGGCAATACCCATTCTGGCCGCCACCATCTGAATCAGCAGTAGCGTATTATCCACGCTTTTCAGCAGCGGACTGATACCCGCCGGTTGCAGGAAATGTCGCCAGACATCCAGTCGGCTGCGCTGTACCGGGTAAATCAACAGCGTTTCGCTGGCTAAATCTTCCGGCGTAATCTGCGTTTTGCTGGCCAGCGGATGGTCGGGCGCCAGCACCAGTCGGACTTCAAAATCAAACATCGGCGAATAATGCAGCCCGCTGCGCGGCAAAATATCCGACGTCATCACCAAATCCAGCTCGCCTTGTTGCAAGGCCGGTTGCGGATCAAAAGTGACGCCGGATGTGAAATCCATTTCTACCTGCGGCCAGCTTGCACGGAAGTTTTCCAGCGCCGGGGTCAGCCACTGAATACAGCTATGACATTCAATAGCGATGCGCAGACGAGTTTGCTGCGGTTCGTTGCACGCCTGCAGCGCACGGCTGATTTGCGGCAGCACCTGGTTTGCCAGTTGCAGCAGAACTTCCCCCTGCGGCGTAAAGCGCAGCGGCTGGCTTTTACGCACGAACAGGCGGAAGCCAAGGCGTTGTTCCAGATCGCTGAACTGATGAGACAGAGCGGATTGGGTCTGGTGCAGCACCGCCGCCGCGGCAGCCAGCGATCCACTATTCCGCAATGCCTGGAGTGTTTTCAGATGTTTAATTTCGATCATGAAAGTCCTTCACTTCGCCATGAACAAATTGCGCTTGAGGAATATACAGTACCTTTACATTATGGATGTGTAAACATCCAGACGTCTAAAACTCGTCATATTTCGACTTGCAGATGCGTTGGCTTCCTTGCTTACCCCAGTCACTTACTTCAGTAAGCTCCTGGGGATGCGCTGTGTCGCCGCCTTCCTGCAAGCCGAACTATTTAGAGTTTTACTTTCAGATTCAATAAAATAAGAGAGGAAGTAAAATGACAATATTGACTCACACCCTCGGTTTTCCTCGCGTTGGCCTGCGTCGCGAGTTGAAAAAAGCGCAAGAGAGCTACTGGGCGGGGAACTCAACGCGTGAAGCGTTACTGGCGGTGGGGCGCGAACTGCGCGCGCGTCACTGGGAGCAGCAGAAACAAGCGGGTATTGACCTGTTACCGGTAGGCGACTTTGCCTGGTACGACCATGTTCTGACCACCAGCCTGCTGTTAGGCAATGTGCCGGCTCGTCATCAGAACAACGACGGTTCCGTGGACATCGACACTCTGTTCCGCATTGGCCGCGGTCGCGCGCCAACCGGCGAACCGGCGGCGGCAGCGGAAATGACCAAATGGTTTAATACTAACTATCACTACATAGTACCGGAGTTCAGCAAAGGCCAGCAGTTCAGACTCACCTGGACACAGTTGCTGGAGGAAGTGGACGAAGCGCTGGCGCTGGGGCATAAGATCAAACCCGTACTGCTGGGGCCTGTCACGTATCTGTGGCTGGGTAAAGTGAAAGGCGAGCCGTTTGACCGCCTGACGTTGCTGAAAGACATTTTGCCAGTGTATCAGCACGTGCTGGCTGAACTGGCGAAGCGTGGTATTGAGTGGGTCCAAATTGATGAGCCAGCGCTGGTGCTGGAACTGCCGCAGGCGTGGCTGGATGCCTTCAAACCGGCTTACGACGCGCTCGCCGGCCAGGTGAAGCTGTTGCTGACGACCTATTTTGAAGGCGTGACGCCAAACCTGGACACTATTATCGCGCTACCGGTACAGGGGCTACATGTTGACCTCATTCATGGCAAAGATGATGTAGCGGAACTGCATCAACGTCTGCCGGTCGACTGGCTGCTTTCTGCAGGCTTGATTAACGGGCGTAATGTCTGGCGCGCCGATTTGACCGAAAAATATGCGCAGATTAATGCCATTGTGGGCAAACGCGCGCTGTGGGTAGCATCCTCCTGCTCTTTACTGCACAGCCCGATCGATCTCAGCGTTGAAACGCGTCTGGATACGGAAGTAAAAAGCTGGTTTGCCTTTGCGCTGCAAAAATGCGGTGAACTGGCGTTGCTGCGCGATGCGCTGAACAGCGGCGAAACGGCGGCGCTTGAGGAATGGAGCGCACCGATTCAGGCTCGTCGTCACTCCCGCCGCGTACATAATGCCGCGGTAGAAAAACGCCTGGCGGCGATCACTGCGCAGGACAGCCAGCGTGAGAATCCGTATGAGGTGCGCGCTGAAGCGCAACGCGCCCGCTTTAAACTTCCCGCCTGGCCGACGACGACTATCGGTTCGTTTCCGCAAACCACGGAAATTCGCGGTCTGCGTCTGGACTTCAAAAAGGGCAACCTCGACGCGAACCACTACCGCACCGGCATCGCCGAACATATCAAACAGGCTATCATTGAGCAGGAGCGTTTAGGGCTGGATGTGCTGGTACACGGCGAAGCCGAGCGAAACGACATGGTGGAATACTTCGGCGAGCATCTGGACGGCTTCGTCTTTACCCAGAATGGTTGGGTGCAAAGCTATGGCTCCCGCTGTGTGAAACCGCCGGTAGTGATTGGCGATATCAGCCGTCCGGCACCGATTACCGTGGAGTGGGCGAAATATGCCCAGTCGCTGACCGACAAGCCGGTAAAAGGGATGTTGACTGGCCCGGTGACTATTCTTTGCTGGTCATTCCCCCGCGAAGACGTGACCCGCGAAACGATTGCGAAACAGATTGCGCTGGCGCTGCGTGATGAAGTCGCGGATCTGGAGGCGGCGGGGATTGGGATTATTCAGATCGACGAACCGGCGCTGCGCGAAGGTCTACCGCTGCGTCGCAGCGACTGGGACGCCTATCTGGAATGGGGTGTGGAAGCCTTCCGCATCAACGCGGCGGTGGCGAAGGATGAAACCCAGATCCACACCCACATGTGTTACTGCGAGTTCAACGACATTATGGATTCGATCGCCGCGCTGGATGCGGATGTGATCACCATTGAGACCTCCCGCTCGGATATGGAGTTGCTGGAGTCGTTCGAAGCGTTCGACTACCCGAACGAAATCGGGCCGGGCGTGTACGATATTCACTCGCCGAACGTGCCGAGCGTCGAGTGGATTGAAGCCCTGCTGAAGAAGGCGGCACAGCGTATTCCGGCACAACGCCTGTGGGTGAATCCGGACTGCGGTCTGAAAACTCGCGGTTGGCCGGAAACCCGCGCGGCGTTAGCGAACATGGTCAAAGCGGCGCACAATCTGCGTCAGGCGAAATAACCCATCCTGGCCGCTGCGTTTATCCGACAGCAATGCGGCGCTACCTTTTGACGGGTAGCGCCCGTGTCTGACCTGATTAACAGCGCCTCTTTCTTCTCATTTCCCTTTTTCTTATTTTCCGCGCTGTCTTTTTCAGGATCTGGCTATTTGGCGATCTTGATAATAAAAAGGTTCTCCGTATGAATGACAACCAGGCGGATAGCGTCCCCGGAAGCAGCGCGGCGGATTTTATTGCCTCGCAGATCGTTTTTCCTGTCATGATCGCCCAGCGCTCTCATAGCACAAAACGAGGTTTTCCATTCTGTTATGTTCCCTGGCGACGATAAACGTCGCATTGTCTCATGGCGCTGGTGAACCTTATTTTTTAACGGAGATGTCTGACATGGCGGTAGCAGGTTGTCACGTAATGGCCAAACCCGGCGGCGCGATCTGCAATATTGATTGCACATATTGCTTCTATCTTGAAAAAGAGGCGCTGTACCCGGAACGCAATAAAAACTGGCGAATGTCGGACGAGACGCTGGAACAGTTTATACGCCAGCATATTGTCGCGCAGAGTGGTGACCGCATTGACTTTGCCTGGCAGGGCGGCGAACCGACCATGATGGGGCTACCGTTTTTCCGCCGGGTTGTCGCATTATGTGAAAAGTACGGCGATGGGCGAAAAATCACTCATGCGTTGCAGACGAACGGCATCCTGGTGAATGACGAGTGGGCGCGCTTTTTCGCTGAACAGCATTTTCTCATCGGTCTCTCTATCGACGGCCCGGCGTCGTTACACAACCACTATCGGCTTAATCGCGCTGGAAAAGGAACTCATGAACAGGTCGTCGCAGCAATGGCGCGGCTTAAAGCGCACCATGTCGACTTTAATACCTTAACCGTCGTGGGAAAACATAACGTCGGTCATGCAGCAGACGTCTACGAATTTCTTCTGGCGGCGGGATCGCGTTTTATTCAGTTTATCCCGCTGGTAGAGCGAATGAGCACCGATAACTCATCGGTACTTAATCTGGTGATGCCCGGCGAAAGCGCGGCGACGCTGGCGCCATGGACGGTACCGTCGTGGCAATATGGCGAATTTCTCAACCAGATCTTTGATATCTGGGTTCGTCGCGACGTAGACCGCGTCTATGTGCAGATGTTTGACGTGGCGTTAGCCGCCTGGACGGCGCAGCAGCCGGTACTGTGTGTACATTCCGAGACTTGTGGACATGCCTTCGCGTTGGAGTCGAACGGCGCTCTCTACAACTGCGACCACTTTGTCTACCCGGAGCATCTGCTGGGGAATATCCACCAGCACAGCATCAAAGCCTTAAATAATAGCGAGCGGGCTATTGCGTTTGGCGAAGCCAAGCGGGAGACCCTGACCGCCGATTGTCGTCGCTGTGACTACCGCTTTGCGTGTCATGGCGGCTGTCCGAAGCATCGCTTTGCCGTCTCGCCGTCTGGTCATCCTGCGCATAATTACTTGTGTGCGGGCTATAAGCATTTTTTCCAGCACGTTACGCCGTATATGAATGTCTGGCGGGAGCTGCTGGCGCAAGGCTATCCGATGGCATCGATCATGCGCTGGCTGGCGCAGGACGCGCGTAAAGACACAGGAGCCGTCAGTCGTAACCATCTCTGTCCCTGCGGCAGCGGCAAAAAATATAAAAAATGCTGTGGTAAAGCATAGCTAACGTGGCGATGACGCTTTGTTGAGCCTATACCGACTCCGGTCTCGTAGGCCCAACAAACATCGTAATGCGCTGTGGTTAGCCTTTTTTCCCGCCGTACTGAGCGAACCATTCCAGCATTCTTTGCCAGCCGTCTTTCGCCGAGGCTTCGTGGTATCCCGGACGATAATCGGCATTAAACGCGTGCCCTGCATCGGGATAGACCACGATTTCCGCCTTCGCATTAGCGGCGCGTAGCGCCTGACGCATGGTTTCCACGCTCTCCTGTGGAATACTGGTATCCTGCCCGCCGTATAAACCCAGCACCGGCGCGTTAAGATCGGTGGCGATATCAACGGGATGCTTCGGCGAATTGAGTGACGTGTCGCCCACCAGCTTGCCGTACCACGCTACCGCTGCTTTTAACTGTGGGTTGTGCGCGGCGTATAGCCAGGTAATCCGGCCTCCCCAACAAAAACCGGTGATCATCAGCCGATGCGCATCCCCGCCGTTGCGCGAAGCCCAACTGGCGACGTGATCCAGGTCGGCAAGGACTTGCGAATCGGGTACTTTAGCCACCAGCCCGCTCAATAATGTGGGTATATCGGCGAAATCATTGGGGTCGCCTTCGCGGAAATAGAGTTCCGGCGCGATAGCGAGATAGCCTTCCAGCGCCAGTCGTCGGCAAATATCGCGAATGTGTTCATGTACGCCAAAAATTTCCTGTACCACAATGACCACAGGCAATGCGCCGTCGCTCGCTTTTGGTCTGGCGTAATAGGCGGGCATATCGTCGCCCTGAGAGGGGATCGACGTTATCCCCGCGCTAATGGCCCCATCAGGCGTATGAATCATCGTAGGGGCAAGTGGGGAGGCTGCAGGTGCAAAGCCGGATGGATGTGTCGTTGTCATGGTATTCTCCGTACCCTTAAAAAATAGCGCAATCTTAACTATAGACAGTGTGTAACAAACCACATTGCCTTAAAGCGGCTATCTTTTGTGCAATGCCTGGCGATATTGATTATTTATTGTGATGTGCATCACTTTTTAATGGTAAACGAGTGCAATTGTTTTACACCATAGTGATGGCTGTCACGAAAATATCTTTATGCCTTAGGTAAAGTGTCTTTTTGCTTCTTCTGACAAACCCGATTCACAGAGGAGTTTTATATGTCCAAGTCTGATGTTTTTCATCTCGGCCTCACCAAAAACGATTTACAAGGGGCCCAGCTCGCCATCGTCCCTGGCGATCCTGAGCGTGTGGAAAAGATCGCCGCGCTGATGGATAAGCCGGTTAAGCTGGCATCTCACCGCGAATTCACCTCCTGGCGCGCTGAGCTGGATGGCAAAGCAGTTATCGTTTGCTCTACCGGTATCGGCGGCCCGTCTACTTCTATTGCCGTGGAAGAACTGGCGCAACTGGGTATTCGTACCTTCTTGCGTATCGGCACCACGGGGGCTATTCAGCCGCACATCAACGTCGGCGACGTTCTGGTAACGACCGCATCCGTACGTCTGGATGGGGCGAGCCTGCATTTTGCGCCGATGGAATTCCCGGCGGTTGCCGACTTTGCCTGCACCACCGCGCTGGTTGAAGCCGCGAAATCGATTGGCGCCACGACTCACGTTGGCGTAACCGCCTCTTCCGACACTTTCTATCCGGGTCAGGAACGTTACGACACCTATTCTGGCCGCGTTGTTCGTCGCTTCAAAGGTTCTATGGAAGAGTGGCAGGCGATGGGCGTGATGAACTACGAAATGGAATCCGCTACGCTGTTAACCATGTGCGCAAGCCAGGGTTTACGCGCAGGTATGGTGGCGGGCGTTATCGTTAACCGTACCCAACAAGAGATTCCGAATGCGGAAACGATGAAACAAACTGAAAGCCACGCGGTGAAAATCGTCGTGGAAGCGGCCCGTCGTCTGCTGTAATTCTCCTCTCTTTTGCAAAGGCCGACGCGTTCGGCCTTTTCTTTTTGCGTGGCGCCTCGCAGGAAATTCCTTTTAAACTGGACGTTTATACAGCACAATTCTATTTTGTGCAGGACAGTGTGGTTCCAGGAGAGGTGTTGTGGATATTACTCTTATGATAAGCGCCGTCGTGGCGCTGGCGGCTGGGGCGGTGATTGGCTGGCTGGCGACGAAAGCGCACGCCGATCAAATCCGCGCCGATCTTATCGAAGAACGGCGTGAGCTGGATATCGAACTTAGCGCGGCCCGGCAGCAATTAGCGCAAGAAGCGCACTGGCGTAGTGAATGCGAGTTACTTAATAACGAACTGCGTAGCCTGCACAGTATCAATACCTCTCTGGAAGCCGATCTGCGTGAAGTCACGACCCGTCTGGAAGCGACTCAACAACACGCGGAAGACAAAATCCGTCAGATGATCAACAGCGAACAGCGTTTAAGCGAGCAGTTTGAAAATCTGGCGAACCGTATCTTTGAACACAGTAATCGTCGCGTAGACGAACAAAACCGACAAAGCCTGAATAGCCTGCTAACGCCGCTGCGTGAGCAACTGGACGGTTTTCGCCGCCAGGTTCAGGAGAGTTTTGGCAAAGAAGCGCAGGAGCGGCATACGCTGGCGCACGAAATTCGTAATTTGCAGCAGCTTAACGCGCAAATGGCGCAGGAAGCGATCAACCTGACGCGCGCCCTGAAAGGGGACAATAAGGCGCAAGGAAACTGGGGCGAAGTTGTGCTGGCGCGGGTGCTGGAGGCATCCGGACTGCGTGAAGGCTACGAATACGAAACCCAGGTCAGTATTGAGAACGATGCGCGCTCGCGGATGCAGCCGGATGTCATCGTCCGCTTGCCGCAGGGCAAAGATGTGGTCATCGACGCTAAAATGACGTTGGTCGCCTACGAGCGTTACTTTAACGCTGAAGATGACTACACGCGCGAGGCCGCTTTACAAGAGCACATCGCCTCGGTGCGCAATCATATTCGCTTACTGGGGCGTAAAGACTACCAGCAGCTTCCCGGCCTCCGCTCGCTGGACTATGTTCTGATGTTTATCCCCGTAGAACCCGCTTTCCTGCTGGCGTTAGATAAACAGCCCGAACTGATAACCGAGGCGCTAAAAAATAACATTATGCTGGTAAGCCCCACGACGCTGCTGGTGGCGTTACGGACAATCGCCAACCTGTGGCGCTATGAACACCAGAGCCGCAATGCGCAGCACATCGCAGACAGAGCCAGTAAGCTCTACGATAAAATGCGGTTGTTCGTTGATGATATGTCAGCGATCGGTCAGAGTCTGGATAAAGCGCAGGATAACTACCGCCAGGCGATGAAAAAACTTGCGTCGGGGCGTGGCAACGTTTTGGCGCAGGCAGAGGCCTTCCGGGGGCTAGGCGTGGAAATCAAACGCGAGATTAATCCGGATTTAGCGGAACAGGCCGTTACGCAAGATGAAGAATATCGTTTCTGAAGGGCGGCAGGATGAACATTATCCCAATGATGAACGGGTGAAGCAGCAGTTAAGTTAACCCATACGGAGTAGTTTAGTCCTGGCGCAGAGTAGGGCAAATTGGCCCAATCTGTTACACTTCTTGAACATTTTTATCGATAAGCAGGCACTGAGATGGTGGAAGATTCACAAGAAACGACGCACTTTGGCTTTCAGACCGTCGCTAAAGAGCAGAAAGCTGACATGGTGGCCCACGTTTTTCATTCTGTGGCGTCAAAATACGATGTGATGAATGATTTAATGTCATTTGGCATTCATCGTTTGTGGAAGCGCTTCACCATTGATTGCAGTGGCGTGCGTCGTGGACAAACCGTTCTCGATTTAGCGGGCGGTACGGGCGATCTTACCGCGAAATTTTCACGTATGGTCGGGGAAACTGGCAAAGTTATCCTGGCGGATATTAATGATTCTATGCTCAAAATGGGGCGTGAGAAGCTGCGTAATATCGGCGTGATCGGCAACGTAGAGTATGTGCAGGCGAATGCCGAAGCTCTGCCTTTCCCTGATAATACGTTTGATTGCATTACCATTTCGTTTGGTTTGCGCAATGTAACGGAAAAAGAAAAAGCGCTGCGGTCAATGTTCCGTGTGTTGAAACCCGGAGGACGTTTACTGGTGCTTGAATTTTCCAAGCCTATCATTGAGCCGCTGAGTAAAGCGTATGACGCCTATTCTTTCCATATTTTACCGCGTATTGGCTCGATGGTCGCGAACGATGCGGATAGCTATCGGTATCTCGCGGAATCCATCCGTATGCATCCCGATCAGGATACCTTAAAAGCCATGATGCAGGACGCCGGATTTGAGAGCGTGGATTATTACAATCTGACGGCGGGCGTTGTGGCATTGCACCGTGGTTATAAATTCTAGGAGGGTGGAATGCCTTTTAAACCCTTAGTGACCGCAGGAATTGAAGGTCTCCTCAATGCGTTTCTGTATCGTTCGCCAGCGCTGAAATCAGCCAGAACGCGCTTACAGGGAAAAGTACTGTGTGTGAAGCTAAAGGGATTTTCGACGCCATTAGTCCTGGTATTCAGCGAACGCCAGGTTGATGTGCTGGGGGCATGGGAAGGCGAAGCGGACTGTACGGTAATCACTCAAGCTAGCGTTTTGCCAAAACTACGCGATCGTCAGCAGTTGGCCGCGCTTATTCGCAGCGGCGAACTGGAAGTGCAGGGCGATATTCAGGTCGTGCAAAATTTTGTGGCGCTCGCCGATCTCGCCGAATTCGATCCTGCGGAGCTGTTGGCGCCATACACGGGTGATATTGCGGCGGAAAGTATCGGTAAGGTCGTGCGTGGCGGGGCTAAATTCCTGCGCCACGGGTTTCAACGCCAGCAGCGTTATGCCGCTGAAGCGATCACTGAAGAGTGGCGTATGGCGCCTGGCCCGCTGGAAGTCGCATGGTTTGCCGAAGAAACCGCGGCTGTTGAGCGCGCCGTAGATGCTCTGACCACACGGCTGGAAAAACTGGAGGCCAAATGACGCCAGGTGAAGTACGGCGCCTATATTTCATCATCCGCACGTTTTTAAGCTACGGCCTTGATGAACTCATCCCCCGAATGCGTCTTACACTGCCACTCCGATTATGGCGCTATTCGCTGTTCTGGATGCCAAACCGGCATAAAGATAAATTGCTGGGTGAACGATTAAGACTGGCGTTGCAAGAGCTGGGACCGGTCTGGATCAAATTTGGTCAGATGCTCTCCACACGCCGTGACCTGTTCCCGCCGCAAATCGCCGATCAGCTCGCTTTGCTCCAGGATAAAGTCGCGCCATTCGATGGTCGGCTGGCGAAAGCCCAGATTGAAGAGGCGATGGGGGGGCTACCTGTCGAAGCCTGGTTTGACGACTTTGATATCCAGCCTTTAGCGTCGGCGTCAATCGCCCAGGTACATACCGCGCGATTGAAATCAAACGGTAAAGAAGTGGTTATTAAGGTCATTCGCCCGGATATTTTGCCGGTAATTCAGGCAGACCTGAAACTGATTTATCGCCTTGCTCGCTGGGTACCACGCCTGTTGCCGGATGGGCGTCGTCTGCGCCCGACGGAAGTGGTGCGTGAGTATGAGAAAACGCTGATCGATGAGCTGAATCTGCTGCGGGAATCGGCCAACGCGATTCAGTTACGCCGCAATTTTGAAAATAGTCCCATGCTGTATATCCCGGAGGTGTACTCCGATTACTGTAGCCAGAACATGATGGTGATGGAGCGGATATACGGCATTCCGGTTTCGGATGTGGCGGCGCTGGAAAAGAACGGCACCAACATGAAACTGCTGGCGGAACGCGGGGTTAAAGTTTTCTTCACCCAGGTTTTCCGCGACAGCTTTTTCCATGCGGACATGCATCCGGGAAATATTTTTGTCAGCCATGAACACCCTGAAAATCCGCAATATATCGGCATTGACTGCGGTATCGTCGGGTCGCTAAACAAAGAAGATAAGCGCTATCTGGCAGAAAACTTTATCGCGTTTTTTAACCGCGATTACCGAAAGGTGGCGGAGCTGCATGTCGATTCAGGTTGGGTTCCGCCAGATACCAACGTTGAAGATTTTGAGTTTGCCATCCGCACCGTCTGTGAACCTATCTTTGAAAAGCCGCTCGCGGAAATCTCGTTTGGTCATGTGTTGTTAAACCTTTTCAATACAGCGCGTCGATTTAACATGGAAGTCCAGCCGCAACTGGTGTTGTTGCAGAAAACATTATTGTATGTTGAAGGGGTTGGGCGGCAACTTTATCCTCAGCTTGATTTGTGGAAAACGGCGAAGCCGTTTCTTGAGTCCTGGATCAAAGATCAGGTGGGTATTCCGGCTCTCACGCGGGCTCTTAAAGAAAAAGCGCCGTTCTGGGTCGAAAAAATGCCAGAAATACCTGAACTGGTGTACGACAGTTTGCGCCAGGGCAAATATTTACAGCACAGTGTTGATAAGATTGCGCGCGAGTTACAGGTAAACCATGTGCGCCAAAGTCAGTCTCGTTATTTATTGGGAATTGGCGCAACGCTGTTACTGAGCGGGTCATTCTTACTCGTCAACCGCCCTGAATGGGGATTGATGCCTGGCTGGCTCATGGTCGGCGGCGTAGTTGTCTGGCTGGTTGGCTGGCGTAAAACTCGTTGAGATTTTTTTATCGCTCAACGCCGGTTGTGTCACGCAGGTACATATTATCACTCGAGGCAGTACTCAGGCCGCAAGTCAATGTCGTCCCGGTCGTATGTAAAAGTATGTGAATAGGGCGGGCGAAAGCGGTTAACAAAGAGGCAGCGCGAAGGATTATGTGTATAATGCGGCCCTAATAATTCATCATCTATCACAGAGGAACATGTATGGGTGGTATCAGTATTTGGCAGTTGTTGATTGTTGCCGTTATCGTCGTACTGCTGTTCGGCACCAAAAAACTCGGTTCCATCGGTTCCGATCTTGGCGCGTCTATCAAAGGCTTTAAAAAGGCCATGAGCGATGATGATGCCAAACAGGATAAAACCAGTCAGGACGCTGATTTTACCGCTAAATCTATCGCGGATAAGCAAGGCGAAGCGAAAAAGGAAGACGCTAAAAGCCAAGATAAAGAGCAGGTATAATCCGTGTTTGATATCGGTTTTAGCGAACTGCTGTTAGTGTTCGTTATCGGCCTCATTGTGTTGGGGCCGCAACGATTGCCAGTAGCGGTAAAAACGGTAGCGGGCTGGATTCGCGCGTTGCGATCCCTTGCGACAACGGTTCAGAATGAACTGACTCAGGAACTGAAACTTCAGGAGTTCCAGGACAGTCTGAAAAAAGTCGAAAAGGCGAGCCTGGAAAATCTGACTCCCGAACTGAAAGCCTCTATGGATGAACTGCGTCAGGCGGCGGAGTCGATGAAACGCACCTACAGCGCTAACGATCCCGAACAAGCGAGCGATGAAGCGCATACCATCCATAATCCGGTGGTAAAAGGGAACGAAACGCAGCATGAGGGCGTCACCCCTGCCGCCGCTGAAACACAGGCGAGCGCGCCGGAACAAAAGCCGGAGCCCGTTAAAGCTAACGTGCCTGAGTCGACGGAAACCGCTTCCGTAGCCACGATAGACGCCGAGAAGAAATCCGCTGCGCCTGTTGTCGAATCTTCCCCCTCGTCGAGTGATAAACCGTAAACATGGCTGTAGAAGATACTCAACCGCTTATCACGCATCTGATCGAGTTGCGTAAGCGCCTGCTAAACTGCATCGTCGCAGTACTTCTGATTTTTCTGGCGTTAATTTATTTCGCCAATGATATTTATCATTTAGTCGCCGCACCGCTGATTAAACAGATGCCGCAAGGGGCGACAATGATTGCGACGGATGTGGCGTCGCCGTTTTTTACGCCTATCAAACTCACCTTCATGGTGTCTTTGATCTTATCCGCGCCTGTGATTTTGTACCAGGTTTGGGCCTTTATCGCCCCGGCGCTGTATAAGCATGAGCGTCGTCTGGTCGTACCGCTGCTGGTATCCAGCTCGCTGCTTTTCTACATTGGTATGGCCTTCGCCTATTTTGTCGTATTCCCTTTGGCCTTTGGTTTCCTGACGCATACGGCGCCGGAAGGGGTACAGGTTTCGACAGATATCGCCAGCTATCTTAGCTTTGTTATGGCGCTTTTTATGGCCTTTGGCGTAGCCTTTGAAGTGCCGGTGGCGATTGTGTTGCTGTGCTGGATGGGCATCACCACGCCAGAAGATTTGCGTAAAAAACGGCCTTATATCCTGGTCGGGGCATTCATTGTGGGGATGCTGCTTACGCCGCCAGATGTTTTCTCGCAAACGTTGCTGGCGATACCGATGTACTGCCTGTTTGAAATTGGCGTTTTCTGCTCACGCTTTTATGTCGGTAAGCGACGGACGCGCGACGAAGATAACGAGGCCGAAACCGAAAAGGCCGAGCACACTGAAGACTAAACACAACCGCCCGCCAGGGCGGTTGTCATATGGGGGCAAGCATGTTTGATATTGGCGTTAATTTAACCAGTAGCCAGTTTGCAAAAGATCGTGATGATGTGGTCGCCCGTGCGTTTGCGGCGGGAGTAAAAGGTATGCTACTGACCGGAACGAACATCCATGAAAGTCAGCAGGCGTTAAAATTGGCGCGGCGCTACCCCCATTGTTGGTCGACGGCTGGCGTCCATCCCCATGACAGCAGTCAGTGGTCATCCGCGTCTGAAGACGCCATTATTGCGCTGGCGAACCAGCCGGAAGTCGTCGCTATCGGTGAGTGCGGGCTGGATTTCAATCGCAATTTTTCCACGCCGCAGGAGCAGGAGCGTGCCTTTCAGGCGCAGCTACAAATTGCCGCCGAATTGCAGATGCCAATCTTTATGCACTGCCGGGACGCGCATGAGCGATTTCTGGCATTGCTTGATCCCTGGCTGGATAGTCTTCCTGGTGCAATACTGCACTGCTTTACCGGTTCACGCCAGCAAATGCAGGCCTGTGTGGACAGAGGGCTCTATATCGGTATTACCGGGTGGGTTTGCGACGAACGACGCGGACTTGAGCTACGTGAACTCTTACCGTTTATTCCAGCGGAAAAGCTACTGATAGAAACCGACGCGCCGTATCTGTTGCCTCGCGATCTTACGCCGAAACCAACGTCACGACGCAACGAGCCCGCGTATCTGCCTCACATCCTGGAGCGCATTGCGCTATGGCGTGGTGAAGATCCGCAATGGTTAGCGGCGATGACAGATGCCAACGCCAGAACCTTATTTGAGGTCGTATTCTGAACGATCGCTAAATCTTGCGAAAACCGGTGTTTTTTACGCTCTGCTTCACTTCTTTATTGAGTAAATTAAGCAGTAACATCGAACGCGTTTCGCCATCCGGTTCGGTAAAAATCGCTTTCAGCCCTTCAAATGCGCCTTCCGTGATGATGACGCTATCGCCGGGATAGGGGGTTTCAGGATCGACAACGCCTTCGGGCTTGTAGATAGAAAGCTGATGAATAACGCTGGAAGGCACGATCGCAGGATGCGCGCCAAAGCGCACAAAATGGCTGACGCCGCGCGTGGCGTTGATTGTAGTGGTATGTATCACTTCCGGATCAAATTCAACGAACAGATAATTAGGAAAGAGCGGTTCGCTGACGGAGGTACGTTTTCCGCGTACCATTTTTTCCAGGGTGATCATCGGTGTCAGGCAACTTACCGCTTGTCTTTCGAGGTGTTCCTGAGCACGCTGAAGTTGCCCGCGTTTGCAGTACAGTAAATACCAGGATTGCATAATGACTCTTATCCGCTTGTTCGGGGCGCAAGCATAGCAAAAGCCATGCGCGAAGTTAATTATACACTTCATCCTTTAAGCCGTATCTGGATTAGCGTTGGTTGCCAGAGTTCACGCTAATTTAACAAAAATACAGCATCCCGATGATGAACGCCGTATAATGATGCGCTTACCAAGAGGCTACAATGGACGCCATGAAATATCACGATTTACGCGACTTCCTGACGCTACTTGAGCAGCAGGGGGAACTAAAACGCATCACGCTACCTGTGGATCCTCATCTGGAAATCACGGAAATCGCTGACCGCACGCTGCGTGCCGGTGGACCGGCGTTGCTGTTTGAAAATCCTAAAGGCTACGCCATGCCGGTGCTGTGCAACCTTTTTGGCACGCCAAAACGCGTGGCGATGGGCATGGGGCAGGATGATGTTTCCGCATTACGGGAAGTGGGTAAATTATTAGCGTTTCTGAAAGAACCTGAGCCGCCGAAAGGCTTTCGCGATCTGTTTGACAAGCTGCCGCAGTTTAAGCAAGTGCTGAATATGCCGACGAAACGGTTACGCGGCGCGCCTTGCCAGCAGAAAATCGCGTCTGGCGATGATGTCGATTTAACGCGTCTTCCTGTCATGACCTGTTGGCCGGACGACGCCGCGCCGCTGATTACCTGGGGACTGACGGTAACGCGTGGTCCGCACAAAGAGCGGCAAAACCTGGGCATTTATCGTCAGCAGTTGATAGGTAAAAATAAGCTGATTATGCGCTGGCTGTCTCATCGCGGCGGCGCGCTGGATTTTCAGGAGTGGTTAGCCGCGCGTCCGGGTGAACGTTTCCCGGTCTCCGTCGCATTGGGCGCCGATCCGGCGACGATTCTTGGCGCCGTGACTCCTGTTCCCGATACTCTGTCGGAGTATGCCTTTGCGGGCTTGCTGCGCGGCACGAAAACTGAAGTGGTTAAATGCCTTTCTAACGATCTGGAAGTGCCTGCCAGCGCCGAGATTATCCTTGAAGGTTACATTGAGCCGGGAGAGATGGCGCCGGAAGGACCGTATGGCGATCATACGGGCTATTATAATGAAGTGGATAACTTTCCGGTCTTTACCGTCACGCATATTACGCAGCGTGAGGATGCCATCTATCACTCCACCTATACCGGGCGTCCGCCCGATGAGCCTGCGGTATTAGGGGTGGCGCTCAATGAAGTCTTCGTGCCTATTCTGCAAAAACAGTTTCCGGAAATCGTCGACTTTTATCTGCCGCCGGAAGGGTGTTCTTACCGCCTGGCGGTAGTGACGATGAAAAAGCAGTACGCTGGTCATGCGAAACGCGTCATGATGGGCGTCTGGTCGTTTTTGCGCCAGTTTATGTATACGAAATTTGTTATCGTTTGCGATGATGACGTTAACGCACGCGACTGGAATGATGTGATCTGGGCGATTACCACCCGTATGGACCCTGCGCGGGATACGGTGCTGGTTGAAAATACGCCGATTGACTACCTGGATTTTGCCTCGCCGGTCTCCGGGCTGGGTTCAAAAATGGGGCTGGATGCCACAAACAAATGGCCGGGCGAAACCCAACGCGAGTGGGGTCGTCCTATTGTTAAAGATCCTGAAGTTACCGCGCGTATTGATGCGATTTGGGATGAGCTGGCTATCTTTAAATAACTGAAAGCGGACATCGACATTTCAGGCTGCGGCGACTCGGCTTGAAAAATGTCGGTATTGACCCGACACCCGACAGAGGGAGCGCATGACAACCTTAAGCTGTAAAGTGACCTCGGTAGAAGCTATCACCGATACCGTATATCGGGTTCGTTTAGTGCCGGACGCGGCGTTTTCATTCCGCGCTGGTCAGTATTTGATGGTCGTAATGGACGAGCGTGACAAACGCCCGTTTTCGATGGCCTCAACGCCGGACGAGAAAGGGTTTATTGAATTACACATTGGCGCTTCTGAGCTCAATTTGTATGCGATGGCGGTCATGGATCGGATTCTGAAAGACCGGGAAATCGTCGTCGATATTCCGCATGGCGACGCCTGGCTACGTGACGATGAAGAGCGTCCGTTGATTCTGATCGCGGGCGGTACGGGCTTTTCTTATGCGCGCTCCATCCTGTTGACGGCGTTAGCGCGCAACCCGGCCCGCGATGTTACCATTTACTGGGGCGGTCGCGAAGAAAAGCACCTCTATGATCTCTCTGAGCTGGAAGCACTCTCTGTTAACCATCCGAATTTGCGTATTGAACCTGTTGTCGAGCAGCCGGAAGAAGGCTGGCGTGGACGTACAGGAACGGTACTTACGGCGGTATTGCAGGATTATGGTACGCTGGCGGGGCACGATATTTATATTGCCGGACGTTTTGAGATGGCGAAGATCGCCCGCGATCTGTTCTGTCATGAGCGTAACGCGCGGGAAGATCGTCTGTTTGGCGATGCGTTCGCATTTATTTAACTATTTTATGGGACGCAGTAGCGTCCCTTTTTACGTTAGCCTACCTAAAAGTCCTCTTAAATATTAATTAATCGTCAACTATAAAACCTTATGATATTGAATATCTACAGGCTTTGTATTGCGTGTAATAAATTAAGTAATATTATGTCCTGAGGCTATCAATAAAAATAGTTAATTATATATGCTTCATTTATTTTTATAAAAGAAACATAAAATGGAAAGTTAGTTATTTATTTATAAGATGGAGAGTGTTATGAAATTTAAATATGCTTTAACTTCTCTCGCATTATCTGTTGCAATTTTGTCATCAGTACCTTCTACTGCTTTCGCCATCGGCGGCGCCAGCGGCGCTAAAGTGGACTATCAGGTCCAGGGGAAAATTGGCGAAGTTGTTATGAACCCCTATGATATCGCGCCGCTAACCGCCGTTATTCGTAATGGCGGTTACCAGTTACGTGACGTGCATGTACGGATTGTACCCAAAGAAAATGGCCAGGAGATCGCGTATAAAGTTAATAATAAATACCTTTTAACGTATGGCGGTATTCCCGTCTTTGGTCTTTACCCGGATTATGTCAATACCGTTGAAGTTGAATATACAAGAATCCAGGGTAGTAAAACCGAAAATATAAAAGAAAGCTATAAAATGTATGCACCGCCTGCCTATATTGAATCAGCGGGTACAAAGGAAGAACAATCAGCACTCTTTACTATCGATGTTAAAAAGGTTTCCCCAGAATTTAAAGATCGCTTGTATCTTTTGAATAATACGAAAGATAAGTCTGGGAATGGAACGCGTACTGTCTGGAACAACCCTACTGGGGGTGCATTAGAATGGAACTTCACTACAGCTAACGCTATTATCGACACCTCCGGTGATATTCGTTGGTTTATGAATCCAAGTTCAATTTATGATTTAAAGTCAATTTATCGTGCTGGCGTTATGATGGGCTTTAAACAAAACCAGGATGGCGCACTATCGTGGGGCTACGGTCAGCGTTATGTGAAATACGATATCATGGGGCGTGAAATCTTTAACCGCCGCCTGCCGGATAATTATAACGATTTTTCACACTCAATGGATAACGCGGCCAACGGTCACTACTTCCTGCGTGTAGCCAGCTCTAACTATAAACGTCCTGATGGGAAAAATGTTCGTACCGTGCGTGATGTGATTGCCGAAGTTGATCAGAACGGCGTGGTAGTGGATGAATGGCGTCTGTTTGATATCCTCGATCCTTATCGTGATGTGATAATGAAAACCCTCGATCAGGGCGCTGTGTGCCTGAATATCGACGCCAGCCAGTCCGGCCATACGTTGAGCGAAGAAGATCTGGCGGCGCTGGACTCCTCCGATAAATTCGGGGATATCGTGGGTAGTGGGGCTGGCCGCAACTGGGCGCATGTCAACAGTGTCGACTATGACAGTGAAGATGATTCCATCATCATCAGCTCCCGCCACCAGAGTGCGATTATCAAAATCGGCCGCGATAAGAAAGTGAAGTGGATACTGGGTACGCCTGCTGGCTGGAAAGCGCCATTTAATGCCGCAATTCTGACGCCAGTGGATAGCAAAGGCCAAAAAATTGCTTGCCAGGACAGTGGCTGCGAGGGTGACTTCGACTGGACATGGACGCAACATACGGCCTTTAAAATTGATAGTAAGAGTAAAGGCGATATCTTATACCTTTCCGCTTTCGACAATGGCGATGGCCGCGGCTTAGAACAGCCTGCTATGCAGAGTATGAAATACAGCCGCTCCGTGATTTACAAAATCGACCAGAAAAACAAGACAGTCCAACAGATCTGGCAATACGGTAAAGAGCGCGGGAACGAGTGGTTTAGCCCGGTAACCTCTATCACCGAGTACCAGACTGACAAGAATTCTGTGTTCGTGTATTCCGCAACAGCAGGTGGTGCGTTTGATTTGTCGGTAGGCGCATTTACCAGCTTGCCTAATCCGTATCTGGAAGAGTTCAAATGGGGAGAAAAAGAGCCTGTGGTCGAAATGCAAATACATGGTGCGCGTGGATATCAGGCTATGCCATTTAGCCTGACCAAAGCGCTTACTGAGTAGAGCGGGCCATACGGTGAAAAAACCCGCCCCTGACGGGCGGGAAAAACGGCAACTAAACTGTTTCCCGTCATAATTCGCGCAGCCTCTTTGTTGGCTGCCTTTGCTCACCCCGGGCACATAGTTATCTATGTTCCCGGGGATTCGCTCAGTTGCCGCTGCGCTGCAATGCGAGTTATTTAGGGGATATTATCTTTGATTAAACCCGCTCAAACACCGTGGCGATGCCCTGACCCAGACCAATACACATCGTCGCCAGACCAAACTGCGCGTCTTTGCGCTCCATCAGGTTGATAAGCGTGGTGCTGATACGTGCTCCGGAGCAGCCGAGCGGATGACCAAGCGCGATCGCGCCGCCGTTGAGGTTGATCTTCTCGTCTATCTGCTCCATCAATCCCAGATCCTTAATGCATGGCAGGATCTGTGCGGCAAACGCTTCGTTCATCTCAAACACATCGATATCGCTGGCCGACAGTCCCGCTTTTTTCAACGCCAGTTTTGACGCCGGAACCGGCCCGTAACCCATAATTGACGGATCACAACCCACCACTGCCATTGAACGAATACGGGCGCGAGGTTTTAGACCCAGCTCACGGGCACGACTTTCGCTCATTACCAGCATGGCAGCTGCGCCATCGGAAAGCGCGGATGAGGTGCCCGCCGTGACCGTGCCACTAACCGGATCAAATGCCGGACGCAGTGTTGATAGCGCTTCGACCGTGGTTTCCGGGCGGATCACTTCATCGTAGTTAAACTGCTTCAACACGCCGTCTGCATCATGACCGCCAGTCGGGATAATCTCCGTTTTGAATGCGCCAGACTGGGTGGCGGCCCAGGCGCGAGCGTGAGAACGCGCGGCGAACTGGTCCTGCATTTCCCGGCTAATGCCGTGCAGGCGGGAGAGCATTTCCGCCGTTAGCCCCATCATCCCTGCCGCTTTGGCGACGTTGCGGCTCAGACCGGGGTGAAAATCCACGCCGTGGCTCATCGGCACGTGCCCCATATGCTCCACGCCGCCAACCAGACAAACCTGCGCATCGCCGGTCATGATCATTCGCGCTGCATCGTGTAACGCCTGCATCGAGGAACCACACAGACGGTTGACGGTGACCGCCGGTACCGAATGGGGAATTTCTGCCAGCAGCGCGGCGTTACGGGCAATGTTGAAGCCTTGCTCCAGCGTTTGTTGTACGCAGCCCCAGTAAATATCATCGAGGGTCGCCGCTGTAAGCGACGGATTACGCGCCAGCAGGCTACGCATTAAGTGGGCGGAGAGATCTTCTGCCCGCACGTTGCGAAACGCGCCGCCCTTCGAACGGCCCATCGGGGTGCGAATAGCATCGACAATGACAACCTGTTCCATTGTGACTCCTTAAGCCGTTTTCAGAGAACCAACCGGACGGGCTGGTTCAACCGGGGGATAATACGGTTCGTTATGGCGCGCTTTATTACGCAGCCCTTCCGGCACTTCATACAGCGGGCCGAGGTGTTGATACTGCTGCGCCATATCAAGATATTTCGCGCTGCCCTGTGTATCCAGCCAGCGGAATGCGCCGCCGTGGAACGGAGGGAAGCCCAGGCCGTAGACCAGCGCCATATCGGCTTCCGCCGGGCTTGCGATAATGCCTTCTTCCAGACAGCGAACCACTTCGTTAATCATCGGGATCATCATACGGGCGATTATCTCGTCGTCGCTGAAGTCGCGTTTCGGCTGGCTGACGCTTGCCAGCAGGTCATCCACCGCGGCATCTTCTTCTTTCTTCGGCTTACCCTTGTTGTCTTCTTTATAGCGCCAGAAGCCCAGACCGTTTTTTTGCCCAAAACGGCTGGCGTCAAACAATGCGTCGATCGCGTCGCGATACTCTTTCTGCATCCGTTGCGGGAAGCCTGCCGCCATTACCGCCTGCGCGTGATGCGCGGTATCAATGCCGACAACATCCAGCAGATAGGCCGGGCCCATCGGCCAGCCGAACTGTTTTTCCATCACTTTATCGACTTTGCGGAAATCCGCGCCGTCGCGCAGCAGTTGACTGAAACCGGCGAAATAGGGGAACAGCACGCGGTTAACAAAGAAGCCGGGGCAGTCGTTGACTACAATCGGCGTCTTGCCCATTTTGCTTGCCCAGGCGACGACTTTGGCAATGGTTTCGTCTGAACTCTTCTCACCGCGGATGATTTCAACCAGCGGCATCCGGTGTACCGGGTTGAAGAAGTGCATTCCGCAAAAGTTTTCCGGACGTTCCAGGGCACTTGCCAGTTCGCGAATTGGGATGGTAGAGGTATTTGAGGCCAGCACGGTTTCCGGGCGCACTTTCTGCTCGGTTTCCGCCAGTACCGCTTTTTTGACTTTCGGATTTTCGACCACCGCTTCGACAACAACATCTACGCGATCGAAACCGGCATAATCGAGAGTCGGGTGGATGGTCGAAATGACGCCCGCCAGCTTCAGACCGTCGATCTTGCCGCGCTCCAGCTGTTTGTTCAGCAGCTTGGCCGCTTCGGTCATGCCGAGGTTCAACGATTTATCATTGATATCTTTCATGATGACCGGTACGCCTTTCCAGGCCGACTGGTAAGCGATACCGCCGCCCATAATGCCCGCGCCCAGTACGGCTGCCTGTTTCGGCGTCTCAATATCTTTGGTCAGCTTTTTGGCTTTACCTTTTACATATTGATCGTTGAGGAAGATACCGACCAGCGCACGAGCCTCATTGGTATGCGCCAGCGGAACAAAGCTTTTATTTTCCAGATTCAGCGCTTCTTCACGACCAAAACGCGCGGCGGCTTCAATGGTTTTCACTGCGGTCATCGGCGCCGGATAATGTTTACCCGCCGTTTGTGCGACCATGCCTTTAGCGATGGTAAAGCTCATCGCGGCTTCAATCTTACTGAGTTTCAACGGTTCCAGTTTCGGCTGGCGTTTAGCTCTCCAGTCGAGATCGCCGGTAATGGCCTGGCGTAATACGGCTATTGCGCCGTCGATCAGCTTCTCTTGTTTCACCACGCCATCGACCAGACCGATTTTCAGCGCCTGTTCGGAGCCGATATCTTTCCCGGCGGCAATGATCTCCAGCGCGCTGTCCGCGCCCAGCATACGCGGCATTCGCACCGAGCCGCCAAAGCCCGGCATGATGCCCAGTTTAGTTTCCGGCAGGCCAATACGGAGGTCTGGCGTCGCCAGACGGTAATCGGTGGCCAGCACGCATTCGCACCCGCCGCCCAGCGCATAGCCGTTTACGGCGGCAAGGGTCGGTACGGGTAAATCTTCCAGACGGTTAAAGACGCTGTTAGCGAAATGCAGCCATTGGCTTAACTGCTCTTCGGGGACGAGGAACAGTGAAAGAAATTCGGTGATGTCCGCGCCGACAATAAAGGCCGCTTTATTCGAGCGCAGCAGCAGCCCTTTTAAATCGTGTTGCTTTTCCAGCACCTCAAGCGCCTGGCCGAGGCTGGCGACGGTTGCGGTGTCGAGTTTATTGACCGAGCCTGGAGCATCGAACACCAGTTCGGCGATGCCATCTTCCAGCCAGTCGAGGTACAGGGTGTCGCCTTTATAAAGCATGTCAGTCTCCTGAATCCACAAGGTGATCTGGTCGTACCAGATGAAGCGAAGTGTGTATTTTGTGTTAATAAAATGCAAATAAATGATTAAAGAAATGCCGATGTGATCACGCTCGGCAGAGATCACGCTCTCGTGGGGCGATGTGCTAAGATGCGGGAACTTGAGGTCAAAAAAACAGAAGGGTAAAAAATGGAATCACTGGCCGCGCTCTATAAAAATCATATCGTTACCTTACAAGAACGGACGCGCGATGTTCTGGCGCGCTTTAAGCTGGATGCGTTACTTATTCATTCCGGCGAGCTTTTCAACGTCTTTCTCGACGATCACCCTTATCCGTTTAAGGTCAATCCACAGTTTAAAGCGTGGGTGCCGGTAACTCAGGTTCCAAATTGCTGGCTGCTGGTCGATGGCGTCAACAAACCCAAATTGTGGTTTTATCTGCCGGTCGATTACTGGCATAACGTTGAACCGCTGCCAACGTCCTTCTGGACGGAAGAAGTCGAGGTCGTCGCCTTACCGAAAGCGGATGGCATCGGCAGCCAACTGCCTGCCGCGCGTGGCAATATCGGCTATATCGGCCCGGTTCCTGAGCGCGCGCTACAATTGGGTATCGCTGCCAGCAACATCAACCCGAAAGGTGTTATCGACTATCTGCATTACTACCGCGCCTATAAAACGGATTATGAACTGGCCTGTATGCGCGAAGCGCAGAAAATGGCGGTGAGCGGTCATCGTGCGGCGGAAGAGGCCTTCCGTTCCGGCATGAGCGAGTTTGACATCAACCTGGCGTACCTGACCGCCACGGGACATCGCGATACCGATGTTCCGTACAGCAACATTGTGGCGCTGAACGAACATGCCGCCGTGCTGCATTACACGAAACTGGATCATCAGGCACCGTCTGAAATGCGCAGTTTCCTGCTGGATGCGGGCGCGGAATACAACGGCTACGCGGCGGATCTGACGCGGACCTGGTCGGCGAAAAGCGATAACGACTACGCCCACCTGGTGAAAGACGTTAACGACGAACAGTTGGCGCTGATCGCTACCATGAAGGCGGGCGTCAGCTATGTGGATTATCATATTCAGTTCCATCAGCGCATCGCTAAGCTGCTGCGTAAACATCAAATCATTACCGACATGAGTGAAGAGGCGATGGTGGAAAATGATCTCACCGGGCCGTTTATGCCGCACGGTATTGGTCATCCGTTGGGTCTGCAGGTACACGATGTGGCCGGGTTTATGCAGGATGATTCCGGTACGCATCTCGCCGCGCCGTCCAAATACCCGTATCTGCGCTGCACGCGTGTGTTACAGCCGCGAATGGTGTTGACCATCGAACCGGGGATTTACTTCATCGAATCGCTGTTAGCGCCGTGGCGCGAAGGGCCGTTCAGCAAGCACTTCAACTGGCAGAAAATTGAAGCGCTCAAGCCTTTCGGCGGTATTCGCATTGAAGATAACGTGGTCATCCACGAAAACAGCGTGGAAAACATGACGCGGGATTTAAAACTGGCGTAATGGACAGTTGGTTAATCCCTGCAGCGCCGGTCACCGTTGTTGAAGAGATCAAAAAAAGCCGCTTTATTACGCTATTGGCGCATACCGATGGCGTAGACGCGGCGAAAGCGTTTGTTGAGTCAGTCAGAGCTGAGCACCCTGATGCGCGCCACCATTGTGTGGCGTGGGTGGCGGGTGCGCCGGACGACTCACAGCAACTGGGCTTTTCAGACGACGGCGAACCGGCGGGAACGGCAGGCAAGCCGATGCTTGCGCAATTGATGGGCAGCGGCGTCGGAGAAATTACTGCCGTCGTCGTGCGCTACTATGGTGGTATTCTGCTGGGTACGGGTGGGCTGGTAAAAGCCTATGGCGGCGGTGTGAATCAGGCATTACGTCAGCTTGCCACACAACGCAAGACGCCATTAACCGAATATACTTTGCAGTGTGAGTACGGTCAGTTGGCCGGAATCGAAGCATTATTAGGACAGTTTGCCGGGAAGATCGTTTCCAGCGATTATCAGGCGTCTGTTCGGCTCAGGGTGGCGCTTCCTTTTGCTCATGTGAATGCATTTTCCACAAAACTGGCGGATTTTAGCCGTGGTTCATTGCAATTGTTAGCGATTGAAGAATAATCCCCACCTCATTTTTAAGAATAAAGGAAGCGGCAGAGATGCATTTTCGCGCCATTACCCGAATCGTTGGACTACTGGTTATCTTATTTTCGGGGACAATGATTCTCCCGGGACTGGTAGCGCTAATATATCGTGATGGCGCAGGAAGAGCGTTCACGCAGACCTTTTTTGTCGCGCTGGCGATCGGTTCCATACTGTGGTGGCCGAACCGTAGGGAAAAGGGCGAGCTGAAATCCCGCGAAGGATTTCTTATCGTGGTGCTGTTCTGGACCGTGCTGGGCAGCGTGGGTGCGCTGCCGTTTATTTTCTCGGAAAGCCCAAACCTCACCATTACCGATGCTTTTTTTGAATCGTTCTCCGGGTTAACCACCACGGGCGCCACTACGCTGGTGGGGCTGGATTCATTACCGCACGCCATTCTCTTTTATCGTCAGATGCTGCAATGGTTTGGCGGTATGGGGATCATTGTGCTGGCGGTGGCGATTCTCCCTATCCTCGGCGTCGGGGGGATGCAGCTCTATCGGGCAGAAATGCCGGGGCCGTTGAAAGATAACAAAATGCGCCCGCGTATTGCCGAGACGGCGAAAACGCTGTGGCTTATCTATGTCTTGCTAACGGTAGCCTGCGCGCTGGCGCTATGGTTTGCAGGGATGCCCGCGTTTGACGCTATCGGACACAGCTTCTCCACTATTGCTATCGGCGGCTTCTCAACGCATGACGCCAGCGTAGGCTATTTTGATAGTCCCACTATTAATACCATCATCGCTATTTTCCTGCTGATCTCCGGTTGTAACTATGGCCTGCATTTCTCTTTATTAAGCGGGCGTAGCCTGAAAGTATACTGGCGCGATCCGGAATTCCGCATGTTCATCGGCGTACAGTTGACGCTGGTGGTGATCTGCACGCTGGTACTGTGGTTCCATAATATCTACGACTCGGCGCTGACAACGCTAAATCAGGCATTCTTCCAGGTCGTGTCTATGGCGACAACGGCAGGGTTTACCACGGACAGCATTGCGCGCTGGCCGCTGTTTTTGCCCGTCTTGCTGCTATGTTCCGCGTTTATTGGCGGTTGCGCCGGGTCAACGGGCGGGGGGTTAAAGGTCATCCGTATTCTGTTGTTGTTTAAACAGGGGAACCGCGAACTCAAACGTCTGGTGCATCCGAATGCCGTTTACAGTATTAAGCTGGGGAACCGGGCGCTGCCAGAACGTATTCTGGAAGCCGTCTGGGGATTCTTTTCTGCCTACGCGCTGGTATTTATCGTCAGTATGCTGGCTATTATCGCTACAGGCGTAGATGATTTCTCGGCTTTCGCCTCGGTAGTGGCTACGCTTAATAACCTGGGACCGGGGCTGGGGGTGGTTGCTGATAACTTCGCCAGTATGAATCCGGTTGCGAAATGGATACTCATCGCCAACATGCTATTTGGTCGTCTGGAAGTATTCACTTTGCTGGTACTTTTTACCCCGACTTTCTGGCGTGAATAATGGAGTAACACGTGAAAACATTGATTCTTTTCTCTACCCGGGACGGACAAACGCGCGAAATTGCCTCTTATCTGGCTTCTGAACTCAAAGAGATGGGGATCTGGGCCGATGTCGTTAATCTGCATCGCGCAGAAGAGCCGGACTGGGATAGCTATGATCGCGTAGTGATTGGCGCGTCTATTCGTTATGGTCATTACCACAGCGCCTTTCAGGAGTTCGTTAAGAAATACGCCACGCGGTTGAACGGAATGCCGAGTGCCTTTTATTCCGTTAACCTGGTGGCGCGTAAAGCTGAAAAACGGACGCCGCAGACTAACAGCTACGCGCGTAAGTTTTTAATGAGCTCTCCGTGGCGACCTGACTACTGTGCCGTCATTGCAGGCGCGCTTCGCTATCCCCGCTATCGCTGGTATGACCGTCTGATGATCAAGCTTATTATGAAGATGTCGGGCGGCGAAACGGATACCAGTAAAGAGGTGGTGTACACCGACTGGGAGCAGGTTACGCACTTTGCCCGTGAAATAGCCCATTTAAACAACAAATCGTCGGCAAAATAAACGCAAAGAATAAAAAGTGCGCACTCAGAAAATTATTTTAAATTTCCTCTTGTCAGGCAGAAATAACTCCCTATAATGCGCCACCACTGACACGGAACAACGGCACACAGGCCGCCGGGTCAGCGGGGTTCAGACCAGAACCTCACGG
>NZ_JAGESB010000006.1:0-147954 GCF_017572865.1 Salmonella sp. 32082101201600294FB01SM01 | reverse complement strand
GAATTAAACTTCGTAATGAATTACGTGTTCACTCTTGAGACTTGGTATTCATTTTTCGTCTTGCGACGTCAAGAATCCGTATCTTCGAGTGCCCACACAGATTGTCTGATAAATTGTTAAAGAGCAGTGCCGCTTCGCTTTTTCTCATCGGCGCGGGGTGTGCATATTACGCTTTCCCGCTTCAGAGTCAAGCGTTTATTTTCGCTTTTCTCCGTGAGGTTCTGGTCTGAACCCCGCTGACCCGGCGGCCTGTGTGCCGTTGTTCCGTGTCAGTGGTGGCGCATTATAGGGAGTTATTTCTGCCTGACAAGAGGAAATTTAAAATAATTTCTCAAGTGCCTGGTATTTACCCAAAACGCCATTAAACCGCCAGTTTTTCGAGCGTTTCAAAGCCATAACGCTGTAAAACGGGTAATAATTGTTCAGCTCCTGGCGTCATTGCCATGCAATAAGCAATATTGGCATCGGTTGATTTCGCATCCGGCGCTTCATGTTCCAACAGCCAGGCTGTACGACGCGCTATCGCCGCGCCGGAATCCACTAACCGCGTCCCTTCGGGCAGGACTTGCAAAAGCTCGTCCCGTAATAGAGGGAAATGCGTACACCCCAGAACGACCGTGTCAGGCGGCTCCGGCATTCGTAGCCATGGGCGTAATATGCGGCGCAGCTCTTCCAGCGATACCGAATCGCCATGTAATTTAGCTTCCGCCAGTTCCACCAGTTCTGCCGACCCCAACATCGCTATCTGACATTCATTGGCGAAGCGCGCAATCAGCTCGTGAGTATAAGGACGTTTGACCGTCGCTCTCGTCGCCAGTAGCCCGACGACGCCATTGGCGGTCAGCCGCGCCGCTGGTTTAATCGCAGGCACAACGCCCACCACCGGGAAGGCAAACTTTTCACGTAATGCGGGAAGTGAGACCGTACTGGCGGTATTGCAGGCAATCACCGCCAGTGAAAGGGGATAGCGCTGCTGTACCGCAGTCACAATCTCGACAACGCGCTCGACGATAAACGTTTCGCTCTTTTCCCCGTAGGGGAAAGCCACGTTATCGAAAGCATATATATAGTGGAGATCCGGCAGGAGCCGCCGAATCTCATCATAGACCGACAATCCACCGACGCCGGAATCAAATACCAGCACGGTGGGACGTGGTTCAGAAGGTGTAGCTGCCAGACAAGGTGTATTCTCGTCCTGCAGTTTGGTAGCCATAAACTGTCTCGTAATCTTTGTCGAACAGGTTGGCTATTTTACCACGAACTGTAAGGTGTGAGGTGACCGGATATGCAACCGTAAGATCCCATAAACTGACGCCGCCCATTTTTACCGTCCGGTATGGGTAAGCGGAGTAGTCCGAATCATAGCGGGAACCAAGGTATTGATATGTCACCCCCCAGTCAAAATCGTAAACGTCCCAGTCAAGTTGATATTTTGCCATCTGTTTGGAACGCCGGGGTAATGGCGTATCAGTAATCGCATTACGCGCATCAACGTAATCATAACTGACCGTATGCGTTAACGGTCCGGTATCGAAATTCGCCGTCGCCTCAATACCTTTAATGCGCGCCTTGCCTTCGTTGTAATATTTTTGCAGATGATCGTCATAATCGATCATGTCATTAATATCGTTACGATAACCTGAAATACGCCAGCTGACGCCAGCGGTTAGCCCTTCAAATGCGCCTTCCCACTGTTTACTCTTTTCAGGATTCAGGTTCGGATTACCATAATAACCATACAGTTGGCCCAAATTAGGCGCTTTGTAGGAGGTTCCGTAGGAGGCAATAAAGCGATAACCTTCTATAAACTCCCATCCCGCGCTGGTTTGCCATGTACCATGACGACCAAACTGGGAGTTGTCATCACTGCGCGCCGCCGCTTCCAGAGTGAAGTCACCCAATTGTTGTAATCCTGTCAGGTAAACCCCAGTATTACGCTGGTCATATCCCTCGGGCACATAGCCGGTACCTGGCGTGGTAGTCTGTTTCTGCCAGTCTACGCCCGCCCCAACATTACCGTGCCCCACGACCACACTGTTGGTCCATTGAACATTGTACTGTTTCATCTCATCCAGCGTGGCGGAGGTATCATACCGGCCATAGTGCGGATCATAGTTGTAATCTTTACTGTGGCTATAGTTTGAAACCAGCTGAGACTGAATACGTTCGCCATTAAAGCGCAGCCCGGCGTCCCAGCTTTGGCTATAAAGTTTGCGTGTATCAATCAGCGGCGAGCCCGGCGAGTAATAGGCGTCGTAATCGGTACGGTTATCGTAGCCATAACCACGCACGAATCCGCTCCAGCGCTCAGAAAAGGTATGCTCTAACGCGCCATAAAGCGTTTTACTCAAAAAGCCGTCCCGGTCAGGCTGCGCCTGCATCCCGGTACCGCCTTTCGCTACCACGTCAAACCCTTTGGTGTATTCGTAATCGCCGATCAACGTCGCCCGCGTGTTTTCGCCAAGTTGCTGTTGCGTCGAGATGTCGTAATTCTGGTAGCTATTGCTTCCCCACCCAGCGGTTAATTCTGTGCCTGGGTTATCGCGCGTCGTAATGATATTCACTACGCCGCCGATAGCATCGGAACCATAAATAGCGGAGCGCGGACCGCGAATATATTCAATGCGCTGTACCAGCGACACCGGGAACTGGCTGAGATCGGCGGACCCGCTCACGCCTGCTAAATTCAGACGCACGCCGTCAATCAATACCAGTACATGGCTGGAGTTGGTGCCGCGAATGAAAATGGAGGAGTTTTGTCCGGCGCCGCCGCTCTGCGCAATATCGACGCCAGGCAAACGGCGCAGAACATCATTTACGGAGGTCGATTGCCAGCGTTCAATATCCTGACGCGTCACGATGGTAACGGGCGCCAGAACCGCGCTGCGCGGCTGCTGAAAACGGTTGGCGGTGACAACCAGGGTATCCGGGCTAGTGTCCTGCGCCCAAGCGGAAAAGGCCGTGACGGAGAACGCCGTCAGCAGCGTAGCTTTTTTAATCATTGTAAAGCATCCACAATATAAGAAGGATGCCGCAGGCTTCATCGATAGTACGCGATGATGAAAAACCAGATGCGACGTTAGCCGGCAGGTCTTCGGGCTTGGAGGGTTATCCGTTGGCTGGATAGCAGAAATGATGACTTCCCGCCGGAGGCAGTGTCTGCTTACGCTCTCATCTCACCTTTCCTTACCGCTGCGCGTCAGCTCCAGATTTTCACTGGATTCCCTATTAACTCACAGGACCGGCCCACGGATGCTACCGTCTGTCACAACACCCTGTCCAGACCGCGCATCACAAATCAGAAATCATCAATAGCTGGACATCCACTGAGCAATCCCTACAATCCCCGCGTACTTTTATTATTCAGGATGCGATATGACCCCCGAACATCTTCCGACAGAACAGTATGAGGCGCAGCTGGCCGAAAAAGTGGCGCGCTTGCAGAGTATGATGGCGCCGTTTTCTGGCCTGGTTCCGGAAGTATTTCGCTCGCCGGTCAGTCACTATCGTATGCGTGCGGAATTTCGGCTGTGGCATGACGGCGATGACCTGTACCACATTATGTTTGATCAGCAGACCAAAAGCCGGATTCGCGTTGACACCTTCCCGGCGGCCAGCCAACTGATTAATACCTTAATGAAGGCGATGATTGCCGGCGTGCGCGATAATCATGCACTGCGGCATAAGCTGTTCCAGATCGATTATCTCACGACCTTGAGCAACCAGGCGGTAGTGTCGTTGCTGTACCATAAGAAGCTGGACGAAGAGTGGCGTAAAGCCGCCACTGCGTTACGCGATGCTTTACGCGCGCAAGGTCTGAACGTACACCTGATTGGCCGGGCCACTAAAACTAAAATCGAATTGGATCAGGATTATATTGATGAGCGTCTGCCTGTGGCAGGTAAAGAGATGATCTACCGCCAGGTCGAAAACAGCTTTACGCAGCCAAACGCCGCCATGAATATTCAGATGTTAGAGTGGGCGCTGGAGGTGACGAAAGACTCAAAAGGCGATCTGCTTGAGTTGTATTGCGGCAACGGCAATTTTTCTTTAGCGCTGGCGCGCAATTTTGACCGCGTGCTGGCAACCGAAATCGCCAAACCGTCCGTCGCTGCCGCACAGTACAATATTACCGCTAATCATATTGATAATGTGCAAATTATTCGCATGGCGGCGGAAGAGTTTACCCAGGCGATGAATGGCGTTCGTGAGTTTAACCGCCTGCAGGGGATCGATCTGAAGCGCTATCAGTGCGAAACCATTTTTGTCGATCCGCCGCGCAGCGGTCTGGACAGCGAAACGGAGAAAATGGTGCAGGCTTATCCACGTATTCTGTACATTTCCTGCAATCCGGAAACGTTGTGCAAAAACCTGGAAACGTTAAGCCAGACGCACACGGTGTCTCGCCTGGCGCTATTCGATCAGTTCCCGTATACACATCATATGGAATGCGGGGTATTACTCACCGCAAGGTAAAATGTACGTCGGATGGCCGGTTATACCGCCATCCGGCATTCGCACGCTATTCCGCGGTGTCCTGCTTGCGGTTACGCAGCTTAAAGCCAATCCAGAATACCAGAATCACCGACAGCACCGCCGGGAAGAAATTAGAGCCAATATCCGGATATTCTGCACGCACGACGGTGCTATACAGTAAAACGCCAAGAATGAAACAGGCGGCGGCCAACCCCGGCAAACCTACCGGCATAGTACGATTTTGGTAGCGCTGATGCAGACAATATACCGTCAGCACCAGCGAGATAACCGGGAATACGGAGAACGGCACAATAGCGCTAAACAGCGCCGCGAATGTGCCGTTAATCGATAAGCCAGCGATGAGCGCCAGCAACAGCGTACCTTTATCTTGACCTGACTGTTTCATTACTCGTCCTTCACGTTATTCGGAATGATGTGCTATTTTCTCTTGCTCACGGCGATACCAGTAATACGCCCCTTTCGCAATCATGCGCAGTTGCAATACCAGCCGCTCTTCTAATTGCCGACGCTGTTCAGCGCCGATGTCCAACGCCTCTGCGCCCGCGCTAAAAACAATAGTCACCATCGCTTCGGCCTGGGCTTCAGTAAACGCGCGCGGCATATGGTTTTCGAGTTCCAGATAGTCGGCAAGTTCCGCAATAAAATGCTGAATCTCCCGCGCGACGGCGGCACGAAACGCCGCTGAAGTGCCGGAACGCTCGCGCAACAACAGACGGAAGGCGTTGGGGTTGTTGCCGATAAACTCCATAAATGTGGAGACCGACGTGCGAATGACGCTGCCGCCTTTCGCGATGCGCTGTCGCGCCTGACGCATCAACTGACGCAGCATCAGACCGCTTTCATCCACCATCGTCAGACCGAGTTCATCGACATCGCGAAAATGACGGTAAAACGACGTTGGCGCAATGCCTGCTTCACGCGCCACTTCACGCAAACTCAGGCTGGCGAAACTCCGCTCAGCGCTCAGTTGGCTGAATGCGGCTTCCACCAGCGAACGCCGGGTTTTTTCTTTTTGTTGCGCTCTAACACCCATCACAATGTCTGAATCCTTCCATATGCCTTATTCGGCACTATACCAGAGAATAAAAGTAACGGGTTCACACTGGATTGTGAATGATTGTTTACAGACAGTTTGTGCTCCGGCTTCGCAAAAAAGCACAACGATAATTGGGTTAAAGCTGGGCAAATGTTATCATCGTGTTTATTTTATGTATAAAAACAGGTGAGTAATACCATGCCACATTCCTGGGATTATGATGCAGTCGTCATAGGGTCAGGCCCCGGCGGTGAAGGCGCTGCAATGGGTCTGGTTAAGCAAGGAGCACGCGTCGCGGTGATTGAGCGTTATCATAACGTTGGCGGCGGATGTACCCACTGGGGCACCATTCCATCCAAAGCCCTTCGCCACGCCGTCAGCCGCATTATTGAATTTAATCAAAACCCGCTCTATAGCGACCACTCCCGTCTTCTTCGTTCTTCTTTCGCCGATATCCTTAATCATGCCGATAACGTGATTAATCAACAAACGCGTATGCGTCAGGGGTTTTATGAGCGTAACCACTGTGAAATCTTGCAGGGCAACGCCCATTTTATTGACGAACATACCCTGGCGCTGGAATGCCATGACGGCACGGTTGAAACCCTGACGGCAGAAAAATTTGTTATTGCCTGTGGTTCGCGTCCTTACCATCCCAGTGATGTGGATTTCTCGCATCCGCGCATTTATGACAGCGACTCAATCCTGAGTCTCCACCATGAACCGCGCCACGTTATTATTTACGGCGCCGGCGTTATCGGCTGCGAATATGCGTCCATCTTCCGCGGTATGGATGTGAAAGTGGATCTGATCAACACCCGCGATCGCCTGCTGGCCTTTCTCGATCAGGAGATGTCCGACTCTCTCTCTTACCATTTCTGGAATAGCGGCGTGGTTATTCGCCACAATGAAGAGTATGAGAAAATCGAAGGCTGCGATGATGGCGTCATCATGCACCTGAAATCCGGTAAAAAACTGAAGGCTGACTGCCTGCTCTATGCTAATGGCCGTACCGGTAACACCGATTCGCTGGCGCTGGAGAATATTGGTCTGGAAACAGACAGCCGTGGACAGCTCAAAGTCAACAGTATGTACCAGACCGCCCTGCCGCACGTCTATGCGGTGGGCGACGTGATTGGCTATCCCAGTCTGGCCTCCGCCGCCTACGATCAGGGGCGTATTGCAGCGCAGGCGCTGGTGAAAGGCGAAGCGACCGCACATCTTATCGAAGATATCCCCACCGGGATTTATACCATTCCGGAAATCAGTTCTGTCGGCAAAACCGAGCAGCAGTTAACGGCAATGAAAGTGCCTTACGAAGTGGGCCGCGCGCAGTTTAAGCATCTGGCGCGAGCGCAAATCGTCGGCATGAACGTCGGCACGCTAAAAATTCTCTTCCACCGCGAAACCAAAGAAATTCTGGGGATTCACTGCTTTGGCGAACGCGCCGCCGAAATTATTCATATCGGCCAGGCGATCATGGAGCAGAAAGGTGGCGGTAACACCATCGAATACTTCGTTAACACCACCTTTAACTACCCAACCATGGCGGAAGCTTATCGGGTTGCGGCGTTGAACGGCTTAAACCGCCTGTTTTAACGCCTTGTCGAAATGGCCATCCATTGCGCCACGGATGGCCTCTGCCAGTTGCTCATAACGGCTACGCAGCGGCGATCCCGGGCGATAAACCAGCCCCACGGTACGACGCGGCTCCGGCTTAATGCATGGCAGATAAACCACGCCGTCGCGCTTACGCTCCTGCGGTACGGCCAGCGCGGGGAGTAGTGTAATACCACTGCCCGCCGCCACCATGTTGCGCAGCGTTTCCAGACTGGTCGCCCGGAAATGGGTATCTTCATCCGCTCCCGCTTCAAAACAGAACCCCATCGCCTGATCGCGCAGACAGTGGCCATCTTCCAGCATCAGCAATTTCTCGCCCGCCAGGTCGGACATCGGCACGCGATCGCGATTCGCCCACGGATGATCCTCATAAATAGCCAGCATCATGGGCTCATCAAACAGCGGCACTTCGATAAACGCCTCGCTCTCTTTCACCAGCGCCAGAATAGCGCAGTCAAGCTTGCCGCTATCGAGTTGCGCTAACAATTGATGCGTTTGCGCCTCATGCAGATACATTTCCAGCTTCGGGAAAGTCTGGTGCAACATTGGAATGATAAGCGGCAGCAAATAGGGACCAATCGTTGGGATTAAACCAATATGCAGCGGGCCGGACATCGTCTCGCCTTGTTGGCTTGCCATCTCCTTGAGCACCTTGACCTCACGCAGTACGGTACGCGCCTGATCCACCAGCAGTAAGCCCGCCTGGGTAAACAGCACCTTACGGCTCGTACGCTCCAGCAGCATAACGCCCAGCTCATCTTCCAGCTTACGTATTTGCCCACTAAGGGTTGGCTGGCTGACGTGACAGGAGTCCGCCGCTCGCCGGAAATGGCGATGTTCGGCTAACGCCACCAGATATTCAAGATCACGAATATTCATTATTCATCCTCCGTCGCCACGATAGTTCATGGCGATAGGTAGCATAGCAATGAACGATTATCCCTATCAACCTTTCTGATTAATAATACATCACAGAACGGAGCGGTTTCTCGTTTAACCCTTGAAGACACCGCCCGTTCAGAGGGTATCTCTCGAACCCGAAATAACTAAAGCCAACGTGAACTTTTGCGGACCTCTGGTCCGCTTTTTTTTGCGTAAAAAAGCCCGGCGTCGCTGATGCTCGGCCGGGCAGTATTACCTGATAGCGCTACGCTTATAAGGCCTACAACGCGAGGCGCGCCCTGGCATCGTCGATGGCCTGCGCCACCTGCTGCGGAGAAACGCCGCCTTTTGCCGCCCGTTTATCCAGACACGACTGCAAAGACAATATCGGATACACATCATCGCCAATCACGCGGCTGAATTTCTGTAAATCGGCCAGCGGCAACGCTTCCAGCGGCTTACCCTGGCGAATGGCTTCTACCACCGCTTCGCCGACAATATGGTGCGCTTCGCGGAACGGCACGCCTTTCGCGACCAGGTAATCCGCCAGCTCCGTGGCGTTGGCATATCCCTGTTGCGCCGCGTCCTGACAACGTGGGCGTTTCACCTGAATACCGTCCAACACCAACGCCGCCATATGCAGGCAGTCAAGCCAGGTATCGAGCGCATCGAACAGCCCTTCTTTGTCTTCCTGCATATCTTTGTTATACGCCAGCGGCAAACCTTTTAAGGTCATCATCATGCCGGTTAGTGCCCCTTGTACGCGACCGCACTTACCGCGAATCAGCTCCAGCGCGTCCGGGTTTTTCTTCTGCGGCATTAACGATGAACCGGAAGTCACGCGGTCAGAAAGCTCTACAAAACCCGCTTCACCAGAATTAAAGAAAATCAGATCTTCCGCGAAGCGTGACAGATGCACCATGCCGATAGCCGCATCAGAAAGCAGTTCCAGTACGTGGTCACGATCGGACACGCTGTCCAGGCTGTTGCGGGTCGCAGACGTAAAGCCCAGCCAGCCTGCCAATTGTTCACGGTCAATTTCATAGGCCGTTCCCGCCAACGCGCCGCAGCCTAGAGGACTCACGTCCAGACGTTTAAGCGTGTCCTGCAGGCGGCTTTCATCGCGCGCCAGCATTTCGACATACGCGAGACACCAGTGGGCGAAAGTCACCGGCTGCGCGCGTTGCAGATGGGTATATCCCGGCATTACCGCGTCCTGGTTCGCCTGCGCGGTTTCCACCAGCGCGCTCTGTAGCTGGCGGTTAGCGGTAAGCAGTTCCCTCACCGTCTCTTTGCACCACAGTTTCAGGTCCGTCGCCACCTGATCGTTACGGCTGCGTCCGGTGTGCAGCTTTTTACCCAACTGACCCACTTTGTCGATGAGCTTACCTTCCACCCAGCTATGGATATCTTCCGCATCGCTTTGCAGGATTTGCTGCGGATTCGCGCGAACCTCTTCCAGCAGCACGTTCAGCGCTTCTTCCAACTGTCGTTGCTCATCGGCAGTCAGTACGCCTACCGTGACCAATGCTTTGGACCAGGCCACAGAACCGACAATATCCTGCTCCGCCAGACGGTAATCGAAGCGCAACGAATCATTGAATTGTTTAAACCGCTGGTCTGCCGCCTGTGTAAAACGCCCACCCCAAAGTGCCATAATAGACTTCCTTAAATTCTTCGAATTTCACTGCCGGATGGCGCTACGCTTATCCGGCCTATAATTTCTGTTCACGTAGGCCCGATAAGGCGCAGCCGCCATCGGGCGAACAAATAGTTAAGCCAGAATACGCGTGCCAATCGGCGTGCCGTTAAACAGCGCCGGCAGTTGCTCCGCATGACGCCAGGAAGCGATATCCACAGGGCGACCCAGCGCCCGCGCAGCATCGAGGGCCGCATTCACTTTCACAATCATCCCGTCGGTAATAATGCCCTGGTCGATAAGCTGCTCGGCTTTGGACGCCGTCATTTCGGCGATACGCTGGCCTTTGCCGTCCAGAATACCGCTCACGTCAGAAAGCAGGATCAGATCGGCCCCCAGCGTCGCCGCCAGCGCGGTTGCCGCCTGATCGGCGTTGACGTTCATCAGTTGGCCGTCGTCTGTTACGCCAATGGAGCTGACCACCGGCAGAAAGCCATTTTCCAGCAGCATGTTAATCAGCTTCGGCGACCCCGGCTGTGCCAGCCCGACGTGGCCTAAAGCTTCATCGAGTTGGGTCACTTTTACGCTGTCGCCATCGCCCAGAAACAGACCAACAGAGGCGATATGGTGTTTCTTCGCCCAGGCCAGCAGAGTTTTGTTAGCGGTTCCCGCCAGCGCGCCGGTAATGATGCCAATCTGATCGGCAGGCGTCACGCGCAGGCCGTCTTTCTTTTTCACTGGCAAATTAAGCCCTTTCATCAGCTCATCCACCACGCAACCGCCGCCGTGAACAATCACCAGCGGACGCTGATGGGACTCACGATAGTTGACCAGCGCGGTAAAAAGACGTTCCAGAGCCTCTTCGCTATCCAGTAATACGCCACCCAGCTTGATAATTAATGGATTCATCATTTCACCCTTAAATAAGAGACTGCGTTTCAGCGAAGCCAAAACGAATATTAGCGCACTGCACCGCCTGCGCCGCTGCGCCTTTCAACAAGTTGTCTTCGGTTGCCACCACAATCAGATGTTCGCCCTGGACGGCAAAACCAATATCGCAGAACGGCAGCCCGACGACGTTCTTTAACGCCGGAACGCCTTTGTCATACAGGCGCACCAGCGGTTTGTCGCCATAGGCTTTTTGCAACACGTCGGCGACCTGCGCATGGGTTACTCCCGCTTTCAGGCGGCAGGTAATGGTTTCCAGAATCCCGCGCGGGAAATTCCCCAGATGCGGGGTGAAGATGACCTCCGCGCCCAGATGGGCGGCGATTTCCGGCTGATGACGATGCGTAAACACGCCATACGGTTGCAAACTCACTTCACAGAAACTGTTCGATATTGCCGCCTTGCGCCCCGCGCCGCTCACCCCGCTGGTGGCATTAATTACCGGCCACTGCGTCAGATCCAGAAGCCCGCCGTCAATCAGCGGTTTTAGCGACAACTGCGCTGCGGTTGGATAGCAACCAGGAACCGCAATCAGATTCGCCGTGTTCAGTTTATCGGCATTCCACTCCGCCAGACCGTACACCGCCTGCTCCAGCAGCTCAGGATATTGATTAGTAAATCCGTAGTACTTTTCATAGAAGGCGCGATCGTTTACCCGAAACGCGCCGGAAAGATCGAATACGACGCATCCGGCCTGTAAAAATTGCGGCGCCAGATCGTGGCTCACTTCATGCGCTGTCGCCAGGAACACCACATCAACATCTGCACTAAAATCACGTACATCCGACATCGGTTGCAATGGCAGGTCGACAATCCCTTTTAACTGCGGATGTAAATCAGAAATTAACTTTCCTGCATCATTGCTTTGCGCTGAGACGGTCAAAGCGGTTATGGTCATATGTGGGTGGCGATTTACGTAGCTTACAAGCTCTGCGCCCGCATAACCGCTAGCGCCTACAATCAGCGTATTCAACATCGGGTTCCTTTATGCTCAACGTTAATGTATTTTTATTCATAATTAATGCATGAATATTGATACTATCATGACCTGAGGTGTGTCAACAATGAAAAACGTTTTACCGCCATTTATCGAGATTTACCGCGCTCTGATTGCCACACCGTCGATAAGCGCAACCGAAGAATCCCTGGATCAAAGTAATGCGTCTTTAATCACTTTGCTTGCAGGCTGGTTCAGCGATCTTGGTTTCAACGTAGAGGTTCAACCGGTTCCAGGAACGCGAAACAAATTCAATATGCTCGCCAGCACCGGACATGGCGCGGGCGGTTTGCTGCTGACCGGCCATACCGACACGGTTCCCTTTGATGACGGACGCTGGACGCGCGACCCGTTCACGCTGACCGAGCACGACAATAAGCTCTATGGTCTGGGCACTGCGGATATGAAAGGCTTCTTCGCTTTTATTCTGGACGCGCTACGTGACGTTGACGTCACAAAGTTGAAAAAGCCGCTCTACATTCTGGCGACCGCCGATGAAGAGACCAGCATGGCGGGGGCGCGTTATTTTTCCGAAACCACGGCATTACGTCCGGACTGCGCGATCATTGGCGAACCGACGTCGTTGCAACCGATACGCGCGCACAAAGGGCATATCTCTAATGTCGTTCGCGTCCTGGGGCAGTCCGGTCATTCCAGCGACCCGGCGCGTGGGGTTAACGCCATTGAACTGATGCACGATGCGATTGGCCATATCATGCAACTGCGTGACTCGCTGAAAGCGCGGTATCACTACGAGGCGTTTACCGTTCCGTATCCAACGCTGAATCTGGGCCATATCCACGGCGGCGATGCCTCAAACCGTATCTGCGCCTGCTGCGAATTGCATATGGATATTCGTCCACTGCCGGGCATGACGTTAAACGACCTTAATGGACTGCTTAACGACGCGCTGGCCCCGGTAAGCGAACGCTGGCCGGGCCGCCTGACGGTGGCGGAATTACATCCGCCGATTCCAGGTTACGAGTGTCCACCGGACCACCAACTGGTTGAAGTAGTAGAAAAACTGTTGGGAACAAAAACCGACGTGGTGAACTACTGTACTGAAGCGCCGTTTATGCAGACATTATGCCCAACGCTGGTGCTTGGTCCGGGCTCAATTAATCAGGCGCATCAGCCGGATGAATATCTCGAAACGCGTTTTATTAAGCCAACCCGGGAATTGATTACCCAGGTAGTACACCATTTTTGCTGGCATTAATGCATATTGCCCGGTGACACGATGTTTACCGGGCCTCCCCCGTCTTGTAGGCCGGATAAGCGCAGCGCCATCCGGCATCTCTACGCCACATGTTCATAAGCATTTCTTATTTGGCACGATGCGAATTAACTTTAATAAATTACCGCCATTTTTTCGTTTGCTGAACCGATTTCGCAGTAATTGACGCCACGGGTTTTACGTGGCTTTATAAAGATGAGAAGTGATGTGAAAAAGCTTGGTCCGAAAGATTTCGCGTTGCGGCAAGACGGCAAACGAGCACATCCCAGGGAGCTTACATAAGTAAGTGACCTGGGTGGGAGAGCGCAGCCAACGCCGCCGCAGCGTGAAAGATGCAGGACAATTACAACAGAGATGGGGTGTCTGGGATCATATGAACGAACAATATTCCGCGTTGCGTAGTAATGTCAGTATGCTCGGCAAGGTGCTGGGAGAAACCATCAAGGATGCGCTGGGAGAACACATTCTTGATCGCGTAGAAACAATCCGTAAGCTATCCAAATCTTCACGCGCCGGCAATGAAGCTAATCGCCAGGAGCTGCTCACCACGCTACAAAACTTGTCTAATGACGAGCTGCTGCCAGTTGCGCGCGCGTTTAGTCAGTTCCTGAACCTGGCCAATACTGCCGAGCAATACCACAGCATTTCGCCAAAAGGCGAAGCCGCCAGCAACCCGGAAGTGATTGCCCGCACTCTGCGCAAACTGAAAAACCAACCGGACCTCAACGACGCAACCATCAAAAAAGCGGTAGAGTCGCTGTCTCTGGAGTTGGTGTTAACCGCCCATCCGACAGAAATTACCCGCCGTACGCTTATTCACAAGATGGGTGAAATCAATAACTGTCTGAAACAGCTTGATAATACCGATATCGCCGACTACGAACGCCACCAGGTGATGCGTCGCCTGCGCCAGTTGATTGCCCAATCCTGGCATACGGATGAGATCCGCAAGCAGCGCCCAAGCCCGGTGGATGAAGCCAAATGGGGCTTCGCCGTGGTTGAGAACAGCCTGTGGCAGGGCGTACCTAACTATCTGCGTGAACTGAACGAACAGCTGGAAGAAAATCTCGGCTACAAATTGCCGGTGGATTTTGTGCCGGTACGTTTTACCTCCTGGATGGGCGGCGACCGTGACGGCAACCCGAACGTGACGGCGGATATCACCCGCCACGTACTCTTGTTAAGCCGCTGGAAAGCCACCGATCTGTTCCTGAAAGACATTCATGTTCTGGTATCAGAACTGTCGATGGTCGACGCCACGCCGGAGCTGCTGGCGTTAGTGGGCGAAGAAGGCGCGTCTGAACCGTATCGCTACCTGATGAAAAAATTGCGCGCCCGTCTGATGGCGACCCAGTCCTGGCTGGAAGCGCGTCTGAAAGGCGAGAAACTGCCCAAACCGGATGGCCTGCTGACGCAAAACGAGCAGCTCTGGGAACCTCTGTACGCCTGCTACCAGTCGTTACAGGCCTGCGGCATGGGCATTATCGCCAACGGCGAGTTACTCGACACGCTCCGCCGCGTGAAATGTTTCGGCGTACCGCTGGTGCGTATTGATATCCGTCAGGAGAGCACCCGCCATACCGAAGCGCTGGGCGAAATTACCCGCTACCTTGGTATTGGCGACTACGAAAGCTGGTCGGAAGCCGACAAGCAGGCCTTCCTGATCCGCGAGCTGAATTCCAAACGTCCGCTGCTGCCGCGTAACTGGGAGCCGAGCAACGATACCCGCGAAGTGCTTGAAACCTGCAAGGTTATTGCCGAAGCACCAAAAGGGTCAATCGCCGCCTACGTGATTTCAATGGCGAAAACGCCGTCTGATGTGCTGGCTGTGCATCTGCTGCTGAAAGAGGCAGGTATCGGCTTTGCCATGCCGGTCGCGCCGCTGTTTGAAACCCTCGACGACCTGAACAACGCCGACGACGTGATGACCCAGTTGCTGAATATCGACTGGTATCGCGGGCTGATTCAGGGTAAGCAGATGGTCATGATCGGCTACTCCGACTCGGCGAAAGACGCCGGCGTTATGGCCGCGTCATGGGCGCAGTATCAGGCGCAGGACGCCCTGATCAAAACCTGTGAAAAAGCCGGCATCGAGCTCACCCTCTTCCACGGCCGCGGCGGCTCTATTGGCCGTGGCGGCGCGCCAGCCCACGCGGCGCTGCTTTCGCAACCGCCAGGCAGTCTGAAAGGCGGTCTGCGCGTGACCGAGCAGGGCGAGATGATCCGCTTCAAATACGGCCTGCCGGAAGTCACCGTCAGCAGCCTCTCGCTTTACACCAGCGCAATTCTGGAAGCAAACCTGCTGCCGCCGCCGGAACCGAAAGACAGCTGGCGTCATATTATGGATGAGCTTTCCGTCATCTCCTGTGAAACCTACCGCGGCTACGTGCGCGAAAATAAAGACTTTGTACCGTACTTCCGCTCCGCGACGCCGGAGCAAGAGCTGGGCAAATTGCCGCTCGGCTCACGTCCGGCGAAACGTCGTCCAACTGGCGGCGTCGAATCGCTGCGCGCGATTCCGTGGATCTTCGCCTGGACGCAAAACCGCCTGATGCTGCCAGCCTGGCTGGGCGCGGGTACTGCGCTGCAAAAAGTGGTGGAAGACGGTAAACAAAGCGAACTGGAAGCCATGTGCCGCGACTGGCCGTTCTTCTCCACGCGTCTTGGGATGCTGGAAATGGTGTTCTCAAAAGCCGACCTGTGGCTGGCCGACTATTACGATCAGCGCCTGGTGGCGAAAACGCTTTGGCCGCTGGGCAAAGAGCTACGAGACCTGCTGGAAGAAGACATTAAAGTGGTGCTGGCGATTGCCAACGATTCGCACCTGATGGCCGACTTACCGTGGATTGCGGAGTCCATTCAGTTAAGAAACGTTTATACCGATCCATTAAACGTGTTGCAGGCCGAATTGCTGTATCGTTCCCGTCTGACTGAAGAGCAGGGCAAATCGCCCGATCCTCGCGTCGAACAGGCGTTGATGGTCACGATTGCGGGCGTCGCCGCCGGTATGCGCAACACCGGCTAACGCCAAAAGAAAGCCGCCCTCACGCAGTTATGTGGGGGCGGCATGAAATACTGCTGTCATCCTGGTCATTTTTTCAATATATTCCTGTCTGCATTTTATGCATTTGTAAATCTTTCTTAGCAAAACGTGCGGCATAAAGCAGGTTTGCTTCAGATTCTTTTAAGGTTCAGGCGTTACGTTTGGCGCTACGATTAAAGACAGGCTCTCATTATGCAATCCACATTACTCCAGACTAAACCCGCGTTTAGCTGGAAAGCCCTGGGCTGGGCACTGCTCTACTTTTGGTTCTTTTCCACCCTCCTGCAGGCCATTATTTATCTCACCGGATACAGTGGGACAAACGGTCTGCGGGATTCGCTACTGTACAGCTCACTGTGGCTGATCCCGGTCTTTCTGTTTCCAGGCCGCATCCGGGTTATTGCTGCCGTTATTGGCGTCGTACTTTGGGCCGCCTCGCTGGCGGCGCTGAGCTATTACGTAATCTACGGGCAGGAGTTCTCGCAAAGCGTGCTGTTTGTGATGTTTGAAACCAACGCCAATGAAGCCAGCGAATATTTAAGCCAATATTTCAGTCTGAAAATTGTTCTTGTCGCCCTGGCTTATACGGTAGCGGCGATTCTGCTGTGGACACGTCTGCGCCCGGTTTATATTCCATCGCCCTGGCGCTATCTGGTGTCGTTTGCCCTGCTGTACGGGCTGATCCTCCATCCCATCGCGATGAATACCTTTATCAAGCATAAGTCGATGGAGAAAACGCTGGATAGCCTGGCGTCACGAATGGAACCCGCCGCGCCGTGGCAATTTATTACTGGCTACTATCAGTACCGTTTACAGCTCGCTTCGCTGAATAAACTGCTGAATGAAAACGATGCCCTGCCGCCGCTGGCTAACTTCCAGGACCACTCCGGCGATGCGCCGCGCACGCTGGTACTGGTGATTGGCGAATCGACCCAGCGTGGCCGTATGAGTCTGTACGGTTATCCGCGCGAAACCACGCCGGAACTGGACGCACTGCATAAAACCGACCCCGGGCTGACCGTGTTTAATAACGTGGTAACTTCGCGACCGTACACCATTGAGATTCTGCAACAGGCGCTAACGTTCGCGGACGAAAAGAACCCGGACTGGTATCTGACGAAGCCATCGCTGATGAATATGATGAAACAGGCCGGGTATAAAACCTTCTGGATCACTAACCAGCAGACGATGACGGCGCGTAATACCATGCTGACCGTGTTCTCTAAGCAGACTGATAAGCAGTTCTATATGAACCAGCAGCGCACTCAAAGCGCACGCGAATATGACAGCAACGTGCTGGCGCCGTTTAAAGCGGTGTTAGCCGACCCGGCACCGAAAAAATTCATTATTGTGCATCTGCTGGGAACGCACATTAAATACAAGTTCCGTTATCCAGAAAACCAGGGCAAGTTTGATGGTAAAACCGACCATGTTCCGCCGGGATTAAGCAGCGACGAACTGGAGTCGTATAACGATTACGACAACGCGAATCTGTATAACGACTATGTTGTCGCCAGCCTGATTAAGGACTATAAAGCGACCGATCCGAACGGTTTCCTGCTCTACTTCTCCGATCACGGTGAAGAAGTGTATGACACGCCGCCGCATAAGACGCAGGGACGAAACGAAGATTCGCCAACCCGTCATATGTATACGGTGCCGTTCCTGCTGTGGACCTCAGAGAAATGGCAGGCGGCGCATCCGCGCGACTTCTCACAGGATGTCGATCGTAAGTACAGCAGTTCCGAGCTTATCCATACCTGGTCGGACTTAGCGGGCCTGACCTATGATGGTTACGACCCGACGCGCTCCATCACCAACCCGCAGTTCAAAGAGACCACGCGCTGGATTGGCAACCCGTATAAGAAAAACGCGCTGATTGATTATGATACTTTGCCGTATGGCGATCAGGTCGGTAATCAATAGCCTGTATGTTGCCCGATAACGCTAACGCTTATCGGGCCTGGCGTGCTTCTCTCCCGTAGTCCGGATAAGGCGCAAAGCGCCGCTATCCGGCAATAATCGCTTGAGGACATCGGTTTTCGACGTTACTGTTTCCTCTGTTTGCGATCGGCAGGGGATTATCATGTATCACGACGTCAGCCACCTTCTCTCCCGTCTCATCAACGGCCCGCTGCCGCTGCGCCAGATTTATTTTGCCAGCGCCAGCGGCCCAGCGCCGGAACTGGCGTACCAGGTGGATTTTCCGCGGCTGGAGATTGTGCTGGAGGGCGAGCTTACTGACATGAGCATTACCGCCCCGCTCATTCCTTGCGATGTTCTCTACGTTCCGGCTGGCGGCTGGAACATCCCGCAGTGGCAAACGCCCGTCACCACCCTGAGCATTCTGTTTGGCAAACAGCAGTTAGGTTTCAGCGTAGTCCACTGGGATGGTCAGCAGCATCAAAACCTCACGAAACAGCACGTTGCGCGCCGCGGCCCGCGTATAGGCTCGTTCCTGTTACAAACGCTTAATGAGATGCAGATGCAGCCACAAGAGCAGCAAACGGCCAGATTGATTGTCGCCAGCCTACTAAGCCATTGCCGCGATCTGCTCGGCAGCCAAATCCAGACCGCCTCCCGCAGCCGCGCGCTTTTTGAAGCCATTCGGGAGTATATTGATGAACGCTACGCCGCACCGTTGACGCGCGAATCGGTAGCACAGGCGTTTTATATCTCGCCAAATTACCTCTCGCACCTGTTCCAGAAAACGGGGGCCATCGGCTTTAACGAATACCTGAACCATACGCGACTGGAACACGCCAAAACGTTGCTGAAGGGCTATGACCTGAAAGTGAAAGAGGTGGCGCACCGCTGCGGCTTTGTCGACAGTAACTATTTCTGCCGCCTGTTTCGCAAAAATACGGAACGCTCGCCGTCGGAGTATCGCCGCCAGTATCACAGCCAGCTAACGGAGAAATAATCCACACGCCAATAAAGAGAATACAGTAGATAAAACGCACATTTACTGGATTATTGTAATATCAATACAAAAAACTCGCTCCCCTACATGGCATACAACAGCACGTTATACGTTAATCATCACCAACTCGTGAAGTAAATCACACTTTACCAAGAGCATCACATTTGTCCAGTTTTTGGCAGATTTGTCACATAGCGCATCCGGGTCACGCTCCTTTATCCTGTCCATAACGAAAACTCACGAAGAGAAAGACTATGGAACTCTATCTGGATACCGCTAACGTGGCGGAAGTTGAACGTCTGGCGCGCATTTTCCCGATTGCCGGCGTCACCACCAATCCAAGCATTGTGGCAGCCAGCAAAGAACCTATCTGGGATGTACTGCCCAGGCTGCAAAACGCCATCGGCGAAGAAGGCACTTTATTTGCGCAGACCATGAGCCGCGACGCAAAAGGGATGGTGGAAGAAGCCAAACGGCTGAATAACGCCATCCCCGGCATTGTGGTTAAAATTCCGGTGACCGCCGAAGGTCTTGCAGCGATTAAATTGCTGAAAAAAGAAGGCATCGTGACGCTGGGCACCGCCGTCTACAGCGCATCGCAGGGCCTGCTGGCGGCGCTGGCGGGCGCAAAATATGTCGCTCCCTACGTCAACCGCGTTGATGCGCAGGGCGGCGATGGCATTCGTATGGTTCAGGAGCTGCAAACGCTACTGGAACATCACGCTCCCGACAGCATGGTGCTGGCGGCCAGCTTTAAAACACCGCGGCAGGCGCTGGATTGCTTACTGGCAGGTTGCCAGGCGATTACCCTTCCTTTAGATGTAGCGCAACAAATGCTCAATACGCCTGCGGTAGAGTCAGCAATAGAGAAGTTTGAGCAAGACTGGAAAAACGCTTTTGGTAATCTGAACCTGTAGGGGAGAAATGTATGGATCGCATTATTCAGTCACCAGGTAAGTATATTCAGGGTGCAAACGTCATCGCGCGTCTTGGCGATTATTTAAAACCAATGGCGAACAACTGGCTGGTTGTGGGCGATAAATTCGTGCTGGGATTTGCCGAAGAGACGCTGCGCAAAAGCCTGACGGATGCCGGTTTGTCAGTAGAAATCGCCCCGTTTAGCGGCGAATGTTCGCAAAATGAGATCGACAGGCTGCGCGCCGTCGCCGAAAAAAGTCAGTGTGGCGCCGTACTGGGTATCGGCGGCGGTAAAACGCTGGATACCGCCAAAGCGCTGGCGCACTTTATGAACGTCCCGGTCGCTATCGCGCCGACCATCGCCTCTACCGACGCACCGTGCAGCGCGCTCTCGGTTATTTATACGGATGCCGGTGAGTTTGACCGTTATCTGCTGCTGCCGCATAACCCGAATATGGTCATTGTCGATACGCAGATAGTGGCGGGCGCGCCGGCGCGTCTGCTGGCAGCCGGTATCGGCGATGCGCTGGCGACCTGGTTTGAAGCGCGCGCCTGCTCACGCAGCGGCGCCACCACAATGGCGGGCGGTAAGTGTACACAGGCCGCGCTGGCGCTGGCGGAGCTATGCTATAACACGCTGATCGAAGAAGGCGAAAAAGCCATGTTGGCCGCCGAACAGCACGTCGTCACGCCAGCGCTGGAACGCGTCATCGAAGCCAACACCTACCTGAGCGGGGTCGGTTTTGAAAGCGGCGGTCTGGCCGCAGCACACGCGATTCATAACGGTTTAACGGCGATTCCGGATGCGCACCACTATTATCACGGTGAGAAGGTCGCTTTCGGTACGCTGACGCAACTGGTGCTGGAAAACGCGCCGGTCGAAGAGATCGAAACCGTTGCGGCGCTGTGCCATTCCGTTGGTCTGCCGATTACGCTGGCGCAACTGGATATTAAACAGGATATCCCGGCAAAAATGCGCACCGTCGCGGAAGCCTCCTGCGCAGAAGGTGAAACTATTCATAACATGCCTGGCGGCGCAACGCCGGATGAAGTGTACGCCGCGCTGCTGGTCGCCGACCAGTACGGTCAACGCTTCTTGCAGGAATGGGAATAAGGTCTGCTTGCAATGAAAAATCCCCGCAATTGCGCGGGGATTTTTTTGCCCGGTGGGCATATGAGACGGTAGGCCGGATAAGCGTTAGCGTCATCCGGCATAAGATTTACAACAGATCGAAACGGTCCAGGTTCATCACTTTCACCCATGCCGCGACGAAGTCCTTCACAAACTTCTCGTGCGCATCGCTACACGCGTAAACTTCCGCCAGCGCGCGCAGTACGGAGTTGGAACCAAACACCAGATCGGCGCGGGTCGCCGTGTATTTCACCTCGCCAGTCAGACGATCCCGGCCTTCGAACAGCTCATTAGCGTCGTCGGTCGGCTTCCACTCGTAACGCATATCCAGCAGATTAGCGAAGAAGTCTGTACTGAGCACGCCCGGTCTGTCGGTAAAGACACCGTTCTGGCTGCCGTCAAAGTTGGTTCCCAGCACACGCATCCCGCCAACCAGTACCGTCATTTCCGGCGCGGTCAACGTTAACTGCTGCGCTTTATCAATCAACAGCGATTCGGTCGTCGACACATCCAGACGCGCACGATAGTTACGGAATCCATCGGCAATCGGTTCAAGCAGCGAGAACATCTCGATGTCGGTCTGATCCTGACGCGCATCCACCCGGCCCGGTGCAAAAGGTACGCTGATGCTGACACCCGCAGCAGCGGCCGCCTGCTCGATACCGACCACGCCCGCCAGCACAATAATATCGGCCAGCGAAGCTTTATTCGTCGTTTTCTGGATCTCTTCTAATACCGGCAGAACGCGAGCCGCAACGGCGTTGACCTCCCAGTCGCGCTGAGGCGCTAATGCCAGACGCGCGCCGTTAGCGCCGCCACGCTTATCGCCGCCGCGGAAAGTAGACGCGGATGCCCAGGCAACCGAAACCATCTCGCTAATAGAAAGCCCGGATGCAGCGATCGCCGCTTTCAGGTTGATAATGTCTTCCTGCGTTGGCTGATAGAGCGGTTGCGGCAACGGGTCCTGCCAGATCAGATCTTCTTTCGGCACTTCCGGTCCGATGTAACGCGCTTTTGGTCCCATATCTCTGTGCGTCAGTTTGAACCAGGCACGAGCAAAGGCTTCATTAAAGGCCTGCGGATCGTTAAGGAAACGACGGGAAATCTTCTCGAACTCCGGATCAAAACGCAGCGTCAGGTCGGTGACCAGCATGGTTGGCTTACGTTTTTTCGACGGATCGAACGGGTCCGGGATGATGTCCGGCGCGTCTACCGCTTCAAACTGGATAGCGCCAGCCGGACTACGGGTTTGTACCCACTCATATTTGAACAGGTTCTCGAAGAAATAGTTGCTCCACTGGGTCGGCGTCTGCGTCCAGACCACTTCCAGCCCGGAGGTGATAGCATCCGCGCCAACGCCGCTACCATAGCTGCTGGCCCAACCTAAGCCCTGCGCTTCAATCGGCGCGGCTTCCGGATCGGCCCCTACATGGGATGCCGCTGCCGCGCCGTGGGTTTTACCGAGGGTATGCCCGCCAGCGATCAACGCCACGGTCTCTTCGTCGTTCATCCCCATATTGCCAAAGGTAGCGCGAATAGCGGCGGCGGCAGAAAGTGGTTCGCCGCTGTGATCCGGCCCTTCCGGGTTAACGTAGATAAGGCCCATCTCGGTCGCGCCCAGCGGCGCTTTTGCCAGCGCTTCAGGGTGTCGGTGAGTCAACCAAGCTTTTTCATCGCCCCAGTTCACATCCAGATCCGGTTCCCAGACATCTTCACGCCCGGCGCCGAAACCGAAGGTACGGAAGCCGGAGTTTTCCAGCGCCACGTTACCCGCCAGAATAAACAGGTCGGCCCAGGAAATTTTCTGGCCATATTTCTGCTTAATCGGCCACAACAAACGACGCGCCTTATCCAGGCTGACGTTATCCGGCCAGGAGTTAAGCGGCGCAAAACGCTGTTGACCACGACCTGCGCCGCCACGACCATCAATAGAACGGTAGGTGCCAGCGCCATGCCAGGCCATACGAATAAACAAACCGACATAGCTGCCCCAGTCGGCGGGCCACCACGGTTGTGAATCGGTCAGCAGCGCCTTGAGATCCCCTTTCAGGGCGGAGTAGTCTAACTTGCTAAACTCTTTGCGGTAGTCAAAGTCTTCACCCAACGGGTTAGAACGGTTGGAATGTTGATTCAAAAGATCCACACGAAGCTGGTTCGGCCACCAGTCGCGGCTGGCTGTCCCTGCGCCTGCGCTTCGGTCATGCCCCCCCTGATGGAAAGGACATTTTCCAGTGGATAACGTGTTATGGGTATCGTCGGTCGTGCTCATATCTCAGCTCCCTTTTAAAGTGTTACCGTTACGATATACACCAGGAGCAAATAGATATAGTTGAATTAATCCACAGATTCGATAGCTAATACCTTTTATATTTTTAGTTACAGAGATGTAGATCAATATGAGGTGTAATAAAGCTCCCGGCAGGGAGCTGGAGATTATAAACCGGGTCTTACGCCCAGCGTGTGGCAAATGGCATAACTCATTTCCGCACGATTCAACGTGTAGAAGTGGAAATCCTTCACTCCTTCGCGGCTTAAAATTTTCACCATGTCCATCGCAATGTTAGCGCCCACCAGCTTGCGGGTTTCTGCGTCATCATCCAGCCCCTCAAACATCAGTGACATCCAGGACGGAATGCGGACATTGGTCATATCGGCAAATTTTTTCGCCTGTTTAAAATTAGACACCGGTAAAATGCCGGGAATAATTTCTACGTCGATACCGGCGGAAACACAGCGGTCACGAAAACGCAGATAGCTTTCCACATCGAAGAAAAATTGGGTTATCGCGCGGTTAGCGCCAGCATCCACTTTACGCTTCAGATTAAGCAGATCGGCCTGCGCGCTTTTCGCTTCCGGATGTACCTCCGGATAGGCCGCTACTGAAATATCGAAATCGGCCACCTCTTTGAGCAAACCAACCAGATCGGCGGCGTACATCTCCGGCTTACCGCTGCCCGGCGGCAAATCGCCGCGCAAAGCAACAATGTGGCGGATACCGTTATTCCAGTAGTCGCGGGCGATGGTGCGCAGCTCATCGCGCGTGGCGTCAATACAGGTAAGGTGCGGCGCGGCCTCAAGCCCAGTACGCTCTTTAATGCCTTTAATAACGCTATGAGTGCGGTCACGTTCTCCAGAGTTGGCGCCATACGTTACCGAAACAAACTTCGGTTTCAGACTGCTCAGGCGATCGATGGAGTTCCACAGGGTTTGCTCCATTTCACTGGTGCGCGGCGGGAAAAATTCAAACGAAACGTTAATCTGACCCTGTACTTCCGCCAGGCTCTGATTCAGGGCTTCCCGCTGGTTGGCGTGAAAAAAGCTCATACCTTACCTCATCAATCGCATGTTATTATTTGTTGTGTTGTAAACATCTATCCGTTTAGACGTCCAGATGTAAAAATGACGGAAAAGCAGAAGGACGTCAACTGAAAAATCACGCCAAAGAATGAGGAATATTCAGCAAAGTTGAATTTTCTTCATGTCACGCCGCGACACTGAACGCGCCGCGGCAGGGGAAATTACTTCTTCACATCCGCAACGCGCATCCCTTTGAGCTGCTCATCCGTGATGGTGTTGCCCGCCTTAAAGTAATCAACTATCGCATTCGACACATAGTAGCCGCCGGAGGTATTCCGCGCCTGGCCTTCCGTGAACGCCGCAAAACCATCGCCGCCGTCGGCAAGGAAGCTGTTGGTGGCGATGTGATAAACCGCCGCATCGTCAATCGGTTTGCCATTGAGCGTCAGCACGGTAACCCGCTGGCCGAGAGGTTTGCTGCTGTCATACTTCATCTCCAGCCCTTTAGACACCTGCAATACGCCGTTGCTTAATCCGGCGCCATGCTCCATCAGGCTGCGCAATTGTTTACCGGTTAAATCCATCGTGACCAGTTCATTAGGGAACGGGAAGGTACTGATTACCGCCCCCATCGTCACCGCGCCAGCCGGGATTTCGTTGCGGATACCGCCAGAGTTAGTAAGCGCTAACTGGGTGTCTTTCCCCGCCGTAAAAAGCAGCGCATCCGCCGCCAGGTTCCCCAGCGACGACGATTCGCCATACGCGCGGGTCAGCTCAACCGGCGACTGCGCCACCGTCTGCTGCACGACTTTATCGAGCTTTTTGTTCCAGCCGTCGATCACCTGTTTCGTTTGCGGATCGGGCTTCCACTCATCAGCAAAAATGGTCTTCAGCTCGAAGTTCTTCACCGTAAAGTGGTGTGGTTTCTCTTTGTAATCCAGCACCAGTTTACCCACATCAATACCGCCGCTGTCCGTTGAGAGGATCAGCGTATTACCGACTTTAATCGGTTCCGGCGTACCGACATGCGCGTGGCCGGTAATCAAAATATCCAGCCCTTTTACCTGGCTTGCGGTCTGAATATCTTTATCCAGCGCGCGTCGCACATCGGTATTTCCCATGCTGGACTGGCGGGCCGGGGTGCCTTCGTGAATCAGCGCGACGGTCAGATCGACTTTACCTTTAAGTTCATCAATGTAACGTTGCAGCCACTTAATCTCATCGCGTGCCTCAATGCCCACGCGCGTCGCGGCAGAAACCGTATCATTAAAAGCAAAGACACCGTGTAAGCCGATTACGCCAATCTTGACGCCATCTTTTTCAACAATGGTGTACGGCTTATCCCAGAAGGATTTACTGCTGTCCTCATAAAAAATATTGCCCTGCACGATAGGGAATTTCGCCCGGCTAAGTTGCAACAATGTATTGTCCCAGCCATGATCGAACTCATGATTACCGATAGTGGCAGCGTCATACTGCATGGTATTCAAAATATCGATAATCGCTTTACCCTTCGTCAGGCTGCTGATATACGGTCCGGTAAAGTAATCTCCGGCATCAAAAAACCACGTCGCCTTATTTTTGGCTTTTTCCTGCTTCACCAACGTGGTGATATTGGCCCAACCGCCAATATCGCGTTTACCGTCAGCAATCCACGGCACTTTATAAGGCTCCACATGGGCGTGTAGATCGTTGGTGTAAATAATGGTGACATCTTTAGCGCAGGCCCAGAACGGCAGCGTGAACAAAATACCGGCAGCAAGCAGTTTTACTTTCATAAATAAGTCCCTTTCAGTCATATAAAGATTCGCTACGTTACGTTCTGAAAGGTTTTTTTATGTGAGAGTCCTCACATCCGCGTACCGTTTTATGAAGGCAGAATCAACGACCTGCCAAAATCGTTGGTAAAATGTATGCCGCCTCTGTTCACCATTAATGCCTGCAAAAGCGCAGGTTGTCGCAATCTTGGGCTGCCTGACTCGCCGGATTATGTGTGGCCGGACTATCGCCTGGGTTATCCGGCATTGCATTGTCGAGCCTGCGGCAGTTATCCGCCGCTCTTCAACGAGGGGGAATTTCGCCGCTGGGCGTCTGCTTATATCGCGCAATATGCCAAAGAGCATGGTCACTTTTGTCCCGACTGCTATCAAAAAGCATGGATTCGTTATGGACGTAATCCCGGTGGAACGCAGCGACTTCAGTGCCAGTACTGTAAGAAGGTCTGGACGCCAAAACAGCACGCGCTGAATGTCGCCGAAACGCCGGAACAGATTTGCAGTATTCCGCTGCTCGTACCGTTTCAGGGAGCGAATGCCTTCCAACAATTGTACTTTTTATTCAGTTTTGACGCTGTTCGCGGCAATGTTCTTCACCTTTCCAGCAATTTCACGTTACTTTCTGCCGGAAAGAGTTTGCATTACCACTGGAAAGGAATTGCGCCGCCCGAGGGTGAGAATGGCGATATTATTCACCGTATCGCCATTAAAGAACGGCAATTTTTACAGCGCAGCCAGTTCGATGAGATTCAGTATGGCCCGGCGGCGCTTAAACGTAACGCGCAAGGAACAATACTTCGCCCGGTCATTACGGCGCATGGTCATTTTCGGGTGCTGAAAAACCGCTTTCCTGATGTCGCGACACACATCATTGCCCATGAGTGTTTTTTGCGCGGCGCGGTCATTACGGCATGGGCGGAGCGGTTTCGCCAGCGTCTCTCCTCGCTGTGGTTCGTTGAGGAAGAGATAAACGATGACGATTGCCGCGCAGAGTGGCAACTGTTAGGCAAAACATGGCAGGGATGGTGGCAAAATCAGTGGCAACTCTGGGGGCAAGGTCACAACCGCAAAATGGTCTGTTCGTTAACTGGTTCCCACTTAGAACAAGGTGTCGCCGTTAATCTGGCTGCCAGTCGCCGCTTTGTTACCTGGCTATGGCAACAACCTGAATTCCAGCAAAGCGCCCACTATTCCGCCAAACGCGTCACGCAAATTCTGTATTTGCTGACGGAAAAATATAACTCACAATGGAATCACATTTAACCCAATGATGTAATGCCACGCATAAAAAATCACAGAATATCATTCAGGAGGCGCTATAGATTTAATCACCTCACATCCTGCTTTTACACGCTGAAAAAGAATAGAACTATTTGATAAAATGGCCCTTCGTTTTAAGTTAATATCGGCTATAAACGTTGTTCACATAATAAATATTTATTATCAATTTGAATAGTTCTATACATTCTTATTTTCTATGAAAAACAAGGGATAAATATGGAAATTACTTTACCGTCAATGTCAGATAAAAAATGGACCTGCGCCGATCTCCTGAGTAGCTATCGATTCTGGGGGATCACTTTTTTCTTTTTGGTGCTCTCTTTTATCAGTTCGCTGGGATCGTCGTATGGTGTTTATTTTTGGAGTAAATCACTGTCTATTCCAGCCGATCGTATTGGTGTTATTCTCGTTTGCGGCCAACTGGGATACCTCCTGGGTATGGTTGCCAGCTGGTTTGTCTGCCGTATAAAAAATTGTTACCCCTTCTACTTTGTTGCGCTCCTGTTAATCATTAGCGTGGTCTGTTCCTTCTGCGTAAATGGCCCGTCTGACGTAGTCAGGCTTATCATAGCGCAGTTTTTAATTAGTCTGGGTGTGGGGATCGTAACGCTGTTAGTCCCCATGCTGCTTTTCAGCGCTATCGGCAGTACACAGACATTTGTTATTTTATTTAGCCTCTGCTTACTGTTCAAATTTATCATCGCTAGCTGTCTGTCTATATTTATATACTCAATTCCTTATATAGGAATAATCGCGATTACTTTAGCGGTTATCGCATTTTTGCTACTATTACCGCTCAAAAAAGAACTTTTCTATATTGCTCCACCCAAAAGGTTCTCATCAACCCAGCGACCTGAGTGCACAGAACCCGTTGTCGTCGCATTATTGGCCTTTTTCATTCCATTTTATATTATTTATTGGTTCTTCAGAATTCACCGGGAAATGCAATTTGTGGCGCCTTCGCCCCGACTCATGACCGCATGTGGCGCGGGATGGCTGTCAGCAATTATGCCGTTTGGCACAGCCATATTGTGTCTGACGCTTAGCGATGAAATCCGCGCTCTGCTGGCGAATAAAAACGAAGATGGCGGAATACGAACCGGCTGGACACTATTCTAGGCGTTACTGCTGCCACCCGTCGGCGCGGCGATTATCCAGGCAAAAATGAACCGTTTTATTACCGCTAATACCGCGGATACTGCTGACAGAGGATAAACATGGAAGGTTTTGAGTTATTTCCAAAAATTAAAGGCGCGATCAAATGGATGGCCGAGCACAGTGACTCGGTAATTCATTTTGGCTGGAATGTTGTTGCCGCCATCATTCTACTTTTCATCGGTAAGTTAATAGCTCGCTTACTATCGAGGGGGCTGGAAAAATTACTTCTCAGGCGGCAAGTGGATGCCACTATTGTCCACTTTTTCTCCGCGCTGGTTCGCTACATCACGATAGCTTTCACGGCAGTAGCCGCTCTTGGCCGTATCGGTATAGAAACCTCCTCAATTATTGCCGTTATCGGCGCGGCGGGTTTAGCCATTGGCCTGGCGTTGCAAGGGTCACTTTCCAACTTTGCCGCAGGCGTACTGCTTGTCTCCCTGCGCCCTTTCCGCGCCGGGGAAATTGTACAAATTGGCCTGGTTATCGGCACAGTAGAAAAGGTCCATATTTTCTCCACCACTCTGCTCACTGCGGATAGCAAAGAAGTTGTCATCCCGAATGGTAAAATTATTGCTGATAATATCATCAACTATTCACGACACCCCTATCGACGTATTGATCTGATTATTGGCGTGGATTACCAAAGCCGTATTGCTGACGTAAAAAACGTGATACATCGTATTATTGAGCAAGATCATCGCATTGATAAAACCCGCGATATTACGGTCCGCCTGGGCGAACTTGCGCCCTCTAGCCTGAATTTCTATGTTCGCGTATGGGTGCCCAACGCTCAGTACTGGAGTACTTACTACGATCTTCTGGAAAATATCAAGGAAGCAATGGATGAAAATGGCATCAATATTCCTTACCCCCGGATGGATGTCCGGGTTGAGAATGTAAAAAGCATCACGCCATAATGTTTCGTCAGCAATCGGATGGCGCTTCGTATATCAGTATCTACAGAATGACTGCATAACGTATTGAAACGTATTGATGAGGGAGCGAAGCGCAACCCGGCGCTTCGCTCACGAACTTGCCTTTATTACAGCAACTGCGCCAGGCGGTTGATGTCAGACTGAATCGCCCCGGCGGTCACATCGCGACCCGCGCCCGGCCCACGGATCACCAACGGGTTATCGCGATACCAGCGGCTTTCAATAGCAAAGACATTATCGCACGGCAGCAGCGCCGCCAGCGGATGTTCCGGACGCACCGCTTCAACGCCGACGCGCGCTTTGCCATTGGCGTCGAAACGCGCCACATAACGCAACACCAGCCCCAGTTCGCGGGCTGCTTCCAGACGCTGTACCATCTGTTCATTCAGCACGTCGCCGTTTTCGAAAAAGTGATCGATAGACCCTTCTTCACAATGCGCCGGCACCAACGATTCTACACGCACCTGATCCGGCTCGATGTCGTATCCCGCCTCGCGCGCCAGAATCACCAGCTTACGCATGACATCTTTTCCGGAAAGATCGACGCGCGGATCGGGTTCGGTCAGCCCCTGCTGCCAGGCCTGATCCACCAGATCGGTAAACGGCACCGTACCGTCAAATTGCAGGAACAGCCAGGATAGCGTCCCGGAGAAGATCCCGCTGATCGAGAGAATCGTATCGCCGCTGTCAATCAGATCCCGCACCGTGTGGTTGATCGGCAATCCCGCGCCCACGGTGGCGTTATACAGCCAGTAACGCCCGGTTTTTTCAAACGCGTCATGAATCTGGCGATACTTATCGCTGGCGCTTGCGCCCGCCAGTTTATTAGCGCTAATCACATGAAAACCGTGGCTGGCGAAATCAAGGTACTGATCGGCCAGTTGCTCGCTTGCTGTCACATCCAGCACCACTAAATCATCATACGGATGCGCACGCATCCACAGGAATAGCGACTCTTCGTCCTGCTCAACGGCTTCATCATCAAAGAATGCCAGCGCGCGGCTGGCGTCCAGCCCTTCATAATCCAGCAGGCTACGGCGGCTATCTACCACGCCCGCCAGCACAAATTCAAAACCAGTACGCGCGGAAAGCGTGCTTTGCTCACGGGCAAACAGTTCCAGCCAACGGGAGCCGATGTTCCCCTTACCGAACAGCATCAGGCCAATGCGTTTTTCGGCACGGAAAACCGACTGATGCAGCCCCTGAATCAGGCTCTCAGTCGGGCCGGTACGCAGCACCGCCACCAGACTGATGCCCTCCTCCGACTGCCAGGTAAATTCCACTGGCTGACCTTTAAGCTGCTGCCAGAAGCGATGGCAGTGTAGCGGATTGCGAGTGACGCCCGCACCGACCATCGCCACCAGCGCCAGCCCCTGCCGCAGGCGCAATTCCCCCGGCAGCCCGACATCGTCGAGGAGTTTCAGTACGCTATCCGCTACCTCGGCGGTATAGCAGAACTGCAATAGCTGGCGATCGCGATGCACGCCCACCGCCAACGGACGCGCCTGCGCCCGTTTTAAAATGTGGTCGAGCTCTTTATGCGCCAGCCTGAAATCCTGGCTGGCGGGCACCTGAAACTCAATCAGACAGATATCATCGTGACTGGTCACGATACGCGCGCCCGTCCCGGAAGCCAGCACCCGTTCAATTCGGGTTGAACCTTGATCCGGCGTGTAGCTACAGCGCAACTGCAAATCGATATCGCTGCCGGACACTGGCTGTAGCGTGCGGGCGTGCAGAACAGGCGCCGCCAGACGCGCCAGCTCGCTGGCTTCGTCCAAACGCAGCAACGGCAGCAGGCAGGCATCTTTCACTTTGCGCGGGTCGGCACTATAAACGCCCGCGACATCGCTCCAGATGGTCACGCGGGAAACGCCCGCCAGCGCGCCGATTTGCGTGGCGGAATAGTCGGAACCGTTCCGGCCTAACAGGACCGTTTCGCCGTCATGATTGCGGCTGATAAAGCCGGTCACGACCAGACGTTTGCCAGGATGCTGCGCCAGTAGCTGTTGCAATAAAGGATAAGATAGCCCTTCATCAACCTGCGGCTGTGCGGCGCGTTCGGCGCGTAAAAATGCGCGCGCGTCCAGCCAGGCGGCATCCAGCCCCTGCTGATTCAGGACGGCGGACATCAATCTCGCCGACCAAATTTCGCCGTGTCCGACAATCTCGGCATAGACGGCATCCGTTACGCCGCCGTCGAGCAAGGCGGCAAGACGTTCCAGATCGCTGATAAAAGCGCTGGTTAAGTCATCTGCCGCGTCGGCGGGAAGCAGCCCGCTAATCAGATCGCACTGGTAGCGGCGTAACGTCTGTAATACCTGATGCGCAGAAAGGCGATCGGTCTGGCTTAACTTGAGCCAGCTAATCAACTGGTTGGTGGTACTGCCTGCGGCGGACACTACCATCATATCGTCAGGCTGCGAATACTCCGCCATAATGCCTGCGACACGCAGGTAACACTTCACATCCGCCAGACTACTGCCGCCAAATTTATGCAGTTGACGACCTTTCGCCCCTGCCTGCGCAATCACACTCATGTTTACCCCTTGTTTGCAGCCCGGAAGCCATTTTCCAGGTCGGCAATTAAATCTTCGCCATCTTCAATACCGGTGGAGATACGCAGTAGCGTTTCGGAGATCCCGGCGGCGGCACGCGCCTGCGGCGACATACCGGCATGCGTCATGGTGGCGGCGTGAGAGATCAAACTTTCCACTCCCCCTAAAGATTCCGCCAGCGTAAACAGCGACAGCCCGCCCAGAAAACGACGCAGCGTCTCCTCATCCCCATCCAGTTCAAAACTCAACATTGCGCCAAAGCCTTTTTGCTGGCGCGCGGCAATTTCATGCCCCTGATTTTCCGGCAGCGACGGGTGATACAGTTTTTTCACCAACGGCTGGGTTTGCAGATATTTCACAATCGCCTGCGCGTTGCGCTGCGCCAGCTCCATACGCGGCACCAGAGTTCGCAAACCGCGCAGCAGCAGATAGCTATCAAACGCCCCGCCAGTGACGCCAATATTATTCGCCCACCACGCCAGTTCAGTGACCATTTCCGGATCTTTAGCAATCACCACGCCGGCCACGACATCCGAATGACCGTTGAGATATTTCGTGCATGAATGCAACACCAGATCGGCACCCAACGCCAGCGGATTTTGCAGCGCTGGGCTTAAAAACGTGTTATCAACGACGCTCACTGCGCCCGCCTCGCGCGCCAGCCGACAGATTTTCGCAATATCCACCACGCGTAACAATGGATTACTTGGACTTTCTACCAGTACCAGCTTCGGTTTTTCTTCCAGCGCCGCCTGTAAGGCGCGTTCATCGCCCTGATCGACAAACCGCACACGATAACAGCCGCGTGTCGCCAGACTGTCAAACAGACGATAACTGCCGCCATAGCAATCATGCGGCGCGACCAGCAGATCGCCCGGCTTGAGGAAAACGGTGGTGACCAGATGAATCGCCGACATGCCGGTATTCGTCAATACCGCGCCCGCGCCGCCTTCCAGTTCCGCTAATGCACGCTGAACCACATCACGCGTGGGATTACCGCGGCGGGAATAATCATGCGCGCGCGGCTCATTGAAACCGGTAAAGTTATAGGTACTGGAGAGATGGATTGGCGGCACAACGCAGCCGTATTGCTCGTCGTCGTTTAATCCGCTACGCACTGCGATAGTGGCCTGTTTACGCGTCATATGAAGATATTCCTGGCTGAGTCGGTGAAAGTCAGGCCACAGATTAACCACTACCACAATAGACGTCAATACATCTGGACATCTAAACTTCTTTGCGTATAGATTGAGCAAACCGCAAATAGCCGTTAAAATTATATGCATTAGCGCACATCTGCGACCGCTAACTTCGTGTCAGGGCCGCGCCACTACGGTAAACTACGCGCGATTATGGTCCGGGCTCAGGTTCAGACCTCAATATTAATGACGAAGAGGATTAAGTATCTCATGGCTGAATGGAGCGGCGAATATATCAGCCCATACGCTGAGCACGGTAAGAAGAGTGAGCAAGTCAAAAAAATTACGGTTTCCATTCCTCTGAAGGTGTTAAAAATCCTCACCGATGAACGTACGCGTCGTCAGGTGAACAACCTGCGCCACGCCACCAACAGCGAGCTGTTGTGTGAAGCATTTCTGCACGCCTTTACCGGGCAACCCTTGCCGGATGATGCCGATCTGCGAAAAGAGCGCAGCGATGAAATCCCGGAAGCGGCAAAAGAGATCATGCGTGAGATGGGGATTGACCCGGAAACGTGGGAATACTGATAGCAAAGCATGCGGTCAGAACGCCTCTGGCCGCGCTTTTTTAACGATTCCCCCTGTACGCGGCTATCTCCGACATTTTTCTAAATGTTCATCTTCCCGAATAGCCCTCGATAGATAAATTTGTCAGACATGATAAGTTTCTCTTCGTTACTTTCCTGAAAAAAAATTCCCGACATGCCATAACCGATATAATTTTATTATATTTAAACTTCCAATCTTTATTTAAAGTTTCACGTAGCAAAGCGCACATGAATAATAATACACCACCATATATTTACTGAACAAATAGTATAACGATGAGTATTGTTAAAAAGACCATGAATACCTCATATTTGTGACCAGCATCATTATTCCCCTCCGCGGATTGTTTTACTTTTTTAAATGTTTTTTCATCTCCAACAAATAAGGAAGTTAATATACATTCAACTTATCGATAATATCGAATGGGGAAATAAACATGTTATTTACAAGGAAAGTCTTACCTGTATTATGTTGCCTGTGTTTGAGCGGCAGCGTTTTAGCCTCAGGCGTTTTAGACCCAAACAGGCCAATGGTCGCATCAGCAGATGTCATTCCAGTACATGAAGGGCCATTAGGTATGGTCGATGTCGCTCCCTACGGCGGCGTTTTCCCATTAACAGCAATCATTAATAAAGCCAATCATAATGTACAGGACGTGAAGGTTACCGTTTTAGGGAAAGGGGAAAAAGGCATCCCGATCAGTTATGATGTCGGCCCGCAGGCTATAAATACCCATGACGGCATACCTGTATTTGGCTTGTATCCAGATTATGTCAATAAGGTTAAAGTTGACTGGACTGAAGAAGGTAAAAAACAAACATATACGTGGTTCATTTACGCCGCACCGGTATCATTACCCTCTACTACCGGGCAAACTGCCGTTCTTCCTACAGTAGAACCGGTTAAAGTCGATAGCTCGCTTAAAAATCGCTTATATCTTTTTAACCATATAACGGGGATGCCAAGAGCCGGCCACATTATGCATGTCGCAGGCGGCGCGGCGAACTGGGATTATACCGGTATCAACTGGATTAGCGATACGAATGGCGATGTTCGCGGCTATATGAATATTGATAAATTCCGTAACCAGGATGATATAACGCGCTTTGGTTCCATGATGAGCTTCCATCAGGTTAACGATGGCAATCTTATTTTTGGCCAGGGTCAACGTTACTTTAAATATGATTTCTTAGGCCGCGTTATTTCCGATAAACGACTGCCAAAAGGATTTATTGATTTTTCGCACGCCATTACCGAAACGCCGAAAGGCACCTACCTGCTGCGTGTCGCAAAAGAAAATTATCCATTAAATGGTAAATACACCATCAATACTGTGCGTGATCATATTCTTGAAGTTGACCAGAACGGCGATACCGTCGATTGCTGGGATCTGCCAAAAATCCTCGACCCCTATCGTGACGACGTTATTCTGGCGATGGATCAGGGTGCGGTATGTTTGAGCGTCGATGCCGAACATTCCGGTCAGGTCATGACCAAAGAGCAGCTTGCAAAACAACCCTTCGGCGATATCGCGGGCTCCGGCCCGGGCCGCAACTGGGCACATGTTAACTCCGTCAGCTACGATCCTCGCGACGACAGCATTATCATTAGCTCGCGCCACCAGTCTGCCATCATCAAAATTGGCCGCGATAAAAAAGTGAAATGGATACTTTCCGATCCATCCGGCTGGAAAGGCGAACTAGCGAAAAAAGTGCTGAAACCCGTAGACAGCAACGGTAAACCACTAACCTGCGAAGCGCACCACTGCGACGGTGGATTTGACTGGACATGGACACAACATACCGGTTGGTTAGTGCCATCCAAAAGCACCGGAGGTAAAACCGTCGTGACCGCCTTTGATAACGGCGATGCGCGCGGCATGGAACAACCGGCCATGCCATCAATGAAATATTCCCGCGGCGTGGAATATCAAATTGACGAAAAAAATATGACGGTTTCCCAAATGTGGGAATATGGTAAAGAGCGCGGTTTTGACTGGTACAGCGCCATTACTTCCGTCACGGAATATCGCCCGGAAACCAAAACGATGTTCATGTACTCGGCTACAGCGGGAATGAGCGGTACAAAACCGATCGTTTCCGTTCTGGATGAAGTCAAAGACGGTACTCAGGATGTGATGCTGGAGCTAAAAGTACACAGTAACCGTGCCGGTATGCTGGGTTATCGGGCGCTGATTATCGATCCAGAGCAGATGTTTAAAAAATAAAGCGAGATAGTAAAAGTAAAACAGGCGGAAGCCAACTTCCGCCTGAATGGTTAAAACGTATTGTAGTTACGACATCCACCTTATTACCCTCGAAGAGGAATGTAAAAATATCAATGGATTACCAATCCGGTACCGACCCGATAAGCGCTGCGTCATTAGACAAACGCCACAACATACCGCGCCTTTACTGGTGATATGTCATGAAAAATCTCTTTATCGCCTGGTTAAGTTTATTGCTATATGGCTGCACAACCTTTCCACAAGCCGTAAAACCTACGACAGGCGGACATCCCTCCCCGACGGAAATCTATATCGTCAGTCATGGCTGGCACACGGGAATTATTGCGCCGGCCCATGATGTTAATACCGTTCTGCCACAGCTTAAAAAACGGTTCGCTCAGGAGACGCAGTGGTATGAAATCGGCTGGGGAGATAAGGGCTTTTATCAGTCACAAGAAATAACCACCGCGCTTACGCTCCAGGCCATGTTCTGGTCATCCGGCGCGGTTATGCACATCGTCGCCTTTTCCGGTAAACCAGAACGCTATTTCGCCGGTAGCGAGATAAAATCACTGCTCCTGCACACAAACCAGCGTAACAGTCTGATGCGTTATCTGGGCCGCAGCTTTGCGCGTGACGCAGAGGGTAATCTGATTCCGTTAAAACAAGGAGTTTACGGCGATAGCCAGTTTTACGCCGCGAATGGCCGCTACGGCATACTCAATACCTGCAATAAATGGACAGCGAAGGGGCTGGAAAGCGCGGGACTGACTATAAATCCTTCGTTAAAACTCACGGCAGGAAGCGTAATGAAAGCGATTACGGATCACAGAATGTGTCTGAACAAATACTGTTATCCCTAGAAAACAAAAAAAGCGCCCTGCGGCGCTTTTTTTCTGGCGGTAACTTATTTGCTGCCAGGGATGCTGAAGCGCTTGTTGAAGCGCTCAACACGACCACCGGTATCAACAACACGCTGCTTACCAGTGAAGAACGGGTGGCATTTGCCGCACACGTCCAGGTTCAGGTCGTGACCCACGGTAGAGTGGGTTTTGATAACATTACCGCAAGAACAGGTTGCAGTAATTTCTACGTAATTCGGGTGAATACCTTTTTTCATGGGGAACCTCAGTGTAAGGCCGCGTCGCTCTTCCAGCCCTAACGCCAGACACCACGCGAAGTTAATAGTAAAGGGTTTGATGCTCACAACACGCACCAAAGGCGGCGAATCATACAGAATTTGACCACCGTATGCAAACTGATCCGCGCTCCCTTATCGTAATGTGTATACTACCCGACGAAATTTCAAGTCAGGAAGATGCTATGTCCGTCGCGCACGTTGCCTTGCCCGTTCCGCTTCCCCGAACCTTTGATTACCTGCTGCCGGAAGGCGGGGTCGCCAAAGCCGGGTGCCGCGTGCGCGTGCCGTTCGGCAAGCAGCAAGAGCGCGTAGGCATTGTCGTCTCGGTTAGCGACCACAGCGAATTGCCGCTCGATGAATTAAAATCGGTCATTGAAATCCTGGATAACGAGCCAATCTTTTCTCCCTCCATCTGGCGCTTACTCCTCTGGGCGGCGGATTACTACCACCATCCCCTCGGCGACGTTCTGTTTCACGCTCTGCCGGTTTTATTGCGTCAGGGAAAACCAGCCAGCAACGCGCCCCTATGGTATTGGTTCGCCACCGAAGAGGGGCAAGCCGTCGACATCAACAGCCTGAAACGCTCCGCCAAACAACAACAGGCGTTGGCGGCGCTGCGGCAAGGAAAGATCTGGCGCTATCAGGTAGCCGAGCTTGATTTTACTGACGCCACGCTGCAAACGCTGCGGCGTAAGGGGCTTTGTGAGCTTGCCAGTGAAACGCCCGCGTTTACCGACTGGCGGGAGCATTATGCCGTCACAGGAGAGCGCCTGCGGCTGAATACCGAACAGGCGACAGCAGTCGGCGCGATTCACAGCGCGTCGGACGGTTTCTCCGCCTGGTTGCTGGCAGGCGTAACCGGTTCCGGCAAGACCGAAGTGTATCTGAGCGTACTGGAAAACGTCCTCGCCCAGGGCAAACAGGCGCTGGTGATGGTGCCGGAAATCGGCCTGACGCCGCAAACGATCGCCCGTTTTCGCGAACGTTTTAACGCGCCGGTGGAAGTGCTGCATTCCGGGCTAAACGACAGCGAGCGTCTTTCGGCATGGCTGAAAGCGAAAAACGGCGAAGCGGCGATTGTCATCGGCACGCGCTCCTCGCTGTTTACGCCGTTTAAAAATCTTGGCGTGATTGTCATCGACGAAGAGCACGACAGCTCTTATAAACAGCAGGAAGGGTGGCGCTACCATGCCCGCGATTTGGCTGTGTATCGCGCCCATAGCGAACAGATCCCGATTATTCTCGGCTCCGCCACCCCAGCCCTGGAAACGCTATGCAACGTGCGGCAGAAAAAATACCGGATGCTGCGTCTGACGCGGCGCGCAGGCAACGCCCGCCCAGCCCTGCAGCATGTACTGGATTTAAAAGGCCAGCGTCTTCAGGCGGGACTGGCGCCCGCCCTTATCGCCCGTATGCGCCAACATCTCCAGGCCGACAATCAGGTAATTTTATTTCTTAACCGCCGGGGATTCGCGCCCGCGCTGCTTTGCCACGACTGCGGCTGGATTGCGGAGTGCCCGCGTTGCGATCACTACTACACGCTGCACCAGGCGCAGCATCATTTACGCTGTCATCACTGCGACAGCCAGCGTCCGGTACCGCGTCAGTGCCCCTCCTGCGGCTCCACACATATGCTACCGGTTGGGTTAGGGACGGAACAACTGGAGCAGGTGCTGGCGCCCTTCTTCCCCGGCGTGCCGATCTCACGAATCGACCGTGATACCACCAGTCGTAAAGGCGCGCTGGAGCAGCATCTGGCGGAAGTTCACCGCGGCGGAGCGCGCATTCTGATAGGCACACAAATGCTGGCGAAAGGCCATCACTTTCCGGACGTCACGCTGGTAGCGTTGCTGGACGTCGATGGCGCGCTTTTTTCCGCAGATTTTCGTTCGGCGGAACGCTTTGCCCAGCTCTACACTCAGGTTTCCGGCCGCGCCGGGCGCGCGGGCAAACAGGGCGAAGTGGTGCTCCAAACGCACCATCCTGAGCATCCCCTGCTGCAAACGTTACTGTATAAAGGCTATGATGCGTTTGCGGAACAGGCGCTGGCGGAACGGCAAACGCTCCTGCTTCCACCGTGGACCAGCCACGTCATTATTCGCGCAGAGGATCACAACAATCAGCAGGCGCCCGTCTTTCTCCAGCAGTTGCGTAATCTGATTCAGGCCAGCCCGCTATCAGACGATAAGCTGTGGATCTTAGGTCCGGTTCCGGCCCTCGCGCCAAAACGCGGCGGCCGCTATCGCTGGCAAATTTTACTTCAGCATCCTTCACGGATTCGCCTGCAACACATCATCAGCGGCACGCTGGCGTTGATCAATACGCTCCCTGAAGCGCGGAAAGTTAAATGGGTTCTGGACGTCGATCCGATTGAAGGATAGTCCTCACGATGCGAGGCGGATCGTAAAATTAAAGATCCATCACACTTTTTATGAAAATTCTGTAACCGCTTCCACGCACTATCTGATAAAAATGTTTTCGATGAGTGTTACCAGGGATAGATCTGCGCCAGCAGTTCCCAGGCGAGGAGAAAGAGTGAAATCGAACAAGCAGGTTACTGCCGCTACGATGAAGGATGTTGCGTTGAAGGCGAAAGTCTCTACGGCAACCGTATCCCGCGCGTTAATGAACCCCGATAAAGTCTCCCAGTCGACCCGTAGCCGGGTTGAACAGGCCGCGCTTGAAGTGGGTTATTTCCCGCAGTCGATGGGGCGAAATGTAAAACGCAATGAATCCCGTACGATTCTGGTGATTGTCCCGGATATTTGCGATCCCTTCTTCAGTGAAATTATCCGCGGTATCGAAGTGACCGCGGCAGAACAGGGGTATCTGGTGCTGATTGGCGATTGCGCCCATCAAAACCAGAAAGAAAAAACCTTTCTTAATCTCATCATCACCAAACAGATCGACGGCATGGTACTTCTCAGTTCCCGACTGCCCTTTGACGCCAGCGTTGAGGAGCAGCGCAATTTGCCTCCGATGGTGATGTCGAATGAGTTTGCGCCGGAGCTTGAACTGCCGACGGTACATATCGATAACCTCACCGCCGCGTTCAATGCCATGAACTACCTGTTGGATTTGGGCCACAAGCGGATTGGTTGTATTGCGGGGCCGGAAGATATGCCGCTCTGTCACTATCGCTTACAAGGTTACGTACAGGCATTAAGACGCAGTGGCATTGTGGTCGATCCGCATTACATCGCCCGTGGCGACTTTACCTTTGAAGCCGGGGCAAACGCATTAAAGCAGTTGCTTGAGCAACCGTTGCCGCCTACCGCCGTCTTTTGTCATAGCGACGTAATGGCGCTGGGCGCCCTCTCCTGGGCCAAGCGCCAGGGTCTGAAAGTGCCTGACGATCTGTCGATTATCGGCTTTGACAATATCGCGCTGGCCGAGTTTTGCGACCCTCCGTTGACAACCGTGGCGCAGCCGCGTTTTGACATTGGTCGCGAGGCGATGCTGCTGTTGCTCGATCAGATGCAGGGGCAAAATGTGAGCAGCGGCTCGCGTTTAATGGATTGCGAGCTGATTATTCGCGGTTCTACGCGCGCTTTACCCTAAAGTAAATAGCTTTAAGACTCACCTGTCTGGTCAAAGGCCCGCCGCTTCAGTAACATGACGGGCTGACGAACGAATAAATACAGCGAAACGATAGTGGCACAACGAGATTATGTACGTCGCGGCCAACCGGCTCCTTCGCGGCGCAAAAAGAGCACCTCACGGAACTCACGGAAGAAGCAAAGCAACATACCTGCCGTCTCGCCGGCAATGGTCGCGATTGCGGCAGCCGTCCTTGTGACCTTTATCGGCGGTCTGTACTTCATTACTCACCATAAGAAAGAAGAGTCCGAAACGCTACAAAACCAGAAAGTCACCGGCAATGGGCTTCCGCCAAAACCGGAAGAGCGCTGGCGTTACATCAAAGAGCTGGAAAGTCGCCAGCCGGGCGTGCGTACGCCAACGGAACCGTCCGCCGGCGGCGAAGTCATGAATCCGAATCAGCTCACCAGCGAACAGCGTCAACTCCTGGAGCAGATGCAGGCGGATATGCGTCAGCAGCCAACGCAACTTAACGAAGTGCCGTGGAACGAGCAAACGCCAGAACAACGCCAGCAAACGCTACAGCGCCAGCGTCAGGCGCAGCAGCAGCAGTGGGCTCAAACGCAGCCTGTTCAGCAACCACGTACGCAGCCGCGGGTAAACGAGCAGTCGCAAACACGCACGGTACAGTCCGCCCCGGCGCAACCCGCGCGCCAAAGTCAGCCGCCGAAGCAGACGGCCTCGCAGCAACCTTATCAGGATTTGCTGCAAACGCCGGCGCATACCAGCGCGGCAGCGCCGAAAGCCGCGCCAATTACGCGCGCGCCTGAAGCGCCGAAGGCGACAGCAGAGAAAAAAGATGAACGTCGCTGGATGGTGCAATGTGGTTCATTCAAAGGCGCCGAGCAGGCAGAAAGCGTCCGCGCTCAGCTGGCGTTTGAAGGCTTTGACTCCAAAATTACCACCAATAACGGCTGGAATCGCGTGGTTATCGGGCCGGTGAAAGGTAAAGAAAATGCCGACAGCACCATTAACCGTCTGAAGATGGCGGGCCATACAAACTGCATTCGACTCGCCACCGGGGGTTGAAACCCTCAAAATCTCCCCCATCTATACTTGCATTATGCCCCGTACGCCGTACGGGGCCGCAATTCAGCATTAGTAACCAAGGGGTCTGCTCGTGACAACAATAGTAAGCGTACGCCGTAACGGCCACGTGGTAATCGCCGGTGATGGTCAGGCCACACTGGGTAACACAGTAATGAAAGGCAACGTGAAGAAAGTCCGCCGCCTCTACAACGACAAGGTCATTGCGGGCTTTGCGGGCGGTACTGCGGATGCATTCACGCTGTTCGAGCTGTTTGAACGTAAACTGGAAATGCATCAGGGGCACCTGGTCAAAGCCGCCGTTGAACTGGCGAAAGACTGGCGTACCGACCGTATGCTACGCAAACTGGAAGCGTTGCTGGCCGTCGCGGATGAAACCGCCTCGCTCATCATCACGGGTAACGGCGATGTCGTGCAACCTGAAAACGATTTAATTGCTATCGGCTCCGGCGGTCCTTATGCCCAGGCTGCCGCTCGCGCTCTGTTGGAAAATACCGAGCTCGGCGCGCGCGAAATTGCTGAAAAGGCGTTGGATATTGCAGGCGATATCTGCATTTACACCAACCATTTCCACACCATTGAAGAATTGACCGCCAAAGCGTAAGGACCTCTCATGTCTGAAATGACCCCACGCGAAATTGTCAGCGAACTGAACAAACACATTATCGGCCAGGATAACGCAAAGCGTTCCGTGGCGATTGCATTGCGTAACCGCTGGCGTCGTATGCAGCTTGATGAAGAGCTGCGCCACGAAGTAACGCCGAAAAATATTCTGATGATTGGCCCGACCGGCGTCGGTAAAACCGAAATCGCCCGTCGTCTGGCGAAACTCGCCAACGCGCCGTTCATTAAAGTCGAAGCCACCAAATTCACCGAAGTGGGCTACGTCGGGAAAGAAGTGGACTCTATCATCCGCGATCTGACCGATGCCGCTGTGAAAATGGTTCGCGTACAGGCTATCGAGAAAAACCGCTACCGTGCGGAAGAGTTGGCGGAAGAACGTATTCTCGACGTACTGATCCCACCCGCAAAAAATAACTGGGGCCAGGCCGAACAGCAGCAGGAGCCTTCTGCCGCCCGTCAAACGTTCCGCAAAAAACTGCGCGAAGGCCAGCTCGACGATAAAGAGATCGAGATTAACCTCGCCGCCGCGCCGATGGGCGTAGAGATTATGGCACCTCCGGGCATGGAAGAGATGACCAGCCAGTTGCAGTCTATGTTCCAGAACCTGGGCGGTCAGAAACAGAAACCGCGTAAGCTGAAAATTAAAGACGCGATGAAACTGTTGGTTGAAGAAGAGGCTGCTAAGCTGGTCAACCCGGAAGAGCTGAAACAGGACGCTATCGACGCGGTTGAACAGCACGGCATCGTGTTTATCGATGAAATTGACAAAATTTGTAAGCGTGGCGAAACCTCCGGCCCGGATGTTTCACGCGAAGGCGTACAGCGCGACTTACTGCCGCTGGTAGAAGGCTGCACGGTTTCGACCAAACACGGGATGGTCAAAACGGATCATATTCTGTTTATCGCCTCTGGCGCGTTCCAGGTGGCGAAGCCGTCTGATCTGATCCCGGAACTGCAGGGCCGTCTGCCGATTCGCGTTGAACTTCAGGCGCTGACCACCAGCGATTTCGAACGCATTTTGACCGAGCCAAACGCCTCCGTCACCGTGCAGTATAAAGCGCTGATGGCAACTGAAGGCGTCAATATCGAGTTCACCGATTCCGGTATTAAACGTATTGCCGAAGCCGCCTGGCAGGTTAACGAAACCACCGAAAACATCGGCGCGCGCCGTCTGCATACCGTACTGGAGCGTCTGATGGAAGAGATTTCCTATAACGCCAGCGATCTGCACGGCCAAAACATCACAATTGATGCGGAATATGTGAGCAAACATCTGGATGCGCTGGTCGCAGATGAAGATCTAAGCCGTTTTATCTTATAATCGCGTCCAATGCATTTTCATCACTGTTGATGGGGCTGAAAAGCCCCATTTTTATTGGCGCTAAATATGACTGAACAACAACAAATTAGCCGCACCCAGGCCTGGCTGGAAAGCTTACGACCCAAAACCTTACCCCTCGCCTTTGCGGCGATTATCGTCGGTACGGCCCTGGCATGGTGGCAAGGCTATTTCGATCCTCTGGTCGCACTGCTGGCCCTTATCACCGCCGGGCTGCTGCAAATTTTATCCAACCTCGCCAACGATTACGGCGACGCTGTCAAAGGCAGTGATAAACCGGATCGCATCGGGCCGCTGCGGGGGATGCAAAAAGGCGTCATCACCCGGCAGGAGATGAAGCGGGCGTTAATCATTACCGTCGTGCTGATCTGTATCTCCGGACTGGCGCTGGTGGCGGTCGCGTGCCATACGTTAACCGATTTTGTCGGCTTCCTGATTTTGGGCGGGCTGTCGATTATCGCCGCCATCACCTACACCGTGGGTAATCGGCCCTACGGTTATATCGGGCTGGGTGATATCTCTGTCCTGGTATTCTTTGGCTGGCTAAGTGTCATGGGGAGCTGGTACCTCCAGGCGCATACGTTGATTCCGGCGCTAATTCTCCCGGCCACCGCCTGCGGTTTACTGGCGACGGCGGTGCTGAATATTAATAACCTGCGCGATATTAATAGCGACAGAGAGAACGGCAAAAACACCCTTGTGGTACGACTCGGCGATGTCAACGCGCGTCGTTATCACGCCTGCCTGTTGCTAGGCGCGCTGCTCTGTCTGGCGCTGTTTAATCTGCTCTCGCTACACAGTCCGTGGGGATGGTTGTTTATTCTGGCCGCGCCATTGCTCATTAAACAAGCGCGCTACGTAATGCGCGAAAGGGAGCCTGCGGCAATGCGCCCAATGCTTGAACGTACCGTTAAAGGCGCGTTGTTAACCAACCTGTTATTTGTGATTGGGATACTCTTAAGTCAGTGGGCCGTTTAACTGACAAATATCAATTAACAATTGATGATTTTGCCAACAGTATACTTAGCGCGATATACTAAAAATTCTCGCAGCAACTGAACGTTAAGCCTATGAAATACGATACTTCCGAGCTTTGTGACATCTATCAGGAAGATGTCAACGTCGTGGAACCGCTGTTCTCCAATTTTGGAGGACGGTCGTCGTTTGGCGGACAAATTATCACGGTAAAATGTTTCGAGGACAACGGGTTGCTGTACGATCTGCTCGAACAAAATGGCCGTGGTCGGGTTCTGCTGGTCGATGGCGGCGGTTCTGTCCGTCGTGCATTAGTCGATGCGGAGCTGGCGCGTCTGGCTACGCAAAATGAATGGGAAGGGCTGGTTATCTATGGCGCGGTGCGTCAGGTGGACGATCTGGAAGAGCTGGATATCGGCATTCAGGCGATCGCCGCCATTCCGGTTGGCGCCGCAGGTGAAGGCATTGGGGAAAGCGATGTGCGCGTCAATTTCGGCGGCGTGACGTTCTTCTCCGGCGATCATCTCTATGCCGACAACACCGGGATTATCCTTTCCGAAGACCCGCTTGATATCGAGTGATCAAAAAAGGCGCCGTAAGGCGCCTTTTTTATGCGTTGTCGCTGATTGCCGGATGGCAGCTTACGCCTTATCCGACCCACCGGTATCCGCATTCTAAATCCTCTATAGATTTCGCGTCAGGGCAAGGCGGCAAGTAAGTGAATCCCCAGGAGCATAGGCCACTATGTGACTGGGGTGAACGCACGCAGCCAACGCCGCCATAACGTGAAATATGACGAGGATTAGACTTCTTCCATACGACCAAGCAGCGCCTGCAAACGTTCCTGCCAGCCGCTCTGCTGTTCCTTCAGAGAATTATTTTCACGCTCGAGTTCTTCACGCTGATGCTGTGCAGACTGCACTTCCTGCGTCAGGCTGTTGTTCTTTTCTTTCAGCTCTTCAATTTCCATCTGTAACAGGGTGATGGTGTCAATCGCCTGCTGTACTTTTGCTTCCAGTTTCTCAAACACTTCTAAAGACATGATCTTACCTCTCCTGAATTGCAAGGCGACGCTTCACGTAAACGCGCACAATATATAGTGTCGATTGTATGAAGCCCCGCTCTCGCTGTCCAGCGACATACCGCGTAGATCGCGGTTTGCAGCAATTTTCATCCATCTCCTGGTAACATTCATTCAATAACTTAAAAGTGTTAACATATTGGTTAATGAAATGATTCAATTCACTCTCTTCTGCTGTCTCAAAATGCGCCTCATGGCGCGATAACGCTCATTTTATTGACGCAGTACACACATTTTGATTTCGATATTTCTCGTTTTTGCTCGTTAACGATAAATTAACAGTGTGCCTACAGGGCATCGTGGATGTCCATGACCTCCTCGCATACCAATAATCATTACATACTCTTCAGGATCCGATTATGAGTCAAACATCAACCTTAAAAGGCCAGTGCATTGCTGAATTCCTCGGTACCGGGTTGTTGATTTTTTTCGGTGTGGGTTGTGTCGCTGCGCTTAAAGTTGCCGGAGCTACTTTTGGACAGTGGGAAATCAGCGTCATCTGGGGTCTGGGGGTGGCGATGGCTATCTACCTGACGGCAGGTGTTTCTGGCGCACACCTGAACCCGGCAGTGACCATCGCACTCTGGCTATTTGCCTGTTTCGACAAACGTAAAGTTGTTCCTTTTATTATTTCTCAAGTTGCCGGCGCCTTTTGCGCAGCGGCGTTAGTTTACGGGCTTTATTACAATCTTTTTGTGGACTTCGAACAAACCCACCATATCGTCCGTGGCAGCGTTGAAAGTCTCGATCTCGCAGGCATTTTCTCAACTTACCCGAATCCTCATATCAATTTTGTGCAGGCCTTCGCGGTTGAAATGGTGATTACCGCTATTCTGATGGGGCTGATTCTGGCGCTGACCGACGACGGCAACGGCGTACCTCGCGGTCCGCTTGCGCCACTGCTCATTGGTTTACTGATCGCCGTTATCGGTGCCTCTATGGGGCCGTTGACCGGGTTTGCGATGAATCCGGCGCGTGACTTTGGCCCCAAAATGTTCGCCGGGCTTGCCGGTTGGGGTGAAATTGCATTTACCGGCGGTAGAGACATTCCTTACTTCCTGGTGCCGCTGTTTGGCCCCATCGTCGGCGCCATTCTGGGCGCGTTTGCTTATCGCAAATTTATTGGCCGTCATTTGCCGTGCGATACCTGCGTCGTGGAAGAGAAGGACTCCACCGCGACCACACAACAAAATGCTTCGCTGTAATCTGATTACGGGACAAAATTATGACTGAAAAAAAATATATCGTTGCGCTCGACCAGGGTACCACCAGCTCCCGCGCGGTCGTTATGGATCATGACGCGAATATCGTCAGCGTATCACAGCGTGAATTTGAGCAAATTTATCCTAAGCCAGGCTGGGTAGAACACGACCCGATGGAAATTTGGGCGTCCCAAAGCTCAACGCTGGTAGAAGTGCTGGCCAAGGCCGATATCAGTTCCGATCAGATTGCCGCTATCGGTATCACCAACCAACGTGAAACCGCGATCGTCTGGGAACGTGAAACCGGCAAACCGATATACAACGCTATTGTCTGGCAGTGCCGTCGTACCGCCGATATTTGCGAACAGCTTAAACGCGACGGCATGGAAGATTACATCCGCGACAATACCGGTCTGGTCGTCGACCCGTACTTCTCTGGCACTAAAGTGAAATGGATCCTTGACCATGTGGAAGGTTCGCGCGAACGCGCGAAGCGTGGCGAGCTGCTGTTCGGTACGGTGGATACCTGGCTTATCTGGAAGATGACGCAGGGCCGCGTCCACGTTACGGATTACACCAACGCCTCACGAACCATGCTGTTCAACATCCATGATTTGGACTGGGACGATAAGATGCTGGACGTGCTGGATATCCCACGCGCGATGCTGCCCCAGGTACGTAAGTCCTCCGAAGTCTACGGCCAGACCAATATTGGCGGTAAAGGCGGTACACGTATTCCTATCGCCGGGATTGCCGGGGATCAGCAGGCCGCGCTATTCGGCCAACTGTGCGTAAAGGAAGGAATGGCAAAGAACACCTACGGCACCGGCTGCTTTATGCTGATGAACACCGGCGAGAAAGCGGTAAAATCGGAAAACGGCCTGCTGACCACCATCGCCTGCGGCCCAAGCGGCGAAGTCAACTATGCGCTGGAAGGCGCGGTGTTTATGGCGGGAGCGTCCATTCAATGGCTGCGTGATGAAATGAAGCTCATCAGCGACGCGTTCGACTCCGAATATTTCGCCACGAAAGTGAAAGATACCAACGGCGTCTACGTGGTTCCGGCCTTCACCGGTCTGGGCGCGCCGTACTGGGACCCGTATGCCCGCGGCGCCATTTTTGGCCTGACTCGCGGCGTGAACTCTAATCACATTATCCGCGCGACGCTCGAATCTATCGCTTACCAGACCCGCGACGTACTGGAAGCGATGCAGGCCGACTCCGGTATCCGCCTTCATGCTTTGCGTGTGGACGGCGGCGCAGTAGCCAACAACTTCCTGATGCAGTTCCAGTCAGATATTCTCGGCACGCGGGTGGAACGCCCGGAAGTGCGCGAAGTGACCGCGCTGGGCGCCGCCTATCTGGCTGGTCTGGCCGTCGGTTACTGGCAGAATCTGGACGAGTTGCAGGAAAAAGCCGTCATTGAACGAGAATTCCGCCCCGGCATTGAAACCACCGAGCGTAACTACCGTTACAGCGGCTGGAAGAAAGCGGTTAAACGCGCAATGGCGTGGGAAGAGCACGACAAGTAAGGTCGCCATCCGGCAAAATCTTTGTGCGGGGGCAACTCCGCACACACATCAATTATTCCCTCCTTCCCCTGTGCTACACTGCGCGCCACTCCTTTTTGCTACGAGTTTTTTATGAGACGAGAACTTGCCATCGAATTTTCCCGTGTAACCGAAGCGGCGGCGCTGGCTGGCTACAAATGGCTGGGACGCGGCGATAAAAATACCGCGGACGGCGCGGCGGTCAACGCCATGCGTATCATGCTCAACCAGGTCAACATTGACGGCACCATCGTGATTGGCGAAGGCGAAATCGACGAGGCCCCGATGCTCTATATCGGCGAGAAAGTCGGTACCGGCCACGGCGATGCGGTAGATATCGCCGTCGATCCGATTGAGGGCACGCGCATGACGGCGATGGGTCAGGCGAACGCGCTGGCGGTGCTGGCGGTCGGCGATAAAGGCTGCTTCCTGAACGCGCCCGATATGTATATGGAAAAACTGATTGTCGGTCCGGGCGCCAAAGGGGCGATCGATCTCAATCTGCCGCTGGCGGATAACCTGCGCAACATCGCGGATGCGCTGGGTAAACCGCTTGGCGATCTGACCGTGACCATTCTGGCAAAACCGCGTCATGACGAGGTCATCGCAGAGATGGCCAAACTGGGCGTACGCGTGTTTGCCATTCCTGACGGCGACGTCGCGGCCTCAATTCTGACCTGTATGCCGGATAGCGAAGTCGACGTGCTGTACGGGATTGGCGGCGCACCAGAAGGCGTGGTATCCGCAGCGGTGATCCGCGCGCTGGACGGCGATATGCAGGGGCGTCTGCTGGCGCGCCATGACGTGAAAGGCGACAGCGAAGAAAACCGCCGCATTGGCGAACAGGAACTGGCGCGCTGCAAAGCAATGGGCATTGAAGCGGGCAAGGCGTTATGCCTGGGCGACATGGCGCGTAGCGATAACGTTATTTTCTCCGCGACCGGCATCACGAAAGGCGATCTGCTGGAAGGAATTAGCCGGAAAGGCCATATTGCCACGACGGAAACACTGCTGATCCGCGGCAAATCACGCACTATCCGCCGCATTCAGTCGATCCACTATCTTGATCGTAAAGATCCGGATGTACAGGCACATATCCTCTAGCGCATTTGTTAGTTAGAGCCTTCCAGCCTCGCGGGGCTGGAAATCTTTCTCCTGACGAACGAAGATAAGGTTAGCGATTCAGAACAGGAGAAAACCATGGCCGATTGGGTAACAGGTAAAGTCACTAAGGTGCAAAACTGGACTGACGCACTGTTCAGCCTGACCGTTCACGCCCCCATTAATCCTTTTACTGCAGGCCAATTTACCAAACTCGGACTGGAGATCGATGGCGAGCGCGTTCAGCGCGCGTATTCCTATGTGAATGCACCTGACAATCCGAATTTAGAGTTTTATCTGGTGACGGTTCCGCAAGGAAAGCTCAGCCCGCGGCTGGCAGCGCTAAAACCTGGCGATGAGGTGCAAGTGGTCAGCGACGCGTCGGGTTTCTTTGTACTGGATGAAGTGCCTGACTGCGAGACGCTATGGATGCTGGCAACCGGAACCGCTATTGGCCCGTATTTGTCTATTCTGCAATATGGCCAGGATGTCGCGCGCTTTAAAAATCTGGTCTTGGTCCACGCCGCACGCTTCGCCGCCGATTTAAGCTATCTGCCGCTAATGCTGGAACTGCAACAGCGTTATGAAGGCAAGCTGCGCATCCAAACGGTGGTCAGCCGGGAGAGCGTGCCAGGCTCGCTTACCGGACGCGTGCCAGCGCTCATTGAAAACGGCGAGCTGGAAAAAGCCGTTGGGTTGCCGATGGATAAAGAGACCAGCCACGTCATGCTGTGCGGTAACCCGCAGATGGTGCGCGATACGCAGCAACTGCTGAAAGAGACCCGACAGATGACTAAACATCTGCGCCGCCGACCGGGGCAGATGACGGCTGAACATTACTGGTGATGTTTTACCGAATGGCGGCTGGGGCTTATCCGGCCTCCTGCAAATCATCACCAATCTGTGGGCCCGGTAAGCGTCAGTACCACCGGGCAAATTACGGTTTACCGCCCGTTTACGATTCTGCTTTAAACTTCACGTCCTGTGTCGCTTTCCCAAACTTATTTTCCCCCTGAACACCGACAAACGCGCCCAGATCGATAAGCATCATCACCAGGATCAGCGTCGGAATAAATCGCCCGACGACCCACTGCCACATCCCCGGCAGCATCACCCAGTTTCCGGCCAGCAGCATCCACGCCAGAATCATTAGCAACGCCCACGCGCCGGAGCGTCCCCGGTCATGCAGACGTTTGACCATGACGGCGGCGGTCGGCCACAGCAGGCACACCAGGCAAAATGCCGCCGTTTGGATATCAAGCAGATTTTTCCCCGCCAGCGAAAATAGCGCCAGCATCCCGGCAAACCAGAGGCCGATCCAAATCCAGAAATCACGGCGTCCGATACGCCCTTTAAATGAGAATAACCATTGCTGTATGGTCATGTAAGTTCCTTATATTTTGCCTTCCGCTACAGTTTACCCTTTTGACAAGCCCGACAGTTATCGTTTTAATCGTGAGCAGTCCTAACGAAAGGTAAGATTGATGAAGCCAGGATGTACTCTGTTTTTACTGTTGTTTTCTGCTCTCACCGCCAGCATAACGGCGCACGCGCAGCTCTCTTCATCGACCACGACAGCGCCCTATTTGCTGGCGGGCTCGCCAACCTTTGATCTTTCTATTAGCCAGTTTCGTGAGAACTTTAACCGTCAGAATCCCGATCTGCCGCTCAATGAATTTCGCGCCATTGAGAATAGCCGCGATAAGGCGAATCTGACCCGCGCCGCCAGTAAGATTAACGAAAATCTGTATGCCTCCACGGCGCTGGAGCGCGGTACGCTCAAAGTGAAAAGTATGCAGATTACCTGGCTGCCCATTCAGGGGCCGGAACAGAAAGCGGCGAAAGCGAAAGCGCTGGAATATATGGCCGCCATTATTCGCACTGTCGCCCCGTTACTGACAAAAGAGCAAAGCCAGAAAAAACTACAAAAGATGCTTATCGCCGGTAAAGGTAAACACTATTACGCCGAGACCGAAGGCGCGGTACGTTATGTTGTCGCAGATAACGGCGAAAAGGGGCTGACCTTCGCGGTTGAACCGATTAAGCTGGCGTTATCTGAAAATCTGGAAGGGGCGAATTGATGACAAAAAGCAAAGCCTTTCCGGGGATGAATCTCTATACTGTTTCACAGACCATGCTGCTCTGACGAGCGGCCATCTTCCTTAATTCGCTGACTAAGCGTGGAGAAATGAAATGCGACATCCTTTAGTGATGGGTAACTGGAAACTGAACGGCAGCCGCCACATGGTAAACGAACTGGTGGCTAACCTGCGTAAAGAACTGACGGGCGTAGCAGGCTGCGACGTGGCAATCGCTCCGCCGGAAATGTATATCGATCTGGCGAAACGCGCTGCTGCCGGCAGCCACATCATGCTGGGCGCGCAGAACGTTGATCTGAATCTGTCTGGCGCATTCACCGGTGAAACTTCGGCTGAAATGCTGAAGGATATCGGCGCGCAGTACATTATTATCGGCCACTCCGAGCGTCGTACTTATCACAAAGAATCTGACGAGCTGATCGCCAAAAAATTCGCCGTACTGAAAGAACAAGGTCTGACGCCGGTACTGTGCATCGGTGAAACCGAAGCGGAAAACGAAGCGGGCAAAACAGAAGAAGTGTGCGCACGCCAGATCGACGCGGTACTGAAAACGCAGGGCGCGGCAGCCTTTGAAGGCGCGGTTATCGCTTACGAACCCGTATGGGCGATCGGTACCGGCAAATCTGCAACTCCTGCGCAGGCGCAGGCAGTGCACAAATTCATCCGTGACCACATTGCTAAAGCTGACGCGAAAATCGCTGAACAGGTTATTATCCAGTACGGCGGTTCTGTTAATGCCTCCAACGCAGCCGAACTGTTCGCGCAGCCGGACATCGACGGCGCGCTGGTAGGCGGCGCTTCTCTGAAAGCTGACGCCTTCGCCGTGATCGTGAAAGCAGCAGAAGCTGCTAAACAGGCTTAATTGCCAATCAATGTCTGATGGCGCTGCGCTTATCAGGCCTACCAGCCGAGTGCTTATGTAGGCCTGATAAGGTAAAGCCGCCATCCGGCATTTATGCTGTGGAGGGTAAGAAAGTAGTATCCCCGGCAACCTTAAACATCGCCCTCCAGCTCCGCGTATTCTCAACCAGCCGATCATCACGAAATAACGCACTACCAGAAACAACACGATCGATGCCCTGTGCAATCAGCGAAGGCAATTGATCCTGCGTTAACGACCCATCAATAACGATAATTTTACCTTCGCGTTTATCACCAAGTAGACAGAGAAGCTGCGCCACGCGCTCGTGCAAATCACTGGAGCGCATTTTACTGCCGTATCCAGGGTTCACTGCCAGTAGTTGAATAACCTCGATGTCGCTCAGAATGGGGATAATGACATCCAGAGGCGTTGCCGGGCATAAACTAATCCCCCGGATCACCGGCATTTCACCGCCGATAACGGGCACGGTCTGCTGACCAAGCCAGCTTAGCGTATGATGCAGATGAATATCGCCTTCAGCCTGAAGCGTGATGCAGTGTGCGCCCGCCTTCACGCAGGCTTGCGCCGCCGTCCATTGATCCGCTACCATCAAATGAACATCTTTGATAAAGGTTTGCGGCAGTTGCCCAACTGCCCATGGCCCAACGGTAAACTGCGGGCAAAATTGACCATCCATCAAATCCAAATGCAACAGCGGCTGGTTTAACGCTTCCAACTGTTGCAGATAGCGATGCAACGCAATCCACTGCCCTGCCAGAATACCCACACTAAGCGGATATGACGCTAACAATGCCACACATGCTTCGCGCGTTAATCCGGCAAACTGGCTGTTCATGAGCGCTCCTTAAGGCATCAAACCCATAAAAACTTTTTTTGTCCGCGGACCGGTCATCAACGGTTCAAGCTGCTCCACGCAAGTTTTATAGTGTGGCGTTGACTTATGAAAAGCGACGGCCTGTTCATCAACGTAGGCTTCATAAATATAAAATCGCGTAGGCACCTGCGGATCCTGCAGAACATCAAAACGCAAGTTACCCGGCTCTTTAATTGAGCCCAGATGATTTTGCCGAAAAACATCGATAAATTGTTCAACCTTGTCATCATGAACGTTAATTTCAACCAGCGTAACGTGCATCATTAACCCCCTGATTATTCCAAATAAAATAACAGTCATCCCCATCTCCTCGCATCGGTAAAAGATGGGGAAGCGATCTCATTTAACCTTTCTCACTCAAAAAAAGCTCATAAGCACGCTCTGCTGTTTCGTTATGATGAACGACAGCATGTACCGCTTTAATCATGGCTACCGGATCTTCTGACTGGAATATATTACGCCCCATATCTACGCCAGAAGCCCCCTGGTCAATCGCCTGATAGCACATTTCCAATGCTTCACGTTCAGGCAGTTTTTTACCGCCGGCGATGACAATCGGCACCGGACAACCTGCCGCAATACGCTCAAAACCTTTATCGACATAATACGTTTTGATAATTTGCGCCCCCATTTCCGCAGCGATACGCGTTGCCAGTGAAAAATAACGCTGGTCGCGAGCCATATCTTTACCCACTCCGGTCACTGCCATTATTGGCATCCCGACGCGTAACCCGGCATCAATCAGTTGAATAATATTTTTAATCGACTGATGTTCATGCTCACTACCAATATAAACCTGTGCGGCAGCAGCACAGCTATTCAACCGCACAGCGTCATCCATCGCCACCGCAACCGCCTCATTGCTTAATTCAGTGAGAATAGAATTCGCCCCGGACGCGCGTAAAACGACTGGTTTATTAATTGCCGGAGGTACCACACTGCGTAATATGCCGCGAGTACACATTAAGACATCAGCATATTCAAAGAGCGGCGCAATATTGATATCAATACGCTCAAGTCCGGTTGTCGGCCCCTGGAAATATCCATGGTCAAAGGCCAGCATGACCGTTTTTCTGGTCTTGGGATTAAAAATCCTCGCCAGTCTGGACTGCATTCCCCAATCCAGCGCGCCACAGCCTTTTAATGCGAACAAAGTGTTAGTTTGTGGTTTATCGGTGTGAAAATCTTTGCCATCTTTAATATCATCTAAATCAGCCATTCTTTACTCCGTCGATACATAACAGTTATCAGAAATCATATTTGTCGATATTGTCTTTGTTGAAAATGACACGCTCCGGCAATAACACAATGCCGTTACCTTTTGCCTCATAGTGATATCCCTGCTCACTATTAGGTGAAACGGTGACTTTGCCGATGCCGGGAATATCCAGTGAATCACCGACATTCATTGGCATATTTTTCAGCAACGCGTTGGCGACATATACGGAAATTTTTCCCTGTTGGACGACATCCCACAGGCCAAACTCTTTAACAGTGCCGCGCTGAACATAAGGGCGCATTACATTCGGCGTACTAAAACCAACAATCGCGAGATTATTGCGTTTAAGGTTCTCCGCCGCCTGTGCCGCAGCAGGTAAAGCGTTAGCGTCAGGCGCGATGATGGCATCCAGATCGGGATACGCTTTGATGATACCTTCCGCCGTCTGGAGCGATTTCGTGGCATCGTTATAGCCAAACTGGGTAGTGACTATCTCCCACCCCGGATGTTCCTGGCTAATTTTGGCTTTAGCTTCTTTTACCCACTGGTTCTGGTCGGTCACCGTTGGGCTGGAATAGAAGAAAGCGACTTTCGCTTTCTCTTTGTCCACCTGATGATCGGCCATCTCTACCAGCATGCTGCCGAGCTGTTTTGGCGTCCCTTGATTGATATAGTAAGAGCGGCACTCCGGCTTGGTATCGGAATCCCAGGTTAATATTTTCACGCCTCTTTGCATTGCCCGCTTCAACGCCGGGCACAGGCCATCAGGCGAAACGGCAGAAACGATAATGGCGTCATACCCCTGATTGACAAAGTTATTCACCAGTTGAACCTGGCCTGAGACGCTGGGCTCTGTAGGGCCATCGTAAGTTACGTCAATGCCCAGCGCTTTTCCCGCTTCCTGCGCGCCATTACCGCCGCTGGTAAAAAAGCCCACGCCAACCAGTTTGGGAATAAAAGCAATCCGCTCTGCCGCCTGCACGGTCATTACCGCAGATGCCAGACCAAACGCAGTGAGTAAGGCGATCATTTTAATGCTGTGTCTTGCCATTTTTTTCTCCATAAATTTCAAAAGGAAATCATGCCTGATGCGCATTGCGACGGCGTGAGTACCATTCAAGGATTTGGTGACGATGCAAACTGACGGAACGACCAACGACAACAACAATGAGAAGCGCACCGGACAATGCGCTGGAAATTTGATTCGGCACTCCGGCCATCTGTAGCCCCTGCTGTAAAAATCCCACCAGCAGCGCCGCCAACGCGGACCCCATAATCGACCCGGAGCCGCCATAAATATTGGCGCCTCCCAGCACAACCGCCGTAATGGCCGGCATCAGGAAAGAGGCGCCCAGATCCGAACGTGCGGAGCCAAAGTAAGAAACCAGTAATACGGCGGCGATAGCAGAGGCGCATCCGGTCATGGCATACACGGTATACAACGTGCGATTCACTGGGATCGCGCTGTACTGCGCGACACGGGCGCTCTGGCCAATCAGAAAAACGTTGCGTCCCATATGCGTGCGATGCATGAGCAGCCAGAAAAACAGACAGCACACAAGAAAAAAAATAAGCGGCATGGGAATACCAAGAAATGAAATATTGGCAAAGTCAGTGAACGCTGTGGGAAATCCACCAATACCTTCATAACCCGTGGCGCCAGCCATACCAGATAACAATAATGCGCTACCACCAAATAAATACATGGTTCCCAGGGTAATCACCAACGGGTTTACGCCGGTATAAATAATAAGTCCGGCATTTATCAGCCCACATATTGCGCCGAGTAGTAGGGTAATAATAATCGCTAAAGGTAGCGGCATACCGAGCTGAAACAGCACACCCAGGGTAATCGCGCATAGCCCGATTGTAGAACCAAATGAAATATCCATGCCACCGCTGACAATAACCATTGTTAGCGGCAAAGCGACAATACCGATACAAATAAAATCGCTAGTGCTAAAAAGTAAGACATTAATATCTAATAAACGTGGATTAATCAGACCGAAAGCCAGAATTTCAAAGATCAATAAGGCTGCCAGCGCAATTTCCCAGCTATAGCGTCGCCATGGATTCATCATGCCACCTCTTTGTTTTTATTCTGTTGTGCGTGCGTTTTTGCTTCCGCCTGTAGTGGAGTGGGTGGTGATATAAAACGGGCATATTTCTGGCGGCGCAGATTGCGTTGTAATGCGCAACGCAGCCGCCCATCGAATACCAGTACGCCCAACAATACCAGGCCAGCAATAAAATCGTTCCACCAGGCGGGGATGCGCAGCAGCACTAACACACTATCGATTTGCGTAAGAAAATAAGCGCCGAGAATAGCGCCGATGACCGTGCCTGACCCGCCTAACAGGCTAATTCCCCCCAATACGCAGGCCGCGATGGCTTTCATTTCCAGCCCCGTGCCGGTTTGATTGGGAATGAAGCCAATCTGCGAGGCAAACACGATTCCAGCCAATGCCGCCATACCGCCATTAAGTGAAAATGCCATGATGCGTACCATCTCGGTACGGACACCCAATTGCCGGGCGCCCTGCAGGTTATCGCCGGTGGCGTAAAAATTGCGGCCAAAGGCGGTTTTCGCCAGGAGCCAGGCCATAAGCAGCGCTAACACCAGGGTAAACCAGCCGATTGCGGAAATTCCCAGAAACACCGGAGCAGAGAGTTGCTTTAAGCCTGCGGGTAATCCTTCAATCCATTTTCCCCCTGTCCATAGCAGCATGATCCCACGATACAAGCCCAGCGTTCCCAGCGTGGCGACAATGGCGGGTATCTTCAACCAGGCAACCAGTACGCCATTAAAAAATCCGGCGACAATTCCTAATATTAGTGTGGCCAGGCAGGCGACCGGCAGGCTATAGCCGGCGTTTAACATCACTCCCAGCAATACCGCGCACATTCCTGTCGTCGAGCCCACCGATACATCAATATTGCGGGTGAGCATTACCATCGTCGCGCCAATTGCCAACAGCATCAAAATTTGCGCGCTACTGAAAACCATTGTCAGCGTTTGCACGCTCAAATACTGGCTATCCAGCGCGCCAGGAAACACGAATAAACAGACTATTGCCAGCAGTGCCGTCGCTTCCCGATTATTTTGGATGAATTTCAACATGTTGCCTCCGACGCACCATGTTCGCCAAACGCAACGTGCATGATGGTATCAACGTTAATTTCCTCGCCGCATAACGCAGGCCCCCCCAGTTCCCCCTGGTGCATGACATATACGCGATCGGCCATCTGCTCTATCTCTTCCAGATCGGAGGAAATAAACAGCACTGCGACATTTTGTTGCGCGATACTGCGCAACAGCTGATAAATATCGCTGCGGGCGGAGACATCGACACCGCGGGTCGGTTCATCGACAATCAGTAATTGCGGAGAGGCTTCCAGGCATTTAGCAATCAATACTTTTTGCTGGTTACCGCCGGATAAAGTACGCGCCGCCTGTTCGGCATTATTGAGTTTGATATTTAACGCGCGGTGGTAACGTTCAAGAGTGGCGTTATCCCGCTGGGGCTTTATCCAAAATCCTTTTTGGTTGTGGGTCAGCGAACAGACATTCCATGCCAGGGAAGCGTCAAGATACAGCCCGGATGACTGCCGATCTTCCGGCAAATAGACCAGGCCGAGCTGCAACCGCTGTTGGGTTGTCAGGGCGTTAATTTCTTCACCATTGAACAGCATCCGCCCCGCATTGACCGGTCTAATACCGTACAGCGTTTCAGCCAGTTCTGTGCGTCCCGCGCCGACCAACCCGGCCAGACCAAGTATTTCACCTGCCCGCACCTCAAGGTTGATATTCATAAAACCTTCGCCCGTCAGCGACTCCAGCGCTAATACCGTCGCGCCGCGTTCGTTCTGCGGGCGGCTGCCAGGCAATTCCAGCCACAACTTTTGATTCGCGGAAAGACTGACGCCCTGCGTTGCCGGGGTGATAGCTTGAATAATCTCGTCGGTAGAAAGGTCATGCGTTTTTCCGAATAATGCGATTTTACCGTCACGCATCACGCTAACGCAGTGAGCTAACTGTCTAATTTCTGGCAGCTTATGAGAAATAAATACAATTCCGACCCCTTTTTTCAGCAACTCTTGCAGACGCGTAAATAACCGGTCAGTTTCGGCTGGCGTTAACGACGCCGTGGGCTCATCAAGAATTAAGATTCGCGAGTCGCGCATCAAGCCGCGCATAATTTCAACGATCTGGCGGTCTGCAACATCAAGCGTACCCGCAGCGCTCGCCGGATCGAGTTGGCATCCCATCGCCTTTAATAGCTGCTGCATTTTTTCCGTGGAGGCCTGACGTCCCTGCAAGCCAAACAAGATATTTTCCCGCACAGATAAACTCGGAAATAACAGAGGCTCCTGGGGAACCAGGTAAATGCCATACTGGTGCGCCTTCAGAGGCGTTAAATGACTGCAACGCACACCAGCAATATCGATAGTCCCTCCATCTGGCGGGACTATACCGGCAATAATCTTCATTAATGTTGATTTACCCGCACCATTGCCGCCAAGCAATGCGTGCACCTCTCCCGCATGCAGAGTAAAGTCAATTCCCTTTAGTACTTCGACGCCGGAATAACTTTTATAAATGTTCTGCACACAAATCAGAGGGGATGCAGTATTGTGACTGATTTGCATGTTGCCTCCGCTCCCTCAATGTTGACTGACGGGACTGAACAAATGTTTTTTGAAAAAGAAATTGTTCAAAACGGTAGTAGTTATTTGGTCAAAAAACTCTCATCCAGATCACGTTTTCTGAATAAATGAATTTTTATATGATAAATGTTCAGATTTGACGCGTTTTTGTGGCGTTAATCACGGTTATTTCGGAGTGATAACTGAACAATTGTGTTAATGATTTAGAAATGTTCAAAGTAAAGCCAGGTTATGACAATGAGCGATAATACGTTGGTATCTGATTATGGAATGTGCGAAGAAGAGCAGGTGGCGCGTATTGCCTGGTTCTACTATCACGATGGATTGACGCAGAGTGAAATCAGCGAGCGTCTGGGGCTAACCCGGCTAAAGGTTTCTCGTCTGCTGGAGAAAGGGCATCAGTCCGGTATTATTCGCGTACAAATCAACTCCCGCTTCGAAGGGTGTCTTGAGTATGAAAATGCCTTGCGCAACCACTTCGCATTGCAGAATATCCGCGTGCTGCCGGCATTACCCGATGCCGATATTGGTCTGCGCTTAGGAATCGGCGCCGCCCATATGTTGATGGAGTCACTGCGGCCACAGCAACTGCTGGCCGTCGGCTTTGGCGAAGCCACGATGACCACATTAAAACGCCTCAGCGGATTTATCTCGGCGCAACAAATCCGACTGGTCACGTTATCCGGCGGCGTGGGGCCGTATATGACCGGAATAGGCCAGCTTGATGCCGCTTGTAGCGTAAGTATTATGCCCGCGCCGCTGCGCGCATCATCGCAGGAAATTGCCTGCACGCTGCGCAATGAAAATAGCGTGCGGGATGTGATGCTCACAGCGCAAGCTGCCGATGCCGCCATCGTGGGGATTGGGGCAATTAACCAGAAAGATCAAGCCAGTATCTTAAAATCCGGCTATATCACTCAGGGTGAACAACTCATGATTGGCCGCAAAGGCGCAGTAGGCGATATTCTGGGCTATTTTTTTGATGCTCATGGCGAAATTATTCCAGACATCAAAATCCATAACGAATTAATTGGCCTGAAGTTAAATTCACTTTCCACGATCCCAACCGTGATTGGCGTCGCCGGCGGCGAACAAAAAGCAGAAGCTATTATTGCCGCTATGCGCGGTAACTATATCAATGCGCTGGTTACCGATCAGAAAACCGCAGGAAAAATAATTCAACTTATTGAAAAATAAAAAAAATAAAATAACACTTACCTCAATTCAATAAACAATAACTGACAGGATTTTATGTAACGATGTAAAAATAGCCGAGGATAAAAAAATGGCTCGACTCTGTACCCATACTGAATCAGGACATTACCTGATGGCTCTTGACGCCGGTACCGGTAGCGTCAGAGCAGTAATTTTTGATCTACAAGGAAAGCAAATAGCTGTCGGTCAAGCGGAATGGCAGCATCTGGCCGTGCCGGATGTGCCTGGTTCGATGGAGTTTGATCTTGCCAAAAACTGGCAACTGGCTTGCCAGTGTATCCGTCAGGCACTACAGAAAGCCGCCATCCCTGCAACGGCTATCGCTGCCGTATCGGCCTGTTCGATGCGTGAAGGCATTGTTATTTATGACAGTAACGGCGAACCAATTTGGGCCTGCGCTAATGTTGACGCCCGCGCGGCGCACGAAGTCAGTGAATTAAAAGAGCTGCACGATAACACCTTTGAGGAGGAAGTTTATCGTTGCTCCGGGCAAACGCTGGCGCTCAGCGCTATTCCGCGTCTGCTCTGGCTTGCCCACCATCGTCCGGATATTTATCATCGCGCGTCAACCGTCACTATGATCAGCGACTGGATGGCCTTTATGCTCAGCGGCGAACTGGCGGTCGATCCCTCCAACGCAGGCACGACGGGGTTATTGGATCTGGTGACCCGCAACTGGAAACGTAGCCTGTTACAGATGGCGGGCCTGCGTTCTGACATTCTCTCGCCGGTAAAAGAAACCGGGACGCTGCTCGGTCACATTTCACAGAAAGCGGCTGAACAGTGCGACCTGCAAGCGGGTACGCCGGTCATCGTTGGCGGCGGCGATGTGCAGTTAGGCTGTCTGGGGCTGGGCGTCGTACGCCCGGCGCAAACGGCCGTGCTGGGAGGAACCTTCTGGCAACAGGTCGTCAATCTTCCCGCGCCGGTCACCGACCCAAACATGAACGTTCGCATCAATCCTCATGTGATCCCCGGTATGGTACAAACCGAGTCTATTAGCTTTTTTACTGGGTTAACGATGCGTTGGTTCCGCGACGCCTTTTGCGCTGAGGAAAAACTAATCGCTGAAAGGTTAGGTATTGATGCGTATTCCCTGCTGGAAGATATGGCCAGCCGGGTGCCTCCCGGCGCGCACGGTGTGATGCCCATCTTCTCTGACGTTATGCGTTTTAAACGCTGGTACCACGCCGCGCCGTCGTTTATCAATCTGTCTATCGATCCTGAAAAGTGTAATAAAGCGACCCTATTTCGCGCGCTGGAAGAGAATGCCGCCATTGTTTCCGCCTGCAATTTACAGCAAATTGCCGCGTTTTCCGGCGTACAGGCCGATTCGCTGGTTTTTGCCGGCGGAGGATCTAAAGGCAAATTATGGAGCCAAATCCTTGCCGACGTTACGGGACTCACCGTTCACGTACCTGTCGTCAAAGAAGCTACCGCGTTAGGGTGCGCTATTGCCGCAGGCGTTGGCGTGGGTATCTGGCCGTCGCTGGCGGAAACGGGAGAAAAGCTAGTGCGCTGGGATCGGGAGCATAAACCTAATCCTGAAAATTTCGCTGTCTATCAGCAGGCCAGAGAAAAATGGCAGGCCGTTTATCAGGATCAACGCGCGCTGGTCGATGGTGGCTTAACGACATCCCTCTGGAAAGCGCCAGGCCTGTAACAGGAGAATAAGCATGCAAAAAACGAATGAGAAGAATCATGAATACCGCTTTGGCGATAATGGCCCTAAATACTTAATCCGTGGGCCGGGCTGCGATATGGGCGTCGTTATACTACAACCAGGGCAGTCATTCCCTAACCATCGCCATAATACCGCTTGTGAGATTTTTTATACCCTAAGCGGTGAAGTGTGCCTGTATCTGGAAGGAACACCTCATATCCTGCAAACTGGAGATGTTTTACAGTGCGAACCTGGGGAGGCGCATTATCTCATTAATAACGGCGATAAACCCTGGAAAGGCGTGTTTATTAAATCGCCGCATCTGGAAAATGACAGCCACCCCGCGGATCCACCGGCCTGGTAACGCCCGCGCCATCGCCAGATTTTGCCGGATAGCGCCACGAGAGCCTTGTCCGGCCTCCAAACGGCATTCGTTAATGCAATATCAAGCTGTCATTTGATGACCTGTTGGTTCAAGATATCACACTGATGATCCTGAATTTCCTCGGCAGAAGCGCGATTGAAGGTCAGTAAATTACGCTCGGTCGCCAGCAGGACAAAAGAGCCATCGCTTTGGCGTACCCCCGCCAGCGCGATACATCACAGCATCCCCGCCCGCGCAGGAACTTTCCCTGGTCCCATCGCCACAGCAAAAAATAGCAGTGCGGTCATAAACTCCGGCAGTAGCGAAGTCGCCCACAGAAGGATAGTAACGCCAACGATGATGGAAGGGAGGAAAAGAGGATGGGACAACCAGAGCGACATACCTGTCTCCTGACGATTTTTTCAGCAAGAATACGACGGACAGTCAGGCAGGTAAACGCCAGATATAGTGAGGTTATCGCAGGATTAAGCGGACAGATCAGTGATAATGAATTTCACCAAAGTATTCAGACAGCACGTAATAGCGGCAATACTCAAAAGGGCTGTCCTTCCCGGCCTGAAACGTCTGTCTGGCGACAGATAACAGCGGTTTATTGGCGGCGATTTGCAATTTTTCGCACAGGTCAGCGGAAGGTAAAATCGCCTCAACTTTTTCTATCGCCGAGTCGCTTGTGACGTTTAATAACGAATAAAGCGACGTATGCTCCAGCGCCTGCGGTGTGAGTTGCAGATCGGGAAAGAAGCTAAGATCGAGATAAATTTTCTCATGGTTAAATGGACGGTTATTCAGGCAACGAATACGCGAAATATAGAGATAGTGATGCTGTGCGGGCAGGCTCAAGCCGTCTGCCTGAGCGTCGCGCGCGCGGCGCGGCGCGATTTCCAGAATACGGTTCTCAATCGCCACGCTGGCGTCCTGGAGATCGCGGGTAATACCGCGAAACGTGTGGCCGTAGCTCACGCCTTCCGGTACCGAGCACACCACCGAACCACTCCCGCGCTGCGACGAAATAATGCCCGCATTGATTAATTCGCTCCAGGCCTGTTTAACCACAATCAGCGAGACGTTGTAGGATCTGGCAATCTCTTTTTGCGTCGGTAGTTGGCTACCCAAAGGCAAAGACCCGTTCTGGATCTGCTGACAGATGATAAAAAATAGTTGCTTATAAAGCGGAGTAAAGCTCGTTTTATCAACCTGCAAGCTGCGCACCTCACGTCTTCGCCAGCAGGGGACGTTTTACCGTCCCCGGCAGGGTGAATTCGCTACCCTGCGATTTGCCTGGCCAGTTCTGCCAAATCGAAATGATTCATACGATCCAAAGTCGTTAAATAATCGGCGGGAAAAGCCTCCACGCCATGGAATGCGCCGGAAATCGCCCCAACCATGGTGGCGACAGTATCAGTATCATTGCCGATATTAACGCCGGAGATAATAGCATCTACCGCAGAATTCGGACAACACGCGAACAGGCCAAAGGCCGCCGGCACCGCTTCACTCACGTGCAGCCCGGAGCCAATAATATCAGCAAGTTCCACCACCGCCGTTTCCCAATGGCGATGACGTTTACCGATATCTACGGCCAGTTCAATGCGTCGGGCAACGGAAGGACCTGCCACCATCATCGCCCCTTGCTCCTGCGCCAGCAGATAGCCCCTTTGCGCACCGTAAATACCGGCGGCAATAATGCTGTCTACATTGGTCTGCGCTCTTAACGCCTCGCTGGTTGCCGCCGCCATCGCCGCTGCGCCGGACATCGCCAGCACGTTATTATGGGTAAAGCGGCAAATCTGCAGCGCGCAGTCAATCGCCGCGTCAATATCACCCGGATGCAGCACCGCCGCTGGCCAAATCTTCATGGCGGCGCCGTTCGTTGCCTCCGCGTTACCCTTATTAATAATCTGTACCGACTGTTTCTCGCCTTCCAGCTCACCCTGTAAAGAGGCACGGTTATCATTGAATATTGCCTTCATTGCCGCACGCGTCGTCGGGCCGGTAAAGTTGGCGTAGTACGGGTAATCCAGCCACTGCTGAAAAGCCTCGCGCATCGCCTCGTCGCTGACCTGGCGTTGATGGCGCAGCAGCGCGTCCATAATGTACTTCGCCTGAATAAAATCATCCGTGCACATCCCTGCTTCGTTGCAGCGGCCAAACGTGTCCGCAGGCGGTTTTTGAAAGGTCGTCACCCAGCCGCCAAAATAGTCTTTTATTTGCTGCTGGGTGCGTACTTCCGTCGCGGCTCCCATCGCGTCCGCGGCGGCGGCACCCACCAGGCATCCCAGTATTTTGTTTTGATCAACGTGCATGATGACTCCTTATTTCACGGTCATGGCTTGTGCCAGCGAATGGCTGGACAGAAAAGTGTTTAGCTGGTCGGGAAACGGCAGAGCGGTCATTGCGCCTTTTGCCGTCACCGCCATAGCGCCGCAGGCATTGGCATTGCTGATGGCTTCCGCCAGCAGGGCATGATCCCAGCAATTTGCGCGGGAAAGGGTGAACAGCAGGCCGCCGACAAAAGCATCGCCTGCCCCGGTGGTATCGACGACATCGACGCGCGGTGCGGGAAAATGGAGCTCCCCCTCGGCGGTAATCAACAGCGCGCCATCGGCCCCCAGCGAAATGATGGTGGTGTCGCAGCCCAGATCGCGCAGGTAATAACGCGCATCCTGCCAGTGGCTGGCGCCGCTGAGCTGGCACAGCTCATCTGCCGAGACTTTACAGATAGAAGCCAGCGCGGTGGAGCGGGCGATCAGCTCAGGGATTTCATCGGTATTGCGCCACATTTTGCTGCGCAGATTGACGTCAAACAGTACGTAACCACCCGCTTCACGCATTCTTCTCGCTCCCTCAAGACATGCTTCGCGAGCGGGCCTGTCGGTGAGGCCAATTGAGCTGAAGTAAAACCATTCGTGCTGCCTGAACGGCGGCAGGTCCTGCGGCGAGACGTAGGTATCGGCACCCGGATGCACCAGATAGGTAAAGCTGCGCTCCCCATCAGCCGTCAGGTTGACGATCAGCACCGCGCTGGTCAGGGCCGGATCCATGCGTAGAAAAGAGACATCCACACCGTTATCCTGAAAAACCTGGCGCAGGAAACGGCCGGCGTCATCGTCGCCAAGACAGCCAATAAAACCGCACTCTCCGCCCAGCCTGGCAACGCATACCCCCACATTCGCCGACGCTCCGCCGGGGCATTTCAGATAGCTGTTCTGCTTTTCCGGTACCAGGTCAACGGAGGCATCGCCGATAACCCAAACCTTATTCATGGCCTTCATTTGCGCCTCCTTATGCCTGTTTCTGCGCCAGGGCAAGCTGAATATCTCGATAATATTCATTATTAATCAGATACTTTTTCATAAGCAGCCCAACCGCAAGGTGGAACAGAGCCGGAATGAGCGTCATCATCAGCGCAATACCGGTGAGCGAACGTGCGGTCTGTTCAACATCGGCCTGATAGCCAAAGTGGCTCAGCAGGAATCCGAGTATCCCGCCCGCGATCCCCATCCCAAACTTCTGGAAGAAGAGGATGCCGCCAAACGCCAACCCGGAAACGCGCAGGCCGGTTTTCTTTTCTCCGTAATCCACCGCTTCGGCGATAGAGGACCAGAACACCGGCATTTGCATATCGCAGAAGAAATTAATAAGAAAATAGAACGCAAACGCCAGGACAAGATTTTCACGCCCGACGGAGAAATACATCAGCGCGCTCAGGACAAAGGTAATAATCTGGGTGTAGCGGAACATCTTAATTTTGTCCCAGAACTTGGTTATCCAGGTGGTGGCGATCATCGCTAAAATTGAAGCGATGACGCCGGTAGTCAGGAAGGGTGAAATCAGGCTATCTCCGCCGTTCAGATAATACTTAGCGTAATAAGCGGCAACGGAACCGCGAATAACATAACCGCACATCAGCAGCAGAATAACAACGCCGAGAATAATCCACTGATCGTTACGTAACAGATATTTAAACTGTTTCCCCACCGATAGCGAGGTAATTTCCGGCTCGCTGCGTTCACGCGTGGTGAGAAAACAGAAGATAAACAGCAGGGCGCCCATCGCCCCCATCAGCCCCATCGAAAACTGATAGCCCAGCGCCTTGTTGCCCTGCCCCAGCCAGACGGCAAGCATCGGTACGACGATAGTCACCAGGAAAGCGGCAATCTTGGTCATCACAAAACGATAACCGTTGGCGCTTAACCGTTCGACGGGGTCGCTGGTAATCACGCCAATCATCGAAATATAGGGAATGGTGATCGCGGTATAGACCAGGGTCATAAGAATATAAGTGCCATAGGCCCATGCCAGTTTGGCCATATAAGCCATATCAGGCGTAATAAACATCAAATAAACGGCGAAGCCAAAAGGAATAGCAAACCACAGCAGCCACGGGCGGTAACGCCCCCAGCGCGTGTTCAGTTTATCGGTCAGAACCCCCATGGCCGGATCGATAATGGCATCAATCATCCGCACAACCACAAACAGTACGCCAACATCAGCGGCGCTCAGGCCGTAGATATCGGTATAGAAATAGGCGAGGAGCAGCTGCATGGCGATAATCACAACGTTTATCGCCATATCTCCCGCGCCGAAGCCGATTTTTTCCACGATAGAAAGTTTCATGTTGATATTCCTTTACGCTTAACAGCGCAAATCTGGTGAACAATTAATGATGTCACTACATGAAATAAAAACGTTTTTATATATAAGCCATCCACCAGACAATCTATGGAGGCTATGAAGAGAGTGTAACCAACCACAAAAAGATATAAAGGTATACCTTTATATCTTTTGATCGGTTTCACATATTTTTATAGACACGATCTTACCCCAGTTTTAAACCGGGATAAGAATCAATAAGATAATGAGCAGAGGGTGGAACGAAAATCAGCGGGAAGACAAAATGGCGCAACTATGGTCCTGAATCTCTTCCGCCGATGCGCGATTAAGCGTCAGCAGGTTACGCTCGGTCGCCAGCAGGACAAAAGAGCCATCGCTTTGGCGTACCACCGCCAGCCCATAGCGTCCCATATGATCGCGCGCTTCCGGCACCTCTTCCGCCAACATCATAAACGGACTACGCTGCGCCAGTTCGCTCTCGGTTACCCGGCGCGCCAGGTATTCATGCCCCATCAGGTTGCCCGGTAGCGGAAGCCAGCGAGTGCTGATGCGCGTGAAATCGTTATCCAGTTGTTCCCGAACGTCAGGACGGATGCAAGAAATATGGATATGCAAATGGTCCTGTGAACGACCAAGCCGCGAATTAATCGCCAGCGAGACTGCGCTATCCGGAATATCATGCCCGTATTTTTTACTCATATAGCCGCGAGCCTGCCAGGCCAGCCAGAAAAAGTTGGGCGTAGCGGGTTCCAGCAATAGCGGGCTTTCTGTACCGTTGATACGGTAGGTGGGCATCAATAAATATTGCAACGGACCGTGACGATCTTTAAAGACGACATAGCCGGCGCGAGGTTTGACTTCCGCGCAAGGCGCTGGATTTTGATGCTGTAACTGATCGGGCAGGCATTGTTCAAGCACGATTTCCCGTAATGCATCAGGATTGCCGGAAAATTTCCAGTAACCGACGCCCGCCGCGGCAACAATCACTATCACCGCCAGTAAAAAGTAACCTGTTTTTTTCATGTTATGCGTTCCCTGTGACCCATAGACGGGGAAGAGTAACGCAAAATTGTGGCAAAGAAAAAACCCGGTAACATAATACGTTACCGGGTTTATAAACGGTTTAGCGTTTGCTGATTTGGTCGAACGTACCACCATTAGCGAAGTGATCTTTTTGCGCCTTCGCCCAGCCGCCAAACACCTCGTCAATGGTGAAAAGCTTCAGCTTCGGAAACGCATCGTCGTATTTTTTCACCACGTCAGCATCGCGCGGACGGTAGAAGTTTTTCGCTGCTATCTCCTGCCCTTCCGGCGAGTAGAGATACTTGAGATACGCTTCCGCTACCGCTTTGGTGTCTTTCTTTTCCACCACTTTGTCGACCACGGAAACGGTCGGCTCTGCGAGAATAGATTCACTCGGGGTCACTATCTCGAATTTATCTTTACCCAGTTCATTCGTCGCCAGTAGCGCTTCGTTTTCCCAGGCGATCAGCACATCACCGATACCGCGTTCAACGAAAGTATTGGTTGAGCCACGCGCACCGGAGTCCAGCACTTCAACGTTTTTAAACAGGGCTTTGACAAAGTCCTGCGCTTTGGCCTGATCGTTATTGTTGTGGTGCAGGGCGTAGCCCCATGCTGCCAGATAGTTCCAGCGTGCGCCGCCGGAGCTTTTCGGGTTTGGCGTAATCACCGACACACCCGGTTTAATCAGATCGTTCCAGTCATGAATTTGTTTTGGATTGCCTTTACGGACCAGGAAAACGATGGTGGAGGTGTAAGGTGCTGAGTTATCCGGCAAACGCTTGATCCAGTTTTTATCGATACGACCACGTTCCGCAATAGCGTCCACATCGTAAGCCAGCGCCAGCGTCACGACATCGGCTTCAATGCCGTTAATAACGGAAGTCGCCTGTTTACCCGAACCGCCGTGCGATTGGCGGATCACGACGTTGTCGCCGGTTTCCTGCTTCCAGTGCGCGCTAAACGCTTTGTTGTACTGCTCGTACAGCTCACGCGTTGGATCGTACGATACGTTAAGTAACTGAATATCCTTTGCCAGAATGCTGGTTGACGCCAGCAATAATGTGAACCCCACGCCCCACTTTTTCATCGCCCGACTCGCTTATGTTGTGTTGTGATGAGCAAAGCGTGCCAGAAAGAGATCCAAACATTAAAGAATAAAAAAAGATTGGCTATAACTTCGAGGAATAAATCTGAGGGATTGCCGAATGGCGGCTAGCGCCTAATCCGGCCTACACGTTTCTGCAACCTGTAGGCCTGATAAGCGTAGCGCCATCAGGCGCGCAAAAACAATCAGTACAGTTTTTTCGCGCACTCCATCCAGTCGCTTTTGAACGGACGCTTCATGTTTTCAATCGCATCGATGATGTCATGATGAACAAGCTGCTCGTTCTGGATACCAACACAACGACCGCCATGGCCTTCCAGCAGCAGGTCAATAGCATACGCGCCCATACGGGAAGCCAGAATGCGATCGTAAGGTACCGGGGAACCACCGCGCTGAATGTGGCCGAGCACCGTCGCACGCGTTTCACGGCCCGTTTCTTTTTCAATAAAGTGCGCCAGTTCATCAACATCACACATATGTTCGGTGATAGCGACGATAGCGTGTTTTTTCCCTTTCGCGATCCCGGCTTTGATTTCCGCCACCAGATCTTCGCGATTAAATTCAACTTCCGGCACCACGATAAACTCACAGCCGCCAGCAATAGCCGCCGCCAACGTCAGGTCGCCGCAATAACGGCCCATCACCTCAACGATAGAGATACGCTGGTGAGAAGAGGAGGTGTCACGCAGACGGTCAATCGCTTCCACTACAGTGCCGAGAGCAGTGAAGTAGCCGATAGTGTAGTCGGTGCCTTTGATGTCGTTATCGATAGTGCCTGGCAGACCGATGCACGGGAAGCCCATTTCAGTCAGACGTTTTGCACCCATATAAGAACCGTCGCCGCCAATAACTACCAGCGCATCGATACCGCGTTTTTTCAGGTTTTCGATCGCGACAGCGCGAATATTTTCGTCACGGAATTCCGGGAAACGGGCGGAACCGAGGAAAGTACCGCCACGGTTGATCATGTCAGATACGCTGTAACGGTCAAGCTGAACCATACGATCTTCATACAGGCCCAGATAGCCGTCATAAATGCCCATGACTTCCAGCCCTTCCGTCAACGCTGCGCGCACAACACCGCGGATTGCCGCGTTCATGCCCGGCGCATCACCGCCGCTTGTCAACACACCGATTTTCTTAATCATGACTACCTCTGAACTTTGGAATGCAAAATGAAATCTATTGCCGGAAGCCGATTTCGCACTTCGAAACGATCCAACGAATATACAGATAGTATAACAATCCCTTCCTGCTGAATTGATTCAGGTCAGGCCAAATGGCGGTAATTTATACACAAAATGCTGGCCTGGCTCACTTTTTAACAATCAATTATACAAGCTCGAACTTCTTGCCTTCCGTGGGGACGACTGAACAGGGATCCTGATGAATAATGACATCTGAACCCGGAAAACGCCGCAAAATCGCCTGCTCTACCTGTTCAGCCACTAAATGCGCCTGAACGAGCGGCAGATTATCTTCCATTTCCAAATGAATCTGAATAAAGCGGGTCGGCCCTGACTGCCGCGTGCGGAGATCGTGCGCGCCGCTGACTCCCGGCCATGACGTCACGATATCAATAATTTCCTGTCGTTCCGCATCGGGCAGCGCGCGATCCAATAATGACTGCACCGCCTCATACCCCATACGCAACGCGCTATACAAAATATAGATGCCGATACCTAACGCAAACAGAGCATCCGCACGATGCCAACCGTACCAGGATAATCCAAGCGCGATAAGAATCGCTCCGTTCATCATAACATCAGACTGATAATGAAGCATATCCGCCCGTACCGCCTGACTTTGGGTCTTGCGTACCACCCAGCGCTGAAACGTGACCAGTATAATAGTGCATATCAGAGCGATGACGGTAACGCCAATCCCCACGCCGGGGTCGTTCATTGGCGTCGGCTTAATCAGATTCTGGATACTGGTCAAAAACAGAAACAACGCCGAACCGGAAATAAACATACTTTGCGCCAGTGCCGCCAGCGACTCCGCTTTACCGTGCCCAAACGTGTGTTCATCATCTGCGGGTTGCAGCGAATAACGCACGACCAACAAATTCGTCAATGACGCGGCAATATCCACCAGCGAGTCCACCAACGCCGCCAGAATACTCACCGATCCCGTATACCACCACGCAAAAATTTTGATCAAAAGTAACGCTGATGCCATCGCCGTTGCCGCGATAGCCGCCCGGCTAACCAGCCGTCCATAGGTTTGATTCATAAATACTCCCGCTATCTTCTGCCGGTAGTATAACGGATGGTTTAAAACAGTAAGCTAATAACAGAATGACAAACTGGAGATAAAAAAAACCCCCACATCATGTGGGGGAAGACAGGGATGGTGTCTATGGCAAGGAAAACAGGGTTGTTACTGGGAACGTGAGTTGCTACTACTCAATAATTTCAACGATGAACTTTTTTGCCATTGCGCCACGTCGCGCAGTTGCTCCATTCGTTGCTGATGCTTTTCATTCAAAACCGCTTGCTGCTCCGGCGTTAACAGGCGATACATCTGGTTACGCACGCGGGCCATTTCGACCTGGCGGGCGACCTGCTCTTGCGCCATTTTTTCTGCCTGAGCGCGCACAGCGCTTTCATCAAATTTTTCTGCGGTGACAAGCCGATGCATTGTCTCCATTTCGCTAACATTAACAGGAGGCTGTTCGTGCCTTGCCTGCTGCATAAGATCTCGCATCTGCTGACGCTGATGTTCGGTTAAACTTATGCCGTCAAACATATGATTTTGCGCGCTACGCTGCGTGGCCCCGTCACCGGGGTGCCAGTTATCGCTTGTAACAACTTCAGCTGCGTGGCTTAAAAAACTGAATGCCAGCGTTGAGGCCATAACAGCAGCGGTAACTTTGCGCATCGCTTGCTCCCAAAATCTTTTCTGTCGCGATTCAACGAGAGACAGTTTACGATTCGGGCTGCAAACATGCGTCAGGGGGTGTAAAACAACGTAAAGTCATGGATTAGCGACGCCTGATGACGTAATTTCTGCCTCGGAGGTACGTAAACAATGAATAAAATCCTGTTAGTTGATGATGACCGAGAGCTGACTTCCCTGTTAAAAGAGCTCCTCGAAATGGAAGGTTTTAATGTCCTGGTGGCCCACGACGGCGAGCAGGCGCTTGAGCTTTTGGATGACAGCATCGATTTACTTTTGCTTGACGTCATGATGCCGAAGAAAAACGGTATCGATACGTTGAAAGCGCTTCGCCAGACACACCAGACGCCTGTCATTATGCTGACCGCGCGCGGCAGCGAGCTGGATCGCGTTCTCGGCCTTGAGCTGGGCGCGGACGACTATTTGCCCAAACCGTTTAACGACCGCGAGCTGGTAGCGCGCATCAGGGCTATTTTGCGCCGTTCCCACTGGAGCGAACAGCAGCAGAGCAGCGACAACGGCTCGCCGACGCTGGAAGTCGATGCGCTAAGCCTTAATCCGGGCCGCCAGGAAGCCAGTTTCGATGGCCAAACGCTGGAGCTGACCGGTACGGAGTTCACCCTGCTCTATTTGCTGGCGCAACACCTAGGCCAGGTGGTTTCCCGTGAACATTTAAGCCAGGAAGTGCTGGGTAAGCGCCTGACGCCGTTCGATCGCGCCATTGATATGCATATTTCTAACCTGCGCCGCAAACTGCCGGAACGCAAAGACGGTCACCCGTGGTTTAAAACATTGCGTGGTCGCGGCTATCTGATGGTTTCCGCTTCATGATAGGAAGTTTAACCGCGCGCATCTTCGCCATCTTCTGGTTGACGCTGGCGCTGGTGCTAATGCTGGTACTGATGTTGCCCAAGCTCGATTCACGCCAGATGACCGAGCTGCTGGACAGCGAACAGCGCCAGGGATTGATGATAGAGCAACATGTAGAAGCTGAACTTGCGAACGATCCGCCCAACGACCTGATGTGGTGGCGTCGCCTGTTCCGCGCAATTGATAAGTGGGCGCCGCCTGGACAGCGGTTATTACTGGTGACCTCTGAAGGACGCGTGATCGGCGCTGAACGCAGCGAAATGCAGATCATTCGTAACTTCATTGGTCAGGCGGATAACGCCGATCATCCGCAGAAGAAAAAATATGGCCGCGTAGAGATGGTGGGGCCGTTCTCCGTTCGCGACGGAGAGGATAATTACCAGCTTTACCTGATTCGACCGGCCAGCAGTTCGCAATCCGATTTTATTAATCTGCTGTTTGACCGCCCGCTCCTGTTGCTCATTGTCACGATGCTGGTCAGTTCGCCGCTCTTACTATGGCTGGCATGGAGTCTGGCGAAACCGGCGCGTAAGTTGAAAAACGCGGCTGATGAAGTGGCGCAAGGCAACCTGCGTCAGCATCCGGAGCTGGAGGCGGGTCCGCAGGAGTTCCTCGCCGCTGGCGCCAGTTTTAACCAGATGGTGACGGCGCTGGAACGGATGATGACCTCGCAGCAGCGTTTGCTGTCAGACATCTCCCATGAGCTGCGAACGCCCCTTACGCGCCTGCAACTGGGTACCGCGCTGCTGCGTCGTCGTGGCGGCGAAAGCAAAGAGCTGGAGCGTATTGAAACCGAAGCGCAGCGTCTGGACAGCATGATCAATGACCTGCTGGTGATGTCGCGTAACCAACAGAAAAACGCGCTGGTCAGCGAAACGATGAAAGCCAATCAGCTATGGGGCGAAGTGCTGGATAACGCCGCCTTTGAAGCCGAACAGATGGGCAAGTCGCTAACGGTAAATTATCCGCCGGGGCCGTGGCCGCTCTATGGCAACCCAAACGCGCTGGAAAGCGCGCTGGAAAATATTGTTCGTAATGCGCTGCGCTATTCACATACGAAGATTGAAGTCGGCTTCTCGGTGGATAAAGACGGTATTACGATCACGGTCGATGACGACGGGCCGGGCGTCAGCCCTGAAGACCGTGAGCAGATCTTCCGTCCGTTCTATCGCACTGATGAGGCGCGCGACCGTGAATCCGGTGGTACTGGCCTGGGTCTGGCGATTGTCGAAAGCGCCATGCAGCAGCACCGCGGCTGGGTTAAGGCTGACGATAGCCCGCTCGGCGGGTTGCGGCTCACGCTGTGGCTACCGCTGTACAAGCGAACCTAAAAACCATCGGCCTGCGAATGCAGGCCGATTTTTTATCTCGCCGTCGAGATTTACCGGGAAATGTCTGGCGCTAAAATCCACTCGGCGCTGTCATTCCACACGTCCATCCGGGTAATTTTGCCATCGCGCACTTCGAAGCGGTCGATAAAGCGGTTATCGGCAAACGGGCGACCGTCGGGCCATTCGCCATACAACGTACCGTTGGAATAAATCACAACGTAATCATCATGCTGCACCGCATCAAACTCGCCCAGCGCCTTCTTCACCCACTTGTAGCGAGCGCCGTTAAACTGCGCGATATCTGCCGCGCCCGCCATCGCCCGGCCTCCGGTGAAGGTAATTTTCACCTCCGGGTGCATATACGTTGCGGCGCGTTCAGCATCAGGAATCATCGAGGCCACCAAAAATTCTTTTACGATCGCCACCGCATTTTCAGCTTCAGTCATAACCCTTCCTTTCATTTTGGCGGAGTTTTATCACCCCACAGCCGTCTGGCGCTATCTTCAATTTTGCCGCTCAAACGACGCTTCTGCATGGTGCGGCTCCAGCTCGCCGACAGCCCGGCGGCGCTCAGCAGCCGATGATATTGTTCGTCATCAAACGGCATAGACCAGGCGATAACACCCGCTTCATGAACCGAGACATCGCTCAGACGCGACGCCAGTTCCAGCGGTGCATCGCTGGAGACTTTACCTGGCGCAATGACCCGATACAGCCAGCCGGTTTTTCCGCTGTTCTGCATAAGGAGGGCCATGTCGCTGATGGCAAAGTGGAAATTAAGTTTAAAGCATGGAGAGCGCGGCTGAGTGACCTGGATCAACGCCTCGCCCCAGCGGTAGATATCGCCAATAAACACGTTGTGTTCGGTCATTCCGTCCGTCGACAGATTCTCGCCAAACGCCGGGGCGCAAAACAGCGTCGCCTGCTCGGGGAACTGGCGAATCCAATCAGCATAGTGTTCACGGGGGTAATGGCATAGCGCGCGGTCGGGGCCGCCGTGGATTTTCTTTTCGGCCTGCTGATCGCCTGCCAGACCCAGCTCGGTCAGCATAAGTTCGCCGTCGATTTGCACCTTGGCGATAGCGCTCGGGCGGCTGCCGTCATAGTCACGAATTTTGCCAATAAACACGTCAACCGGATAATGCATCTGCTGCTCCTTACGCGGATACAAAAAAAGCGAGTCATCAGACTCGCTTCTACAGACGTGCAATGCAAATTATTTTTTAGCGGCGAAACGCGCTGCTGCTTCGTCCCAGTTCACCACGTTCCAGAACTCTTTGATGTAGTCCGGGCGGCGGTTCTGGAATTTCAGGTAGTAAGCGTGTTCCCACACGTCCAGACCCAGGATCGGGAAGCCGGAAGCGCCGGAAATGGCTTCACCCATCAGCGGGGAATCCTGGTTTGCGGTAGAAACCACAGCCAGTTTGTCGCCTTTCAGCACCAGCCACGCCCAGCCGGAGCCGAAACGGGTTGCTGCTGCTTTTTCGAATTCAGCTTTGAAGTTGTCAACGGAACCGAAGTCACGCTCGATAGCCGCTTTCAGGTCGCCCTGCAGAGTGGTGCCTTTTTTCAGCCCTTTCCAGAACAGGCTGTGGTTAGCGTGGCCGCCGGCGTTGTTACGCAGCACGGTTTTTTTGTCCGCTGGCACCTGGTCCAGTTTAGTAATCAGTTCTTCAACCGGCAGGTCAGCAAACTCAGGCAGGTTTTCCAGCGCCGCGTTAGCGTTGTTGACATAGGTTTGATGGTGTTTGGTGTGGTGAATCTCCATCGTCTGCTTATCGAAGTGCGGTTCCAGTGCATCATAAGCGTACGGCAGGGATGGCAGTGTATAACTCATAATCATCTCCATTATTGTCGAGCGGCACAGTGTTAACGCCGCGTAAGCAGTTGGTTCATTATAGTTAATTAAATGATATTGAAAATGATTATCAATGCCGTACTTTTTCCAGGGTTATAAACGTTACGGCATCCGCTGAAAAAAACCGTTTTTTACGCCTCCAACCGAAACCGTCTGTTGATGAATTCCTGGAAATCATGAAATGTGAAACAGGGTTTCAAAATCTTTCTTTTGGTGCCAAATTTTGTCATCGGTGGCAAAATCAAGAAGGTTATAATTTCACCATGCAATTACATTCCCGGTAAATTATTACAATTGCGAGGGAATTATGAAGCAACCTGGTTTTATACGTCTGGCTACGTTGGCCTTACTCTCCACACTCTCTTTCTTCTCCCACGGCGAAACCATTTTGCGCCTGGCCTACGCTGAAAATAGCCAGCCGGTAAAAGATGCGTTGCACTTCCTGGGGCAGCAAGTTGAAGAGAAAACGGGCGGCGATATCAAAGTACAGTACTTCCCGGACGGACAGCTTGGCGGCGAGCGCGAACTGGTGGAGTTGACGCAGGTCGGCGTCGTCGACATCACTAAAGTGTCGTCCGGGCTGATGGAGAGTTTTTCGCCTGAGTACGGCGTGTTCTCACTTCCCTACCTGTTTGCCACCGTCGATGAATACTACCGCGTAATGGATAACCCACAGGTGATGGAGCCTGTTTATCAGTCCACCGCCGCACAGGGGTTTGTCGGCGTAGGCTGGTATGATTCCGGCGCGCGTAATTTTTATATGAGCAAAGCGCCGGTTAAACGCATTGAGGATTTACGCGGGAAGAAGATCCGCGTCATGCAGAGTGAGACGGCGATCCAAACCCTCAAACTGCTGGGTGCTTCGCCCATCGCCATGAGTCAGGCGGAGGTCTATACCTCGTTACAACAAGGCATTCTCGACGGCGCGGAAAACAATGAGTTCGCTCTCACCATCGCCCGCCACGGCGAAGTCGCCCGTTATTACACCTACGATATGCACACCCGCATTCCCGATATCCTGCTAATGAGTACTCTCACGCTGGAAAAGCTGACGCCGGAACAGCAGCGCATCGTCGAAGCCGCCATCAAGGCGTCGATCGAATTTGAGAAAGCCGCATGGGACAAGGAAATAGAGAAAACCAGGCTGGCGGCGGTAAAAGATTTCAACGTTGAATTCTACGAGATCGACAAAAAACCCTTCCAGAAGGCAGTACAGCCTATTTACGACGGCCTGAAAAACAAACCGCGGCTTTACGGGCTGTATCAACGTATCCAGACAGCAAAAAATTAATCTAATCAGGAAATTAAGATGAACACATTCAGAAAAGGACTTGATTTATTGCTGGGCGCTATCTGTTGCCTGGTGCTGGCGATAATGGTTGGCATCGCCTGCTGGCAGGTGGTGAGCCGCTACATTCTGGGCGTTCCCAGCACCCTTACCGAAGAGATGCTGCGATTTCTCCTGGTGTGGGTATCAATGCTGGGCATGGCTTTTGTCGCCGGTCAGAAACAGCATATCAGCCTGACTCTCTTACTGGATAAGGTGTCGCCGACGATTCGCGGCTGGTGGGATATTATCCTGCAGGTCATTTTTATCGCGTTTTCCATTTGGGTATTGATTATCGGCGGCTTAAAGATTTCTGCGATTTCTATGCTGCAAATCTCCCCTGCGCTGGGCATTCCGATGGGGAAAATTTATTACGCGCTCCCCTGCGCGGGCGTACTGATCATCCTCTATGGGCTGCTAAATATCGTTGACGCCCTGAAAGCTATCCATTCCGCCACGGATACCACTGAGCACACTCTGGAGAAATCACATGATTGACCCTATTTTTGCGTCCTGTACGCTAATTGCCGTCTTTGTTGTTTTACTGGCCATGGGCGCGCCTATCGGGATCTGCATCGTCATCGCCTCTTTCAGCACCATGATGCTGGTACTGCCTTTCGATATTTCGATGTTCGCCACCGCGCAAAAAATGTTCTCCAGCCTGGACAGTTTTGCCTTGCTGGCCGTGCCGTTCTTCGTTTTGTCCGGGGTGATCATGAATAGCGGGGGAATTGCCGCCCGACTGGTCAATTTTGCCAAACTGTTTACTGGCAAACTGCCCGGCTCGCTCTCTTACACCAACATCGTCGGCAATATGATGTTCGGTGCAATTTCCGGATCGGCAATTGCCGCCTCAACCTCTATCGGCGGCGTGATGGTGCCGATGAGCGCGCGCGAAGGTTACGATCGCGGCTTTGCGGCCGCGGTGAATATCGCCTCCGCGCCGACGGGAATGTTAATTCCACCCACCACGGCTTTTATCCTTTATGCGCTGGCAAGCGGGGGAACATCGATTGCCGCTCTGTTCGCTGGCGGTCTGGTCGCGGGAGTGCTGTGGGGCGTTGGCTGTATGCTGGTCACGCTGGTGGTCGCTAAGCGTCGAAATTATCGGGTTTTCTTCACCGTCCAAAAAGGCATGGCGCTAAAAGTTGCCGTTGAGGCCATTCCCAGCCTGCTGCTGATCGTGATTATTGTCGGCGGCATTGTGCAGGGGATTTTCACCGCCATTGAAGCCTCCGCGATTGCCGTGGTGTATACGTTATTGCTGACGATGGTGTTTTACCGCACGCTGAAAATTAAGGATTTGCCTTCGATTTTGCTCCAGACAGTGGTAATGACCGGGGTCATCATGTTCCTGCTGGCAACCTCTTCGGCGATGTCCTTCTCGATGTCGATCACCAATATTCCTGCGGCGCTGAGCGATATGATCCTCGGTATTTCCGCCAATAAACTGGTTATCCTGTTAGTCATTACCGTCTTTTTGTTGATTATCGGCGCATTTATGGATATCGGTCCGGCCATTCTGATTTTTACCCCGATTCTGCTGCCGATCATGGCTAAACTGGGCGTCGATCCGGTGCATTTCGGCATTATCATGATCTATAACCTGGCGATTGGCACTATTACGCCGCCAGTTGGCAGTGGTTTATATGTCGGGGCGAGCGTCGGTAAGGTCAAAGTTGAGGAAGTGATTAAACCGTTGCTGCCTTTTTACGGCGCGATTATCGGCGTTCTGTTATTAATTACCTACATTCCGGAAATCACACTGTTCTTACCCCGTCTACTGGGCATCATGTAAGCGCATAGTTTCCTGCACATCTCGTTGCCGGATGGCGATTCGCGTCTTATCCGGCCAACGCACGATAATAATTATCCGCAGGTCATCACCAGGTAAAAAAAACCGGCTACCTATAAAGTAGCCGGAAAAGGGAATAAATAATAAACAGGGATAATGATTAGAATGTGTAGCCTATACCCACGCGGAAACGGGTTTGTCTTTCATCGCTGTTGCTATTGACGGAAACATTACCTACCTCAACGAATGGCGACCATTGATCAATAATATAGGCAGTTCTGAAGTTATATTCATAGTTATCTTTGCCGCCATCGTAAAGATCATATTTATCAGCTTTCTTATAAATTCCTTCGATTGTCCAGTCAAAGTTGTTCCATTTATAACCCGCCCAGACATCCATACGATTGATGGTATCATCATCACGGATATCAGAAGAACGGCGTACATATTCAAAACGATAGCGCGCACCAACCCACCAGCTTTCATTTAATGTCCACGTCGCGCGGAAGTAAGGCTTATAGGTAGAGTAACCATTGCCGGTTTCCAGCACAAAACCCGGTTGCCAGGCGACATCACCGGTTTTAAATTGGTAGCTTATCGTATATTCGTTGCCCTGTGTTTCCAGGTCATTAAACGCTTTATTGGTGTCATCCCCGCCTGATTTTGAGATAGCTTCTATCGCAAAACCAACACCATTCGCAAACCGATGAGAAATATACGCACGGTCATAGTTAGCTTTACTATCATCAAGATATTCATGACGAACATCGACATATACTGCATGCGCATTTGTTACAACAAGAGGTAATAGTAAGAAAAGAGATTTTCTCATAACAGAATCCATTTAATTTAAAATTAAAACGTTGTTTTATGTCAGGCCGTTACAACCATAATACGCAATGTGAATGGCGACAATATAGGCAAAGATCTTTAATTTAAAATTGGGATAATGTTCAAAAAGCAAAATAAAATAAATGAAATTTATATTCGCCATATAACATAAAAATCAAAACACCATCAACAAAGCCAATATAGGGATTTCCCTATATTTATATTTCATTGATTCCTAACGTTAATTTCAATATATTTAAATTGTAAATACAAATAAAACAACTAAATAATTACTGTATAACTACCCTTTTATCAAACGGTAAGTCAGACTATTCCCATTATGTGATCTCACGCAGCGTTTTCTTTGCATTGTTGCCAGCTAAGTCGTTTCGTGTCGTTATGATGAAGGTATTTTAGAAAACCAATATTACCCACTGATTTAAATAACATCCAGACGGTCATGATGCGCTCCGACTTTTTTAAAACGTGAAGTTAATCACTTCATTAACGTGCTGATTGCCAGAATACACCCAACGGCGGCAATCGTTATAAGGTTACCAGGCGGCGTAATTTTTAAACTCATGCAAACGGAAGGGGTATCCCGTCCATAAAAAATAATGAGGAACATGTCATGAGTAACGCGATTACGATGGGTATTTTCTGGCATTTGATAGGGGCGGCCAGTGCAGCCTGCTTCTATGCTCCGTTCAAGCAAGTGAAACAGTGGTCATGGGAAACCATGTGGTCAGTGGGCGGCATCGTCTCCTGGCTTATTCTGCCGTGGACAATTAGCGCTCTGTTACTGCCTGATTTCTGGGCCTATTATGGACAGTTTAACCTCTCCACCCTTTTACCGGTTTTTCTGTTCGGCGCCATGTGGGGCATCGGCAATATTAACTACGGTCTGACCATGCGTTATCTCGGGATGTCGATGGGTATCGGCATCGCTATCGGCATTACGCTTATCGTCGGCACGCTGATGACGCCTATCATCAACGGTAACTTCGATGTGTTAATCCATACCGAAGGGGGACGCATGACGCTACTTGGCGTTTTTGTCGCGCTGATCGGCGTCGGGATTGTGACGCGCGCCGGACAGTTAAAAGAACGCAAAATGGGCATTAAAGCGGAGGAGTTCAATCTGAAGAAAGGGCTTCTGCTGGCAGTGATGTGCGGTATTTTCTCGGCGGGGATGTCTTTTGCCATGAACGCCGCGAAACCGATGCATGAAGCTGCTGCCGCGCTTGGCGTTGACCCGCTCTATGTCGCGCTGCCGAGTTACGTGGTGATTATGGGCGGCGGCGCGCTGGTGAACCTCGGTTTCTGTTTTATCCGCCTGGCAAAAGTGCAAAATCTGTCGATAAAAGCTGACTTCTCGCTGGCAAGACCGTTGATTATCAGCAATATTCTGCTGTCCGCGCTTGGCGGTCTGATGTGGTATTTACAGTTCTTTTTCTATGCCTGGGGTCACGCGCGCATTCCAGCGCAATATGACTACATGAGCTGGATGCTGCACATGAGCTTCTATGTGCTGTGCGGGGGGCTTGTCGGTCTGGTGCTAAAAGAGTGGAAAAATGCTGGCCGCCGTCCCGTTGCCGTATTAAGCCTCGGCTGCGTGGTAATTATTATCGCGGCGAATATTGTCGGTTTAGGCATGGCCAGTTAATCGCTTTGATTACTGAGATGACGCCATTGGCTCGGCGTCATCCCGGTTTCCCGCGTGAACACCACTGAAAAATAATTACTATCTTCAAAACCGCACTGCATCGAAATCTCGCTAATCATCAGCGGGCTATGCTGAAGCAGATACTGCGCGTGGCAAATACGGACCTGGCGTAAATATTGATTAATCGTCATCCCGGTTTGGGCGCGAAACTGCTGCCGCAGCACCCGTTCGCTGCATTGTTCCTGCTGGCAAAACGCATCCAGCGCAAAGGGACGCTCAAGGCTATTAGCCAAAGCGGTAATTAATTTATCCAACAGGGTTTCTCTGGAGGTTGCCGGAAGATCGTCGGTCGCGTAGCGATGCCGTTTTAACGTCATCACCAGTTGACCAAACAGCAATTCCGCCATCTCATTCGCCAGCGGATCGCGCCCATTACTCTCATGTTCAAGCTGGTTAATGACCTGCCGCGCCTGATTCATTCCCATACTGCCCAGCCGCCAGTGAGGATACCACTGCGCTCCCTGAAAGCCGGGAATCATCGCCTGCCAGTTTACATTGAGTTTCAAACGCTCCGGGCAGTAAATGATATTTTGCAGCACCAGATCGTTAACGGAGGTATAGGAGTGTTTGTCTTCAGCACGAATGTAAAACAGATCGCCGCGGGTAATTCTGTATGGGCGCTCATTAAGAACGTGTAGGCCATTGCCCCGCCAGACCATCACCAGTTCACAAAACTCATGCGTATGTTCCGCAAAAACATCCTGTGGATAGCGATCGGCAACCGTAACGGCCTGCTGCTCATCAGTAAAAAAATCTTTTTTCAAAAGGATTAACTGATTTGCCACCGCAGCACCTCATGTTGAATGCTTGCCGGATGGCGCTACGCTTATTCTGTCTACCGCTCGCCGCCGTAGGCCAGGTAAGGCGCAGCCGCCATCCGGTATTAAAGGGTATAATTATCAGCATATTGGCGACGAAAACGTTGATAGCGTTCGCGTTACTGGATTATCGCATCGCGTCCCTGACGGATATCCCGCGGCGACCAGTTAAATTCTCGGCGAAACAGAGTCGAAAAGTGGTTACTGTCGCCAAAACCGCAGCGGTACGCGATTTCTGTCACGCTATGATCGCTATGGCGTAATAAATGCCGGGCTTTGATCAAACGCAGGCGATTAAGGTAACGTTGCGGCGTCAGCCCGGTATGCTGTTTAAGCTGACGATGCAGCGTGCGTAGCGACAGCGAAAACTGTTCAGCTACCGCCTCCCAGCAGACCTCCTCCGCAAAATGTTCTTCCAGCCATGCCATCAGTTGGTTGAGTTTGGCGTCGTTATTGGTTGCGCCTTCCATCAGGCTACTGCGGCGCAACAACACCAGTAGTTGCATAAACAAAATTTCGCGATTCGCCACGGCAGGCGCATCCATGCTGTCTCCGGCGCGCTCCATCAGACCGACCAACTGGCGCACCTGCTGCAACACACTCTGATTCACCCGCCAGTGCGAAGGATAGTAACCATCCTGCTCCTGCGGCAGCAATTGATCCAGCCCCGCCAGGAATTGGAAAGCGTCCGGCGAACGCCACAGTACATTCGTCAGGCATAGGTTGTCGGTATGTTCATATAAATGCCGGTCGTGATCGCGAACAAAACACACGGTACCGCCGCTGATGGTATACGGCTGCCCGTTGAATACATGAATGCCCGTACCGTGTTCCACAATCACGATTTCATGAAAATCATGATGATGTTCAGGGAAAGCGGCTTGCGGCAGACGGGGTTCAATCGCCACGGGCGCTTTACCTGATGGAAAAAAATCCACGCTATGCAGTACGGTCATGGTTGCTTCCTCCTGAATTCAACATGTCCGAATAGTAATTAAGGGCTATCGGCCTCACCTTAAATTTTTGACGCTAAAGCGCGCAAACATGGTCTTTTTTTCAAGAAAAGGCGGGAAAAAGCGGGAAATGCGGACGACATCACACCGGCCTATTAGTAGAAACTGTGAACGCTATCACGTTCATCTTTGCCTTGTTGCCAGCGGCTCATTTTCCTGTCAGTAACGAGAAGGTAGGTCTTTGAGGGCTTTTTTAGACTGTGCGCAATGACTCTAAGAAGGACCTGATTATGACTTTTCGCCATTGTGTCGCGGTTGATCTCGGCGCATCCAGCGGGCGCGTGATGCTGGCGCGTTACGACAGCAAACACCGTACCCTGACGCTACGTGAAATTCACCGTTTTGTGAACTGCCTACAAAAAACAGACGGGTTTGACACCTGGGACATCGACAGTCTGGAAAAGGATATCCGTCTTGGTCTGAAGAAAGTCTGCAATGAAGGCATTCTTATCGACAGCATCGGCATCGACACCTGGGGCGTCGATTATGTCCTGCTGGATAAACAAGGTCAGCGTGTCGGCCTGCCGGTCTCCTACCGCGATAATCGTACCACGGGCATCATGTCGCAAGCGCTGGTCCAGATCGGCAAAAGCGAAATCTATCGCCGCAGCGGGATTCAGTTTCTGCCGTTTAACACCATCTATCAGTTACGCGCGCTGACGAAGCAACAGCCTGAGTTAACGGCGCAGGTCGCTCATGCGCTGCTGATGCCCGATTATTTCAGCTACCGCCTGACCGGTGAAATGAACTGGGAATACACCAACGCCACGACCACCCAATTGGTCAATATCAATACCGATGACTGGGACGATACCCTGCTGGCGTGGACTGGCGCGAAAAAGGGCTGGTTCGGCCGCCCCTCGCACCCTGGCAATGTTATCGGCGACTGGATTTGCCCGCAGGGCAACCGTATTCCGGTGGTAGCCGTCGCCAGCCACGATACCGCCAGCGCCGTTATTGCCTCTCCGCTGGCAAATAAACATAGCGCTTACCTGTCTTCAGGCACCTGGTCGTTGATGGGTTTTGAAAGCAAAATGCCCTACACCACTGACGAGGCGCTGGCTGCCAATATCACCAACGAAGGCGGCGCGGAAGGGCGTTATCGGGTACTGAAAAACATTATGGGTTTGTGGCTGCTCCAGCGTGTGCTGAAAGAACGGCGCATTACCGATCTGCCTGCGCTTATCGCCCAAACAGAAGCGCTGCCGGCCTGCCGTTTCCTGATTAACCCGAATGACGATCGCTTTATCAATCCTGACGATATGCGCGCTGAAATCCAGGTAGCCTGTCGCGAGACCGACCAGCCCGTTCCCGCCAGCGATGCCGAACTGGCGCGCTGCATTTTCGACAGTCTGGCGCTGTTGTATGCCGACATTCTGCACGAACTGGCAAATCTGCGCGGCGAAAAATTTACCCAACTGCATATTGTCGGCGGCGGATGCCAAAACGCGCTACTCAACCAGTTGTGCGCCGATACATGTGGTATTCGCGTGATGGCCGGGCCGGTTGAAGCCTCCACCCTTGGCAATATTGGTATTCAGCTTATGACCCTCGACGAATTAAACAACGTCGATGACTTCCGTCAGGTCGTCAGCGCTAACTACGACCTGACAACCTATATCCCTAATCCTGATAGTGAAATTGCCCGCCACGTTGCGCAGTTTCAACCCAAACGACAGACAAAGGAGCTTTGCGCATGACCACTCAACTGGAACAAGCCTGGGAACTGGCAAAACAACGTTTCGCCGCAGTAGGTATTGATGTCGAGGAGGCGCTGCGCCAGCTCGATCGCCTGCCGGTTTCCATGCACTGCTGGCAGGGCGACGATGTTGCCGGATTCGAGAACCCGGAAGGTTCGTTGACGGGCGGAATTCAGTCAACCGGCAACTATCCGGGCAAAGCGCGTAACGCCACCGAACTGCGCGCCGATCTGGAACAGGCGCTGCGTCTGATCCCAGGACCAAAACGGCTGAACCTGCACGCCATTTATCTTGAGTCGGATACGCCGGTTGCCCGCGACCAGATCAAACCGGAGCATTTTAAAAACTGGGTGGAGTGGGCGAAAGCGAACCGGCTGGGGCTGGATTTCAACCCCACCTGTTTTTCTCATCCACTGAGCGCTGACGGTTTTACCCTCTCTCATCCAGACGCGAAAATTCGCCAGTTCTGGATCGATCACTGCAAAGCCAGCCGCCGCGTCTCGGCATACTTTGGTGAGCAGCTCGGTACGCCGTCGGTGATGAACATCTGGATTCCGGACGGCATGAAAGACATTACCGTCGACCGTTTAGCCCCGCGCCAGCGCCTGCTGGAAGCGCTGGATGAGGTCATTAGCGAGAAATTCGACCCGGCGCACCACATCGACGCCGTCGAAAGCAAACTGTTTGGCATCGGCGCGGAAAGCTACACCGTCGGCTCCAATGAGTTCTACATGGGCTACGCCACCAGCCGTCAGACCGCGCTGTGCCTGGATGCGGGCCACTTCCATCCCACTGAAGTGATTTCCGACAAAATTTCCGCCGCCATGCTCTACGTGCCACGGCTGCTGCTGCACGTCAGCCGCCCGGTACGCTGGGATAGCGACCACGTGGTGCTCCTGGACGATGAAACCCAGGCAATTGCCAGCGAGATCGTCCGTCATAACCTGTTCGACCGTGTGCATATCGGCCTGGATTTCTTCGACGCCTCTATCAACCGTGTCGCCGCGTGGGTTATCGGTACCCGCAACATGAAAAAAGCGTTACTGCGCGCTCTGCTGGAACCCACAGATCAACTGCGTCAGCTTGAGGCCAGCGGCGATTACACCGCGCGTCTGGCGCTGCTGGAAGAGCAAAAATCTCTGCCATGGCAGGCCGTCTGGGAAATGTATTGCCAGCGTCACGGCACGCCGGCTGGCAGCCAGTGGCTGGACAGCGTTCGCGTCTATGAAAAAGAGATCCTGAGCAAACGTAGCTGACAGCGACACCTGATTTGTAGGCCGGATAAGACGCCCGCGTCACTATCCGGCAATAAATGAAACACGATTGCCGGATGGCACTGCGCTTATCCGGCCTACGTAAGACCCGAATAACCTTCGGGCAATGAATGGGAACACGAACATGCAAAATATTACCGATTCCTGGTTTGTCCAGGGCATGATTAAAGCCACGTCTGATGCGTGGCTGAAAGGGTGGGACGAACGTAATGGCGGTAACCTGACGCTACGTCTGGATGAAGCCGACATCGCGCCTTTTGCGGCTAATTTCCACGAAAAAACGCGCTACATCGCGCTAAGTCAACCCATGCCGCTGCTGGCGAACACGCCGTTTATTGTTACCGGTTCCGGCAAATTCTTCCGCAACGTGCAGCTCGATCCGGCAGCCAATTTAGGCGTGGTCAAAATCGACAGCGACGGCGCAGGCTACCACATTCTGTGGGGCTTAACCCACGACGCGGTACCCACCTCTGAACTCCCGGCGCATTTCCTCTCCCACTGCGAACGCATCAAAGCCACCCACGGCAAAGACCGCGTCATTATGCATTGCCATGCGACTAACCTGATCGCCCTCACCTACGTACTGGAAAACAACACTGCGCTGATCACCCGCAAACTGTGGGAAGGCAGCACCGAATGTCTGGTGGTATTCCCGGACGGTGTCGGCATTCTGCCGTGGATGGTGCCAGGCACCGATGAAATCGGCCAGGCCACCGCGCAAGAAATGCAGAAACATTCGCTGGTACTGTGGCCGTTCCACGGCGTGTTCGGAAGCGGACCTACGCTGGATGAAACCTTCGGTTTGATAGATACCGCAGAGAAATCCGCTGAGGTATTAGTCAAAATCTATTCGATGGGCGGTATGAAGCAGACCATCACGCGCGAAGAACTGGTCGCACTCGGCAAACGTTTTGGTGTGACACCGCTGGCCAGCGCCGTAGATCTGTACTGATACCTCCCAACTCAACGCCGGATGCGGCTTTGCCTTATCCGGCCTACAGGACGGTGCGCATTTTACCGTAGGCCCGATAAGCGTAGCGCCATCGGGCAACAGGGAATTTTTTTAAGGAGAATAGTGATGAGCTTTATGTTGGCACTGCCAAAAATTAGCCTGCATGGCGCTGGAGCGATTGCCGATATGGTGAACCTCGTGGCGAATAAGCAATGGGGCAAAGCGCTGATCGTTACCGATGGTCAACTGGTAAAGCTGGGCCTGCTGGATAGCCTGTTTAGCGCACTGGATGAACATCAAATGTCTTACCACCTGTTTGATGAGGTGTTCCCAAATCCGACAGAAGAGCTGGTGCAGAAAGGTTTTGCGGCGTATCAGAGCGCAGAATGTGACTACATTATCGCCTTCGGCGGCGGCAGCCCGATCGATACCGCAAAAGCGGTGAAAATCCTCACCGCCAACCCTGGCCCTTCCACCGCCTACTCCGGCGTCGGCAAAGTGAAAAACGCCGGCGTACCGCTGGTAGCAATTAATACTACGGCAGGTACCGCGGCCGAGATGACCAGCAACGCGGTGATTATCGACTCTGCCCGTAAGGTCAAAGAGGTGATCATCGACCCGAATATCATCCCGGATATTGCCGTGGATGACGCCAGCGTCATGCTGGAAATCCCGGCGTCTGTGACCGCCGCAACCGGCATGGATGCCCTGACCCATGCGGTGGAAGCCTATGTCTCCGTTGGCGCGCATCCGCTCACCGACGCTAACGCGCTGGAAGCGATTCGCTTAATCAATGTGTGGCTACCGAAAGCGGTTGACGATGGCCATAACCTCGAAGCCCGTGAGCAAATGGCATTCGGCCAGTACCTGGCGGGTATGGCGTTCAACAGCGCCGGTTTGGGGCTGGTTCACGCGCTGGCGCACCAGCCGGGCGCAACCCACAATCTGCCGCACGGCGTCTGCAACGCTATCCTGCTGCCAATTGTCGAGAACTTTAACCGTCCGAACGCCGTCGCGCGTTTTGCCCGCATCGCACAGGCGATGGGCGTGGAGACGCGCGGTATGTCTGACGAAGCCGCAAGTCAGGAAGCGATTAACGCTATCCGTACGCTGAGCAAACGCGTCGGCATTCCAGAAGGTTTCAGCAAGCTGGGCGTCACAAAAGAAGATATCGAAGGCTGGCTGGATAAAGCCCTCGCCGACCCGTGCGCGCCGTGTAACCCGCGCACCGCCAGCCGCGATGAAGTTCGCGAGCTGTACCTGGAGGCGTTATGATCCGCAAAGCCTTTGTGATGCAGGTAAATGCCGACGCGCACGAGGAGTATCAGCGTCGTCATAACCCAATCTGGCCGGAGCTGGAAGCCGTATTAAAATCTCACGGCGCGCATCACTACGCGATTTATCTCGATCAGGAGCGCAATCTGCTGTTCGCCACCGTTGAGATTGAATCCGAGGAGCGCTGGAATGCCGTTGCCAGCACCGACGTTTGCCAGCGTTGGTGGAAACATATGCGTGACGTTATGCCCGCGAATCCGGATAACAGCCCGGTCAGCGCAGAGCTAAAAGAGGTGTTCTATCTGCAGTAAGTCGTGTGCCCGGTGGCGCAAGCTTACCGGGCCTACGGTTTTATTTTTTGTCGGCCGGATAAGGCGGTTACGCCGCCATCCGGCAATTTCAATTCTGCTCCGCTACCAGGATAGCCTGAGTATCCGGTTCCAGCGCTTTAAAGATATGCGCCTGGTCGCCGGGATAACAAATGTAATCGCCCTCCGCCAGCTCTTCCGGCGCCTCGGTTAAGCCGACAAGGGCTTTCCCCTGCGTCACAATAATATGTTCCACCGACCCCGGCGGATGCGGGTGAGAGATCCGGTCGGCCCCCGGCTGCGTCAACAGCAGATAGATATCACGCCGCGCGCCGGGCGGACACGCCGCCAGTAATATCGCCTGATAATGCGCCTGCTCCGCCACGACTTTGGTGCCCTCTCCGCGGCGAATCACCTGCGTTTTTTGTACCTGCGGCTCCAGCAGCCTGGCAAAGGGAATGTCGAGCGCGACGCATAGCGACCATAGCGTCTCCAGGCTGGGGTTGCCGTTCCCTGCTTCCAGTTGTGAAAGCGTAGATTTAGCGATGCCTGCGCGCCGCGCAATCTCCGCCAGCGACAGTCCGGTTCGCTGGCGTTCGCGTACCAGACTTCTGGCAATGACGCTAATAGGTTGTGTCATAAAGCATCCAACGTTCACTATAACGAACGAAATGTTCGTCTTGTAAAGCAAATCTGTTCCGTTCATTATAATGAAAATTCGTTCGATATGACTAAAGAAGATGAAACACTATTTTTCCTGTCTCAAGGGAGACACGATAAAAGCGATATTTTTAGTGTGCCTGGCCGTGGGCGTCGTCGGCATGTCCTATGGCTCACTGGCGATGGCCTACGGCTTCCCACTGTGGGTGCCGTTTGTCCTCTCTATTTTTGTGCTGGCGGGCGCGTCCGAATTTATGTTTATCGGCATTGTTGCCAGCGGCGGCAATCCGTTAGCGGCGGCGGCGGCAGGACTGCTGGTGAATGCGCGCCACGTGCCGTTTGGCGTAACGGTGCGCGATTTGGTTGGCACCCGCGCCGCCAGCTTTTTCGGCTGCCATATTATGAATGATGAGAGCGTGGTGTTCGGCCTGTCGCAAAAAACACCCGAACAACGTAAAGCCGCCTACTGGCTATGCGGTCTGGGCGTCGCCCTATTCTGGCCGATTGGCACACTGATTGGCGCAGGTGTCGGCAAACTGCTCCCGGCCCCAGAAACCATTGGTCTGGATGCCGTATTTCCGGCAATCTTACTGGCGCTGGTGATCCCGGCGTTTAAAAACCGCACCACATTGATTCGTGGTTGCAGCGGCGCCGCGCTGTCGCTTGCCGCCGTTCCCTTTGTGGCTGCCGGATTGCCGGTGTTGCTTTCGCTGCTTGGCCTACTGGCGAGGAAAAAATAATGGGCAATATGACGCTATTTATTATCGGTATTGCTCTTTTGTCTGCGGGAACCTATTTGATGCGCCTCGGCGGCGCGAAACTTGGCAGCCGTCTGGCGCTGTCTGAGCGTTCACAGGCGCTGCTCTCGGATGCGGCAACGGTGCTGCTATTCTCCGTCGCGCTGGCGACCACCTTTTACGAAGGCGAACATTTTGCCGGAATGGCGCGCGTTCTTGGGGTTGGCTTCGCCGTATTTTTAGCCTGGCGTAAAATGCCGCTTATTGTGGTGATTATCGCCGCTGCGGTAGTGACCGCGTTATTACGAATGGCGGGTATTAATTAACGTCTTACAGAACAGTTGGGCGTGACACCCTATAAGTGATGAAGGCTGGGCCGCCCTATGCTGAAGAGGCCCAGAATTTTCGCATCAGGCGGGATAAATGCTTTCCATATAAATGCCGATCCTCAATTACACTACCAGTGTCTTCCAACGTGACGTCAACATCTTGTGATAGCTTCAGATTACTGGTTTTTCTAATAACTCTCTTTAGTTAATGTTTACGTCGGCTATTTTTACGGATATTGCCTGACGAAGAACACATGAACGAAAAAAGCGCCTGATCGGCGCTTTTTATTGGCGTTATAGCGTAATTTTATAGGCGCTTGCGCCAGCCTGCACGCAGTTAATGTGCCGTCACTCAACGCAGGCGATTATAATCATCCACCATCTCGTTATAACTTCTCAACGACGCCGGATAAGAATCCGCAACCATCCATCCTGTTGCAGGGTCCTGCACCCGTTTCTTTTCAAAATCAGAATACGGAACATTGTCCCTGATGCGACGAATATATTTTTTAGCTTTTAGCTGATAATCCGCCGCAGAATTAACGAAAGGAAAATTCCGTCCATCAGTATCCGACTGTTTCAATTGCGCAATCATTGTTTCCAGTTCCGCGACTTTTTTCATCATCGCTTCGGCATCAAAGGTATCGGCAGAAATAACCTTGTTGATCTGCTTTGCCGAAATCATGACAGCCAGAGAATAATAGTTAAATGTTTTACCTTCCGATTCTTCTATTTTCTTCAACTGTGTCAATTGCCGCTTGTCATTTATTTCCTGAATAGCCTCATGATATTTTTCCGAGACGGGTTTAAAATCCTCGATATTCTTCAGTAATGTCTGATGCAGCGCCTTACCTTTAGCAAAGGCATCATCTTTATAGTTTTCCTGGGTATAATATTTTTCCATTTCGTTAATGGTATTACCCAGCGCGGCGGCGCTATCAATATAGCTAACGGCAACGCCATCAATAGGCTCAAGCAATGGCGTTAAGGCGGCCACCTGTTTCATCTCTTTCTGGCAATTCGTTATGTAAGACTCCGTAATACCATAAATGCCATAAACCAGGCTCTCTTTCCCTGTCGGACCTTTTTTAAAGTCTTTCACCCAATCCGCGTAACGCGCCAGACTGTGCTGAACGGGCAATTGAAGTTTATTAAAACAATCGATATAGACATCCATTTTTTCACTATAAACTTCTTCAGCGTCAACCTCCGGCTGAGCTGGCGTTTCTGGCTTCGCCGCCGGGGGCTGAGTTGCGGTTTCTGGCTTCGCTGCTGGGGGCTGCGCTGGACTTTCGCCAGATTGCGCTTCCGGCGTCTGAGAAGGCGCTGGCGTCGCAGGCTGACTGCTGGCGGCCGGCGTCGCCTCGGTTTTAACATTATTGTCATCACATCCTGTTGCGCCCAGGGTCATTAGCGCAATGATTATCGCTGAGGATAATAAATTCCTTTTCATTTAATTGCCTTCTGTATATTTACGTTGGGGTTCTCTTATTTTAACGAACACATTGATATTGATAATGTTAATTATAATGAAACATGGATTAAGTATTTTTCGTGTTGAATAAATCACATACCTATTTTCTTCATTAAAATGAATCTGTAAATTTCAATAATGTTATTTATAGGTTACTCTAATGAAAAAGAATTTGTTATCATCAATCTGGCCGGATCTCAAAAAATGCATAGAACTAAAACGGGTCTATTTACAGTAAGACTTGCCGAGACCCAACTCTCGCCCAGCGCCTACGGTGGCGGATGTTGAATGTTGGGTTTCGCTTCGCGCCACCCTGCCTACAAAGTCCGCAATATCAACATGTTGTAAAACGATCTCGCAAGCCTTAAAGCTGCGCTCCATCAGGTACTGAGTTTGTCATTACAACAGACAGCGGGAGCATTTCCCGCTGTCTCAGATGATTGACAAGCCTTGCCTGAGTTTTGCCGGATGGCGGCGCTTGCGCCTTATCCGGCCTACAAACAACGCTAATTTCAACAAATTACACTATTTCTGACAGTATTCGGCGGGAATATAACCCCGCAGGTTACATCCCGTACCGTTCAGCAATGGCGCGGTGTTTCTCTTCATTTACGCCTGCGGCCTGCGCCAGCCGCCACCAGCATAGCGGATGCTCCCAGTCGGCGGTCAAACCCGTCAGCGTTTTATCGATATCCGCCTTCGTTACCGACTGCGGCGCGCTGATAACAAAGTAAAATCCAGGGAGGGGAGTCGCATCATCGCCCTGATGGCTATCGGTTAAGGTGTAATCATCCGGGCTACTGCTCCAGTAATGCCACCCCAGCTCCCTGATAGCCTCGCGGAAAGCATTGTACTGCGCTTCTTCCGGCATGACACCGTCGCAAAACCAGGATTCGCCGTACTCTGTTGGGATCACCGTTTTCAGGCTGGCATACAAAGGCGTGAAGTTCTTCCGCTCTTCTTCGTCTTCCGGCGGCGTATTCAGCCGCTCAGCGTCAAAGACCACGATTTCACCGACATGCTGTGGGTAATCAGTACGATAAGTGGGTTCGACTACTCTTGCCGTCACCGGCCCAATACGCTGGGCGAAATAGTATCGGTATTCGTAATCTTCGCGGAAACGCAGGTTTATTAGCCCCCAGTTTTCATCAATAAAACCTTCGCCTTCGGTGAGTTCAATCTCCAGCTCCGCCGCAAGCCTGCGCACGATATCCCATTTCTGCAAAATGCTGGCCGCCGCCATCATATCCCACTGGGTGTTGCGGGGATCTTCTTCGCGCCGTGTGAGCAGTGCCAGTAGCTGCTGTAAATATTCCAGTTGCCTGTCGTAAGCTTCCTGTTTTTGCGCCGCCCACGCGCACATCCGGTAAGCGCCAATCCATTCGCCGCCAATTTTAGTTTGCAGCAGTTTTTGCCCTGTCGCTTCCAGTTGCGCCCAGTCTTCCTGCGAGCCGAGAACCCGCGCACGGAACCACAGCGCCATATGCTCCTGTCCGGATGCGTCATACTGCCGGGCCAGTCGTTCAATCTCCTCCAGCTCGTCTTTCGCCAACAGCAGGTCCAGCAGATCAAAAGGAAGACCGTTGTCCTCTTGCAGATGGTTTTCAACATAATGGCGCAAAAGCGCGATCGACTCGTCCCGCGCGTAACAGGCGTTCAGCGCATTGACCAGTCGGCCAAGTAACTCCGCATCCTCAGGTGACTGCATAAAGGCGCGGCGGAACTCTTCAACATCTTTTTCTGGATCGGCCTCTGCGTCTTCCGCCGTACTTTCAGTTTGTGGCATAGCGGGGCGCGCCGACAGTTCTGCTTCTTTGGCGGCAATTTTCTCGCTGAGTTCCAGATACTCCCGGTCAACGCCCAACAGGGCGCGCAGTTTTGGCATATGCCGCTGGGCAAGTTTAAACGCCTGCTTCGCGACCCAGACAGATTCACGATCCAGCGCCAGGTTAATCTGCATTTTCGCCAGATCCACCAATTTACGGTGCGCCCCCACCTTAGAATAGTGTTCCAGCATGTGCTGGAAAATTCTCGCCAGCCGCCAGTGGTTACGTTCCGGATAACGGGGAAGCAACACAATCAAAATATCCAGCCACAGATCCCAGGAGTAAGGCGTAAGGTCCGACCAGGCGGGTAACGCTTCCCAGACCTCCTCGTCCTGCCCGCCGCTCAGCGCCATGATGTACAGCTTTTTCAGCGGATAACCAATGCGATCGCGCCCCCAGTAGTCATTTTCGTCGATCAAATGTTCAACCAGCTCACGCGCCTCTTCATAGCGCTGCAGCGCGATCAGGATATCGACTCGCGTCGAGAGCAATGCCTCAACGTATTCCTCTCCCGAATCCTTCACTGCCGCAATCTGTTTATCCACATATGCTAACGCTTCTTCGTGCCGATGGGTGTCCATCAGGGCGCTGGCATATTCCGTGGACAAACACTGAAAACAGTTCCAGGTGGGGTCGATGCGCGCAATCGTCTCTTCGCATACCGCCATTCGCTCTGCCGCCCAGCCAGGGCCATCTATGTTTTCATAGCAGGCGGATAAATCCTGGGTGACGCAGATGGATTGCGGACAGTCTTTCGCTTCTTCCCGGTGCGCTTTTTCAAATAGGGCGACAACGTCAGGCAGGACTTTTTCGCCTTCACTATAATTCGTCAGGCGGTGACGCATCTCCCAGTGCCCGATAAATATCTCCAGCCACGGATTTTTGGCGACCTGATTCAGGGCTTTCATTTCTGGCAACAGCGCATCGCACTTTTCCAGTTGTAAATTTAGCGCGCCTTCAGAAAAGTCATCAATTATCTGGGGAATATATCCCTGCCCGGCATCCCGCAACTCTTTACTGTAGTTGTTGTACCACTCCCATGTATCCATTTTTACATTCCTTGCTTAATTAATGAGGGGATAATCTGCGTGAAATCTTCCAGTGCCTGATGCAGATCCCATTGCTGTTCTTTATTCCCATTACTACATAAAATAACTTTCAGGGATTTTAATAATCGTAGCGCCGCCACCGGTTGCTGATGATTTTGCAATGCCGTAACTAATTGTTTGACGCAGGCGTTATTTAAATTGAGATATAAACTGGAGGTTTTGGTTTGTTTAATCTGCGAAGTAAACTGGCGCGCCAGCATTAATGCGGCGGTACTCATTCGCTTGTCCGCATCGTCCTGTTCAAGGATTTGTTTTAATTCGGCTTCACGATCGAGGGTCACCACCAGCGGCAAAACATCCGGGTCAAAGCGGGAGATAATTAATTGCTCGCCGTCGCATAAATGCGCTTCCAGATAATCGACCTGTTCCGCCGGTAAATCGGCGAGCGTAAAGAGCTGCTCGTTGCCGCTTTGCGTGCCGACTTCAATAATCCGACAATGGTATAACAGCGCCCAGCGTCGTAAAAACGGGACCACAGCATAGCGATCGCCTCTGGCGACAGGCCGTTGCAGAATATGGAATAGCATCTCTTCAAAGCCGCCATCAGCGCCCAACAAAATATGGATGCTGTTATTAATGCGGAGTTCCTTCGCCAACACCGCGCCTTTCGACGTGGGCACCTGCAACCGATCCTTCAGCAGATCAAAAAGACGATCATCACACAGCGCCGCGCCCAGCAGCGCTTCGTTATGACGCATTAAAACGCGTCGCCATATCTCCGGCTGGTTTTGCGCGAGATCCGACAAACCGGTAATCAGCGCTTCTTTCAATGCCTCCTGTACCGCAACCCAGGTTTCGTCCCGCTGCAAATCTTCCCGGCTTGCCGTCGGCGTGAGTTTCGACGATTCAATCACGCCGCCAATAAACCCCGCCCACGGCGGCAGGAGTTCACGCGCTTCGTCATCAAGCAGCATTCCGCGTAAAAAGAGGGATAGATTACGGTTGTCGCTGGTGCCGTAAGTCGCGCCGTCCTGAATCCACAGAATGCCCACAGCATCGCTGCCCCCCTGCGGAACCACCGGCAGGGTGCAGATAGGTTCGAAGGACGATTCGAACTGCGCCGCGAACGCGAGGTTTTTACGCTGGACCAACGCACGGTGCATCGTCACGCCTTCCGGCGTCGATTCGCGCCAGGGCGGCTGGAGTTTATTTACCGGTTCGGTCGCATCGCCGACAAAAACAGGCTCATGCAACAAAATGCAGTACCTTGAGAGTACGCGATTAAGTAGATTATTACTGGCAAGATGGCTGTATTCTTCTTTCAGCGTCAGGATCACCTGGGTTCCCGGCGCGACGGCGTCAGAAGGCGTAACGGTATAGCGCTGCCCATCAACAGAGTGATATTTCCAGCCCTGGTCCGGCGTTTGCCAGGACGTGGTCAGCACGGTGACATCTTTCGCCAGCACAAACGCCGACAAAAAGCCCAACCCGAACATACCAATTAACCCTGTGTCATCATCCTGCTGGCGCAGCATCCGGGTATAGCCCACCCCAACGGTCGCCAGAAAGCCATGAATTTCGCTTTCCGTCAGGCCCGCGCCGGTGTCAGATATCGTTATAGTCGATTTTGCCACATCCGCCACAACGCGGATGTGGTTATCCTGCGGGGCATCGGGCTGTTCGATTCGTCTGCGGACAATCGCATCGTGCCCGTTCTGCACCAGCTCCCTTACCGCAACAACGGGCGTTGAATAAAGATGCTTACTGAGAACTTCTATTAATCCATTTAAATTGACTTCAGTAGAAAAAGAACTGTCGGATAGCTGCAATGCACTCATTTTTCAACACTCATAATCCATCACCTGCTGTTGAAAAGTTTTATTTTTACAGTCGGTGCGTAGTTTTCGGTTTAACACGCAATCATCGCATCCAGCTCATATTCATTATTGATACGATGATTGTTTCTTGGCTATACACTTCATCCTTCAAGCTGCCTCTGCGTTGGCTGCGCTCATTCACCCCAGTCACGTACTTATGTACGCTTCTGGGGATTCATTCTCTTGCCGCCTTGATGCAACTTAAATGATTTTTTGTATATATATAATCGGACAAATAATTAATATTACCGTCATGAGTATATACACAATCGGGAATAGTTACGATATTAGCAGTTGTATTGATAATGTAAAAATCATTGTAACTTATTCAACGCCGTTATATTTTCAAGAAAAACAAACAGTATAAATCATATGAATATTATTAAAAAATTGAATGAAAAACAAAAATCGCCATTAATTAAGCCCTGCGGAAACGTTGACGACATCACAATAAATAAAGAATATTTAATGTTTTTTAGTCACTGGTACATTCCGTTCTATTTACGAGGTTAACGGACCATCAGACGTTTATCACGTTGCTTAAGTAATTCTTCCCAATAAAAACACTTTACCTGAAAGTTTAATCATTCAGTTCATTAAATTAAACCTTGTCACTAAATCATTATAACCTCTGATTACCTTATCAAAAGAACCCTCAGCCCATGCCGGATTCTCTTTATCGCTGTCGGTCAAAGGGATGTGATCTCGTTCACGACGAACTCGCGTTTTTACAGCCAGCACATATTTGTCTGCAGCCTCAAGAAACTGCTCGCGCTGAAAAGAACCACTTTTGGTGTCATTTTGTTTGGCTTTCAGTTGCGCAACATGCTCATTCAACGCCTGTACTTGCTTCATCGCGTCATCCACATTAAACCCGTCATTTTGCAAAAGCTGATTGGTTTTCTTACTAATTAACATCATTGACAGTGAATAGTAGTCAAACGACTTACCTTCTTTAGCTTCAATCTTCTTCAACTGTAACATCTGGCGTTGATCATTCATTGTACGAATAGCATCTTCATAGGCCTCTGATGCCGGTTTGAATATCGATAATGTCTGCATAAACTGAGTATGCAGAGTTTTCGCTTTCGTGAAAGCATCATCCTTGTAGTTTTCCTGGGTATAGTAACTATTCATTTCACGTATTATTTTCTTCATGTCTATTGAAGAATTAATATAGTTTAGCGCCAGAGTATCGATGGGCTTTAGTTCAGGTTTCAATGATGAAACTTTTGTTATTTTTGCCAGACATCTATCTAAATCGACAGTAACATCTCCCATCCCTCTGATATACCGTTCTTTACCCGTTGGACCTTTATCCATGTCCACCCAATCGGCATAGCCTTTAACACTCGAAAGAATCATGGGATTAATATCATTATAGCATTCAACATAAACATTCATTTTTTGTGCCAATATTGCATCCGAATCATTCTGATTTACGGAGGTACTGGTAGCCGAAGAGTCTGTTAACGTACTTTTCTGGGATTTTTTGTCATCACATCCTGTTGCGCCCAGGGTCATTAGCGCAATGATTATCGCTGAGGATAATAAATTCCTTTTCATTTAATTGCCTTTTATATATTTACGTTGGTGTTCTCTTATTTTAACGAACACATTGATATTGATAATGTTAATTATAATGAAATATGCATTAAGTATTTTTCGTGTTGAATAAATCACATACCTGTTTTTTTTCATTAAAATGAATCTGTAAATTTCAATGATATTATTTATAGGTTATTCTAATGAAAAAGGATTTGTTATCATCAATTATTATCGCTATGCTGATGACTGCCGGGCTAAGCGCTTGTGATGAAAAAAAAGCGGACGAACAACCTGTAGCTCAGAGTGCAGATTCATCAGCGAGCAATACACAATCCACATCAGCGGAAAGCGCAGATGCGAACGATGTTCTTAACCAAAAGCTGAATGTTTACATTGATTGTTATAATAATCTCCAGGCAGATATTTACCGTGCTGTAAATCGTTATGCTAACACATTCGACGATTTCCGCGCCGGTCCTACCGGTAAGGAAGACGATCCCTCTCCGCTGGTTCCTGTGTATCCTGCACTTATCCAGGACTGCCGGAAAGACATCAAGGCGGCGGCTGAATTAAAGCCGGCGTTTGCCTCTCTGGATAGTGCTGCACTGGCATTTATTAATGCGGCTGGGCCACTAGCTGAAACAATCAATAGTATGAATAAATACTATGATCAAGATAACTTCAAGGATGATGCCTTTGCTGGCGCTAAAGCGTTCCATAAAACGTTTATAAAACAGTTTGATGAGTTTGATCCCATTGCGAAGAAATATATCGCCGAGATTACCATTATGAGTGGGCAGCATGCGGCTAATGAAATTAAGGCAGCCGAGAAGAAAGAAGGTAAATCCATTAAGTACTATACGCTTTTGACGATGCAGGAAGCCGAGACGCTTAATGACGCTGTAGCTGATGATTCTTTTGATGTGGCAGCAGTAAGCAAACAGCTCGCTGATTTTGAAGAGCATACTCAGAAGCTAAACGAGAAGATCAACGTTGATATAGATAAACATCGTAGCTTCCCTGGTTTTATTTCTGAGCTGGAAAAATTCCAGGGCAAGGTGAAAAAACGCATTCGGCGCGTGCGCGATAACGTGGCGTATACCGCGCATGAGCAGGACTACCTCAATAGAGGCAACGGCGATATGGTAGACGGTTCTTATGAGGCTGTGGTTAAAGCTTATAACGGGCTCATCGATACCTATAATGGCTATCATCTTGAGCGTGAGTTCTAAGCTTTGCACGCTGCAAATCGCGTGCATATGACCGCTGAACTGAGCAAATAAGTCGTTAGCGACTGTCGAAAGAGCGCCCCAGGGGCGCTTTTTTCGTTCGAAGTATTACCGGTTAGCAAGCGCCTCGTGAATGGCTGGAATAAGCTGCGATCCAGCATAAAAACGATTAAAATTTGTATGGCCTCGCCACTATACGTGATTCCGTTATTAAGAGAGGCTGTAAAATTGAAAAAATATATATTTTACGCAAATGTAGAGGGTACTATTTTAGTCTGCGATTAACCGCTGCGGATGGGTATAAATCGTCGCCCGACCCGGCTTACAGAACCCCACCAGCGTAAGATTACACCGTTCAGCGACGTCAACCGCGAGCGTGGTGGCAGCAGAAACCGCAAACAAAATTTCCACACCGCACATCGCCGACTTCTGCACCATTTCGTAACTCGCGCGACTGGAAACCAGCGCCGCGCCTTGCCGCCATTCCTCACCCTCCGTGGCGCGGCGGCCGAGCAGTTTATCCAGCGCAACGTGGCGTCCGACATCTTCATGGCCCCCCGCCAGTTCACCCGACGGCATGACCCACGCCGCAGCGTGCGTACAACCCGTCAGCTTACCCGTCGGTTGAAAATCATTCAGATGTTTTAACGCGCGATCAAGGTTACCGAGATTAAACGTTTGGCTAAACGGCAGCGGTTGCACCGGCTTACCGATGTCATTGAGCTGTTCCACGCCACACACGCCGCAACCGGTGCGTCCGGCCAACGCGCGACGACGCGCTTTCAGCCCCATAAATCGACGGCTGGAAAGATCAATCTGCACTTCAAGTCCGTTACAGGACGGTACAACGTCCATGCCATAGATTTCACGCGGGCTGTCAATGATCCCTTCCGACAGAGAAAACCCCATTGCAAAATGCGTCAGATCTTTTGGAGAGGCCATCATAACGACATGCGAAATACCGTTATACACCAGTGCCACAGGCACTTCCTCGGCAACATCATCAAGTTGGGGGGACTGCAAATCCTCGCGTTTCCAGAGAGCCAACTGGCGTGAGGTTGTGAAATCAGTCACATTTAGGACTTCTTCAGACAGTATATTGTTCACTTTCTTTTAACCATATAAGAACACACACACCAACATTATGGTATTCTGTTACAACTCCTCCCGGATGGAGGAAAATTTATCCAATTCTGAACCTTTGCGGGCCCGTCCGCAAAGAAAAATAACAACCACTCCCTGAGCGTTTCGGATAGAGAAATGTGAAAGAGAAGTGACAATGTCGAAACAAGGAGCAAACCATGCAGGTCAGCAGAAGGCAGTTCTTTAAGATCTGCGCTGGCGGTATGGCAGGCACCACGGCGGCGGCACTGGGCTTCGCGCCCGGCGTAGCGCTAGCGGAAACACGGCAATATAAACTGCTGCGCACCCGCGAAACCCGTAACACCTGCACCTACTGTTCCGTTGGCTGCGGGCTGTTGATGTACAGCCTCGGCGACGGTGCGAAAAACGCCAAAGCATCTATTTTCCATATCGAAGGGGACCCGGATCATCCGGTAAGCCGTGGCGCGCTGTGCCCGAAAGGGGCCGGTCTGGTGGACTTTATCCACTCTGAAAGCCGCCTGAAATTCCCGCAATACCGCGCGCCGGGTTCAGATAAGTGGCAACAGATCAGTTGGGAAGAAGCGTTTGACCGCATCGCTAAACTGATGAAGGAAGATCGCGACGCCAACTATCAGGCTCAGAACGCCGAAGGCGTTACCGTTAACCGCTGGCTCACCACCGGGATGCTGTGCGCTTCCGCATCCAGTAACGAGACGGGTTATTTAACGCAAAAATTCTCCCGCGCGCTGGGTATGCTCGCGGTCGACAACCAGGCGCGTGTCTGACACGGACCAACGGTAGCAAGTCTTGCTCCAACATTTGGTCGCGGTGCGATGACCAACCACTGGGTCGACATCAAGAACGCCAACCTCGTCGTGGTGATGGGCGGTAACGCCGCAGAAGCTCACCCGGTCGGGTTCCGCTGGGCGATGGAAGCCAAAATTCACAACGGCGCGAAGCTGATTGTGATCGATCCGCGCTTTACGCGTACCGCGTCGGTGGCCGATTACTATGCGCCAATACGCTCTGGTACTGACATTGCCTTCTTGTCAGGCGTGATGCTGTATCTGCTGACCAACGAAAAATACAACCGTGAATACACCGAGGCCTATACCAATGCCAGCCTGATCGTGCGTGAAGATTTTGGCTTCGATGATGGTCTGTTCACCGGCTACGACGCAGACAAGCGGCAGTACGATAAAACCAGTTGGCACTATGAGCTGGACGAAAACGGTTTTGCCAAACGCGATACGACACTGCAACACCCGCGCTGTGTCTGGAATCTGTTGAAACAGCATGTCTCACGCTACACGCCGGACGTGGTAGAAAATATCTGCGGTACGCCAAAAGCGGACTTCCTGAAAGTGTGCGAGTACATTGCAGAAACCAGCGCAAAAGATAAAACCGCGTCGTTCCTGTACGCGCTGGGCTGGACGCAGCATTCCATCGGCGCGCAGAACATCCGTACTATGGCGATGATCCAGCTTCTGCTCGGTAACATGGGGATGGCGGGCGGCGGCGTTAACGCCCTGCGCGGTCACTCCAATATTCAGGGACTGACCGACTTAGGACTGCTGTCGCAAAGTCTGCCGGGCTACCTGACGCTGCCGAGCGAAAAACAGACCGACCTGCAAACCTATCTGGCTGCCAATACGCCGAAGCCATTGTTGAAGGATCAGGTCAACTACTGGGGCAACTATCCGAAATTCTTCGTCTCGATGATGAAGGCCTTCTTTGGTGATAAAGCGACAGCGGAAAACAGCTGGGGCTTTGACTGGCTACCGAAGTGGGACAAAGGGTACGACGTGTTGCAGTACTTCGAGATGATGAAACAGGGTAAGGTCAACGGCTATATCTGCCAGGGCTTTAACCCGGTGGCCTCATTCCCGAACAAAAACAAAGTGGTCGCGTCGCTTTCCAAACTGAAGTACCTGGTGACTATCGATCCGCTCAACACCGAAACGTCCACCTTCTGGCAAAACCACGGTGAGTCGAACGACGTTGATCCCGCGAAAATCCAGACCGAAGTGTTCCGTCTGCCTTCCACCTGTTTTGCCGAGGAAAATGGTTCCATCGTTAACTCAGGTCGCTGGTTACAGTGGCACTGGAAGGGCGCGGACGCCCCGGGAATTGCCATGACCGACGGCGAAATCCTCGCCGGTATCTTCTTACGCCTGCGTAAGATGTACTCTGAACAGGGCGGCGCCAACCCGGAACAGGTGTTGAATATGACCTGGAACTACACCAAACCATACGAACCCGCCTCTGAAGAAGTGGCGATGGAAAGTAACGGTAAAGCGCTGGCCGATCTTATCGACCCGACAACTGGCGCGGTGGTGGTGAAGAAAGGTCAACAGCTCAGTTCGTTCGCGCAACTGCGCGATGACGGTACGACGTCCAGCGGCTGCTGGATTTTCGCCGGTAGCTGGACGCCGGAAGGCAACATGATGGCGCGTCGTGATAACGCCGACCCGTCTGGTCTCGGCAACACGCTGGGCTGGGCATGGGCATGGCCGCTTAACCGCCGCATCCTCTATAACCGCGCCTCCGCCGATCCGCAGGGTAATCCCTGGGACCCGAAACGTCAGCTACTGAAATGGGAAGGCGGAAAATGGGCCGGATGGGATATTCCGGACTACAGCGCCGCCGCGCCCGGCAGCGACGTCGGACCGTTTATCATGCAGCCGGAAGGGATGGGTCGCCTGTTTGCCATCGATAAGATGGCGGAAGGGCCGTTCCCGGAACACTACGAGCCGTTTGAAACGCCGCTGGGCACTAACCCGCTGCACCCGAACGTTATCTCTAACCCTGCCGCCCGTATCTTTAAAGACGATGCCGACGCGCTGGGTAAAGCGGATAAGTTCCCGTATGTCGGAACCACTTACCGTCTGACCGAGCACTTCCACTACTGGACCAAGCACGCGTTGCTTAACGCTATCGCCCAGCCGGAACAGTTTGTGGAAATTGGCGAGAAGCTGGCGAATAAGCTCGGCATCGCGCATGGCGATACCGTGAAGGTCTCCTCAAACCGCGGCTATATCAAAGCCAAAGCGGTGGTGACCAAGCGTATTCGCACGCTGAAAGCGGACGGCAAGGATATAGATACCATCGGTATTCCTATTCACTGGGGCTACGAAGGCGTGGCGAAAAAAGGCTTTATCGCCAATACGTTAACGCCTTTCGTCGGTGATGCGAACACGCAAACGCCGGAGTTTAAATCCTTCCTTGTGAACGTGGAAAAGGTGTAACGGAGACGACCTATGGCTTATCAATCGCAAGACATCATTCGTCGTTCCGCCACTAACGGTTTCACCCCCGCGCCCCAGGCGCGGGACCACCAGGAAGAGGTGGCGAAACTCATCGACGTCACCACCTGTATCGGCTGTAAAGCGTGTCAGGTGGCGTGCTCCGAGTGGAACGACATCCGTGATGAAGTGGGCAATAACGTCGGGGTGTATGACAACCCGGCGGACTTAACCGCGAAATCCTGGACGGTGATGCGCTTCTCGGAAGTGGAACAGAACGACAAACTGGAGTGGCTGATCCGTAAGGATGGCTGTATGCACTGCGCCGATCCCGGCTGCCTGAAGGCCTGTCCGGCGGAAGGGGCGATCATTCAGTACGCTAACGGTATTGTCGACTTCCAGTCCGAGCAATGTATCGGCTGCGGCTACTGTATCGCTGGCTGCCCGTTCAACGTGCCGCGCCTCAACCCGGAAGACAACCGCGTCTATAAATGTACGCTGTGCGTCGACCGCGTGACCGTGGGGCAAGAACCGGCCTGCGTGAAGACCTGTCCAACCGGCGCTATCCACTTTGGCTCCAAAGAGGCGATGAAAACGCTGGCGGGCGAGCGCGTGGCCGAGCTGAAAACCCGTGGTTATGACAACGCGGGTCTGTACGATCCGGCGGGCGTAGGCGGTACGCATGTCATGTACGTGCTGCATCATGCCGACAAGCCGAATCTGTATCACGGTCTGCCGGAAAACCCGGAAATCAGCGAAACCGTTAAGTTCTGGAAAGGCGTCTGGAAACCGCTCGCCGCGTTCGGTTTTGCCGCGACCTTTGCCGCCAGCGTCTTCCACTATGTCGGCGTCGGTCCGAACCGCGCGGAAGAGGAAGATGACAACCTGCATGAAGAGAAAGACGAGGTGCGCAAATGAAACGACGTGACACCATCGTGCGCTATACGGCGCCGGAACGCATCAACCACTGGATCGTCGCCTTCTGCTTCGTGCTGGCGGCGGTGAGCGGGCTGGGCTTTTTATTCCCATCCTTCAACTGGTTGATGCATATCCTGGGCACCCCACAACTGGCGCGAATTCTGCACCCGTTTGTGGGCGTGGTTATGTTTGCCTCGTTCATCATCATGTTTTTCCGTTATTGGCACCACAATCTAATCAATCGGGATGATATCTTTTGGGCGAAGAATATTCGTAAGATCGTCGTCAACGAGGAAGTGGGTGACACAGGGCGTTATAACTTCGGTCAGAAATGCGTATTCTGGGCGGCGATTATCTTCCTGGTGCTGCTGCTGGTGAGCGGGGTAATTATCTGGCGTCCGTACTTTGCGCCTGCTTTCTCAATCCCGGTGATCCGATTCGCGTTAATGTTGCATTCTTTTGCCGCAGTAGCGTTAATTGTGGTTATCATGGTGCATATCTACGCCGCCCTTTGGGTGAAAGGCACCATTACCGCGATGGTGGAAGGCTGGGTAACCCGGTCGTGGGCGAAGAAACATCACCCGCGCTGGTACCGAGAAGTCCGCAAGACAACGGAAAAAGAAACTGAATGAGTATTCGCATAATCCCGCAAGATGAGCTGGGGTCGAGCGAGAAACGTACGGCGGATATGATTCCGCCGTTATTGTTCCCCCGACTCAAAAACGTCTACAACCGCCGCGCCGAACGTCTGCGCGAGCTGGCTGAAAATAACCCGCTGGGCGATTACCTGCGCTTTGCCGCGCTTATCGCGCACGCACAGGAAGTGGTGCTGTACGACCATCCGCTGGAGATGGATCTGACCGCACGTATTAAAGAAGCGAACGACCAGGGCAAGCCGCCGCTGGATATCCACGTGCTGCCGCGTGATAAGCACTGGCAAAAACTGCTGCATTCGTTAATTGCCGAGCTAAAACCCGAGATGAGCGGCCCCGCGCTGGCGGTGATTGAGAACCTGGAGAAAGCCTCAGAGCAGGAGCTGGAGCAGATGGCCAGCGCGCTGTTTGCCTCGGATTTTGCCTCCGTCAGCAGCGATAAAGCCCCATTTATTTGGGCCGCGCTCTCCCTTTACTGGGCGCAAATGGCCAGCTTGATTCCAGGCAAAGCCCGCGCGGAATACGGTGAAGCGCGCCAGTATTGCCCGGTGTGCGGTTCGATGCCGGTCTCCAGCATGGTGCAAATCGGCACCACGCAGGGGCTGCGTTATCTGCACTGTAACCTGTGCGAAACCGAATGGCACGTCGTGCGCGTAAAATGCAGTAACTGCGAACAGAGCCGCGACTTACACTACTGGTCGCTGGAAAATGAGCAGGCTGCGGTGAAAGCCGAAAGCTGCGGCGATTGCGGGACTTACCTGAAGATTCTGTATCAGGAAAAAGACCCGAAAGTAGAAGCAGTGGCCGACGACCTCGCCTCGCTGGTGCTGGACGCGCGCATGGAACAGGAGGGCTTCGCCCGCAGTTCCATCAACCCGTTCCTGTTCCCGGGGGAAGGGGAATAAGTTCTCTGGTATACCGGCTAGCAATCTACGTTAGCCGGATCATTGCTCAATAACGCAATGCTTGTATAACGTTTCTCGGGTCGTTGGCAATGGCGCGAAGTAACGCTTTGGCTGGCCCTGTCGGTGAACGTCTTCCTTGCTCCCAGTTGCGCAGCGTATCCACGTTGACCGAAATCAGTTCTGCAAACTTAGATTGCGACAACCCAGATGCCTGCCGTATTTCTTTAATCTTCATTGCATCAATATGAAAGGTACGAGAAGGCTCACGGGTCCCTTCAATGATTTCATTCATTTGAGACATACTTTGAGTTAATCGCTCAAATAACACTTTATCCATCTACCACCTCTCATTCAGCATACGAAGTACCGCTTTTTCCTGCGGCGTGAGATCATCTTTAATGCCTTTTTGATAAATCAGAAGCAAGCGAATCTCATACCGTTGACTACGGTGAAAATAGATAATTCGCACGCCACTACGCTTTCCTTTGCCTCGCGATCCCCAGCGCATTTTTCTCAGGCCGCCCGTTTCCTGAATGACATCACCACAATCTGGATGCTGAGCCATAAAAACCTGAAGCTTATGGTATTCATCATCATCGAGCAGTTTTTTAACATCTTCAGTAAAGAGTTCCGTTTCTATAAATTGCATATTCCATACGCCATTGGCTTATAGTAGTGAAAATAATCTATACGTCAATGGCGTATAGCATCATCATTTCACAGTACAAAAATTAAAAACCCAGCGCCAACCGCATTCCATTTTTTGCGAACCTCTATCCAGAATCATTATCCCCTCATTTCACCACTTTCCATCCCCAACAAATCAGGTTATAAACTGTACATACATACAGCTTAAGGAGCCTTATATGCCACTGGAAAAAGGAATTGCCGAACTGGTCGCCGGGTTTATCGCTGCGGGCCGCCCCCCTTCACGAGAGCAGAATATTGATGACCGGAGAGCGGGTTATATTGCCAGCACGTCGCTGGCGGGTGAGAAAGAAATTCGGGTGAGTTCGGAAGATATCGTGCTGGAAGGGATGACATTTCGCGTCGTTTCGCCGCCAAACGCATCCGGTTCTCTACCCTGTATCCTCTACTATCACGGCGGCTGTTTTGTTAGCGGCGGCTTTCTGACTCATGACCCCCAGCTACGGCAACTGGCCTGGAAAAGCGGCTGTAAGGTGATTGCCATTCAGTATCGTCTTGCGCCAGAACACACCTTCCCTGCGGCTCATGACGACGCTGAACGCGGGGCCAATATCGTCCATCAATACGCGGAGCAGTTAGGCATCGATCGTGAACGTATCACGCTTGCTGGCGACAGCGCAGGCGGGCACTTGGCATTGGTCAGCGCGCTACGCCTGAAATCCACCGCCCACTGGTCTCCGGCGAAGCTGCTGTTGATCTACCCGATGCTTGACGCTACTGCCAGTTTCCCCAGCTATGCCAGCAACGGGCAAGACTACATCATCACCCGCGATACGCTGTTATCGGGTTTCGAAATGTATCTCTAGGATACCGACCTCCGCCACCCGGAAGCCAGTCCGATATGGCGTGAAGATTTTGCCGGTTTACCGCCGGTGCATATCCTCACCGCAGAGTTCGACCCACTGCGTGATGAAGGCGAAGCGCTATATCACCGTCTGAACGACCAGGGTGTGGAATGTACTTGCCAGCGCTATCTCGGCGTTATCCACGGTTTTTTCCAGCTCGGAGGCGTGAGCCAGGCGGCACGAAGCGCCATGCGAGATGTGGCCTGGCGTGTTGTAAGTCCATCAACAGGCAAAATGACCTAAAATTCAATTTTGTTTTCAACTTGAAAACTGGATAACGTTGCGCTAAATTGTTTTCAGGTTGAAAACTTTGTAATGGAACTACATTGTGCATGTTATCAGCCGAAAACCGTTCAATGAAGCGATGCTCATGTATCCAAACCATGAGCTTGCCCTCACTGAGTTGCTGAATGTTCTTGAGAAAAAAACATTCACTCAGCCTGAAGAGATGAAGCGGTATATTCCTTCACTGGATAATTTTAAGTACAGAGATAAATGGTGGGTGATTGATGTTTCTGGTAACAGCCTGAGACTCATTTCCTACATAGATTTCAGGTTACATAAGATATTTGTGAAACATATCGTTTCCCATGCCGAATATGACAAACTGACCGCATATTATCGGGGTAATAAAGAATGAGAACTCATCGCCAGATGGATGCAACCAGCGCAAAAAAGATCGTTGATACCTTCAGCGATGCGGTAAAAACCGTCCCACTGATGGGGGAAGACCGAAATGACAATGAGTATCGCAGGGCACTAGCGCTAGTGGAGTTTCTGGTCGACCACGACGATCTTGAAAACCCACTATTTGAATTGCTCTGTGCCCGAATCAGTGAATACGAAAAACATGCGCCGGAATTCAAAGCACTCAACCAACACCTGGAGAAAACGCCCCCTGGCGTTTCAGTATTGCGAACGCTCATGGATCAATACGGTCTCAAAGCAGCAGATCTTGCCAACGAACTTGGTTCTAAATCGAACGTCAGCAACATCTTAAATGGCCGCAGAGCACTAACGGTTAATCATATTAAAGCGCTTACACAACGCTTTAAACTACCAGCGGATGCCTTCATCGAGTAGTTGGATATGTCCAGCTACTCTTCCTCATTCCCGCCCTCTTCATACGGGCCGAACGGTTTCGCAGGTAGTACGATATAAATGCCTTCGAAAATTGCTCCGGCGGTCTCGCCGCCCAACAGTTCAACCTGCAGCTGGACACGCGCTTTTTTACCCCGCGCCAGCCTGTCCAAATCACCGCTTAGCGAGCCCAAATCAGCCACGGCGTTTGGCTTTCCGCTAATCGGTTTACTGTAGCGAATATGGGCGTCAGCAAGAATAATCGTCCCGCCCAGGTGACGTTCACGGAGCATCAGCCAGATAAGTCCCCATCCGGTCAGCGTCGCCAGGGAGAACAGGCTGCCGGCAAACACCGTGTGATGCGGATTTTGATTACCGGTTTCCGGCATCGTGGTAATAAATTTTTGCCCGGTGTACTGCTGAATGCGCACCCCCATCTTTTCGCTCAATGGAATGTGCTCATACCAGGCCTGCTGAAGCTGCCCGCACCAGTCGCCGCGATGCAGGATATCATCCAGCGATGCTACCGGTTTAATCATCAGAAAATGGCGGATTGGCGTAGTTGTGGGCGTAGTAATCTCCCCTTGATTGACAAATCCGAGTTTGGCAAAGAACTCAACCGCATCTTCACGTGCGCTACAGGTTACACGCTTCACGCCTTCCTGGCGGGCGACAGACTCCAGAGTCATCGCCATTAATGTCCCCAGCCCTTTATCCTGTACCGAGGGATGTACAGCCATAAAACGGATAGACGCCTCGTTATCTGCATTGATATACAGGCGGCCCACTGCAACTAAGTTTCCTTCTTCGTCCACCACCATTTGATGGTGCGCCAACGCATCCCAGCCATCCCGTTCCGACCCTTTCGGCTGGTGCAGCGGTTTACGCAGCATCTCCCAGCGAAACTGGTAGTAACGTTCTAATTCTTCTTCTGTTTGCGGAACTCGAAGGTGATACATAGCCGTACTCTCTCTTGTTATCCGCGGCCACGCCGGAAGCTGACTCATACCTGGAGCCAGAATGTCACGGGACCGTCATTAACCAGCTCAACCTGCATATCGGCAGCGAAGCGTCCGGTTTGCGTGTTTATCGCCTGCTGGCGGCAGCGTTCGACAAAATATTCATAAAGCGCCTGCGCGCGATCCGGCGCAGCCCCGCCGGAAAAGCTTGGTCGCATACCGCGCTCGGTATCTGCCGCCAGCGTAAACTGCGACACCACCAGCACGCTGCCGCCAGCCTGTTGTACATTCAGATTCATCTTGCCGTCAGCATCGCTGAAGATACGGTATCCCAGCACGCGCTCGCACAGACGATTCGCTTTTTGTTCGTCATCTTCTTTTTCGACACCCAATAACACCAAAAGTCCTGGGCCGATTTCACCCGTCACCTCGTCCTCCACGGTGACGCTGGCACGGGTTACGCGTTGAATTAATGCAATCATGGTTGGTCAGCTTCTTCTTGTTCTGCGGCTTGTTTGAGTTTTCGGTATTCCCCGAGAGTGACAGTTATTTCTGCGCCAAGCAAGACTATACACCAGGTCCAGTATACCCAGACAAACAGGATTGGGATCACTGCCAGTACGCCATAAATGAGCTGATATGACGGGAACATGGTGATATAAAGCGCGAAACCTTTCTTTCCGGCCTCGAACAGCAACGCTGCGACAAACGCGCCGACAAGGGCGTCACGGTTCGGTACGCGAGTTGTTGGGACAATACTGTAAAGTAACCAGAATGAGATCCACGAGAGCAGCAGCGGAAGGATGCGCAATACATTGTCGATGACCGTATTCAGATCGCTGGCCCAGCGTAAAGAAAGCAGGTAGGAGCTGATCGCCAGGCTGGCGCCAGCGAGAAGCGGGCCGAGCGTGAGGATCATCCAGTACACCGCAAAAGAGTACACTTTTGGCCGTGTGCGTTTGCTGCGCCAGATAGTGTTTAAGGCGCTATCAATGGCGTACATCAACAGCAATGCCGTCACAATCAGTCCACAGGCGCCCACCGCCGTCATTTTGTTGGAATTAGCGACAAACTGCTCAATATAGCGCTGAATCACGTCTCCGGTGGCTGGCATAAAGTTAGCAAAAATAAAATGGCGTAACTGAATGCTGACATCAGAAAACATCGGAAAAGCAGCGAAAAGGGCAAAAACGACGGCAATAAGCGGTACTAAGGAGAGTAATGAGACATAGGCGAGGTTTCCCGCCAGAGTCGTCATATTATCCTCATCGATACGCTGCCATAATAGCTTGAGCCAGGCCCGAACAGGGCGCGTATGGCGTCCAGCTTTTTGGTGAACGGTTTTTAGCATAACAGCTTCGCGAAATAGTCAGGGATGGTGGCTTTATCCTTCACCAGAATGCTGGTGATCCCCAACTGGTTGGCCCCTTCTATATTATCGGCATTGTCGTCGAAAAAGACCGCATCGGCAGCGGAAAAACCTTCTTTCTGCAGGACGTGCTGATAAATACGCGCTTCCGGCTTACGCATTCCCAAATTCTGCGATAAATAGATATGGTCGGCGGCAGCGCGCACCTCCGGGTATTCCTCCGGCCAGAAGTGGGTATGCAGTCGGTTAGTATTGGATAGCACCACCACGCGATGCCCCTGCTCGCGCAGTTTATGCATGATAGCAATCACTTCGGGCCGTAATCCGACAAATACCGCCTGCCAGCCGTGCGCAAATTGTTCATAACTGAGCGATAACGCCATTTCATGACAGAAAGCTTCAGCAAACGCTTCGTCCGTTATCTCACCGCGTTCATGTTGGTGAAAAGTCTCGCCCATCGTAAATTTTTGCTTCAGCGAAGCCAGCGGTACTCGACTCAGATCGCTCCACACACCTAATACGCGGTTAAAGTCGATGTCGACAATCACATTACCTAAATCAAAGATGTAGAGCATGTCATTCTCCTTGCTAACCGGGGATGAATAACTGTAGCGGGAAAGGAGAAGTTTGACTATGTATCCCTTTATAAATCAATTAACAAAAAGACAATAGAAACGCAGACGATGTTCAATATCGCCTGCATCACAGCGCCGTTTTATTGGCCGGATAAAGCGCTGACGCGCCCCTCCAGCGCAAGGACGCTTGTCACGCTGAAACGGCGTCGTCCAGCGAAGGACTCACCTGAACCACTTCGATTTGCTGGGATTGAAGTAAATTCTGTAATGCCGGACCGGGATACTCGTCCGTAAACAGAGCGGTAATCTGTGACACATTGCCGATCTCAACCGCCGCAGAAGCATGGTATTTCGTATGATCGGCGGCCAGCAAAATATGTCGCGAGTGGGCCATCATGGTTTTCACTACGCTGGCTTCGTTGACATCAAACTCCAGTAACGCGCCATCGCTCTCTATCGCGCCTACACTGGTGACGAGATAATCCGCCCGGAACCCCGCCACAAACGCCGCCGCGGATGGCCCGATAATGCCGCTATTATGCGGGCGCAGCGTGCCGCCAGGCACCATCACTTCAAAACGAGGGTTATTATAAAGAATGTGCGCGACGCGCAGGCTATTGGTGATAATGCGCAGATGATTATGGTTGAGCAGCGCGCGCGCCACCTGCTCAACCGTCGTTCCAATCGTGATAAATATCGTGGAGCCATCCGGAATATAGTCAGCCACGGCTTCCGCAATGGCTTTTTTCTCTTGCGTCCAGGAGACCTCTCGCTGCTCAAAGGCGGTATTGACCACACTGGACGCTCTGCCGGCGCCGCCGTGATGACGCGTAATCAGCCCCTGCTCGCTTAATTTACGAATATCGCGGCGAACCGTCTGGGTAGAGACCTCCAACAAACTGGCTAACTCATCGATATTCATATAGCCGCGCTCATCAATAAGCATTAACAGCCGATCGTGTCGCGGATTACCGGTCAGTTCGGTAAGACTCATGAGCATTCCTCTAAAAGCTTCCTACTGCTCATATTATACAAAAAGTGACAAGAAAGATCGGGTTTGCTCACAATCAGGGATACCCGCCCGGCCACCCGGGCGCGTACACTTCAGCGCGGCAACGCCGCTGGCGAATCTGACAGCCTCTTCGATGGCGTATCCGCTTGCCAGGCCAAATGCCAGTGCGCCATGAAAAACATCACCCGCGCCGGTAGTATCCACCACCTCCACGGTAAAACCCGGTTGGTGGCGCACCGCCGCTTTTTCCAACCAGTTGCAGCCTTCGCTGCCTCGCGTGACATAGACATGTCCATTTGTGAGCATTTGTGCTTTTTTTAGCGCATCAATGGCTTCGCTCATCCCCGTCAGGCGTGCCAGCCCTGGCTCGGAGAAGGCGGCGTGGTCGCTTAACGCCACCAGCTCGCTAATATCCTGCGGCGTAATATCGCCATCAAGAACAGTCATGACGCCAGCCTGACGCGCCAGCGTAAACGCCTGTTTTGCGCCGTCATGCCAGCGCACATCCGCCAACACCACATCCCACTGCGAAAAATCGATGTCGTTAAGCCAGTCGGCGTCAGGTAATAAATCCGGGCTGGGATAATTAACGATAATCCGCTCTCCTTTGGCATCCACCATAATCGCTGACTGCGACGACATGGCCTGCGTGTAGCGGCGGGTATAACGGGTATTTACCCCCAGGGATTCCAGTTCCGCCAGCAGGCTGTTTCCGGTGTCGTCATCGCCCACACGGCCAATAAAGTCCACCTGCGCGCCCAATTTCGCCGCAGCCACGGCAGCGGTCGCCGCAGGCCCGCCGCCCACTTCCGTATAGCGCTTCGCCACATATTTACCCCCTTCTGTCGGTAATCCTTCCACGTAATAGATGCGATCCATCACGGTAATACCTACACAAGCAATACGAACCATGGTCATTCCTCAAGCATTTTCGATGTGCTCATTTTAATTTCACGAAATGTTTAAAAAGTGACGGCTGTCAATTTTTTGACTATAAATTACAAATACGATCACAAACAGACAGAAAAAGGCTCATTAATGACAAAAAATGACACCACCGTGTTCAGGAGAACGATATGGCAGTTATAGCATTTATCGGGTTGGGACAGATGGGCTCTCCTATGGCGAGCAATCTGCTAAAGCAGGGCCATCAACTCAGCGTCTTCGATGTTAATCCCGACGCCGTACAGCGTCTGGTAGACAAAGGCGCGCAACCTGCAAGCAGCCCGGCTCAGGCAACCATCGGCGCTGAATTTGTTATCACCATGCTCCCGAACGGCGATCTGGTTCGTTCCGTTTTGTTTGGCGAGCAAGGCGTTTGTGAAACCCTTTCCCGTGAAGCGCTGGTCATTGATATGTCCACTATTCATCCGTTGCAAACCGATAAGCTGATTGCCGACATGCAGAGCAAAGGGTTCAGCATGATGGATGTGCCGGTAGGCCGGACATCCGACAACGCGATTACCGGCACATTGTTGCTGCTGGCAGGCGGTACGGCGGAGCAAGTAGAGCGCGCTACCCCTGTTCTGATGGCGATGGGTAATGAGCTGGTCAACACCGGCGGCCCGGGAATGGGTATTCGCGTAAAACTGATCAACAACTACATGAGTATTGCGCTAAATGCGCTCTCCGCCGAAGCCGCCGTGCTGTGTGAAGCGCTGGGGCTTTCCTTCGACGTGGCTTTAAAAGTGATGAGCGGCACTGCCGCAGGCAAAGGGCATTTCACCACCACCTGGCCGAATAAAGTGATGAAAGGGGATCTGTCTCCCGCCTTCATGATCGATCTGGCGCACAAAGATCTTGGCATCGCGTTGGATGTCGCCAATCAACTGCACGTACCGATGCCGCTCGGTGCCGCCTCCCGGGAAGTTTATAACCTGGCGCGGGCCGCAGGCCGCGGTCGGGAAGACTGGAGCGCCATCCTGGAACAGGTGCGCATCAGCGCCGGGCTGACCGCCAACGTAAAAAAGTAACGACTGTATAAAGGAAAATTGAATGAACAACTACACCATCAAAGACATTACGCGAGCGTCCGGCGGGTTTGCCATGCTGGCTGTCGATCAGCGCGAGGCGATGCGTTTAATGTTTGCTGCTGCTGGTGCGAAAACACCCGTTGCCGATAGCGTGCTGACGGATTTCAAAGTGAATGCGGCGAAAATTCTTTCCCCGTATGCCTCTGCCGTTCTGCTGGATCAGCAGTTCTGTTATCGCCAGGCCGTAGAACAAAACGCGGTCGCTAAAAGCTGCGCCATGATCGTCGCGGCGGATGATTTCATCCCGGGCAACGGTATTCCCGTTGATAACGTTGTCATTGATAAAAAAATTAATGCGCAGGCGGTAAAACGGGATGGCGCGAAAGCCTTAAAACTGTTGGTGCTGTGGCGCAGCGACGAAGACGCGCAGCAGCGTCTGGATATGGTCAAAGAATTCAATGAATTATGTCACTCCAATGGTTTGCTGAGCATTATCGAACCGGTTGTACGCCCGCCGCGCTGCGGCGACAAGTTCGATCGCGAGCAGGCGATTATCGATGCGGCCAAAGAGCTGGGCGACAGCGGCGCCGATCTTTACAAAGTTGAAATGCCGCTCTACGGCAAAGGCGCGCGTTCCGATCTTCTTACCGCCTCACAACGCCTGAATGGGCATATCAATATGCCGTGGGTCATCCTCTCTTCCGGTGTGGACGAAAAACTGTTCCCTCGCGCGGTCAGGGTCGCCATGGAAGCTGGCGCATCCGGGTTCCTGGCGGGACGCGCGGTCTGGTCATCAGTGATTGGTTTACCGGATACCGAGCTGATGCTACGTGATGTTTCCGCGCCTAAATTGCAACGTCTGGGCGAGATCGTCGATGAAATGATGGCAAAACGTCGTTAATACGAGGATGAAAGAATGAAATGGTTTAACACGTTGAGCCACAACCGCTGGCTGGAGCAGGAAACCGACCGCATCTTTAATTTCGGTAAAAACGCCGTGGTGCCGACAGGCTTCGGCTGGCTGGGAAATAAAGGGCAAATTAAAGAAGAGATGGGCACCCATCTTTGGATCACGGCGCGTATGCTGCACGTTTATTCCGTGGCGGCGTCGATGGGCCGACCGGGCGCTTATGATCTGGTCGATCACGGTATCAAAGCCATGAACGGCGCGCTGCGCGACAAAAAATACGGCGGCTGGTATGCCTGCGTTAATGATCAGGGCGTGGTAGATGCCTCTAAACAGGGTTATCAACACTTCTTCGCCTTGCTGGGCGCGGCCAGCGCCGTCACGACCGGGCATCCTGAAGCCAGGAAATTGCTGGATTACACCATAGAAGTGATTGAGAAATACTTCTGGAGTGAAGAAGAGCAGATGTGCCTGGAGTCCTGGGATGAAGCCTTTAGCAAAACCGAAGACTACCGTGGCGGCAACGCCAATATGCACGCCGTCGAAGCGTTCCTGATTGTTTATGACGTTACCCATGACAAAAAATGGCTGGATCGCGCACTGCGTATCGCGTCGGTAATTATTCATGATGTGGCGCGCAACGGTGATTACCGCGTCAATGAGCACTTCGATTCACAGTGGAACCCTATCCGCGACTACAACAAAGATAATCCTGCCCACCGTTTCCGCGCCTACGGCGGTACGCCAGGCCACTGGATTGAGTGGGGCCGTCTGATGCTCCATCTCCATGCTGCGCTGGAAGCCCGCTTCGAAACGCCACCCGCCTGGCTGCTGGAGGATGCGAAAGGTCTGTTCCATGCCACTATCCGCGACGCCTGGGCGCCAGATGGCGCAGACGGCTTTGTCTACTCAGTCGACTGGGACGGTAAACCTATCGTATGTGAACGCGTGCGCTGGCCGATTGTGGAAGCGATGGGTACGGCCTACGCCCTCTACACCCTGACGGGCGATAGCCAGTATGAAGAGTGGTATCAGAAATGGTGGGACTACTGCATTAAGTACCTGATGGACTATGAAAATGGTTCCTGGTGGCAAGAGCTGGACGCCGATAACAAAGTGACCACCAAAGTGTGGGACGGCAAGCAAGATATTTACCATCTGCTGCACTGCCTGGTCATTCCTCGTCTGCCACTGGCGCCAGGCCTGGCTCCAGCGGTCGCGGCGGGTCTCCTGGATATCAACGCGAAATAGGTCATGAGGATGGCAGCCATGCACAGCGGTGGAAAAACTATTCAGCTTAATGCGGGCCATTACCAGGCGAAAATCGTCACGGTTGGCGCAGGTCTGGCGGAACTGACCCATCATGGACGCCATGTGGTCATCCCGCATAAACCGGAAGAAATACCCATGGCGCATCTGGGGAAAGTATTGATTCCCTGGCCCAATCGCGTGACAAATGGCTGCTACTCCTATAACGGCAAGGTTTTCCAGCTTGCCGTTAACGACCCGGTTTCGCAGACCGCCATTCACGGTCTGTTAGCCTGGCGAGACTGGCAGATTAATTATCAGTCGGCGACGGAAGCGTCGCTAACGATTTTTCTGCCGCCCTCTTACGGCTATCCCTTTGCGTTGATATCGGAAGTAATTTATCGGTTAGATGCCGCCAGTGGGCTGCGCGTATTGATTCGTACGCAAAACATTGGCGATGAATCAGCCCCTTATGGCGCGGGCGCACATCCTTATTTGACTTGTAATCTACAAAGCATCGATAGCTGTGTATTAACACTGCCTGCAAGCGAAGAATTGCCCGCAGGCAGGGATTTTTCCGCATCATGCCTGCTCGGCGAAACGCGCCTTGATCATGCGGTTAAGACCGCGACTACCCCGGCTGAGTGGGAGGTCAGACTTACCAGCTCAACGCAGAACATGTCTACATTTTTACGCAGCAACCAACCCTGGCTACAGATCTATACCGGCGAAAAACTCAGCCGAAAAGGTCTCGCGGTAGAGCCTATGAGCTGCCCACCCGATGCATTTAATTCCGGGATCGCACTGATTCATCTTGCCCCAAAAGCGATCCATCAACTGCATTTTTCCATCGGCTGTGACTAGCCCAAATGGATTACCGAATTACCCTACATTCACGGAGATTACAATGAATTCTCTACCACAACGGTCAACCGATTTTGAACTGACAACATCACAGGATGGTTTTGCGCTTAACTGGCAGCAGCGCCTGATTTTACGCCACAGCGCCGAAAACCCCTGTCTGTGGATTGGCGCGGGCGTTGCCGACATTGATATGTTCCGCGGCAACTTCAGCATCAAAGACAAACTTAACGAGAAGATTGCATTAACGGAGGCCACGGTCAGCGAGCTACCCGACGGCTGGCTGGTACAATTCAGCCGTGGCGCAACAATTAGCGCCACCCTTCGCATCTCCGCCGATGAGGCGGGACGCCTGAAGCTGGATCTGCAAAACGACGACCTGCACCATAACCGTATCTGGTTACGCCTCGCAGCTAATCCAGACGACCATATCTACGGCTGCGGCGAACAGTTCTCTTATTTCGATTTGCGCGGCAAGCCGTTCCCGCTGTGGACCAGCGAACAGGGCGTTGGCCGTAATAAAACCAGCTATGTCACCTGGCAGGCAGACTGTAAAGAGAACGCCGGCGGCGACTATTACTGGACCTTCTTCCCGCAACCGACCTTTGTCAGCACGCAGAAGTATTACTGCCACGTCGATAATAGCTGCTATATGAATTTCGACTTCAGCGCGCCGGAGTATCACGAACTGGCGCTGTGGGAAGATAAAACTACGCTACGTTTTGAGTGTGCCGACACCTACATCGCCCTGCTGGAAAAACTGACTGCGCTGTTAGGCCGCCAGCCGGAGCTGCCGGACTGGGTTTACGACGGCGTCACGCTAGGCATTCAGGGCGGTACGGAAGTTTGCCAGCAAAAACTGGATACCATGCGCAACGCAGGCGTAAAAGTGAACGGTATTTGGGCGCAGGACTGGTCCGGTATCCGCATGACCTCCTTTGGCAAGCGCGTGATGTGGAACTGGAAGTGGAATAGCGACAACTATCCACAGCTGGATAGCCGGATCAAACAGTGGAAAGAAGAAGGCGTCCAGTTCCTCTCTTATATCAACCCATACGTCGCCAGTGATAAAGACCTCTGCGCTGAGGCGGCGAAACACGGCTATCTGGCGAAAAACGCCACGGGCGGCGACTATCTGGTCGAGTTTGGCGAATTCTATGGCGGCGTGGTCGATCTGACCAATCCTGAAGCTTACGACTGGTTCAAAGACGTCATCAAAAAGAACATGATCGCGCTCGGCTGCAGCGGCTGGATGGCGGATTTCGGCGAATATCTGCCGACCGACACGTATCTGCACAACGGCGTCAGCGCCGAGATCATGCATAACGCCTGGCCTGCGCTGTGGGCGAAATGTAACTACGAAGCGCTACAGGAGACCGGCAAACTCGGCGAGATCCTGTTCTTTATGCGTGCGGGTTACACCGGCAGTCAGAAATATTCCACCATGATGTGGGCAGGCGACCAGAACGTTGACTGGAGCCTTGATGATGGTCTGGCCTCGGTAGTGCCTGCGGCATTGTCGCTGGCGATGACCGGCCACGGTCTGCATCACAGCGATATCGGCGGCTACACCACCCTGTTTGACATGAAACGCAGCAAAGAGTTGCTGCTGCGCTGGTGCGATTTCAGCGCCTTTACGCCGATGATGCGCACCCATGAAGGCAACCGCCCCGGCGATAACTGGCAGTTCGACGGCGACGCGGAAACTATTGCCCACTTTGCCCGTATGACCACCGTCTTTACCACGCTGAAACCGTATCTCAAGCAGGCGGTGGCGCAAAACGCGGCTACCGGTCTGCCGGTCATGCGTCCGCTATTCCTGCACTACGAGAACGATGCCACAACCTACACCCTGAAATATCAATATCTGCTCGGTCAGGATCTGCTGGTCGCGCCGGTTCACGAGCAGGGGCGTTGCGACTGGACGCTGTATCTGCCGGAAGATCACTGGGTGAATATCTGGACCGGCGAAGCTCACCACGGCGGTGAAATTACCGTGGATGCGCCCATTGGCAAGCCGCCAGTCTTCTATCGCGCGAAGAGCGAGTGGGCTTTACTTTTTGCTTCTTTACGGAATATCTAATACGGCTCGCCCGCAGGGAAACCTGCGGGCAGATGGAGAAGAATAATGAGTCAAACATCATCGAATCCGGCAACCCTACGCTTGCCGTTTAAAGAAAAACTTGCCTATGGACTGGGGGATTTAGGTTCCAATATCCTGTTAGATATCGGGACCCTCTATTTACTCAAATTTTATACCGATGTGCTGGGTTTACCAGGGACTTACGGCGGGATCATTTTCCTGATCGCCAAATTTTTCACCGCATTTACCGATATGGGTACCGGCATTATGCTCGACTCGCGGCGTAAAATTGGTCCGAAGGGCAAATTCCGCCCGTTCGTGCTTTACGCGGCATTTCCAGTAACGCTACTGGCGATTGCTAACTTTGTCGGCACACCGTTTGAGGTGACGGGAAAAACCGTCGTCGCAACGATACTGTTTATGCTGTACGGGCTGGTTTTCAGCATGATGAACTGCTCGTATGGCGCGATGGTGCCCGCGATTACCAAGAACCCGGATGAACGCGCCTCGCTTGCCGCGTGGCGTCAGGGCGGCGCCACTCTCGGCCTGCTGCTGTGTACCGTTGGCTTTGTGCCGGTCATGAACCTGATCGAAGGCAATGCCCAGCTCAGCTATATTTTCGCCGCCACGCTATTTTCATTGTTTGGCCTGCTATTTATGTGGCTGTGCTACGCCGGCGTTAAAGAGCGCTACGTCGAAGTGAAACCTGTCGATAACGCGCAAAAGCCCGGATTATTGCAGTCGTTCCGCGCCATCGCCGGTAACCGTCCGCTGTTTATTCTGTGTATCGCCAACCTTTGTACTCTCGGCGCCTTCAACGTCAAACTGGCGATTCAGGTTTATTACACCCAGTACGTTCTTAACGACCCGATCCTCCTCTCCTGGATGGGCTTCTTTAGCATGGGCTGTATTTTTATCGGCGTCTTTTTGATGCCCGGCGCAGTAAGGCGTTTTGGCAAGAAGAAAGTCTATATCGGCGGGCTGTTAATATGGGTGGCGGGCGATCTGCTCAACTACTTCTTTGGCGGCGGCTCGGTCAGTTTTGTCGCCTTCTCCTGCCTGGCGTTCTTCGGTTCCGCCTTCGTCAACAGCCTGAACTGGGCGCTGGTTTCCGACACGGTGGAGTACGGTGAATGGCGCACCGGCGTCCGCTCGGAAGGGACGGTTTACACCGGCTTCACGTTCTTCCGTAAGGTCTCCCAGGCGCTGGCAGGGTTCTTCCCCGGCTGGATGCTGACGCAAATCGGTTATATCCCGAATGTGGTGCAATCGGCAGGCACCGTCGAAGGCCTACGCCAGTTGATCTTTATTTATCCTTGCGTGCTGGCGGTCATCACCATTATTGCGATGGGCTGTTTCTACAACCTCAACGAGAAGATGTACGTGCGAATTGTGGAAGAGATTGAGGCCCGGAAACATACGGTTTAACAACAATAAAATATAACGCCCTGCGGGGCGTTTTGAGAGGCGATTATGTCTAATCATGATCCGCTAACGCTAAAGTTGAGCCTGCGGGAAAAATGCGCCTATGGCGTGGGCGATTTCGGCTCAAATCTGATGCTGTGTATCGGTACGCTGTATCTACTGAAGTTTTATACCGATGAACTCGGGATGCCTGCATATTACGGTGGAATTATCTTTCTGGTGGCGAAATTCTTCACTGCTTTTACCGATATGCTCACCGGCGTATTGCTGGATTCACGCCGTAATATTGGCGCAAAAGGAAAGTTTCGGCCTTTTATTCTGTATGCGTCATTTCCGGTGGCTCTGGTTGCTACTGCGCAATTCTTTGCCACTCACTTTACTTTACCCGTTAAAACAGCCTTCGCGACGGTGCTGTTTATGTTGTTCGGTTTGTTCTACAGCCTGATGAACTGCTCATACGGCGCGATGGTACCCGCTATTACCAAAAATCCGCATGAGCGGGCCCAGCTCGCCGCATGGCGACAAGGCGGCGCTACCATTGGCCTTCTTCTTTGTACCGTAGGTTTTATGCCCATTCAGGCGCTGTTTACCCGTTCCCCTTCGCTGGGTTATCTGATTGCAGCAGTCATTTTTTCGGTCTGCGGGCTGTTCAGCATGTGGTGGTGCTTTAGCGGGGTGAAAGAACGGTATATCGAAACCGTACCTGACACGCATAAACCCAGCATATTGAAGTCCTTCTGCGCGATTTTTCGTAATCCGCCGCTGCTGGTGCTCTGCGTTGCCAATTTGTGCACGCTGGCCGCCTTTAATATCAAGCTGGCCATTCAGGTTTATTACACTCAGTACGTGCTGAACGATATTCATTTGTTGTCATGGATGGGTTTTTTCAGCATGGGCTGTATCCTGATTGGTGTTTTATTAGTACCTGCTGCGGTAAAACGCTTCGGGAAAAAACAGGTTTATCTTGGTGGTCTGATATTGTGGGCCGTTGGCGATATCCTGAATTTTATCTGGGGTGGAACGTCATTCCTGTTTGTTATTTTCTCTTGTATCGCCTTCTTCGGTACCGCTTTCGTCAACAGCCTGAACTGGGCGCTGGTTCCGGATACGGTTGACTACGGTGAATGGAAAACGGGTATTCGCGCTGAAGGCTCGGTGTATACGGGTTATACCTTTTCCCGCAAAATTTCCGCTGCGCTTGCTGGCTTTTTGCCAGGTATTATGCTGACGCAAATCGGTTATATCCCCAACATAGCTCAAAGTGACACCACGTTGCTTGGTTTGCGTCAGCTCATTTTTTTATGGCCTTGCGGTCTTGCCATTATCGCAGCACTAACGATGGGCTTTTTTTATAAGCTCAATGAACAACGTTTCGCTTTTATTATCGAGGAAATTGCCCAACGAAAGAAAACAGGTAATCAAATTGTCGCGACTAATAATAAACAAAGTATTTCTACTGTAAATAATTAAACGACGCTTGCCGCTTTATCCATCCCGATGGATGGCGGCTTCCCTATATTTGAAAAATGGATTTATTATGAAATCTCTGAATACTCTAGTGATATTAACTTCAGTAATATCCACCTCTGTTTTTGCTGGCGCTTATGTAGAAAACCGTGAGGCCTATAACCTGGCGTCTGACCAAATGGAGTTTATGCTGCGCGTCGGCTATAACTCCGATATGGGGGCCGGAATTATGTTGACCAATACCTATACGCTACAGCGTGATGATGAATTAAAGCATGGTTATAATGAGATTGAGGGCTGGTATCCGTTATTTAAACCTACAGATAAATTAACCATCCAGCCAGGCGGGTTAATAAACGACAAAAGCATTGGTTCCGGCGGCGCCGTCTATCTGGATGTTAACTATAAATTTACCCCGTGGTTTAATCTTACGGTACGTAACCGATATAATCACAATAATTATAGTTCAACCGATTTGAATGGCGAACTGGATAATAATGACAGCTATGAAATCGGTAACTATTGGAATTTTATCATTACCGATAAATTTTCTTATACCTTTGAACCACACTATTTTTATAACGTTAATGATTTTAATAGTAGTAATGGTACGAAGCATCATTGGGAAATCACTAACACCTTCCGTTATCGTATCAATGAACACTGGCTGCCCTACTTTGAATTACGCTGGTTAGATCGTAACGTGGGCCCCTACCATAGAGAGCAAAACCAGATTCGTATCGGGGCGAAGTATTTCTTCTGATATTATCGCCTCTATTTTCCGAATCTGCATCACAGCGGGTAGTTGTTCTGCCCGCTCATTCATCCTGAATCAGACTCCCGATATCCCTCCTCTAAGCGCCATGATAATATTCGCAAAGCGTTTTACCATATTTATGCTTATAGAGAAGGGAAACAAATGAATAAGCGATTTAATATTGATTGGGACAATGAATTAACCCAGGAACAGCTCATTAATTTAATTTTAACCGATGAAGATCTGCCAAAGCTTCGCTCGCTGACCATTGGTAACTGGGGTGATTGTTGGGAAGACGAAACCTGCCAGCCTATTATTGATATGATTGTGGAGAACGCCTCCCGCTTTACTCACCTGGAATCACTGTTTATCGGTGATATGGAGAGCGAAGACTGCGAGATCTCCTGGATTAAACAAGGTGACTATTCCAGGCTCTATGCGGCGTTACCCAATCTGAAAGAACTGATCATTAAAGGCGCGTCGGATCTACGACTGGGTGCTATACATCATGAGAAACTGGAGCACCTGGAAATCATTTCCGGCGGCATCCCTTCTAACGTGCTTGCCGAACTACAAAATGCGCAGCTCCCTGCATTAAAAACGCTGAAGCTCTTCCTGGGCGTAGAGGAATACGGTTTTGACGGTTCGCTGGATGACGTGATGGCGCTGGCATCGAAAGATCTTTTCCCTCAGCTCACCCATCTGGGGTTGATGAATAGCGAAGAGCAGGATGGTATCGTCCGCCGGGTGCTGGAAAGTAATATCCTGCCGCAGCTTAACGTGCTGGAACTCTCATGCGGTACCTTAACGGACAACGGCGCAGAGGCGCTGCTGGAGCATAAAGACCGAATTGCGCATCTGGAAACACTCGATCTCCACCACCACTATTTGACGCCGGAGATGCAGGAAAAGCTAAAAGCCACACTGCCGATAAACCTGAATCTTTCAGAAGCTCTGGAGCCTGAAGATTACGATGGCGATATTTATATGAATGCGATGTACACCGAGTGATTGTGTTGGGGAATGTGCACATTCCCCTACTCACCGATAAAGGGATTTATTGTGATTACGCTCATTGGCCCCCGTCAGAGCAAGCGCACGCATTATTTTATGCAGGCTGCCGCCGTACTTGGGGAATCCGTCACGGCGCTGACTCATCCGCACGCGCTGGACGCTTCGCTGACCTCTGGCATCGTTAAAATCGACCCGCCAGTACACAGTGAAACTGACATCCGCAAAATAAACGCGATCGGCCTGGACTATATCCATTTTTTGCAGAACATGGCGGCGCGTCCTGGCGTCACATGGCTTAACCATCCGGCGGGCCTCATTCACCTGTTGGATAAAAAACGCTGCAAGCGGCGCTTACTGGAACACGGCATCCCCACGCCGCCGTTGGTAGCGGAAGACGTAAAAAGTTTTGCACATCTCACCGCCATCATGGAGGAAAAAAGGGTCGCCAGCGTGTTCATTAAACCCTCGCTGGGTTCTGGCGCGGCGGGCGTTATCGCTTTGCGCCGCCATCCTGATGGCATAAAGCAGGTGCTTTACAGCGCAGTTGCCATATCAGGACAACAGCTATTTAACAGCAAAAAAATCCAACAGTATCGTCAAAAAGAAGATATCCAGCTCATTATTGATGGCGTTCTTCAGCAGGAAAACCTCGTCGAACAGTGGCTGCCCAAAGCCAGCGTAAAGCATAAAACCTATGATTTACGTATCGTCTGTCTGGATGGCGAAATTATCTGGCGAGTGGTCAGAACCTCCTCGCAGCCCATTACTAACTTACATCTGCAAAACCAGGCTTACTGCTTCGAAAGTCTGGAGTTATCTGCCGCAAAAGTGACTGAGATCGATACGCTCTGTCAAAATGCCATGCGACTTTTCCCTGGCATTCGCTTAGCGGGTATTGATGTTTTACTTACCACCAGCCTGACGCCGTATATTATTGAAATTAATGGCCAGGGTGATTTGATTTATCAGGATGCGCAGCAGAATAATCTAATTTATCAGGCGCAAATCCGGGCCATGAGGAAGCAAAATGTATAATTCAATGGATGAAGTCCCCGTCTCGCTGCACGCGTCGATTGACACAGGCGATGGCGAATTCGATATGAATGCGCTAATTAGTAATAACGCTCATATTCTTTTTATTGTGCTGGACTCGTTACGCTACGACATTGCGCTTCAGGAACAAACCGCCGGAAATACGCCCAACCTTAATCATTATGGACAATGGACGAAATGCGAAGCGGCCGGTAATTTTACCTGGCCTTCGCATCACGCCATGTTTTCAGGTTTTATGCCAAAACCTATTGATGATACCGTTAATCAGACCATGCTGTTTTTCCCAAAAGATATCGGACTTGGTCGTAAAGGGCCGAAAAATGCATTTGCCTTTGATGACGCAACATGGATAAAAAGTCTGGAAAATAAAGGCTACCAGACCATCTGTATTGGCGGCGTCTCTTTCTTTAATAACCGCTCCGGCATGGGAAAAGTGTTCCCGTCGATGTTTAAAGAGAGTTACTGGTATCCACGCTTTGCCTGTACGGTTAAAGAAAGTATGGATAACCAGATCCATTATATCCAGAAAATCATGGCCGAGCGTGCTGGCAGCCAACCGGTCATGATGTATATCAATATCGATACGATTCATTATCCTAACCATTTTTACGTGGAGGGCGCGGCCCCTGGCGATACCGTTGAGACCCATGCCGCCGCGCTACGCTATATCGACGCCCGCATCGACGGATTACTGAACATTTTCCGCCAAACCGGCGGCGAAACGTTCGTTATTGTCTGTTCCGATCACGGTACCTGCTATGGCGAAGACGGGAAATATTTCCATAGTTTTAACCATCCGATCGTTAATACCGTTCCCTATATGCATTTCTTGCTGAGCTGTAATCATTAATATGAATAACAATGATATTTATCGTCAGTATATGTACAGTTATCCGCATAAGACGGCTTATCGGGAGCTGGAGAACGTCAGCTTTAGCGAAGTAAAACCGCGCATTTACGAGCACGACACACATCTGTATGCTCATATGCCCTTTTGTCAAAGTCGCTGCGGGTTCTGTAATTTATTTACCTGCACAGGCGCAGATAATACGTTCATTGATAGCTATATCGATGCGATTATTACCCAGGGCCGACAAATGGCGCTGGCGCCCGTCCACTGGGCAAGCTTTACCGTAGGCGGCGGCACGCCTCTGCTATTAAACATTGCGCAATTAGAAAAGTTATTTTTTTCCGTCTTTGAGGTGCTCAATGTTGACTGGAATATTTATAAAACAATTGAAACTTCCCCTACGGATACCACAGCAGAAAAAGTAGCGCTATTAAACGCCTTTTCCGTTAATCGCGTCAGTATTGGCGTACAAAGTTTTCATGATAGCGAGTTACATACGCTGCATCGCCGCCACAATGCCGCCAGCGCGCACCAGGCGCTGGAGTGGCTAAAGGCGGGTCATTTTCCATCACTCAATATTGATATTATTTACGGCATTCCCGGCCAGACTCACGCAAGCCTGACGGAATCGTTACATCAGGCGCTCATTTATCAACCGGAAGAGCTGTTTATTTATCCGCTTTATAATATGCCTCGCCAGGAAAATATGCATAGCTACTACGTTGTAGCCCGCGATCTTTTATGCAACGCGGGCTACACCCAAACGTCCATGCGCCGTTTCGTCCTTAATCCAGCGCCATCCGCCGCGGCGGAAAGCTGCGGATTTGAAAACTCACTGGCGCTCGGCGCGGGCGGCAGAAGTTATCTTGGCAATCTGCATTACTGTTCGCCGTGGTCGCCGAACCTGCAAACATCACGAAAAATCATTCAGGCGTTTATCGACAGCGCGGATAAAACCGTCATTAATCACGGTTATCTGCTCCCCCCTGATGAAATGAAACGCCGCTTTATCATTAAAAATCTATTTTTCTGGCAGGGACTTTCTCTTAGCGATTATCAGCAATATTTTGCCAGCGATGCGCTAAGGGATTTCCCCGACCTGGAACTCTTCATACGGCAGGGCTACTGTTATCAGAATGGCAGTCGCCTCCGGCTAACGGAGACCGGTATGGCATTATCCGATTGCCTTGCTCCTGTGTTCGTTTCGCCTGAGGTGATGCTACGGGAGAATCGGCAGAGATGAGCATCCCCGCCCTGCGCGATATTCACACGCTGTTTTATCGCGGCTACCTTAAATCGTGTAATTATCATTGCGGCTATTGCCCGTTCCATAAACACGCCCGCAACGATAAAAAACGCGACGAAGCCGCGCTATGGCGCATGGTTGACCATTTGCCTCTTTTAGGTACGCCGTTGAATGTGATGATTACGCCTTATGGCGAGGCGCTACGCTTGCGTTATTACATGGCGGCGCTGGCAGAAATTAGCCGCTATCCTCATGTTCAGGCGGTCGGCATACAAACTAACGCCTCTTTTTCGTTAATGTCATTGCTGGAGTCATTTCATGCTGGCGGCGGAGATATCTCAAAGCTTCGGTTATGGTGTTCTTTTCATCCCTCACAAATTACCGCTGAGCGCTTTCTCCAGCAGTGTTTAGCGCTCTCTGCCGCCGGAATAACCTGGTGCGCGGGGGCTGTCGCCAGTATGAAAGATATCGACCAGTTTCGTTGGCTACGCCAGCAGTTGCCTGACCAGAATTATTTTTGGTTTAACGCCAACGAGTGTGCCAATACCCGGCATACCGTTGAGGAAACCATCGCCTTCGGCGAACTCGATCCGCTGTATGTGATTGAAACGCAGCAGTGGCCAGCGCAGCTGGATATCTGTACCGCAGGAAGAAAAAGTATTTTTATGAATGCAGAAGGCGATCTTTTTGCTTGTCATATCAGCAAAATTAAAATGGGTAATTTATATCAGCAACGGCTTAATTCTCCCGCCTGCCAGGCAAAACAATGCCACTGTTTTCTCGCTTATCAGCACCGTCTCGATATTCCATTGCTGAATCATCTGGATGCCTCACGCTGTTTTAGGATCGGGCGCTCATGCGATATCGTTTAATCGCTTTTGATCTTGATGGAACGCTGCTAAACCGTAATAAACAAATTCTGCCAGAGTCGCTAACCGCTATCCGTCAGATGCAGGACATGGGCTGCCGAATAATGCTTGTTACCGGTCGCTCTCATCGTGAAGCCTATGCGTATTATCAAACGCTGGCGCTCACCGAACCGATGATCTGTTGTAACGGAAGTTATATTTATCAACCGGCTCAACAGCAGATCCTTCATCCGCAGCCGCTGACGCACTTACAAACGGAAAAAATACTGGCGCGGGTATATCCGCTTAAACCAACAATTCGTGCTGATGATAAAATAATCTTTCAGGCTGATGAGCTAAGCAGTAGGGAGAATATTTGGCAAATCAGCATCGTTCATCGGCACATAAAACAACTACAAAATATTGCTGAGTTTATACAGCATGAATTACAGCTAAGCTGTACCTGGTCCTGGCATCATCAACTGGATATTCTCCAGAAGGGGTGTAGCAAAGGACAAAGCCTCGCCAGATATGCACAGCAACAGCATATCGCAATGCGTGAAGTGATGGCGTTTGGCGATAATGATAACGATGCGGAAATGCTACGTTTAGCCGGATTGGGCGTCGCGATGGGGAATGCCAGCGCTCGGGCAAAGGTTTATGCGGATAGCGTCATTGGTCGGCATAATACGCCAGCGATTGCTGATTTTTTGGCAACCTTATCCCTTTATCAATGTGAATAAAAAAACCCCGCCGAGTTTTCATTTCGGCAGGGTTTTTATCCGTAAGAACGTTAATTACTCTTCTTTCTGACCACGGTTCGCACGGCGGCGATCGTTTTCCGTCAGGTGACGTTTACGGATACGGATAGAGGTTGGGGTGACTTCTACCAGTTCGTCGTCATCAATGAACTCCAGCGCTTGCTCAAGGCTCATTTTAATTGGCGGAACCAGAATCACCGCTTCATCCGTACCAGACGCACGCATGTTGGTCAGCTTCTTACCGGTCAGGCAGTTTACCGTCAGGTCGTTGGAGCGACTGTGGATACCAATAATCTGGCCTTCGTAAACTTCCGCGCCGTGACCCAGGAACAGCTTACCGCGATCCTGCAAACCGAACAGCGCAAACGCCACCGCTTTACCCTGACCGTTGGAGATCAGTACGCCGTTCTGACGCTGGCCCACTTCACCCGGACGAATATCGTCGTAATGGCTGAAGGTGGAGTACAGCAGACCCGTACCGGAAGTCATGGTCATAAATTCTGAACGGAAACCAATCAGCCCACGGCTTGGGATCACGTAGTCGAGACGTACGCGGCCTTTACCGTCCGGATTCATGTTTTTCAGGTCGCCTTTACGCTCGCCCAGCGCCTGCATGACAGACCCCTGGTGCTGCTCTTCGACGTCCAGCGTCACGTTTTCGTACGGCTCTTGTTTACGACCGTCGATTTCACGGAAGATAACTTTCGGACGGGAAACCGCCAGTTCGAAACCTTCACGACGCATATTTTCAATCAGCACGGACAGGTGCAGTTCGCCACGACCGGATACACGGAACGCATCCGCATCTTCGGTTTCTTCAACGCGCAGCGCCACGTTATGCACCAGCTCTTTGTTCAGACGGTCAAGAATTTGACGAGAAGTCACAAACTTACCTTCTTTACCGCAGAACGGCGAGGTGTTAACGCAGAAGAACATAGACACGGTCGGCTCATCAACGGACAGCGCCGGCAGCGCTTCAACGTTCTGCGGGTCGCAGATGGTGTCGGAAATGTTCAGCTCGCCCAGACCGGTGATCGCAATGATATCGCCCGCTTCGGCGATATCGCTGTCGATACGCTCCAGACCCAGATGCGTCAGCACTTTACCTACTTTCGCGTTACGGGTTTTCCCTTCACTATCGATGATAGTGACCTGCTGGTTCGGCTTCACTTTGCCGCGTTTGATACGGCCAATGCCGATAACGCCAACATAGTTGTTGTAGTCCAGCTGGGAGATCTGCATCTGCAACGGACCATCGAGGTCAACGTCCGGCGCCGGAACATGATCAACGATCGCCTGATACAGCGGGGTCATGTCTTCCGCCATATCTTCGTGGTCCAGACCCGCGATACCGTTCAGCGCCGAAGCGTAGATGATCGGGAAGTCCAGCTGTTCGTCGGTCGCGTCGAGGTTAACAAACAGGTCGAATACCTGGTCAACAACCCAGTCAGGGCGCGCGCCAGGACGGTCAACCTTGTTGATAACCACAATAGGTTTCAGGCCATGAGCAAAGGCTTTTTTGGTCACGAAGCGCGTTTGCGGCATCGGGCCGTCAAATGCGTCAACCACCAGCAGCACAGAGTCAACCATGGACATGACGCGCTCTACTTCACCACCGAAGTCAGCGTGCCCGGGAGTATCAACGATGTTGATACGGTAATCATTCCATTTAATAGCGGTGTTTTTAGCGAGGATAGTAATACCACGCTCTTTCTCCAAATCGTTGGAGTCCATCACTCGCTCTTGAGTTTCGGCACGCGCGTCGAACGTACCGGATTGCTGGAGCAGCTTATCAACCAGGGTAGTTTTACCATGGTCAACGTGCGCGATGATGGCGATGTTACGCAAATTTTCGATCACAACTTTGCCTCAGGCATTAGAAATAGCGCGTTATTGTACACGGATTAATCGCACTACAAAACAGGATCACAAACATCCTCCGCAAACAAGTATTGCAGAGTCTCTTTGTGATCGCTTTCACGGAGCGTTAAAAGGGTGGCTTGCGTTCTATTGCACCAATGTGGTGCTTAATGTTCACATTGAAGCACTATTTTGGTGCAACATAGTCACCGTGGTGCAGCCCTTTTGCACGATGGTGCGCATGATAACGCCTTTTGGGGGCAATGTGAAAGTTGGCACAGATTTCGCTTTATATTTTTACGGCGACACGGCCAGCAGAATTGAAGATCTCGTTACCACGACGACCGACCATGACCAATCCGGGAGAGTACAAGTATGTCCGCTGAACACGTTTTGACGATGCTGAACGAGCACGAAGTGAAGTTTGTCGATCTGCGCTTCACCGATACCAAAGGCAAAGAACAGCACGTCACGATTCCTGCTCATCAGGTAAATGCCGAATTCTTTGAAGAAGGCAAAATGTTTGACGGCTCCTCTATCGGCGGCTGGAAAGGCATTAACGAATCCGACATGGTGCTGATGCCAGACGCATCCACCGCAGTGATTGACCCGTTCTTCGCGGACTCTACCCTGATTATCCGTTGCGACATCCTGGAGCCTGGCACTCTGCAAGGTTATGACCGTGACCCACGTTCCATCGCAAAACGTGCGGAAGACTACCTGCGCGCGACCGGTATCGCCGATACCGTCCTGTTTGGGCCGGAACCTGAATTCTTCCTGTTCGACGACATCCGCTTCGGCGCATCTATCTCCGGCTCACATGTGGCGATTGACGATATTGAAGGCGCCTGGAACTCCTCTACCAAGTACGAAGGCGGCAACAAAGGCCATCGTCCGGGCGTGAAAGGCGGTTATTTCCCGGTTCCGCCAGTTGACTCCGCGCAGGATATCCGTTCTGAAATGTGTCTGGTCATGGAGCAGATGGGCCTGGTCGTTGAAGCGCACCACCACGAAGTAGCGACCGCAGGTCAGAACGAAGTGGCGACCCGCTTTAACACCATGACCAAAAAAGCCGACGAAATTCAGATTTACAAATATGTCGTACATAACGTGGCTCACCGCTTCGGTAAGACCGCGACCTTTATGCCAAAACCGATGTTCGGCGATAACGGTTCCGGTATGCACTGCCACATGTCGCTGGCGAAGAACGGCACCAACCTGTTCTCTGGCGACAAATATGCCGGTCTATCTGAGCAGGCGCTGTACTACATCGGCGGCGTCATCAAACACGCCAAAGCTATCAACGCCCTGGCGAACCCGACCACCAACTCCTACAAGCGTCTGGTCCCGGGTTACGAAGCGCCGGTGATGCTGGCCTACTCCGCCCGTAACCGTTCCGCCTCCATCCGTATTCCGGTGGTGGCGTCTCCGAAAGCGCGCCGTATCGAAGTTCGCTTCCCGGACCCGGCGGCTAACCCGTATCTGTGCTTTGCCGCCCTGCTGATGGCCGGTCTGGACGGGATTAAGAATAAGATTCACCCGGGCGAAGCCATGGACAAAAACCTGTATGACCTGCCGCCGGAAGAAGCGAAAGAGATCCCACAGGTAGCGGGTTCTCTGGAAGAAGCGCTGAACGCGCTGGACCTGGACCGCGAGTTCCTGAAAGCAGGCGGCGTGTTCACTGATGAAGCGATCGATGCGTATATTGCGCTGCGTCGCGAAGAAGATGACCGCGTGCGTATGACCCCGCACCCGGTAGAGTTTGAGCTGTACTACAGCGTTTAATCGTATATTAAAAATCCGACGAATTTCGCGTTGCTGCAAGGCGGCAACTGAGCACATGCCCAGGAGCATAGATAGCGATGTGACTGGGGTAAGCGAAGGCAGCCAACGCAGCAGCAGCGTGAAAGACGTCAGGAGTTTTTGAGTTGCCGTGGAAACTTTCAGCCCATCCCAGGATGGGCTTTTTTCTCCACCAACAATCTGATCTCACGCGCTTTTTAGTGGTAAAAAGCTATAATGCACTAAAATGGTGCAACCTTTTCCAGGAGACTGCTGAATGGCAAGCGGCATACAGCCCGATGCTGGGCAGATCCTCAATTCGTTAATCAACAGCGTGCTGGTGGTCGACGACGCGCTGGCAATCCATTACGCCAACCCTGCCGCGCAGCAGTTGCTCGCGCAAAGCTCACGCAAACTGTTCGGGACGCCGTTACCTGAACTGTTGAGCTATTTTTCGTTAAACATTGACCTGATGCGCGAAAGTTTAGCGGCAGGGCAAGGCTTTACCGATAACGAAGTGACGCTGGTGATTGATAGTCGCTCGCATATTCTCTCTTTGACCGCCCAACGTCTGCCCGACGATTTTATACTGCTCGAAATGGCGCCGATGGATAACCAGCGTCGTCTGAGTCAGGAGCAGTTGCAGCACGCGCAGCAAATCGCCGCCCGCGATCTGGTGCGCGGTCTGGCGCACGAAATCAAAAATCCGCTCGGCGGCCTGCGCGGCGCGGCGCAGCTACTCAGCAAGGCGCTGCCCGACCCGGCGCTAACGGAATATACCAAAGTCATCATTGAACAGGCCGACAGGCTACGCAACCTTGTCGATCGTTTGCTGGGGCCGCAGCACCCGGGAATGCACATTACCGAGAGCATACATAAAGTCGCGGAGCGCGTGGTGGCGCTGGTGTCGATGGAACTGCCGGATAATGTCCGGCTTATCCGCGATTACGACCCCAGTCTGCCAGAACTGCCGCATGACCCGGAACAAATTGAGCAAGTACTGCTGAATATTGTCCGCAATGCCTTGCAGGCGCTGGGGCCGGATGGCGGCGAAATTACGCTGCGTACCCGTACCGCCTTCCAGTTAACGCTGCATGGCGAACGCTATCGCCTGGCGGCGCGTATAGACGTTGAAGACAATGGGCCGGGCATTCCTCCCCATTTACAGGATACGCTGTTCTACCCGATGGTCAGCGGTCGCGAAGGCGGCACCGGGCTTGGGTTATCTATCGCCCGCAATCTTATCGATCAACACGCCGGCAAAATTGAATTTACCAGTTGGCCGGGGCATACCGAGTTTTCGGTTTACCTGCCGATTCGGAAATAGAGGTGTTTATGCAACGAGGAATAGTCTGGGTCGTCGATGATGATAGTTCCATCCGTTGGGTGCTTGAGCGTGCTCTCGCCGGGGCAGGGTTGACCTGTACCACCTTTGAGAATGGTAATGAAGTACTGGCTGCGCTGGCCAGTAAAACGCCGGACGTCTTGCTGTCGGATATCCGAATGCCGGGAATGGACGGGCTGGCGCTATTAAAGCAGATTAAACAGCGTCACCCGATGCTTCCGGTCATCATTATGACCGCGCATTCCGATTTAGATGCCGCCGTGAGCGCCTATCAGCAGGGGGCGTTTGATTATCTGCCTAAACCGTTTGATATTGATGAAGCCGTCGCTCTGGTCGAGCGCGCGATTAGCCACTATCAGGAGCAGCAGCAACCGCGTAATATCGAGGTTAACGGCCCGACAACAGACATGATAGGCGAAGCGCCCGCCATGCAGGATGTGTTTCGCATTATTGGTCGGCTGTCGCGTTCTTCGCTTAGCGTGTTGATTAACGGCGAATCAGGAACTGGTAAAGAACTGGTCGCCCATGCGCTACATCGTCATAGCCCGCGCGCCAAAGCGCCGTTTATCGCGCTCAATATGGCGGCCATCCCGAAAGATTTGATTGAATCCGAACTGTTTGGCCATGAGAAAGGCGCTTTTACCGGGGCGAATACCATCCGGCAGGGCCGTTTCGAGCAGGCTGACGGCGGCACGCTGTTTCTGGACGAAATTGGCGATATGCCGCTGGATGTCCAGACTCGTCTGTTACGCGTGCTGGCTGACGGACAGTTCTACCGCGTGGGCGGGTACGCGCCGGTAAAAGTGGATGTGCGCATTATCGCCGCCACCCACCAGAACCTCGAACGACGCGTTCAGGAAGGGAAATTCCGCGAAGACCTGTTCCACCGCCTGAACGTGATTCGTATCCATCTTCCGCCGTTGCGCGAGCGCCGTGAGGATATTCCGCGCCTGGCGCGCCATTTTTTGCAGGTCGCCGCCCGTGAATTAGGCGTGGAAGCCAAATTATTACATCCGGAAACCGAAACGGCGTTAACGCGCCTGGCATGGCCTGGTAACGTGCGTCAGTTAGAAAATACCTGCCGCTGGCTCACCGTCATGGCCGCCGGACAGGAGGTATTGATCCAGGATTTACCGGGCGAACTGTTTGAAGCCTCGGCGCCGGATAGCCCGTCCCACCTGCCGCCGGATAGCTGGGCTACATTACTGGCGCAATGGGCGGACCGCGCCTTGCGATCCGGTCATCAAAACCTGCTTTCTGAAGCGCAGCCAGAACTGGAAAGAACGCTACTGACCACGGCGTTACGCCATACGCAGGGTCATAAACAGGAAGCCGCCAGGCTGCTCGGTTGGGGGCGAAACACCCTAACGCGGAAGTTGAAAGAGCTGGGAATGGAGTAAGCATTACCCGCGAGTGTAAAGATTAATAATTGAGCGCAAAACGCTGCTATTTTGCGCTTTACTGTTCCGATGAGTTCAGTATGATCATGCCCGGCAAACGGGGGGATTCATTATGTTAGAATCTATTATTAATCTGGTATCGAGTGGAGCGGTCGACAGCCACACGCCACAAACTGCGCTAGCCGCCGTATTGTGTGCCGCGCTGGTGGGACTGTTCAGCTGACAATGTGCCGGATGGCGCTAATGCTTATCCGGCCTACAGGTTGTCGCAACGTGTAGGCCCGGTAAGCGCAGCGCCACCGGGCAACCCGGCTAAATGACGCGCGAGAACTGCTGCATCCGCGCTTTCTGGCGCAGATACGCGTCAAAGCACATGCAGATATTGCGGATCAGCAAACGACCTTTCGCCGTCACCTGAATTCCCTTCTCGCTAATATCCACCAGCCCATCTTTTGCCAGCGGCGACAGTAACTGCAAATCTTCGGCAAAATACTCAGCGAAATGCAAACCCCACTGTTGTTCGACAGCGTTAAAATCCAGGCGGAAGTTACAAATCAGCGCTTTGATAACATCGCGACGAATGCAATCATCACGGGTCAGCGTAATACCACGCCATAGCGCATTGCCCCGCTCATCCACTTGCTGGTAATAACGCTTCAGCTCTTTCTGGTTCTGCATGTAGCCATCGCCAATCATGCTGATAGCAGAAACCCCCATCCCCAGCAGATCGGTATCGCCCTGGGTCGTATAGCCCTGAAAATTACGGTGCAGCACGCCTTCGCGCTGCGCGACGGCCAGTTCGTCGTCCGGACGGGCAAAATGGTCCATCCCGATAAACTGATAACCGGCCTGAGTAAGCGATACGATCGTCTCCTGCAAAATATCCAGTTTCTGCTGCGCGCTGGGTAAATCGGCATCTTTAATTTTACGCTGGGCGGCAAAAAGCGTTGGCAGATGCGCATAGTTAAAGACGCTCAAACGATCGGGGTTCAGTTCCGTCACACGCTTCAGCGTGAAAGCGAAGCTTTCCGGCGTCTGTTTCGGTAGACCGTAGATCAAATCGATATTGGTCGAGGTAAAGCCGATATCGCGGGCGTGATTAAGCAACGCAAAGATGAATTCTTCATCCTGCTCGCGGTTAACCAAGCGCTGCACCTCTTTATTAAAGTCCTGCACCCCCATACTCAGGCGGTTAAAACCTTCCGCACGTAAATGATCGAGCACATCCAGCTCAATTTCACGGGGATCGACTTCGATCGAGATTTCCGCGTCGGTATTAAAGTGGAAATTTTCACGCAACAGCGTCATTAAGCGGCTGATTTGCGCTTTATTCAGGTAAGTAGGCGTACCGCCGCCCCAGTGAAGCTGGCTGACATGACGGTCTGCAAACAGCGGCGCGCGATGGCGAATTTCCTGCTCAAGCGCGTCAAGATACTGGTCAGCTTTATGCTGTTGGCGGGTGACAATCTTGTTGCAGCCGCAGAAATAACACAACTTGTGACAAAACGGGATATGCACATACAGCGAGAGCGGACGTTCAGGATAACGCGCCACAGCCTGCAAGAATGCGGCGTCCTCGAAGTCTTCAGAAAACTCCAGCGCGGTTGGGTACGAGGTATATCGTGGCCCGGAATAGTTATATTTCTGGATCAGGGCCAGATCCCAGTCTATTTGCTGTTCAGACATGCTCACTCCTTCCGATGGCGTCTCTGGCGGGTACGGCGTACCGGCTTCGCGCCATGACGGGCGGCAAGCCGGCTGCGCAGCCATTTCTGTCGCCGCGACAATCGCTGTAGTTTAACGAATAACCACACCAGATAACATATAACCGGAAGGGTTATAAGCAGGACGGGCAAGCCCACGGTGTAAATCCGTTAGTTGCCGCCTCTTAGCAGGCGCATCATATCTTCCTGCTTCTCGTCCTCTTCGTCGTCTTCTTCGTCGTCATCGTAAGACAGACCAAGCTTCTGCATCAGTTCATCAATACGATCCAGTTTGGCATCTACCCAGGCTTGATCTTCCGCACTCAGGGTTTCGCCCGCTTCCAGACGTTCTAACAGCGCATCCAGGCGCTCATCCGTTTCCAGTAAATCCAACTCCGCCTGCGGTGAAAGCATAGGTTTCTCACTTTTCGGTTTATGCTGTTGGGTCACTTTTTCAGTCACGCCCAATGGAATAGGTGTTTTACTGCCAATGCGTGGATCTTTTTGTTGATTCTGATTGCCGCCGCCCGAAGCGGAATTGCCGCCCGCCGCGCGACTTCCCGGCGCATGACCGCGATGTTTTTTCAGGCGTTTACGGTCGCGCGCCTCCTGGTTTAACTCTTCACGCGTTTTACGACGCTGTTTGCCAAAGGCTTTACTGCGCGGTGCAGAGGTTGGTTTTTTCATGATGTCAGATCTTTAAGCCGTTTTATTCAGTATAGAATTGAGGCGGAATCTAGCAGAAAGCAAGCAAAGAAAAAAGGCGACAGAGTAATCTGCCGCCTTTTTTCTTGACTCACGACCCTTAACGGGTTCCACCATCCCTGTTGGCTATCAACACGCCCTGTTTTTCCCTTAGCCTGAAACATTCCATGTTGTTTCCATTTCCTTTTACTAACGTCTCCGGACGTTTGTCTTCCTGACAATCCTGTGTCTTCGCCTCCTGGCGCTCCTGACCCTCATCCTGAGTCGTTGATCCTGTTAGCGTCCTCGCTATGTGCATTACTTTACTCTTTTGGGGTAAACTCACAAGATACCGACACGGCAAATCCCTTTTTTTCAGACAATTACCTTTCTATAAATTCATGATTTAACTATATTAACTGGCTTTGAGCCTGACAACGACTCTGTCATGTCGCATAAGTGCAATGGACAATGTCTCACAAAGCGTATGGCTTTTACTTACAGCACCGCCGCGCCGAAAAATCCGTCTTTTGCTGGCGTTCAGGTATAATCGCCACAATGCTTTGACTGACGGAGACGACCGCTTTGACTAACCTGAATTATCAACAGACGCATTTTGTGATGAGTGCGCCTGATATTCGCCATTTACCTTCCGATTGCGGAATTGAAGTGGCTTTTGCTGGCCGTTCCAATGCAGGCAAATCCAGCGCCCTGAACACGTTGACCAACCAAAAAAGCCTTGCGCGCACCTCTAAAACGCCGGGCCGTACCCAATTGATTAACCTGTTTGAAGTCGTAGATGGCAAACGGTTGGTCGACCTGCCGGGCTATGGCTACGCGGAAGTCCCGGAAGAGATGAAACGCAAGTGGCAACGCGCGCTGGGGGAATATCTGGAGAAACGTCAAAGCCTACAGGGCTTAGTCGTTTTAATGGATATCCGCCATCCGTTGAAAGACCTCGACCAGCAGATGATCCAGTGGGCTGTAGAGAGCAATATCCAGGTTCTGGTTCTGCTGACCAAAGCGGACAAACTGGCCAGCGGCGCGCGCAAGGCGCAGTTGAATATGGTACGTGAAGCCGTGCTGGCCTTTAATGGCGATGTGCAGGTAGAAGCGTTTTCCTCGCTGAAAAAGCAGGGAGTGGATAAGTTACGTCAGAAGCTGGATAGCTGGTTTAGCGAACTGGCACCGGTCGAAGAGATTCAGGACGGGGAATAATCATCCGCTATGCCGGATGGCGCCGCTGCGCGTCTTATCCGGCCTACGGTGCGAGCGAAACTTTTTTTACGCCCAATAAAAAACGCCCCAGTCATAAACTGACTGGGGCGGCTAAAATATTCAGCCAAATCCGATTACGTGAAGTAAAAGGTCTGAAAGATAGAACATCTTACCTCTGTACCCTACGTGAATAACTTTACTCTTTTTTGAGCAACACAGAAAGACCTTTTCGTAATTTTTTTTCATTCTTTACATAGGGAATTCTAATACCCATCACAAAACCCCCGTGCTTATGTTGCTTAATTACGAAAAAAGCGCGTTATTCCTTAAATGCTTAGTGCGCTTGATCCCAATTTTCTCCGCTACCGACTTCCACCAGCAACGGCACATCAATACGCGTGCAGTTTTCCATCAACTGATGGATACGTTTTGATACCGCATCTAAGTCGTCTTTATGCACCTCGAACACTAATTCATCGTGTACCTGCATAATCATCCGCACGCGCGGCTGCTCGGCCTGTAGCCAGGCATCGACGGCAATCATGGCGCGCTTGATGATATCGGCAGCCGTTCCTTGCATGGGAGCATTGATCGCCGCGCGTTCCGCCCCCGCGCGCCGCGCCGCGTTGCTGGATTTAATATCCGGCAGGTAAAGGCGGCGTCCCTCCAGCGTTTCCACATAACCTTGTTCTTTTGCCTGAGCGCGTGTGCGCTCCATATATTCCAGCACGCCAGGGTAGCGTTCGAAGTAGAGATCCATATACTTCTGCGCCTCTTTACGCGGAATATTAAGCTGGCGAGAAAGACCGAAGGCGCTCATCCCGTAAATCAGGCCAAAGTTAATGGCTTTCGCACTTCGGCGTTGCTCCCCGGTCACGCTATCCAGCGGCAAGCCAAAGACTTCCGCCGCCGTTGCGCGGTGAATATCCTTCCCTTCGGCGAACGCCGTAAGCAGTCCTTTATCACGGGAAAGATGCGCCATAATACGCAGCTCAATCTGTGAATAGTCCGCAGATACGATGAGATAATCCTCAGGCGCAATAAATGCCTGACGAATGCGGCGGCCTTCTTCATTGCGCACCGGAATATTTTGCAGGTTCGGATCGGTGGACGATAAACGTCCCGTCGCCGTTACCGCCTGATGATAGGACGTATGGACGCGCCCGGTTTTCGGGTTAATCATCAGCGGCAGCTTATCGGTATAGGTGGATTTTAGCTTCGCCAGACCACGATACTCCAGAATCACTTTCGGCAGCGGATAGTCCAGCGCCAGCTCTTCCAGCACCTCTTCCGACGTTGACGGCGCGCCGCCAGGCGTTTTCTTCAACGGCTTAATACCCTGCTTTTCAAACAGGATAGTCTGCAACTGCTTCGTTGAGGACAGGTTGAACGCCTCGCCCGCAATGTCATGCGCTTTCTTTTCCAGTTCCGCCAGACGTAGTGTGATTTCTTCCGAATGTTTGTGCAGGACGGCAGGATCGATTTTTACGCCATTGCGCTCAACGCGTGACAGTACCGGCACCAGCGGCATTTCGATGTTTTCGAAAACATTCAGCGGGCCTTTGTGCTGCTGGAGCTCTGGCCACATTTTGAGATGCAACTGTAACGTGACATCCGCATCTTCTGCCGCATAGCGCCCCGCTTCCTCCAGTGCGATCTGGTTAAAGGTGAGCTGGTTTTTACCTTTACCGGCAATGTCTTCAAAGGTGATAGTTTTGTGCTTCAGCCAACGATCGGACAAACTGTCCATATCATGGCGTCCGGCGACGCTGTTCAGAATGTAAGACTCAAGCATGGTATCGAAGGCGATACCGCGCAGCTCAATACCGTAATTTTGCAAGACGCCGCGATCGTACTTGAGGTTTTGCCCCACTTTGCGCACTTTTTCATCTTCCAGCAGCGGCTTCAACAGTTCCAGAGCACGCTGGCGGGAGATTTGATCCGGAGCGTCCAGATAATCATGCGCGACAGGTACATACGCGGCAACGCCAGGTTCGATGGCAAACGAGAGGCCCACCAGGTTGGCGGCGATATTATCCAGGCTGTCGGTCTCCGTGTCGAAAGCAAAAACTGGCGCTTTTTTCAGCTTTTCAATCCAGCTTTCCAGCGTAACGTCGTCCAGAATAGTGACATAATTTTCATAAGAGAGCGCCGCTGCCGGTTCGCTGGGCGATTCATCAATAACGACCGTTTCCTGCGGTTTGGCCGCCGGTTTCGCGCCCTTTGCCTGTAGCCATTTGCCGGACTCAACGTCCGCCGTCCAGCGCTTAAACTCATATTTTTTAAACAGGCCCAGCAGTTCATCCGCAATCGGCTGCTGTACTTCAAGCTGTTCGCAGGTCAGCTCCAGTTCAACATCCGTTTTAATGGTGGCGAGTTTATAAGACAGGTACGCTACGTCTTTATTCTGCGCTAATTTAGCGGCCATCGTTTTGGCGCCGCGGAAAGTGAGACCGGCAATTTTTTCCGGCTCGGCGTACAGCGTATCCAGGCCGCCCAATCCCTGAAGCAAGGCTTGCGCCGTCTTCTCACCCACGCCAGGTACGCCCGGAATATTATCCGAGGAGTCCCCCATCAGCGCCAGAAAGTCGATAATCAGCTCAGGCGGCACACCGTACTTATTAACGACTTCATCCGGGCCGAGGATGGTGTTAGTCATGGTGTTGATCAGCGTAATATTCGGCGTCACCAACTGTGCCATATCTTTATCACCGGTGCTGATTAATACCGGACGCCCCACCTTCTCCGCTTCCCGCGCCAGTGTACCGATAACGTCATCCGCTTCTACGCCAGAGACCGCCAGCAGAGGTAACCCCATGGCTTTAACCATGGCATGTAACGGCTCTATTTGCGCACGCAGATCATCCGGCATCGGAGGGCGATGCGATTTGTAATGTTCAAAGAGCTCATCACGGAAGGTTTTTCCTTTGGCGTCAAACACCACCGCAGCATGCGTCGGCTGATACTGCATGATCAGGCTGCGCAACATGTTGAGGACACCATACATTGCGCCCGTAGGTTCTCCCGCGCTGTTGGTTAACGGCGGAAACGCATGATAGGCGCGATAGAGATAGGATGAGCCATCTACGAGAATAAGTGGATTTTCTGGGATCTGAACCATAATGTCCGTGCCTGTTTAACAGATTATGGTTAAAGGATGCCACATACAGGAGGAAAACTTGAGTTTTTCGCCGCATTTGCGGAAAAGTTTTGTCGATCTTCAGGATCGCTCGCAAAAAAACCTGTGGATAACTTTGTGTGTAAATTCTTACCATTACTTTAAAATCAGCGCGATAGCCTTCTCCTCTTAATAATTACCCATTATTTTCAATGAGTTGTTAACATCACGTTTTTCTGATTATCTGATTCATGCCGTTATCATAATGTGGATAGTTGTTACGAGTGTTTCTATTTCACTCAGCGCCATCATTAGCATCGTTTTCTGATAGAATCAGCCTCTTGCGCCCTTTTCGCGCACCGTTTATGGCTAACTTTTGAATAATTTATTATGACGAGAATACTCGCGGCTATCACGCTCCCATTGAGTATCGTATTGACCATCCTGGTCACTATTGTTTGTTCAGTACCGATCATCGTTGCCGGTATGGTAAAACTCCTTTTGCCTGTTCCCGGTATCTGGCGCAAGGTCTCCATTTTCTGCAATTTCATGATGTATTGCTGGTGTGCTGGTCTTGCAGCGCTGTTACGCCTTAATCCGCACTTGCAATGGGATGTAGAAGGATTAGAAGGACTGAGCAAGAAAAATTGGTATTTACTGATTTGTAATCATCGCAGCTGGGCCGATATCGTTGTGCTTTGCGTTCTGTTCCGCAAGCATATCCCAATGAATAAGTACTTTCTTAAACAGCAATTGGCTTGGGTGCCGTTCATTGGCCTGGCGTGCTGGGCATTAGATATGCCGTTTATGAAGCGCTACTCCCGTAGCTACCTGCTCCGCCACCCCGATCGACGCGGCAAAGATGTTGAAACAACTCGTCGCTCTTGCGAAAAGTTTCGTCGGTATCCCACCACTATCGTTAACTTTGTTGAAGGCTCGCGATTTACGCATGAGAAACGCCAGCAAACGCATTCCCCCTATCAACATCTGTTGCCGCCAAAAGCAGCCGGTATTGCAATGGCGATTAATGTTTTAGGCTCACAGTTCGATAAGCTGCTTAATATTACGTTGTGTTACCCAAACAACGATCGTCACCCCTTCTACGATATGCTAAGCGGTAGGCTGACGCGTATTGTTGTTCGGGTGCAACTGGAACCCATAAATGAAGAACTGCACGGCGATTACGTGAACGACAAAACATTCAAACGCCGTTTTCAACGTTGGCTTAATACGCTGTGGGATAAGAAAGATATACAGATAGAAGAGATTAAAACATCTTATAAAAACGCCGGTCAGTGACCGGCGTTCTTTTTATTTTTTATCAACCAAATATTTCACGGTATCAGCATACTGCTGAACAAAAACATCCATGCTGCTGGTATCCATGCCTTGTGGGTTAATCTGGTATTTGCCATTGACGAACATCGCCGGAACGCCCTGCAGTTGCAGGTCAGCCGCGGCCTTCTCCTGTTGCGCAACCAGTGATTTCACCACGAAGCTGTTCCATGCCGCATCGTAATCTTCGCCTTTGACGCCCGCATCAACGAACACTTTACGGATATCCGCGGCAGATTGTACTGTCTGGGTTTTCTGTACGGCTTCAAACAGCGGGACCGTGACTTTATCTTCTACACCCAACGCCATCGCCACCGCCCATGCCTGGGTGAGCTCCTTGCCCAACGGCCCCAGGAACTCAACGTGGTACTTGGTCATTTTGGTGCCTTCCGGCAGCTTTTTCTTCACATTGTCAGACACATGAAGCACTTCTTCAAACTGATAACAATGTGGGCAGTAGAAGGAGAAAAACTCCAGTACCTGGGGTTCGCCAGCGACCGGTTTATCCAGCGTGATATACTGTTTACCGTCGCTGATCTGTGCTGCCGAGGCGCTAAAAGCTAAAACCATACCAGCCAGCGCCAGCCAAATCTTTTTCATGATCAACTCTCTCCGATTAATACATTGGCGTTAATTGTAAAGGGGGTTCGTGCAAAATTTTAGTCTGCTCAATAAAAGTCGTTGTCTGTCGCTGCCAGTAATCTTCCCCTGTTAACCAGGGAAAGTTTTTTGGAAACGCAGGATCGCCCCAACGACGAATCAACCAGGCAAGATAATAAACTAAACGCATGGCACGTAAAGGTTCAATGAGGCCAATTTCAGCCGTATCGAACTCACTAACTTCTTCATAAGCTTCAATAATGGTTTCAAGCTGCATTCGCTGTTCGGCTTTGTCGCCGTTCAGCAGCATCCATAAATCCTGTATCGCCGGGCCGTTACGGGCATCATCTAAATCGACAAACAGCGGTCCATCACGCCATAGAATGTTGCCGGCATGACAATCGCCGTGCAATCGCAGCGTGGCGAAATCGGGGCGCCAGCATTCGGTAACTGCAGACAGTAGAGTATCAGTGGCTTTCAGGAAAGCCGCTTTTTGCCCTGAGGGAATCAGTGCGGCATCTTCGAATACCTGGCGAGGTTCAAAAAGATACTCTGCAAGCCCAATGTCAGGCCGGAAAATGAAAGGACGTTTTCGCCCCGTCTGATGCAATCGGCCAAGATAACGCCCTACCGCCTCCATCTGATCGATATTGTCTGCTTCAAACTGACGACCGCCTACGCTGGGGAAAATGGCATAATGATAGCCCTGATGCGCTAACAGCGTCTGGCCATTAAACGCGAGCGGAGCAGCAACCGGAACCTCATCCTTCACCAGTTCAAGCGCGAATTGGTGTTCTTCCCGAATTTGATCAACAGACCAGCGTTCAGGACGATAAAACTTAACGACAAAACGTCGACGGTCTTCATCCTGAAACTGATAGACGCGGTTTTCATAACTGTTTAGTGGAGTCAGCCCGGAATCCACCCTGATCCCCTGTTCAAACAGCGCATCCATGATGGTTTCCGGGTGTAGCGTCTGGAAAGTAAAAGCGTTGTCGTTCATCCCATCATCCGGAAAATACTACGAATGATTCAGGATATCATTTCGTGACGATTTCGGTGGCGCCGCTTACAAGGTTTTACTCTTTAATAACGCCGCGGGCGCGTAAAAGCGCCGTTTTAAAGTCCTCTTCATAGTCTTTTTGAATCCCTGGAATGGCGGCATCTTTGGCGGAATCGCGCATTTTCAGATGGTAGATCAGGATATCATCAGTTAAATCTTCCAGTTTGCCGTCAAAACCTGACTCTTTCGCCAGTTTCTGCAAAAATTGCGTCAGATTAAGATCAGGCTCTTTCTGCCAGGCTGGCTGGAGGAGTTCAATGACTTCATTCAGGCGTTTACATTTCATAGCTGTGCTCCTTATTCTTGATACAGACACGGTAGCAGGGTCAATCCCACAATAAAAGAGGCGATATCGGTGAATCTGGATGAAGTAATAACCGGCGTGGTGCTGGCAGGCGGTAAAGCCCGGCGGATGGGAGGTGCGGATAAAGGTCTGCTTGAACTGGACGGGAAACCGCTCTGGCGACACGTTGCCGACGCGCTCGCGCCACAACTTGCTACGGTCGTCATTAGTGCTAATCGCCATCTGGATATCTACCAGGCCAGCGGCCTGAAAGTCATTCCGGATTCAATCGCTGACTTTCCCGGTCCGCTGGCGGGTATGCTTTCCGTTTTTCAGCAGGTAGCAGGCGACTGGTTTCTGTTTTGTCCCTGTGACAATCCCTGTATCCCCCACAACCTGGTCGATCGTTTAGCAGCGCAGCGTCATGGCGCACCCGTGGTTTGGGTTCATGATGGAGAACGCGATCATCCAACGATCGCGTTGATTAATCGTGCCGTTGAGCCCCAGTTGACAGATTATTTGCAAGCAGGCGAGCGGCGGGTAATGATTTTTATGCGCCAGGTAGGCGGACACGCCGTTGATTTCAGCGATTGTAAGGAGGCATTTGTGAACGTCAACACGCCGGAGGAACTCGCGAAATGGCAAAAGAGACCATGATACCGCTACTCGCCATTGCCGCGTGGAGCGGCACGGGAAAAACAACACTGCTGAAAAAACTGATCCCAGCACTTTGTGCGCACGGTATTCGGCCAGGGCTGATTAAGCATACCCATCATGATATGGATGTCGATAAACCGGGTAAAGATAGCTACGAATTACGTAAGGCCGGGGCGGCACAGACGCTGGTTGCCAGTCAGCAGCGCTGGGCGTTAATGACTGAAACGCCGGAGCAAGAAGAGTTGGATCTGGCATGGCTGGTGAGCCGGATGGATGCATCAAAGCTAGATATGGTGCTGGTAGAAGGGTTTAAACACGAAGCAGTTGCGAAGATCTTACTTTTTCGTCAGGGATGTGGGCACAACGAGGAAGAATTAATTCTTGATGAGCATGTTATTGCGGTTGCCAGTGATATTCCACTTGCCGTAGCGGTACCCGTTTTGGATCTTAATGATGTATCGCAGATTTCTGTCTTCATTTTGCGGTGGTTAGAGAAAGCACATTCCTTGTAGGCCGGATAAGGCGAAGCTGCCATCCGGCGGTGCAGGTTGCCTGATGGCGCTGCGCTTATCAGGCCTGCATTTTTACAGTTACCACACACGCAAAAAAGCCCATCCGTCAGGATGGGCTTCTTCACGAAATTGATGCCTGGCAGTTTATGGCGGGCGTCCTGCCCGCCACCCTACGGGCCGTTGCTGCGCAACGTTCAAATCCGCTCCCGGCGGATTTGTCCTCCTCAGGAGAGCGCTCACCGGCAGACTACAGACAAAAACAAAAGGCCCTGTCTTCCGACAGGGCCCTTCGCTTAATTTGATGCCTGGCAGTTCCCTACTCTCGCATGGGGAGACCCCACACTACCATCGGCGCTACGGCGTTTCACTTCTGAGTTCGGCATGGGGTCAGGTGGGACCACCGCGCTACGGCCGCCAGGCAAATTCTTTTATGCTCTGTACGCAATTCTTTATCGCATCAGCGGCGTTGCCTGCGCTCGTAAAGTCAGTCACATACTTCTGTATGCTCCTTCCTTTCCTTCGCTTGCCGCCTTGCTGCTGCGCAAATTATTGCGTACT
>NZ_JAGESB010000005.1:0-385830 GCF_017572865.1 Salmonella sp. 32082101201600294FB01SM01 | reverse complement strand
TGGATAATCGTTGCCCGCACGCGCCGGCGGGTGCGCCTGCGCCGGGAGCCGCTGCCGGCGGACACCCCGGTTTGCGGCGCGCGCGCCGGGTGGGGCGTTTACGTGCCGGGGGCCGTCATTGCGCTGGCGGTCGGCGCCGGCAGCTACGCCCTGACCGGCAGCTATCAGCAGGTCAGGGTCTGGCAGCAGGCAACGGCGCAGACGCCGGGACTGCTGGCGCGGGCGCTGGACCCGCAGGCGCAGCCGCTGAATGAGGAGGAGATGGCGCGGCTGGCGCTGGGGCTGCGTACCCGCCTGCAGAATGATGCCGGCAATGTTGAGGGCTGGCTCATGCTGGGGCGCACCGGTATGGTACTGGGTAATGCCGGTACCGCCACCGGGGCGTATGCGAACGCCTACCGCCTGGACCCGGAAAACCGCGATGCGGCGCTGGGCTACGCGGAGGCGCTGACGCGCTCGTCCGACCCGGAGGATAACCGCCGCGGCGGGGAGCTGCTGCGCCGGCTGGTGAGCCGTGACCACACGGATATCCGGGTGTTAAGCCTGTATGCGTTCAGCGCCTTTGAGCAGCAGCGTTTTGGCGAGGCGGTGGCGGCCTGGGAGATGATGCTGAAGTTACTGCCGGCGGGTGACGCCCGGCGGGCGGTGATAGAGCGCAGTATCCGGCTGGCGCAGGAGAAATAATGCCCTGACGGCCCGGTGGCGTGGCGCCATCGGGCCTGGCTATCTCAACGATACGCTAAAGCCTGAAAGTGAAGCCCGTGTGAAGTATGATGGCGAGCATCGTCTCTTATCAGGACATCCTATGAAACAAATCACCTTTACGCCGCGCCATCACCAGCTTACCAACACCAATACCTGGACACCTGACAGCCAGTGGCTGGTCTTTGATGTACGGCCTTCAGGCGCGTCATTTACGGGCAAGACTATTGAGCGTGTCAATGTGCATACCGGCGACGTGGAGGTGATTTATCGCGCCGTGCAGGGCGCGCATGTCGGCGTGGTGACGGTGCATCCTGCCGACAATCACTATGTGTTTATTCATGGCCCTGAAAACCCTGATGAGACGTGGCATTACGATTTTCACCACCGCCGGGGCGTTATTGCAACGCCGGGGGGCGTGACTAACCTCGATGCGATGGATATTACTGCGCCGTATACTCCCGGCGCGCTGCGCGGCGGCAGCCACGTCCATGTATTTAGCCCGAACGGCGAGCTGGTGAGTTTTACCTATAATGACCACGTTCTGCATGAGCGAGATCCGGCGCTGGATCTGCGTAATGTCGGCGTGGCCGTGCCGTATGGGCCGGTTACGGTACCGGCTCAGCATCCGCGCGAATACAGCGGTAGCTACTGGTGCGTACTGGTTAGCCGCACGACGCCTGCGCCGAGACCTGGCAGCGATGACATTAACCGCGCCTATGAAGAGGGCTGGGTGGGCAACCGCCAGATCGCCTTTATTGGCGATACGCTGTCGCTGACGGGCAAAAAAGTCCCGGAGCTGTTTATTGTCGATTTACCGTGTCATGAAAACGGCTGGAAACAGGCAGGCGACACGCCGCTGACGGGAACCGAATCAACGATGCCATCGCCGCCGTTGGGCGTAGTTCAGCGGCGTCTTACCTTTACTCACCAGCGTGTTTACCCTGGGCTCACTAACGAACCACGCCACTGGGTCCGCAGTAATCCGCAGGCGACGGCGATCGCCTTTTTGATGCGGGACGATAACGGCGTAGCGCAACTGTGGCTGATATCGCCGCAGGGAGGCGAGCCCCGGCAGTTAACGCATCATGCGACCGGCGTACAGTCAGCGTTTAACTGGCATCCGTCGGGTAAATGGCTGGGATTGGTGCTGGAAAACCGGATTGCCTGCTGCGACGCACAAAGTGGGAGGATCGACTTCTTAACCGCCAGGCACGACAACCCGCCGTCTGCGGACGCCGTCGTTTTTTCACCGGATGGGCGACACGTCGCATGGATGGAAGAGGTGAAAGGGTTCCGTCAGCTATGGGTGACGGAAACCGGGCGATAAATCAGGGAGGAGGCATCTTCGCCGGGGGGATGACGGCATTGGTCATTTTCGTCTCCTCCTCGCTTTTCTCTACGCGCGATCTTACCGAACTGTCTTTGCGGAAGATGTCCCACGGCAGAAGGATCGTATCCATCACGGCGGTAAACGGCATATCCAGGATGGCCAACGATTTGGTGCCCCAGTTTGTCTCATCGTTACCGATCATCGTAGCGCTGGCGCGCGTGCCAGGATAAGTACCCTCTTTACCGCCGGTGTGCGACATGACGCTTGAACAACCGCCTAATAAAAGCATCCCATTCCATATTATCAGCGTTAACAACACGTTTTTTATCATCACTCATTCATCTGTTGGTTGTCGTTATTTGCATGATGAGTTATAGCGATCCGTTGCTAAAAATAACATCACCAGTACGCGGCACTGTGGCAGTAATCGCACTTTAACAATCAGTGCTGTCCCAACCAGTCTATGCAATAGCCAATAAACTGCAAAAAAAAGTCGGATTAAAATACTTGAAAAGTACGTATTCAGACCCATTTATAAGACGTAGTGAATAGAAGGGCACGCCTGATGGGTGTTCTGGCAATCCTGGCCTGTCCATGATGGAAGGTCTGACATTCTCGCTGATTTCAGGAGTTTATGATTATGCGTAACTTTGATTTATCCCCGCTGTACCGTTCTGCCATTGGTTTTGACCGTCTGTTTAACCTGCTTGAAAATAACCAAAGCCAAAGTAATGGCGGCTACCCTCCGTACAACGTTGAGCTGGTAGACGAAAACCACTACCGCATCGCCATTGCCGTTGCCGGTTTCGCGGAAAGCGAACTGGAGATTACTGCCCAGGATAATTTACTGGTGGTAAAAGGCGCTCATGCGGACGAGCAGAAAGAACGTACTTACCTGTATCAGGGCATTGCCGAGCGTAACTTTGAGCGTAAGTTCCAGTTAGCGGAAAACATTCACGTTCGCGGCGCAAACCTGGTCAACGGGCTGCTGTATATCGAACTGGAGCGCGTGATTCCGGAAGCGAACAAACCGCGCCGTATCGAAATTAACTGATTCCGTCGGGTCGCGTTGCGCGGCCTGTCATCCCATGCTCGCCGTCAGGGAGCATATTCGCACGTAAAGTGTGAAGGTAAAAACTCGCTTCTTAGAAGGAGAAATGATTATGCGTAACTACGATTTATCCCCACTGCTGCGTCAATGGATCGGTTTTGACAAGCTGGCCAATGCGCTGCAAAACAGCGGCGAAAGCCAGAGCTTCCCGCCCTATAACATCGAAAAAAGCGACGATAACCATTATCGCATTACCTTAGCGTTAGCCGGTTTCCGTCAGGAAGATCTGGATATTCAACTGGAAGGCACGCGCCTGACGGTGAAAGGCACGCCGGAACAGCCGGAAAACGAGCCCAAATGGTTACATCAGGGCCTGGTCATGCAGCCTTTTAGCCTGAGCTTTACGCTGGCTGAGAATATGGAAGTTTCCGGCGCGACGTTTACCAACGGCCTGCTGCATATTGATTTAACCCGCAACGAGCCGGAAACCATTGCGCCGCAGCGTATCGCCATTAACGAACGCTCCGCATTAAATAGCTAATGAGCTCCTTGCCTTGCCCCGCCAGAGATGGCGGGGCTTTTTTGTGCCACGAAAAAGGGTAAGACGCTGCCGAAGTCAGGACGTCTGGGCGGTTTTGTAACATGAGAATGTGCGCCATGCTGTATATATGCCTTAACGGTTCAGTCATAATCCCTATAAATTGAAATGTTACTCACAGGGAAGAAAAGATGAGTGATATCGCATTGACGGTCAGCGTTCTGGCGTTGGTGGCGGTTGTCGGTTTATGGATCGGCAACATTAAAGTGCGCGGTGTCGGCTTTGGTATTGGCGGTGTGTTGTTCGGCGGTATTATCGTCGGCCACTTCGTCGATCAGGCTGGGGTGACGCTGAGCGGCGATATGCTGCACTTTATCCAGGAATTCGGCCTGATCCTTTTTGTTTATACCATCGGCATACAGGTGGGGCCGGGGTTTTTCGCCTCGCTGCGCGTTTCCGGGCTGCGTCTCAATCTGTTTGCTGTTTTGATTGTGATTATGGGCGGGTTGGTCACCGCGATTCTGCATAAAATTTTCGCTATTCCGCTGCCAGTGGTGCTGGGGATTTTCTCCGGCGCAGTCACCAATACGCCTGCGTTAGGGGCGGGTCAGCAAATCCTGCGCGATCTGGGAACGCCAGTGGATCTGGTAGATCAGATGGGGATGAGCTATGCGATGGCGTATCCGTTTGGCATCTGCGGTATTTTGCTCACCATGTGGCTGATGCGGCTGATTTTTCGCGTTAACGTCGAGGCAGAGGCGCAGAAGCACGAATCCTCTCTCGCTAACGGTCATTCATTAATTCAAACAATGAATATCCGTGTCGAGAATCCGAACCTCAATAATATGGCTATTCAGGATGTGCCGATCCTGAACAGCGATAAAATCATTTGCTCACGCCTGAAACGCGACGACACGCTGATGGTGCCGTCGCCGGGGACGATTATCCAGGCAGGCGACCTGCTGCACCTCGTCGGCCAATCTACCGACCTGCATAACGCGCAACTGGTGATCGGCAAGGAAGTGGACACCTCGTTGTCGACGCGCGGCACGGATTTACGCGTCGAGCGTGTGGTCGTCACCAACGAAAAAGTGCTCGGCAAACGTATCCGCGATTTGCACTTTAAAGAGCGTTATGACGTGGTTATCTCCCGTCTTAACCGCGCGGGCGTTGAGCTGGTCGCCAGTAGTGACGCCAGCCTGCAGTTTGGCGACATTCTCAATCTGGTGGGGCGTCCAGCCTCGATTGATGCGGTAGCCAATGTGGTCGGCAACGCGCAACAAAAACTCCAGCAGGTGCAGATGCTGCCGGTGTTTATCGGCATCGGATTAGGGGTTCTGCTTGGGTCAATCCCGTTGTTTGTGCCGGGATTCCCGGTCGCGTTAAAACTGGGGCTGGCCGGCGGGCCGCTGATCATGGCGCTCATTTTGGGGCGTATCGGCAGCATCGGTAAGCTGTACTGGTTTATGCCGCCGAGCGCCAACCTCGCGCTGCGTGAGTTAGGCATCGTTTTGTTTTTGGCGGTCGTTGGGCTGAAATCCGGCGGCGATTTTGTCGATACGCTGACGCAGGGTGAAGGATTAAGCTGGATTGGCTATGGTATTTTCATCACCGCTATTCCGCTGATTACCGTCGGTTTGCTGGCGCGGATTTTTGCCAAAATGAACTATCTGACGCTGTGCGGGATGCTGGCCGGTTCGATGACCGATCCGCCAGCGCTGGCATTTGCCAACAATCTTCATGCCACCAGCGGCGCGGCGGCGCTCTCTTACGCGACCGTCTATCCGTTAGTGATGTTCCTGCGTATTATCACGCCACAACTGCTGGCGGTGATTTTTTGGGGAATGGGTTAGCGCCTGATGGCGCGTTGCTTATCCAGCCTACGCACTGTGTTAAATCCAGGCTGGATAACGCGCGCCGCACCGGTCACACTTCTGCTCTTCTTCTTATATCCTTCCTCAATGAACGTGCTAATCAGCGTAATGGCAACGAGCATAATTCCATTTTATTTCAGTTTGTTATCAATCTTTTTCGCCTTTTTTTTCGTCGCGACGGGTGGTTTTTCAGCTTTTAATTCGGCAATAATGCCTTTCCTGGCGGTGGCGTTGAAAAAGGTCGCAACTGAAATGAAAAATAGCGGCAATGAGCGTGGTTGCGCCAAAACGCATCACCAGTGAACTACAGTTATTTTGCAATAAGATTCCCTTGCTGCGGGATAATGTGAAGCATATCAGCAACAACGTGAGTGGTATTCTGAAAACGAACGGGAATACATAAGAACGTAAAAGGAGTCGTCATGAAGATTTCCCGCCTCGGAGAAGCGCCGGATTATCGCTTCTCACTGGCAAATGAGCGCACCTTTCTGGCGTGGATTCGCACCTCGCTGGGATTTCTGGCGGCAGGCGTCGGTCTTGATCAGCTCGCCCCGGATTTTGCCACGCCGGTGATCCGTGAACTGCTGGCGCTACTGTTGTGTCTGTTTGCGGGCGGCCTGGCGATTTATGGCTATCTACGCTGGTTACGTAATGAAAAAGCGATGCGTCTGAAAGAGGATTTGCCTTATACCCATAGCCTGTTGATCATCAGCGTTATTTTGATGATTGTCGCGGTGATAGTGATGGGGCTGGTACTGTATGCCGGATAGTCGTAAAGCCCGTCGGCAGAACGATCCGGGGCTGCAACCGGAACGTACCTCGCTGGCCTGGTTTCGCACGCTGCTGGGATACGGGGCGTTAATGGCGTTAGCCGTCAGGCACCACTGGCATCAGGCGGGGTTCTTGTTCTGGGTGTCGATCAGCGTTCTGGCGATAGTGGCGGTGATTCTTTGGCGTTATACCCTGAGTCGTAATTTGATGGATGTCGCGCATAGCGATTTTTCCGAAACTCATGTCGTGCGTGACAAATTTTTGATCTCCCTCGCGGTGTTGTCGCTCGCAATCCTGTTTGCTGTTACCCATATTCGCCAACTTATTGCATTTATCGGGAACTTTATATGACAGGACGTCAGGACATTGTCGTGAGTGATGACCAGATTCAGGTCGTCGTAAATCGCCAGAATAGCCAGCGCCCTCAGCAACTGTACCGTAACTTACAACGGCTCGGCATTCGCAATGTCCATTTTATCCCATTGTTGGAGCATGACCGGAACGGAATGTTGACCGAGGATTCATTGTGTTCAGCAGACTGGGGGCGGTTTTTAAATAGCGTATTTGATATTTGGGTACGTGAAGATATTCAGCGTATCTCGGTTCGCCTTTTTGATGAGACGCTACAGCAGTGGTGCGGCGGCAGGAATGGCGCTGAAGCGCCGGACAAGGCGCCGCTAAGCGCTGAATGTCAGAAGTGCTCTTTATTACGATTTTGCGGCGGCGGATGCCCTGAGCATCGGGATAGCCAGGGGAAAAACCGGCTTTGCGAGGGCTACCAGACCTTTTTTAACTACTCCTCGCCGCATATGCGGGTGATGCGGGATTTACTGAAACAGCATCGCTCGCCGGAGGAGTTGATGGCGATGCTGCGTTAGCGTCGTAAGCCTGATAAGCGTAGCGCCATCAGGCGATGGCGTGCCGGATGGCGCTGCCGTCTTTCCGGCACTGAGCGAGTATTAGCGTCCTTTTGCCAGGTATTGTTCCATTTCATCCTCCGGCACCATGCCGCCCCCGGTTGCCCATACCAGATGCGTCGCGTTGCCGAGCTGCGTCTGATTGAATCCATGCCTTTGCTGATACTCGGTGGCGGCGCAAATGCGCTGTGGCCCGGCCATCCCCGCCAGAGCTGATGGCTCCAGTCGAATTCCTTCCTCCTGCGCCAGCCAGCCCAGCATGTCGTACATTGTTTGATCGTCTAAGGTATAGAGGCCGTCAAGCAGGCGCTCCATTGCCCGACCAACAAAGCCCGAAGCGCGACCTACCGCCAGGCCGTCCGCCGCCGTCAGGTTATCAATACCGATATCTTGTACTGAGATGGCATCGTGCAGACCGGTATAAACGCCGAGTAACATGCAGGGTGAATGGGTCGGTTCGGCAAAGAAACAGTGGACGTTGTCGCCAAACGCCAGTTTCAGGCCAAAGGCGACGCCGCCAGGGCCGCCGCCAACGCCGCACGGCAGATAAACAAACAGTGGGTGGCTGGCGTCAACGACGCGTCCCTGTTGCGCGAATTGCGCTTTCAGGCGCTGGCCCGCTACCGCATAGCCCAGAAATAGCGTGCGGGAGTTTTCATCGTCGATAAAGAAACAGTTTGGATCGGATTGCGCTGCTTTACGACCCTGCTCAACCGCCACGCCGTAATCATCTTCGTATTCTACGACCGTCACGCCGTGGCTACGCAGCTTCGCTTTTTTCCAGGCGCGGGCGTCGGCAGACATATGTACCGTCACTTTAAAACCAATGCAGGCGCTCATGATACCGATCGATAGCCCCAGATTGCCGGTTGAACCGACGGCGATACTGTATTGGCTGAAGAATTGTTTAAATTCCGGCGAAAGCAACACGCTATAGTCATCGTCGGTGGTTAACAGACCCGCCTCCAGCGCCAGTTTTTCCGCGTGCGTTAGCACCTCGTAGATGCCGCCGCGCGCTTTAATGGAACCAGAGATTGCCAGGTGACTGTCTTTTTTTAACAGCATTTCACCGTCGATCGTTTGCCCATACTCTTTTTCCAGCCGCTTTTGCATGGCCGGAATAGCGACCACGTCAGATTCGATCATGCCGCCAGCGGCAGCGGTTTGCGGAAACGCTTTCGCCAGATACGGCGCAAAGCGCGCCAGACGGTCATGGGCGGCGTTTACGTCCTGCTCCGTCAGGCCGACATACGGTAGACCTTGTGCAAGAGAGGTGGCGCCCGGGTTAAACCAGGTGGTTTCTTTGAGGGCGACTAGATCCTGGACCAAAGGATACCGGGCGATGAGCTTTTGTATGTTTTCCATAGTACGTCTCTTTACGATCAGATGATAAAGGAAAGCAGGAATGTGCCAGCCAGTGCAACGACAGATGCGATAAACGTGGCCGTCGTATAGTATTTAAACGTTTCATTCAGCGTAGCGCCGCAATACTGCTTGACCAGCCAGAACAGGGAATCGGTCACGATCGTGCAGCCAATGGCGCCGGAACCAATGGCAATCGCAATGATCTCCGGGCTGACGTCAGGATAGAGCGGCAGCATGGGCGCAACAATCGCGGTGGCGCCCATCATCGCCACCGTCGCAGAGCCGACCGCCGCGTGCAGAATCAGCGCTACCAGCCATGCCAGCAGAATCGGGTGCATATGCATATTTGAGAGGATCACCGCCAGCGTGTCCGCCAGCCCGCTACTTTTGAGAATGGCGTTGAACGCGCCGCCCGCGCCGATAATCAGCAGGATGTTCGCAATGGCGCCAAAGCCGTTTTCGGTGTGGGTAAGTAGCGCGCTCATCCCCATATGCTGGCGCAGACCGAGTATGTAATACGCCACAAAGACAGCGATAAACATCGCGGTGATCGGATTACCGATAAACTCCAGCAGCGTATACAACGTGCCGTCTTTCGCCATATTCAGTTCAGCGACGGTTTTCACCAGCATCAGGCCAATCGGCAGCAGAACGGTAAACAGCGTTGCGCCCAGCGACGGCAGGGTGTTTTCGGCGCGCACTTCAAGATCCGCAAACTCTGTCGGTACGGGCTTGAACGGCAGACGATTACCCAGAAACTTTAAGAACAGCGGGCCGCCGACCAATGAGGCCATCAGCCCGACCAGTAGACCGTAGACAATCACCGAGCCGATATCCGCCCCCAGTTTATTTGCGACAAACAGCGCAGCCGGATGCGGCGGTACCACGCAATGGACGGCCATCAGCGCGGTACACAGCGGAATGGCCAGCTTCAGCAGCGAGGTATGGGTTTTTTTAGCGATAGAAAACGCCAGTGGGATGAGCAACACGACGCCCACTTCCACGAACAACGTGATTCCGCAAATCAGCCCCACCAGTACCATGATCACGTCAGCTGAGAGCCAGCGGCAGCGCTGGAGAGTAAGCCCGATGCGTTCCGCCGCGCCGGAAACCTCCATCATTTTGCCGAGGATGGTGCCAAGACCGATAACGGCGGCCAGAAAACCGAGCGTACCGCCTATTCCGTTTTCTATCGCCGTGACCATCTCCAGCGGCCCCATGCCCATCATCGCGCCGACAAAGAAACTGGCGAGCAGTAACGCCAGGAAGGGGTGGAATTTAAACTTCACGATGGTCAATACGATTAACACGATGCTGATCAGCAGCGTGCTCACTACCCAGATTTGAGCGTGCATATCTCACCTACCCTGTGATTAATCTGTTCTTATTGGACAGAAAAACAGCACCTCCTGACAAACGATATAATTTGCCATTCACATGATGTAAATTGAATCAACTATGTGATTTCCATCTAATATTGCCTTTATTTTGCGATATGGTTCATTTTGCTTCATCTATGTGCGGATTTTTTCAGCGTGTTTTTTTACACTTCGGGAAATTAAAAGATGACTGAGGTTGCCATGGAACCCCTTCGCGATACCCGAAACCGCTTACTCAACGGCTGGCAGTTATCCAAACTCTATACTTTTGAAGTCGCGGCCAGACACCAGTCCTTTGCTCTGGCGGCAGATGAGCTGTCGTTAAGCCCAAGTGCGGTAAGCCATCGTATCAATCAACTGGAAGCCGAGTTGGGAATCCAGCTATTTGTCCGCTCTCACCGTAAAGTGGAGCTTACCCATGAAGGCAAACGGGTATTCTGGGCGCTGAAATCGTCGCTGGATACGTTGAATCAGGAAATCCTCGATATCAAAAATCAGGAACTGTCCGGCACGTTGACCGTGTATTCACGCCCCTCTATCGCCCAGTGCTGGCTGGTGCCCGCGTTGGGGGACTTTACCCGTCGCTATCCGTCAATTTCTCTCACTATGCTGACCGGCAACGATAACGTTAACCTACAGCGTGCCGGCATTGACCTGGCTATCTATTTTGACGATGCGCCGTCGGCGCAGCTCACGCACCATTTTTTAATGGATGAGGCGATTTTGCCCGTTTGCAGCCCGGATTACGCCCATCGTTTCGCCTTGCAGGACAACCTGAATAACTTGCGGCACTGTACGCTCTTGCACGACAGACAGGCGTGGAGTAACGATTCGGGCACCGATGAGTGGCACAGTTGGGCGCAGCATTTTGCGGTAAATTTGCCGGATTCATCCGGCATTGGCTTCGATCGTTCTGATTTAGCGGTGATTGCTGCGATGAACCACATTGGCGTGGCGATGGGGCGTAAACGGCTGGTGCAAAAGCGTCTCGACAGCGGCGAACTGATTGCGCCTTTTGGTGACATGAGGCTGAAATGTCATCAGCATTATTATGTCACCACTCTGCCTGGCAGGCAGTGGCCGAAAATCGAGGCATTTATTCGCTGGTTGCAGGAACAGGTGTGAAGATTTATTACGCTTTGTCGCTACACCTGCCGGGAGTGAATATGCTAAATACGTGCTATCACCGTGGTAAAAATTTTAGGGGGCGTCGTGTTTAAACCGCTTATTGCCTCTCTCATGCTGACCAGCGCGGTCGTCTATGCGAAACCGATGCCTTTGACGGCGGCGCGCTATGCGCAGCAGCTTGGCGTTGGGATGGATGTTGACTGGGCGCGAACGGAACGGGGTATCCGCGAGTTTGATCCGCTGGTCGTGCGGGATTTTAAGGCAAAAGGGTTAACGCATGTCCGTATTCGTGTGGCAGGCGCGCCGACGGAAGCGCGCCTCATCCATTTGCGTAAGCTGGTAGAGGCCTGCGAATACTATGGCGTCATACCCATTATTGCCTATCAGGCGGATGCGTATAAAACCGATCCCAGCGCCAGCCATGAAAAGGAGCTGATCAACTGGTGGAGCGTGGTCGCGCGCTATTTTGGTCAGACATCCCCGCTTTTGGGGTTCGATCTCATTTATGAGCCTGCCGACAAACTTAATCATAATATGGCGTCGCTGAATCGCGTATATGACAAAACCATCCGCCTGATTCACGCCATTGACCCACAGCGGATGATTTTCGTTGCCCCCCGCATGCGCGCCGCGCCGGAGGATTTGTCGGCGCTTAAACTGCCGGCGCAAAGCCAGAACTATGTACTGGCGGAGTGGCACATCTTCCCGTGGGGCCCCCTGAAAAGCGGCGGTAAATATCCGTGGACATCAGGCACGGCGGCGGAAAAAGCGGCGATTCGGGCACGGATCAACGCTGCGGTTCGCTGGCAGCATAAGACCGGCCATGCAAGCTGGGTGGGCGGATGGGCGCCGGGAGAGTCGATAAAAATGACGCCGGTCGCTTCACAGTTCGCGTTTGCCCGTTTTATGGCCTGCGAGCTGAAAAAAGCGCATATTCCGTATGCGATAAACGCAGACACTCAGTTTTATGACGGCGAAGAAGGAGCGTGGCGCCCGGCGCAGGAGCCCCTGCTCAATGCGATGATCGCGCCGGAATGTGAAACGCCCGGCAAAAAGCCGGGCGAGGGGAACGTTAAACCGTCTGTCCCTGATGCGATATCCGTGACGCCAGCGGCAGCCAGCACGCCAGGATCAGTAATCCCATAAGGGTCATCAGCAATCCCAGACTGCCCTGACCGGTTTGCGGCAACATTGCCGAAAGCCACGCCAGTACGCCGGAACCAATATTTTGCAGCCCGCCGACCAGCGCGCCAGCGGTGCCTGCGAGGAACGGAAACGGCTCCATCGCGCCGCTGGTGGCCAGTGGAAATAACATCCCGGCACCGAAGAAAAACAGTGCAGCGGGGATGAGTAGCGTCCAGACGTTCATCACGCCAAACCAGCCGGGAATCCACATCATAAGGCCTGCCAGCAGACAGCAAATAACTGACTGCCACATCAGGGTTGAGAAGCGTTTATTCGGGCGTCCGGCAAACCAGGCGCCGAAGAACGCCGCCGGAATCGGCAGAATAAACAGAATGCTTACCACCATACTGCTGAGACCTAATACTGCCCCCATCAGCACGCCGGAACAGGCTTCAAAGACCGCAATGCCAGCCAGCCCGCCGATTAGCATCAGCAGATAACAGTTAAATGCGCCGTTGCCAAACAGCGTTTTATAGCTGGCGATCAGCCGTGTGCGCGGCGCGCCGGCGGGGCGGGTTTCCGGCATCCAGCGCGCCATGCTGAAGGTGACGCCAGCGCAAAGCACCAGCAGGAAAGCGTAACACGCGCGCCAGTTCCACAGGGTGTCCAGCAGACCGCCAATCAGCGGCGCTAACAGCGGGCTGACCAGAATCCCCATATTTAACAGGCTATTGGCGTGACGAAGTTGCGTTCCTTCATACAGATCGCGCGGGAGCGTTCTCGCCATTACTCCGCCAACGCCGGTTCCCATCCCTTGCATGGCGCTGGCGGCAATCAACACCGTCAAACTATGCGTGGTCATGGCGAACAGAGTCGCTACCATAAAAATAGACATGCCGACGAGGATTACCGGGCGGCGCCCAACCCGGTCGGAAAGCGGGCCGTAAAACAGTTGCGAGACGCCGTAGGTCAGGAGGTAAGCAGCCATTACGCTCTGGACGGCGCCTTCCCGGACGTTTAGCGCTTGTGCCATATCGGCGATGGCGGGAATATAAATGGTTTGCGCCATCTGCCCTACGGCCACCAGTAACACCAACATCAACAACAAATTGACGTTTCTCTGCCTTTTCATTTCGCTGATTACTTTTCAAAAAAAGAAAAAATAAGAATAACTTGCTGCGCATTCCCATAAATGCGAGAGGAATCTATCACACCAGAAAAAGAAGGCCAGACAGCGACCAGCAATGGCAGACGAAGGAACGGCAGGATATGTAAACAAAAGCGGCAACAAATGTTGCCGAGAATGTGTTACGTCTGCGGCTGTTATTGGGCGATCATGACAGACGGAGTAAAATCGCCCCGAGGGCAATCCCGCCTGCCGCCACCAGACGTAGCCCGGCCACTTTCTCTTTAAGCAGCAGCCAGGCTATCAGCGCGCCGAATAAAATCGACGTCTCACGCAGCGCGGCGACCACCGCCAGCGGCGCCTGGGTCATGGCCCATAGCGCCAGCCCATAAGATCCCATAGTGCCAATCCCGCCAAAAATGCCTTTTTTCCACTGTTGCGCCAGATAACGCGACGCTTCCCGCCGCCGCGCAATCATCGCCCAGGTTAACAGGCAGGCGCCGTTGAGAAAAAATGACCATAGCGTATAGCCCAGCGCCGTTTCGGAGAGTCTTACGCCGGTCCCGTCCACCAGCGTATATCCGGCAATAAAACAGGCGTTAGTTAATGCCAGCACGACACCACGTTGAGAACTGGCGCGGCCATTACAGGCCATCCCAAGTATCGCCATACAGATCACTGCGATGCCGACCCAGGCTAGCGACGACAGGCTGTCGCCAAGAAACAGAACGCTAATGAGCGCCACCAGCAGCGGCGCGGTGCCGCGCATAAGAGGATAGGTCTGGCTCATGTCCGAGACCTGATAGGTTTTCGCCACCAGGACGGTATACACCACCTGGAGCGCGGTAGAGGCCGCTAAAAAAGGGATACTGGCGTGAGCTGGCTGCGGCGAGAAGGGCAAAAGGATCAATGCCATGACCGCCGCGGAACCGCTGACGCCGATCGCGGCGTAGAGCTTATCGTTTCCCGCTTTGACAATGGCGTTCCAGCTGGCATGTAGCAGCGCGGCGAACAGCAAAATGCAGAAAACGGAAAGGGTCATAGCGTCAGGCGTCGTTGAGGATGTCATAAAAACGTAACATACCCGGGAAGCGAAAGACCAGCGGATAAGGTGAAAGGGGAGCGGTTGCCCGCTCCCCTTCGGTGCGGCTTGAATCTGAATTACTTAAGGTATTTCAGAACAGCATCAAGCAGTTGCAGTGCTGCAACAATGAGTTTCAGGATAAGAATGGTGATATCCACTACGCTCATACGCGTCTCCTGTGGTTAAGGAGCACTGCCAGCCGACGTACCTTTCCGCTGCCTGTTGCCAGCTGTTGCGCACGCGATCCCTTTTGCGAGGAATAGTGTGCGTGTTGACATAACACAGTGTGCTCACGAGGGGGTTAAGGCGCTGACGGCACCACCCGTTTCAGCCAGGACTTCGTTGCGCCGGTTTACGATGCGGCCCCCGCATAACACATTGTGTCAAAGACATTATAGTTAAGTACTGTATAAATTAACAGTAATTTATAGACAGAACGGAGCTTCTGATCCATACTCAAATTCATCAAAATTCGCGCCGAAATTGCGCGTTCTGCACAGAACGCGTATACTTCTGCTGTTGACATAACACAGTGTGCTTCGCGGCTACCACCCGCATTACGCTGTAAGAACCTCGCTTCGGCGAGGTTTTTTGTTTTCCGGCATTGTGAAACGCGTGATCATCAATCCCGGCGATTACCGGAAGGCGCTACGCTTATCACGCCTATACTCAAAGCGTGTAAATTCGTAGAAAAATGTGATCGCTGAAGCATTTTTGTGCAGATGAAAATTTTTCCGTTGTCATGCTGAAAGCGCTGTGCTTGTATAAAACGTGTTAATAACAAACAGACAAGGCCCCTAATGAACCCTTCCATGCTGAACGCGACCCTACTAACAACTGCGCCATCTCGCGCAGTGGTCGTCGTGCGTGTGGTGGTGGTCGTCGGCAATGCGCCGTAGGGTCCGGAACACACACGATTCCAAAACCCCGCCGGCGCAAACCGGGCGGGGTTTTTTGTTTAAGACACCTTCCCGGAACGTCGGCTCAGAATAAAAGGAATGGAGCATGGCAAGTTCGGGCACAACATCTACACCTCAGCGCTTTACGGGCGCGGAATTTATTGTTCATTTTCTGGAGCGCCAGGGGATTCGTATCGTCACCGGCATTCCCGGCGGTTCGATCCTCCCCGTTTACGACGCGTTAAGCCAAAGCACGCAAATCCGTCATATTCTGGCGCGCCACGAACAAGGCGCGGGGTTTATTGCGCAGGGGATGGCGCGGACGGAGGGTAAACCTGCTGTTTGTATGGCCTGTAGCGGGCCGGGCGCGACCAATCTGGTCACGGCCATTGCCGATGCGCGCCTGGATTCCATTCCGTTAATCTGCATTACCGGGCAGGTTCCGGCGTCCATGATCGGTACTGACGCGTTTCAGGAAGTGGATACCTACGGTATCTCTATCCCCATCACCAAGCACAACTATCTGGTCAGAAATATCAATGAGCTGCCTCAGGTGATGAGCGATGCTTTTCGTCTGGCGCAGTCGGGGCGTCCCGGCCCGGTGTGGATAGACGTTCCTAAAGATGTGCAGACGGCGACAATTGAGCTGGATGCGTTGCCGTCGCCGGCGGAAAAATCACCCCCGCCGGAGTTTAGCGCGGAGAGTATCCGCGAGGCCGCCGCAATGATTAACGCGGCGAAGCGTCCGGTGCTGTATCTGGGCGGCGGCGTGATCAATGCGCCGACACGCGTGCGCGAACTGGCGGAAAAAGCGCAACTGCCGACGACAATGACCTTAATGGCGCTGGGAATGCTGCCTAAGGCGCATCCGCTGTCGTTAGGAATGCTGGGGATGCACGGCGCGCGCAGTACCAATTTTATTCTGCAAGAGGCCGATTTACTGATTGTCCTGGGCGCGCGTTTTGATGACCGGGCGATTGGCAAAACGGAGCAGTTTTGTCCGAATGCCAAAATCATCCATGTGGATATCGATCGCGCCGAGTTAGGCAAAATTAAGCAGCCGCATGTGGCTATTCAGGCGGATGTCGATGATGTACTGGCACAGTTAATTCCCCATATCAAGGCACAGCCGCGGGAAGCATGGCATCAGTTGGTGGCGGACTTGCAGCAAGAATTCCCTTGCAGTATTCCCCAGGAAAATAACCCGCTTAGTCACTATGGGCTGATTAACGCAGTCGCCGCCTGTGTGGACGACAACGCGATTATTACCACTGACGTAGGTCAGCATCAGATGTGGACCGCGCAGGCTTATCCGCTCAACCGTCCGCGTCAGTGGCTGACTTCCGGCGGGCTGGGCACCATGGGGTTTGGTCTGCCCGCGGCGATTGGCGCGGCGCTGGCGAATCCGGGCAACAAGGTGCTGTGTTTTTCCGGTGACGGTAGTTTGATGATGAATATTCAGGAGATGGCTACCGCCAGCGAAAACCAGTTGGATGTGAAAATCATCCTGATGAATAACGACGCGCTGGGACTGGTACATCAGCAACAGAGTCTGTTCTATAAACAGGGCGTTTTTGCGGCAACCTATCCGGGAAGCATCAATTTTATGCAGATTGCCGCCGGGTTTGGTCTGGACACCTGTGATTTGAATAACGAAGCCGATCCGCAGGCGGCGTTGCAGGCTATCATTCGTCGTCCTGGACCGGCGTTGATCCATGTGCGCATTGATGCAGAAGAAAAAGTGTATCCGATGGTGCCGCCGGGCGCGGCAAATACAGAGATGGTGGGGGAATAAGCCATGCAGAAACAATCACATGATAACGTTATTCTGGAGCTGACCGTTCGCAACCACCCTGGCGTGATGACCCACGTCTGCGGGCTGTTCGCCCGACGCGCTTTCAACGTTGAGGGTATTCTCTGTTTACCGATTCAGGGTAGCGATCAGAGCCGCATCTGGCTTCTGGTCAATGACGATCAGCGGCTTGAACAGATGATCAGTCAGATCGATAAACTGGAAGACGTGGCGAAGGTGGTACGAAACCAGTCCGATCCCACCATGTTCAATAAAATTGCCGTCTTTTTTGAGTAAGTTATTCACTTTCCGAATCAGGCGTGATGACTTTGACGGAACCATTCCGACAGTGAACGGCATAATCTGTCGGTAATGGGCGATCGCTAATCAGGACATCAAAGGCAGAAAGCGGACCAATGCTGGCAGGCGCGACCTCATCAAACAGGGCGTGACGCGCCAGCAAAATTTTGCGCAGACCGCGCTCCATCGCTTTACGTTTGGTGGCAAGATCATCCGGGTTAAACCAGCTCACGCCAAAATGTTCATGTACGCCGCTGGCGGAAATAAACACTTTGCGCGGATTGAGCGAATCCAGCGCCGAAGGATTATTGGCATCATAAAAGGCATCGCTCTTGGCCCGATAGGTGCCGCCGCACAGAATCGCCGTGGCATTAGGCTTTTCATTCAGCGCGATAAATACCCGATGCGAGTAGCAAATCCCGGTAAAGGTAATATCATCCGGTATCATGCTGATAACTAATGGCATTTCCGGACCGTTATCAAAAAAAACCAGATCGTTTTCACGCACCAGGCCGGCGGCCAGGATCGCAACGGGAAGGTCGTCCCGATGATGCGTCTTTTTCGCCGGCAGCGGCATATTGGTTGAAGACGTAGGCTTATTTACCATGACGATATAGCCGCCGAGCAGCGTCAGCGGTAAAGGGTCATCATCCTGGCTGAGATCGCGGCGAATGGTCATCACCGAAACTTCCAGCATCCGCGCGGCGTCTTTCAGATGGATTCGATCGGTCTTTTTCAGTAACTCCATCAAGCGTCGGATACGTTCTTTTTGCTTGGTCTCCATTCACCCTCTCCGCAAATCATGTTGTTATGTTCCATCAGTAACATTTATGTGTTTCTGAGAACATTACAGTGTGGCACTACTATACGTCTGGCCGTCAGGAAATAAAAGTGGGTTTATTCGCGTTTTATAACAATAAATAGTTAATTTTCAGTAAATTGTAACCCTAAAAATGATTTGATGCGCGTATGTTCCGCCAGGGATTGTTCACGCAGTAAATGGCAAAATGATCCTCTAATCGCGATCATAGTCACAAATGATACGAAAGTAACATGATAATGTTATTTTAATATCATTGTCGTGTGACGATTTCTGAGAGGGAGTAAAATGGATATCGCGGTTATTGGCTCTAACATGGTGGACCTTATCACCTACACCAACCAGATGCCTAAAGAAGGGGAAACTCTGGAAGCGCCGGCGTTTAAAATCGGCTGCGGCGGAAAAGGGGCGAACCAGGCCGTGGCGGCCGCTAAGCTCAATTCAAAAGTATTGATGTTGACCAAAGTGGGCGACGATATTTTTGCCGACAACACCATTCGTAATCTCGAATCCTGGGGGATCAATACGACGTATGTAGAAAAAGTACCGTGTACCAGCAGCGGCGTAGCGCCGATTTTCGTCAACGCCAACTCCAGCAACAGCATTCTGATCATCAAAGGCGCCAACAAGTTTCTCTCGCCGGAAGATATCGATCGCGCGGCGGAAGATTTAAAAAAATGCCAGCTTATTGTTCTGCAACTGGAAGTTCAGCTTGAAACGGTTTATCACGCAATAGAATTTGGCAAGAAACACGGGATTGAAGTGTTATTAAACCCTGCGCCAGCATTACGGGAATTAGATATGTCTTATGCCTGTAAATGCGATTTCTTTGTACCCAATGAAACCGAGCTGGAAATATTAACCGGTATGCCAGTGGATACCTATGACCATATTCGCGCAGCGGCACGTTCGCTGGTGGATAAAGGGCTGAACAATATTATCGTCACCATGGGTGAGAAAGGCGCGCTGTGGATGACGCGTGACCAGGAAGTCCATGTCCCGGCGTTTAGAGTGAACGCTGTCGATACCAGCGGCGCGGGCGATGCCTTTATCGGCTGTTTCGCGCATTACTACGTCCAGAGCGGGGATGTGGAAGCCGCCATGAAAAAAGCCGTCCTCTTTGCCGCTTTCAGCGTCACCGGGAAAGGCACCCAATCCTCTTATCCAAGCATTGAGCAATTTAATGAGTATCTTTCGTTGAACGAATAACAATCACCCTGCACTGTTAAAGGTAGCACTATGAACGATAAAAACATCGTTCAGATGCCCGACGGGTATCTGAATAAGACACCTCTGTTCCAGTTTATTTTGTTATCCTGTTTATTCCCATTATGGGGATGCGCAGCCGCGTTAAATGATATTCTGATTACGCAATTTAAAAGTGTATTTTCGCTGAGCAACTTTGCTTCGGCATTAGTACAAAGCGCCTTTTATGGCGGTTATTTTTTAATTGCTATTCCGGCCTCGCTGGTCATTAAAAAAACCAGTTATAAAGTGGCAATACTTATCGGCCTGACGCTATACATTGTCGGCTGTACGCTCTTTTTCCCGGCGTCGCACATGGCGACCTACACCATGTTCCTCGCGGCGATTTTCGCCATTGCGATTGGCCTGAGTTTCCTGGAAACGGCGGCGAATACCTACAGTTCGATGATCGGGCCGAAAGCCTACGCCACGCTGCGGCTGAATATCAGCCAGACCTTTTATCCGATCGGCGCGGCGGCAGGCATTTTATTGGGTAAATATCTGGTCTTTTCCGAAGGGGAAAGCCTGGAAAAACAGATGGCGGGCATGAATGCCGAGCAAGTCCACAACTTCAAGGTGCTGATGCTGGAAAACACTCTGGAACCCTATAAGTACATGATTATGGTTCTGGTAGTGGTGATGGTACTGTTCCTGCTGACGCGTTTCCCGACCTGTAAAGTCGCGCAAACCGCGAGTCATAAACGCCCCTCGGCGCTGGATACGTTACGCTATCTCGCCAGCAATGCCCGTTTCCGTCGCGGTATTGTGGCGCAGTTCCTGTATGTGGGAATGCAGGTGGCGGTCTGGTCGTTCACTATCCGTCTGGCGCTGGAATTAGGCGATATCAATGAGCGCGATGCCTCAACCTTTATGGTCTACAGCTTCGCCTGCTTTTTTATCGGCAAGTTTATCGCCAACATTCTGATGACACGCTTTAACCCGGAAAAAGTCCTGATCCTTTACTCTGTGATCGGCGCGCTGTTCCTGGCCTACGTGGCGCTGGCGCCCAGCTTTAGCGCGGTATACGTGGCGGTGCTGGTCAGTGTTCTGTTTGGCCCCTGCTGGGCGACCATTTATGCCGGAACGCTCGATACCGTCGATAACGAGCATACCGAAATGGCGGGGGCGGTGATCGTGATGGCGATTGTCGGCGCGGCGGTGGTTCCTGCGATTCAGGGCTACGTGGCGGACATGTTCCACTCGCTACAGCTCTCATTCCTGGTTTCCATGCTGTGCTTTGTTTACGTTGGCGTTTACTTCTGGCGCGAAAGCAAAGTGCGCGGCAACCTGGCTGAAGTCGCCGCGTCCTGAGGAGATCAACCATGACAACACGTATTACATTATGGCGGGAGCTTTTTAACGAGCAGCCGCGTATCTTGCTGGAAAATGACGATTTTACGGTTACGGCGTTTCGTTACGCCAGCGGCGTGGAAGGATTGAAAATACAAAACAGCCGCGGTCATCTGGTGATTCTGCCCTGGATGGGGCAGATGATTTGGGACGCGCAGTTTGACGGTCATGATCTGACTATGCGCAACATGTTCCGCCAGCCGAAGCCGGCTGCGGAAGTGGTGGCAACGTATGGTTGCTTTGCTTTCCATTCCGGACTATTGGCGAATGGCTGCCCGTCGCCGGAAGATACACATCCGCTGCACGGCGAGATGCCCTGCGCTGCTATGGACGACGCCTGGCTGGAGTTAGAGGGCGACAGTCTGCGCGTGACCGGGCGCTACGAGTATGTGATGGGGTTCGGTCATCATTATCAGGCGCAACCTGCGGTGGTGATGCGTAAATCAAGCGCGCTGTTTGATATTCTGATGACCGTGACTAACCTGGCTTCAGTCGCCATGCCGCTACAGTACATGTGCCACATGAACTATGCCTATGTGCCGAACGCCACGTTCCGCCAGAATATCCCGGATACCGCGCTGACGCTACGCGAGTCGGTGCCGGCGCATGTCAAACCCACGGCGCAGTGGCTGGCGTTTAATCAACGACTTTTGCAGGGTGAAGCCTCGCTGGCAACGCTCAACGAGCCTGGCTTTTACGACCCGGAAATCGTGTTCTTCGCCGATGAACTGGACAGGTACACGGATACCCCGGAATTCAGTATGATCGCCCCGGATGGCACCACGTTCGTGACACGTTTCGCCAGCGCGGAGCTAAATTACGTGACCCGCTGGATTCTTTATAACGGCGATCAGCAGGTAGCCGCCTTTGCCCTGCCCGCGACCTGTCGGCCTGAAGGTTTTCTCGCGGCGCAGCGAAATGGAACCTTGCTTCAACTGGAACCGCAGCAAACCCGGACGTTCACCGTCACGACAGGCATTGTCTGACCGCTCAAGGCTTGAACAGCCGCGCGCTTATCGTTAAGGTAAGTGCTTTTGCCGGATGGCGGCATTAATGCCTTATCCGGCCTACAACGGCACCTGCCCGTAGGCCTGATAAGCGCAGCGCCATCAGGCATGCCTTAGCGCCAGGATGAACCCATGATTACCGTTGCCCTTATCGACGACCACCTTATCGTCCGCTCCGGCTTTGCACAGCTACTGGGGCTGGAACCCGATTTGCAGGTGGTCGCTGAGTTTGGTTCCGGGCGCGAAGCGTTGGCAGGCTTACCGGGGCGCGGCGTACAGGTGTGTATCTGCGATATCTCGATGCCGGATATTTCCGGACTGGAGCTGCTAAGCCAACTGCCAAAAGGGATGGCGACGATCATGCTCTCGGTTCACGATAGCCCGGCGCTGGTGGAACAGGCGTTGAACGCCGGCGCGCGCGGTTTTCTCTCTAAACGCTGTAGTCCGGATGAGCTGATCGCCGCGGTGCATACGGTGGCGACGGGCGGCTGCTATTTGACCCCCGATATTGCCGTGAAACTGGCGGCGGGTCGGCAAGATCCGCTGACCAAACGCGAGCGTCAGGTGGCGGAAAAACTCGCCCAGGGTATGGCGGTAAAAGAGATTGCCGCCGAGCTGGGGCTGTCGCCAAAAACGGTGCATGTCCATCGCGCGAATCTGCTGGAAAAATTAGGCGTCAGCAATGACGTTGAACTGGCGCATCGCATGTTTGACGGTTGGTAATGAACACCTTTTTTTCCCGTTTAATCACCGTTGCTGCCTGCTTTTTTATTTTCTCCGCCGCGTGGTTCTGCCTGTGGAGCATCAGCCTGCATCTGGTAGAGCGCCCGGAGCTGGCGGCGCTGCTCTTTCCCTTCGGCCTGCGCCTGGGACTTATGCTGCAATGCCCGCGTGGATACTGGCCAGTATTGCTGGGCGCGGAGTGGCTACTGGTGTACTGGTTAGCGCAGGAAGTTGCGCTGGCCCATCTGCCGCTTTTGATGATCGGTGGTGTGTTGACGCTACTGCCCGTGGCGCTGACTTCGCGTTACCGCCATCAGCGCGACTGGCGCACGTTATTGCTTCAGGGCGCGGCCCTCACCGCCGCGGCGCTACTGCAATCCCTGCCCTGGCTGGGGCAGGGGGAAGCGGCATGGAACGCGCTACTGCTGACCCTCACGGGGGGGCTGACGCTGGCCCCCATCTGCCTGGTTTTCTGGCACTATCTCACCAGCACTACCTGGCTGCCGCTGGGACCATCGCTGGTATCGCAGCCGGTAAACTGGCGTGGGCGGCATCTGATCTGGTATCTGCTACTGTTTATCGTCAGTCTGTGGCTGCAACTGGGGTTACCTGCTGAACTTTCGCGCTTTACGCCGTTCTGCCTGGCGTTGCCGATTATCGCGCTCGCCTGGCATTATGGCTGGCAGGGCGCGCTCATTGCCACACTGATGAACGCTATCGCGCTGATCGCCAGCCAGACCTGGCACGATCATCCCGTCGATTTATTACTTTCGCTGTTGGCGCAAAGCCTGACCGGGTTACTGCTTGGCGCGGGCATTCAGCGTCTGCGCGAGCTGAACCAGTCGTTGCAAAAGGAGCTGGCGCGCAACCATCGGCTGGCGGAGCGTCTTCTGGAGACCGAAGAGAGCGTGCGGCGCGATGTTGCGCGTGAGCTGCACGATGACATCGGGCAGACCATCACCGCGATTCGAACCCAGGCGGGCATTGTGCAACGACTGGCGGCGGATAACGGCGGCGTGAAGCAGAGCGGGCAACTTATCGAGCAGCTTTCGCTGGGCGTGTATGACGCCGTGCGTCGCCTGCTGGGGCGCTTGCGCCCGCGCCAGCTAGACGACTTAACGCTGGCGCAGGCCATCCGTTCGCTGCTGCGCGAAATGGAGCTGGAAAGCCGCGGTATTGTCAGTCACCTCGACTGGCGAATTGACGAAACGGCGCTGAGTGAAAGTCAGCGCGTGACGCTGTTTCGCGTCTGTCAGGAAGGGCTGAATAACATCGTAAAACATGCCAATGCCAGCGCGGTGACGCTCCAGGGCTGGCAGCAGGATGAGCGGCTGATGTTGGTGATTGAGGATGACGGCAGCGGCCTGCCGCCGGGCTCTCAGCAGCAGGGCTTCGGCCTGACCGGAATGCGCGAACGCGTGTCGGCGCTCGGCGGGACGCTAACCATCTCTTGTACCCACGGTACGCGGGTGAGCGTCTCGTTGCCCCAGCGTTACGTTTAAGGAAGGATAATGCTTTCGTTTTTAAAAGCCCCGGCCAACGCGCCGCTCATCACCGATAAGCACGAGGTTGACGCCCGCTATCGCTACTGGCGGCGGCACATCCTGATCACCATTTGGTTGGGTTATGCGCTGTTCTATTTCACCCGTAAAAGCTTTAACGCCGCCGCGCCGGAAATCCTTGCCAGCGGCATTCTGACCCGCAGCGATATCGGCCTGCTGGCGACGCTGTTTTACATCACCTACGGGGTGTCGAAATTTGTTTCCGGCATCGTTAGCGATCGCTCCAACGCTCGCTATTTTATGGGCATCGGGCTGATTGCGACCGGCGTAGTGAATATTCTGTTCGGCTTCTCGACCTCGCTGTGGGCCTTTGCTCTGCTATGGGCGTTGAATGCCTTTTTCCAGGGGTTTGGATCGCCGGTTTGCGCCCGTTTGCTGACCGCCTGGTACTCGCGTACCGAACGCGGCGGCTGGTGGGCGTTATGGAACACCGCGCATAATGTCGGCGGGGCGCTGATCCCTCTCGTCATGGCCGCTGTTGCCCTGCATTATGGCTGGCGCGTCGGAATGATGGTGGCCGGATTGCTTGCCATCGGGGTGGGCATGGTCCTCTGCTGGCGGCTGCGCGACCGTCCGCAGGCGATTGGTTTACCGCCGGTAGGCGACTGGCGGCACGATGCGCTGGAGGTAGCCCAACAGCAAGAGGGCGCGGGGCTAAGCCGCAAAGAAATCCTCGCTAAATATGTGCTGTTGAATCCCTATATCTGGCTGCTTTCGCTGTGTTACGTCTTAGTGTACGTGGTGCGCGCGGCGATCAATGACTGGGGCAACCTGTATATGTCCGAGACGCTGGGCGTAGATTTGGTCACGGCCAACACGGCAGTATCGATGTTTGAGCTGGGGGGATTTATCGGCGCGCTGGTGGCGGGCTGGGGCTCGGACAAACTCTTCAACGGCAACCGCGGACCGATGAATTTAATCTTCGCCGCCGGGATTCTGCTCTCTGTGGGTTCGCTGTGGCTGATGCCGTTCGCCAGTTACGTGATGCAGGCGGCCTGTTTCTTCACCACCGGTTTCTTTGTTTTCGGCCCGCAGATGCTCATTGGCATGGCGGCGGCGGAGTGCTCGCATAAAGAGGCGGCGGGCGCGGCCACCGGTTTTGTCGGCCTGTTCGCCTATCTCGGCGCGTCGCTTTCCGGCTGGCCGTTAGCGAAAGTGCTGGAGATCTGGCACTGGATCGGTTTTTTTGCGGTCATCGCCATCGCGGCGGGGATCTCCGCGCTATTGCTGCTGCCATTTCTGAACGCCCAGGCCCCACGCGAGACCAGCGAAGCGTGATGCACCTCACCTTTTTGCGCTGAATGGGGCAAAACTAAGAAATTTTCCCGGTTTTGCCTGGACGCTGTCGCAGGCCACTTTTCCTGTGGATTTTTACAATGCCTGCCATTCGCAGGTGTAAAAATTAGCTCAGGAGTAATCCATGCTGGCCTTCTTAAACCAGGTGCGCAAGCCGACCCTGGATCTGCCGCTCGATGTGCGGCGTAAAATGTGGTTCAAGCCGTTCATGCAGTCCTATCTGGTGGTTTTTATCGGCTACCTGACCATGTACCTGATCCGCAAAAACTTTAACATCGCGCAGAACGACATGATCTCTACCTACGGGTTGAGCATGACCGAGCTGGGGATGATTGGCCTGGGCTTTTCGATCACCTACGGCGTGGGGAAAACGCTGGTTTCCTACTACGCTGACGGTAAAAATACCAAGCAGTTTCTACCGTTTATGTTGATCCTCTCCGCTATCTGTATGCTCGGCTTCAGCGCCAGTATGGGCGCGGGGTCAACCAGTCTGTTTCTGATGATCGCTTTCTATGCCCTGAGCGGTTTCTTCCAGAGTACCGGCGGATCGTGCAGCTACTCGACCATCACCAAATGGACTCCGCGTCGTAAACGCGGCACCTTTCTCGGCTTCTGGAATATCTCCCACAACCTCGGCGGCGCGGGCGCGGCAGGCGTGGCGCTGTTCGGCGCCAACTACCTGTTCGACGGTCACGTCATCGGCATGTTTATCTTCCCGTCGATTATCGCGCTGATTGTTGGCTTTATCGGTCTGCGTTTTGGCAGCGACTCCCCGGAGTCTTACGGTCTGGGTAAAGCTGAAGAACTGTTCGGCGAAGAGATCAGCGAAGAGGATAAAGAGACTGAAGAAAACGAAATGACCAAGTGGCAGATCTTTGTTGAATATGTATTGAAAAACAAAGTGATCTGGCTGCTGTGCTTCTCCAATATCTTCCTGTATGTGGTGCGTATTGGTATCGACCAGTGGTCAACCGTCTACGCCTTCCAGGAACTGAAACTTTCTAAAGAGGTGGCGATTCAGGGCTTTACCCTGTTCGAAGTGGGCGCGCTGGTCGGCACGTTGCTGTGGGGCTGGCTCTCTGACCTGGCGAACGGTCGTCGTGCGCTGGTAGCCTGTGTGGCGCTGGCGTTAATCATCGCCACCCTCGGCGTCTACCAGCACGCCAGCAACCAGTATGTCTATCTGGCCTCGCTGTTCGCGCTCGGTTTCCTGGTGTTTGGGCCGCAGCTATTAATTGGCGTGGCGGCAGTCGGTTTCGTACCGAAAAAAGCCATCGGCGCTGCGGACGGTATCAAGGGAACCTTCGCTTATCTTATCGGCGATAGCTTTGCCAAGCTGGGTCTGGGCATGATTGCCGACGGTACCCCCGTTTTTGGTCTGACCGGCTGGGCGGGCACCTTCGCCGCGCTGGACGCCGCCGCGATCGGCTGTATCTGCCTGATGGCGATGGTCGCCGTGATGGAAGAGCGCAAAATCCGCCGTGAGAAAAAAATTCAGCAAGTCAATATCGCTTAAATGTGTGCATTTGGTAACGTTTTGCCCGGCTTAACGCCGGGCTTTTTTATGCCTTGCGTTCGTCAGACAGGACATCCGGCGTCTGGCGTAAATGAAGACAGGCGTTAATAAATCACATCCTGACAGGCCAGAACGTCGACAGTTATAAATTTACCGTTATGATGGGCATCCTGTTTGGTGACGGATGTGCGCATGATTTGGTTGATTCTGGCCACGTTTGTGGTGGTGTTTATTGTGGGTTTTCGGGTGCTGACATCGGATACCCGCCGGGCGATTCGCCGCCTGAGCGAACGTCTGAATATTGATGTAGTGCCGATAGAATCGATGATTGATCAGATGGGTAAAACGGCGGGCGGTGAGTTTTTACAGTATCTGCATCGCCCTGATGAATCGCATTTGCAAAATGCCGCTCAGGTATTACTGATCTGGCAAATGGTGATTGTCGATGGCGGCGATCAGAATTTGCAGCGGTGGCATCGGTTGCTGCAAAAAGCGCGTTTAGCTGCGCCGATCACCGATACGCAGGTACGGCTGGCGCTGGGCTTTTTGCGCGAAATGGAACCCGATATGCAGGAGATCAACGCGTTTCAACTGCGCTATAACGCCTTTTTTCAGCCGGAAGAGGGTGTCCACTGGCTGCATTGATACTCTTCACTATCTCGTTAACAAAAGACGAGATGAATGAGGCTGGCAAGGGCGGCGAGCCACGATTAACGGCCTGGAGACGCGATTCATCGTTAGCCAAATAAAGCGTAGCCGCCAGCGTATTTGCTAAGGGTGAACCACAGAAGTAACGCACCGAATAACCGCTAACGATGCCAAAACGTCAGAGACTTATAGCTCATCATTTCCGTGACATATATCACGGAAATGTGATCTTGTTTTGAACACTAAAACTGTGACTCCTTGCCATACCTCCTGTCTCAAAATTTCTTATCATAAACTCGAAGTTGTACATGATTGTCTATAGACAACTCTAAATGTTTAGGCGCGCCCCATGAAAACATTGAGTAAAAGTTCACACATCCCACTGTATCAACAGGTTGTGGAGTGGATAAGGGAAAGTATTTATAGCGGAGAATTAGTTGAGGATGACCGGATACCTTCAGAGTTTCAAATCATGGATATGCTGGAGGTGAGTCGCGGTACCGTTAAAAAAGCGGTTGACCAACTTGTCCGGGAAGGTGTTCTTGTGCAAGTGCAGGGTAAAGGAACTTTCGTAAAGAAGGAAAATGTTGCTTACCCACTGGGTGAAGGTTTGCTCTCCTTTGCTGAAGCCTTAGCCAGCCAGAAGATAAACTTCACAACCAGTGTTATAACCTCCCGACTGGAGCCCGCTAACCGCTTTGTAGCAGAGAAACTGAGTATCAAACCGGGACAAGATGTTTTATTTCTTAAACGCCTTCGTTGTATTGGCGATGAAAAAGTCATGTTGATTGAAAATCGTATCAACATTGATCTCTGCCCCGGTATTATTGATGTAGATTTTACCAGGGAGAATTTATTTTCAGCAATAGAAAGATTATCTGATAAGAAAATAAGTTTTTCTGAAAGCCGTTACGCAGCCAAATTAATTGGTAATGAGCGAGGCCATTATCTTGATATTGGTGAAGACGCACCTGTTTTGCATTTGGAACAGTTGGTATTTTTCTCTAGTGGATTGGCCATTGATTTTGGTAACGTCTGGTTAAAAGGTAATAAATATTATCTTGGCACTATTTTACAGCGCCTGGATGCCTAACTAGCAAAGAGGAATCTATGCAGGATATTCATTTTCGCCGTCATTATGTTCGCCACCTCCCTAAAGAGGTGAGTCAGAATGACATAATCAAGGCTCTTGCCAGTCCGTTAATTAACGATGGTATGGTTGTATCTGATTTTGCCGATCACGTCATTACGCGAGAACAGAATTTTCCAACGGGTCTACCGGTTGAGCCTGTAGGTGTCGCTATTCCACATACCGATCACAAGTATGTTCGCCAAAACGCCATTAGCGTTGGAATACTGGCAGAACCCGTCAATTTCGAAGATATGGGCGGGGAACCAGATCCCGTACCTGTCAGGGTGGTGTTTATGCTTGCTTTAGGTGAAAGCAATAAGCAGCTCAACGTACTGGGTTGGATTATGGATGTGATCCAGGATGAGGATTTTATGCAGCAGTTACTGGTCATGAATGATGATGAAATTTATCAGTCAATTTACACACGCATATCTGAAAGAGGTGAAGTATGAGTAAAATGATACTATTTGTTTGCGCAACGGGTGTTGCTACTTCCACGGCTGTGGCAGAAAAAGTAATGGAATATTGTAAAGACAATGGACTTGATGTTAATTATTCACAAACTAATGTAGCCTCATTGCCAAACAATACCGATGGTGCAGCTTTGGTTGTATCAACAACGAAAGTTCCTTATGAACTGGATATTCCGGTTGTTAGTGGTCTGCCAATCATTACCGGAGTAGGTGAAGATAAAGTTCTTGAAAAAATAGTTTCAATCCTTAAAGGCCAAGCCTGATTTCATAAATAAAAAACAGATAAATTACCCAGGCGCTAACGCGAGGTCTGGTCACATCTGAATAAGAGGTCGGATATGAATGATATAGCACATACTCTCTATACCGTTGTGCAATATGTCCTGGGATTTGGCCCAACGGTTTTATTGCCGCTGGTCCTTTTTTTCCTGGCATTGTTCTTCAAAGTAAAACCCGCTAAAGCACTTCGCTCATCGTTAATTGTCGGAATAGGGTTTGTCGGAATTTATGCCATCTTTGACATACTTACCAGCAACGTAGGCCCGGCTGCACAGGCAATGGTTGAGCGAACTGGTATTAGCCTTCCTGTTGTCGATTTAGGCTGGCCACCATTGGCCGCAATTACCTGGGGCTCACCAATCGCACCCTTTGTCATTCCGCTGACGATGCTGATTAATGTCGCCATGCTGGCCCTGAATAAGACACGTACTGTTGATGTCGACATGTGGAACTACTGGCACTTTGCCCTGGCTGGAACGCTGGTTTACTACAGCACAGGGAGTTTTGTTTTGGGTCTGTCCGCAGCCGCTATTGCCGCGATCGTGGTTCTCAAACTGGCGGACTGGTCTGCGCCATTAGTGGCAAAGTACTTCGGTCTGGAAGGTATTTCACTTCCGACCCTGTCATCTGTCGTCTTCTTTCCGATTGGATTGCTGTTCGACAAAATTATCGACAAAATCCCTGGCGTTAACCGTATTCATATTGATCCGGAAAACGTTCAGAAAAAAATGGGAATCTTCGGCGAGCCTATGATGGTGGGGACTATTCTGGGGGTCTTGTTGGGCATCATTGCCGGGTATAACTTTAAACATATCCTATTGCTGGGGATCAGCATTGGCGGTGTCATGTTCATTCTTCCGCGTATGGTACGAATTTTGATGGAAGGTTTATTACCTCTGTCTGAAGCCATTAAGAAATATTTGAATGCCAAATATCCTGGCCGTGATGATCTCTTTATCGGACTGGATATCGCGGTAGCAGTAGGTAACCCAGCCATTATATCTACAGCACTGATTCTGACACCCATCTCTGTCTTTATTGCATTCCTTCTTCCTGGCAATAAAGTCCTGCCACTCGGAGACCTTGCGAACCTGGCAGTCATGGCTTCCATGATTGTACTGGCATGTCGTGGCAATATTTTCCGGGCTGTGATAACCGCAATTCCTGTTATTGTCGCCGACTTGTGGATTGCGACCAAAATTGCGCCATTTATTACCAGTATGGCTAAGGATGTCAATTTCAAAATGGCTGAGGGGTCAAGTGGTCAGGTATCAAGCTTCCTTGATGGCGGTAACCCCTTCCGTTTCTGGCTGCTTGAAATATTCAACGGAAATATTATTGCTATCGGGCTGATTCCTGTGCTTGCGCTGATTATTTATGGTGTTTTTCGCCTGACAAAAGGAACGGTCTATGCCTGATTACCACGCAGCGCTTGTCATTGACATTGGCACAACTAACTGCAAAGTCAGCTGTTATTCCTGTCATGACGTGTCAGTTCTGGAAGTCCGCAAGTTTCCGACGCCAATAATATCGTCGGACAAAGGCGAGGTAGATTTCGATATCGAAGCGCTGTGGCAGGCACTGCGACTGGTAATGGCTGAACTGGTGGCTTCAGTACCGTTTCCGGTAAAAAATATCAGTATTGCGAGTTTCGGTGAGTCTGGTGTCTTTGTGGATAAGGAGGGCGTCATTCTTACCCCGATGCTGGCCTGGTATGATCGACGTGGTGAATCTTATCTCTCGTCATTAAGCAAGGCAGAGGCTGAAGAACTGTATTCTATAACGGGATTGCCACCTCACAGTAATTACTCAGCATTTAAAATGAGATGGTTGCTTGATAACTACTCCTTGCATGAAAGAAAAGATATCTGCTGGTTACATGCACCAGAAGTGTTGTTGTGGCGAATGACAGGTGCGAAAAAGACGGAAATATCCCTGGCCAGTAGAACGTTGTGTCTGGACATTGCTCGCCGTACCTGGTCTCGTAATGCTGCCGGGATTCTCGGCATACCGTTCGGTGTACTGGCTCCGTTGATAAAGCCAGGTGAAGTGGCCGGATGGGTGACGGCAACGCTTAGAGAGGAATTGGGCTTCTCTCATGAGGTAAAAGTTACCCTGGCCGGGCACGATCATATGGTCGGTGCCCGCGCATTACAGCTGCAACCGGGCGATGTGCTGAATTCTACCGGCACGACAGAGGGTATTTTACTGCTGAATACACAACCAACGCTTGATGTGCAGGCTCGCAGGGATAAGCTGGCAAATGGTTGTTACTCCGATGGTGAATTTTTCACGCTTTTCGCTTCTCTGCCTGTCGGCGGTTATGCGCTTGAATGGGTGAAAAAAACCTTTCGTTTAACTGATAAGGAAATAAGCGCAGGCCTGGAAAAAGCCATGGAGCAATACCTCAAACCTTCCTGGTCTGTCGAGCATGTGCCGGTATTTATTCCTCATTTGCGGGGCTCGGGTTCGCCAAATAAAAATCGGCACACTCGTGGCCTGCTTTTTGGTCTGACGGATTCACTTCCTCCGGAGTCTCTGCTTGAGAGTGTCTTTATTGGCCTGGCGATGGAGTTTGCACACTGTCACGGGTGCTTTAATATCCCGGCGGGCAGGACAGTAAAAGTCATTGGCCCTGCGGTGAAAAACCCATACTGGCTCCAGTTGAAGGCTGACATCCTCCAGTGTCCAATTGAGGCCATTGCTTTTGATGAAACCGTCTCCCTTGGAGCATTGTTGATAGCCTGTCCGAATGTTGTCCCCCCGACTGTTCCTGTGGCTGAGCGATATTTTCCTGACGCGGTTCGTTCTGCAAAGTTGAAAATATATCAGCAGCAATGGCTGTCATTTTACCAATTTAAACTGCGGCAAGAAGGGGCGCTTATTGGTGAATAATTGTGATAACTCAATAGTTCGATAATTTACTTACACTGCTCACATAAATATCTGGAGTTAATATGCCTTTAGTCAATGGTAGGATCCTGCTCAATTGTATTCAGGAAAAACATGTCCTTGCGGGTGCATTTAATACAACGAACCTGGAGACAACAATTTCCATTCTTAATGCAATAGAACGTTCCGGATTGCCCAATTTTATTCAAATTGCTCCTACTAATGCACAGCTTTCAGGTTACGATTACATTTATGAAATAGTTAAGCGACATGCCGATAAAATGGATATTCCTGTCAGCCTGCATCTGGATCATGGGAAAACTCTGGAAGATGTTAAGCAGGCTGTCCGGGCCGGATTTACCTCAGTAATGATTGATGGCGCGGCGCTACCGTTCGAAGAAAATATTGCATTTACCCGAGAAGCCGTCGATTTCTGTAAATCATTTGGTGTTCCCGTCGAAGCGGAATTAGGCGCTATTCTGGGTAAGGAAGATGATCATGTCAGCGAGGCTGACTGCAAAACTGAACCTGAGAAGGTTCAGCGCTTTGTTGAGGAGACAGGGTGCGACATGCTGGCAGTGTCAATTGGTAATGTACATGGTCTTGAAGATATCCCACGCATTGATATCCCGCTATTACAACGCATCGCGTCTGTCAGTCCGGTACCTTTGGTTATTCATGGAGGTTCTGGTATTGACGCGGATATTCTTCGCAGCTTTGTTAATTACAAAGTAGCCAAAGTGAATATTGCGAGTGATTTGCGCAAAGCCTTTATTACTACTGTTGGTAAGGCTTGGGTAAATAATAACAACGAGGCTAATCTGGCGCGTGTCATGGCGAACGCAAAACAGGCAGTTGAGGATGATGTTTATTCTAAAATTAAGATGATGAATAAAAATCACTCAGCATTCCGCAAAGTCTCTTAAGGAAAATATATGATTAGACAAAAAGTACGCGTTATGAACAGTACGGGGCTTCATGCGCGGCCAGCCGCTACGCTTGCGAAAATTGTCAAAAAATACCAGTCTTCATTAACGCTAGTTAATAATGACAAAGAAATTCCCATTAAAGGAATGATGAGTATTTTGGGGGCTGGCGTAAAGGGAAACACAATGATTGATTTAATTTGTGATGGACAGGATGAACTGGCTTTTATGGATGAATTAAAATCTGCATTTGCTGATGGCTTTGGTGAGTCAGTATAGTGCAATTCCCGTCAAACAGCGCAGGAAGTTGTAGAGGCTTCCTGCACTCATTATCGTATGAATCGTCTCCACCCGGAAAACAATCCCGTCTGAGACTGTTATTAAATTTGTTTAATTACCCGTTGTTGAAGTGCTCATTTCAACAACGGGACAGGCAAATTATGGACGAAAAGAAACTCAAAGCCCTTGCGGCGGAACTGACTAAAGGGATGACCCCGCGCGAAATTGTTGCTACGTTCGAAAAAATGGAGTATGCCGATCCAAAACTGGCGGTGAGTCGTTTTATTCTCAAGTTAGGTGACCACCTGAGCGATCACCTTTAAAGTTATACAGAATTACTGACAGACTCTTTAGGAATCGAAACCAGGAGAATATCTCACAGGAGACATCGCACCTTTCTTTCTAAGATCCTCTGGAATCTTTTTACCGAGATAAAGCTGTGCTATCGCAGGTGGCGCTACTTTTCCTCGAAATCCAAAGCGGGAATTTTGAGTAGCTTCAAACTCCTCGTCTTCATCCCATGAGGATATCTCTGGGAAATTCTCACGGGTAGATTTGAGCCACTCATCAGCGACATATACACCCCTTACGATTCCCTTCACTGTAGCCAATATAACTTCAGCCTTACGGGCACGCTCAACGCTGACCCGCCAGCTAAAACGTACGGCATCATAAAGGTCCACATCTTTTGAACTTCTGTTAACAGAGATCATCAGGGCTTTATGTTGGAATACAATTGTTTCAGGTTGGTACGTGGCGATTAACTCTTTGATGTGTGCAGCGCCATATTCATTACTGCCAGCACCGTTCATGATATTAGTTAAACCGGGGTAGGCGTCTATAAGGGCGGCTTCAACCTCGTAAGCGGTCTTTTCATCAGCTATACCGTGTCGGTGAATAACATGAATGACCTCAAGACCAGCTAATCTTATCTCTCGAAGTTGCTTGAGCTTGTTACTAAGTAACTCATCATCATCCACTGCTGCAACCTCACCGCGCATATGAGCAAATACACGATTGCCTTTTCCCTTCCCCACGTAGAAGGTACTTCCGTCCCTGGGATCAATTAATCGATACACATACCAGCCAAGGTGTTCCATTACTCCCGGTGGAAACTCATTAATATCCATGTCATAACGCCTATCAATTGATTCATAAAACCATGATACTGTCGATTAACAACTTATAGTACTCATTAATCTTTCCCGATGATTGATAAAGTGAGCAGCGTCTGTTGTTGGCGCTTAGCGGACATTTTAACTTTGCCCAACCCCAGACATCCGACTTAGCCTTAACAGACCATCGGTAAAACCCTCATACCAGCACCTTTAGCCCGTGTTTTTGGACAACATTAAGTAGTTTCAGTGACATCCCGCTGGGACGCTTGGCGCCGCTTTCCCACTTTTGAACCGTTGATACGCTGGTATTCAGGTACCGAGCGAAAACCGGCTGGCTAACGTTGAGTTCTTCTCGTAACGCTTTTATTTCAAGTGGCTGCAGGTCTTTGATGCTGCTTAAGCAGGCCGTGTCAAAACTGCGCATTGTCTCCTGGGGAATGGCATCCACGCTAAATAATCCAGATGCCGCGCTATGAATCGCTTCAAAGGCAGGGCTTTTGAATTTAGTTTTTGCTGACATGGTGCACCTCTACCAGTTCTTTGTTATTAATGAGTGCCGTTATCTGATCTTCGGTCAGGCAAGCATAGTGTTTTGCTAACTCACGGAAACCCGCGAGTTCGCGATAGCTAATGTTGGCCATATCCTGTTTGGCATACAGGAAGGTGTAAAACCAATGCTCGCCTCCCTTTGCCAACACGATTGCGCGATCGCAATTTTGATTGAGACGTTTTTTATAAACTCCGCCGCCAAGATTATCTGCTTTTCCTTGCAGTACGGCGTTGATGGCTTCGCTTAACTCGTCATCTTTTATCGTGTGGGACTTCGCTTCTCTGTTAAACCACCTGGTTTTGAAGATTCGCATCAGGTTGACATCCTGTAATCTAAAGTATAGCACCAGGTGATACACTATGTCTTACCTTTTGGTTTTGCACGCAGCGAGAGAAGATAATTCTCAACGCTCGACCAGCCTCGCAAAATGCAGCGCAACAATGTCAGTTGCTAAAACGTTAATCAGATCACATTTTGTAATGTTACACTGCGTGGATTTTCCGCACTAAAACGACGCAGGTAACCACAATGAATGAAAATATCGCAGAAAAATTCCGCGCTGATGGGGTTGCCAGGCCTAACTGGTCAGCCGTTTTTGCCGTAGCGTTTTGTGTCGCCTGCCTGATTACCGTTGAGTTTTTGCCCGTTAGTCTGTTGACGCCGATGGCGCAGGATCTGGGGATCTCCGAGGGCGTCGCCGGTCAGTCGGTCACCGTTACGGCATTTGTCGCGATGTTTTCCAGCCTGTTCATTACCCAGATTATTCAGGCGACCGACAGGCGTTATATCGTTATTCTGTTCGCCGTTTTGCTGACGGCTTCTTGTCTGATGGTCTCCTTTGCCAACAGCTTTACGCTGCTATTGCTGGGCCGCGCCTGTCTTGGGTTGGCGCTGGGCGGATTCTGGGCGATGTCGGCGTCGCTGACCATGCGACTGGTTCCCGCGCGTACCGTGCCGAAAGCGCTGTCGGTGATTTTTGGCGCGGTTTCCATCGCGTTAGTGATCGCCGCGCCGCTGGGCAGTTTTTTGGGCGGTATTATTGGCTGGCGTAATGTCTTTAACGCCGCTGCGGTGATGGGCGTACTGTGCGTCATCTGGGTGGTGAAATCACTGCCGTCGCTGCCGGGCGAACCTTCTCACCAGAAACAGAATATGTTTAGCCTGTTGCAACGCCCTGGCGTGATGGCCGGGATGATCGCCATCTTTATGTCTTTTGCCGGGCAGTTCGCTTTCTTTACCTATATTCGCCCGGTCTATATGAATCTGGCGGGCTTTGACGTTGATGGTCTGACGCTGGTGTTGCTAAGCTTTGGTATTGCCAGCTTCGTTGGCACTTCTTTCTCATCTTATGTCCTGAAACGTTCGGTAAAACTGGCGCTGGCCGGTGCGCCGCTGCTACTGGCGCTGAGCGCGCTGACGCTCATTGTGTGGGGAAGCGACAAAACCGTGGCGGCGGTCATAGCGATTATCTGGGGACTGGCGTTTGCGCTGGTGCCGGTGGGATGGTCAACGTGGATCACTCGTTCCCTTGCCGATCAGGCGGAAAAAGCCGGTTCCATCCAGGTCGCGGTGATTCAACTGGCAAATACCTGTGGCGCGGCGGTGGGCGGTTATGCGCTCGACAATTTCGGGCTCCTTTCGCCGCTGGCGCTTTCCGGCGGACTGATGCTGTTGACGGCGTTAGTCGTGGCGGCGAAAGTCCGTATTACGCCAATGAGTTGATATTTCTGCCATTTGTAGGCCGGATACGACGTTAGTCGTCATCCGGCAATAATAAATGCTTAATCAAAACCGTTATGCTCTGCGGTAGCGGCAAACCATTCTCCGCTTTTTTTCACCGTGCGCGTTTGGGTGGCTAAATCCAGTTGTACAAAACCATAGCGATTTTTATAGCCGTTCAGCCATGACCAGTTATCGATAAAGGTCCACATGTGGTAGCCAAGACAGTGACAGCCCTCGCTAATGCCTTTATGCAGCCATTTAAGATGCTCAGAAATAAAGTCAATCCGGTAATCATCGTGAATCTGTCCCGCTTGCGCAAAACGCTGCTCGTTCTCAACGCCCATCCCGTTTTCGGAGATAAAACAGCGCGGATTGCCGTAATTATCCCGTAGGTTGGTGATGATGTCGTAAATTCCGGGCGCGTAAATTTCCCAGCCGCGGTAAGGGTTCATCTTGCGCCCCGGCATGTCGTAATAGTCAAATAACCACTCCGGCATAAATGGCGCTTGCGGATTCACCGCCGTATCACGGCATTTCACGCGGCGCGGCTGATAATAGTTAATCCCCAGTAAATCGATTTTGCCGTCGGTAATAAGCTGACGATCGCCTGGCTGACAGGCAGGCAACTGATCATAGGTTTTCAGCAGCGCCACCAAGTCCGCCGGGTATTCTCCCTTTAATACCGGGTCAAGAAAACTGCGGTTGAATAACAGATCCGCATGATGCGCGGCTTGCACATCGGCGGGATGCTGCGAGCGTGGGTAGGACGGCGTCAGATTCAGCACTACGCCGATTTCACCGTCGTAGCGCCCGGCGCGCCAGGCGCGCACGGCGGTCGAGTGCGCCAGCACGGTATGGTACGCCACGGTGGCTGCACGTTTAAAATCCACCACATTGGGATAGTGGAAGTCGTACAAATAGCCGCCTTCCACCGGCACAATCGGCTCGTTAAAGGTAAACCAGTGCTTCACGCGGTCGCCAAACAAGGTAAAACACGTTTGCGCGTACCGACCAAACGCCTCTACGACGTCGCGATTTTCCCAGCCGCCTTTCTCCTGCATGACCATCGGCATATCAAAATGGAACAGCGTAATAAACGGCGTGATGCCCTGCGCCAGTAGCTCGTCGATGACGTGATTGTAGAAGCTCACCGCTTGTGGATTCACCTCGCCTACGCCGTCTGGAATGAGCCGCGCCCAGCTTAGCGAGGTGCGAAAACTGTTGTGTTTTAACTGTTTCAGTAGCGTGATGTCTTGCTTCCAGTGGCGATAGAACGTTGAGGTTTCTGCTGGACCGATGCCCTGATGAAAACGACCCGGCTGGCGCTCGAACCACACATCCCACGTGGTCTGGCTTTTACCGCCATTCAGACTATCCCCTTCGGTTTGCAACGCTGAGCAGGCGCTGCCCCACCAGAAGTTATCGGGAAAACGGTATCGCATTGTCGTGCTCCTTGATCGCGTAAATTCGCTCCAGAATACGCGGTTTTGGCGAACAGAAACCGGTTACAGTCCGCATTTTCGCGACCAAAAAACGGAAAAGGTGTGCTACATCTCCGGGCATTCCACCTTGCCGAGAGCCTGCCAGTAGTTATGCTGATTGTTGCGCTCTATCGCGATCATCGCCTCCCGAATATGCTGCTGGTTCCCCTCGCTCGCCATGATTTTTTTCTCCCAGGCTTCATCGGTTAGCGCGCCTTTGGGCGTACACATTTTGCGCAAATCCTTTAAAATCGTGGTTTTTTCATGCGCCGACTGGAGTGAGCTAAACGGAGAGTCGGCATACGTGACGCCCGGTAGCGCGACAAGCGCGGCAATAAGCAGAAGCGTTTTTCGTTTCATAAACGGTATCCTTATCGGTTTGCACTTTTTCAAGAGTAAGTGTAGACCGTGCGACGTTCACTCATCGGGGCGTGTTATCCGTTGGCGTTGAAGTCAGGCAAAAGTGGGAAGGCGGTTTCTCGCTGCGCCTTCACTTTCTTGCGTGGCAGAATAGTGTATGTTCTGAACACTCTTTTATTTCGTAAGCGGTAGTGTAATGAGACGTATTGAGATCGTACTGGGAGAGCTGGAACGGCTGACGCGCGGGCTATGTCTTGCCGATTTGGCGCAGGAGACGGCGTTTACGGCGGAGGCGATAGGTTTCAATCTTGGGCTGGCGCGTAACTCCGTCAGCAAAGATCTCAATCAGTTATGGAATGACGGCCTGGCAATCAAAAGCCGTGGCCGCCCGGTCTATTTTCTGCATCGCCAGGCGCTGGAAACGTTGCTGGGACGACAGCTGGAAGAGTCTGAACGCGAGGTGCGAACGGTGGCGGATGTGCTACCGCATGAAGAGCATTACGCGCCCGACGATCCGTTTACCAGCCTGATTGGTTACGATCGTAGCCTGCGTGATGCGGTAGAAAAAGGCCGTGCGGCGGTACTCTATCCGCACGGTTTACACGTTCTGCTTACCGGGCCGTCCGGCGTCGGTAAAACCTTTTTTGCGGAACTGATGCACCGTTTCGCCTGTGAACAGGCGAGCGGCGTTATCCCGCCGCTGGTCTACTTTAACTGCGCGGAATACGCCCATAACCCGGAACTGCTCTCCTCTCATCTGTTTGGTCATCGGCAGGGGGCATTTACCGGCGCGAATGAACATAAAACAGGCCTCGTGGAGCAGGCGGACGGTGGTTATCTGCTGCTGGACGAGGTGCACCGTCTGTCTTATGAAGGGCAGGAAAAGCTGTTCTCTATTCTGGATAAAGGCGAGTACCGTCCGCTCGGCGTGAGCAGCCAGCCGCGATCAATTTCGGTACGCCTGATTTGCGCCACTACCGAGCCGGTCGGGTCGGCGCTGTTACGTACTTTCCAGCGGCGTATTCAGGTATGCATTGATTTGCCGGGCATTCGCCAGCGCTCCGTTGAAGAACAGATCGAACTGATCGTGGGGTTCTTACAGCGGGAAAGCCGCAAAATAGAACGCACGGTCAGCATTGATAAACCGTTGTTGCTCTGGTTGCTGAATAAACCCCTGGAAGGCAATATCGGTCAGCTAAAAAGCGATATTCAGTTTCTTTGCGCTCAGGCGTGGGCATCGGGAATGACCGAGCATAACGACACGCTACAGCTGGATAAACGGCTGGCGGAGATGTCGGTTAACCCGACGCCGGAACAGCGTCTATTGGTGGATACTCTGTTTGACGGTAAAGCGCGGCTAAATATAGACGCGCGCACGCTGCCCGCATTGAAGACGTCGCTGGCGACCGGGGCGGAAATTGAAGAGAGCGACCTCTTTTACAGCTTCCTGACGCGCGAATATGTTAATTTGCGCAACAGTAACGTCCCCCCGGCGGAGACGCTGGCGATCCTGAAAAATAAACTCAGCTCGATTTTTGAATACGGTCTCTACAGCCGCGACAGCGTGGCGCATCCGCCGCGCTATGGCGACCAGATTGAAGAGCGCGTGACGCTGCTGATTGGCTGCGTAGAGCAGGTGTTGGGCTTTTCGCTGCCGGAAAATCTGGTTAACCCACTGCGTAAACACTTCCTGGCGCTGATAGGCTACGTGCAGCGCGGCCTGATCCCGCAGCTTTACTCTTCCAGTTTGATCCTGGATCGCTGCAAAGACGAATATGACAACGCCGCGCTGCTGTGTCGGAAAATCAACGAACTGCTGCATATTCAGTGTCCGGCGACGGAAGTGGTCTGGCTATGCCTGTTCCTGAAAGAGTGCCGCCATTATCGTCAGCGCATCGATGCCAGTCCCGACTGCGGGGTCATTTTGATCGCCCACGGCGCGACCACCGCCACCAGTCAGGCGCAATATGTCAACCGTGTGCTGGAGCGCGAGCTGTTCAGCGCCATCGACATGCCGTTTGAACAGTCGGTGCATGACACGCTGGAAACGCTGACCCAAATGATTCAAACCCGCCAATATCGGCGGCTTATCCTGTTGGTGGACATCGGTTCATTGATCCATTTCGGCAGTACGATCAGTAAGTTATTCCAGATAGATGTTTTGCTCATGCCGAACATCACGCTGACCAGTCTGCTGGAAGTCGGGCTGGATTTAAGCTATGAAACCAGCGATTTACTACAGCTGACGGCGCTCCTGCAGAGTAAAAATATCCCCTGCCAGCTTTGTACGCCGCAGCAGGAGAACGGCGGCAAAGTGCTGGTCATCTCCTGTATTACCGGCATGGGAACGGCGGAAAAAATCAAAAAGGTGCTGGAGGAGAGCTTTGGCGAACTGATGTCGCAGGACACCAGGATGGTGATCCTTGATTATAACGAGGTACGTAGTCTGGAGCGCGTTCAGCAGGCATTGAATGCCAGCGAGCGGCTGGCGGGGATTGTCGGCACTTTCCAGCCGGGGCTGCCGGATATTCCGTTTATTTCGCTGGAAGAGCTTTTCTCCGAACAAGGGCCGGAACTGGTGTTGAGCCTGTTAACGCCCGATCTGTCCAACGCTGAACGCCGTCTGGAGATGGAGCGCAGCGCGATGCGCTTTATCAGCGCGCTAACGATGGAGAGCATCATCAACCATATTTCCGTGCTTAACCCGCAGCGTATTCTGAAAGAGATGGAGGGCGTTTTTAACCATCTGACGTCTTCGCTTTCCCTGAAACCAAGCCGCCAGGTGACACTGCGCTTCCTGATCCACTGCTGCTGTATGGTAGAGCGTATTGTGATTAACCGAAAACCGTTACAGATGGCGCTGGAAAGTCAGCCGAATCTGGACGCGCGCGCGTTTAGTGTCATCAAATCCGCTTTTCTGCCGATCGAAGACGCCTACGCCATCCGTTTATCGGATGCGGAATATTTTTATATCTACGAACTGCTCTATAGCTAATCCTTTTACTGGCGGGGCTTCGCGCCTCGCCAGACCTTTCTTCTTCCTCGCGTGACACAAATTCTGGCACAACCTTTGCTCTTCTGATGATGCGTTATGCCGGATAGCGGCGTAAACGCCTTATTCGGCCTACCGGGAGTGTCCTGTAGGCCCGGTAAGCGCAGTGCCACCGGGCAATATATGCCGGTGTCCTCATGTAATTGCGCCAGGAGGCCATTTTGACTACCACACAACCGTTGCCCCACATCCTGCTGCTGACGCATGGCGGCTGGGGACAACCGCTTTGCAACAGCCTGCGTATGGTCACGGGCGAAATTAAAGGCGTGACGGAAATCGCGCTAATGCCTGTCGATACGCTGGGCGAGTTTTATCAACGCGTCGAGGCCGTGGTGAAAACGCTGCCGGAAGGCTCGCTGATCCTGACAGATTTTGTCGGCGGCACGACGTCCAACGTCGCGGCGCGACTAAGCGCCGATTATCCGGTGGCGGTGATTGCCGGACTGAATGCGTCGCTACTGCTGGAGGCGCTGGACAGGCGCGAACAAGGGATGCTAACCGCCTGCGTGGATGAGTTAGTTGAGGCCGGGCGCAGTAGCTGCCTGGATGTGGTCGCCCATGTACGTCAGCTACAACAATCACTCTAAGGAAAACATCATGGCCAATATCGTTTTATGCCGCATCGACAGCCGTCTCATTCATGGGCAGGTTGTCACGAAGTGGGTCGGACAATCTCAGGCGAACCGGATAGCCGTTGTGAGTGATGAACTGGATGCCGATCCGTTTATGAAAAATATCTACCTGATGGCCGCGCCGCCAAATATCAAAGTGGATTGCTTCGGCAACCAGAGTTTTGCCGCCGCATGGAAAGAAAATCAGCTTGGCGACGGTAACGTGCTGGTGCTTTTTCCCTCACTGGCGGCGGTGCAGGACGCCATACAACTGGGCTTTGACGTTACCCGCATTCAGGTTGGCGGTCTCGGCGGCGGGCCAAACCGCAAGGCGGTTTTTCAGAATATTACGCTGGATGAAAAAGACGTCGGCATTCTTAACGACCTGAAAAACCGTGGCGTTCAGGTATTTTTCCAGACCATCCCGGAAGATAAGCCGCAGCCGCTCGACGATATCCTGAAAAAATTCTAACCCTTTAATAGACACAAAATCATTCTGGATGCATCGAGGCGGCAACTGAGTGAATCCCCTGGAGCTTACTAAAGTAAGTGACTGGGGTGAGCGAAGGCAGCCAACAATGAGGCAGCCTGAAGGATGAAGTGTATAGGATAACATTATGGATACCTTACTCTTTGCAAGCCTGATGGGGTTGTATTACTGGTTTGCCCGTTTACGCCTCGGCTACACCTTCTCCGCGATGCTGTTACAACCGGTGGTGATCGCGGTATTTGTCGGGCTTTTGCTTGGCAATATGCAGACCGCGATGATCATCGGCGCAGGGATGCAGCTCGTTTATTTGGGCGTGACCTCAACGCCGGGCGGCAACGTGCCGTCGGACCCGGCGCTGGCGGCCTGTATCTCCATTCCTATCGCGGTGAAGGCCGGTATGGACCCAAACCTGGCGATCGCGCTGGCAATCCCGTTTGGCGTGATTGGCGTGTTTCTCGATCAGCTTAGGCGCACGCTGAACGCCGCCTGGGTGCATATGGCGGATAAACACGCGGAAACGGCAAACATGGCGGGCATCATGCGTTGCGCCTTTCTTTACCCGGCATTGCTGGGGCTGGTGCTGCGCTTCCCGGTGGTCTTTGCCGCTAACTACTTTGGCCAGGATGTGGTGGAAAGTTTCCTTAAACTGATGCCGCACTGGTTAACCCACTCCTTTGAAATCATGGGCGGCATTCTGCCGGCGCTGGGCTTTGCCATCACCATTATGGTGATCGGTAAAAAGAGCCTGTTGCCGTGGTTTATCGGCGGGTTCTTCGCGGTGTTGTACCTCAAGGTCGACATCATGGCGATGGCCATCTTCGGCACCTGTGTCGCCTTCCTGATTAAAGGCCTGGCGAAAAATGAAGGAGCAGCATGATGAGCAGTGACGTAATGCAGCATGAACTGGTTGAGCGCGCGCGGGAAAGCGGGGCGCTGACCAAAGCAGATATCACCAAAGCCTGGTTTATCTACTGGCTGGGCGCCGAGGTTTCCAGCTCCTATGAGCGCTTACAGAGCCTGATTTTCTGCGCCTCGATGACGCCGATCATCAAAAAACTCTACCCACAAAAAGAGGAGCAGGTAGAAGCGCTAAAACGCCACCTTAACTTCTTTAACTCCGAGCAGACCTTCGGCGCGGTGATTCAGGGCATCTCTATTGCCATGGAAGAACAAAAAACGCGCGGCGAGCCGATTAACGACTCGTCTATCACCGGCATTAAAACTGGCCTGATGGGGCCGCTTGCCGGGATGGGCGATTCGATTATCTGGGCGGCGGTGATGCCGCTGTTGATAGCGATCTTTATTCCGTTCGCGGCAAATGGCAGCGCGATGGGCGGTATTATCCCGCTGATTCTCTACCCGGCGATCACCCTGGCGATCAGCTACGGTATGGTCCACAAGGGATATACGCTGGGGCGTGATTCGATTATCGGCCTGCTGCAAGGGGGGCGAATCAAAGAACTGATCTACGGGGCCAACGTGCTGGGTTTGATCATGATGGGCGCGCTTTCCGCCAGCTACGTCAAAATCACCACGCCGTTAAAAATTAGCGCCTTGAAAGGATCTGAAGTGGTGGTTCAGCAGATCCTCGACTCTATCGCGCCGGGCTTACTGCCACTGGCGGCGGTATTCGCCATCTACTTCTATCTGGTAAAAAAAGGGCCGCGCTACACCACCATTTTACTGTCGATTGTCGCACTGAGCATAGTCTGTTCGTTGTTGGGAGTGCTGTAAATCATGACGCCGAATATCTATCAACAACTGGGGTTGAAAAAGGTCATTAACGCCTGCGGCAAAATGACCATTCTGGGCGTCTCAAGCGTCGCGCCGGAGGTCATGCAGGCCACCGCGCGCGCGGCTTCCGCTTTCGTCGAGATTGACGCGCTGGTGGAAAAAACCGGCGAACTGGTATCGCGCTATACGGGTGCTGAAGATAGCTATATCACCTCGTGCGCCTCGGCGGGTATTGCCATTGCCGTCGCTGCCGCTATCACCCACGGCGATCGGGCGCGCGTCGCCCTGATGCCGGACAGTAGCGGTATGGCCAATGAGGTGGTGATGCTGCGCGGGCATAATGTAGACTACGGCGCGCCAGTCACCAGCGCCATTCGTCTTGGCGGCGGGCGCATAGTGGAAGTGGGGTCGAGCAATCTGGCGGCCCGCTGGCAACTGGAAAGCGCCATTAGCGAAAAGGCCGCCGCGCTACTGTATGTGAAATCACACCATTGCGTACAGAAAGGCATGTTGAGCATTGACGATTTTGTACAGGTGGCGCAGGCCAACCACCTGCCGTTGATTGTCGATGCCGCGGCGGAAGAGGATTTGCGCGGCTGGGTGGCGAGCGGCGCAGATATGGTTATCTATAGCGGCGCGAAAGCCTTTAATGCGCCAACCTCCGGCTTTATCACTGGTAAGAAAACGTGGATTGCCGCCTGCAAAGCGCAGCACCAGGGGATTGCCAGGGCAATGAAAATCGGCAAGGAAAACATGGTTGGGCTGGTGTATGCGCTGGAGAATTACCACCAGGGCCAGACGACCGTGACCGCAGCACAGTTACAGCCGGTCGCGGAAGCGATTTCCGCCATCCATGGGCTTTATGCCGATATCGAACAGGATGAGGCCGGGCGTGCAATCTGGCGTATTCGTGTGCGGGTGAACGCATCAGAATTGGGGCTGAACGCGCAGGACGTCGAAGCGCAGTTGCGCGGCGGCGAGATAGCGATTTACGCCCGCAAATATCAGCTTCATCAGGGGGTTTTTAGCCTCGATCCACGCACGGTAGCCGAAGGGGAAATGGCATTGATTGTGGCGCGACTCAGGGAGATTGTAGAACATGCAGCAGATTAATTTTTATCGTCAGCGGGTAGCGATTAACGTGCTGGCAAAGGATATCGCCAACGCGAAGGCTATCTATGAAGCCGCCGAAGGCCATGCGGTCATTGGCGTACTTTCCGCGCAGTTCGCTACGGTAGAAGAGGGCGTACCGGAGGTGAAACGCTGGATGGCGGAGGTGCCGTCTATCTCGGTGGGGCTGGGCGCAGGCGACCCGGCGCAGTACTACAAAGCGGCGATGATTGCCGCCCATACTCACCCGGCCCATGTCAACCAGACCTTTACCGGCAGCGGCTTCGCAGCGGGCGCACTGGCGGCGACAGGCGGCGAGCAAACACATATTAACGCCCTGGTCAGCCCGACGGGAACGCCTGGCGAGGTGGTGATTTCTACCGGCGTCAGCAGCAGCCAGGGAACGCCAGCCCGCGTTTCCTGTGAAGCGGCGGTACGCATGATGCAGGATATGGGCGCACATGCGGCGAAGTTTTTCCCGATGGGCGGCGAAAAGTCGTTACCGGAACTCTATGCGCTGGCGACAACCGCCGCCCGCCACGGCATGACGCTCATCGAGCCGACCGGCGGTATCTCACTGGATAATTTCGGTATTATCCTGCAAACCTGCCTGGAAGCAGGCGTGCCGCGCGTCATGCCGCATGTTTACAGCTCGATTATCGATCCGCAAACCGGCAATACGCGCCCCGAAAACATCATTCGGTTGATGGAGATAGTCAAAGCGCTGGTGTGAGATTTATCGCCGAAGAGCGCTGCGTTTACCTGGCCTACAGATGACGTGTATTTGTAGGCCCGGTTAGCGTTACGCTATCGGGCGATAATGCGTAGCAGGCTGGGCAAAAATGTACGTATTGCAGCCGTCAGTGATTCCCTTTCGAGCCTCCTCGCAGGGGTAAATTTTCCTGAATGCTGTCTGTATTTTTGGCGAGTACAGTGGCGTCATCTTATTCCTCAGGTGACGGATCGCCATGAAAAAAAGCCCCACGTCTACGCCCCATGATGCGGTATTCAAAACGTTTTTACGTCATCCGGATACCGCGCGGGATTTTCTCAATATTCATCTTCCCCATTCGCTAAGAATACGTTGCGATCTGACGACGTTGAAACTGGCGCCGGACAGTTTTATCGAGAAAAATTTACGCGCGTTTTATTCCGACGTCCTTTGGTCGCTAAAAACGTGTGAAGGCGAAGGTTATATCTATGTCGTTATAGAGCATCAGAGTACGCCGGACGCGCATATGGCGTTCCGGTTAATGCGTTACGCGACTGCCGCGATGCAGCGCCATCTGGATGCTGGCCATAAAACGTTACCGCTGGTGATTCCCATGCTGTTTTACCATGGCGCGAAAAGCCCGTATCCCTTTTCGCTGTGCTGGCTGGATGAGTTTGACGATCCTGCACTGGCGCGTCAGCTTTATGCGACGGCATTTCCACTGGTAGACATTACGGTGGTGCCGGATAACGAGATTATGCAGCATCGACGTATCGCGATGTTGGAGCTGGTACAAAAGCATATACGTCAGCGCGACCTGATGGGATTGGTCGAGCGCTTAGCGGTACTTCTGATTACGGGAAACGCTAATGACAGTCAGCTAAAAGCGCTGTTTAATTATTTGCTAATACAGCATGGCAGCACGCCTCGTTTTGGCAAGTTTATCCGCGAGGTGGCGCGTCGTGTTCCCCAACACAAGGAGAGATTAATGACGATCGTAGACAGAATACGTGAATCGGGGCGCAGAAAAGGTAAGCGTGAAGGCGTACAACAAGGTATACATCAAGGTAAGCAGGAGGAGGCCTTGCGTATTGCGCATACGATGCTGGAACAGGGGATCGAGCGAGAGATGGTGCTGATGATTACCGGGCTTTCTGACGAAGAGATTAAGGCAAAGCGCCATTAAACTTTTCCCTCTTCCGCCCGGTCATCGTGATTATCAACGGCGTTAAGCGGCCCGCGCGCGTCGACGGGAATCGAGGGAGATCAGAATCACTGACGAGAGAATGAGCAGCGTGCCCAGCCAGTCCGGCAAGGTAAAACTAATCCCCAACAGCAGCAGCGACAGCAGGGCGCTGCTTAACGGTTCCGCGCAGCTTAAAATGCTGGCCTTGGGGCCACCAATCAGTTGCGCGCCTTTCAAATACAGGCTGAACGTCAGCGACGTACCGATCACCACAAGGTAGAAAAAGGCCAGAATCAGACTGCCGCTCACCGCAAAGTGCGTTCCTTCTTTAGCGTAGAAGGGCAGCAGAATAAGGCCGCCAAAGGACATACTCCAGCCGACCACTGGCAGCGTGCCGTATTGGGCGATTAGTCTGGAAGGCCAGGTCGTATAAAAGGCGGCGGCAAATGCGGAGGCGATACCCCAGAACAGCGCGCCTGAAGAGATCGACAGCGATGTTGGATTGCCGTGAGTGACCAGTAAAAAGGTGCCGATAAGCGATGTAAGAATGGCGGTTAAGACCAGAATGCCTGGTCGTGTTCTTCGCGCTAATGCAAACCACGCTACAATAATGGTCGGCGATAAAAATTGCAGCACTGTCGCGGTGGCAGCATTGGATTTTTCAATCGTGAGCAGGAAGGTTAGCTGAACGGTGAGCGCGCCCACCACGGAGAAAATCAGCAGACTCAGTGCATCTTTGCGGTTTTTAAGAATTGAAAATATCTTATCGCCGTGCATAAAGGAGAAGGTCACCAGTATCAGCCCGGCGAATAACAAACGTATCATCGTCAGGAACTGTGACGACATACGGCTTTGCTCCATGATGTACTGCGCGCAAACGCCTGAACTCCCCCACAATACGGCGGCAATCAGGACGTTTAGCATCCCTTTTCTGGTGGAACCCATTTTTTCCTCGTCATGTTGTTTTATTTTTTTACGTGCAGGCATCATAACAGAGCTATCGCCGGCATTAAGCAGGAATTTATTGTTTAATGATTTCAGACGAGCCTGTTATTGACATAATATTGTCATTTTTTTGTCATAGAAAATATCAAACAAACTTAAACAAATCGTCACTATCCCCGCCTTTGCACTTTACAGAACATATTGACTGACTATAATAAGCGCAAATTCATGCAGGAGTAATATGTTGGACAGTCACTTTTACGTAAATCATCTGGCAAGTTAACGCACGCTATTCCTGCGCTGCTTGCCGAACCGGTGGGCAGCAATCTCCCCTTGTGACGATTGTCATCCCAATAATGTTACAACACGCGCATTGTCGCGAGGTAATCGTCATGTTCATGTTTAAACACGCTTTATTTCCTCCGCCGTCAACACGACGCTAATTGCCTCAGGGCAGAAATTTGTCGTGTGCTAAATATAGCACGTACTTATTCTTCCAGAAAAAATGGAGGAACGTATGTTAATGTTTCCTTATATTTTAAATTTACTGGCCGCTATGCTATTGGGCGCGCTGATTGGCGCGGAAAGACAATGGCGTCAACGTATGGCGGGATTACGCACTAATGCGCTGGTGGCGACAGGCGCCGCCGTTTTTATTCTGAGCTCCATGACGACATCGCCAGACAGCCCCGGGAGAATTGCGGCGCAGATTGTCTCTGGTATTGGCTTTCTGGGGGCGGGCGTCATCATGCGCGAAGGGATGAATGTGCGCGGACTGAACACTGCGGCAACGCTATGGTGTTCGGCGGGCATCGGCGTGTTATGCGGCTTAGGGCAGTTCAAAAATGCGCTGGCGGCGACGATCATTATTCTTTGTGCCAATATTTTACTGCGTGAAGCGGCGCAGCGTATAAATCAACTCCCGGTATCCGCCGAGGGAGAAAAACGTTATATCCTGAAAGTAACCTGTAATAAAGAAGATGAGAGCGCGGTTCGTCAGTGGTTACTGAATATCGTAAAAGAGGCCGCGATCTGTTTACAAGGGTTAGGTTCGGTCCCCGCTCAGGAACAGGGCTATAAAGAAATTCGTGCCGAGCTCGTGGGTCATGCTGATTATCGTAAAACGCGAGAACTGATTATATCCAGAATAGGTGATAACGATAATATCACCGCAATTCACTGGAGCATTGATAGTCAATAATAGTTTTTTATTCAATTGCAACATTACGCCAGGCGTATAAGGAGGGAATGATGGATATTCCCGAGTCGATAAAATAAAACCCACTCAAAATAGTGAGTAAGCAATAACTCTTTTTTATGCATAGATAATTCTCCCGGGGCATTCACCTTCAAATCGTGAGTTCGCTATTCCCTGGGCGTGATATGCAGGAAACACTACACCTTAATTTTGGGGATTCATCATGACTGACATGAACATTGAAAACCGGAAACTCAATCGCCCGGCGTCAGAAAATGATAAGCAGCATAAAAAAGTATTTCCGATCGAAGCGGAAGCTTTTCATAGCCCGGAGGAGACACTGGCGCGGCTGAACAGCCATCGTCAGGGCCTCACGATAGAAGAGGCCAGCGAACGGTTGAAAGTGTATGGGCGCAATGAAGTGGCGCATGAGCAAGTTCCTCCGGTGCTGGTTCAGCTTCTGCAGGCATTCAATAACCCGTTTATTTACGTTCTGATCGCACTGGCAGGGGTCAGTTTTATCACGGATTACTGGCTCCCGTTACGCCGTGGCGAAGAGACCGATCTCACCGGCGTGCTGATTATTCTGACGATGGTCAGTTTGAGCGGGTTATTGCGTTTCTGGCAGGAGTTTCGCACTAACAGAGCAGCACAGGCGCTGAAAAAGATGGTTCGCACCACCGCCACGGTGTTGCGTCGTGGGCCGGGCAATATAGGCGCGGTGCAGGAAGAGATTCCCATTGAAGAACTGGTGCCGGGCGATGTGGTTTTTCTGGCCGCAGGCGATCTGGTGCCCGCCGACGTCCGGCTGCTGGCGTCGCGCGATCTCTTTATCAGCCAGTCAATTCTTAGTGGTGAATCATTACCCGTAGAAAAATACGATGTTATGGCTGATGTGGCAGGTAAAGACAGCGAGCAATTGCCTGACAAAGATAAAAGCCTGTTAGATTTGGGCAATATCTGTCTGATGGGAACCAATGTAACCAGCGGCAGAGCGCAAGCGGTCGTGGTTGCGACGGGAAGCCGTACCTGGTTCGGCTCGCTGGCGAAATCCATTGTGGGTACGCGTACCCAGACGGCTTTCGATCGTGGAGTCAACAGCGTGAGCTGGCTGTTGATACGCTTTATGCTGATCATGGTGCCGGTTGTCCTGCTGATCAATGGGTTCAGTAAGGGAGACTGGGTAGAGGCTTCGCTGTTCGCGCTGGCGGTTGCGGTGGGGTTGACGCCGGAAATGTTGCCCATGATTGTCAGTTCCAACCTGGCAAAAGGCGCGATTGCGATGTCGCGGCGCAAAGTGATCGTCAAGCGCCTGAACGCTATTCAAAACTTCGGCGCGATGGATGTGTTGTGTACAGATAAAACCGGCACCTTAACCCAGGACAATATTTTTCTGGAGCATCATCTGGATGTGAGCGGTGTAAAAAGCAGCCGGGTATTGATGCTGGCCTGGCTGAATAGTAGCAGCCAGAGCGGCGCCCGGAATGTGATGGATCGCGCCATACTGCGTTTTGGCGAGGGTCGCATCGCGCCATCGACAAAAGCGCGCTTCGTTAAACGCGATGAACTGCCATTCGACTTTGTACGTCGCCGGGTATCGGTCCTGGTGGAGGATACGCAGCATGGAGACAGATGCCTGATCTGCAAAGGCGCTGTTGAAGAGATGATGATGGTAGCCACCCATCTTCGCGAAGGCGATCGTGTGGTGGCGCTGACGGAAACACGCCGCGAGCTGCTGCTGGCGAAAACCGAAGATTACAATGCGCAGGGATTCCGTGTATTGCTGATAGCGACACGTAAGCTGGATGGTTCCGGGAACAATCCGACATTAAGTGTGGAGGATGAGACCGAACTTACCATCGAAGGGATGCTCACTTTTCTCGATCCGCCGAAAGAGAGCGCCGGAAAAGCGATTGCCGCGTTGCGGGATAACGGCGTGGCGGTCAAAGTCCTCACCGGCGATAATCCGGTCGTGACGGCGCGTATCTGTCTGGAAGTGGGTATTGATACGCACGATATCCTGACCGGAACCCAGGTTGAGGCGATGTCAGATGCCGAACTGGCGTCTGAAGTGGAGAAACGCGCAGTATTCGCCCGGCTGACGCCGTTACAAAAAACGCGTATTTTGCAAGCGCTACAGAAAAATGGTCATACCGTTGGTTTTCTTGGGGATGGGATCAACGACGCGCCCGCGCTTCGTGATGCGGATGTGGGGATTTCCGTCGATAGCGCCGCCGATATTGCTAAAGAGTCATCAGATATTATTCTGCTGGAAAAAGATCTCATGGTGCTTGAGGAAGGCGTCATCAAAGGGCGGGAAACCTTTGGCAATATCATTAAATACCTGAATATGACCGCCAGCTCTAATTTCGGCAATGTTTTTTCGGTACTGGTAGCCAGCGCGTTTATTCCGTTTCTGCCGATGCTGGCGATTCATCTGTTGATCCAGAATTTGATGTACGATATTTCGCAGTTGTCGTTGCCGTGGGACAAAATGGATAAAGAGTTCCTGCGTAAGCCGCGGAAATGGGACGCGAAAAATATTGGTCGTTTTATGCTATGGATTGGCCCAACGTCTTCTATTTTCGATATCACAACCTTTGCGTTGATGTGGTACGTCTTTGCGGCTAATAACGTAGAGGCGCAGGCGCTCTTTCAGTCCGGCTGGTTTATTGAGGGGCTACTCTCGCAGACACTGGTCGTGCATATGCTAAGGACGCAGAAAATACCGTTTATCCAAAGTCGGGCGACGTTGCCGGTATTATTGACGACCGGCTTGATTATGGCGATAGGCATTTATATTCCATTCTCACCTTTGGGTGCGATGGTTGGACTGGAGCCGCTGCCGCTGAGCTACTTCCCGTGGTTGGTGGCGACATTATTGAGCTACTGTCTGGTGGCGCAAGGCATGAAGCGCTTTTATATCAAACGCTTTGGCCAGTGGTTTTAATGATGTTTGAGGATCGCCCAGATGAATCGCTCACCCGATAAAATCATCGCGCTGATATTTTTACTGATTAGCCTGTTGGTGTTGTGTTTAGCCCTCTGGCAAATCGTTTTATAACGAGGTGACGCCATGCAAAAAAGAGGGTTGGACAAAATTTTTTATCAGGTTGTCCTGATAGCAATCATCCTGATTTTACTGACTATCTGGATACGATAAGCTGCTGTTGGCGAGCCCCGCTTAAAATAAGAATCGATGTAGTTGTTCTTTTTATGGCGGGGCGCTATTTTCATGGTATCCCACATCAGAAGGGCAATATCATGAATAATCGTCGTGGTTTAACCGCCGTCCTGGCGACGTTGATTACGTTTTCCCTGAGCGCTACGCCTGTGCTGGCGAATCCGGGAAATGGCAATGGCGGCGGACATGGTAATAACGCGGCTAATCAGGGTAATAACGGTAACGGACATAAAGGAAATGCCGGGCAAAAAACGGAACACCGTAAAAATGGCGGTAAACCGGATCACGTCGAGTCGGACATTAGCTATGCTGTCGCCAGGCAACTGGCAGTGAATTTAGGGCTGACGGGTTATCAGTCTTTACCTCCGGGGATTGCGAAAAATCTGGCGAGAGGAAAACCGCTGCCGCCGGGAATCGCTAAAAAAACGGTGCCGGTGTCTATGCTGGGACAATTACCTTATTATCCGGGCTATGAGTGGAAAATCGTTGGGGATAATCTGGTGCTGATCGCGCTCAGTACTGCGGTGGTCACGGCGATTATTAATGGCGTATTTGATTAAGAGCCTATCCCACCAGGCGTTATTGGCGCAGCCAGTTTGGACACGGACAGCGCGCAAAAACCGGAGCGTACACGTAGTACGTGAGGATTTTCTGCCCAGGACCAAAATGGCAAGTAAAATAGCCCCATTAAATGGGGCTATTTAGCCGCTTCAGGGCGTTATTTATGCGCGCTGAGAATCCAGCAGTTCATTATTTTTTACTACTTCCTGCGCTTTGGTATAACTTTCAATCAGTAGCTGATAGGCCGGGAATATTTTGGTATATACATCCGCCCATTCTGCGGCATCTTCCCGATTCCAGGTACGTTGCAGCTCAGAGGCTACCGCCGCGGTATCCATTGGTACTACGCCTGCCTGCACCACGCGGGCCATCGTAATTTCCTGCGCCATTTTACTGTACGTACCGGAGGCATCAATTACCGCAAATACCTTGTACCCTTCCGCGACGGCGCTGATGGCTGGAAAAGCCATGCAGACACTGGTAATAGTACCGGCGATGATCAGCGTTTTACGGCCTGTCGCTTTTACCGCTTGTACAAAATCGGCATTATCCCAGGCATTAATTTCCCCTTTACGCGCGACATATTGCGCGTGTGGCGCATTCGCATGGATTTCCGGAATCAGCGGACCATTCGGTCCCTGTGGTACGGATGCGGTAGTAATGACCGGCATATTGCATAAGGTAGCGATCTTAGCCAGCGCCGCGGCGCGCGCGCGTAATTCCGGCATCGGCATGTCGCCGACGGTCTGAAACAGGCCACTTTGGTGGTCAATCAGCAGCATTACTGCGTCGTTAGCATCAATGGCAGGGCGTTGACCGTTAAAATTCGCTGGTGTAGACATAATTCATTCCTTGTTGTTGCCTTTCACTGATAGTCACTATCAGTGTTAAAGTCATTAATCGCCGGGGCGATTTCCGTTTTTAAGCTGATGACAGTAATCCGTTGCCGATCCTGGATTACCCTGGTGAGTTCTTTCTGAAGGAATATTTATCGGCATCACCTTCAGTCGATTTACTTTCACGCGAATCTGTTATCACAACAATATTCATATTATGAATAAATGTTTCTATTTTACATGTCGGAGAGGATTATTGATTGAAAAAACAGGCTATATCCCTACAAATTGTTTCTGATAGATAGTTTTAAACTTATTTAGTATAAGTTTGAAATAGTTCAATTAAGAGTTAACTTATTTATATTTAAATAACATAAAGCACAGCTTAAATATTAAGTGGGAAGCGTGTTGTTATTAAGTATGGCTACTGTAACTCTTAATAAATTGGAAACTATCCCTACATAACGAGTGCTGCTTTTTTGGATATTACAAGCCATTATAGAGAACACGTTCAATAAAACCCTGTCTTTCATATGATATAGATTGTCAGGATATATTTTTTCATGATTTATATATGAGATATTAAAGCGTAGTGGCACAGTAAATTTGGCCACCTGATTAAAGGTGATATTCTCACCTCAACACAAAACAGGTGACTTAACGAACAAGAAAACCAAACGTACTTTCACCCCTGAGTCTGCTATAATGAGAAAAGCGGTGTCTACGCTTACCTGTTAATGTCTTATGCCTCTCGCTCTTCAATATGATCGGTATGTGCAGGGGACAATCCATGTCCTGCTACGCAGCCACAGCATCAGACTATACTCAGTGGTGTCTATTAACCCTCTCCAACTACGTTATGTTTTGGCATGGTAACAATGCGATGTTATGGATAATTAACGATAATATTGAATTTAATCCAGAAATGAATCGCCTGGCGTCATTATCGAGGCCAGATCTCAACATTATTCTGACAACGCCCGCCAGCCGCTGCTTGCGCCTTCTGCTGGAAAACGCCCCCTCCGTCGTCTCACAACAAACATTCTTTCAAAAAGTGTGGGAAGAAGACGGCATGGTGGTGTCGGCAAATACGCTTTATCAGAATATCTCCATTATTCGCCGCGGATTACGTACCGTTGGCGAAAATGAAGATACGCTGATAATCACGGTTCCGCGTAGAGGCTTTCAGATTGAGCCTGGTGTGAGCCTCATGACCATCCGCAAAGACTTCGCTCAGGCAATAGAAAAAAAGGGTGAGACGCCACCGCGTATGTCAGGGCGTTGGTTTAAACATTATGTACCTGTACTTTGGATGACCGGGACATTTGCTGTTGGTATTTTGCTTGGCACTATCAGCTGGCAAACCGTTCCCGATAAAGATTTTTATGATCGCTACACGCTGGTTGAAACAACTCAGGGCTGTCATTTTTTCTCGCGGAATGAAGATATCGAAAGCGGTAGCCGCTTTGCTAGCTATAAGTCAATGATTCTAAAAACCGGTATGGATTGTCAGAAATACCCATGGGTCTATTTCCCTTCCAGTAGTCGCACCCCAGCGGTTACGGCATTGATTTGTCAGCAACCGTATAAAACGCGCGGCGATACAGGCTGCGTGACGCTTTTTTTCCGCGGGGTGACACATGGGTAAAAAGGCACTGATGTTAGCCTGCCTGACGCTACTGTTTCTGGGAGTAGGGCTTGGGCATCTTGTTCATTTATATACGGAAAAGAACCGGGATCCAGAGAAATGTACGGCGCCTGTGATTGTGTTTTATAACAACACTCAGGCTAACCTGACGCTGGACTTTATGTATTCGCTGAAAAAACGCACTGGGGTGGTTTCCATCAGCGGAACGTATTACGTCGATAATAAAATGAGCGGCGTGATCCGCCGTGATGTTTCCTATGTATGGAGTGAAAATAAAGACAGCACCCATTTTATATCGACGGATATCAACAAAGTCACGCGTGACGAAACACTGTCCGATGCGGTTATCGAGACGGTTTTACCCGATTTTTATGTCTATCCAGGGAAAAGCATCAGTTACACCATCCTGACTCAGGGCCATCGTGGCTTTATGTTCACCATCGGGAAACGCCCGATATTTTTCTGTACACATTAAGCGGTTTTGGGAGCCGTTCATGGAACGTATCAGCCAAATGAAAGCGCTTCCGGATAAAAGCCGCTGAAGATCAGCGGCTCTGTTGTTACCTGAATCAAAAACTGTATTTAACCCCCAGTAGGCCTTGGGTATTACTATAGCCCTGGTCACCTACCTGTTGCGCCACGTTACCCCATACGTTCAGGCGCGGGGTAATTTGTCCTTCAATACCCACTTTCAGTTCACCAATATTTTTCGTACCACGCATATCGCTGCTGACATCGTCCATCTTCACGCTGGCAGGCTGCGTATTATGGATCCAGTTCGCTTCCACGAATGGCTGGAACTCTCGAGATTTATCGTTATCAATAGCGTTGTGGCCGTTAATATAGGCTTTTACGCCCATGCGGGTTAGCAGATTACCGGCGGTATCATCCTTGACGAGGGTACCATTGGCTTCGCGATGGTCGTCAGCCTGCACGCCCATCCATACCACCTGCGCTTTGGGTTGCAACCAGTAGCTTTGATGCGCGCTTTCACCTAACCTGAAGCTGTAACCGGCTTCAACCGAGGCGGTAATTCCTTTGGATTTATATTTCTCAGCGGCCTGATCCTGACCCATCACCTTGTTATCAAACCAGTTGTACAGCATCCAGGTATCCACATAAGCCCCAGACCGATCAATATTGTTAGCATACCAGGTGCCATAAAGGCCGACGCTGTAACCGGTGACTTGACCACGGGAATGATAGTCACTCACGGACGACTGCGTGCGGTTCTGGCTGTTGGCATAACCTGCCATTGCACCAATATGCCAACGGTCAAGACCGTCAGTGCTCCACTGTGCCAGATCGCCTCCCACTTGTAACACATAGCTGTTGATGCGGGTTTTTAGCTGCCCGCTGCCATCGTTGAAGCGAGTATGGGCGCCGACGTTACGCATCCACAGGCTGGTGACCTTCTTCTCACCCGTCAGCATGTCGGTGTACTGGGTTTCACCCAGACGGTCATGGAGACGCGTCATGAACAGCGTATTTGCCGCATAGTTGTTGGCAAGATAGCTGCCCACTTCCGGACGGAACTGATGTTCTGTTATCGGCGGTGTGTCAGATTGCCCTATGTCAGGAATGACCGGATCAGGGATGACCGGGTCTACTGGCTCAGGGTCTACTGGATCAGGGTCCACCGGATCGGGAATAACAGGGTCAGGGATAACCGGGTCTACTGGATCAGGGTCTACCGGATCGGGAATAACAGGGTCTACCGGATCGGGAATAATCGGTTCGTCCGGCTCAATGTAGCTGGTCAGATACCAGTTTTTACCTTTCTGCACCACGTTGTAGTCATAGGCTCCGGCAACAATACGGCTTGCTTTTTCGAAAGTACCGTTAGAATTGCCAGCAACGTTAACAATTTCAATACCTTCAATGGTTTGCGCCCCGGCTCCTCCAATATTATTTACTGCAACAAATGTGTTGCCTGAAGTATTGCCGAGAACCTGCAGCCTGTCCGTTTCGGAATCATCATCGTTGAGCACAGTATTAAAGACCAGCTTACCGCCGTTGCCTACATAATCTTCATTGATGGTGAGCGTTTGCCATGGCTCGCCATCTTCATGGCTGAAGTTAATGATTGCGCCACTATTCAGCGTCAGGTCAGTGAGCGTTGAGCTGCTGGTCATATTCCAGGTCGCATCGCTCATTTGTACAGAGATAACGCCTGTGCCCGCCGTAGCGCTGGTGATGTACGACGCCCCGTCCCATCGCGAGTTGTCCGTCATATTGAGTTTAATCGTACTGTTCTGCTGCGGTAGCGTACCGCTGGCAGCGGTGGCGCCAGCGGCACGAATATCACCGTCGATGACGAAACGTCCTCCTGAAGAACCGTCAACAATACCGCCAGTCTCCGTGCTGATGGCGTAACTTTCGCTACTGTTATCGCCCGCCATAGTAATAGCCGCACCGCCTGCCAGATTAATGGCGCCTCGGGAGAGGGCGTATAAACCGGCAGGGGCTTTACTATAGGATGCAGCCTTACTGGCGCTGTTGACGCTAATAGTGGCATTATCTCCCAAATTAACGGTAGCGTTAGTTGCATATACCGCGTGTGCGCTGGCACCGTTCACCGTAATAGTAGCGTTGTTGCCAAGCTCGGTTCTGGAGGAGGATGCTGCGTAAATCCCCGTAGAGGATGCGCCGGAGGTTTCGATGGTTGCATCGTCACCCAGACGAATCAAAGAACCACTTTGTCCGGTACGCAGCCCCTCTGAACTGTCGCCGGTAGTAACAATATGCGCACGATTGCCGACGACAATCGTATTTTTGGCACGTGACGCATCCCTCATGGCGTTGGCTGTAATTCCACGTCCCTGGCTACCGGTAGTTTTGATATACAGATCGTCGCCGACGTAAATATTGGCCGATCCGGTCCAACCCTGGCCCAGTGAGTTATATCCGGCGTTAATACCGTCACCATCCTGACCATCCACGTAGATGCGGGTGCGGTCACCGGTAATAATAAATACCGGGTTATCCGGAGTATTCGCGCCGTGAGTACGGATGCCATCGACGTCTCTACCATTATTCGCGGCATTCGCCGACTGCGTCCGAATGGTCAGGTCGTTGCCAAAAATCACGCCCGGACTTCCCGTCCCGCTGTTTTGAATAACCGTGACAGTGTGTTCAAACGCCTCCGCGCCCGGCCCATTAAGCGTGAGGCCATTGCCATAAACCGGGATGGTGCCGGTGTTCCACTGATAAACGTAGTTGGGCATGGTACCGACTTTGGTGAAACCGGTACTGGCCTGAGCGGGAATAATAGCCTGTAATTCCGGCGGCAACTGGCTGACTAGCCCACTGGATGGCAGACTATCAACGTCGACCCAGGCCGCCTGGGAGGGAAATACCATAGAGGCTAATGCTGCTGATACCGCTATGGCGATGAATGAGTAATTTTGGGGAGTTGGCATTCTGCCTCCTGCATTATGGCGTAAAGCGTCTTCCACATCGCAATAATATGGAAATAATAAAAATGGAAACGGTTCTATAAAATATTTGATATTATTTTATGAATGCTATGCCCTAGCTTATTTTCAAGCCGCAGCTTATGCACATAAAGTTTCTTAATATCAATATTGTCAATATTTACAATCTGCTGAATACTTATTCCTGATACAAAACGCTTCAGTAATATAAATTCCGTATAGTTAAGCGTTCGTCCACGTTTACTGTTGGCAAGCCGACCGGTAAACAAGCGGTGCATCTTTTGCTGTTGCACAATATCATCGTCATCGGAATAAATAATTCCTTGTATTTTATTGCTTTTCAAAATCCAGTAATTGGCCAGCGGAGTTAAACTCCTGTCAGAAATCAGGACAATATGCATGCCACTGTCTGCCAGACTGTCAGCCCATTGCAAATCGGTAAATCGTCGAAGATTCGGGAAAGAAAAATCAACAAAGATAAAACCGCTGGATAAATGGTTGTGTCTATCAAGCAATAACTTTTCAATAAACCCTTTTTTCAGGAAAGCATTACCATCTGGCCAGATGGAAAATGCCGCATTATGACAGTATTGCACCCGTACTGCGCTGTCAGGGAATAATTGACAGGATAAATCGCAACTAATGCAATGGACAATTTGTGAAGGCTTTCTCATCATCCTGAACGACTCCCGTCGATGTTTCTATTAATATTTCATTGGTAAATAAATGTGTCAATCCAGATAATATACAGTGCTACGGCTGTCAAAAGTCGCGAATTATTGTCAGTGTCATAAACTCCTGGAAAGACCTAAAATACAGCTTTAAGGAACCATGACAGATCCGACAGTCGTAATACATCATTTCGGATTCGTATTTCACTCATTGAGATTTTTATACAGTATCTCCAATATCATAAAAAATCTTAAAACAGCACTATTTGCTAAATCATGAGGGTGATAAATAACGGTTCTCAATACCATCTGTCTGCTGCCTTCGTCACTATCGGGGTGATGTGATGAAATATAAAAGTAATTCCTGTAAACCTGTAATGAATTCTTATTATTAAAACCTAATTTAAGATTTTTTCTTTTATTGCATTGTTATTCAATGACTTAATGGTGACTTTTGTGCTCTCATCAACTTCTTATATACAAATTTAAGACTATTTTATAGAGACACATGTAAACTTTAAGAGGGTGTAATGCTAATGCCATGAGAAAATCTTGTAACTTAACGCCGGGAGTTATACCTTGCCAATAAGTTGATCTAACTTAATTCTGATCGTGACGGTCTGAGCAACCGACAGACTTATCGGTCGAAGCAACTTCAGCTTCTGGCTTCTCTTTTCAATTGTTCATCTGATGAAAACTCTTTCCCGGAGCACATTAGTGAGAAACAGAATGTGGTCAAACCTAATGTCTATAGATGTCGTCAGTCACCTCAGAAATATCCGCCTCCTGGCAGATATCTTTAACCGTTCGTCCGGCTTCGACCAACTTAATTACGGCGATGTTCTGATGCTCAGTGAGACGGGCTTTACACATAGAGATTCCTTCGTCAGCAGATCGATGACGTGATCTCTAAATGTGAATAGCACGATTATGTGGAATACGTACAAAAAATTAAATGAATCGCCACAGGTTTAACAGACACCGCAGAGTCATTTAAGATGGCTTAAAGAGAGGAGCCCATGAGCGGTAAACGTTATCCCGAAGAGTTTATAATTAAAGCGGTAAAACAGGTTATTGAGCGCGGCCATTCTGTTTCCAGCATCGCAACACGTCTTGATATTACCACCCATAGTCTTTACGCCTGGATAAAGCCGCCACATTCACGACGGCATCATGTTGACCTGAATCTGACGGGGTATATCAGGCAGTTCTGGCTGGAATCGGGCTGTGTTTATGGCTATCGCAAGATCTGTATCGATCTGCGGGATATCGGGAACAATGTGGTGTAAACAAAGCCTGGTGGTTGATGCAACGTGTGGGGATAAAGGCTCAGGTCGGATACCGAAGTCCACGGGCGCGTGGCGATTCATTTTATTGAGGTCAGAAGAGGTTAATTGGCGGAAGATCACAGGAGTCGAACCTGCCCGGGACCGCTGGCGGCCCCAACTGGATTTGAAGTCCAGCCGCCTCACCGGAGACGACGATCTTCCGCGCCTCGATTGCTACATGGAGGCGCGCGCATTATAGCTACTTCCTGGCGTTTCCACATCCCCTCCCGTGCTTTTTTAACTTCCCTTTCCTTCTGCCATGATCGGTTTCATATAAACCCCCATAAAATCCATTAGTTACATTTCATCACACTTTTTGGCGCTACCCTGATCACAGAAAACAAGAATCGTAATTTGATAACCAAATAACGGAATATTCACGCTCGCAGGGAAGGTTTACAAAAACTGTAACCGGTATCAGTGAGCGTTGTGAGCGTTAAGGATGCGTAATGAAAAGTGAAATTCTCTCCGTTAAGGAGAAGATTGGCTATGGTATGGGCGATGCCGCCAGCCACATCATCTTTGATAACGTCATGTTATATATGATGTTCTTCTATACCGATATTTTCGGCATTCCTGCTGGTTTTGTCGGCACCATGTTTTTACTGGCGCGTGCGCTTGATGCCATCTCCGACCCTTGCATGGGCCTGCTGGCCGACCGCACCCGCTCTCGCTGGGGCAAATTCCGACCCTGGGTGCTGTTTGGCGCGTTGCCGTTTGGTATCGTTTGTGTGCTGGCTTATAGCACGCCGGATCTCAGTCTGAACGGCAAAATGATTTATGCCGCCATCACCTACACGTTGCTCACCCTTCTGTACACTGTGGTCAACATCCCTTACTGCGCGTTGGGGGGTGTAATAACCAATGACCCAACGCAGCGTATCTCCCTGCAATCCTGGCGCTTTGTGCTGGCAACGGCGGGCGGAATGCTCTCTACCGTACTGATGATGCCTCTGGTGAAACTGATTGGCGGCGAGAATAAGGCGCTGGGCTTCCAGGGGGGTATCGCGGCGCTCTCGGTGGTGGCGTTCCTGATGCTGGCGTTCTGCTTCTTTACCACCAAAGAGCGCGTTGAAGCGCCTGCCACCCATACCTCCATGCGTGAAGACCTGCGTGATATCTGGCACAACGACCAGTGGCGCATAGTCGGCCTGCTCACCATCCTGAATATTCTGGCGGTATGCGTGCGCGGCGGGGCGATGATGTATTACGTCACCTGGATATTGGGCAAGCCGGGCGTGTTTGTCGCCTTCCTCACCACCTATTGCGTCGGCAACCTGATTGGCTCGGCGCTGGCAAAACCGTTGACCGACTGGAAATGCAAAGTGAGCGTTTTCTGGTGGACCAACGCTTTACTCGCAGTAATCAGCGTGGCGATGTTCTTCGTACCGATGCACGCCACGATCGCTATGTTCGTCTTTATCTTCGTGATTGGCGTGTTGCACCAGTTAGTCACGCCTATCCAGTGGGTGATGATGTCTGACACCGTCGACTATGGCGAATGGTGTAACGGCAAACGCCTGACGGGGATCAGTTTTGCCGGCACGTTGTTCGTGCTGAAACTGGGTCTTGCCCTCGGCGGGGCGCTGATTGGCTGGATGTTGGCAGGCGGCGGTTACGACGCGGCGGCGAAAACGCAAAACAGCGCCACGATCAGCATCATCATCGCTCTGTTCACTATCGTCCCGGCCATCTGTTATCTGCTGAGCGCCGCGATCGCTAAACGCTACTACACCCTGAAAAGCCCGTTCCTGAAAACCATTCTGGAACAACTGGCGCAGGGCGCACACCGTAACGAACAAGAATTTCCCCATAAAGAATTGCAGAACTAAAGGAACAGACTATGAAAATTAGCGACGGAAACTGGCTGATCCAGCCTGGCCTTAATTTGATTCACCCGGTTCAGGTGTTCGACGTTGAACAGCAGGGGAATGAGATGGTGGTCTATGCCGCGCCGCGCGATGTCCGCGAACGAACCTGGCAACTGGATACCCCGTTGTTTACCTTGCGCTTTTTCTCGCCGCAGGAAGGAGTGATAGGTGTACGGATGGAACACTTCCAGGGCGCTTTGGATAACGGCCCACATTATCCACTCAATGTCTTGCAAGATATCAACGTAGAGATGCAGAACAACGCCGAATTTGCCGAACTCAAGAGCGGCAGCCTGAGCGTGCGCGTCACCAAAGGCGAGCTCTGGTCCCTGGATTTTCTGCGCAACGGTGTACGTATCACCGGTAGCCAGTTGAAAAATAACGGCTATGTACAGGACACCAACAGCGGGCGCAACTACATGTTCGAGCGCCTGGATCTCGGCGTGGGCGAAACCGTCTACGGGCTGGGCGAGCGCTTTACCGCGCTGGTGCGTAACGGTCAGACGGTGGAGACCTGGAACCGCGACGGCGGCACCAGCACCGAGCAGTCTTACAAGAACATCCCGTTCTATATCACCAACCGTGGCTACGGTGTGCTGGTAAACCATCCGCAGTGCGTGTCGTTTGAAATTGGCTCCGAGAAAGTCTCCAAAGTCCAGTTCAGCGTTGAGAGCGAGTATCTGGAATACTTCGTCATCGACGGCCCGACCCCGAAAGACGTGCTGAACCGCTATACCCAATTTACGGGTCGTCCGGCGCTGCCGCCCGCCTGGTCGTTTGGCCTGTGGCTGACCACCTCATTTACCACCAACTACGACGAAGCGACCGTTAACAGCTTTATCGACGGTATGGCCGAGCGCAATCTACCGCTGCACGTCTTCCACTTCGACTGTTTCTGGATGAAAGCTTTTCAGTGGTGCGATTTTGAATGGGACCCGGTGACTTTCCCCGATCCGAAAGGGATGATTCGCCGCCTGAAAGCGAAAGGGCTGAAAGTCTGCGTGTGGATTAACCCCTACATCGGCCAGAAATCCCCGGTCTTCCAGGAGCTAAAAGAGAAAGGGTATTTGCTTAAACGCCCGGACGGCTCCTTGTGGCAGTGGGATAAATGGCAGCCGGGACTGGCGATTTACGACTTCACCAACCCGCAAGCCTGCGAATGGTATGCCGACAAGCTGAAGGGCCTGGTGGAGATGGGAGTGGACTGCTTCAAAACTGACTTCGGCGAACGTATTCCAACGGATGTGCAGTGGTTTGATGGTTCAGATCCACAGAAAATGCACAACCATTATGCCTACATCTACAACGAACTGGTGTGGAACGTGCTGAAAGAGACTGTCGGCGTTGAAGAGGCGGTGCTGTTCGCCCGTTCCGCCTCGGTGGGCGCGCAACAGTTCCCGGTGCACTGGGGCGGCGACTGTTACGCCAACTACGAATCGATGGCGGAAAGCCTGCGCGGCGGGCTTTCCATTGGCCTGTCAGGATTTGGCTTCTGGAGCCATGATATTGGCGGATTCGAGAATACCGCGCCGGCGCATGTCTACAAGCGTTGGTGCGCATTCGGCTTGCTCTCCAGCCACAGCCGCCTGCACGGTAGCAAATCCTACCGGGTTCCGTGGGCCTATGACGACGAGTCCTGTGACGTGGTGCGCTTCTTCACCGAACAGAAGTGCCGGATGATGCCGTATCTGTATCGGGAAGCGGCGCGCGCCAACGAAGCCGGTACGCCAATGATGCGGGCGATGATGCTGGAGTTCCCGGACGATCCGGCGTGTGATTATCTTGATCGCCAGTACATGCTGGGAGATGCGGTCATGGTAGCGCCGGTATTTAGTGAAGCGGGCGACGTGGAGTTCTATCTGCCAGAAGGCCGCTGGACGCACCTGTGGCGCAACGATGAAGTGCAGGGCAGCCGCTGGCATAAACAGCAGCATGACTTCCTGAGCCTGCCAGTGTACGTGCGTGACAATACACTACTGGCGCTGGGCAACAATAGCCAGAAGCCCGATTACGCCTGGCATGAGGGTACGGCCTTCCAGTTATTCCATCTGGATGACGGCTGCGAAGCGGTCTGCGAAGTCCCTGCTACGGATGGTTCGACAATCTTTACGCTGCAGGCGAAACGCACAGGCAATACCATTACGGTGAGCGGCGAAGGCGAGGCGCGCAACTGGACGCTGTGTCTGCGTAATATTACGCAGATTAGCGGTACCAAATGCGGCTCATATGCGGGAAGTGAACTGGGCGTAGTGGTTACCCCGCTGGGAAATGAAGTGGTGATTACGCTTTAAATCTGAATCGCCGGATGGTGCTGTGAGCTGCGCTTATCCGGCCTACAAATGAGCAAGAATCGTAAGCCCGGTAAGCGTCAGCGCCACCGGGCAAGCCCTCAATTACAGCGCTGGCTCCGTTGACGTAACTTCCCCGCCGGACACCACGCCCGCTTGCATCGTCTGCGTTATCTGCTGCTTTTGTGCGTTGACCGCGTGTAATTGCCCGTTTACCGTCGGTTTCAACGGCGCATCGGCCTGAATATTGCCGCTGGCCGTGAGCTGAATATTGCCATCGCCAGCAATCGGTAATGCCGGCCAGCCCCACTGTTGTAGCACATCCATTGGTACGCCGCGTCCGTTCAGGCTGATTTGCGTCTGACGCTGCGGCAGTTGCGATACGCTGGCAGTGGCTTCCAGTATCCCTTTTCCAGTAAACGCGCTCAGATCGCTGATGTTGACCGTGCTGGCATTAGCCGTCAACGACAGCGACGGGCGGCGCACATCCACACGGTTAAAGGTTGCCGCTGCGGCGTTGAGGGTCGCATTGCCGCTCCAGACGCCCCATTGATGATGTTGTACCAGCTCCAGGTTTGCGCCGTAGCCGTCCAGAGCGGTGATTTGCCACGGGAAGGCCGGGTCGATATCAATCACCAGATTGCGGCTGGCGCTGAATTTTTTCAGCGTCAGGCTGTTCAACCAGTCGGGCAACGGCTTCATCCATAACTGCTTCCAGTTTTCCGGCAGCGTATACTCCAGCCCGGCGATAGCGGTATCGTCCAGAATAAGCGCTTTGCTCTCGCGTAACCAGGCGCCGGAGGTTCTGACCATACCGCCTTCCCAGCGGGTGGTGAACTGGCGTAGCGCAACGCCCTGTGGTGAAAATTCGGCGTTCAGGATTGGATCGAGCAAGTGCAGCGAGCCGTAAATAAACTCGCTGGCGTTCATCGATAATTTACCTTCCTGACTTTGCCAGTCTTCTTTGCGCAGAGTCAGATTGCGCAAACTCAGGTCAAGATCGGTGACTGCCCAGTCTGGTCCTTGCAGGCTGGAGTCCGTCACTTCAAGACGACCAATCTGCAAAGATGGAACCGTAGTAAGCGGCGCGAAAAACTCGCTCAGGGATTTATCGCTTTGTAACCGAATATCATTCAGCCGCAGATTTTCAACGACCCAACTACCGTCAGCGTTACGCCGGGCGACGCCGGTTAACGCTCCGCGCGCCATATCGGCGCCGACGGTGTTTAACATCACCTGATTATGGTCGATACTGCCTTCAATAAGCACATTCGTGGCGGGAACGTCGTTTAACGTCAGCGAACCAGCGCTCAGTTGGATCTGGGCTTTATTGCCCAATACCCGACCGGCTTCGGGGCGCCAGGGCATAACGCCGCCGTTAACGCGCTGGGCGCTCAACCGCCATTCGCTGCCGGGACTATTGAGCGCCATATTGCGAAGTTGCAGGCGGTCGGCCTCAAACGGGAAAGGGGCGGTTTGCACTGAAATATTCAGCGTGCCGTCCTGTAACAGAATCGTGTCGACATGCAGCGGCGCGGTTAACTGGCGAATGCTCAGACCGATATCTACGGTTTTCGCGACCAGGGTAGCAGGCTGACCATCACGACCAAAGGTCACATTCTCCAGTAAAAGATGGGATGGGGCGGAAAAACGATGATCCATCACGTCGAATGTGAGGTGATAACCGCTGTTCTCTGATACCCAGTTGCTGATGTGATCTGCGCCCCAGCGCGTTTGCAGCAGAAAATAAAAGCCGAAAATCACCACTAAACAGGCGATCAGCACATAGAGAAGCAACCTCCCAATCAATTTCATGGTCTTCCATCCCGTGAAATGCACATAGGGGATTTATGCACGATTTGCGTGCAATCCTCAAGACAGGAATGGTGAAAGAGCGTTACAGCAGCGGCGAATCGCGTCGCCGCCGCAGGGTTTTTACGGTTTTTCCGGCGGGAGAATCAGGTTCAGCACGATAGCCGTGATGCCGCCAGCGGCAATTCCGGATGAGAGCAGATTTTTCACCCATTCCGGCGCGAACTGCAGGATCTGTGGCTGTTGCGAGACGCCAAGACCCACGGCCAGCGACAGGGCGATAATCAGAATCGCGCGGCGGTTCAGCGGCTCACGCGAGACAATACGCACCCCGGAGGCGGCAATGGTGCCGAACATCACCAACGTGGCGCCGCCGAGCACCGGTTCCGGGATATGCTGCACAAAACCGCTTACCGCCGGGAACAGGCCGAGCACAATCAGCATCAGCGCGACGACAAATCCCACATAGCGACTGGCGACGCCGGTCAACTGAATTACGCCGTTGTTCTGACCGAAACAGGAATTCGGGAACGTATTAAATACCGCTGAAACAAATGAGTTCAGGCCGTTAGCCAGTACGCCGCCCTTTAGCCGTTTCATGTACAAGGGGCCGGATACCGGCTGCTCGGAGACATCAGAGGTGGCGGTGATGTCGCCGATGGTCTCCAGCGACGTAATCATAAAGACCAGCATCAACGGCAGTAACAGGTTCCAGTCAATGCCCAGACCATAATACAGCGGGGTCGGCACCATCAGGATGTCCTGTGAGACCGGCGCGTTATTCTCAGGTAACATGCCCATAAACCAGGCCAAAAGATAGCCAGCCGCCATAGCAATAACCAAAGAAGCCACGCGCAGGTAGGGATTACGCTGCCGATTCAGCAGGATAATAATGGCCAGGACGACGCCGGCCAGCAGCAGGTTTTTCGGTGCGCCAAAGGTGTTGTCGCTCATGGCGGCATAGCCGCCGCCGATGGAGGTTAGCCCCACCTGAATCAGCGACAGGCCAATAATCATCACCACGACGCCGGAGACTAACGGCGTGATAATCCGGCGCGCCAGATGTAGAATGCGAGAAAGCACCATCTCGGTGCAGCTTGCCAGCATCAGCGTGCCGAACAGCGCCGCCATCATCGTCGGGACGTCCGCGCCGCCGGTTTTCAGCGCGGTACCGCCCATAATCAGTGGAGCGACAAAGTTAAAACTGGTTCCCTGGATGGATAACAGCCCCGATCCTACCGGCCCCCACGCTTTAATTTGAATAATAGAGGCTACGCCGGAGGCGAACAGCGACATGCTGATAATGTGCTGCGTATCCTGCGCCGGTAAACCCAACGCCTGGCAGATTAATAGCGCTGGCGTGATTACCGCGACAAACATGGCCAGCAGATGCTGACAAGCGGCAAAAAGGGTTTGAGGGAGCGGCGGGCGATCTTCAAGGCGGTAAATTAATTCGCTGTTTTGCGTCTGCGCAACCGGTTGCGCATCTGCCGGCTCGATGGCGTTAACGGACATCAGGGACATTCTCGTGGTGGAAAAGCGGTGATTTTATCTGACCAGGTGGTAAAAGCAAACGATTGCGAGCGAATATTCTTAATATTTAAAAAAGATAAATGCACCTTTTTATATAACTTTTTGCCTTTTTCTGCTTAAAATCCATGCCGAAGACTCGCAAAGAGCTAAAAAACTGACTCAGGAAATGATTTGTGCGCACATGTCACAGCGCACTACAGGAGCTTTAAATGTTTGAACTCGATACCTTATCGACCCTTGTCGCCGCCACGCTGGTGCTGCTACTGGGTCGCAAGCTGGTCCAGTCTGTCTCCTTACTGAAGAAATATACGATTCCGGAACCGGTGGCGGGGGGGTTACTGGTCGCGGTTGCGCTGCTGGTGCTGAAAAAAAGCGTCGGTTGGGAGGTCAACTTTGATATGACCCTGCGCGATCCGTTGATGCTGGCGTTTTTCGCGACGATCGGCCTTAACGCTAACCTTGCCAGCCTGCGCAAGGGGGGACGCGTTGTTGGCGTCTTCCTGGTAGTCGTGGTCGGATTACTGCTGATGCAGAATGCCATCGGTATCGGCATGGCGAGTCTGTTGGGGCTGGACCCGTTAATGGGGCTGATTGCCGGGTCAATTACGCTGTCCGGCGGACACGGTACCGGCGCGGCGTGGAGTAAACTGTTTGTCGAACGTTATGGTTTTGCCAATGCCACCGAAGTTGCGATGGCATGTGCAACCTTTGGCCTGGTGCTGGGCGGGTTGATTGGCGGCCCGGTAGCGCGTTATCTGGTGAAACACTCCACCACGCCGGATGGAATGCCTGATGATCAGGCCGTGCCGACAGCCTTTGAAAAGCCGGATGTGGGCCGTATGATCACCTCTCTGGTGCTAATCGAAACTATCGCCCTGATTGCTATCTGTCTGACCGTGGGCAAAATCGTAGCGCAGCTACTGGCGGGAACGGTGCTTGAACTGCCGGTCTTCGTTTGTGTGCTATTTGTTGGGGTGATCCTCAGCAATGGCCTGGCGCTGGTGGGTTTTTATCGCGTATTTGAGCGTGCTGTTTCGGTGCTGGGGAACGTGAGTTTGTCACTGTTCCTGGCAATGGCGCTGATGAGCCTGAAGCTGTGGGAACTGGCGTCGCTGGCGCTGCCGATGCTGGCGATTCTGGTGGTACAGACCATCTTCATGGCGCTGTACGCGATCTTCGTCACCTGGCGCATGATGGGGAAAAACTACGATGCAGCGGTGTTGGCGGCGGGTCACTGCGGTTTTGGCCTGGGCGCAACGCCGACCGCCATTGCTAATATGCAGGCGATTACCGACCGTTTTGGCCCCTCGCATATGGCGTTCCTGGTGGTGCCGATGGTCGGCGCGTTCTTTATCGATATCGTCAATGCGTTGGTAATCAAGCTGTACCTGCTGTTACCGATTTTCGCGCAATAATAGTTTGTACGGCGGCATTAAAGCCGCCGTGCTCACTAGGCGTTGGAATAACGTTCGGTTTCCGGCATCCAGCGCTCAATCAGCGCTTGTGCCTGCTGCGGATAACGTTCGTGAATATGACGGGCAATACGCTGAACTTCGGGGATCATGCCTTGATCGCGCAGCAAATTAGCTACTTTAAATTCGGCGTTACCCGTCTGGCGCGTGCCCAGTAATTCCCCCGGGCCGCGAATCTCTAAATCTTTTTGCGCAATCACAAAGCCGTCATTGCTGTCGCGCAATACCTGTAAACGCTTCTGCGCCGTTTTCGACAACGGCGATTTATAGAGCAGCACGCAGTGCGATGCGACCGCGCCACGGCCAACGCGCCCTCTGAGCTGGTGCAGCTGCGCCAGGCCCAGTCGCTCCGGGTTTTCAATAATCATCAGGCTGGCGTTAGGAACATCGACCCCCACCTCAATCACCGTAGTGGCGACCAGCAAATGCAGTTCACCCTGCTTAAAGGCCTGCATCACCGCCTGTTTTTCGGCGGGCTTCATGCGGCCGTGTACCAGGCCGATATTCAACTCCGGTAACGCCAGCTTGAGTTCCTCCCAGGTGGCTTCCGCCGCCTGCGCTTCCAGCAGATCGGACTCTTCAATCAGCGTACAGACCCAGTAGGCCTGACGGCCTTCGGTTGTGCAGGCGTTGCGCACACGATCAATGATTTCATGGCGACGGGTATCCGGAATAGCAACGGTAGTGACAGGGGTACGGCCCGGCGGTAGCTCGTCAATCACCGAGGTATCGAGATCGGCGTAGGCAGTCATCGCCAGGGTGCGCGGAATAGGCGTTGCGGTCATAATCAACTGATGCGGATGAAAGCCCTGCTGCTGGCCTTTTTCCCACAATGCCAGACGCTGGTGGACGCCAAAGCGGTGCTGCTCATCGATAATGACCAGCGCCAGCCCATTAAACTGCACCTGTTCCTGGAAGATTGCGTGGGTGCCGACAATCATCTGTACCTGACCACTGGCAATAGCCTCTTGCTGCGCCTGACGCGCTTTACCTTTTTGCTTACCCGCCAGCCAACCCACTTCAACGCCCAACGGTTCGAACCAGTTGCGGAAATTATTTGCGTGCTGTTCGGCGAGCAGTTCGGTCGGCGCCATCAACGCGACCTGCTTACCGTGGGCAATAGCGCGCAAGGCGGCAAGCGCTGCAACCAACGTTTTACCGGAACCCACGTCGCCCTGAACCAGACGCATCATCGGCACATCGAGCGCCATATCGTGTTCGATCTCTGCTACCACCCGCGCCTGCGCGCTGGTGGGTTTAAACGGCAACGACGCCAGCAGATTGTCTTTCAATATGTTGTTGGTACTTAGCGGCTGAGCGTGATAGCGCTGCGCGCCTGCGCGAAGCGCCAGCATACTGAGATTATGCGCCAGTAGCTCTTCAAGAATAAGCCGCCGCTGCGCCGGGTGTTTGCCGGTTTCTAAATCGGCGAGCTGGAGTGTCGGCGGCGGGCGATGCAAGGTACGTAGCGCCTCCGGCAGGCTCATCATACCCTGCGCCAGTTCCGGCGGCAGTAGTTCGGCAATGGCGCAGGTGTCGAGCAACTCCAGCGCCTGATCGGTAAGCTTGCGCAGTGTCGCTTGCTTCACGCCCTCGGTGGTCGGATAGACGGGGGTGAGCGTTTCCTGAAGTTCCGGCGTGCTGAGATCGCCCTGCAGGCGATATTCCGGATGGATCATCTCTGCGCCATACTTGCCGCGCTTCGCTTCCCCGTAGGCCAGCACACGTCGCCCCGTCGCCAGGCTGTTTTTCATCGCCGCGTTAAAATTGAAAAAGCGCATGGTAAGAATGCCGGAACCGTCGCTAATCTGGCAGGTCATCATCCGACGACCGCCGAAAGTGATATTGCAGTTCAGCACTTCACCTTCAACGGTGGCGTAGATGCCAGGCAGCAGTTCGCCAATGGGGTAGAGATGGGTACGGTCTTCGTAACGCAGAGGAAGATGTAATAGCAAATCCTGGACGGTATGCAGGCCAATTTTCGCCAGTTTACTGCTTTGCGCTGCGCCGACACCTGTCAGGGAATTGAGCGGAACAGCGTCTAACAAGCGGCCTGACATGGTGATTACCCTGCCGCCTGCATCGTCGCCCACCAGTCAGCATCGGCGTCGATTTCGCCCTGCTGATTGACGCGAGGATAAGGCAGACCTTTACGTTTAGCGACTTTCGCCAGCACCGGATAACCACCCTCAAACAGCAGGCGCTGCTGTTCATCTTCCGGCAACATGCTATTTTCACGCAGATACATGCCCGCGTTCTGACGCTGGCGCTGGGCTTCATAAAGAATGAGCGCGGAGGCGACGGAAACGTTCAGCGACTGTACCATGCCGATCATCGGAATGATGATGTCCCTATCCGCCAGGTCTAATGCTTCCTGAGTAATACCGGTTTTCTCCTGACCCATCAGAATACAGGTCGGGCGCGTGTAATCAATCTCGCGAAAGTCTACGGCCTTATCAGAAAGATGGGTTGCCAGAATCTGCATTCCCCGACCTTTCAAATGGGCTACCGCATCGCCAATGGTACGGTGAGTTTTCACCTGTACCCAACTGTTGCTGCCCGCCGCTGCGGAAGCCATGGTGCGCATCCGGCTACCAGGCCAGATGGCATGGACTTCATGGACGCCAACGGCATCTGCGGTACGAATGATTGCAGAAACGTTATGAGGTTTGTGGACTTGCTCCATGCAGACCGTGAGATCAGGCTGACGCCTGGCGAGCATTTCGCATATACGCGCATAACGTTTTGGATTCATAGCGCTAGTTTCGGTTACGGGTGACTTTAATAACGTCTGGCATCACGCGGATTTTGCGCATGATATTCGCCAGATGTACGCGATCGCGTGCGGTAAGGCGAATAAAGGTACTATAGACGCGACCATCTTTCTCTTCAGTATTCAGGCTTTGAATATTGGAGGTGGTCGTATTAATCGCCGCCGTCAGGTTAGCCAGCGCGCCCTGATGGTTAAACATTTCCACCTTGATTTCGGTAATGAATTCCTGCTCCGTCTCTTTGTCCCATTCGACCGCCATAAATTTCTCTGGCTCTTTCTGGTATCCACGGATATTACGGCAGGATTCATGGTGGATCACCAGTCCTTTACCTGGGCTGACGTGAGCGATGATCGGGTCGCCTGGGATCGGACGACAACACTTCGCAAAGGTGATAAGCACGCCATCCGCGCCTTTAATCGGCAGGTGGCCGTGATTCGATTGCGCAACGGTCGGCACCACGGCTTCTCCTTGCTGCAGATTTTTCGCGACCACTACGCTCATCGCGTTGCCGAGACCGATTTCCGCCAGCAGATCGTCAAGCGTTGCCAGCTTCATACGATCCAGTTCGCGCTGAATATTTTCCTGCGGAATTTCCGCCAGCTTACGACTACCGCCTAAAGCATGGTTAAGCAGACGACGGCCCAGGCTTACGGAGTCATCACGTTTGAGGTTTTTCAGCAACTGACGAATTTTAGCGCGCGCTTTAGAGCTGACGACAAAGTTCAGCCAGGCGGCGTTGGGACGCGCGCCCGGCGCGGTAATAATTTCGACGGTCTGACCGCTGCTAAGCGGCTGCGACAGCGGATAAGGCTGCCGGTCGACACGCGCGCCGACGCAGGCGTGGCCGATATCGGTATGCACGGCGTAGGCGAAGTCCACCGGCGTAGCGCCAGCGGGCAGTTCGACAATGCGTCCTTCCGGGGTGAAAACGTAAATCTCATCCGGGAAGAGATCGGATTTTACGCTTTCGATAAATTCAAACGAACTACCGGCGCTCTGTTGTAGCTCCAGCAGGCTCTGCATCCAGCGCTGGGCGCGGATCTGCGCCGTGGTGCTGGTCTCACCGTGTTCTTTATACGCCCAGTGCGCCGCGACCCCCATTTCCGCCATCTGATCCATATCTTCGGTACGGATCTGGACTTCAACAGGAACGCCGTGCGGGCCGATCATCGAGGTGTGCAAAGACTGATAGCCGTTCGCTTTGGGAATGGCAATATAGTCTTTCACCCGTCCCGGACGAGGCTTATAGAGACTGTGCATCTGGCCGAGTACGCGATAGCAGGTATCGGAGTCATGAACGATGACGCGGAAAGCGTAAATGTCCATGATCGAGTGAAAACGCTGCTCTTTGAGCACCATTTTGCAGTAGATCGAGTAAAGATGTTTTTCGCGACCGCTAACGCGACACGGAATTCCCGCCTCTTGCAAACGTCCTTCGATTTCAGAGAGGATTTTTTGGATCATCTCTTTACGGTTGCCGCGCGCCGCTTTTACCACTTCTTTGATGACGCGGTAACGATTGGGATACAGCGCTTCAAAGCCCAGCTCTTCCAGCTCGGTTTTGATGTGATGAATACCTAAACGGTGCGCCAGAGGACTGTAGATTTCCAGCGTTTCACGGGCAATACGACGACGTTTATCCGGGCGTAACGAGCCCAGCGTGCGCATGTTATGGGTACGGTCAGCAAGCTTAATGAGGATGACGCGGATATCCTGCACCATCGCCATAATCATTTTGCGGAAGTTTTCGGCCTGCGCCTCTTTCTTATCGCGGAACTTGAGCTTATCAAGTTTCGACACCCCCTCTACCAGCTCGGCAACGCTTTTACCGAAAAGCTGTTCCATGTCCTGATAGGTGGCGGGGGTATCTTCAATCACGTCATGCAGCAGAGCGGCCATCAGCGTTTCGTAGTCGAGTTTCATCTCGGCCAGAATACAGGCCACCGCTACCGGGTGCGTGATATAGGGTTCACCGCTTGAACGTGTCTGGCCCTCGTGAGCGTCACGTGCAACGAGATACGCCTGCCGAAGACGCTTAATCTGGTCTTCCGGCAGGTAGGTTTGAATCAGTTGATTCAGGCTTTCAAACAGATACAAGGGCGACCCGCTTTGTGATTAACGACGACCTTCAGCAATAGCGGTAACGGCTTGTAATTCAGCGGCTTCCTGCTCTTGCTGTTCCTGGCGCTCGCGGACGTCGAGGATCTGGTTGTTAATCAGACCTTCTTCGATTTCGCGCAGCGCGATAACGGTAGTTTTATCGTTTTCTTCCGGTACCAGCGGATCCTTTCCGCCTACCTGCATCTGACGAGCGCGACGCGCGGCGACCAGTACCAGGTCAAAACGGTTACCAATTTTCTCTACAGCGTCCTGAACAGTTACGCGTGCCATACTTAAAATGCTCCACAGGTGAAGAAATGACTGGGCATGATACTGAAAGTGGGTTCAGTCTGCCAACAATTTGCTGATTAAAGCGTCATGACGCTGCTTTTGGCGGCTCATACGCAGACGTTCAGCGCGAATGATGGTTTTCAAGTCGCTTAACGCGGTATCAAAGTCGTCATTCACAATAAGATAATCATATTCGGCGTAATGGCTCATTTCTGCAACCGCTTGCGCCATTCGTTTGGCAATGACTTCTTCGCTATCTTGCCCGCGGCCGCGTAAACGGCGATCCAATTCGATCTTTGACGGCGGCAAAATAAAAATGCTGCGTGCTTGCGGCATCTTTTCGCGAATTTGCTGGGCGCCCTGCCAGTCGATATCCAGAAAAATATCAACGCCGGTTGCCAGCACTTGCTCAATGGTTTCGCGCGAAGTGCCGTAGTAATTGCCAAACACTTCCGCGTGCTCCAGAAACGCCTCCCTGCCAATCATGGTTTTAAACTCATCATGATTTACAAAGAAATAGTGCTCACCGTGCACTTCACCCGGACGCGGCGCGCGCGTGGTATGTGAAACGGAAACCTGAGTGTCATACAACGGTTGGGTTTTTAATAAAGCCTGAATCAGGCTGGATTTACCCGCGCCACTGGGGGCAGAAACAATATAAAGCGTACCTTGAGCCATGAGTATCTTACGTCTGTGATTATCGAAATAGAGCCTTGATACGGGCTTATTATACACATCGCCGTTATGCGACGTAGTCTTTGTCACACTTTTTGCGCCAGATTATTGCATTTTGCGTCCCTTTTTCCGCTTTTATCGCGTCGTTGCAGCAACCCACCAAAAAATCTGGAAAGTGGCTCGGATGATGCATTTTTACCTGTCGGTTTTTATTCACTAAAGCGCTATACCTGCCGGGCAATGTGCGCAGGAGGTCGTGATGAGATTATGGAAAAGCATGGCGTGGGGAATTTTATTGTGGCATTCGCAGAGTGGGGCGCTTTGCCCGACCTGGCCGCCAGCAAGGGCCGCTGAAGAAATCGCCCGTTTACAGCAACAGCTCGCTGACTGGAATGACATCTACTGGAAACAAGGTGTTAGCGCGGTTGACGATAGTGTGTACGACCAACTCAGCGCAAGGCTGGTTCAGTGGCAACGCTGTGTTGGTCAGGATGTATCATCTACTCCGGTTTCACCGCCGTTAAACGGTACAACAATGCATCCTGTTGCGCACACGGGCGTACGCAAACTCGCGGACCGACAGGCGGTAGAACAGTGGATGCGCGGGCGCAGCGAGCTTTGGGTACAACCAAAAGTGGATGGCGTAGCGGTAACGCTGGTTTATCAAAACGGTAAACTGACCAGGGCTATCAGCCGGGGTAACGGACTACAAGGCGAGGACTGGACGCCAAAAATTCGCCTGATCCCCTCTATACCGCAGACAACACAAGGCGCGCTAGCTAACGCGGTGTTGCAGGGCGAAATCTTTCTACAGCGCGAGGGACATATCCAGCAACGAATGGGCGGGATGAATGCGCGCTCGAAAGTCGCAGGAATGTTAATGCGCCAGGATAACGCCTCCGCGCTAAATTCGTTGGGTATTTTTATTTGGGCGTGGCCGGACGGTCCGGCAAATATGCCCGAAAGGTTAAGCCAACTTGCTAAGGCTGGATTCAGTCTGACGAAGAAATATTCCCTGGCGGTAAAAGATGCCAGCGAGGTCGAGCGGGCGCGCCAGTCATGGCTGACGTCAGCGTTGCCCTTTGTGACGGATGGCGTAGTGATACGCATGGCTAAAGAGCCCGCGGCACAATACTGGCGACCCGGGCAGGGCGACTGGCTGGCAGCATGGAAATATCCGCCAGTAGCGCAGGTCGCGCAAGTGAGCGCTATTCAGTTCTCGGTGGGGAAAAGCGGCAAAATTACCGTAGTAGCGTCGCTTGTCCCCGTTATATTGGATGATAAGCGGGTTCAGCGGGTCAATATCGGCTCTGTGAAACGTTGGGAAGCGTGGGATATCGCGCCGGGCGATCAGATCCTGGTGAGTCTGGCCGGGCAAGGCATTCCCCGGCTTGATGAGGTCGTCTGGCGGAGTCGTGAGCGGAGTAAGCCTGTACCGCCTGATAGCCATTTCAACTCGCTGACCTGCTTTTACGCGTCGGCAACGTGTCAGGAACAGTTTATCTCCAGGCTGGTATGGCTGGGATCACGATCGGCGTTGGGTCTGGACGGAATGGGCGAAGCCAGCTGGCGGGCCTTGCATCAGACGCATCGCTTTGAGCATATCTTCTCCTGGCTTGCCCTGACGTCAGCGCAAATAGCCAACACGCCAGGCTTTGCTAAAGGAAAAAGCGAGCAGATATGGCGGCAATTTAACCTGGCTCGCCGGCAGCCGTTTACCCGCTGGATCATGGCGATGGATATCCCCTTAACGCAGGCCGCATTACAGGCCAGCGGCGATCGCTCATGGGAGCAGTTATTAATGCGAACAGAGCAACACTGGCGGCAGTTGCCATCGACGGGCGAGCGCCGTGCCGGGAGAGTTATCGACTGGCGGGATAATCCGCAGATCAAAGCGCTGAGCAGATGGCTGGCTGCTCAGCATATTCCCGGATTTGGGTCTTAGTGCCCTTCATGGCGGTAATAAAATACCGGCAGGCCAAGTTTAAGACGTAGCGCTAATAACCTTGCTGTAAAGCCAAACAGTAACGTAGAGATAACGACGACATCCGGATTCATGACGTAATGTTGTAGCGCAATATAGAGCACCGCCGAGGCGAACGAAATGCCGGCATATAGCTCTTTTTGAAACACCAGTGGAATGCGTTTGCAGAACATATCGCGGAGCACGCCGCCAAAGACGCCGGTAGTGACGGCGGCTACCACGGCGATAATTGGCCCTTCGCCCATATCAAGGGCTATCTGAGCGCCAATAATAGAGAAAACCACCAACCCCAGCGCGTCAAGTACCAGGAAAAGCTTGCGTAAATAGGGCATGACGGGAGCAACAATGGTGGTCAATACAGCGGCAGTCGCCACAATAATGACATATTCGGGATGCTTCACCCAACCCAGCGGATAGTGACCGAGCAGAATGTCGCGAACCGAGCCTCCACCAATGGCGGTGGCGGTAGCAATAATAATTACGCCGAATGTATCCATGCGACGGCGACCCGCAGCGAGTGCGCCCGTCATGGCCTCGGCAGTGATGCCAATTAAATAAAGAACGTGCAACAGCATGATTTCCCCCTAATTTACTGGGGGCGAAGATTAACGATTTGTGCGCTGTATCACGATTGAGATTTTCTAAGGCATTATACGATTAATAAATTTTAGTAATGATTTTAAATTTATGGTTAATAATTATTTATTATATATATCAATAAATTGTACATCATTTTTGTGGTTTATTGTATGCAAGGTTTTTCTGTTTTGACTTAGATAAATTACCTGAACGGCGCCCTGGACGCGCCGCCGGTGAGTCATTTCATTGTGGCTGCTGTGCGGTAAGTTGTGTGATGAAGCGCTGGCGCGAGCGTTCCACATACTGTTGCAAGCCATTGGAATCAAAGAATGCCTGTGTATCGCCGTTGCGAAGTTGCTGTCGTTTCTCCAGTAGCCCGAAGCGGTCACCTTTGTTGGCAATAAAGATATCAACATGCTGGGCGGCCAGTGTTTTAAAGCTGCTCTGAATATCAGTAACCAGGTCAGGGTAATTTTTGTTGTTAATCAGCAGATAGTCAGGTGTGGCGAGACTATCTGCGTAAATTAGCGTCTTGCCGTTGCGGAGCGTTACGCGCCAGGAAGTTGAGCCGGGCAGATGTCCAGGCGTGAATAGTGCTGTCACGGTTATCCCTCCGAGGCTGATGCTTTCCTGGTTGTGGATAATTTTATCAGTGGTGACGGGCGGGAAGGGGAGCGCATCGCCAAGCGCAAAATCCTCTCGTCCACCCCTCGCCATCTGATCGGCGTTGGGTTGGCTGGCGACCAATTGTGCGCCGCTCCACGCTTTCAAACGTGCCATGCCCCCCGCTTGATCCAGCCGCGCATGGCTGTTCAATAGATAGCGTATGTCTGTGAGGCGGAATCCTGCCGCTTCAATATTCGCTTTAATTTGCGGTGCGCTTTCATCCAACCCCGCATCAATAAGAATATGCCCTGCCGGAGTGGTCAGCAGAATAGAAGAGAGATTTTCCGTGCCGACATACCACACGCCTTCTGTGATTTGAAACGGCTTTATAGGCTTAGCCCACGCTTTAAACAGTGATAACGGAGGCGCGGGTGATAACGGTTGTGAAGGATCTAATGCCGCCATGGCAGGAAGTGCTGATGTTGAAAATATACATACAAAGAATAATGCATAGCGATTCATAATGTTCTCCTGATTGAAGCGCCCGCAGTATACCTGGCAGTAATTTAGCCAGGTTCAATAAGAGAGACGTTTAATGAACTTGCTGCAAATGGATATGAACCTGTTAAAAGTACTGTATGTGCTGCTGGAGACGAGCTCTACGGGGAAAACGGCGCAAAAGCTGGCTTTGTCGCCTTCTGCGGTAAGTCATGCGTTAATGAGATTGCGCGATGCGCTAAACGACCCGTTGTTTCGACGGGAAGGGAACCGCCAGATTCCTACGCCTTATGCGCAGGCGCTGCGTGACAAATTGGCGCCTGTGTTTGTTTCGCTTAATGAGGAGCTGTTTGGCGATAAAGAGAACGGCTCCCGTTGTTTCCGGGTGGTACTTCCTCCCGCATTGAACGCGCTGCTTACGCCTGTTCTCGCAGAGAAAGGTCATCTTCATCAGGCGGTGATCGAGTGCCTTCCTTTTGCCCGCCGACCCTGGCGTGATGAACTGTTGGATAGCTCGGTTGATTTGGTGCTGGCAATTGGCGACCATCAAAAGCAGGTCAGCGCTCTGCATTACGAGCGGGTGGGGACTACGCGTTTGATCGCGGTTTATGGCGCGCCATTGCGTTCACGTCTGGAGAATGCCACAGCGTTGAATTTTGCTGATCTACAGCATTATCAGCACATTTACTGTTTGCCGTGGACAAAAGAGAACAACGAACTGGACAGGCAGCAGGCTCGTGCCGGGTTTGAACGTCCGCTGGCGTTTGTTTGTCATGATTACAGTCAACTTGCGCCTGCTGTCCAGTCGGCGCCGCTAATGGCGATTGTACCGCGCCCCTGGTATGAAAATTTATCCGATAAGCGCGGTCTTTTTGTCCTGCCGCTTGCCGGGGAGCAGGCGGAAGGCGCTATTTTTATGCAGTATCGGGCTTCGACGGTAGAGTGGAAGCGACGCCTTATCGACGCTATTCGCCGGAAATTAAAAACGTACTACCGATAAACGCGAGAGCCCGCATAAGGCGGGCTCTGTGACATATTGAGCGCCAGAATTATTCAATATTCTGGATTTGCTCGCGCATTTGCTCGATCAACACTTTTAATTCAATAGCGGAGTTAGTTACATCAGCGTTGATGGATTTGGAGGCCAGGGTGTTCGACTCACGGTTAAATTCTTGCATCATGAAGTCCAGACGGCGACCTACCGCCTCTTTTTTCTTCAGAATGTTGTAAGTCTCTTTGACGTGCGCTTCCAGACGATCCAGCTCTTCCGCCACATCAATGCGCTGCGCCATCATCACTAGCTCTTGCTCCAGACGGTTGTTTTCCAACTGAACCTGAGCATCTTCCAGCTTCGCGACCAGGCGTTCACGCTGCCATTGCAGGATTTCCGGCATATGCGCGCGGACTTTCGCTACTTCGGCGCTGACGCCTTCCAGACGTTGTTCAATCAGCGCTTTCAGCGCCTGGCCTTCCGTTTCGCGCGCGATGATAAAGTCATCCAGCGTACCGTCCAGCGCGGCTAAAATTTCTGCGGCAATCGCGTCCAGATCCTGCTCTTGCGCCGCCATGACACCTGGCCAGCGCAAAATATCAACCGGATTGATTTCCCCTTCGTCGCTCTGCATTTTGACCCAGTTTGCGGCGCTAACTAATTGTTTCGCGAGTTTTTCATTCAGAATAAGCTCGCCTTGCGCGCTGGCATCGGGTTCAAAACGCAGCATACATTCGACTTTGCCGCGCGTCAGGCGTGTACGAATGCGTTCGCGCACGACGGGTTCAAGACTACGGAACTGTTCCGGCAGACGAAAGTAAGTTTCCAGATAACGCTGGTTTACCGAGCGCATTTCCCAGGTCGCGCTACCCCATTCACCCTTGATTTCACGCCGGGCGTAGGCGGTCATACTGCGGATCATAGATGTTCCCGTTTTTAAAGGAGAGATGAGGGGATTATAGCTATCCAGGCCTTGTCAGGATAGGAATAACCATCGGAAGTCCGTATAATGCGCAGCCACATTCGTTTTAAGCCGGAGATCTCAATATGCGTCCAGCAGGCCGTAGCGCTAATCAGGTGCGTCCCGTAACCCTGACCCGTAACTATACAAAACACGCTGAAGGCTCGGTACTGGTCGAATTTGGAGATACCAAAGTGTTGTGCACCGCCTCTATTGAAGAAGGCGTCCCACGTTTTCTGAAAGGACAAGGCCAGGGGTGGATCACCGCAGAGTATGGCATGTTGCCTCGCGCTACCCATACCCGTAATGCGCGTGAAGCAGCAAAGGGTAAGCAGGGCGGTCGTACTATGGAAATTCAGCGTTTGATCGCGCGTGCGCTGCGTGCGGCGGTCGATCTGAAAACGCTCGGCGAATTTACCATTACGCTGGACTGCGATGTAATCCAGGCCGATGGCGGTACGCGTACAGCGTCTATTACCGGTGCCTGCGTGGCGTTGGCGGATGCGCTGAATAAATTGGTTGCCAACGGTAAGCTGAAAACCAACCCGATGAAAGGCATGGTGGCGGCGGTTTCCGTAGGCATCGTTAACGGCGAAGCGATCTGCGATCTGGAATATGTTGAAGATTCCGCCGCAGAAACCGACATGAACGTCGTGATGACTGAAGACGGCCGCATTATTGAAGTACAGGGCACCGCGGAAGGCGAGCCGTTCAGCCATGAAGAACTTCTCACTTTGTTGGCGCTGGCCCGAGGGGGAATTGAATCCATTGTGGCGACGCAGAAGGCGGCGTTAGAAAATTGATTTTAAGGCGACTGAAAAGTCGCCTTTTTTTTTGTCCGTAAATTTCGTAAATGATGAAAGTAAGAAAAGGAGCGAATCCATGAAACCGTATCAGCGCCAGTTTATTGAGTTTGCGCTTAACAAGCAGGTACTAAAGTTTGGCGAGTTTACGCTGAAATCCGGGCGCAAAAGCCCCTATTTCTTCAACGCCGGGCTGTTTAATACCGGGCGCGACCTGGCGTTGTTAGGCCGTTTTTATGCCGAAGCGCTGGTGGATTCCGGTATTGAATTTGATCTGTTGTTTGGCCCCGCATACAAAGGTATTCCGATCGCGACGACGACGGCGGTTGCGCTGGCGGAACATCACGATAAAGACCTGCCGTACTGCTTTAACCGCAAAGAGGCAAAAGATCATGGCGAAGGCGGGAGTCTGGTGGGCAGCGCGCTACAGGGCCGCGTGATGCTGGTGGATGACGTGATTACCGCAGGTACGGCGATTCGCGAGTCGATGGAGATTATTCAGGCGCACGGGGCTACACTGGCTGGCGTACTGATTTCGCTGGATCGTCAGGAACGTGGCCGCGGCGAGATTTCCGCGATTCAGGAAGTGGAGCGCGACTATGGTTGTAAGGTTATCTCCATCATTACGCTGAAAGACCTGATTGCCTATCTGGAAGAAAAACCTGATATGGCTGAGCATCTGGCGGCTGTGCGAGCATACCGGGAAGAATTTGGCGTGTAAGCGAATTGCCCGGTGGCGCTTTACCGGGCCTATGTTTCTGTCGCCTGGATAAGGCGTGAGCCACTATCCAGTCAGCGTTACTGTAGCTGAGCGGCAATAAGCGGCCAGCGGGCGTCGAAATCGTCCGTTGGGCGGTATTTAAATTCGCTACGCACGAACCGTGAAAGCATACCTTCACAGAAGGCTAACAGTTGGCTTGCCAGCAGATTTTCATCCGTCGTGTAGCCTTCGCCTTCACGCATTCTTTTTTCTCGTAGCACCTGGCGGAGCTGCGCTTCGATGCGTTCAAAAAGCTGATTAATGCGCCCCTGCAGGCGATCCTGTTCAAACATCAGCGCGTGCCCGGTAAGAATGCGCGTCAGGCCAGGGTTGCGTTCGCCAAAACCCAGAATCAGCAACACAATCAGGCGCAAACGCGTGCTGGTGTTTTTTTCATCTTTTAAAATCAGATTGATACGGGTAATCAGACTATCTTCGATAAACTCAATCAGGCTATCGAACATGCGGGTCTTGCTGGGAAAATGGCGGTATAGCGCCGCTTCGGAAACGCCGACCGAGGCCGCCAGTTTTGCCGTCGTGATGCGTTGGCTTCCATCGCTGGATTCAAGCATCAGCGCCAGTGACTGAAGTATTTCTTCGCGACGATTCCTTTTCGCAGTTTGTTTTTCTGCCATGTTACAAAATACCCCTGAAAATAAGCACTTGCCAGGCGAGCACCCACGCTATAACCGCAAACTCAGCGCTTGCGGCAGTATTATGACGTTATGGGGATGCGTAAAATTTACTTACGGCCAGAATGACCGAAGCCGCCCTCGCCACGTTCGGTGGCGTCAAATGCTTCCACCAGATTAAATTCGGCCTGAACGACCGGAACAAACACCATTTGCGCGATACGTTCGCCCGGTTCAATGGTAAAACTGTCCTGACCACGGTTCCAGATCGAAACCATCAGCTGCCCCTGATAATCGGAATCAATCAGCCCGACCAAGTTACCCAGCACGATACCATGTTTATGGCCCAGGCCCGAACGCGGCAACATGACTGCCGCCAGTGATGGATCGGCGATATGAATGGCCAGTCCGGTAGGCACCAACGTTGTTGCGCCAGGCGCCAGTTCTACGGCGTCGTCGAGACAGGCGCGCAGGTCAAGCCCGGCAGAACCAGAAGTAGCATAAGTCGGCAGCGGAAACTGCTGACCAACACGCGGGTCCAGAATCTTAACGTCGATTTTTTTCATCATAACGGGTCACGATCTCGTCGAGTAATAATTGGCCCAGGAGTTCTTTTCGCTCAAGCGGTAAGACTTTATCTCCATCCTGCCAGAAAAGGTGTAAAGCGTTTTTATCGCTATTAAATCCTTGATTTGAAAGAGAAACATCATTTGCACAAATCAGGTCAAGGTTCTTACGGATACGTTTTTGCCGGGCGTATTCTTCCACATTATTCGTTTCCGCGGCAAACCCAACAACATAGGGTCGATTGTCACTGAGCGCGGCCACCCCGGCGACAATGTCCGGGTTTTTGACCATTTTTATTAGTAATTCATCACCTTGCGCCGCCTGTTTTTTGATTTTTTCACTGGCGATAGTCTCTGCGCGATAGTCAGCCACGGCGGCGCAGCTAATGAAAATGTGCTGCTGTTGAACGGCGGCCTGAATAGCGGCTTCCATGTCCAGCGCGGTTATGACATCAACCCGTTTTACAAAAGGCGGCGTTGGTAACGAAACGGGACCGGAGACCAGCGTGACATTTGCGCCGCGACGCGCTGCGGCCGCCGCAATAGCGAAGCCCATTTTACCTGAGCTGTGGTTGGAAATATAACGCACCGGGTCGAGCGGTTCGCGCGTCGGGCCTGCCGTAATCATGATATTAAGATGTCGCAGATCGTTGACGGCAGCGAAATGCGCGGCGGCCTTATCAACGATAACTAATGGATCCAGCATTCGGCCTGGTCCTACATCGCCGCACGCCTGACTGCCGCTATCCGGCCCCCAAATGAACAGGCCGCGAGAGGCGAGCACCTCCAGATTATGTTGCGTGGCGGCAGCGCGGTACATCTGTTGGTTCATGGCCGGAAGAACGGCCACCGGGGCTGGCGTCGCCAGACAGATGGTGGAGACTAAATCATTAGCCATACCCGATGCTACACGGGCGATCAGATCGGCGGTCGCGGGGGCAAGAATCACCAGGTCGGCCCATTTCCCCAACTCGATATGCCCCATCGCGGCTTCGGCGGCAGGGTCAAGCAGACTGTCGGATACGGGATAGCCCGACACTGCCTGTAAGCTCAGGGGGGTAATAAAGGCTTTTGCCGCCTCGGTCATTGCCACGCGAACGTCAGCGCCGCGCTCACGTAAACGGCGCACCAGCTCCGGCGTTTTATACGCAGCGATACCGCCGCTAATGCCGAGAACAATTTTTTTACCGGCCAGGCTCATCATGTCTTTCCTGTTGGGTGACTTTGAAAGGCGGCTATTTTATCACAATCTCTACGGCGTCGTGTCTTTGCCTGCGCTCCACTTTGCGAGGCGCTACGCAAGAACAAAATCGGGGCGTCGATCTCTCCCAAAGGCTGTGCCACTATGCCGCTTCCTTAAAAAAGGAGGTGCGCGTATGGATACGTTGGACGAATTATTACCGCGTGAAAAAATGCTCAGATCCGGCATTGCTTCCCTCAGCGACGTGGAGCTGCTGGCGCTTTTTTTACGTACCGGCACGCCGGGAAAAGATGTTATGACGTTGGCAAAAGAGATATTGCAGCACTTTGGGTCACTGTATGGCCTGCTGTCGGCGGACTTTGCGCAGTTTCGCGGCGTAAACGGCATCGGCCTGGCGAAATTCGCGCAGTTGAAAGGCATTGCTGAGCTGGCAAGGCGCTATTACAGCGTGCGCATGAATGAGGAAAGTGCGTTGCTGAGTCCGGAAATGACGCGGGAATTTCTGCAAAGCCAACTGACGGGTGAAGAGCGTGAGATCTTTCTGGTGATCTTCCTCGATGCCCAGCACCGGGTGCTTCAGCACAGCCGCCTGTTTTCCGGCACGCTTAACCACGTAGAGGTGCATCCGCGTGAGATTGTTCGGGAAGCGATTAAACTCAATGCTTCAGCGGTCATTCTGGCGCATAACCACCCTTCAGGCTGCGCAGAGCCAAGTAAAGCAGATAAACTTATCACTGAGCGCGTGATAAAGTGTTGCCAGTTTATGGATATCCGGGTGCTCGATCACCTGATAATTGGGCGCGGAGAGTACGTTTCTTTTGCCGAACGCGGCTGGATTTAAGATTCTTTGCGCGATCCATCGGGATCTTTGTCTGTTCGGGACTTGAGCATATCGCCGGGTCAGCGTATACTACGCCACCTTTGAGAATCTCGGGTTTGGCATTTGGGCCTGGCAATCGAGAGTTCAATAGAACTGCGCGATGACCAGGCTGTAAAGCCTGACGAGGCGCCGATACCCCATACGAAGCTCGAGCTAATTTGATTTTTGGAGAATAGACATGTCCCGAGTCTGCCAAGTTACTGGCAAGCGTCCGGTGACCGGTAACAACCGTTCCCACGCACTGAACGCGACTAAACGCCGTTTCCTGCCTAACCTGCACTCTCACCGTTTCTGGGTTGAGAGCGAGAAGCGTTTTGTCACCCTGCGTGTATCTGCTAAAGGTATGCGTATCATCGATAAAAAAGGCATCGAAACAGTTCTGTCTGAACTGCGTGCCCGTGGCGAAAAGTACTAAGTACTAAGAGGAAATAAGTCATGGCTAAAGGTATTCGTGAGAAAATCAAGCTGGTTTCTTCTGCTGGTACTGGTCACTTCTATACCACTACGAAGAACAAACGTACTAAACCGGAAAAACTGGAACTGAAAAAATTCGATCCAGTTGTCCGTCAGCACGTGATCTACAAAGAAGCGAAAATCAAATAATTCTCGCTTTGATGTAACAAAAACCTCGCTTCGGCGGGGTTTTTTGTTTTCTGGCCGTCCCCATATTAATGAGACCTGCCACACAGCCGGAGACGTTATGCCTGAATTACCCGAAGTTGAAACCAGCCGCCGGGGTATTGAACCCCATTTAGTTGGCGCTACTATCCTGCACGCCCATATCCGTAACGGCCGTCTGCGCTGGCCGGTTTCAGACGAAATTTATCGTCTGAGCGATACACCTGTCCTTAGCGTTCAGCGTCGTGCTAAATATTTACTGCTGGAGCTGCCTGACGGCTGGATAATTATTCACCTGGGGATGTCGGGAAGCTTGCGGATACTGTCGGAAGCGCTGCCGGCGGAAAAGCACGACCATGTCGATTTGGTGATGAGCAATGGCAAAATTCTACGTTATACCGATCCTCGCCGCTTTGGCGCCTGGTTATGGACCAAAGAGCTGGAAGGGCATAACGTACTGGCGCATCTGGGACCGGAACCGCTAAGCGATGAGTTTAATGGCGAATATTTGCAGCAGAAATGCGCGAAGAAGAAGATGGCGATTAAACCCTGGCTGATGGATAACAAGCTGGTGGTCGGCGTGGGGAATATCTACGCCAGCGAGTCGCTGTTTGCCGCTGGTATTCACCCTGACCGCCTGGCGTCGTCACTCTCGACAGAGGAGTGCGACCTGCTGGCGCGGGTGATTAAAGCCGTTTTGCTGCGCTCTATTGAACAAGGCGGGACAACGCTGAAGGATTTTCTGCAAAGCGATGGGAAACCGGGCTATTTTGCGCAGGAGTTGCAGGTGTACGGGCGCAAAGGCGAGCCGTGTCGGGTATGCGGTACGCCGATAGTCGCAACGAAACACGCACAGCGTGCGACGTTCTATTGCCGTCACTGTCAGAAGTAAAACGCCAGGCCCGGCAAGGAAGGAAACTTATTTCAACTTATCCATTAGCGCCTGATGCACATTGTCCGGCAGAAAGTGGGTCACATCGCCCTGATGGCGCGCCACTTCTTTGACCAGCGACGATGAAATAAACGACCACTCTTTGGACGGCATCAGGAAAACGCTTTCCAGTTGCGGCATCAGATGGCGATTCATATGCGCCAACTGCATTTCATATTCAAAATCCGCCACCGCGCGCAGACCACGAATCAGGATATTCGCCTGTCTGTCGCGGGCGAAATTGGCCATCAGGTCGCTAAAGCCCACCACCTCTACGTTACCCAGGTGTGCGGTCGCTTTTTGCGCCAGCGCCACACGTTCGTCCAGGGTGAACATGGGTTTCTTACCGGGGCTGGCGGCGATGGCCAGAATGACATGGTCGAACATCTGCGTTGCGCGCGTCACAATATCGAGATGACCGTTAGTAATCGGATCAAACGTGCCTGGATAAATCGCCCGTTTTTGCATGACAGTCCTCAATGCGTTTTCGGTGGCAGATAAGGTTCCAGCAGTTGCAGCAGACGCTGGAGCGCGCCCTGATTTTGATACAGCACTTCAACTGCGTGACGTCCGTAGAAATTACGATAATCAGCGTCGGTCAGTAAAGAGGAAACTTCTTTTGCCAGCGTAGCCGCATCGGTAATCGTGATAAGTCCGCTCGCCTGATCCAGACGGGCGCAAATATCTTTAAAGTTAAAGGTATGCGGACCCATCAGTACCGGAATCGCATGAGCGGCGGCCTCCAGCGGGTTATGACCGCCGCGTTCAACCAGCGAACCACCAACAAAGGCGAGATCGGCAATGCCATAGAGCAACATTAATTCGCCCATAGTATCGCCTACCACGACCTGGGTGCTGGCGGACGGCACTTCGCCCGAAGAGCGAGTGATGTAGCTTAACCCTGCCTGACGCACAAGATTGATAGCATCCGGGAAACGCTCCGGATGGCGGGGCACCAGAATCAGTAATAAATTCGGGAATTGATGTAATAACGCCTGGTGAGCGGCGATAACGATACTCTCTTCGCCATCGTGGGTGCTGGTGGCAATCCAGACCGGACGGTGCGGCGCCCACTGGCGGCGTAGCGTAACGGCTTTAGCCGCCAGCTGCGGCGTAACTGAAATATCAAATTTCAGACTGCCGGTGACCGTGACCTGATTGTTCTTCGCGCCCAATGCCACAAAGCGTTCGCCATCTTCTTCGTTTTGCGCGGCAATCAGGGTGATACGGCGCAGGAGCGTACGGACAAACTTGCCAAGCTTCGCATAACCCGCGGCGGAGCGGGCGGAAAGCCGCGCATTAGCGATAACCAGCGGAATATGACGTTTGTGCAGCGCAGCAATCAGATTTGGCCAGAGCTCAGTCTCCATGATCAATACCAGCTTAGGATCAATCTCATTGAGGAAACGATTGAGCGCATCGGGCAAATCATAAGGCAAGTAAACGTGCTGAACATCGTTGCCAAAGGCGGACTGGACGCGCTCCGAGCCGGTCGGCGTCATGGTCGTTACGGTAATAGGCAGATCGGGATAGCGATGACGTAGAGCGCGGACCAATGGGATGGCCGCCAGAGTTTCGCCCACCGAGACGGAATGCAGCATGATTCCGCCCGGTTTCAACGGACGGCGGTAGAATCCGTAGCGTTCACCCCAGCGCTTACGATAGGCCGGCGCTTTACGTCCACGCACCCAAAGCCGTATCCAGATCAGAGGCTGAATAAGGTAGAGAAGAGCGGTGTAAAGCAATTCGAGCATAGTAAATAGCTGACTTATGGATGTGCTGGGGATTCTATGTATTTAGCCTGGGCTTTACCATTACTTTTCCCATTTTTGCGCCAAATTGGCTCAGAAGCGAGGATTCCAGGCGCTGAACCTCATTATTTTTGCATTTTTACGCAATCCATTGAAATTTGCCGCCCTTGTCGCCCCAGACAATGGGAATGACCATTCACAAGAGAGGGATAAATTATTATCTCTTTGAATTTATAATTAAAAAAATGATTGTGTATAAAAATTATTCGTATCGGATTGCTGCGAAAGAAGTGTTACACTAGCGCATCTAAAATGAGTGCGGTATTAGCCATCGGGTTGCTGTGAAGCCTGGGGCGGTAGCGTGCTTTTTTCTGCTTATTTATCCGGACAATTTCAACCAAAGAGTCGCTTGTGGAAAAGCCATTTCGAAGAATTCTGATTATAAAAATGCGTTTTCATGGAGACATGTTACTTACCACCCCTGTCATCAGTACGCTGAAGCAGAATTATCCCGATGCAAAAATCGATGTGCTTCTTTACCAGAACACCATACCGATATTGTCGGAAAATCCGGAGATTAATGCACTCTACGGCATCAGTAACAAAGGCGCAGGAACAAAAGAGAAGATTAAAAACGCGCTATCGCTAATCAAAAAATTGCGTGCTAACTCGTATGATCTGGTCGTCAATCTCACCGATCAGTGGAGCGTGGCGCTTATTGTGCGTTTTTTAAACGCAAAAATAAAAATCTCGCAGGATTTCGGTAATCGTCAGTCTGCTTTATGGAAAAAAAGCTTTACGCATTTAGTACCTTATGCGGGAGAACATGCTGTTGAGCGCACATTATCCGCGCTAAAGCCGTTAGCGCTAAAACAGTATGTCACGGAAACCACCATGAGCTATCGCCCGGAACATTGGGAAAACATGCGACAACAGCTCAAACAACTTGGTGTGACCCGACAATATGTTGTTATTCAGCCTACGGCACGGCAGTTATTTAAGTGCTGGGATAATGATAAATTCTCTCAGGTTATTGATGCCGTGCAGCGCCGCGGTTATCAGGTTGTACTGACGTCAGGCCCGGCCGCAGACGAGATGGCCTGCGTGGATGCTATTGCACGCGGCTGTGAAACAAAACCGGTTACTGGTCTGGCGGGTAAAACTCGCTTTCCTGAATTGGGCGCGTTGATTGACCATGCGGATCTCTTTATCGGCGTTGATTCGGCCCCTGGTCATATTGCCGCAGCAGTCAAAACGCCGGTCATTTGCCTTTTCGGCGCGACGGATCATGTGTTCTGGCGTCCCTGGACCGACGACATCATTCAGTTTTGGGCAGGCAATTATCAGCCGATGCCTGAACGGCATGAGCTTGATCGTAATAAAAAATACCTTTCCGTGATTCCGGCTGAAGATGTTATCGCCGCGACGGAAAAAATGCTGCCGCATGAGGCACGCACCATAGATTTGGACAGCCTGCTATGAGAGTTGCCTTTTGCTTATATAAGTATTTTCCTTTTGGCGGTCTGCAGCGTGATTTTATGCGCATTGCCCAAACCGTGGCGGCGCGAGGTCATCAGGTTCGTGTTTATACTCAGTCATGGGAAGGGGAATGCCCGGATAACTTTGAATTAATCCGCGTGCCGGTTAAATCCCGGACGAACCACGGTCGTAACGCAGAATATTATGCCTGGGTGCAACACCATTTGCGCGACCATCCTGTCGATCGGGTGGTTGGGTTCAATAAGATGCCAGGCCTTGATGTGTATTACGCCGCAGACGTGTGTTACGCCGAAAAAGTCGCACAGGAAAAAGGTTTTTTCTATCGCCTGACATCACGCTATCGGCATTATGCTGCTTTTGAACGCGCCACGTTTGAACACGGCAAGCAGACGCAACTATTAATGCTGACGAATAAGCAGATTGCTGACTTCCAAAAACATTATCAGACTGAAGCGGAGCGTTTCCATATTCTTCCTCCGGGGATTTACCCGGACAGAAAATATAGCCAACAGATCCCGAACAGTCGTCAAATTTATCGTCAGAAAAATGGTATCTCAGAACAGCAAAAATTACTGTTGCAAGTAGGGTCTGACTTCACCCGTAAAGGTGTGGATCGCTCTATTGAAGCGCTGGCATCGCTACCCGAATCTTTACGGCAAAATACGGTGCTCTATGTTGTCGGGCAGGATAAGCCGAAGAAGTTTGCAGCACTGGCTGAAAGAAGCGGCGTCGGCACGAATGTGCATTTTTTCTCCGGACGTAATGATATCGCGGAGTTAATGGCGGCAGCCGACCTTTTACTGCATCCAGCCTATCAGGAAGCTGCAGGTATTGTTTTGCTGGAAGCCATTACTGCTGGTTTGCCGGTGCTGACAACTGCGGTGTGCGGTTATGCACATTATATTGTGGATGCCAACTGTGGCGAAGCGATGACTGAACCATTCCGTCAGGATGCGCTAAATGAGGTTTTACTCAAAGCGCTGACACAGCCTTCCTTACGCAACGCCTGGGCTGAAAATGCGCGGTATTATGCTGATACCCAGGATTTATACAGCTTACCGGAGAAGGCCGCAGATATTATTACAGGTGATTTAGATGGTTGAGCTGAAAGCGCCGTTAACCACACTATGGCGCGGTAAAGATGCTTTTGAGGAAGTGAAAACGTTACAGGGCGAAGTGTTCAGAGAGCTGGAGACGCGTCGAACATTGCGGTTTGAGCTGGACGGCAAAAGTTACTTCCTGAAGTGGCATAAAGGCACTTCGCTGAAAGAAATTGTGAAGAACCTGATTTCGTTACGTATGCCTGTTCTGGGCGCTGACAGAGAATGGCACGCCATTCATCGTCTACATGAGCTGGGCGTTGATACGATGCACGGCGTTGGTTTTGGTGAAAAAGGCGTAAACCCGCTAACCAGAACATCATTTATTATCACCGAAGATTTAACGCCCACCATTAGCCTTGAAGACTACTGTGCTGACTGGGCTGTTAATCCACCGGACGCGCAGGTGAAGTGGATGATTATTAAGCGTGTTGCGACTATGGTACGTAAAATGCACGCCGGGGGAATTAACCATCGTGACTGTTATATTTGCCACTTTCTTCTGCATTTACCTTTCACAGGTCGTGAAGAGGATTTAAAAATCTCCGTAATCGACCTGCATCGCGCGCAGATACGTCAGCACGTTCCCCTTCGCTGGCGTGACAAGGATTTAATTGGGCTTTATTTTTCTTCAATGAATATTGGCCTGACTCAGCGAGATATATTCCGGTTTATGCGTGAGTATTTCTCTCTCCCCCTGCGAGAGATTTTGCAAAAAGAATCGGGGTTGATTCATCAGGCGGATGTTAAAGCCGCTCGAATTAAAGAAAGAACAATAAGAAAAAATCTGTAATTATAATAATTATGCACTCAGTGAGTAATTTATGAGTGAGACAAGGATAGACAGAATGTCTGACATTAAAAGTTATATTTCAAACCAAAAAAACATAATTCAACATGATGATTTTTTTGGAAGAAGGCTGGACATTGCTCTTTGCTTTGATCATGGTTTTATAATGCCAGCAGGTGTGGCAATATATTCCATTATCGAAAATAATAAAGATATTGACTTGCATTTTCATTTATTGATATCGGGTGTGTCGGAGTATGATTTATTACCTTTTCTTGAATTGAAACAACCCAATGTATCAATTACAGCATATCATATTAACAATAATTTCGATATTAATCCGGAAACATTAATTCTGGGTATTCCATTATCTACATGTCTTCGTTTTTTAATTCCGGATGTTGTTAATAAAGGAATTTCAAAAATTTTATATTTGGATTGCGATATTATTTGTCATGGTTCATTATCTGAGTTAATTGATATTAATCTTGAAGGGGAAATCGCAGGAGTGATCTTAGACTCTCCGGATATGCAAAAAAGAGTAAAACAATTAGATTATGGGGTGGATTTTAATGGGTATTTCAATGCAGGCGTGATGTTAATTAATAACGATGAGTGGAGAAAAAATAACGTAACTCAAGAATCTTTGTCTATGATTAATAGTGGTAAGATTTTTAGATATGCCGATCAGGATGTTTTAAATATTTTACTCAATGGAAAGGTGAAGTATCTCCAAAGAAAATTTAACAATAAAACGACATTGTCGGTTAATTTTGATGCTGAAGCTAAAAATATAGATAATACTATTATTATGCATTATGTGACTCCAAATAAACCATGGTATAAGATATTTAAAGCAAGATATTTTGATCGATACTTTAATGCATCCCCATGGAAAAATAACAGGAGGTTTTTTGCACCATCCCCAAGTGAAATACGCCTTAAAGCAAAAAGAGAAATCTCAGGTAAAAATTACTCTATAGGAGTATATCACTATTTTTGCTATTTAATATCTAAAGTCTTTAGATTAAGGTTTTAACTCTGGGGTATATATGAAAATAGCATTTATAGGCGAAGCGGTATCTGGTTTTGGAGGGATGGAAACCGTTATTAGCAACGTTATCCATACGTTTGAAAATAGCTCTCCGAAAATCAACTGTGAAATGTTTTTCTTTTGTCGTAATGACAAAATGGATAAAGCATGGCTAAAAGCGATTAAATATGCGCAATCATTCTCAAATATAAAATTAAGTTTTCTTCGTCGAGCTAAGCATGTTTATAATTTTAGTCAGTGGCTGAAAGAAACGTCACCGGATATTGTGATATGTATTGATGTCATCTCATGTCTTTATGCCAATAAAGCACGAAAGAAAAGTGGTAAACAGTTTACTATTTTCTCGTGGCCGCATTTTTCGCTCGACCATAAAAAACATGCAGAATGTATAACGTACGCAGATTATCATCTGGCCATCAGTAGTGGTATTAAAGAACAGATGATGGCACGGGGTATCTCAGCGCAAAATATTAGCGTCGTTTATAATCCTGTCTCTATTAAAACAATCATTGTGCCGTCGCCTGAGCGCGATAAACCCGCTGTATTTCTCTATGTAGGGCGTCTTAAATTTGAAGGACAGAAAAGAGTTAAAGATTTATTTGATGGCTTAGCTCGTACGACAGGGGAATGGCAGCTACATATTATTGGTGATGGCTCAGATTTTGAAAAGTGCCAGGCCTATAGTCGGGAGCTTGGTATTGAGCAGCGTGTGATCTGGTATGGTTGGCAAAGCGCGCCGTGGCAAGTCGTACAGCAAAAAATAAAAAATGTCACCGCGTTACTACTTACCTCTGCGTTTGAGGGATTTCCTATGACCCTGCTGGAAGCAATGTCATATGGAATTCCGTGTATTAGTTCTGATTGTATGTCTGGTCCGCGCGATATGATTAAACCCGGTTTGAATGGTGAGCTTTACACCCCGGGGGCTATAGATGATTTTGTAGGACACCTTAATCGTGTTATTTCTGGTGAAGTAAAATATCAGCATGATATTATTCCCGGCACGATTGAGAGATTTTACGATGTGCTATATTTTAAAAATTTTAATAATGCAATATTCTCGAAATTACAAAAGTGATCACTATGAGCAGAAAATATTTTGAAGAAGAAGTCATTCAACAGACTTTAGATTATAACTATGCACAACATAGTGATGCTGATAAATTTAATATAGCTTATGGGATTGATAAAAACTTTCTTTTTGGCTGTGGTGTCTCTATTGCATCGGTTCTCCTTGCTAACCCAGAGAAGGCGTTAGCTTTCCATGTTTTTACCGATTTCTTTGACTCTGAAGACCAGCAGCGATTTGAGGCATTAGCAAAACAGTACGCTACGCAGATTGTTGTTTACCTAATCGACTGTGAGCGCTTAAAATCGCTACCCAGTACCAAAAACTGGACCTATGCAACATACTTTAGATTCATTATCGCCGATTATTTTTCAGATAAAACAGATAGAGTACTTTATCTGGATGCAGATATTGCATGTAAGGGGAGTATTCAGGAACTTATTGATCTTAATTTCGCTGAAAATGAGATTGCGGCTGTCGTTGCTGAAGGCGAGTTGGAATGGTGGACTAAGCGCTCGGTTAGCCTGGCAACGCCTGGGCTGGTTTCTGGCTATTTTAATGCCGGTTTTATTTTAATTAACATACCTCTTTGGACCGCAGAAAATATCTCTAAGAAAGCGATTGAAATGCTAAAAGATCCAGAGGTAGTACAGCGCATAACGCACCTTGATCAGGATGTATTAAATATATTGTTAGTGAATAAAGCGCGTTTTGTTGATAAAAAATTTAATACACAATTTAGTCTTAACTATGAATTAAAAGATTCAGTTATTAATCCAGTTGATGCTGAGACTGTATTTGTTCATTATATCGGACCAACGAAGCCCTGGCATAGTTGGGGGGCTTATCCTGTGTCACAATATTTTTTACAGGCTAAGAGCAACTCACCATGGTCTCATTGTGCACTTTTAAATCCAGTCACTAGCCATCAGTTACGTTATGCGGCAAAGCATATGTTTAATCAGAAGCATTATACTTCGGGTATAAATTATTATATAGCCTACTTTAAACGTAAACTTCTTGAATAAAACCCATAGGTGATGTAATGGATTCATTTCCTGAGATAGAAATAGCTGAATATAAAGTTTTTGATGAAAGTAATAATAATGATGATAACGTATTAAACATTTCTTATGGCGTTGATGAAAACTATCTTGATGGTGTAGGGGTATCAATTGCTTCAGTTGTACTAAACAATAATATCCCGCTCGCTTTTCACATTATTTGTGATTCATATTCTCCGTGTTTTGTAAAATATATAGAGCGTTTAGCCGTACAGCATCACATAAAAATTTCTCTTTATCTTATTAAAGTAGAAAGCCTTGAGGTATTGCCTCAAACTAAAGTATGGTCGAGAGCAATGTATTTTCGTTTATTTGCTTTCGATTATCTCAGCAAGAAGGTAAACACATTACTTTATTTGGATGCCGATGTTGTATGCAAAGGATCTTTGCAAGATCTTTTACAGCTTGATCTGACAGAGAAGATCGCTGCGGTCGTAAAAGATGTTGATTCCATCCAGAATAAGGTAAATGAGAGATTAAGAGCATTTAATTTACAAGGTGGTTATTTTAACTCCGGCGTGGTTTTTGTTAACCTGAAATTATGGAAAGAGAATGCCTTAACTGAAAAGGCATTTTTACTTCTGGCAGGTAAAGAGGCTGACTCTTTTAAATATCCCGATCAGGATGTTTTGAATATTCTCCTACAGGATAAAGTCATTTTTCTTCCGCGACCGTATAATACCATTTATACTATCAAAAGTGAGTTGAAAGATAAGTCACATAAAAAATATAGCAATATAATTAATGATAATACTATTTTAATTCATTATACGGGCGCTACAAAACCATGGCATGCTTGGGCAAATTATCCTTCAGTTATCTATTATAAAAATGCACGACTGAATTCGCCCTGGAAAGATTTTCCCGCAAAAGATGCGCGTACCATAGTTGAATTTAAGAAGCGATATAAACATCTTCTCGTGCAAGGTCATTACTTTAAAGGCCTTCTGGCTGGAAGCGCATATCTTTATCGTAAAATTTTCCACAAATAATTTCCTTCCCTAAATCTCCATTATGATTATTGAAAAAAAGGTTAAAAACTATACCGTCTTTGTCAAAAAAGACGGTGAAAAATACATTGAGATATTCAAAGATTTTCTATCTTATAATCATCAGATTATTAAAGTCTTCCGTAATATAGAAGATACAAAAGTTGTATTGATTAATACAGACTACGGAAAATATATTCTCAAAGTATTTAGTCCAAAAGTAAAAAATACTGAACGCTTTTTCAAATCGTTAGTAAAAGGAGATTACTACGAAAAGCTTTTTCATCAGACAGATCGTGTGCGGCGTGAAGGGTTTACGGCGCTTAATGATTTTTACCTGCTGGCGGAAATTAAAACATTACGCTATGTAAAAACATACGTGATGATAATTGAGTATATTGAAGGTATTGAACTTGTTGATATGCCAGAAATTTCTGACGAGGTGAGAGGGAAAATCAAACAGTCGATATATTCTCTGCATCAGCATGGTATGGTTTCGGGCGATCCCCATAAAGGTAACTTTATCCTGCAAGGCAATGAGATCAGAATTATCGATTTGTCCGGAAAAAGACCTTCCAGACAGCGAAAAGCAAAGGATCGTATTGATTTAGAAAGACATTATGGTATCAAAAATAATGTGAGAGATATCGGATTTTACTTATTGATTTATAAGAAAAAACTTCGAAATTTCCTTCGTCGTATTAAGGGTAAGGAAAAGCGCTGATCAATGTAGCACGTTTGGTTTAATTTAAGGGGCTGACTGACTTTTATTTGCTGCAGCGTTATGACATACTTGAGAGAATTTGAGATGTAATATTAGTTATTGAATATAACATTTATTTATAGGTTGCATGATAAACATACGAGTTTTTTATGGGCAGCGTTAACTTCATAACTCACGCCGATGTTCTGCAACTTATTGCGAAAAGAACGGCTGAAGATTGTATTATTTTTCTTTCTGGTCCTACGTCCAGAAAGACGCCGCTGTCCTTGTTACGAATGAAAGATGTCATTGCAGTCAATGGTTCTGTTCAATATTTGCTAAACAATAACGTCAAGCCATTTTTGTACCTTCTGACGGATGTTCGCTTCCTCCATCGTCGGCGCGAAGATTTTTATAACTTTAGCCGTAACAGTCAGTTTACTATCGTCAATCTTGATGTGTACGAACAGGCTTCAGTGGATGATCAAAAATATATTGAAGAAAACTGTTTAATTATTCGCTCCTTTTATCGCCGAGAAAAAGGGGGCTTTTTAAAGAAAATTAAATTTAATATCCTCAAGCGAGTTCATAAAGCATTACTTATTTCAGTTCCTCTTTCGAAAAGAGGACGACTGGCTGGATTTTGCAAGGATATCAGCATCGGCTATTGCTCTTGCCATACTATTGCTTATACCGCTATTCAGGTTGCCTATTCCCTCAAGTATAGCCGTATTATATGTTCTGGGCTTGACTTAACAGGCAGTTGCCCGCGTTTCTATGACGAATCTACCAGCCCTATGCCATCTGAGCTTAGTAAAGACCTGTTTAAAATACTGCCATTTTTTACTTTTATGAGAAAAAATGTGAGTGATTTAAATATCTTTAATTTATCAGATGATACTGCAATTCATTACGATATTATTCCATATATTACAGCCTCGGAACTTGAGGATGAAATATATTACGATAAAATTGTCTAGACACTAGATAAATCATTATTTTGCGTTGCTTTGGCACGCATTTCTTTTTCTATAACATTTCTTTTTCTATAAAGTTAACTATTCTGGATTATAGCTATTATGATTAAAAAAATCATATTTACTGTTACTCCTATATTTTCAATTCCTCCTCGTGGTGCGGCTGCGGTAGAAACCTGGATTTACCAGGTTGCAAAACGACTATCAATACCGAGTGCTATTGCTTGTATAAAGAATGCTGGCTATCCTGAATATAATAAAATAAACGATAACTGTGATATTCATTACATTGGGTTTAGTAAAGTTTATAAGCGTCTTTTTCAGAAATGGACTCGTCTCGACCCACTACCCTATTCCCAGCGCGTCCTTAATATTAGAGATAAAGTGACTACCCAGGAAGATAGCGTCATTGTTATTCATAATAGTATGAAACTGTATCGGCAGATCAGAGAGCGCAATCCGAATGCAAAACTGGTTATGCACATGCATAACGCATTTGAACCAGAACTTCCTGATAACGATGCAAAAATTATCGTGCCCAGTCAGTTTCTTAAAGCGTTTTATGAAGAAAGATTGCCTGCCGCTGCTGTTAGTATTGTTCCTAATGGTTTTTGTGCTGAGACTTATAAAAGAAACCCACAAGATAATCTTCGTCAGCAATTAAATATTGCGGAAGATGCCACCGTTCTCTTATATGCCGGGAGAATTTCGCCTGATAAAGGCATCCTGTTGCTTTTGCAGGCGTTCAAAAAATTACGTACCTTAAGAAGTAATATTAAACTTGTCGTTGTTGGCGACCCTTATGCAAGCCGCAAGGGTGAAAAAGCAGAGTATCAAAAGAAAGTACTGGACGCCGCAAAAGAGATTGGAACGGATTGTATTATGGCTGGGGGGCAATCTCCCGACCAGATGCATAACTTCTATCATATAGCCGATCTGGTTATTGTGCCATCTCAGGTTGAAGAAGCATTTTGCATGGTAGCTGTAGAAGCGATGGCAGCAGGAAAAGCGGTTCTTGCCAGCAAAAAAGGGGGGATTAGCGAATTTGTGTTAGATGGCATAACGGGCTATCACCTCGCAGAACCTATGTCGAGCGACAGTATAATTAATGATATTAACCGTGCGCTTGCTGATAAGGAACGCCACCAGATTGCCGAAAAAGCAAAATCCCTGGTGTTTTCAAAATACAGTTGGGAAAATGTAGCGCAGCGTTTCGAGGAACAAATGAAAAGCTGGTTTGATAAGTGATTGAGTCCTGATGATGGAAAACGCGCTGATACCGTAATAAGTATCAGCGCGTTTTTTTATCTATTTCTTAGCGCCAGCAGAAAACCAGTAATGATACCAATTTGAGCAATATCGACCTGTTCAAAATTACCACGAACGATATAAAAACCAATGAAAGATAAAAATAGCAAAAGATGAGCATTGTAGGGGCTTATCTCTACTTTCCTGAAGGTAGAGCTGGCTGTTTCCCTGATGATAGCGCCGTATAAATAGACCAGGCTCGCCAGACCCAATATGCCAGCACTAAACCAGATGTACAGGATGGTATTATGCGGACCGATGGATTCTTTAAAGGTCCACGTTGGATAATCGACAACGCGTTTATTATAAACACTATCATACACATCATTACCATAGCCGTAGCCCTTGATCGGGTTTTCCTGAATCAGTATCCACGCGGTACCCTGGGTTCCATTAGTATAACGATATGAGCTATCTGTCTGCTGTAATTTATACAGTAGTCGTTCCTGATCCGGTTTATGGCTTTGCTGAGTGATAACTAAAACGCCAGCAATAACCAGGATAGCAGCGCCAATTCCCATTAGTTTCCACTGACGGTTCAAAATCGCCCATAAAACGCCCACCACTAAAACTGCCAGCCATGCTCCCCGCGACAAGGTGCCTAACATTAAGAATAAGTAGACGGCGCTCAGCGCAAAGAAAGCGAGTTTGAGCGATGTTTTTCTGAATAGCCAGATATTCAACAATGCCGGGAACAGAAATACCATTGAATCAGATATATGTCGATGGTCATAGTTTGTAAATGGCATCACCCCCCTGGAATAGTCCTGAATATAAAAGACAATTTCAACCAGTGAACGTAATCCTAAACTTGTTAAAAAGGAGAAAAGTACTATTTTCGCAACCGTTTCTTTTGTTTCATCTTTTAATAGTACGGGAATTAATAAAGTATATAATAAGAAACCCTCCAGTACCGTATTTTCAAATTCCTTGAAACTTTCTTTCATATCTGGCGATATGAGTATGGAATAAACAAGGATTAATGATAATACTGCTACGCTATAAAATACGCTATTTTTGAAAAGAGGGGGGAAACTTTTCGGTGAGCGTGAGACCTGATAAATCGCGGTGATAATCATAAGTATGATTATCAAATGTTTATAACGCGTAATACCATCCAGAAAATACGTAGCAACAAAAAGAAAAACCAGCGCTTTATTCCAGATCGGTTTCCATTTCTCTTTATTTAACGTTAATGATGTGGTTAGCATCTTTTCTCCACAATAGGTTTGGGATGAGACAGAGTCTCTTTAATGAATCTTTCCAAATACGCTTGTGGCATCTAAATTCGCCAGGTTCTGTTCTGGTGAGCAGCATGCCATTTGGTTCTTCCCATAACCTCCAATTAACCCAGGGTCCGTTGGGCCATATAGCGTAATATTCGGTCTGTCGAGCGCGGCGGTGAGATGGCTCAGGCCGGTATCAACCGATACGACAAATTTTGCGCCAGCCAGCACTCTGGCGACCTCCTCCAGGCTCATCCGCGGTAACACATCCACATAGTCAAAGCCTTCGGCCAGTCGTTTAGCCCGGGCCTCCTCATGAGGCGCACCCCAGGGAAGTTTTATCCGTAATCCGGTGTTGCCCACCATACCGATAAGCTCGCGCCAGTTTGCTTCCGGCCAGTGTTTATCATCGCGGGTCGTGGCATGTAAAAATACCGCATATGGATCGCTGACCGCCTGCTGGCAATGCAGAAAATGTTTTGCGATGGCATAATCGCCCTGCGACTGCGGTTTATCGTATCCCAGGCTTTTGGCGAACAGCTCGCGCGTCCGTTCAACCGCATGTTGTTGCTTTGCGATATGGTGTTTACGGTTATAAAAAAGGCTGGCCAACGGTTCGCGGGCAGTACTCCAGTCCATACCGTGCTTTATCCCATGCGCCAGACGCGTCACCAGCGCCGCGCTTTTTACCAGCCCCTGCGCATCAATCACAGCGTCGTATTGGTTTGCGCATACCGCCCGATGAAAGGCTGTGCGTTCCGCTTTGATGGGCGCGGAAAACCAGGCCTTGCGCCAACGGCGAATAGCGACGGGAATCACGCGATCGACAGCACTGTGCCAGGACGGAATTTGCGCAAACCCTTCTTCGACAACCCAATCAAATTGAATCCCCGGAATCGCCTGTTGCGCGTCGGTAAGCGCAGGCAGGGTATGTAATACGTCGCCCATCGATGATGTTTTAACGATCAAAACCCGCATTAAACGCCCTCTTCCGACAACAGCGAATGAAGCTCTTCCAGAACCCGCTGCGGCGTGATATCGATCAGGCTCTGGTGATAGCCTTGCGCCGTATCACCTTTACGCACTTTGTGATAACCCGTAATGAGACGAATCACCCGGGCCTTATGAGACAGCGGCGGCGTGAAATCCGGGCTACTTGGGCCATACAATGCGACCAGCGGGCGGTCGAGCGCCGCCGCGACGTGCATCAGCCCGGAATCGTTAGTGACGATGGCTTTACAGGCGGCTATCAGAATGACGGCCTGTTCCAGCTGGGTTTCCCCCGCCAGGTTGCGACACCATGCCTGCTGCTCGCTATTCAGCGCCGCCAGGATCTCATTTCCGGCTTCATGGTCTTTTGCCGAGCCAAACAGTACGACCTGATACCCTTCGTTAATGAGTTGCTTTGCCAGTTCGGCGTAGTGATAGTGCGGCCAACGTTTTGCCGGGCCAAATTCCGCGCCGGGGCAAAAGCCGATCAGAGGACGTTCAGAAGATATCGAAAAGTCGCTGCACATCAGCGACTTTTCACCCTCGCTAACCTGGAGCTGTGGCCAGAGTAGCGGCTGCGGCAGATCTTTCGCCGTGCGCATCACGCCCTTGTCATAAGCCAGCGCCACGTAGCGCTCCACCATCAGCGGCCAGGCGTCTTTATCAAGGACGCGCGCATCGTTCAGCAGGCCATAGCGCATTTCGCCGCGCCAGCCGGTACGGTGCGGGATATTGGCAAAGAAAGGAATCAGCGCCGATTTAAACGAATTTGGCAGCACCCAGGCGCGATCGTAGCGCTTCTCACGCAGGCTATGGCCCAATCTACGGCGCTCGCCGATTTCCAGCGCGCCGTGGCCCAGCGGCATGGGTATCGCCTCGTTAACTTCCGGCATACGCGATAACAACGGACGGCACCAGGCTGGCGCCATCACGTCGATTATCGCCTGGGGATAGCGCGCTTTAAGCGTGCGATAGAGACTTTGCGACATCATCATGTCGCCCACCCAGGACGGGCCAATGACCAAAATTTTCATACTTACGCGTCGCGGTTCAGCCAGGCCATATACTCCGTGACGCCTTCGGCGACGGTCTTAAAGGGTTTGTCGTAGCCCGCGTTGCGCAGATTGGTTAAATCCGCCTGCGTAAACGCCTGATAGCGACCTTTCAGCTTATCCGGGAACGGAATGTATTCAATGCTACCTTTTTTATGGTATGCCAGCGTCGCGTCGGCGACGGCCTGGAAAGATTCCGCACGGCCTGTGCCCAGGTTAAAGATGCCGGACTTGCCGCTTTCCAGGAACCACAGGTTAACAGCGGCCACATCGCCCACGTAAACGAAGTCGCGCTTGAAGTTTTCGCTGCCTTCAAACAGTTTCGGGCTTTCGCCGTTGTTTAACTGTGTATTCAGATGAAATGCCACGCTTGCCATGCTGCCTTTATGGCCTTCACGTGGTCCATAGACGTTGAAATAGCGGAAACCGACAATCTGCGAGTTCGCTTCTGGCAGGATCTGGCGCACATATTCATCAAACAGAAATTTAGAATAGCCGTAAACGTTAAGCGGTTTTTCGTATTCGCGCGATTCGATGAAGTCAGACGTGCGACCGCCGTAGGTGGCGGCAGAAGAGGCGTAAAGGAACGGGATTTCGCGCTCAAGACAATAGTGCAGCAGCTCTTTGGAGTATTGATAGTTGTTATCCATCATATACTTGCCGTCCCACTCGGTGGTGGAAGAGCAGGCGCCTTCATGGAAAATAGCTTCGATATCGCCGAGCTCTTCTCCGGACATAATCTGGATCAGGAAATCTTCCTTATCCATATAGTCAGCAATGTTCAGATCCACCAGGTTTACAAACTTGGTGCCGTCTTTCAGGTTATCCACCACCAGAATATCGGTGATACCTTTATCATTCAGGGCTTTAACGATATTGCTGCCGATAAAGCCCGCGCCGCCGGTAACGATGATCATAACTGTAACCTTTGAATTATGGTGTCAGAGACTGTCTCAGACATGAATGCTCTTATCATAACACTATTCATCCATTCACTGATAACCCGTGAGGATACGCGTGATTTATGCTGCATTTTAAAGAAGTGATGACGCGTCATCTCGTATCAACGTATCGCTTTGGGTAATATGTGCTGAAATTTGCCCAGTCTGGAGAATCGCAATGCGTGGGGATTTTTACAAACAGTTAACCAACGATCTGGAAACCGCCCGGGCGGAAGGATTGTTTAAAGAAGAGCGCATTATTACGTCTGCGCAGCAGGCGGATATCACCGTGGCGGATGGAAGCCACGTTATTAACTTTTGCGCCAATAACTATCTCGGGCTGGCGAATCACCCTGAGCTGATTAATGCCGCAAAAGCGGGCATGGACAGCCACGGTTTCGGTATGGCGTCCGTGCGTTTTATCTGCGGCACCCAGGACAGCCACAAAGCGCTGGAGCAAAAGCTGGCAAGCTTCCTCGGCATGGAAGATGCGATTCTGTATTCCTCCTGTTTCGACGCTAACGGCGGCTTGTTTGAGACGTTGCTGGGCGCGGAAGACGCCATTATCTCCGACGCGCTGAACCACGCGTCTATCATTGACGGCGTGCGTTTGTGTAAAGCGAAGCGCTATCGCTATGCCAACAACGATATGGCAGAGCTGGAAGCGCGGCTGAAAGAGGCGCGTGAGGCCGGCGCGCGTCATGTCCTGATCGCCACCGACGGGGTGTTCTCAATGGATGGCGTCATCGCCAATCTGAAAGGCGTCTGTGATCTGGCCGATAAATACGATGCGCTGGTGATGGTTGATGATTCTCACGCGGTAGGCTTTGTCGGCGAAAACGGTCGCGGTTCCCATGAATACTGCGACGTAATGGGCCGCGTAGATATTATTACCGGTACGCTGGGCAAAGCGTTAGGCGGCGCATCCGGCGGCTATACCGCGGCGCGCAAAGAGGTCGTTGAGTGGTTGCGTCAGCGTTCCCGCCCATATCTGTTTTCCAATTCACTGGCGCCGGCGATCGTGGCGGCTTCTATTAAAGTGTTAGAGATGGTGGAAGCGGGCGCAGAACTGCGCGATCGCTTGTGGGCGAACGCCCGGCAGTTCCGTGAGCAGATGTCTGCCGCGGGATTTACGCTGGCAGGCGCGGATCACGCCATCATCCCGGTAATGCTGGGAGATGCGGTTGTCGCGCAGAAATTTGCCCGCGAACTGCAAAAAGAGGGCATTTACGTTACCGGTTTCTTCTATCCGGTCGTACCAAAAGGTCAGGCGCGTATTCGTACCCAGATGTCTGCGGCGCATACGCCTGAGCAAATTACGCGTGCGGTAGACGCGTTCACGCGTATTGGTAAACAACTGGGCGTGATTGCCTGAGGATGTAAGATGAAAGCGTTATCCAAACTGAAAGCGGAAGAGGGCATCTGGATGACCGACGTTCCGGAACCGGAAGTCGGCCATAACGATTTGCTGATTAAAATCCGTAAAACAGCCATCTGCGGCACTGACGTTCACATCTATAACTGGGATGACTGGTCGCAAAAAACCATCCCGGTTCCGATGGTCGTGGGGCATGAATATGTCGGCGAAGTGGTCGGCATCGGTCAGGAAGTGAAAGGCTTTAAAATCGGCGATCGCGTCTCCGGCGAAGGTCATATCACCTGCGGTCATTGCCGCAACTGCCGCGGCGGTCGTACTCACCTGTGTCGCAACACCACCGGCGTGGGCGTCAACCGTCCCGGCTGCTTTGCGGAATACCTGGTCATCCCGGCGTTCAATGCGTTTAAAATCCCGGATAACATTTCTGATGATTTAGCCTCTATTTTCGACCCGTTTGGTAATGCGGTGCATACGGCGCTGTCTTTCGATCTGGTCGGCGAAGATGTACTGGTATCGGGGGCGGGGCCAATCGGCGTAATGGCCGCCGCGGTGGCGAAACATGTCGGCGCGCGTCATGTGGTGATTACTGACGTCAATGAATACCGTCTGGAGCTGGCGCGTAAAATGGGCGTCACCCGCGCGGTCAACGTCGCGAAAGAGAGCCTGAACGACGTCATGGCGGAGCTGGGAATGACCGAAGGGTTCGATGTGGGTCTGGAGATGTCCGGCGCGCCGCCGGCGTTTCGTACCATGCTGGACACCATGAATCACGGCGGTCGTATTGCGATGCTGGGGATTCCGCCATCAGATATGTCTATCGACTGGACTAAAGTTATCTTTAAGGGCTTGTTCATTAAAGGTATTTATGGTCGTGAGATGTTCGAAACGTGGTACAAAATGGCGGCGCTGATCCAGTCCGGTCTGGATCTGTCACCGATTATCACCCATCGTTTCTCTATTGATGATTTCCAGAAAGGTTTTGACGCCATGCGTTCAGGCCAGTCAGGAAAAGTTATTCTGAGCTGGGATTAATATGTATAGAGACCCGATAATTTTATCGGGTCTGATATACGTTTCATCGTAAAAGGTTGGTGTCATTCGCCAACCTTTTTTGTTAGGGAAAATCTGGAAAGCCGTAAAGAATTGTCATAGACATCAAGCATTCGTAATTGCGCTTTACTCTTATTTTACTCGCTAACGTCACGCTCTACTCTGAGTTTTGTGCTTGCTTTTTACTGTAAAAATTAATTATGGCGACTTAATAGTTTCTTAATAGAGCCACAGTATAAAGGCAGGGTAAATTAAGGTTTTTCTGGTAATCGTTATGAAAAATAGTAAAACCAAAGTGAGTATCATTATCCCGTTATATAATGCGGGAGCGGATTTTAATGCTTGCATGGCGTCGTTAATCGCGCAAACGTGGTCGGCGCTGGAAATTATTATTGTGAATGATGGATCGACGGATCATTCCGTTGAGATAGCAAAACATTACGCGGAACATTACCCGCATGTGCGACTGCTTCATCAGGCCAATGCTGGCGCATCTGTCGCCCGTAATCTTGGCCTGCAAGCGGCGACCGGCGATTATGTCGCCTTTGTCGATGCGGATGACCTGGTCTACCCGAAGATGTATGAAACGCTGATGACCATGGCGCTTAACGATGATCTGGACGTTGCGCAGTGTAATGCGGACTGGTGCGTCCGAAAAACCGGGCACGCCTGGCAATCTATTCCGACCGATCGTCTGCGTTCCACCGGGGTATTAAGCGGACCGGATTGGTTGCGTATGGCGCTGGCCTCGCGGCGCTGGACGCATGTTGTCTGGATGGGCGTGTATCGACGTGCGTTAATTACCGATAACAATATTACTTTCGTTCCCGGACTACATCATCAGGACATATTATGGTCGACGGAAGTTATGTTTAATGCCACGCGCGTACGTTATACCGAACAATCATTATATAAATATTTCCTGCATGATAATTCGGTAAGCCGTTTGCAAAGACAAGGCAATAAAAATCTTAATTATCAGCGGCATTATATTAAAATTACGCGATTATTAGAAAAGCTCAATCGTGATTATGCCCGTCGTATTCCGATTTACCCGGAATTTCGCCAGCAAATTACCTGGGAAGCGTTACGCGTTTGTCATGCGGTGCGTAAAGAACCTGATATTTTGACCCGCCAGCGTATGATTGCCGAAATTTTTACTTCTGGCATGTATAGACGGATGATGGCTAACGTCCGCAGCGCGAAAGCGGCTTATCAGACGCTACTCTGGTCTTTCCGGCTGTGGCAATGGCGCGACAAAACTTTGTCGCACCGTCGTATGGCCCGTAAGGCGCTCAATCTGTCTTAGCGCTCACGTTTTTAGGCGCGGCGATTTTCCCCCAGCCTTGCCACTGGTGCTGAAACCAGACAACCACGGAACTTTGCGTAATGCTCTCGCCGATGACGCTGAAAAAGCGCGTAGCGTAGACCGGTTGCAGCGGTTTTTTCGGCTTGCACATCTTCACGCCGCGAAAGGGATTGCGCGGCGCGTCAATTTTCTGCGGCGTCAAATCAGGTCGGGACGTATCTACCTGCGGTTCGTTGAGCAGGCTGCCTGGGCGTACCAGGGTGATATCCGCCGGCAGGCGATAAACCATCTGTTGCAGCACGCGAACCGTTGCGGGATGCGGATGACCAATCGCGATAGCGGAACCGTTGCGACGGGCCAGTTCGATAGCGCGATTAAACTGACGGCGGATATCCGCCTCGTTTTGCGTATCGTCGAGGAACACTTTGCGCTTGATCACTTTCACACCCGTACCGGATGCCGCGCGCATCGCCTGGCTATTGCCAATCGTCATGCTGTCGAGAAAATAGAGATTGTAATGTTCCAGCGCCTGCATCACTTTTTGCATACCGAACAGGCTGGAAGTCATTGCGCTGCCCATGTGGTTATTAAGCCCGACGGCATACGGCACGTTGTTTACCGCCTCGCGGATAATGCGCTCGATCTCATCGCTGCTCATATCTGGTCGCAGCGTATCCTTCTCCAGCGGCTGTTTGCTTAGCGGCGCCATCGGCAGATGGATTAACACCTCATGCCCGCTATTGTGCGCTTTAGTTGCCATTTCGCGCGCGCGCGGCGCGTTGGGCAGCACGGCGACGGAGATGTTTGGCGGCAGCGCCAGAACCTGGTTTTCCGTGTGCGGGCGATAGCCAAAATCATCAATCACGATGGCGAGCTTGCCAGCGAAAACGGGATGTGCAAACGCCAGCAAAGTGGCCAGCGTGAGAATGGAGCGACGAAACTGAGGCAAAACTTATCTTCCCAACCACGGCTGTGGATTGACGGCCTGACCCTGGCGACGAATTTCGAAATAAAGCGAGGGTCTGCCCTGACCGCCGCTACTGCCCACAAGGGCGATAGGTTGTCCGGCGCGCACCTGCGCGCCTACGCTGACCAGCGCGCTCTGGTTATAGCCGTAAAGGCTCATATCGCCTTTACCATGCTCCACGACCACCACCAGGCCATAGCCTTGCAGCCAGTCCGCCAGAATCACCCTGCCGTCGGCGATGGCTTTGACCTCGGTGCCTTCCGACGCGCCGATCACCATCCCCTTCCAACGTAGCTCACCTTGCAGCCGTTCGCCATAGCGATGCAATATCGGGCCGCGTACCGGCCAGTATGCCTGACCGCGAGGCGCGCCCAGACCGCCGGTGCGGGACATTAGCGAACGCTCGCTTTCCGTCGGCTTATAGGTGCTGCCTTTACGCGAGGCTTCCTGCTGCTTATCGCGTACCGCCTGCGCTTCGCGGGCTTCACGCTCCGCTCGCGCTTTGGCCGCCGCTTCTGCCCGCGCGATACTGTTGCGTAGGCGTGATTCGTTGGCGCGTAGTTCGCTTAACTGTTGCTGGCCTTGCTGAATAGACGACTCCAGTCCGGCAAGCGTTTTCTTACGTTCATTACGCGCCTGCTCCAGCTTCGCCTGCTGGGCGCGCTGTTCATACAGCAACGTTTGTTGTTGGCTTTGCTTCTCTTCCAGCTCGGCTTTTTGCGTGGCGACCTGTTCGCGAGTCTGTTTCAGTTCGGCGATAGTCTCCTGGCGCGCCTGGTTCAGATAGCCGAAGTAGGCCTGCAGGCGTTGCCCACGCTGGCTTTCTTCTCCGCTAAGAATAAGCTGAATGCCGGTGTGTTCGCCCTGGCGGAAAGCGGCGTCCAACTGCGCGGCGAGATTACGCTCCTGGCTGGCTTTTTGCTGCTCCAGTTTGGCAATTGAGGCGTTCATCTCATCAATTTGCGCGTTTAACTGATCCAGAGTGCTTTGCGTTTCGCGCAGCTTACGCGCTGCGGCCGAGATGGCCTCTTCCTGGGCTTTCAGTTGTGCCAGGAGGCTGGCGCGCTGTTGCTGCTGCTGGCGTACGTCGCGTTCTTTCGCGGCGATATCGGCCTGAATAGATTTGAGTTGATCACGGTCATCCGCGTGGGCGGAAAAGGCGCACAACAATACGCCAGCGCTAAGTACGCTGGCGTAGAACAAAGGCCTGACTGAAAACGTTCTTGGTTTCACGGCCTGTTGAATGGTGTTAATCGCCTTTCCCCTCATGGGGAGGGATTATTCCACGATGAACAGCGGCTTACCAGTCATCTCTTGCGGGATTTCCATCCCCATCAGCGACAGCATGGTAGGCGCAATGTCTGAAAGTTTGCCGCCTTCAACCGCCTTCACGTTTTTCTCGCCGACATAAATCAGCGGCACCGGCAGGTTGGTGTGGGCGGTATGCGCCTGACCGGTCGCCGGATCGCGCATCTGCTCCGCGTTGCCGTGGTCCGCGGTAATCAACAGTTGTCCACCAACGGACTCAACCGCTTTTGTTACCTGGTCAATGCAGTTATCCAACGCTTCCACCGCTTTGATGGCGGCTTCCATCACGCCGGTATGACCGACCATATCGCCGTTTGGATAGTTACAAATGATGGTGTCGTACTTACCGCTTTCGATCGCCGCGACCAATTTTTCAGTCAATTCTGCAGAGCTCATTTCCGGTTGCAGGTCATAAGTGGCCACTTTCGGGGAGTTGATCAGAATGCGCTCTTCGCCAGCAAACGGTTCTTCTACGCCGCCGTTAAAGAAAAAGGTTACGTGCGCATATTTTTCCGTTTCGGAAATACGCAGCTGAGTTTTGTCGTTTTTCGCCATCCATTCGCCAAAGGTATTCGCCAGCGACGCTGGTGGGTAGGCAACGGCAGTTTTGATGTCGGCGGCGTATTCGGTCAGCATCACAAAGTTCAGATTAACCACTTTCTTACGCGCAAAGCCGTCGAAATCAGCGTTAACGAAAGCGCGGGTAATTTCGCGCGCGCGGTCAGCGCGGAAGTTCATGAAAATCAGCGTATCGCCGTCTTCCATCGCCGCATCAGCCTGGCCCTCGGCGCGGATAACGGTCGCTTTGACAAACTCATCGTTTTCATCACGAGCGTAAGCGGCCTGCAGGCCAGCCACAGCGGTATCCGCCTGGAATTCGCCCTGCGCCAGGGTCATCAGATCATACGCTTTTTCCACGCGATCCCAACGGTTGTCGCGGTCCATAGCGTAGTAACGACCGACGATAGACGCCACGCGGCCTTTGCCCAGCGCGGCGAATTTGTCTTCGAATTTTTTCAGCGAGGCTTCAGCGCTGCGCGGCGGCGTATCGCGACCGTCGAGGAAGGCGTGCAGATAGATTTTTTCTGCGCCGCGCTCTGCGGCCAGTTCTACCATCGCCATAATGTGATCTTCGTGGCTGTGGACGCCGCCCGCGGACAGCAGACCCATAATATGAACCGCTTTACCGGCGTTTTTCGCCTGGTCTACCGCATTGGTCAGGACTGAGTTAGCAAAGAAAGTACGTTCTTTAATTTCAACGTCCAGACGCGTCAGATCCTGATAAACGATGCGGCCTGCGCCCAGGTTAACGTGGCCCACTTCGGAGTTGCCCATCTGGCGGTCAGGCAGACCCACTTCCAGACCGGATGCGTCGATCAGGGTATGCGGACGTTTTGCCCACAGAGCATCCATCACCGGGGTTTTGGCGTTTAAGATAGCGTTATCCTGCTGTTCTTCACGGTAGCCGTAGCCATCCAGAATCACCAGTACCATAGGTTTTTTAGAAACCGACATTGCGACAACCTCATACTCAATAGACAAAATAATTGCGTAATTTTACTACAGCTGAATCGATAAAATAGCCTCAGAAGATCAAAGAAAGGGATCGCGCTGGTGTGAGAAGGCAAGCAATAGCGTGATTTTTTTTCGTAGCGCCCCGCAAAAATGCATTCCAGTGCACGCTCTGGCTGTATTTGCGCCACTGCGCAGGTATACTCCTTTCCTGGTTTTTTAATCACTACGTCGGGAGTTGTTACCCCCCATGCAAGAAATTATGCAATTTGTTGGCCGTCATCCCATACTGAGTATCGCCTGGATTGCGTTACTGGTGGCGGTTTTATTTACCACGTTCAAAGGTCTGACTTCAAAAGTTAAGGTGATTACACGCGGCGAAGCCACGCGCCTTATCAACAAAGAGGACGCCGTTGTTGTGGATTTACGTCAACGTGACGATTTCCGTAAAGGCCATATCGCTGGCGCGACCAATTTGCTGCCGAGCGAAATCAAAGCCAACAATGTTGGCGAACTGGAAAAGCACAAAGACAAGCCGATTATCGTGGTCGACGGTTCTGGTATGCAGTGCCAGGAATCCGCTAACGCGCTGACAAAAGCCGGCTTTGAAAAGGTCTTTGTGTTGAAAGAAGGCGTAGCAGGCTGGAGCGGCGAGAATCTGCCTCTGGTGCGCGGTAAGTGATTACCCGTCGTTTTCATGACGCAAGGGGAATGACTTGCCCTTGCGTCGACATGAAATCCATCGGGTAAAAAACAGGAGCGAAGTCATGGCCAATATTGAAATCTACACCAAAGCAACCTGTCCGTTTTGCCATCGTGCAAAGGCGCTGTTAAACAGCAAGGGCGTGAGTTTCCAGGAAATTGCGATTGACGGCGACGCCGTGAAGCGTGAAGAGATGATCAAACGTAGTGGCCGAACGACGGTTCCGCAAATTTTTATTGATGCACAGCACATTGGCGGTTGTGACGACTTGTATGCGCTGGATGCGCGTGGTGGACTGGATCCGCTGTTGCGTTAAGGCGTACTCAAGTATTTAAGGACAACACTAAAGGGTTTTACACATGTCAGAACAAAATAACACTGAAATGGCTTTCCAGATCCAACGTATCTATACCAAGGATGTTTCTTTCGAAGCGCCAAACGCACCGCATGTTTTCCAGAAAGATTGGCAGCCAGAGGTTAAACTGGATCTTGATACGGCATCTTCCCAACTGGCGGATGACGTTTATGAAGTTGTGCTGCGTGTTACCGTAACGGCTTCCCTGGGGGAAGAAACCGCGTTCCTGTGCGAAGTTCAGCAGGCCGGTATTTTCTCTATCAGCGGTATTGAAGGTACTCAGATGGCGCATTGCCTGGGCGCATACTGCCCGAACATTCTGTTCCCGTATGCTCGCGAGTGCATCACCAGCCTGGTTTCACGCGGTACGTTCCCGCAACTGAACCTTGCGCCGGTCAATTTTGATGCGCTGTTCATGAACTATTTGCAGCAGCAGGCTGGCGAAGGTACTGAAGAACATCAGGATGCCTGATGAACCAAAGTAATGCGTCAATGACAGTCATCGGTGCCGGCTCGTACGGCACCGCTCTTGCCATCACTCTGGCGAGAAACGGCCACCAGGTTGTCCTGTGGGGCCACGACCCAAAACATATCGCGACCCTGGAGCACGATCGCTGCAACGTCGCGTTCCTTCCCGATGTGCCTTTTCCCGATACGTTACACCTGGAAAGCGACTTAGCAACCGCGCTGGCGGCCAGTCGTAACATTCTGGTGGTGGTGCCAAGCCATGTTTTCAGCGACGTGCTGCGGCAGATTAAACCGCTGATGCGTCCGGATGCGCGTCTGGTATGGGCGACCAAAGGCCTGGAAGCGGAAACGGGGCGCCTGTTGCAGGATGTCGCTCGCGAGGCGTTAGGCGATCAAATCCCGCTGGCGGTGATTTCCGGTCCGACGTTCGCTAAAGAGCTGGCGGCGGGTTTGCCGACGGCAATCTCGCTGGCCTCAACCGATGAGACCTTTGCCGACGATCTCCAGCAACTGTTGCACTGCGGAAAAAGTTTTCGCGTCTATATCAATTCGGATTTTATCGGCGTGCAGCTTGGCGGCGCGGTGAAAAACGTGATTGCGATTGGCGCGGGGATGTCTGACGGCATCGGCTTCGGCGCGAACGCCCGCACGGCGCTAATCACGCGTGGACTGACCGAAATGTCGCGGCTTGGCGCAGCGCTTGGCGCCGATCCCGCCACCTTTATGGGGATGGCGGGCTTAGGCGATCTGGTGCTGACCTGTACCGACAACCAGTCGCGCAACCGTCGTTTTGGCATGATGCTTGGCCAGGGCATGGACGTTAAAGGCGCGCAGGATAAGATTGGCCAGGTGGTCGAAGGCTATCGCAATACGAAAGAAGTTCGTGAATTGGCGCACCGTTTTGGTGTTGAAATGCCAATAACCGAGGAAATTTATCAAGTATTGTATTGCGGAAAAAACGCGCGCGAGGCAGCATTAACGTTATTAGGTCGCGCCCGCAAGGAAGAGCTGAGTCGCCACTAGCCGTAAGGAACTGTTTGCATAAACGACCCAACCCGCACAGAACGGGTTGGTCGTTTTCTGCCCGTCTGGAGTAAGCCATGCCGTGTGAAGAACTGGAAATCGTCTGGAAGAATATTAAAGCTGAAGCCCGCGCTTTAGCTGACTGTGAGCCTATGTTGGCCAGTTTTTATCACGCCACGCTACTCAAGCATGAAAATCTGGGCAGTGCGCTGAGCTATATGCTGGCAAATAAACTGGCTTCGCCCATCATGCCCGCTATCGCTATCCGTGAAGTAGTTGAAGAAGCCTATGCCGCCGACCCGGAAATGATCGCGTCGGCAGCCTGCGATATTCAGGCCGTGCGCACTCGCGATCCGGCGGTGGATAAATACTCCACACCGCTGTTATATCTGAAAGGCTTTCATGCGCTACAGGCCTACCGCATTGGTCACTGGTTGTGGAATAAAGGTCGCCGCGCGCTGGCTATCTTCCTGCAAAATCAGGTTTCGGTCTCGTTTCAGGTGGATATTCACCCGGCAGCGAAAATTGGCCGCGGGATTATGCTCGACCATGCCACCGGTATTGTGGTGGGGGAGACGGCGGTTATTGAAGATGATGTGTCGATTCTGCAATCCGTCACCCTGGGCGGTACCGGGAAAACGAGCGGCGATCGCCATCCTAAAATCCGCGAAGGCGTGATGATTGGCGCGGGCGCGAAAATTCTTGGCAATATCGAGGTGGGGCGCGGCGCGAAAATTGGCGCAGGTTCCGTTGTTTTACAGCCTGTCCCGCCGCACACTACCGCCGCAGGCGTTCCGGCGCGTATTGTCGGCAAGCCGGGCAGCGATAAGCCGTCGATGGATATGGACCAGCATTTCAACGGGCTACACCATACGTTTGAGTATGGCGACGGCATCTGATTTCGAGCTATCTTACTTGCCATATTGAACCTGGGCTATGCTCGTCATCCTCTCGTATTGCGTGTACGCTCAGGTAGACAAGCGCAGTCCGTGTCCAATCTGGCTGCGCCGATAACGCTCGAAACGAATATTATCAATATTAATGTAGGCCGGATAAGGCGTCAGCCGCCATCCGGCACAAATCAACTGCGCAATACCGCGCCGGGGTATCCTAACTGGCGCCACGCTTCATACACCACCACCGACACCGCATTCGACAGGTTCATGCTACGGCTATCCGGCATCATCGGAATGCGAATCTTCTGCTCTTTAGGCAACGCATCGAGAATGCTGGCGGGCAGGCCGCGCGTTTCCGGGCCAAACATCAAATAATCGCCATCCTGATAGCTTACGGCGCTATGGGCGGGCGTCCCCTTTGTCGTCAACGCAAACAGGCGCTGCGGATTTTCAGCGGCGACAAAGGCGGCATAATCGTGATGGCGCTGAACCGCGGCGAATTCGTGATAGTCCAGCCCTGCGCGGCGTAAGCGCTTATCATCCCAGGTAAACCCCATCGGTTCGATGATGTGCAGACGAAAGCCGGTATTGGCGCAAAGACGAATGATGTTGCCGGTATTCGGCGGGATTTCTGGTTCGAAGAGTACGATGTTAAGCATGATGCCCCCTTAAATGCGGGGGGCAGAATAGCAGAAATTTACCGGGCTCTCACGCGCCAGGCGTTCAGGCGGCATCGCCTTTGCTCATTGGCGCCAGCGCGGCGGGCAAACTTCTCCCCAGTTCCTGCACCAGTGAATCGCCACTGATTTCGCTAATGGATTTCGCGCCAGTCAGGGTCATGGCGACTTTCATCTCTTTCTCGATCAGGTCCAGCAGGTTGGCGACACCCGCTTTTCCTGCCGTCGCCAGCGCGTAGAGATAGGCCCGACCCAGCAGTACGGTATCGGCCCCCAACGCAATCATACGCACGACATCCAGCCCGTTACGAATCCCGCTATCCGCCAGAATGGCGATATCGCCTTTCACCGCATCGGCAATGGCGGGCAGGGCGCGGGCGGAAGAGAGCACGCCATCGAGCTGGCGGCCGCCGTGATTCGACACCACAATACCGTCAGCGCCGAAACGTACCGCATCGCGGGCATCTTCTGGATCGAGGATCCCTTTGATCACCATTGGGCCGTCCCAGAATTCGCGTATCCACTCCAGATCTTTCCAGGAGATGGACGGATCGAAGTTATTTGCCAGCCAGCCGATATAGTCCTCAAGGCCGGTCGGTTTACCCAGATAGGCGGAAATATTGCCTAAATCATGCGGGCGACCGTTCAGGCCGACATCCCACGCCCATTTAGGGTGCATCACCGCCTGCCAGTAACGGCGCATGGCCGCGTTTGGGCCGCTCATCCCGGAGTGGGCGTCACGGTAGCGCGCGCCCGGCGTCGGCATATCCACGGTAAAGACCAGCGTGGAGCAGCCCGCCGCTTTTGCTCGTTCAAGCGCGTTGCGCATAAAACCACGATCGCGTAATACGTAGAGCTGAAACCACATGGGGCGTTTAAGCGTGGGGGCGACTTCTTCAATCGGACAGACGGAGACGGTGGAAAGGGTGAACGGAATGCCCTTTGCGTCTGCGGCGGCGGCGGCCTGTACTTCGCCGCGACGGGCGTACATGCCGCACAGGCCTACCGGCGCTAATGCCACCGGCATCGACAACGTTTCGTTAAACAGGGTCGTTTCCAGGCTTAAATCGGACATATTTTTCAGCACGCGCTGGCGCAGAGCGACTTGCGACAGGTCTTCCACATTTCGGCGCAGGGTATATTCCGCATACGCGCCGCCGTCGATGTAGTGGAAGAGGAAAGGAGGCAACGTGCGCTGAGCTGCGGCGCGATAATCGCTGGCTGCTGAAATAATCATGATTTATTCTCCCTGGTCATCTCATTATGGTCGCCGGGCAGGCGGGTAATACGCGCCTGGCGGGCCTGGTCTTCATCAAATCGTTTAATCGTAGTGTGGACAAAACTGAGGTGCGCCATCATCGCTTTACGCGCGCCGTCGGCGTTACCGTCCAGAATGGCGTCCATCACTGCCTGGTGTTGTTCCGTCAGCTTTGAGAATACGGGCGGAACGAGATACATACGCTGGCGACTCTGTTTGACGGAGGATTGCAGGACATCGAAGAACCCGCGCATGGTTTGCAACAGCACCACATTGTGCGAGGCTTCCGCGATTGCCAGATGAAAGCGCACGTCGGCCTGGGAGGCGAGATCCGGGTCTTCGCTGAGCGTCGCATCAAAGCAGAGTCTGATTTTCTCTTTGTCGGCAGCGGTGGCACGCATGGCGGCGTGCCAGGCCGTACTGGCTTCAATGGCGTGGCGGGCTTCCAGAATGTCGAAACTGTAGTCCGGATCGTCCGCCAGCAGGGTTTTCAGCGGCTGAACGATATTCTGTTCAGACCAGGTTTCGTGTTGCCAGCGGACAAATGTCCCGCCGCCGCGACGACTCACCAGCACGCCTTCACTGACCAGCTTCGCCAGCGCTTCGCGTAAAGAGTTGCGTGATACGCCAAGCTGTAGAGCCAACTGGCGCTCGGCGGGCAATTTCATGCCCGCTTCCAGGTTTTGTTCTTCAATCAGCGCCCGCACGCGAGAGGCAATCTCGTCAGACAGGCGTTTTGGCATCACAATCACGGAATCATCCAGGTTAAAACATAGGCCTGAAGCGTAGTGATCACGCCCACCATACAGGTGAAGATCAGGCTGTGTTTGACGGTAAAACGGAACAGATCGGACTCTTTCCCTACCAGTCCCACCGCCGCGCAGGCGATGGCGATAGACTGCGGCGAGATCATCTTCCCGGTTACGCCTCCAGTGGTATTCGCCGCCACCATCAGCACATCAGAGACGCCGATTTGCTGCGCCGCGGTAGCCTGTAGAGAGGCAAACAGCGCGTTAGATGAGGTATCCGAGCCGGTCAGGAATACCCCCAGCCAGCCGAGGAACGGCGAGAAGAACGTGAAGGCGCTGCCGGTGTGCGCCAGCGCTAACGCCAGCGTGGAGGAAAGCCCGGAATAGTTCGAGATAAACGCGAACGCCAGCACCATGCCGATGGAGTAAATCGGCAACGCCAGCTCTTTCAGCGTGTTGCCAAAGGTCTGGATTGCGGCTGAGGGTTTCATTTTCAGCCAGACGATAGACAACAGCGCGGCAAACAGGATCGCCGTGCCGGTGGCGGAGAACCAGTCAAATTTATACACCGCCGCGTAAGCGGTCGCTTCGTGTACGACCGGCGGCATACGGGCGACCAGTTTATCGAGATACGGTACCGGAACGTTAATTACCCAGTCATACAGGGCGCCGCCGGGGGCAAACAGCGCTTTGAACGGCGGTATGCTCCAGAGAGTGACCGTGGCGGTCAGGAACAGGAACGGCGACCAGGCGCGAACAATTTGTCCTGTCGTATAGCGGGTACGGGCCAGCGTCTGATCGACCTGCGACGCGCCCATATCGCCGAAGCGGAAGATGCGTACCGGCTGCCAACGTTTGAGGAACAGCGTCAGACACACCAGAGACACCAGAGAAGAGATAATATCCGGCAGTTCCGGCCCGATAAAGTTGGAGCTGAGATACTGGGCGATAGCAAATGAACCGCCAGAGACCATCACCGCAGGCCAGGTTTCTTTCACGCCGCGCCAGCCGTCCATAATCGCCATAATCCAGAACAGCACGATAATGGTCAGGAATGGCAACTGGCGGCCTACCATCTGACCGATTTCAAAGCTGTCCAGGCCCGTGACCTGTCCGGCAACCAGAATCGGAATACCCATCGCGCCAAAGGCGACCGGCGCGGTATTTACAATCAGACACAGCCCTGCCGCATACAGCGGATTAAAGCCCAGACCCACCAGCAGCGCGGCGGTTATCGCCACCGGCGCGCCGAAACCCGCCGCGCCTTCAAGGAACGCGCCGAAGCAGAAGCCGACAATCAGCATTTGCAGACGTTGATCGGGGGTAATCGACAGAATTGACGAGCGGATAATGTCAAACTGCCCGGTCTTTACCGAGATTTTATAGACGAAGACCGCGGCGATGATTATCCAGGCAATCGGCCATAGCCCGTAGAAGAAGCCATACACGACTGATGCCAGCGCGTGATCGACCGGCATTTTATAGAACAGCAGCGCGACGGCGAGCGCGATAACCACCGTCCACGAAGCGGCAACGTAGCCTTTCAGCTTGAGTTTAATCAGGGCGAAAAAGAAGAACAGGATTGGGAGCGATGCGATCAGGCTGGAAAGCCAGATATTACCCGCCGGGTCATAGTTTTGTTGCCAGAGGTTCATTGCAGGTCTCCTGAGAACCACACGCATAATGGGATGAATCTTTGCTCATCTCGTTGGGGGTCACATTATGTGTAAAAGTGGTCCTGCCAATATTGTTGTGTATGGATAATGACAACAAATGGTTAACCAGATGTTATTTATTGGCAACGGTATTGTAGTGGTAATTTAATGAAATGTGAACATGTGGCCGGATTTAGCGGGAATTGGTAGGGCCAATTAAGGGGTGAGGACAACAAAGGGAAGTGAAAAGGCAATGGCATAATGCCATTGCCTTTGATGTCGGGAGTATTGTTACTCCATTACCACTGGAAGCCAGCGCCAATAGCTGCAGAGTAATCGCCCTGGCTGTTACTGGTTCCTTGCAATTTATACACCCAGCCCCCGCTTTCACTTACCATGGAGATACCAATGGCGACGGCACTTTCACCATTAAATGTACCGCCAGCAATCGAGGTCATGTTGGCACCTGGGGCGTAGGCTTGTGGCAGACCGGCCATGGCCATCGCTGAGGCGATACCGCCGCTCATCTTGTTTTCTACCCCTTTGATTTTGCTGTTCATTTCACCCATTTTCTGGTCGGTATAGGTGTTTGCTTCTTCGACGCTGCGTTTCAATTGCGCATAGTTAACCGCATCCGTATCGTTCACCGCCGCTGAAACATTGCCGATCCGAGTGGTACCGCCACTCCCGTCTCCCAGGTTGAGCACGCTATAGTTAACCGAACCATCTGCATTGGTTTCATAACGCACGGAGCCTGCTTCTGAAGCTTTAAGTTGCGCCACATTAACCGCGTCAGTGTTGTTCACCCCTGCGGCAACGTTGGTAATACGGCGTTGTTGGGTAGAAGAGCCGACAGACACAGTATTAGCTTCATCTGCGACTGAATTTGTGCCCAACGCTACGCTGTTTTCAGCGGCAGCAATAGAGCCAGATCCAATCGCGACGCTGTCCGCACCCTGGGCATTTGCATCTACGCCATCAGTGTTGGTCTTGAAGTACTTGGTGCTACCGGTAGTGACGATATCGCCAATGCCGTTTTCAATATTGGTGACGCGAGTATCAAGACTACTCACCTGCGTGTTCAGGTTATTAATGCTTTCGGTATTTGCGGCAACACGGCTGTCGGTGACTTTCAATTGACTAACGTTTACGGCATCGGTGTCTGCCGAACCCGCTGCGACGTTAGTGATCTGACGTTGACCGTCTTCACTGCCGACAGAGAACTCACCGACAGAGTTCTGCGGTGTGTCCATGTTGTAGGCGGTGTAGTCAGTCTGTGCGCCGCGAGTGGTCTGAGAACCATTACCCATTGCAATACTATTTGCATGGTTGGCGCGTGCGTTAGAACCGATAGCAATACCGTTGATGGCATCAGCCATCACCAGTGTATTCAGACCAATACCAATACCTGCATCAGCATTGACGATGGTTTTCGCACCCATTGCCAGTGAGTCAGTCCCGACAGCCAGTGAATCTTCTTCCGTTGAGTTTGCGTGGTAGTACTTGGTCGGTGTAGTGGCGACCGCACCAATGGCATTTTGTAACTGACGAACTGTTACCGCATCTTGCGCTTCAGAGCCGTCCGCAACGTTGGTAATTTGACGATAGCTTACTCCATCCGTCCCCAATGACAACGCGCCCAGCAACTCTCTGTCTGTTGTATTGTAGCCAATGACGACGCCATCGCTTGTTACGCTCGTTGCTCGTATACCTGATGAAATAGCGCGGTTAGAGGTGGAGCCACTGCCCAAAGCGATGCTGCCCTCAATGCTGCTGCTGCTGTTCTCTCCAAGCGCCAGACTCGAAGCACCGGATGCGACGGCGTTGTAACCCACTGCCGTTGCGCCGTTACCCGTCGCGTATGCATCCTGGCCTTCAAGCCCGTTATCATTCGTACGGATGTATTTCACGCCGGTACCATTTTCCGTGATATAGGTTTCGCTGGTATCGCCGGCTAGTTGGCTAATAGATTCATTATACTGAGAAATCAGCATGTTAGTTTCATAAAGCTGAGAGCCATTAACAGCGTCAGTACTGTCACTGGCGATTTCACCTGCTGCCACATTGGTTATCTTATTGGTACCGCTGGTACCGTGGCTGGCGCTGAACGCACCCTCTTCGTCATCCCAGCTCAGTGCATCGGTACCAAGATTGGTGATGGACGTATTGATATCCGCGATAGCAGAGGTGTTTTGATCTACCTTCTGGTTGGTTTCATACAACTGTGAGCCGTTTACCGCGTCTGTACTGTCCTCAGAAAGCGCCCCGGCGGCGACATTGGTTATTTTACTGATGCTTCCACCGTGGTTTGCGCTGAAAGCGCCGATGTCTTCGTCCCATAACAGAGCGTTATCAGTGAGGCCGGTAATGGACGTATTAATGTCGGAGACAGAAGTATTCAGGTTCTCAATCGCGGTGCTGTTCTGAGTGATGTTGGTGGTATTGGCGGCGATATCGGTCGTGTTCTGATCCACTTTTTCATTGGTTTCGAACAGCTGCGATCCGTTAACGGCGTCGGTACTTCCTTCAGACAGCTCCCCGGCGGCAACGTTGGTGATTTTGTTTGTTGTACTACTTCCGTGGCTGGCAGAGAACGAACTCGTTGTCTCATTCCAGCTCAGGTTGTCAGAGCTAAGGTTAGTGATGGACGTATTAATATCTGCGATAGCAGAGGTGTTTTGATCCACCTTCTGGTTGGTTTCATACAACTGGGAGCCGTTCACCGCGTCTGTACTGTCTTCAGAAAGGTCCCCGGCGGCGACATTAATGATTTTGCTGGCGTTTCCGTTGCGGTTAGCGTTGAATGCGCCAGAGGCTGCATCCCACAACAGGGCATCGTCAGTGAGCGTGGTAACTGAGTTGCTCAGGTTGTTGATACTGGTGGTGTTGGTGGCGATATCAGTGGTGTTCTGGTTAATGCTGTCGGTATTGGCAGTGATATCCGTGGTGTTCTGAGACACATTTTCGTTGGTGGCAAACAGCTGGGAGCCGTTAACGGCGTCGGTGCTGTCTGCGGCCAGGGTGCCTGCCGCCAGATTGGTGATCTTGCTGTCGCTTCCGTTGTGCTTAGCGCTGAATGCGCTTGCGCTGCCATCCCACAACAGGGCATCGTCGGTGAGCGTGGTAACGGAGTTGCTCAGGCTGTTGATATTGGTGGTGTTGGTGGCAATATCAGTGGTGTTCTGGTTAATGCTGTCAGTATTGGCAGCGATATCCGTGGTGTTCTGAGACACATTTTCATTGGTGGCAAACAGCTGGGAGCCGTTAACGGCGTCGGTGCTGTCCGCGGCCAGGGTACCTGCCGCCAGATTGGTGATTTTGCTGTCGCTTCCGCTGTGGTTGGCGCTGAATGCGCTTGCGCTGCCATCCCACAACAGGGCATCGTCGGTGAGCGTGGTAACGGAGTTGCTCAGGCTGTTGATATTGGTGGTGTTGGTGGCGATATCAGTGGTGTTCTGATTGATGCTGGCCGTATTGGCGGCGATATCGGTTGTGTTCTGGTTAATGCTGTCGGTATTGGTAGTGATATCAGCGGTGTTCTGATCCACTTTCTCATTTGTATCAAACAACTGGGAGCCGTTAACCGCATCAGTGCTGTCTGCGGCCAGGGTACCTGCCGCCAGATTGGTAATCTTGCTGTCGCTTCCGCTGTGGTTAGCGCTGAATGCGCTTGTGCTGCTATCCCACAGTAACGCGTCATCGGCTAATCCTGCGACAGAGGCATCTGTATTCGTGATAGAAGAGTTAAGTGCGCTTAACGCACTGCCTACGTTATTGTAGATGCCTGTGCCCACCTTGTAGAGGGGCGCATTCACTGTACCATCAGAATTAACGGAAGCCCCTCCGCCTAGTCGATCGGCGACGGATTGGCTTAAAGAATAAATTTGCGCGCCTGTAACGGCATCGGTACTGTTGGCATTGATGTCGCCTTTAGCAACGTAGGTGATCTGTCTCTGAGTGGTGCTGTTACCCACGGCGACCGAATTGTCTTCCAGAGCGGTAGAGCCTGTGCCAAGGGCAACTGAGTTGGTGCCTATCGCTTGTGCGCCATTACCAAATGCAGCGCTGTCGTCGCCGCTCGCAGTGGTTTGATAACCTAATGCAACGGCAGTTGATCCGCTCGCGGTAGCTTTATAACCCAGTGCTACGGAGTTTTCTCCGCTGGCAGTGGAGAGAACTCCCATTGCCATAGCAAAATTTCCAGCAGCGGATGATGAGGCTCCCATTGCAATGGCGCGGTTTCCGGCGGAGGCTGCTTTTACCCCCAGAGCCAAAGAGGAATCGCCAGATGAATCACTGTAAGATCCAATGGCGGTACTCCATTTCCCCATCGCGGAGGCTTTATAACCCATTGCGGCGCTTGCGCCATCAACGTTGGTGTAAGTATTGGCTGTGGCATCGGTACCAATTGCAATCCACCCTGTTCCCCCAGTCTGGGTACCCGTTGGAGTAACGCCGGCGCCAGTATCGTTCCCTGCTTTGGCCAGCGCATCCGCTGAGATCATAATACTGCTAAGACCGATGAGTGCGGAAACCGCCAGCTTTCTGCGGCCGCTTTTTTTGCCGCGGCTTTTTGCTGTTTCGCTGGTGACAATAAATGTTCCCGTAGCGGCATTCCAGAGGACTTTAAATATTCTGTTCATGGATAAGTGCTTTCCTTTTCTAAAATAGTTGTATCAATGGCTATTATTTTTTTGGCTTCTTTTTCGTATCATTAATAGGTTGTATGCTGTCGAATATGACATTCTCCATGTTAATACCTATTTTTAGATACTTAAGATTATTGGGCGATACGCCTTTTAATGTTAGCGTGACGTTTGTCCATGTTCCCGGTAAAAGTTCGATTGTCGAATCCATTTTCGTGTTAAGCAGGAGTTGTTTCCAGCGAGGCAGATCTTTTGCCTCGGAAGGTTTTTTCGTACCCCATGTCATATTAAACGCAAGGTTTGATACGGGAATGCTGAGTAAGTTAACTAAATCAAGATGAATAACACTTCCATCATCTATTGGCTCAATAGATAGAATACGCCCGGCTAATCCGATATTGCCGTTGTTAATAATAAAATAGCGCGTTTGTGATGGATCCAGTTCTGTGTAGTCGAATAGCCGTTGTTTGCGTTCAACGCGGCCAACGACTTCGGCGACCTTTTGAGTTGTGTTGATAACTGTAGTTTGTTGTTTTTCTAGCAAATTTATCTTTGCTTCTTGTTCTTTTTGTTGTTTTTCTAACAGATTTATCTTCGTTTCTTGTTCTTTTTGTTGTTTTTTCAGTTCTTCAACAAGGTGTTTATCTGCAAAGTAATCACAACCAGATAAAAAGAATGTGAATCCCAACGCAAGCAGGGGGATAAATTTTCCATTTTTGTGCATATAAAATATCCTTGTTAATAATTTATATAATATAAATAGTTAACCTGTTATTTATACAGCTAACTCATCATTTGCGAACATTGCCAATAGCCATTAATATATGGTTATAATTAAAACATTCATTGTTTCTATAGGAATGTGCAAATACCCGACGTTGTTTATCAATTACTCATAGCAATACTTTATAAAAATATAATTATAATGTTTATGTATGAGCATTTTTTTTCATGGATGATAATGTTATTTAATTTTTCGGGTCAATCATATTCTGCGGGATATGAGAAAAGGGGATGAAAAAATTCATTGCATAAATACAAATAGGCATGATAGTGGAATTTTTCATCCCGAAAAAGCGGGGATTACCGTTAAAAATGAACTTGTATATAAGCGGTGTAAATACGTCTGGATAAAAATTCGGAATATAGCCCGATGCTCTCAAGACATCCTCCGTACACGGGTGTCCTGAGAGCCTGGGATGCGGAAGGTTTAGAACTCGCTCTTCGCGAACCCTGTCATCTCTTTGAGCCCCATTTCCCGGCCCAGCGCCGTCATCGGGTGCACCACGATCAGGCCGCGTACGCTTTTTTTGAGTTTGCCCATATCGGCCTGCTCTTTTTTAGTGATCGCGCGGCGAAACGGCAGGTTCATCAGCTTCTGCGCTTCTTTACTCAGTTTCTGGCTGTGTACTTCGCGCAGACGGATAATTTCTGCTTCCAGCGTCTCTTTTTCTTTTTCCAGCTCCGCGTATTTATCGGCGGATTCAACCAGAGAGAGACCTGCCTGCTGGTGGCGAATAGCGTCAAGACGATCGCTCAGGCGTTTAATTTCGTTTTTTTCAACTTCTTTCATGGGATTGCTTCTGATAGAAATGGGATAGATACCCTATAGTATGCGCGCAGTGAGTGATTCTTCACAACTCATGACGTAAAGATAATCAATTATGGCAAGTATTACACCGCTAATTATTTAGTTATCTCTTTGAGAATAAAATCTTTTTTTCGAAAGAAAAGATGAAGCGCCTTTTTTGCCGGCAAGAAAAGCGATTAAGCACATTTTCCTCAATGACAACGCTAAATTGATCCTAAACTCAAATAAGCGACCGCGGGAGTCAGACGCGGGTCACACATGGAGGATCTATCATGGCAAAAATAGGTGAGAACGTACCACTTCTTATTGATAAAGCCGTCGATTTTATGGCGTCCAGCCAGGCGTTCCGTGAATACCTGAATAAAACGCCGCCGCGTGATTATGTTCCTTCCGAGGTGCCGTCGGAGAGCGCGCCCATTTATTTGCAGCGTCTGGAATATTACCGGCGGCTGTACCGACCAAAAGAAGAAGAAAGAGGTTAACGGCGGGATTTACTTTTGAAAGGCCTTTTTTAAGCTGATTTTAGAAATCAGCTCGGTCAGGGAGAGAACCATCGTCGAACGCACCGCCTGCTGGTAGCGCTGAATTTGCATGGCGTAGAGCGCCGCGTCGGACGTATCAAAATGCGGCGGCGGCGGCAGCGCCATGACGCAGTGTAGTTCGCCAAACGGCCCGAGGATTTCATCGTCGGTAAAGGCGTACTCATTGCCGTCGTGATTCAGCTCTTCGCGCAGCGCCATTAACAGCTCCGCATCTTCATATTCGGTGCGGCTGAGTACGCCCAGGCCATAGATAAGTTTCAGACGTACCGAAAGATCGCCCAGCGGTCCGTCGCCGTCCAGCAACGGTTCCACAGCGTATTTCACCGCATAGTCGTCTTTGCGAAACACCTGGAGCACCAGAATATTCACCGCCTCGGTCAATAACTCGACGGCAGTAATCAGGAAGCTCCGTACGGTTTTGCCAGCATTCAGACGCTCAAGCACACGATTTTCAAAGGCCTGGGTTTGTTCCATTATTGCCTGCATATCTGACAATCTGTTATTTGGGCGCAGGCTAACCTGCGCCGGGTTCTGCGTCATTTGGTCGCGTTATAAGCGTTAACCGCCTCCGCCACCACATCGCTATTGGCATCCAGCCCGGAAATTTGCGCCAGAGCGGCCTGCGGGCCTTTTTCGTCAATCAGCGCGGCCAGTTCCTGTGCCTGCGGATCTTCTTCACTACGGAAATGCATCGCCGCCGCGATCCCTTTGACCAGATTCACATGCGGCAGACCATATTCCAGGGTGCCAAGCAGCGGTTTGATCAGACGGTCGCCCGCGCTGAGTTTGCGTAGCGGCTGACGTCCAACGCGCTCAACATCATCTTTCAGATACGGGTTTTCAAAACGACCGAGGATTTTCTGAATGTATGCCGCATGTTTGTCGGCGTCAAAACCGTAGCGTTTGATCAGCACCGCGCCGCTTTCTTCCATCGCGCCTTTCACCACCGAGCGAATACTCTCATCGAGAATGGCGTCGCGAATGGTTTGATGACCGGCTAATTTGCCGAGGTACGCGGTTATAGCATGACCTGTGTTCAGCGTGAAGAGTTTACGTTCGACAAATGCCATCAGGTTATCCGTTAACTCCATCCCCGGAATGGTCGGCAACGCGCCTTTAAACTGGGTTTTATCGACGATCCACTCGCTGAAGGTTTCTACCGTCACTTCCAGCGGGTCATGGGTGGCGGAAGCAGATGGCGGCACAATACGGTCAACGGCGGAATCCACAAAACCGACGTGCTGTTCAACCCAGGCTTTATCGCCACCCGCCAGCGCGTTCATTACATGGCCTTTGAGCTGTGTGGTGCCGCGCACCATGTTTTCACAGGCGATGATATTCAGCGGGGCATCCACGCCCTGCGCCTTACGTTTTACCAGCCCTTTAGCGATGGCCGGAGCGATACGCTCAAGCACAACCGGACCCACGGCAGTAGTGATTAAATCAACGTGGGCAATCAGGTCGACAACATCATCGCCGATGCTGCTGACAGCGTTGACGCCGGAAACGGTATCCACCTGCTCATTTTCACCCACAACATGAACCTGATAGCTATGACGGGCATTCAGGGCATCGAGTACGACCTGGTTTACATCCGCAAACGTCAGTTGTATCCCCGCGTCAGCCAGCAGTTTGCCGATAAAGCCACGACCGATATTACCTGCGCCAAAATGTAATGCTTTCATAGTATTAACCTTCATTAATGTTTTTACCCGAGAGGGCTGGGGTGAGGGACTGCATAGATTTCCCCTCAACCTAACCCTCTCCACAAGGGAGAGGATTTTGTAGGCCCGGTAAGCGTGAGCGCCACCGGGCAATAACGCTTACTTACGACCTGCCAGCAGTTCCAGCACTTCATCCACGCTGGTGGTGTGCGCCAGACGTTCGATCACGGATTCATCATCCAGCGCGTTGGTCAGACTAGTGATGACCTGGATGTGCTCATTGTTACGTGCGGCGATACCAATGACCAGACGGGCAATATCGTCTTCTTCTTCACCGAAGCGTACGCCTTCCGGATACTGGCAGAACACCACGCCGGTTTTCAGCACGCGGTCTTTCGCTTCTACCGTGCCGTGCGGTACTGCGATGGATTCACCGAGGTAAGTCTGCGTCAGCTTTTCGCGGTCCAGCATCGCCTCGACGTATTCCGGCTCAACATAGCCGCCTTTCACCAGTTGTTCACCGGCAAAGCGAATCGCCTCTTCTTTGTTAGCGGCTTTACGGCCCAGGAAGATATTCTCCGCGCCCAGCTTGAACAGGTTGTTATCACCCTCCTCAAAGCTGTCTTTCAGATGGTCGCGTACTTTCTCTTCATTAGTATTGTGGCGCTGTGCGGCAACCAGACGTTCGGTCAGGCTGGTGTACAGGCCGCTATCCAGGAAGTTGGTCAGCGAAATATGCTGCGCCTGCGGTACCTGACGCATCGCGCGCTCGGTAAGGTCACGGTGAGTAATGACCAGATCCACATCCGGCGGCAGATTGTTAATGGCGCTGTTGGTGACGGAGATCTGGCTCAGGCCCGCATCCTGTACTTTCTTACGCAGTACCCCTGCGCCCATCGCGCTGGAACCCATACCGGCATCGCAAGCCACGATGATTTTACGCACATGGCTCAGGTCGTTGGTCACGTCGCCAGCCGCCAGCGGAGAGGCGCCTTTAGATTCCGCTTTCATGTCCTGCATACGACGGGTGGCCGCTTCAATGTCATCTTCTTCTTTCACTTTGCTGGTTTTCAGCAGAATTGCAGAAACCACGAAGGAGACCGCCATTGCCGCCACGATGGCAGCGATGTTAGCGAAGTAAGCGCCTTTTGGCGTCATCGCCAGTACCGCCAGAATCGAGCCAGGAGAAGCCGGAGAAACCAGACCGCCGTTCAGGATGGTCAGGGTGAATACGCCGGTCATACCGCCGAGAATCACCGCCAGAATCAGGCGTGGGTTCATCAGCACGTACGGGAAGTAGATCTCATGGATACCGCCCAGGAAGTGGATAATTGCCGCGCCGCCCGCAGACTGTTTAGCGCTGCCACGACCGAAGAACATGTACGCCAGCAGGACGCCCATCCCCGGACCCGGGTTAGCTTCAATCAGGAAGAAGATGGATTTACCCATCTCATGGGACTGCTGGATACCCAGCGGTGAGAAGATGCCGTGGTTAATCGCGTTATTGAGGAACAGGATTTTCGCCGGTTCAACAAAAATGGACGCCAGCGGCAGCATATCGTGCGCCACCATGAAGTTAACGCCCGCCGCCAGAATTTTGGACAGGACTTCAACCGCCGGACCAATACCGAGGAACGCCAGGATGGCGAGGATCATACCGATGATGCCAGCGGAGAAATTGTTCACCAACATCTCAAAACCGGATTTGATCTTACCGTCTACCCAACTGTCGAATTTCTTAATGCAGTAGCCGCCTAATGGACCGGCGATCATCGAGCCGAGGAACATCGGCATATCCGCGCCGACAATAACGCCCATGGTAGTGATAGCGCCCACTACGCCGCCGCGTTCGCCGCCAACCAGACGACCGCCGGTATAACCGATGAGCAGCGGCAGCAGGTAGGTGATCATCGGACCAACCAGTTTCGCCAGCGTTTCGTTAGGCAACCACCCTGTTGGAATAAATAATGCGGTGATAATACCCCACGCGATAAACGCGCCGATATTAGGCATCACCATATTGCTGAGGAATCGACCAAAGCTTTGCACTTTGATCTTAATATCGGATGACATAAAAACACCCCTTCTTATGTTGCTGTCGCGCAGGCTGAAAGCCCGAGGTTTGTTAATGTAGCGGCAGAGGTAGCCGGACCCTGTAGTGTAGATACTGCGCAATCTGGCACTGAATCGTTCAACTGTCCAGACAGGGACAATTTATGTGATTTGTGTCACATAAATATAGGGGGTAGAGAGGTAATTGATGTGATATTGATCACAAAGTGGCTGTGTAAAAAAACAACGAATCTAATTTTTAGCTCTTAAAAGGCAATTTTATGTGAGATATTTCACATTTTTATTTTGGTGATTTGTTGAATTTTTGTGATCTTCTTCACAAGAAATTTTAAGCCCGGGTAACGTCAATACGATCCGGCAAACATTTTGTCGCGAGCCTTCTCACGTTATGTCATTCAGCAACCTCTTTTTGCGTCTCTTTTCGTCTTATTTGAGCCATACTATGATTTTTACTGGTTGGCAAAAAGGACACGGCATGAAACTCATCGGTAGCTACACCAGCCCTTTTGTGCGCAAAATCTCTATTCTGCTGCTCGAAAAGGGCATTACCTTCGAATTTATTAATGAATTACCCTACGAGGCGGATAACGGCGTGGCGCAATACAACCCTCTGGGTAAGGTGCCAGCGCTGGTGACGGAGAAAGGGGAGTACTGGTTCGATTCGCCGATCATCGCGGAATATATTGAGCTGTTGGATATCGCGCCAGCGATGCTCCCGCGTGACCCGATGGCAGCGCTTAAAGTTCGCCAGCTCGAAGCGTTGGCTGACGGTATTATGGATGCAGCGTTGGTGTCTGTACGCGAACAGGCGCGCCCGGCGGCGCAACAATCGGAAACGGAACTGCTGCGCCAGCGGGAAAAAATCAACCGCAGCCTGGATATGCTCGAAAGTTATCTGAGCGACGGGACGCTAAAAACGGATACGGTCAATCTGGCGACTATCGCGATTGCCTGTGCGGTAGGCTATCTCAACTTCCGCCGGGTTGCGCCCGGCTGGTGTGTTAGCCGCCCCCACCTGGTCAAACTGGTCGAAACGCTTTTTCAACGCGAAAGCTTTGCCCGCACCGAAGCGCCAAAGGCTTGACGCGCATTATGTCCGCCTGAGCAAACTCACGTTACAATCCCCCTTATGTCGATATCCCTCTCCCGCCAGGAGAGGGCCACCAACAGCCAGGCATTTTCATGACAAGCGAAACGCGTACACTCTACAGCCAGCTTCCTGCTATCGATCGCTTATTGCACGATAGCGCTTTTCTTTCTCTGCGCGATCGGTATGGCCATACCCAGGTGGTTGATCTGCTTAGGCGGATGCTTGACGACGCGCGCGACGTCATACGGAATACGCAAACGCTTCCCGACTGGTACGCAGACTGGGCGCAAGAGGCGAAACTCCGGCTGGAAAATGCGGCGCAAAGCGCGCTGCGCCCGGTGATTAACCTGACGGGGACGGTGCTGCACACCAATCTTGGCCGCGCATTGCAGGCGCAAGAAGCGATTGAGGCGGTAACGCAGGCGATGCGCGCGCCGGTGACGCTGGAATACGATTTGGATGGCGCCGGGCGGGGGCATCGCGACCGGGCGCTGGCGACGCTATTATGCCGTATCACCGGGGCGGAAGACGCCTGTATCGTCAATAACAATGCGGCGGCGGTATTGCTGATGCTGGCGGCGACCGCCAGCGGCAAAGAGGTAGTGGTTTCGCGTGGCGAGCTGGTCGAAATCGGCGGCGCGTTTCGTATTCCGGATGTTATGCGCCAGGCGGGCTGTATGCTGCATGAAGTGGGCACCACCAACCGGACGCACGCGAAAGATTACCGTCAGGCGGTAAATGAAAATACCGGGCTGTTGATGAAGGTGCATACCAGTAATTACAGCATTGAGGGCTTTACCAAAACGGTAGAGGAAGCGGAACTGGCGGAAATCGGGCGAGAGCTGGATATTCCGGTGGTGGCGGATCTGGGCAGCGGTTCGCTGGTGGATTTAAGTCAATATGGCTTACCCAAAGAGCCGATGCCGCAGCAGCTCATTGCCGCAGGCGTCAGCCTGGTAAGCTTCTCCGGCGATAAGTTGCTGGGCGGGCCGCAGGCCGGGATCATCGTCGGCAAAAAAGCGATGATTGCCCAACTGCAAAGCCATCCGCTGAAACGCGCTCTGCGCGCGGATAAAATGACGCTGGCGGCGCTGGAGGCCACGTTACGTCTGTATCTGCACCCGGAAGCGTTGGCGGAGAAATTACCCACCCTGCGTCTGTTAACCCGCAGTGAAGCGTCGATTCGCGAACAAGCGCAGCGGTTACAGGCGCGGCTGGCGGCACGTTACGGCGATGAATTTGCGCTGGAGGTTAAACCCTGCCTGTCGCAAATCGGCAGCGGTTCATTACCGGTAGACCGCCTTCCCAGCGCCGCCATGACCTTTACCCCGCACGACGGGCGCGGTAGCCGGCTGGAGGCGCTGGCGGCCCGCTGGCGCACGCTGCCTGTACCGGTCATTGGCCGAATTTATGATGGACGTTTATGGCTGGATATGCGCTGTCTTGAAGACGAAAGCCGGTTTATGGAGATGATGCTGAAATGATTATTGCAACTGCCGGACACGTAGACCACGGTAAAACAACGTTGCTCCAGGCGATTACCGGGGTCAATGCCGACCGTCTGCCGGAAGAGAAAAAACGCGGGATGACTATCGATCTGGGTTACGCCTATTGGCCGCAGCCGGATGGCCGTGTGCTGGGCTTTATCGATGTGCCTGGGCATGAAAAATTCCTCTCTAACATGCTGGCGGGCGTAGGCGGTATCGATCACGCTTTGCTGGTGGTCGCCTGTGATGACGGCGTCATGGCGCAAACGCGCGAGCATTTACAGATCCTGCAACTGACGGGCAATCTCCAGCTCACCGTCGCGCTGACCAAAGCCGATCGCGTGGACGAGGCGCGTATCGGTGAAGTACGTGAAGAGGTACTGGCGGCGCTCGACAACTATGGTTTCGCCGATACCGTTTTATTTGTCACCGCTGCCAATGAAGGACGCGGTATTGCAGAACTTCGCGCTCATTTACAGCAGCTTCCTGCACGTTTGCACGCCGCGCAGCATCGTTTCCGTCTGGCTATCGACCGTGCGTTTACGGTGAAAGGGGCGGGACTGGTGGTGACCGGAACGGCGCTGAGCGGAGAGGTGAAGGTAGGTGATACGCTGTGGTTAACCGGAGTAAATAAACCGATGCGGGTGCGTAGCCTGCACGCACAAAATCAGCCTACCGACCATGCGCACGCCGGGCAACGTATTGCGCTCAATATTGCGGGCGATGCGGAGAAGGAACAGCTTAACCGCGGCGACTGGCTGCTTTCCGATGCGCCGGTGGGGGAAGCTTTTTCCCGGGTGATCGTTTCTCTGGCACTTCATGCGCCGCTTTCCCAATGGCAGCCGCTACATATTCACCATGCCGCCAGCCATGTGACCGGTCGCGTCTCTTTGCTGGAAGGCGGGCTGGCCGAGCTGATCTTCGATACGCCGTTGTGGCTGGCCGATAATGACAGACTGGTGCTGCGTGATATTTCCGCACGCGCCACCCTTGCCGGCGCACGCGTGGTGACGCTTAAGGCGCCGCGTCGCGGTAAACGTAAGCCAGATTATTTGCACTGGCTTTCAACGCTTGCCGCCGCGCAGGACGATAGCGCGGCGTTGGCCATTCATCTGGAACGCGGCGCCGTCAACCTGCCGGATTTCGGTTGGGCGCGTCAGCTTAATCCTCTCGGTATGCGTCAGCTTATTGAGCAACATGGTTTTATCCAGGCCGGAGACAATCTGTTAAGTGCGCCCGTCGCCGCCCGCTGGCAGCGTAAGATTCTTGATACTCTGGCGACCTACCACGAACAGCACCGCGATGAACCGGGGCCGGGACGCGAGCGTTTACGCCGCATGGCCCTGCCAATGGAAGATGAAGCGCTGGTCCTGATGCTGATCGAGCGGATGCGCGACGACGGCCTGATTCATAGCCATCACGGTTGGTTGCATCTGCCGGATCATAAAGCGGGATTTAGCGATGAGCAGCAGGCCGTCTGGCAAAAAGTTGAACCGCTATTTGGCGATGAGCCTTGGTGGGTACGCGATCTGGCGAAAGAGACCGGAACGGAAGAACAATTGATGCGGCTGGTGCTGCGGCAGGCGGCACAGCAAGGCATCATTACCGCGATCGTAAAAGATCGGTACTATCGTAACGATCGGATTGTCGCTTTCGCCAATATGATCCGCGAGCTGGATCAAGAGAGAGGATCAACATGTGCGGCGGATTTTCGCGACAGGCTGAATGTAGGGCGGAAACTGGCTATTCAGATCCTTGAATATTTTGACCGGATTGGATTTACACGGCGTCGTGGGAATGATCATTTATTACGTGATGCGTTATTATTTCCGCAAAAAGAATGAAATGGTTAAATTAAATAACAAATGAAGCAATACAATTATTGCGTTGCTTTTTATTTTTCTGACTTCTTAAAATAGCCAGCGTGAACCTGTTACCAGAATAGTTTTGCCCATATTCTTTGCGCCTTAGTCAGGCGACTCACGATGAGATTGTGGAACTTTATCGCGCGGCGATGTAACGCCTTTGCCCGGTGGCGCGGACGCTTACCGGGCCTGCGTAGACGATGCAGGCCGGATAAGGCGTAACTCGTTAGCCTCGGTCGAGTTTTTGCTGCGCCAGCCAGACGGCGCCCAGCCTGCCCGCCTGATTTCCCAGTTGGCAGGGCTGAATCGGCACCTGGAGCGCCTCCCACATTTCAAACGTTTCAAGATGCCGCGTCAGGAGCGGGTAGAGCTTTTCCTGTTCGCTTATTCCTCCGCCGATCAGCACCACGCCCGGATCAAACATAGAGATCACGCTGTAAACGCCGCGTGACAGATAACGCGCCCAGTCATTGACCGCCTCACGCAGATGAACATCGGTCGCCATTCGTTCGAAGATCACATCCGCAGGCGGCATCTCTTCGGCAGGCAGCGCCAGCGCCTGGCGGCACGACGCCATTAATCCGCTGGTTGACGCGATCTTATGCATACTTTCGCCATTGTTCCCGACCGGCATGACGCCGAATTCACCGGCATGGAAATGTGCGCCGCGATACAGTTCTCTTCCGACGATAATACCGCCGCCAATGCCGGTTCCAATGGTGATACAGACCAGATTGTCATAATGCTGCCCGGCGCCTCGCCACATTTCGCCCAGCGCCGCGCAGTTCGCGTCGTTCTCCACGACCAGCGGCAGATCGGTCAGCCCGCTGAACAACTCCATCAGGTTGACGTTATCCAGGTAAGCCAGCGCGCCCGCTTTTGCCGCATGACCGTTATGGGGATTAATATGGCCGGGGAAACTGACCCCGATTGCCGCAATGTCATAGTCCTGTTGGCAACGCGCCACCACATCCTGCCATTTGCGGGTAAACGTGGAGGCGTCCTCTGGCGTATCGAATTGATGATGGGTTAATTCTTCGCCGTCACTGTTAATCACGCCATATTTGACGTGAGTTCCTCCCACATCAATGCCGATATATTGCTGCATAGTGTTCTCCGTACGTTAAACAGGCACCTGTTTAGTATGGCTAAAACCAGACGGAGAAACGTAAAGGAAAGTAATTCGTGATTGCTGTCGTAAAGCGGGAAACCATTGGCGAAAAATTCACCAGCACCGTCTACCCTTGTGGAGTACCTTTACAATAAGGAGTTGGTCATGACGAACAATCCCCCTTCAACACGTATTCAGCCAGGTGAATACGGGTACCCACTGAAATTAAAAGCCCGCTATGACAATTTTATTGGCGGTGACTGGGTTGCGCCCGCCGACGGCGAATATTATCAAAACCTGACGCCAGTGACCGGCCAGCCGCTATGTGAAGTCGCTTCCTCCGGTAAAAAAGATATCGATTTAGCGCTCGACGCCGCGCATAAGGCGAAAGATAAGTGGGCGCATACGTCAGTACAAGACCGTGCCGCTATCTTGTTTAAGATCGCCGATCGGATGGAACAAAACCTCGAACTGTTGGCGACAGCGGAAACCTGGGATAACGGTAAACCGATTCGTGAAACCAGCGCCGCCGACGTACCGCTGGCGATTGATCATTTCCGCTATTTCGCCTCCTGTATACGTGCGCAGGAGGGCGGGATCAGCGAAGTTGATAGCGAAACCGTGGCCTACCATTTTCACGAACCGCTTGGTGTCGTGGGGCAGATAATCCCGTGGAACTTTCCGTTGTTGATGGCAAGCTGGAAAATGGCGCCAGCGCTGGCGGCGGGTAACTGCGTAGTGCTTAAACCGGCACGCTTGACGCCGCTTTCCGTTCTGCTGTTGATGGAAGTCATTGGCGATCTGTTACCGCCGGGCGTCGTCAACGTCGTGAACGGCGCGGGCGGCGAGATCGGTGAATATCTGGCGACCTCGAAACGTATCGCGAAGGTGGCGTTTACCGGTTCGACGGAAGTGGGTCAACAGATCATGCAGTACGCCACGCAGAATATTATTCCGGTGACGCTGGAGTTAGGCGGTAAATCGCCAAATATCTTCTTTGCTGACGTGATGGATGAAGAAGATGCGTTCTTTGATAAAGCGCTGGAGGGTTTTGCCCTGTTTGCCTTTAACCAGGGCGAGGTGTGTACCTGTCCAAGCCGTGCGCTGGTCCAGGAGTCCATCTATGAGCGCTTTATGGAGCGCGCTATTCGCCGGGTAGAGAGCATTCGCAGCGGGAACCCGCTAGATAGCGGTACGCAAATGGGGGCGCAGGTCTCCCACGGCCAGCTTGAGACTATCCTCAATTATATCGATATCGGTAAAAAAGAGGGGGCCGATATTCTGACCGGTGGGCGACGCAAGGAGCTGGATGGCGAACTTAAAGAGGGCTATTACCTTGAGCCCACTATCCTGTTTGGTAAGAATAATATGCGCGTCTTTCAGGAGGAGATCTTTGGCCCGGTGCTGGCGGTAACCACCTTTAAAACCATGGAGGAGGCGCTGGAAATCGCTAACGATACGCAGTATGGCCTCGGCGCAGGCGTCTGGAGCCGCAACGGCAATCTGGCTTATAAGATGGGTCGCGGCATTCAGGCCGGGCGCGTATGGACCAACTGCTATCACGCCTATCCGGCACACGCGGCGTTTGGCGGCTATAAGCAGTCTGGCATCGGGCGCGAAACGCATAAGATGATGCTGGAACACTACCAGCAAACCAAGTGCCTGCTGGTGAGCTATTCCGATAAGCCTCTGGGGCTGTTCTGACGCAAGAGGTAATGCCCGATGGCGCTGCGCTTATCGGGCCTACCGCATTGATATCAGCCTGGTGGTAATGCCCGATGGCGCTTCGCTTATCGGGCCTACCGCGTTGATATTAGCCTGGTGGTAATGTCTGATGGCGCTTCGCTTATCGGGCCTACAAAAATTCATCGCAATATACTGATATTGCAAACCTTGTAGGCCGGATAAGGCGCAGCCGCCATCCGGCACAGTATTACCGCTCGTTGACCCAAATCCGCATTTCGCCCTCGCCGCGGTTGGCCCAGCTAAACCACGGAATGAACGTTAGCGTCTGCGGCTGGCACGATGACGGCGCGTTATCGTAGTGCCACAACGCCTGATACTGCGCATCCGCGGCGCTTTGCTTCTCGCCTTCAGCCTGAATCAGCATCTTATGCGCAAAAAGCCCTTTGCCCTCAAAGACCCGGAATTCACTCTCTTTCGGTAGCCACAGATTATGCAGTTCTTCGCCGTTATCGGCCTGCTCAAGGCAATAGACCAGCGGCCCGCGCTGAATGGCGACCTTACCGGCGACGTGACGCGCCAGCGGATTGCCATACACGCGGCGAACCGGCATCGGCAGCGTCAGGGTTATCGTATCGCCCTCCTGCCAGGTTCGACGGATATGCAGATAACCTTTGCTAATATCCTGCTCCACTTCCAGCCCGTTGAGCGTCACTTTTGCCTCAGGGCACCAGTCCGGCAGACGTAGCGCCAGCGTGTGACGTACCGGCTGCACAGAGTCGATGGCGATCTTCACCTGCTCATACCACGGGTAGTTCCCGCTGATTCGCAGTTTGAGCGCGCCATTTTCAACCGGTATTTCCATGCTGTTACCCACGTACATATTGATGTACAGCGCATCCGCACGCGGCGTGTAGATGTAGTGACCAAGGGAGGTGAGCACGCGGGCGATGTTCGGCGGGCAGCAGGCGCAGCCAAACCAGCGCTGGCGAATGGGCTTAACGTGATCGTAAATATGGTTGAATTTTAACGATTTTGGATGCACTTCCAGCGGGTTGACGTAGAAGAAATGCTTGCCATCCAGCGCCATACCGCCGAGGACGGTGTTGTACAGCGCGCGCTCCATCACGTCGGCGTACTGGCTATCGGCTTCCATTTCCAGCATCCGGCGGGCGAACATCATCAGGCCGATTGAAGCGCAACTTTCCGCATAGATCGAATCATTGGGTAAATCGTAATCGCAGCTAAAGGCTTCGCCACTGCTCTGTGAACCGATGCCTCCGGTGATATACAGCTGACGTTGCGCCATATTTTTCCACAGGCGCAGGCAGTCCTGGCGTTTGCCTTCATCGTTGCTCAGGCGAGCGAGATGCGCCACGCCAGTCATCAGATAGACAAAACGTACCGCGTGGCCAATGGCCGTCTGCTGCTGCGAAACTGGCAGATGCGCCTGGCTGTAGGCTTTGTCTTTGACCATCCACGCCGGGCCGTAGGTATGCCAGTAAGAGGTTTGGCCGCGTTTTTCGTACTCTTCGTCGTAGAAGTGCGGTTGGGCACCGCGCTGCCCGATAAAGTAGCTTGCCAGCGTCATATAGCGCGGCTGCTCTGTTACCTCATACAGACGCATCAGCGCCAGCTCAATTTCCGGGTGGCCCGGATAGCCGTGCAGCTGATTTTCGCCAGGGCCGAAAGTGCTGTCGATATGATCGGCCAGTCGACAAACGACGTCTAGCAGCCGACGCTTGCCGGTGGCCTGAAAGAAGGCGACGCCCGCTTCAATCAGGTGCCCGGCGCAATAAAGCTCGTGGCACTCCGCCAGGTTGCTCCAGCGTTCTTGCGGGGCTTTTGCCGTAAAGTACGTATTGAGATAGCCATCGTCACACTGTGCGGCGGCCACCAGTTCAATCACCTCATCGGCGCTTTTCTCAAGCGCGGGATCGGGCTTCTGGCACAGTGACCAGGCAACCGCTTCCAGCCATTTCGCCACGTCGCTGTCCTGAAAGACCATGCCGTAAAAGTCGCCCGTCTGCTGTCCTGCGGCAATGCGGAAATTTTCAATGGCATGGCTGGGTTCAGCCTCTGGAATACGATCGTTTAACGCATCCCACTGGTAAGGAATAACCACATCGCGAACCAGTTGTTGATACTGTCCGAGGAACGGATCGCTGACCGTCAGTTTATGCAGATCGACTTCCAGTACGTTCATTTCGTGCTCCTTAAGGCTGTAGAGGTCATAGATATTCCTCGCTGACGGGGTATTTTATGGCAGTAATTTTTATTTTCGCGTTATGACCTGATTCATTTTGCCCAGATAGCGGTGAGCGACAAGGCGATAAAAGAGTAAAAAAAGATGACGATTCCGACCCGTATTTAAAAATGTGAGATGGATCGAGTGAAATGACTATTTTTAGTTAATAATCAAAGGCTAATATGAAATACGGTGCTGAATGAGCGGGAAATGACATATTAATGCTCGAATTATCCATAACATTACCGATTAAAGTCCAAAACGGCGGATTATTTATTTCTCGCGGCATTGGGCGTCATCCTGCCAGGCGTCTGCAATCGTGGGAAATTATATTTGTGGAAAAAGGCTGCCTGAAAATTCAGGAAGAAGAATGTGTTTTCTGTGTTGAAGCCGGGGAAAGCCTGTTGCTTTGGCCGCATCGCCGCCATATTGGCGTTGAGGAGTTTCCCGCCGATCTTAAATTTTACTGGCTCCATTTTGAGGTCAAAGCGCCGGACAGCGACCCGCGCTGGCTGACGCATCTTTCCGTGCCGCAGCATACCCAGGTTGCCGATCCGCAGGCGCTGATTGCGCTTTTTCGCCAGTTTATGAACGAGCAGGAAAAGCACCAGCGCAGCCCGGCGCTGGAGTTCATCGTGCTGCTGATTTTGCAGCAGCTCACCGTTGACGCCCGGCAGAATGAAAACGCCGAGGCCGCAGGCGTGTCGCTGGCCTGGAAAGTGCAGCAGCTGATTCGAACGCACTATCACCTGCCGCTTTCCAGCTCAGTTCTGGCGAAAGAACTGCATTGCAATGTGGATTATCTGGGACGCGTTTATCGGCGGGTATTTCACCTTACGCTAACGGAAGCCATCCACCGCCAGCGGGTGCGCGAGGCGGAAAAGTTGCTGATTAGCGACGCGCGTTCGTTAAAAGAGGTGGCGGAGCGGTGCGGTTTTAATGACGTTGGTTACTTTCGCCAGATCTTCCGCAAGCACACCGGCCTGACGCCTACCGCCTGGAAGCGGCGCTACAGTAAGGAACACGTTAATTCTTGAGTATAATCTTTGGCCCTCTGACAAAGCGGTTGCAAACTGAATGCCCGATGGCGCTTTGCTTATCGGGCCTACAAGAGTTCATCGCAACGTATTGATATTGCAAGTTTTGTAGGTCGGATAAGGCGCAGCCGCCATCCGACATAGGCTGTTACTGCCCGTAATAGGCATTCGCGCCATGTTTACGCAGATAGTGTTTATCGAGCAGTTCAGATTGCATATCCGGTAGCTGCGGGGCCAGCTGGCGCGAGAACAGCCCCATATAGGCGCACTCCTCAAGCACCACGGCGTTGTGGACGGCATCGGCGGCATTTTTACCCCAGGCAAACGGGCCGTGTGAATGAACCAATACCGCCGGGATTTGCGCCGGATCCAGACCGCGCTCTTCAAAGGTTTTAATAATCACCTCGCCGGTCTGATACTCGTACTCGCCGTTAATTTCCTCAACGGTCATCAGTCGGGTACAGGGGATCGCGCCATAGAAATAGTCGGCGTGGGTGGTGCCCCAGGCGGGCAGATCGAGCCCGGCCTGCGACCAGATCGTCGCATGGCGGGAATGGGTATGCACGATCCCGCCGATCTGCGGATAGCGGCGATAGAGCGCCAGATGGGTCGCGGTATCGGACGACGGTTTTTTATGGCCTTCAACGACCTTACCGCTGGCGATCTCTACCACCACCATATCGTTGGCGGCCATCACCTCATATTCAACGCCGGAAGGCTTGATGACCATCAGTTTGCGCGTCTCATCGACCGCGCTGACGTTGCCCCAGGTAAAGGTGACCAGCCCGTGCGCCGGGAGGGCCAGGTTGGCCGCCAGCACCTCGGCTTTCAGTTGCTCTAACATGTGAAACCTCCTTCCTGCATCCGTGATTCAATCCAGCGGCGGGCCTGGATAATTTCCAGCACCGGCTCGCTGGCTTTCTCTGTCCACATCTCAATCAGAAATGAACCGCGATAGTTCAGCTCATGCAGCGTTTTGAAGATGCCAACAAAATCAACGCATCCTTCGCCAAACGGCACGTCGCGGAACTGGCCGGGGCTGTCACCGGTCACTGGCAGCGTGTCTTTCAGGTGGATAGCGGCGATACGGTCGATACCCAGCTTCAGCTCGGCGGTCACGTCGTTCCCCCAGGCGCTGAGGTTGCCGACGTCTGGATAAACGGTGAACCACGGTGACGAAAGCATCTCGTCCCACTTTTTCCACTTGCTGATGGAGTTCATAAACGCGGTATCCATGATCTCCACCGCCAGCATGACCTGCGCCGCTGCGGCCTGTTCCACCGCCCACGCCAGCCCTTCGGCGAAACGTTGCTGGGTGCCTTCGTCGTGCTCTTCGTAATAGACGTCGTAACCTGCCAACTGGATGGTGCGGATCCCCAGGTCGCGCGCCAGGCGAATGGCTTTGGTCATGATTTCACGCGCCCGCTGGCGTACCGCTTCGTCGCGGCTGCCAAAAGGGAAACGGCGATGGGCGGAGAGACACATTGACGGGATAGCGACGCCGCTTTCCAGCATCGCGTTCACCAGCGATGCGCGTTGGGCTGGCGTCCACTCCAGGCGAGAAAGGCGTTCATCCGTTTCGTCCACCGACATCTCAACAAAATCAAAACCGCAGCTTTTTGCCAGCACCAGCCGCTCCGGCCAACTGAGATCTTTCGCCAGTGCTTTCTCGTAAATACCTAATGGATGATTACGCATGTTGTTATCCCCAGATGGCGTCAATTTGGGCGTGGAATTCGGCGGCGACCTGCGCCGGATGGGCGGCACCTGCCAGCGCACGTCCGGCGATAAATGCCTTAACGTTAATGTCGCGGAACAGCGGTAGATCGGCCGGGGTAATACCACCGGTAATTGACAGCTCAAGGCCGATGTCGGACAACGCTTTCATACGCGTCAGGTCCGCCTCTCCCCACTGCTGCCCGCTGGCCTGCGCATCGCGTCCGCGGTGATAAATCGCCTGGCGAACCCCGACGCGATACCAGTCTCGGGCGTCGTCCAGCGTCCAGTTGCCGAACAGTTCCATTTGAATTTCACCGCCGCAGGACTGGGCAACGGCATGGCCTTTCTCGACCGTGGCGAGCGGCGCGGCGCAGATGATGGTCATCCAGTTGGCGCCAGCGCCAAAAGCCTGCTGCGCCAGGGTTTCACCGGCATCGGCCACTTTCCAGTCGGCGACGATGATTTTTTCCGGGCACTGCGCTCGCAGGGCTTTCACCGCGCTAAGACCTTCGGTTAAACAGAGGATGGTGCCAGCCTCAACGATATCGACATGATCCTGTAGCAGGGCGACATCGCGTTGGGCTGCTTCCAGATTGGTGTGGTCGAGCGCTAGTTGCAGTAGTGGTCGGCTCATAATGCGTGCTCCTTAATACGGGCGTGATAGCCCTGTAGTGCGGTAATCAAATCCTGGTATTGGCGGTATTTACGCTGGTAGAGGGCGTGCGCGGCCATGTCCGGCAGCAGCGTGCGCACCGGGTGCCGGAGGTCGCGTTGGGCCTCGCGGAAATCGCGATATACGCCGGTGCCGACGCGGGCAGCCAGCGCCGCGCCGAAGCAGCCGGTCTCCTCCACCTGCGGCAGCTCAATGCGCAGGCCGCTGACGTCCGCCAGCATCTGCATCCAGACGTCGGAGTGGGCCGGTCCGCCGGTAACGCGCAGGGCGCAAACCTCGGTAAAACGTTCACGCATGCGGTTGAGGTGGGTCATATGGCTGAAGACCACGCCTTCATAAATCGCCTGCAGCAGGTGCGCGCGGGTGTGCAGCGCCTGCATCCCGTAAAAACCGCAGGTCATCTCCAGTCCGGCATTGCTGCCGTAGAGAAACGGCAGAAAAAAGAGGTCGCTACCGGCTTTCGGCAGGCTGGCAACCGCCTGGTTGATCTCATCAAAAGAGAGGTCGCCCCACTGGGCGGTGAACCATTCAAGGTTGCCGGAAGAGGTCGGGCTGGCTTCGTGAACGATATACTGCCCGTCATTGACGTAGCGGCCATAGACGTAAGGATGGGCCTCATGGTCGCGCAGACCGTGAGCGATGCCGCTGGTGACGGCCCAGGTCCCCATCACCGCATTGAGCGTTGATTCATCCTCAATACCGGCGCAAAGGGCGGTGGAAACCACGTCAAACAGGCCGCCGACGACGGGTGTGCCCACCGCCAGACCGGTGATGGCGGCCGCCTGAGCGGTGATCTCCCCGCATATTTCGGCTGAACCCACCACGGGGGGCAGCGCGCTGTCGATTTCACTGATGCCCAGCCACTCGGTCAGGCGCGGGTCGTACTGGCCCGTCGCCATGTTGTAGAGGTTGGACTCGGAGATGTTGCTCTCCTCACAGCCTTTAACGCCGGTTAAGCACCAGCGCAGATAGTCATGCGTCATCATGACGCTGCCTATCTGCGCGTAGCGCTGCGGCTCATTCTCTTTTATCCAGCGTAAAAGGGAGACCGGATGCCCGGTCCATAGAGTTTGTCGGGTCAGCGGGTAGAGTTTTTGCGGAACCGCTTCTTTTTGCCAGCGCTGGACAATTTCCATGGCGCGACGGTCGGAAGAGAGTATCGCTTTACCTAATGGCCGATCGCTTTTATCTAACAGGAACAGGCCCTTACCCTGAGCTGAAATACCCAAACTGCGGATTTGTGAGCCGCTCACCCCTGTGTGCGCCAGTAGTTTGCTGATGACCGAGGCGCACTGTTGCCACAGTTCGGTCATATCGCGTTCAACCCAGCCCGGCTGCGGGCTTAAAGCATGCAGCGGCAGGCGTTGCACAGCTACTTCCCGGCCTGCGCCATCGTACAATCCGGCTTTTAGCCAACTCCCACCACAATCTAACCCCAGCCAGTAGTTACTCATGACTTATTGCACCTCGTCCACGGCTTTCAGGAGGTCGGCGCCCTGCGGGTTGTCTTTCAGGAACATATCGCGCACCTGGCTGCCCAGCGCATCGCTGAAGGCTTTACGGTCGATGTCGGTCAGGACTTCAACTCCGGCTTCTTTCATGCCATCGATAATTTTTTGCTGATCTTCGGCGACCAGTTTGCGCTGATAGTCACCCGCTTCTTTGGCGGAACTCAGCAGTGCCTCCTGGAACTGCGGGCTTAAAGCGTCGAATTTGGCTTTATTGATCACCAGCAGCAGAGGCGAATAGGCGTGATGAGTGAGGGAGAGGTATTTCTGTACCTCATAGAATTTCGCTGACCACACGACGTTGATAGGGTGTTCCTGGGCATCAATCGTACGGGTTTCGAGGCCGGTATAGACTTCGGAGAACGGCATCGGAATAGGGTTCGCGCCGAAGATTTTAAAGGCCGCGATATTCATTGGGCTGTTGTTAGTGCGGATTTTTAAGCCTTTCAAATCGGCCGGCGTTTTTACCGGCGCGCGGGAGTTGGTGACGTCGCGCCAGCCGTTTTCCCAGTAGGCGAGGACCTTTAACCCTTTTGAATCGAGTGATTTTTTCAGTTCATCGCCGACTTTGCCATCGAGCGTTTTATGCGCATGCGCGGTATCGCGAAACAGGAAGGGGACATCAAGTAAGTTGAATACAGGGGCCAGGCCGGTGAAATTGTTCGAACCGGACATTTCCATATCAATAGTTCCGCCGCGCACCCCGCTGATCATTGCCTGGGCGTTACCTAATGTGCTGTCAGGAAAGAGTTTTAGCGTTAATTCGCCGTTGGTTTTTTCTTTTAATAATTCGTTAAATTTTTTCGCGGCAATATGTTGGGAGTCAGTTTGCGGTGTTTCATAACCAAAACGTAAAGATTGTGCCGCCAGAGACGACACGCTGAAAACTGTCAGACCTGCTATCAATAATGAACGAGCAATAACGTGTAATTTCATAATATTATCCTTTAATTAATCCATTTAAGCGGTGTGATAATTAGCTCGGGAATAAAAATAAATAAAACCAGCAACGACATCAGTACGACAACGTAAGGGAATACGCCTCTTACCGCGTCATCAAATTTCAATTTTGCTACCCCGGAAATAACGTTGAGGACGTTGCCAACGGGCGGTGTGATTAATCCAATAGAGCAGTTAATAATGAACATGACGCCGAAATAAATCGGGTCAATATTGGCTTCTTTAACTAATGGCAATAATACAGGGGTAAGAATTAACACCGTTGGCGTTAAGTCCATCACCATACCGACGACCATAATTGAGATCATAATGACGATAAATAAGAGTCGCGGAGAGTCGACCAGCGGCTGCAGCAAATCTGACACCATCATGGGTAATTCCGCGATCGTAATCAGCCAGGCGGATACCTGAGCTGCGGCCACCAGAAACATGACGACTGACGTCGTTTTGGCGGCATTGACCAGCACGTGGTAGAGACTGGAAAACGTTAATTCCCGATAGATAACCACGGCGACAAAGAGGGCGTAAAACGCGGCAACCGCTCCTGCTTCCGTTGGCGTGAAAAGTCCGGAACGGAAGCCGCCGATAATAATCACCGGTAAAAACAGCGCCCAGATACCTGAAACCAATGATTGCCAGATTTCACGCGGTGTTGCTTTAGGCTGAGAAGGGAGATTTAATCGCCCGGCCTGCCACCACCAGGTGAGCATAAGCGCCGCGCCCATCATGATGCCCGGTGCGATCCCGGCCATAAACAGCTTGCTGATCGACAAGCCGCTGGAAACGCCGAAGATAATAAAAGGAATCGAGGGCGGAATAATTGGCGCAATGATCCCGCCGGAAGCGATTAACCCAACAGAGCGGTTGATCGGATAGTTTGCGGAGCGCATCATCGGCACCAGCAGCGCGGCGACCGCAGCGGTATCTGCTACCGCAGAGCCGGAAAGGCTGGCCATAATCATTGCCGCAATAACGCCCACGTAGCCCAGGCCGCCGGGCTTATGGCCGACCAGCTTCATCGGCAGGTCGACGATTCGCTTTGACAGGCCGCCCGCGTTCATGATTTCACCGGCCAAAACAAAAAAGGGAATGGCCAGCAGGGAGAAGCTGTCCGCGCCGTTAACCAAAGTTTGCGCCATAATCTGCACGTCAAACATATCCAGGTATGCCATCAGAGCAGCGCCGCAAAGCAGCAGCGACCAGGCGATGGGTAAACCTATCGCGATCCCGCCGAGCAGGCAGCAGAGAAATATCACCACGGCCATGATTAGGCTCCTTGCTGTGGTTGTTGAAAGGAATCGTTACGCGTTATTAAGTGATAAAGCCGACGCAGCTCGATTAACGCGATGGCAACGCTTGTGGGCAGACAGGCGATATACATCAGGCCGATCGGTAAACCGAGGATTGGCGACTGATCGCTCCAGTCCTGCAGTGCTTTTTGTAGGCTGCCCCAGCCTAATGCGATGCATAACAATAAAATCAGTGAATGCGTCAGCAGCGAGAGACGACGCTGATTCGCTGGCGAAAGTTTTTCCACCACAAAAGTGACCTGAACGTGAGCGTTATCCATAAATGCCACGATGGCGCCAATAAACGTCAGCCATACAAATAGATAACGTGATAGTTCATCTACCGACAAAATACTGCTCTCAAAACCGTAACGTAAAATAACGTTAATAAATACAATGCAGGAAAGTACGGCAATTAATACCGCAAGTATGCCCTCAAGTACCCGCTTCATAACGACTCCATCAGGTTATAGAAACTTATTTCTTTCGATGCTGAATAGTGGAACTTAATTTCTTATGTTTGGTTTATATTAGGTCGGCGCAACGTTGAGTTGCAGGCCGAGGATTAAGGTGATGATGTTTAATTCAGGTTAGCTGCGTGTGGCCTTTTTCATCATATTAATACCATCACGTAATATATTTATGCGGTGATTAATATCGGCGCTGGCATTGATTTCCAACAATTTAATGCCGGTAAACAGCAACAGTTCGGGAGCTGCGGCGGTAATGAGTTCTTTAACATGTTTCTCCGTCATCAGGCTTTGTGGACAGAAAGGTACAAACGGAGCATGGAGGTCCTGCCATTCGCCGTATTCTCCATCCAGCGTTGTACCGGAGAACATCAGCGCCCCGAGTTTTCCAGCCTGTTTGGCCTGCTGCGTGTGGATCAGCGGTAGAGAGGTATCCCGCCCTTCAATAGCCGAGCGCGCCCAGTTAATGCAGACGCTTATGTCATAGTCGGCAATAGTTTCCAGTACGTTTACTAACGGTAAGAATCCTTTGCGCGGTGCGGGGCCGGTCATCGCGTCGCAGTGTTCAAGCACTAGGTCGCAGGACCAGTCCCAGTTGGCAATCTCTTTTAATGAGCGCGCAAAGGCGTCGGTTGCCTGCGCCACGTTCGGATTGCCCGCCAGTGGGGCGGCATGAAGCTCAAGGGCTATGACTTTGCCGGGGGTTTTCGCATTGAGTTTATTTATCTTCTGATAAAGATGACGGTAGTATTCCACGCAGGCTTTACGCTGCTCCTCGTCACTGGACGCTAATCCAAAACCATCGTTTTCGCTACGGCGGCGCATGGTTTCCATTATCGCGGTGACCACGATTTGCCAGTTTCCCGGTGTATGGCGCAATAACCACTCGTCGCCGAGCGGGTGAAGATGTTCAAGACAAGGCTGCTCCAGCCCCCGGATATCCGGAGTATCAGAGAGTTGCCGCCAGAATTCCGTCTCTTCCTCTTCACTCTTTTGGTGAAATGAGGGTGCACAAGGGTACGCACCGATAATATAACCGGTATTATTTTTCATTTTGTGCTCCAGTAAACTCTATTTTATAAAACGTCTATGGCGACTTTTACGACTATTTTCCGTATCGGCGTAGCAATGTTTTTATTACAACCTGGACGATGAACATCCTGCGGGAAAAACAGGGCATAACTTCCCGGTATCATTTCAATGAATGATTCATGTTCACTGTCGTGATAAAAAATAATATCGCGCTGTTCTAATAATGACTCGCTGATTTGATTATTACCGGTATCAATGGCAACCCCAATTTTCTCTTCACCCCATGCCAGAAACTGAATATCCAGATAGCGGCGATGAACCTCCGGACGATTTTCAGCAGCATCGCGGGTGGTCATATCGATTATCTGCGCGAAGATATTTTGGCCGTCGATTTCCACTACGCCGGGTTCCAGCGTGCGAAAGTCCGTATTGCGCAGGAAATCGAGCGCCTGCTCTATGGCCGACGGTAACCGGCACGGATTAGGCTGCGCGATATGTCCAAAAATCATGATGTGGCTCCTTACAGCGCCTGAATTTTGGCCCAGACGCTGTCGTCAATGGTGATACCGTGACGGCGGTTGTCATCCAGCAATTTGGTAAATTCGTGGCCGGGCAGCCGAATCGCGACGTTGTCGTCAGCACGTTCAGCAGTGGTGATGAAATCCATAATCCGCTGCAGTTTGGCATCGCGGGTTGCGCCATCGATCAGCTTATCCACTTCTATGGCGATGAAGATCTGCGAAACGCCATACTCATCGCTGTTTTCCTGGGTCACTTCGGCAACGGAAGAACCGTTGGAAAGCAGGGTGGCAATCATGTCCAGCACAATCGACAGACCAGAGCCTTTCCAGTAACCCATTGGTAAAATGCGGCGATTTTTCTCGATAACGCCCGGTTCTTTGGTCAAATTACCTTCATCGTCAAATCCACCGTCAACAGGAAGCTCGCGGCCGGCCAGGCGGTTAACCTCCAGCATGCCGTAAGAGAACATCGACATCGACATATCTACCATAGTGATCGGCGTAGACGGGATGGCGACGATCAGCGGATTGGTACCGATACGGCACTCTTTCGCGCCCCATGGCGGCATGACGGCGATGGAGTTGGTCCAGCAAATGCCGATATAGCCTTTTTCCGCCGCCTGCCAGCCGTAGCTGCCGCCGCGCATCCAGTGGTTAGCATTACGTAACGCCACCAGGCCAATACCATGATCGGAAGCCAGCTCGATGGCCCGGTCCATCATCTTTTTCGCCGTCAGGTTGCCGATAGCGCGCTGAGCATCCCACTGTTCGATGGCGCCGAGGCTGGTAACCCGCTGCGGTTTAGCATCAGGAATAATGTCGCCGTTATCCAGTTGCTGGATGAAGCGGGGAAAGCGGTTCACGCCGTGGGAATAGACACCGGACTCGGTGGTGCGAGCGAACATTTCCGCGCAGGCGTCGGCGGTATCTTCCGCAATATTCCGCGACCGCAAGACGCGGTAGAAGGCCCCTTTTAACTCTTCGAAAGTTACTTTCATCCCTGTTCTCCTGGTCGATTGTTAGAAATTTTAGTATGTTTTTTTGTCGATAAATTTCATAATACGAAATGTAGTTCCAAATATATAGATCAAAAATTGACATGGCAACGCCAGAGAAGGTTTTTAAAAACGATTAAAATCATCGGGTTATGTTTTTTATGCTGATATCGTGAACTGCAACACACTTTGAGCTACCATCTGATCGCCCAAGAAAGGAGAGAGTTTTCTGATGAGCCAGAACAACGATAAAGAGAAGCCTGCGGGGAGTCAGAGCCTGTTTCGTGGCCTGATGTTGATAGAAATTTTGAGTAACTACCCGAACGGTTGCCCACTGGCGCACCTGTCGGAGCTGGCGGGGTTGAACAAGAGCACCGTCCATCGTTTGTTGCAGGGGCTTCAATCCTGCGGATACGTGACGCCAGCGCCGGCGGCCGGGAGCTACCGTCTGACGACAAAGTTTATTGCCGTCGGCCAAAAAGCCCTGTCATCGCTGAATATCATCCACGTTGCGGCACCGCACCTTGAGGCGCTCAACCTGACCACCGGCGAGACGGTGAATTTTTCCAGCCGTGAAGATGATCACGCTATCCTGATTTATAAGCTGGAACCGACCACCGGTATGCTGCGCACGCGCGCCTACATTGGCCAGCATATGCCGCTGTACTGCTCGGCGATGGGGAAAATTTATATGGCGTTTGGTCAGCCGGATTATGTGGCGTCTTACTGGGAAAGCCATAAAGATCAGATCCAGCCGCTGACTCGCAACACCATTACCGATTTACCAGCAATGTACGATGAGTTGGCGCAAATTCGTGAAACCAGCATGGCGATGGACCGCGAAGAAAATGAACTGGGCGTCTCCTGTATTGCCGTGCCTGTGTTTGATATTCACCATCGGGTGCCTTACGCCATTTCTATTTCACTGTCGACGTCACGGCTAAAACAGATCGGCGAGAAAAATCTGCTCAAACCGTTGCGTGAAACCGCACAGGCTATCTCTAATGAGCTGGGATTTACCGTTCGCGAATAAGACAGCTCGCCAGGTTTTATCAGGCATCTGACAAAATTTGTCCGTTTGCGTAGTGGGATCAAAGCGGCGGGGAATGGCTCTCTGGCATTCTGGCGTTTTAACGCAGGGGGAGAACAATGAACCGGTTTATTATGGCGGATGCGTCGGCGTGTATCGGGTGTCGTACCTGCGAGGTCGCCTGCGTGGTGTCGCACCAGGAACAGCAGAATAGCGCGGCGGTGACGACGGCGGACTTTGTGCCGCGTATCCGGGTGATAAAAGAGGATAGCTTCACCACGGCCACGGTCTGCCATCAGTGTGAGGACGCGCCGTGCGCGAATGTCTGCCCGGTACAGGCGATTCGCCGTGATCGGGGGCATATCTTCGTGACGCCATCGCGCTGCATTGGTTGTAAAAGCTGTATGCTGGCTTGCCCGTTTGGCGCGATGACCGTGGTGGCGTCCACGTCAGGCGCGCAGGCGATTAAATGCGATCTTTGCTGGCATCGGGAAGCGGGGCCGGCGTGCGTGGAAGCCTGCCCGACCAGTGCGTTACAGTGCGTTGACGCAGCACACGTGCAGCGCCAGCGCCTCTATTCTCAACCTTTCTGAATGTCGTTCCGGCCTGCATGATGGCCGGAATAGCCGTCAGCCTTCACGCCAGGCGCGTTCTATCTCTTCTGCCAGAATTTTTACGCCCGCCTCGATTTTGTCCGGTTCAGGCACGTAGTTCATCCGCATACACTGGTGTGTGTGCGGCCAGGGTTTATCCAGCCCGGGAAAGAAATAGTGGCCCGGCACCATCAGCACGCCGCGCGCTTTCAAGCGTTGATAGAGTAGCTCGGTGGTAATCGGCAGATCTTTAAACCACAGCCACAAAAATATTGCGCCTTCCGGTTTATGAATCAGGCAGCGTTCTTCGGATAAATAGCGACGAATGATCGCGATCGTCTGTTGAACGCGCTGATAGTAGAAAGGTTTGATAACCGTTTCCGACAGCCGCAGCAGATCGTTACGCTTAATCATTTCGCACATCATCGCCGGACCCATGCCGCCGGGCGCAAGGCTGATGATGCCGTTCATGTTGGCAATGGCGGTAATCGTCTTATCATTGGCGATGATAATCCCGCAGCGGGAACCGGGTAGTCCCAGCTTTGAGAGGCTCATGCATAGGATAATATTGGGGTTCCACAGCGGGCTCGCCTCGCTAAAGATAATGCCCGGAAACGGTACGCCATAAGCGTTATCAATCACCAGTGGGATGTTGTGCTGATTCGCCAGTCTGTCCAGCTTCATCAGCTCTTCGTCGGTGATAACGTTACCGGTTGGGTTGGTCGGGCGCGAGACGCAAATCATCCCCGTTTCTTCGCCGATGTGCAGATGCTCAAAATCGACGTGATACTTAAACTGGCCTTCCGGCAGCAGTTCAATATTCGGGCGCGCCGAAACGAAGAGGTCGTCTTCCAGACCGGAATCCGCATAGCCGATGTATTCCGGCGCAAGCGGGAATAGTACCTTTTTCGTACTGCCGTCGGCGCGACGTCCGGCGAAGAGATTAAATAAGTAGAAAAACGCGCTCTGACTGCCATTTGTCAGCGCAATATTCTGTGGTTCGATATCCCATCCCAGCGTTTCACGTAGCAGTACGGCCAGTGCATTCAGTAGCGCCGTTTTTCCCTGGGGACCGTCATAATTACAAAGCGCATCAGCGGCTTTGCCGCTTTCTACCATCTCTGTCAGTAGCGTCTGGAAATAATCCTGCATTGCAGGGATGTGTGCCGGGTTACCGCCGCCAAGCATGATGGCGCCTGGCGTGCGTAAGCCGTCGTTGAGATCCTCCATCAGGCGGGTAATGCCTGAATGGCGGGTAAATTTATCGCCGAAAAGTGAAAATGTCATAACGGGTGATCTATCGAACTGTCTGTCAAAGTGGATAACCATAACGCTACAAATGGCGGGGCGCAAATGGGGGTCAGGCGGTGGTATTGATGTTTTATGCTACAAATTTTTATCAGGTTAGTTTTTTATTTTGAAGGGGCTACCGGTACGCGAGGAGACCGGTAGCGCCACGATTAGCGGCGGCCCGCCCAGACGACCATCACCGTATCGTCGCCGTACTGGCGTACAAAACCGTACCCGTGTTTTAGCGTCAGCGTGGTTTGTTGTCCTGCGCCGATGGCGGGATGTCTGGCGCGGAACTGGCTAATACGCTGCCAGTGCGCGACGGCTGCGGCTGACTTTCCGCTCACGTCCTGCCAGTTCATATCTGAACGGGTGCCTTGCAGCGGGTCGGAGCCGGTGGGGCCGAAGGGACGAGCGGATTCATCGCCGTAAAAGATCTGCACCGCGCCCGGCGAAAGCAGCAGCAGTTCCGCCGCCTTATCACCGCTCTCACGGAAAAGGCGCGTATCATGCGAGGAGAGGTAACTTAATACGTTGAAATCCTGCATTTTATCCGCCATCTGCTGCCAGACTGGCCCCATTTCCGCCAGGCAATCGACCGCTTTCGCGGCCTGCTCCTGATAATCAAAATTGATCATCGCGTCGAAACCATAGCGATAATAGTCACTTTTCATGACGCCGTGGCCCCACGCTTCGCCAGTCATCCAGAACGGGCTATCATCCAGCGCTTTGTCCGGATTGGCCTGCTTCCACTCGCGTAATGCCGCGCTGGCCTGGGTTTTTAGCTGTTGCCAGGCAGGAAGCTCAACATTTTTGGCAGTATCGACCCGGAACCCGTCAATGCCGTAATCATGCACCCACTGGCTTAACCAGTGAGTCAGATAATCCCGTGGCGTATAGCCTTCAATGAACTTTGCTTTAGTATCAGGCTTGTTGGCATAGAACGCGGGTAGGCCGGAAGGCGTGGTAGATTCCGTTTTTATATCCGGCAGGAAGGCCAGCGACAGGGTTAAATCGTCAAATCCCGGACTGTCGTAGTCGCCAATATCGGTACGAATCCACTTTTTCCCCCACCATTTTTCCCAGGCGGCGCTGTCGCTGAAGTTGATGTAGTCGTTAAAGCTGTGCCAGCTTTGTCCGGCGGCGGGTCGCCAGTTTGTCCAGCGATCGCCGAGAATTTTTTGCCGTTCCGCGCCGGATAAATAGAGCGCGCCGAACTGATACTCCTGCATATCCGCCAGCGTGGCGTAACCGGCATGATTCATTACTACGTCAAATAAAATACGGATGCCGCGCTGGTGCGCGCCGTCGACCAGCGCGCGGAGATCGGCTTCGCTGCCCATATTGGCATCCAGCGTCGTCCAGTCCTGAGTGTAATAGCCGTGATAGGCGTAATGAGGAAAATCGCCTTTTGTTCCGCCGCCGACCCAGCCGTGGATCTGTTCAAACGGCGAGCTTATCCACAAGGCGTTCACGCCTAATTGCTGTAGATAGTCCAGTTGACTCGTCAACCCGCGCAAATCGCCGCCGTGGAAAGTGCCAATCTCTTGCATACCATCCTTATGGCGACCATAGCTGTGGTCGTTGGTTGGATCGCCATTGCGAAAGCGATCCGTAAGCACAAAATAAACGGTGGCGTTGCGCCAGTTAAAAGGCGCTGATGCATGGGTTTCCGCGCGTTCCAGCAATAAAAGCCCGTGGCTGTCGGCAGGTCGCAGCGTGATTTGTCCGTTTTGGACGGTATCGGTTTGACCACTGTAATAATCGCGCACTACCGTCCCTTCCGGAAAGGTTTGGCGAACATCCAGCGTGAGCGGCGAACCATCCCAGACGGGACACTGGTAGGCGAGCTGCGCGGTGCGTTCAGGTTCAGTTTTTATCGATAACAACAGGGTCGGCGTACCGGATCGGGTATCTACCGTTATCGTATAGTCGCCATCTTTAAACAAACGCCATTGCGGCGGCGCGCCTTCGCAGGGTTTTAACGACAACATCTGGTTGAGTTTTATGGCGCCGGAGGGCTGCCAGCACTGCTGGTCAATATGGAGCGTTAACGCGCGTGTACCTTTTGTTAATGCAGCATGGCTGGTAAAGCGTCCGGTTTCCTGCGTCGAGAACGTTGGAAAACCGGGCGAGGTCCATGATGAGGCGATCGCGATACCGGGTATCAGCGTCAGAGCGAAGGCGGCAAGTTTCATCACGCTATCCTTTGTGGGCAATATTCATCAGCTTGCCTGGTTTTTAGGCGAATGAACTCCTCCCCCGCAGAGAGTCGCGCAGGAGGAGGCGCGAGGGTGAGCGACGAGGCGCAAAAAAACGCCTCTATTTGCGATAAGTACCACATTTTATTGGCATTATTGCTGTCTGTTATCGTTAATAGTTGACATAGTTTCGGATTAAGACTATTCCCTGAGGTGCTTTTTAAGCCTATTTTTGCTAGAATTTGGGGTTCAAACCTTAACTTCGTGAAAAATAAAAGGTGTTGGAATGTATCAATCCGACCAGGAGACCTAATGATATTGACTCCCATGCGACGATATGGGGCAATGATTCTTATGTTACTCACCATCGCATTTTCGGGTGAGGTGCTGGCAAAGACGCACGCAACGCAAACGAGTCAAAAGTCCCACATAACCGAGAAAAGTTATAAACAGGTTAGCAGTAAACAAGAGTATTCTCGCAATAGTGCAAAGAGCAGTTCACTTCCTGATTTGCGAAAATACCCTTCCGGAACCCCCAGAAAAAAAGCGTTTCTCCGGACCGTTATGCCTTACATCACCAGCCAAAATGCCGCGATTACCGCGGACCGTAATTGGCTGATCTCAAAACAGTACCAGAACCGCTGGTCGCCGTCTGAACGCGCGCGTATGAAAGATATCGCGAAGCGCTATAAAGTGAGCTGGTCCGGCAACACGCGTCGTATTCCGTGGAATACGTTGCTGGAGCGCGTCGACATTATCCCAACCAGCATGGTGGCGACGATGGCGGCGGCGGAAAGCGGCTGGGGAACCTCTAAACTGGCGCGTAGCAACAATAACCTGTTCGGCATGAAGTGCACGAAAGGGCGTTGTACCAATACGCCGGGTAAGGTGAAAGGTTACTCGCAATTCGCGTCGGTTGAGGAGTCGGTGAGCGCGTATGTCGCCAACCTGAACACGCATCCGGCTTATTCTTCTTTCCGCAAGTCGCGCGCCCAACTGCGTAAGGCGGATCAGGAAGTCACCGCCACGGCGATGATTCATAAGCTGAAGGGTTACTCTACCCAGGGGTCGCGCTATAACAACTACTTGTTCGCGATGTACCAGGACAACCAGCGTCTGATCGCCGCGCATATGTAATTCTGTGTGCCGGATGGCGCTACGCTATCCGGCTTACAAGGCATCTGTAGGCTGGATAAACTACAACAACGCTTCACTATGCTGGTCGCGATACTCCTTAGGCGTAGTGACGTACTCCTTTTTAAACACCGAATAGAAATATTGCAGTGACGGGTAGCCGCACATTTGCGAAATTTCGTTTATCGCCAACGTGGTAGAAATCAACAAACTACGCGCTTTTTCCAGCTTTTCGGCGTGGATCAGCGCATGTATCGTCTCGCCAACTTCTTCCTTAAAACGTTTTTCCAGGTTTGAACGTGAAATCCCAACCGCATCCAGCACCTGCTCGACTTTAATGCCCTTACAGGCATGGTTACGAATAAAGTGCATCGCCTGGATAACCGCCGGATCGGTCAGGGAGCGATAGTCTGTCGAGCGGCGCGCAATGACGCGCACCGGCGGCACCAGAATGCGCTGTAACGGCATCTCTTCGCGCGCCAGCAAACGGTGCAGCAGCTTCGCCGCCTGATAGCCCATTTGCCGCGCCCCCTGCGCGACGGAGGAAAGCGCGACGCGCGACAGATAACGGGTTAACTCTTCGTTATCAATACCGATAACGCAAAGTTTTTCCGGCACCGGAATATGCAGGTGTTCGCAGGCCTGCAATACGTGGCGGGCGCGGGCATCCGTTACGGCAATGATGCCGGTTTGCGGCGGCAGCGTCTGAAGCCAGTCGGCGAGGCGATTTTGCGCGTGCTGCCAGTTTTCCGGCGCGGTTTCCAGCCCCTGATAGACTACGCCGCGGTATTTTTCCTCGGCGACCAGCTGGCGAAAGGCGTATTCCCGTTCCGCCGCCCAATGTTTGCGGCTGGAGTCGGGCAAACCGTAAAACGCGAAGCGGTTGACGCCTTTTTCTTTTAAATGCAGGAAGGCGCTTTCAACGAGCGCATGATTATCGGTGGCGATGTAATGAACGGCGGGATAATTTTCAGCAAGATGGTAAGAACCGCCGACCCCGACAATGGGTACGTCGACATCGGCCAATAATTGCGCGATATCGTCATCATCGTAATCGGCAATAACGCCGTCGCCTAACCACTCTTTAATGTTATCGATACGGGCACGGAAATCTTCCTCAATAAATATATCCCATTCGGATTGCGAGGCTTGTAAATATTCACCCACCCCCTCCACTACCTGACGGTCATAGGCTTTATTCGCGTTAAATAACAGAGTGATACGGTGACGTTTATCAAACATGAGGATATATCCTGCAAAAGTGAACCTGGACTCATGGATACTATCAAAACGGCTGACATAACGGTCTGGCGAATGATGACAAATTATTTTGCGCCTGAAACGTTATGCGAAATTCATCACAGCAAACGGCGGATGACAATTGTCATTTCTTATCTATATATTACGGTTTTTTGTTTATTTGCCAGGATTCGATCGCGATCGCTTTTTTCTTCTGTGGTTTTCAGCGTTTTTTTGAGAGCCAGAGCACATTTGGGGATTCTCTTAATAGCGGTGTGAAATAACGTAATTGAGCAATAAATCAGGAAATTCCAGTATGACGTTATGTCGTTTACTTGCCGTCTTATCTGATTATGGAGCTCACTATGCAGGCTTATTTTGACCAACTCGATCGTGTTCGCTATGAAGGCCCTCAATCGACTAACCCGCTGGCATTTCGTCATTACAATCCCGACGAGCTGGTTTTAGGTAAACGTATGGAAGATCACCTGCGTTTCGCGGCCTGTTACTGGCATACCTTCTGCTGGAACGGCGCGGATATGTTTGGCGTAGGCGCGTTTAATCGTCCGTGGCAGCAACCGGGCGAAGCGCTGGAGCTGGCGAAACGCAAAGCGGACGTGGCGTTTGAATTTTTCCACAAACTGAATGTGCCTTTTTATTGCTTCCATGACGTGGATGTGTCGCCGGAAGGCGCGTCGTTGAAAGAATATAAAAACAACTTCGCGCAGATGGTGGATGTGCTGGCGGCGAAACAGGAGCAGAGCGGCGTAAAACTGCTGTGGGGAACGGCGAACTGCTTTACCAACCCGCGCTATGGCGCAGGCGCCGCCACTAACCCGGACCCGGAAGTCTTTAGCTGGGCGGCGACGCAAGTGGTTACGGCAATGAACGCCACGCATAAACTGGGCGGCGAAAATTACGTCCTGTGGGGCGGGCGCGAAGGTTATGAAACGTTGCTGAATACCGATCTGCGCCAGGAACGCGAACAGATTGGCCGCTTTATGCAAATGGTGGTCGAGCACAAACATAAAATGGGTTTCCAGGGCACGCTGCTGATTGAACCGAAACCGCAGGAACCGACAAAACATCAGTATGATTATGACGTTGCAACGGTCTATGGTTTCCTCAAACAGTTCGGCCTGGAAAAAGAGATCAAAGTGAATATTGAGGCGAACCACGCGACGCTGGCGGGCCATTCGTTCCACCATGAAATCGCGACCGCTATCGCGCTGGGTATTTTTGGCTCCGTTGACGCCAACCGCGGCGATGCGCAACTGGGCTGGGATACCGATCAGTTCCCGATTAGCGTTGAAGAGAACGCGCTGGTGATGTACGAAATCCTGAAAGCGGGCGGATTCACGACGGGCGGTCTCAACTTCGACGCCAAAGTTCGTCGCCAGAGCACCGATAAATACGATCTGTTCTACGGTCATATCGGCGCAATGGATACGATGGCGTTGTCGCTGAAAATCGCCGCGCGTATGGTTGAAGACGGCGAGCTGGATAAACGCGTGGCGAAGCGCTATGCCGGCTGGAATGGCGAGCTGGGGCAGCAGATTCTGAAAGGACAACTCTCCTTAGGCGAACTGGCGCAGTATGCGGAGCAGCACAATCTGGCGCCAGTACATCAAAGCGGTCATCAGGAGCTGTTAGAAAATCTGGTTAACCGTTATCTGTTTGATAAATAACCCTATCTACCGGGCGACTCCGCGTTAGCCCGGCCTGTAGTCGTGATTAGCCCGGTAAGCGTAGCGCTGCCGGGCGCTTTCAGTAAAGGAACCCACAATATGTATATCGGGATCGATCTTGGTACATCGGGTGTAAAGGCTATCCTGTTGAATGAGCAGGGCGATGTGCTGGCTACGCATACTGAAAAACTGACCGTATCGCGTCCGCATCCCTTATGGTCGGAACAGGAACCAGAGCAGTGGTGGCAGGCGACGGATCGTGCGGTTAAAGGTTTAGGTCGGCAACAGTCGTTAAGTGGCGTTCGGGCGTTGGGCATCGCCGGACAAATGCATGGCGCGACATTGCTTGATAGCCGTCAGCAGGTTCTGCGACCAGCGATTTTATGGAATGACGGACGCTGTAGCGAAGAGTGCGCCTGGCTGGAAAAACAGGTGCCGCAGTCGCGTGCGATAACCGGTAATCTGATGATGCCCGGTTTTACCGCGCCCAAATTAGTCTGGGTGCAGCGCCACGAACCGGATATTTTCCGCCAGATAGACAAAGTTCTGCTGCCGAAAGATTTTCTGCGGCTGCGAATGACGGGCGTCTTTGCCAGCGATATGTCGGATGCGGCAGGAACGATGTGGCTGGACGTGAAAAAGCGCGACTGGAGCGACGTTATGCTCAACGCCTGTCATTTAACCCGACAGCAGATGCCAGCGTTATTTGAAGGTAGTGACATTACCGGAACGTTGCTGCCAGAGGTAGCCAGCGCATGGGGTATGCCAGCAGTACCTGTGGTGGCGGGCGGCGGCGACAATGCGGCTGGCGCGGTCGGCGTAGGAATGATCGATGCCGGACAGGCGATGCTCTCACTTGGAACATCGGGCGTCTATTTTGCCGTCAGCGACGGCTTTCTGAGTAAACCGGAGAGCGCAGTACACAGTTTTTGCCATGCGCTGCCGGAACGCTGGCATTTAATGTCTGTAATGTTGAGCGCCGCCTCTTGTCTGGACTGGGCGGCTAAACTCACCGGGCAGAAGAACGTCCCGACGCTGATTGCCGCCGCGCAGCTGGCGGATGAGCATACCGATCCGATCTGGTTTTTGCCGTACCTGTCCGGCGAGCGCACGCCGCACAATAATCCGCAGGCAAAAGGCGTTTTCTTTGGTTTAACCCATCAGCATGGCCCGGCGGAACTGGCGCGGGCGGTACTGGAAGGCGTGGGATATGCTCTGGCGGATGGCATGGATGTGGTTCACGCCTGCGGCGTCAAACCCGCCAGCGTGACGCTTATCGGCGGCGGAGCGCGCAGCGAATACTGGCGTCAGATGCTATCTGATATTAGCGGGCTACAGCTTGATTATCGTACTGGCGGCGATGTGGGGCCAGCGCTGGGCGCGGCGCGTCTGGCGCAAATTGCGGTGAATAAACAGACTCCGCTCGCCGATGTATTGCCGCAGTTGCCGCTGGAGCAGGCGCATTATCCTGATGCGCAGCGTCATGCGGTTTATCAACAACGTCGTGAAACCTTCCGTCGACTCTATCAGCAGCTGTTGCCGTTGATGTCATAAGTCAGAATGCCTTTCGGTTTTGGCTGAAAGGCATTTTCCGTAAATATTGATTCTTTTGAATTATATCGAAGTAAGTATGTGTGTTTTCTGATTTTTATATTATTGCTGAACAGGCGCCTTTTTCATTGCTATTTCTTCGCTTAATGTGTCTCACTCAACCACAAGGAGAGTGAGATGGACGATCACGTTGCGCGTAGGAAACGGATGTTCGGCCTGGGAATGTTAGTTGTCGGTGCAGTGGTATACCTGGTGGGACTGTGGCCAGGCTGTCATACATTAAGCGAAAAGGGATATTTTTTTGCGGCAATCGTCATGTGCGGTTTTCCTGTCTTAATTCGCCAGGAACACACGGGGAATGACCGCTTGCTTTCTCGTTGTAAATCTTTGCTGTTGCTTGGCATCGGCATGGTCGCGGTCGGCGTATTTAACCTGGCGCTGGCGGGCGCGCTGAAAATACTGTGTCTGGTGGCGCTGGGGGTCAGTATATATGGAACCGATCTTTACGCTTCCTACAGTGATGATGAATGATGGCCGGAGCCATCATTGTCGTTTAGCTAACCCATTTCCGTTTATCAATACGCTGTAACAGCATGGAAAGTAGCAGGCTTCCTGTCACCGTCGCGGCAAAAACCCACACGATGTCTAACGGCGGCCAACGTTTTAACTCCAGACCATTAGTACGTAGCGCATGGATAATCAGCGCGTGGAAACCATAAATACCCAGCGAGTGGCGGGAGATAAGCCCCAGTCCAGGTAACGTCCGCGCATTCAGCTTATTTTTAACTACCGTGAACAGTGAGACGGCGCAAATAAACACCATGGGACCGCAATACAGATACCAGGTATCGGCAAAATTTCCGCGCCAGCGTAATTCATGCAATGTGCCGCGAGAAATAACAAATACCGCGATGATGAACAGGGCAGTGCAGATAAGCGTCAGCGATGGCTTTTGCGTCTCCATCATTCCAATGGCGCGGCCCAGGATACCGTAGAGAATGTAGTAGAACGTGTCGCCGCTGATATACAGATTGATGGGCAACCATTCAACGCCGCCGATTTTTTGCGGCACAGTATTTGGGTTAGCAATAATACCAATGACCACCATCAGCGTCAGGAGCATTTTGCCGCTCACGTTTTTTACCTGGATTAATGGCGATACCAGGTAGATCACCGCAATCGCAAAGAAAAACCACAGGTGGTAAAACACGGGTTTTTGCAGCGCATTTTTTAGCGAAAGCTCGACGTTGATCGAAGTAAAAAGTGAAATGTAAGCCAGGGCGACAACGCTGTAAAAGATAAGGCACAGGGCGATACGTAAAAAATGCCGCGGTTGCGCGCAGCGCTCGCCAAAAAAAAGATAGCCTGAAATCATAAAAAACAGGGGAACGCTAACGCGCGAAGCCGAATTCAGGACATTCGCAATATCCCAGTTTAGCGGGCTGACGCTGTGGGCGTTGGTGATGTACCACGTTGTAGTATGGATCATCACTACCATTAAACAGGCGATCCCTCGCAGGTTATCAATCCAGTTAATTTTAGGCTGCATCAGTTCCTCAGCTTCCGTTTCAATAGAGTTCCAGCGCGGTGGCTCACTGGAAAAATCTGACTTTCTACGCTACATCTTGTGATGGCGTAAGGAGATTCGCACAATGTGTCTGCTACCCACAAACCTTAATAATAAGACTGACCAGCAAACCAGACGGTAATAAAAATGATAATGAAGTATTTCTGTACTGTGATGATAGCCATCGCTCTGGTGGGATGCACAGCGACACCGCCACCGACGCAAAAAGCCCAGCAGAGTAAAGTGAGCCCAACACGCACGCTGGATATGGAAGCATTGTGTAAAGCTCAGGCGGCGCAGCGTTACAACACTGGCGCACAGAAAATTGCTGTTACCGGCTTCGAGCAGTTTCAGGGGAGCTATGAGATGCGTGGTAATACCTTCCGTAAAGAGAGTTTTGTCTGCTCTTTTGATGCAGATGGGCAGTTTTTACATCTTTCTATGCGGTAAAAGCCGCGCCTGGTGAGGTGTGATGCCGCGAAATCCGGCAATTTTCGCTAAACAAACCGGTTTCATACTGTATATCTCGCATCCAGCGGGTATACTGGCTCCTTCCTTTAAATCCACACGTATCCAGCACGAAATAATATGCAAAAGTTTGATACCAGGACATTCCAGGGCTTGATCCTGACCTTACAGGATTACTGGGCTCGCCAGGGCTGCACCATTGTTCAACCATTGGACATGGAAGTTGGCGCGGGAACTTCTCATCCAATGACCTGCCTGCGCGCGCTGGGGCCAGAGCCGATGGCGACTGCCTATGTGCAGCCTTCTCGTCGTCCGACCGATGGCCGCTACGGCGAAAACCCGAACCGCTTACAGCACTACTATCAGTTTCAGGTGGTGATTAAGCCATCTCCGGAGAATATTCAGGAGCTGTATCTCGGTTCTCTGAAAGAGCTGGGTATGGACCCGACCATTCACGATATCCGTTTCGTGGAAGATAACTGGGAGAACCCGACGCTGGGCGCCTGGGGACTCGGCTGGGAAGTGTGGCTGAATGGCATGGAAGTGACGCAGTTCACCTACTTCCAGCAGGTCGGCGGCCTGGAGTGCAAGCCGGTGACCGGTGAAATCACCTACGGTCTGGAACGTCTGGCGATGTATATCCAGGGCGTGGACAGCGTTTACGACCTGGTCTGGAGCGATGGCCCGCTGGGTAAAACCACCTACGGCGACGTGTTCCATCAGAACGAAGTGGAGCAGTCCACCTATAACTTTGAATACGCCGATGTGGATTTCTTATTCACCTGCTTCGAGCAGTATGAGAAAGAAGCCCAGCAGCTGCTGGCGCTGGAAAACCCGCTGCCGCTGCCGGCCTACGAGCGTATTCTGAAAGCCGCCCATAGCTTCAACCTGCTGGATGCGCGTAAAGCTATCTCCGTCACCGAACGTCAGCGCTACATTTTGCGTATTCGCACCCTGACCAAAGCAGTGGCAGAGGCTTATTATGCTTCCCGTGAAGCCCTCGGCTTCCCGATGTGCAACAAAGACAAGTAAGAGGCGGCCATGTCTGAGAAAACTTTTCTGGTGGAAATCGGCACTGAAGAGCTGCCACCAAAAGCACTGCGCAGTTTGGCTGAGTCCTTTGCTGCGAACTTCACTGCGGAGCTGGATAACGCCGGCCTCGCGCACGGTAACGTTGAATGGTTTGCCGCCCCGCGCCGTCTGGCGCTGAAAGTGGCGAATCTTGCTGAATCTCAGCCCGATCGCGAAGTCGAAAAACGTGGTCCGGCGATTGCCCAGGCGTTCGACGCCGAAGGCAAACCGAGCAAAGCGGCAGAAGGCTGGGCGCGCGGCTGCGGGATCACCGTTGATCAGGCCGAGCGTCTGAAGACCGACAAAGGCGAATGGCTGCTGTATCGCGCCCACGTGAAGGGCGAAAGTACCGAAGCGCTGGTGCCGAACATGGTAGCCACCTCGCTGGCGAAACTACCGATCCCGAAACTGATGCGCTGGGGCGCGTCTGACGTCCACTTCGTGCGTCCGGTGCACACCGTGACCCTGCTGTTGGGCGATAAGGTCATTCCGGCGACCATCCTGGGCATTCAGTCTGACCGCATCATTCGCGGCCATCGCTTTATGGGTGAGCCGGAGTTCACTATCGACAATGCTGACCAGTACCCGCAAATTCTGCTGGAGCGCGGTAAAGTCATTGCCGACTACGAAGCGCGTAAAGCCAAAATCAAAGCGGACGCCGAAGAAGCAGCACGTAAGATTGGCGGTAATGCCGACCTGAGCGAAAGCCTGCTGGAAGAGGTCGCCTCGCTGGTGGAATGGCCGGTGGTATTGACGGCGAAATTCGAAGAGAAATTCCTCGCCGTGCCTGCCGAAGCGCTGGTGTACACCATGAAGGGCGACCAGAAGTATTTCCCGGTTTATGACAACGCGGGCAAGCTGCTGCCAAACTTTATCTTCGTCGCGAACATCGAATCGAAAGATCCGACCCAGATTATCTCCGGTAACGAGAAAGTGGTGCGTCCGCGTCTGGCGGATGCCGAATTCTTCTTCAACACCGACCGTAAAAAACGTCTGGAAGATCATCTGCCGCGTCTGCAAACCGTGCTGTTCCAGCAACAGCTGGGCACGCTGCGCGACAAGACCGACCGTATTCAGGCGCTGGCGGGCTGGATTGCCGGTCAGATTGGCGCTGACGTTAACCACGCCACTCGTGCGGGCCTGCTCTCCAAGTGCGACCTGATGACCAACATGGTCTTCGAGTTCACCGACACCCAGGGTGTGATGGGGATGCACTACGCGCGTCACGATGGTGAAGCGGAAGATGTCGCTGTGGCGCTGAACGAGCAGTATCAGCCGCGCTTTGCCGGTGATGACCTGCCGTCTAACCCGGTGGCCTGCGCGCTGGCGATCGCCGATAAGATGGATACTCTGGCGGGTATCTTCGGTATCGGTCAGCATCCGAAAGGCGACAAAGACCCGTTTGCGCTGCGTCGTGCCGCGCTGGGCGTGCTGCGCATCATTGTTGAGAAGAACCTCAACCTTGATCTGCAAACGCTGACTGAAGAAGCGGCGCGTCTGTATGGCGACAAGCTGACCAATGCCAACGTAGTCGATGATGTGATCGACTTTATGCTGGGTCGCTTCCGCGCCTGGTATCAGGATGAAGGTTACACCGTCGACACCATCCAGGCGGTACTGGCGCGTCGTCCGACCCGTCCGGCAGATTTCGATGCTCGTATGAAAGCGGTATCGCACTTCCGTACCCTGGAAGAAGCCTCTGCGCTGGCGGCGGCGAACAAGCGCGTCTCCAACATCCTGGCGAAAGCCACTGAGCCGCTGAACGATATCGTCCACGCCTCCGTACTGAAAGAAGCGGCGGAAATTGAGTTGGCCAGACATCTGGTTGTGCTGCGTGATAAGCTTCAGCCGTACTTTGCCGATGGTCGTTATCAGGAAGCGTTGATTGAGCTGGCTGCTCTGCGCGCGCCGGTGGATGAATTCTTCGAAAATGTTATGGTTAACGCGGAAGAGAAAGATATCCGTATCAACCGCCTGACGCTGTTGTCGAAACTACGCGAACTGTTCCTGCAGGTTGCGGATATTTCGTTACTGCAATAAGCGTTCAGTTAATTAAACAAAAACCTGCTCTCGGGCAGGTTTTTTTATTTTTAACGTAATGGTAATTCCGTCAGACAGGTCTGGCTGTCATCTCTGGTGGCAATGGCATGTGACGCCGTTTTACCGTTGTAGCTTACTTCCAGCGTCCCTTCCATATTGCGCGGTAGCCAAACACCGATAAATCCGTTTCGATAGCTTTGCATCTCTTTTTGTACGATGACAGCGCCTTTACTGTCTGTCACTTTTACAGTGAACGGTTTATTCGGCATTTCTCCCTGACAGCCGGAAAGGCTGTGGTTAAAACAGGGGTGTGTCCGCCATTCATAGGGCGCAAAAGAGAGATAGAATTTGTCGCCTAACGGCAGCGTATAAATCTGCTCTCCGTCAGATAATTTGAGCTCGGTACTGGTAATCGACGCGGAGTAAGGCAAAGGACGGCTCTGCGGCGTCTGATCAATCGTATCCACGATCTGCTCAACCGTTTTTCCCGCCAGCCCATGTTGCGCCAGAAAAGCGGATTCTGCGGATGCCGCAAGCGCGGAGCCGCTGGCGCATAAACCCAAAAGTAATAACCATGATGATTTCGACATAACTTCAATTCCTTGTGAACAATCTCCCTGCCTACTATAGGGGTTCCCCTAAGGGAAAGGTCAAAGGAACGCAGGGTAAAGTAATGCAAAGTTATGCTGGGGGAGAGGGGGAATTGGAATAAAAAAAATCCCCGCCATCAGGCAGGGATTCAAAATTCTGAGCTTTTTAAGCTTACAGGCTGGTTACGTTGCCAGCTGCCGGGCCTTTAGCGCCGCTTTCGATGGTGAAGGAAACTTTCTGACCTTCGTCCAGAGATTTGTAACCATCGTTCTGAATAGCGGAGAAGTGTACGAACACGTCTTTAGAACCGTCATCAGGAGTAATAAAGCCGAAGCCTTTATCAGCGTTGAACCATTTTACGATACCAGTCATTTTACCGGACATAGTGTATTACCTTTTAAAAAATAAGTGTGCCTTTCGGCGTTATGGCGTGCTTTACAGATTTTTTAAGCGTTAAGGAAATGCGCACTACGAGGGGTATCTAATGGATAACTCTTGAAGGGACTTGCCTTACTAAACTGCTTTAATGGTCTGTACGTCAAACCGTTGAGCACATTAACTCATGTAATGCCGGGCGATGCAACTTTTATTTTACTTTATTTCTCCAGGTCAGGAATCGAGCGGGGAAAACGGTCCTTGCGCAGGACCGTTAAAACAGAAAGGGGTAAAAATTACTCCATCAATTGCTTACTTAAGCGTGGGTTTGCCTGTATCAGGCGCATCAATTTGAGCTCTGCTGGCGTGGGTTTTTCGCGTTTCGATTCCCATTCCTGAACCATGGCAACCGTTACGCCCAGCGCTCTGGCGAATTCATCTGTTTTTAGTCCCGTCCCTCTCCGTAACTGTTCAAATTCGGTAAAAGGATTGGGTTTTTGCGTCAGGGTGATCTTTCGCGTTTCATCTTTAAAAACAATTTGTTCCAGGCTGCTCAGCAGCTCAAACATCGGATCTTTATATTCCATTGAGAACTCCTGTAAATCACACAGCGGGATCGTGAAGTGCATCGAAGCCTCTTAAGAATAGTCGGGAAACTTGCGGGTGGGGGGTGACGCGCCGCCAGGAAGCGCTATCGATTCGTTTCGATGCCTTACGCTACGCGACTTTTAGGACGCTAACAATTTGATCCAGGAAGGTATATCCGTCTTTCAGAAAATAATTGTAAAGATTAAAAAAATATTACATCCCCCGCTGGAAAGCTTTCTTGCCGCGTTTTTTATCGCAGTGTCAGGTCAAAAATTAACAATAAAATAACAAATTAAGCATTGATGCAGATAAACATAATTTTCCGCTACAAGATCGCGTGGAAAGGGTATCCTGCAAGCCTGACCTGGACTATCCTTGTAAGCCGTCAGGCACGCAGGTGTCGTTGTGCGCATTTTTGGGTGAAAGGAGTATTAACAATGGCGACAGGTAAGTCCTGCTCTCGCTGGTTTGCGCCTGTTGTGGCGTTATTAATGGTGTTTAGCCTGAGCGGGTGTTTTGATAAAGAAGGCGATCAGCGCAAAGCGTTTGTCGATTTCCTGCAGAATACAGCAATGCGTAGCGGAGAGCGTTTACCAACGCTGACGGCCGATCAGAAAAAACAGTTTGGTCCGTTCGTGTCTGATTACGCGATACTGTATGGCTACTCGCAGCAGGTAAACCAGGCGATGGATTCCGGTCTGCGCCCGGTGGTCGATAGCGTTAACGCCATCCGCGTTCCGCAGGATTATATGACGCAACGTGAGCCGCTGCGGCAGGCAAATGGTTCGTTAGGCGTGCTGGCGCAACAGTTGCAGAATGCAAAACTGCAGGCTGATGCCGCGCATGGCGCGTTAAAGCAGGCCGATGACCTGAAGCCTGTGTTTGATCAGGTCTACAAAAAAGTGGTCACCGTGCCGGCAGATGCTTTGCAGCCGCTGATCCCGGCGGCGCAGATCTTTACGCAGCAGTTGGTACAAGTGGGCGATTATATTGCGCAACAGGGCGAGCAGGTGAGCTTTGTCGCGAACGGCATTCAGTTCCCGACCTCACAGCAGGCCAGCCAATATAATGCGCTGATTGGGCCGTTGGCCTCGCAGCATCAGGCGTTTAATCAGGCCTGGACGGCGGCGGTAAACGCGACTCAGTAATGACAGTCTGCCCGATAAGCGCAAGCCAGCGCTTATCGGGCCTGTAGCGTTATCCCGCCGCCTGCGGATTGACGCAGTTCTTCTCTATTTTTCCCTGCAGCGCATCAATCAAATTATCCACCGCACAGGCCATCATGTTATAGCGCGTCTCATGCGTTGCCGAGCCAATATGCGGCACCGCGACGACATTAGACATGTTCAGCAGGGGGGAATCCACGGATAGCGGTTCCTGTTCAAAAACATCCAGACCTGCCGCATATATTTCACCGTTTTGCAGCGCGGCAATCAGCGCGTTTTCATCGACCACCGGGCCGCGTCCGGCATTAATAAAAATGGCGGACGATTTCATTCTGGCAAACTGTGTTGCGCCAAACAGATGTCGCGTTTCTGCCGTTAGCGGCAGGATCACGCAGACAAAATCAGCCTCCTGCAACAGCGTATCCAGATCGCAGTAGCGGGCGTTAAAACGGTCTTCCGCCTCCTGATGCCGCCGACGGGCGTGATAGAGAACCGGCATGGTAAACCCAAAGTACGCCCGCTGCGCCAGCGCCATCCCGATACGCCCCATCCCAACGATACCGAGTGTTTTGTGATGCACATCGACGCCAAACCACGCCGGGCCAATGCTTTCTGTCCATTCACCCGCTTTAACCCGTTCTGCGACGTCCACCACGCGGCGGGCAGTGGTCAGCATCAACGCCATCACCGTATCGGCAACGGTTTCCGTCAAAACGGCAGGCGTGTGCATCAGGACTATTTTGCGGGCAGTAAGGGCGTCCACCTCGACATTATCGTATCCCACCGAGATGGTTGACGCCGCGCGTAGCGCCGGCATTTTTTCCAGCAGCGCGCGGTTAACGGTTTCGCTGGCGCCCAGAAGGCCTTGCGCGCTGGCAAATGCCTGCGCGTGTCGCGCTACCGTTTCCGGATGCAGGTTCGGTACCTGGGTGACGGTAAAATGCGCCTCCAGGCGATGCAGCAAATCATCAGGCAGGGTTTTGTAGAGAATGATGGACGGCTTCATGCGACTCTCCGTAAATCAAAAGGTAAGCGCGGCATGCGCCAACCGGAACAGGCTTATTATTAACCCGTTTAGCCATCATCGACCAGCCAATTTCCCCGCTGTCGGCAGCCGTGTCGTGGTAAATAATGAATGAATACCGAGTAATGCGCGATGTATCCGGTTTGGCGAGGGAATGGCGAGGGAGTAATGCAGGCCGGGTAAAGCATACCGCTTTACCCGGTACGGTAGTTTACTGCAATGGACTCAAGGTAATTTCGACGCGGCGGTTTTGCGCCTTACCTTCTGCCGTACTGTTGCTGGCGATCGGATTCGCCGGCCCCATTCCGCTGGTACGGATACGGCTGGCGTCGACGCCCTGGGTGATCAGCGAGCTGGCGACGGAGTCAGCACGCTGCTGCGACAGACGCATATTCAGATCGTGGCTACCGGTACTGTCGGTGTAGCCCACCACATTGACGGCGGTCTTGGGATACTCTTTCAGCACCATCGCCACGCCGGTCAGCGTGTTAGCGCCTGCCGGTTTCAGCGTCGCGCTGCTGCTGTCGAAGGTGACATTATTCGGCATATTCAGAATGATATTATCACCGCTTCGTGTCACGCTAACGCCTGTGCCCCGCATTTTGTCACGCAGTTTCGCTTCCTGTACGTCCATGTAGTAACCCACGCCGCCGCCCAGCGCCGCGCCAGCCGCCGCGCCAATCAGCGCGCCTTTACCGCGATCTTTTTTGGAGGAGGAGAGCGCGCCGATGCCTGCGCCGACCAGCGATCCAATACCCGCGCCAATGCCGGATTTACCTGCTTCGCGTTCGCCGGTGTAAGGGTTTGTTGTGCAGCCAGATACTGCCAGGGCGCCGCTCACGATGGCAGCAATCACAAATACACGTTTTTTCATCTTAAATCCTTATCACTTTTTTATTTTTACCACAGCGACCGTGGCGGTTGATTATGACGTCTGCACATGAAGAAAATTCCAGGGAAAACTCTGAAATTTGTAAGTAACATTGATCGGCAAAATAAATAATCCCAATAATTCAGGAGCGAACCTTGACCCACGTACCATCGCGTCATTCGGTATTGACCGCCGCACACTGGGGGCCAGTCCGCGTTGAAACCGACGGAGAACGCATTTTTGCCTCGTATGGCGAACTCCCGACGGCACACCAAAACTCCCTGCAAACCGTTGTGCATGACCAGGTTCACAGTAAAACGCGGGTTCGCTTCCCGATGGTGCGTAAAGGGTTCCTGGCTTCTCCCGATAAGCCGCAAGGCATACGCGGGCAGGATGAGTTTGTTCGCGTAAGTTGGGATGACGCGCTGGATCTGATCCACGCTCAGCACAAACGTATTCGCGAAAGTTATGGACCATCGTCCATCTTCGCCGGCTCCTACGGTTGGCGTTCGAACGGCGTATTGCATAAAGCGGCTACGCTATTGCAGCGTTACATGGCGCTGGCGGGAGGGTATACCGGCCATCTTGGCGATTATTCCACCGGCGCGGCGCAGGCTATCATGCCTTATGTAGTGGGTGGCAACGAGGTTTACCAGCAGCAGACTAGCTGGCCGGTGGTGCTGGAACACAGCGAGGTGGTGGTGCTCTGGAGCGCGAACCCGCTGAATACTCTGAAAATTGCCTGGAACGCCTCGGATGAACAGGGGCTCGACTATTTTGCGGCGTTGCGACAAAGCGGCAAGCGCCTGATCTGCATCGATCCGATGCGATCGGAAAGCGTCGACTTTTTTGGCGATAAGATGGAGTGGATCGCCCCGCATATGGGCACCGATGTGGCGTTAATGTTGGGGATCGCCCATACGCTGGTGGAAAACGATTGGCAGGATGAAGCGTTCCTTGCCCGCTGCACGACGGGTTATGACCGTTTCGCCGACTATCTTTTGGGCAAGACCGACGGTACGGCCAAAACAGCGGAATGGGCGGCGGAAATTTGCGGCGTTTCTGCGGTGAAAATTCGTGAACTGGCGGAAATATTTCATCATAACACCACCATGTTGATGGCCGGTTGGGGAATGCAGCGTCAGCAGTTCGGCGAGCAAAAGCACTGGATGATCGTCACGCTGGCCGCAATGCTGGGGCAAATTGGTACGCCTGGCGGCGGGTTTGGTTTTTCTTATCATTTTGCTAACGGCGGAAACCCGACGCGCCGCGCCGCCGTGTTAGCCTCGATGCAGGGAAGCATCCCTGGCGGGGTCGATGCGGTAGATAAAATACCGGTGGCGCGTATTGTCGAGGCGCTGGAAAACCCCGGTGGGTTTTACCAACACAATGGGATGGATCGCCGCTTCCCGGATATTCGTTTTATCTGGTGGGCGGGCGGCGCGAACTTTACCCATCATCAGGATACCAACCGTCTGATTCGCGCGTGGCAAAAACCGGAACTGGTCGTTATCTCGGAATGTTTCTGGACGGCCGCCGCGAAACACGCGGATATTGTTCTGCCTGCGACCACCAGCTATGAGCGTAACGATTTAACCATGACCGGCGACTATAGCAATCAGCATTTGGCGCCGATGAAGCAGGTCGTGTCGCCCCGGTGGGAGGCGCGGAATGATTTTGACGTTTTTGCTGAACTGAGCGAACGGTGGGAAGCCGGCGGTTACGCTCGGTTCACCGAAGGAAAAAGCGAGCTGGCGTGGCTGGAGACTTTCTACAATATTGCCGCCCAGCGTGGCGCCAGCCAGGGGGTGACGCTGCCGCCGTTTGCCGCATTCTGGCAGGCTAACCGTTTACTGGAGATGCCGGAAAATCCCGCCAACGCGCAGTTTGTGCGCTTCGCGGATTTTCGCCGCGATCCTGATAACCATCCGCTAAAAACGGCCAGCGGCAAAATCGAAATCTATTCTGCGCGCATTGCCAGCTATGGTTACGCGGATTGTCCCGGCCATCCGATGTGGCTGGTGCCGGATGAGTGGCACGGGAACGCTGATGCGGGGCAGGTTCAGCTACTTTCCGCGCATCCGGCGCACCGTCTGCATAGCCAGCTTAACTACAGTTCGTTACGGGAGCGGTATGCGGTAGCCGGACGCGAACCGGTGACGATTCATCCGCAGGATGCGACAACGCGCGGAATCGTCGATGGCGATACGGTACGCGTCTGGAATCATCGCGGGCAGGTTCTGGCGGGCGCGGTCGTTACCGACGGAATTCGGCCTGGCGTGATCTGTATTCACGAAGGCGCATGGCCGGACCCTGAACCTACCGCAGGCGGCATATGCAAAAACGGCGCGGTAAACGTCCTGACAAAAGATCTTCCCAGTTCCCGGCTGGGGAACGGTTGTGCGGGCAACACCGCGCTGGTCTGGTTTGAGAAATATACCGGCCCGGCGCTACCGCTTACGGCGTTTGATCCGCCTGCCAACTCATAATCCAGGTGGGGTGGGCGGTATCCTCCTGCCAGGCGCTATCTTCAATACGAAAACCAAGCGCATGGTAGAAGTTTACGGCGGATTGATTTTTCTGGTAAACCTCAAGGCTCAGCAGAGGAAAACGTTGCTGGACATATTCCAGAAGCGCTTTGCCAATGCCGTGTCTTAACGCGTCGGGGGCGACAAACAGCGCCCCGACAAAACGGGCTTCCAGTACGCTGACGAAGCCTTTCAGTTGTCCATTTTCCTCCCATACCCAGGTTTGCGCGGCGGGTAAATAGACGTCGCGTACAATTGCTTCGCTCTCGTGCCAGTAACGTTCTTCGATAAAGGGATGGGCATAAATGGTACTTTTCATCCACAGCGCCAGAATAGACGCCATGTCTTCACTCTGGGATTTGCGAATCATGTTTTTCTCCCGGATGGCAAAAACAGCCGGTAATATGGTCGTTGACCAGTCCGCACGCCTGCATAAAGGAGTAACAGATAGTCGTACCGACAAACTTGAAGCCGCGTTTTTTCAATGCCTTAGCAAGCGCATCGGACGCAGGTGTTGAGGTAGGGATCTCATCCAGGCTGGCCGCCTGGGTGATCTGCGGCTGGCCATCAACGAATGACCAGACAAAATCGGCGAAAGACTCGCCGTTTTGCTCCATCGCAAGCCAGGCGCGGGCGTTACTGATAATGGCCTGAATTTTACCGCGATGTCGTATGATGCCCGTGTTCTGCAGCAGGCGTTCAACATCTTCCTCCTGCATAGCTGCGATGTGTATCGGGTCAAATTGATGAAAACAGGCGCGGTAGCTCTCCCTCTTTTTAAGCACGGTGATCCAGGATAAACCGGCCTGTTGACCTTCAAGACAGATCATTTCAAACAGCTTTCTGCTATCGGTTTCCGGTACGCCCCACTCGTTATCATGATAGGCAATATAAAGGGGGTCCTGGCTGACCCAGTCGCAACGCTGCATAGACTTCCTCGTTATTGTGGTTACCGCGAAAATTTCCTTCAACCCGCCTTGACGGGCCCGCTAAAAGGACAATAGTTAATACAGGGCTGATGCCCGACATCCTTCATTCAATGACAATAATATCGCCGAATTCGGCTCTACTCTGGAGTCGCGTTGATGATTGTAAGAAAACGCCGTGGTCGCCGGACATTGCGTTGTCTGGCGGGCCTTATGGCCTGCTCGTTTTTTATCAATACCACGTATGCCTGGCAACAAGAATATATCGCTGAAGCGGCTCCGGGGCATACGACGGAACGCTATACCTGGGACAGCGATCACCAACCGAATTACAACGACATACTGGCCGAACGTATTCAGTCTACGCAAAATACGGTGGGTCCGGTGCTTAGCCTGGCGGATGAAACCCCGCTTGATGCGACCAGCGGTATCAGTATGGGCTGGAATTTTCCGCTTTCCCGACGCGTGACCACTGGGCCGGTCGCGGCGCTGCATTACGATGGTTCGACGTCATCAATGTATAACGAATATGGCGATAGCGCGACGACATTAGCGCTTACCGATCCGTTATGGCACGCCAGCGTCAGTACGTTAGGCTGGCGGGTAAACTCGCAGTTCGGCGATGTCCGTCCCTGGGCGCAAATTAGCTATAACCAACAGTTTGGGGAAAATATCTGGAAAGCGCAGTCCGGGTTGAGTCGTATGACCGCAGGAAATCAGGCGGGAAATTGGCTGGATGTCACCGTAGGCGCGGACGTGTTACTTAACCCGCACATGGCGGCGTATGCGGCGTTTTCCCAGGCGGAAAATAGCGCTACGGATAGCGATTATTTGTATACCCTGGGGGTGAGCGCTCGCTTTTAACGAGATAAACCGCCGCCTGGATTTATTAGAAGTTCATCTAATACCCTGTCTATATATTTACAAAAATATATAGGTCAATCACATTCTCTATAGACACTTTTTGCGCTTCCTGTGGTCTACTTAGCCGCGCTTGTAGACTTTCTCACATCTGCGTTAGCCGCATATTTACCTGTTTGATTAAAGAATCGTTGTACAGGTCGTTTTTATCCCGATTCCCAGGGTTTGTTTGCATGAGATACATTAAATCGATGACGCAGCAGAAACTTAGTTTCTTGCTTGCGCTCTATATCGGTCTGTTTATGAATTGCGCCGTGTTTTACCGCCGTTTCGGCAGTTATGCGCAAGAATTTACCATTTGGAAAGGCCTCTCCGCAGTTGTCGAACTTGGCGCCACGGTGCTGGTCACTTTCTTCTTACTTCGTCTTCTTTCACTGTTTGGCCGACGCGTCTGGCGTGTGCTGGCCACGCTGGTGGTGCTGTTTTCCGCTGGCGCCAGTTATTACATGACCTTCCTGAACGTGGTGATTGGCTACGGCATTATTGCGTCTGTTATGACCACCGATATCGATCTCTCGAAAGAGGTGGTGGGGCTGCACTTCGTATTGTGGCTGATTGCCGTGAGCCTGCTTCCGCTCATCTTTATCTGGAGTAACCACTGTCGCTACACGTTGTTGCGCCAGCTACGTACGCCGGGGCAGCGTTTTCGCAGCGCCGCTGTAGTGGTACTCGCAGGCGTAATGGTGTGGGCGCCTATCCGCCTGCTGGATATACAGCAAAAAAAGGTTGAACGGGCGACAGGTATCGACTTACCCAGCTATGGCGGCGTGGTGGCGAACTCCTATCTGCCTTCAAACTGGTTATCTGCGTTAGGGCTGTATGCCTGGGCGCAGGTAGATGAGTCGTCGGACAATAATTCGTTAATAAACCCGGCCAGGAAATTTACCTATGTTGCGCCGAAGGATGGGGATGACACCTACGTCGTTTTCATTATCGGTGAGACGACCCGTTGGGATCACATGGGGATTTTCGGCTACGAGCGTAATACCACGCCGAAGCTGGCGCAGGAAAAAAATCTGGCGGCGTTCCGCGGCTATTCTTGCGATACCGCGACGAAGCTTTCTTTACGCTGTATGTTTGTACGGGAAGGCGGGGCGGATAATAACCCGCAGCGTACCTTAAAAGAGCAGAATGTGTTTGCCGTTCTCAAACAGCTCGGATTCAGTTCCGATCTGTACGCCATGCAGAGCGAGATGTGGTTCTATAGCAATACCATGGCGGATAATATCTCCTACCGCGAGCAGATCGGCGCCGAGCCGCGTAACCGTGGTAAAACGGTTGATGATATGCTGTTGATTGATGAGATGCAGAACTCGCTTGCCCAGAACCCGGAGGGTAAGCATCTGATTATCCTGCATACTAAGGGGTCGCATTTTAACTATACGCAACGTTATCCGCGCAGCTACGCTCAGTGGAAGCCCGAATGTATTGGGGTCGATAGCGGCTGCACGAAAGCGCAGATGATCAACTCTTACGATAACTCCGTGACCTATGTGGATCACTTTATTACCAGTGTGTTCGATCAGCTACGTGATAAAAAAGCGATTGTGTTCTACGCGGCTGACCACGGCGAGTCGATTAACGAACGTGAACATTTGCACGGTACGCCGCGCAATATGGCGCCGCCGGAGCAATTCCGTGTTCCGATGCTGGTATGGATGTCGGATAAATATCTTGCCAGTCCGCAACATGCGCAGATGTTCGCTCACCTGAAACAGCAGGCGGAGATCAAAGTGCCGCGTCGTCATGTGGAGCTGTACGATACGATAATGGGCTGCCTGGGGTATACATCGCCGGATGGCGGCATTAACCAGAACAACAACTGGTGCCATATTCCCGATGCGCAGAAAGTCGCCGCGAAGTAGGTTGTCTGCCGACTTTCTCGCCGATTGAATTGTATTTTGCGACTAAGGGATTGACGGGCGTGCGCCTGAGCAGTAAGATGCGCCCGCATTCGGTGATTGGCGCAGCCTGGTAGCGCACTTCGTTCGGGACGAAGGGGTCGGAGGTTCGAATCCTCTATCACCGACCAAATTCAGAAACCCTGCTCAACGAGCAGGGTTTTTTGCATCTGAAGCCTGACGAGGATGAGAACCTCCGGGGGCAAGAGGTTCGACTCGAGCGCAGCGAGAGAACGTTGCGTCAGCAACGGCCCGCAGGGCGAGCCACGCAGTGGCGAGTCATCCTCTATCACCGACCAAATTCAGAAACCCTGCTCAGCGAGCAGGGTTTTTTTGTATCTGAAGCCTGACGAGGATGAGAACCTCCGGGGGCAAGAGGTTCGACCCGAGCGAAGCGAGAGAACGCCAAGGCTACTGGCAAAGTTTATCGACCCGCTTGAAGAGCAGCGCGACAGCCAGGAGAAAGTCCGCCGCGTCAGGATGAATACGTTTAAAAATGTCGCCGCAAACTGGTATGAAATGAAAAAAGCGGTGGGGCTGAAACCCCATACGTTGCAGGATATCTGGAACTCGTTAAACCGGTATGTGTTTCCCCATATCGGAGAGATCAACATTGATGAACTCACGGCACAGCAGGTTATTGCAGCGCTGGAGCCTTGTCGCGCAGACGGTAAGCTGGAAACCGTAAAGCGAATGACGCAGCGGAGTGAACCGGCGTCACTTTGTGCATCAGGCGCATCCAAAGTGACGCCCCGGCCAGATACACTGGCGTTTGTCGGGCGAATTCCGGCGTTTTGGGCGCAGGTGAAGCAGATTAATTGTTGCTGGCATCTGTCACCGTTTTAGAGCAGACATACTTGAAAACTTCAAGTTCGCACAATCGTAGCTTTCGGCAACTGCCCTTTTTCAGGCATCGCCTGAAGGCTCTTTTGCAGTCCCGGGGCTGCGTCAGTTGCTGTAAACATAGCATTCAGGATGCAATGATCAAGCAATTGTTTATTGTAATATTTTGATAATTAATGGTTTTATCATTCATGCGAGAGCATGATGTATTATGCGTTTTGAGACGGATACTGAAATTTTGGATGCGCCGCAGGCGTTTGTATTGATAATACAATTAACTATTCGCTCAGGTTGTCCTTCTCTCTTCCTGGATTGTTAAATTAAACAGGTGCCGACCCGATTATGTTTCCTGTCAGTGATTTGCTGGATTTACAAACACTTTCTGAATCAGTTGAACTGGAGTTTAAGCTGGCGCAGGGAGCGGATGGTAAAGGTAAGCTGCCGGAGGATTTCTGGCGAACATACAGCGCGATGGCGAATACCCGTGGTGGCTATGTCGTGCTGGGCGTCAGAGAAAAGAAAGGGAACTTTATCGTTGAGGGGATCGGCGATATTGCTACTGTTATGAAGCAACTGTTTGATATTGCCAATAACAAGAAAAAAGTAAATGTCAATTTACTGACCGATCAATCGGTACAGGTCATCAATCTTGATAATAAAGCGGTTATTGTCATTGAGATCCCCATAGCAAGACGTGAGCAAAAACCGGTCTACCTTAACAACCAGCCGATGACGGAAACATACATCCGTCGCCACGAAGGGGACTGCCACTGTTCTGAAGAGCAAATCAAAAGAATGCTCGCGGAGCAGGTCGAGGATAGTCGTGATGACCGGATCCTGGCAGGGTTTGATTTCAGCGATATCGATCAGGACAGTTTGCGTGCTTACCGTAACCTCTTTGCGGTTGCGAAGCCTCAGCATCCCTGGCTGGAGCTGGATATCATCGATTTATTCAGGAACATTGGTGGCTGGCGCAAAAACCGCCAGAGCGGGGAAGAAGGCATCACTCTTGCGGGTATCCTGATGTTTGGTACCTGGAATGCTATTCAGGATGCGGTTCCAAACTATTTTGTTGATTATCGTGAGCTGGATGACACACAACCTGATTCCCGCTGGATCGACCGCATCTATCCGGATGGTTCATGGTCAGGCAATATTTTCGATTTTTACCGCCGGACATATCGAAAGCTCATTTCCGACCTTAAGGTGCCTTTTGAATTGCAGGATGGCATTCGGCTGGATGAAACCAAGGTTCATGAAGCTATCCGCGAGGCGCTTGTTAATACTCTGGTGCATGCTGATTACACGGGCCGAAGCTCTATCCTGGTCGTCAGGCGGCCGGATCTTTTTGGCTTCCGTAATCCTGGGCTGATGCGGATACCGCCGGAAATTGCAGTGAAGGGCGGGGAAAGCGATTGCCGTAACCGCCGTATGCACCAGATGTTCTTAATGATTGGCGCAGGTGAACGTGCAGGTTCTGGTGTGCCCAAAATCATGAGCGGTTGGAAATGGGCGAATTGGCGCACACCAAAATTGTATGAGAAAACAGAGCCTTCCGAACAAACGCTGCTTGAGCTGTCGACGGTAAGTCTTGTATCACAGGAGGTGACTGAGCGGCTTGATGATTTATTTGGTCAACGTTTTCATTTGCTTGATGATCTCGAACGAATGATCGTTATCACGGCGGCGACAGAAGGTTGGGTAAACCATGAGAGAGCATGTCAGCTCACAAGTAGACATTCCCGTGATGTTACCCTGGCATTTCCAAAGTTAGTGGATAAGGGCTTTCTTGTCGCCAGTGGTGAAAAGCGGGATAAATCATACAGCTTACCTGGAATGGAGTTGCCGTCTCCGGAAGAGGTCTTCGCTAATGCGTTAAGTTCTACATCGAACTTAACGCATAACGCACAGGACTTAACGCATAGTGACATCAGCTTAACGCATAGCGATCCTGACTTAGTGGATAGTCATCAGGGAAGAGATGAACACGGCAGATTTATCAGTCACTTGCTAGATAAACCGTTTATTGATGATCTTGACGAACTGAGCGATGGATTTCGGGATGTACTTGAAGCATTAGCTGCGCCATCGCGGGAGCACCGTCGGCTGGAAGCCGGGGTAATGAAGGAGCTGCTTGTCCAGTTGTGCGATGGGCACTATTTATCTGTTGCGGTAATGGAAATATTGTTGGGACGTAAGGCGCAGAGTATTCGCCAGAATTACTTAAAACCTATGGTGGATTCAAAGCAACTGAAGCTGGCGTTTCCTAACAAGCCTAATTCGCCAAAACAGGGATATACGCTATCTTAGTAGGCTTCTGGCTATTGGGCCGCTCTCTGAGCGGCTTTTTTGCGTCTGTAGCTCAGCTATCTTCTACGCGTTTTATCGCGAAGTGGACGCCCGCACCACCAGTTCAGGCATGATCCCGTCGCTGTGGCTGACCTTCTTGCCCGCCAGCAAATCAAATAATAGCGTGATTGCCTGTCGCGCCACCTCATCAAGATGCATATTCACTGCCGTCAGCGGCGGCAGCGATTCGCGCGCGCGGATACCGTCATAGCGGGTAACCACTCGCATTTGTTCAGGTATGGCGATGTCTTGTTCCTGAAAAGCGCGTACCGCGCCGCTGGCAAAGGTATCGATCAGCACCAGCACCCCGTCAACGTCGGGATGCGCCTGTAATAGCTGCTGCGCGGCCTGGTAGCCGGCATTTTCACCCTCGCTTTCATTGAGAGAGTAGACGACGGGGGCCTGGCGCCCCGCGCACCAGCGCTGGTAAGCCGCTTCGCTCTCCAGAACTGATGTTCGCCGTGTGTTACCGACAAATAACGCATATTTGCTGGCGCCGGAGGCCTCCAGATGCGTTAGCAGAAGCTGTGCTGTTGCCGCCGAGTGCAGCTCAACCCACGGCACAGGCGTGTCGGTGCCCGGAGTGCGGCCAATGGTGACGCAGGGAATGCCCGCTTGCGCCAGCGCCTGGAGCTGCGGGTCGTTCTCCGCCGGCTCAATCAGGATCGCCGCGTCAAAGCTGACGGCATCCAGTGGATTTGCCCCCGGCGGCACCAGAATCAGCGCATGCTGTTTTTCCAGCGCCATCATCGCGGACGTTAACGCCACCTCCATCATAAATCCCAGTCGTGACGCGCCGGAGGCAATCGCCAGCGGCACCGAAGAGAGCAAGGCAATGGTATTGGTTTTGCCGGTTCGCAACTGGCGGGCGCGAATATTCGGCGTGTAGTTGAGCGCAACAATGGCCTCTTCAATACGCCGTCGCGTCTGCGGCTCGACAAAGCGGGTGTTGTGCAAGGCATTGGATACCGTCCCTGGCGACACGCCTGCATGGCGGGCAACATCAATCAACTTTGCGCGTTTTTTATTTTGAACAGCCATCTGCTTCCTGACCTTCGAAAATTTGCGCACAGGGTAGCATATTTACCAGACGGTAACGTTTGCTTTTTTTCAGTGAGGATCGTAAAAAACTCTTCATTAAAACGTTTTAATGGGGTATTTTGGCGCAAATTTATTCCTCAGGAGGCGATGTGGCACACTTAACTCAGGATTCGACTTTCACCCTTGGACGCCGTCCGGCGGGCCTTATCTACGCTGATAATGCGAAGAGCTTTGGCGGCTATACGCTTTTTGCGCCGCAAACCGCCGAAGGGCGGGTTTACCTGGTGGACGAGCAGGGCGAAGTCGCGCATCAGTGGCAGCTTCCGGTTCGCGCCGGGCGTGATGCGGTGCTGCTGCCGAACGGTAATCTGGGTTATAACGGCAGCCACCGCACTTCAGCGAACCTCTATCCGGCGTGGGATCTCTGGCACGGCGGCGACTTCTACGAAGTGACGCCGGATAACGAAATCGTCTGGCATTACGAAGATATTTACCATCACCACGATGCGCAGTGGCTGGAAAACGGTAACCTGCTGTATACCGCCGCGTCGCCGTTACCTGCCGATATCGCCGCCCGTGTTACCGGCGGCGACCCACGCCGCGATGCGCCGGACGGCGTGATTCAGAGCGACGTCGTCAAAGAGGTCAATCGCGACGGTGAAGTGGTCTGGGAATGGCGTGCCTGGGAGCATTTGAATCCGGAAGATTTCCCGATTCATGATATTTTCGATCGCCGCCACTGGCCGATGATTAACGGCCTGTCCGTCACCCGTGATGGCCTGGTACTGATGAGCCTGCGTACCACTTCCGGCGTCATTGCCGTGGATAAAGAGAGCGGGAAGGTTATCTGGCATGCAGGGCCGGAAGTCGTAGCGCAGCAGCACACGCCGGTTGAGATGGAGAACGGGTCGATTCTGGTTTTCGATAACGGCAACCTGCGTCCCGGCGTCACCTCGCCGCATTCCACGGTGCTGGAGTTCGATCCGCAGACCAAAGCGATTACCTGGCAGTATCGCGATATCTTCCCGCCGGCGTTTTTCTCGCCGTATATGGGGAGCGCGCAGCGGCTGGCGAACGGCAACACCTTTATCTGTGAATCGGCGTTTGGCCGCCTGTTTGAAGTCACCCCGGAAGGCGAAACGGTATGGGAATATATCATTCCGTTCTTTAATGAATATCCGGAGCACCTCAGTAAAGGCATTATTCCTGGAAAACAGAACAGCGCCTTCCGTGCGCATCGCTATGTTGCTGATGCCATTAGTTGGTTGAAATAATGCAGACCGCCAGCCCGCGCTGGCGGTTATTTTTTTGATGTTTTATGGGAGTTAATCATGCCGCAGCCTGGCCTTACTACGCCGGATAACGATGCATTACCCTGGCAAACCACCTTACTTTTGGCGCTTCAGCATGTGCTGGTCGTTGCCGCCACCCCCATTACCTCCGTCTTTCTGATCGCCAAAGCGCTGCACTTTACCGATACGGTGACCGCCTCGGTACTTAGCGCGACCTTTCTGATGTGCGGTCTGGGCGCTATTTTGCAAAGCCTGGGTGTGAAAGGGGTAGGCGCGCGTTTGCCGTTTATCATGGTACCGGGGGGCGCACCGATTGCGATTTTCGTTGCGATCGCTTTACAGACCAATATCCAGACCGCGATTGGCGCCGTAATTCTGACCTCGCTGTTCTACTTTATCGCGTTGCCGATTTTCCGCCGCTGCCTGCACCATTTTCCCCCCTTTATCATTGGCATCATGCTGCTAATGGTGTCGATTAACCTTATTCGTCTGTACGGCGGGTTGATCATTGGCCAGCCAGGGAGCGCCGACTTCGCTCATCCAACCAGTATCATTTTATCGCTGGGGACTATCCTGATAACGCTGATTTTCGCGCTGGCGTTTAGCGGTATTTTGCGCCAGCTGGCGGTGATGTTCGGCCTTTTAGCGGGAACGCTGCTGGGAATGGCGCTGGGTAGCACCGATTTTAGCGGTGTTGGTCACGGGCCGCTGTTTAGTTTCCCACAGCTTTTGCCGTTCGGCTGGCCGATTTTTGATCTCTCCGCCTCGCTGCCGTTACTGATTTACGCGGTCATCTCTATGGCTGAAGCAACCGGGCAAACGATTGCTACCGCGGAAATAGTCAATTCCACGCAAAATGTGCAGCAGGCGATTCCACGTACCATTCGTGGTGATGCGGTAATGTCGCTGCTGGGGGGGATTTTTGGTACCTCCTTAATTATCACCTCCGGCGAAAATATTGGCGTGGTACGCACCACTAATGTGAAATCACGTTTCGTGACTGCGGCTGCCGGAGGATTGTTAATCCTGATTGCCATATTCGCACCGTTGGTACGTCTGGCGACCTGTCTGCCAGGTTCGGTGGTGTGCGGTACGGCGGTGATTGTCTTCAGCATTATCGGGGTTATCGGTATTGATATGATTGCGCGTGAGCCACTGCATACGCCGGGTAAAACCTACGCGCTGGCGATGGGGCTGGCCATGGGAATGCTACCTATACTGGTACCCGGCCTGTATCAGAATTTCCCGGCGGGCGTACAGATGGTCTTTGGCAACGGCATGGCAGCGGGGACGTTGACGGCGATTCTGGTGAACTCGTTGTTTAACTGGAGCGAAAAGCGCACGCAGGCCAGGGTTAAAAGTTAGTTTTTGTGATCGCGGTAGGCCGCACGACGGCCTACTTATTTACAATTTTGTGACATATTCGATGGTGTTTTTCCATGTCCGGATAACTCTTTTTTGCACACGGCTTATGGATAACCTCAGCATTTTCGCCTGTGCGTTTTAGCGTTAGTGGTATTAATCGCTCAGATAATCAACATATCGAAAGAAATTTTTCAATTAATGGCTAATTGTTAATCACTAACTGTTGCAAAATATTAAGTGAATAACTCTGCCTTTCTGCCTATAGCACAAATTTCCCTGCTGAAAATACCCTTCTGAACTTTTTTTAATCTTTGTTTGTTAATTCTCACCGTTGTTGTAAAAGCTGGTTACCTGTATTGACGTTTTGACATTCTATTGACAGATTGTAGGGAATGAGGGGCATTTTATGGAGAATCCGCACTGCAACTCAGTCGATTATGCGAACGGAATCCCCACCTCTCACTACTGACCTGACCAGGTAAAAAACAAAAAAGGCCGGGCGGTAAAAGCCTTTGCAAAGGGCAAAACAACATACATCACAATTATTGGAGCAGAAGAATGAGTATTTCCTTGAAGAAGTCAGGGATGCTGAAGCTTGGTTTGAGCCTGGTGGCCATGACCGTTGCAGCCAGCGTGCAGGCCAAAACCCTGGTTTATTGTTCAGAAGGCTCGCCGGAAGGCTTTAACCCACAGCTCTTTACGTCTGGCACCACCTATGATGCCAGCTCCGTACCTATCTATAACCGTCTGGTTGAATTCAAAACCGGCACCACGGAAGTGATCCCGGGTCTTGCTGAGAAGTGGGATATCAGCGAAGACGGTAAAACCTATACGTTCCACCTACGTAAAGGGGTGAAATGGCAATCCAGCAAGGATTTCAAACCGACGCGCGAGCTGAACGCCGATGATGTCGTGTTCTCTTTTGACCGGCAGAAAAACGAGCAGAACCCGTACCATAAAGTGTCTGGCGGCAGCTATGAATACTTTGAAGGCATGGGGCTGCCGGATCTGATTAGCGAAGTGAAGAAGGTAGACGATCACACGGTGCAGTTTGTGCTGACGCGTCCGGAAGCGCCGTTCCTTGCCGATTTAGCCATGGACTTCGCCTCTATTCTTTCCAAAGAATATGCTGACAACATGCTGAAAGCCGGTACGCCGGAAAAAGTGGATCTGAACCCGGTCGGCACTGGCCCGTTCCAACTGGTGCAATATCAGAAAGATTCCCGCATTCTCTACAAAGCCTTTGACGGCTACTGGGGCACGAAGCCGCAGATTGACCGTCTGGTCTTCTCCATCACGCCTGACGCCTCTGTGCGTTACGCCAAACTGCAGAAGAACGAATGTCAGGTGATGCCGTATCCGAACCCGGCGGATATTGCGCGCATGAAAGAAGATAAAAACATCAACCTGATGGAGCAGGCCGGTCTGAACGTGGGTTATCTCTCCTATAACGTACAGAAAAAACCGCTGGATGACGTCAAAGTTCGCCAGGCGTTGACCTATGCCGTGAATAAAGAGGCCATCATCAAAGCCGTTTATCAGGGCGCGGGCGTTGCGGCGAAAAACCTGATCCCGCCGACAATGTGGGGCTACAACGACGATATTAAAGACTACGGCTACGATCCGGAAAAAGCGAAGGCGCTGCTGAAAGAAGCCGGTCTGGAAAAAGGCTTCACCATCGATCTGTGGGCGATGCCGGTACAGCGTCCCTATAACCCGAATGCGCGTCGTATGGCGGAAATGATCCAGGCGGACTGGGCGAAGATTGGCGTTCAGGCCAAAATTGTCACCTATGAATGGGGCGAATACCTCAAGCGCGCTAAAGATGGCGAGCACCAGACGGTGATGATGGGCTGGACCGGCGATAATGGTGATCCGGATAACTTCTTCGCCACGCTGTTCAGCTGCGATGCCGCCCAGCAAGGCTCCAACTATTCAAAATGGTGCTACAAGCCGTTTGAAGACCTGATTCAGCCTGCGCGTGCGACCGATGACCACAACAAGCGTATTGAACTCTATAAACAGGCCCAGGTCGTGATGCATGACCAGGCGCCAGCGCTGATCATCGCTCACTCCACGGTTTATGAGCCAGTGCGTAAAGAAGTTAAAGGCTATGTGGTTGATCCATTAGGCAAACATCACTTCGAAAACGTCTCTGTCGAATAATTAAAAGAGCGCTGCGCCCCGGTGTTGTGTAGGCCGGATAAGCGCAGCGCCATCCGGCGTAATGCTTTATCCGCGATGCAGTTTGCGTGGGATAAGATTTGTGAGCAATACAGACTCACGGTTCCAGGCCGTGCGTCATGAGAGAGAATTCGGGTTATGTTGCAGTTCATTCTCCGACGTTTGGGACTCGTTATCCCGACGTTTATCGGTATTACCCTTCTCACCTTTGCCTTTGTCCACATGATCCCCGGCGATCCGGTGATGATCATGGCGGGTGAGCGAGGTATTTCCCCTGAGCGCCATGCTCAACTGCTGGCTGAACTCGGTCTTGATAAACCGATGTGGCAGCAGTACCTCCATTATATCTGGGGGGTGATGCATGGCGATTTAGGCATCTCGCTGAAAAGCCGAATCCCTGTGTGGGACGAGTTCGTACCTCGCTTTAAAGCGACGCTGGAACTTGGCGTCTGCGCCATGATTTTTGCCGTCGCCGTGGGAATTCCGGTGGGCGTGCTGGCCGCAGTGAAGCGCGGTTCTATCTTCGATCACACTGCCGTTGGCCTGGCGCTGACCGGTTACTCTATGCCTATCTTCTGGTGGGGCATGATGCTGATCATGCTGGTCTCCGTCCACTGGAACCTGACGCCGGTTTCCGGGCGCGTGAGCGATATGGTGTTCCTTGATGATACCAATCCGTTGACGGGCTTTATGCTGATCGACACCGCTATCTGGGGCGAAGAGGGTAACTTTATTGATGCGCTGGCGCATATGATCCTGCCTGCGATGGTGCTCGGCACAATCCCGCTGGCCGTCATTGTGCGTATGACCCGTTCGTCGATGCTGGAAGTGCTGGGGGAGGATTACATCCGTACCGCACGCGCCAAAGGGTTGACCAGGATGCGCGTCATTATCGTCCATGCTCTGCGTAACGCCATGCTGCCAGTCGTTACCGTGATCGGCCTGCAGGTCGGGACGCTGCTGGCGGGCGCGATTCTGACAGAAACTATCTTCTCGTGGCCCGGTCTGGGGCGCTGGCTGATCGATGCGCTGCAACGCCGCGATTATCCGGTAGTGCAGGGCGGCGTGTTACTGGTAGCGACGATGATTATTCTCGTCAACCTGCTGGTAGACCTGCTGTACGGCGTGGTGAACCCGCGTATTCGGCATAAGAAGTAAGGGGCCATCATGTCACAGGTTACTGAAAATAATGTTAATGCCGCACCGGCGCCCATGACGCCATTGCGGGAGTTCTGGCACTATTTTAAACGCAACAAAGGCGCGGTCGTCGGGCTGGCGTATGTTCTCATCGTGATCCTGATTGCGGTGTTTGCCAACTTTATTGCGCCGTACAACCCGGCAGAGCAGTTCCGCGATGCGCTGCTGGCGCCGCCGGTCTGGCAGGAAGGCGGCAGTTGGGCGCATATTCTGGGAACGGATGATGTTGGTCGCGATGTCCTCTCGCGCCTGATGTATGGCGCGCGTTTGTCACTGCTGGTCGGCTGTCTGGTGGTCGTCCTGTCGCTGGTAATGGGGATTATTCTCGGCCTGGTCGCGGGCTACTTCGGCGGTCTGGTCGATAACATCATCATGCGCGTGGTCGATATTATGCTGGCCCTGCCGAGCCTGCTGCTGGCGCTGGTGCTGGTGGCGATCTTCGGCCCCTCCATCGGCAACGCTGCGCTGGCGTTGACGTTTGTGGCGCTGCCGCACTATGTCCGCTTAACCCGCGCGGCGGTTCTGGTAGAGGTGAACCGCGATTATGTGACTGCCTCCCGCGTGGCGGGCGCAGGCGCAATGCGTCAGATGTTCGTCAATATTTTCCCGAACTGCCTTGCGCCGCTGATTGTTCAGGCATCGCTCGGTTTCTCTAACGCCATTCTCGATATGGCCGCCCTCGGCTTTCTTGGCATGGGCGCACAGCCGCCAACGCCGGAGTGGGGCACCATGCTCTCTGACGTATTGCAGTTCGCGCAAAGCGCCTGGTGGGTCGTGACCTTCCCGGGGCTGGCGATTCTGCTGACGGTACTGGCATTTAACCTGATGGGTGACGGTCTGCGTGACGCGCTCGATCCCAAACTGAAGCAGTAAGAGGTTCGAGATGGCGTTATTAAATGTAGATCAATTATCGGTGCACTTCGGCGACGAAGGGACACCGTTCAAAGCCGTCGACCGCATTAGCTACAGCGTGAAGCAGGGTGAGGTGGTCGGTATTGTCGGCGAGTCTGGTTCCGGCAAATCCGTCAGCTCGCTGGCGATTATGGGGCTTATCGATTACCCAGGCCGCGTGATGGCGGAAAACCTGCTCTTTAACGGACAGGATCTGAAGCGCATTTCCGAGAAGGAACGTCGCAACCTGGTGGGCGCTGAAGTGGCGATGATTTTCCAGGATCCGATGACCAGCCTCAATCCTTGCTATACCGTTGGCTTTCAGATTATGGAAGCCATCAAGGTACATCAGGGCGGGAACAAGAAAACCCGTCGTCAGCGAGCGATTGACCTGTTGAACCAGGTGGGCATTCCCGATCCGGCCTCTCGTCTGGATGTCTATCCGCACCAGCTTTCTGGCGGCATGAGTCAGCGCGTGATGATTGCGATGGCAATAGCCTGTCGACCAAAGCTGTTAATTGCTGATGAACCGACCACGGCGCTGGATGTGACCATTCAGGCGCAAATCATTGAGCTGCTGCTGGAGTTGCAGCAAAAAGAGAACATGGCGCTGGTGCTGATTACCCATGACCTGGCGCTGGTGGCGGAAGCGGCGCACAAAATTATCGTCATGTACGCCGGGCAGGTCGTCGAAACTGGCGCTGCGCAGGATATTTTCCGCGCGCCGCGTCATCCCTACACGCAGGCACTGCTACGCGCGTTGCCGGAGTTTGCGCAAGATAAAGCGCGTCTGGCGTCGCTGCCGGGCGTGGTGCCGGGGAAATATGACCGACCGACGGGGTGTCTGCTTAACCCGCGCTGCCCCTACGCCACGGACAGATGTCGTGCGGAAGAACCTGCTCTCAACCAACTGGACGATGGACGTCAGTCAAAATGTCATTACCCACTTGATGATGCCGGGAGGCCCACACTATGAGTACGCATGAGGCCACCTTGCAACAGCCGCTGTTGCGGGCTATCGACCTGAAAAAACACTATCCGGTGAAGAAGGGGATCTTTTCTCCGGAACGGCTGGTAAAAGCGCTGGACGGCGTGTCGTTTAATCTCGAACGCGGTAAAACGCTGGCCGTAGTGGGGGAGTCCGGTTGTGGAAAATCCACACTGGGCCGCCTGCTGACGATGATTGAAACGCCAACCGGCGGCGAGCTTTATTACCAGGGGCAGGATCTGCTCAAACACGATCCGCACGCGCAGAAACTGCGGCGGCAGAAAATTCAGATTGTGTTTCAGAACCCCTACGGTTCCCTGAACCCACGCAAGAAAGTGGGGCAAATTCTGGAAGAGCCGTTGTTGATCAATACCAGCCTGAGTAAAGCGCAGCGTCGTGAAAAAGCGCTGGCGATGATGGCGAAGGTGGGGCTGAAAACCGAGCACTACGACCGCTATCCGCATATGTTCTCCGGCGGCCAGCGTCAGCGTATCGCTATCGCCCGCGGTCTGATGCTTGATCCGGACGTAGTGATTGCCGACGAACCGGTCTCCGCGCTCGACGTGTCGGTGCGCGCCCAGGTGCTGAACCTGATGATGGATTTGCAACAGGATATGGGGCTGTCTTATGTCTTTATCTCGCACGACCTGTCGGTGGTGGAACACATCGCCGATGAAGTGATGGTCATGTACTTAGGCCGCTGCGTGGAGAAAGGGACCAAAGAGCAGATTTTTAACAATCCACGTCATCCCTATACCCAGGCGTTACTCTCCGCCACGCCGCGGCTGAATCCGGACGATCGCCGTGAGCGGATTAAGCTGACCGGCGAGTTGCCGAGTCCGCTGAACCCGCCGCCGGGCTGCGCCTTCAACGCTCGCTGCAGCCGTCGCTTCGGACCCTGTACGCAGTTACAGCCGCAGCTTAAAGAGTACGACGGCCAGTTGGTGGCCTGCTTTGCCGTCGATCAGGATGAAAATCCGCAGAAACCGCTGAGTTAATTGCGTTTTATGCCGGATGGCGGCTGCGCCTTATCAAGCCTACACCGTACCTGTAGGCCTGGTAAGCGTAGCGCCACCGGGCATGGCTCTCCGGTACGACTTATTCAATCAATTTTAATAACGGCGACAGGCACAACAATATTCCATATAACAGAATTAGCCAGGTTTTCAGGCCGCGTAATTTTTCCAGTTGCGCTACTTTATAAATCAGGAAAAAGGGAATAATACACGCGACAATGCCATAAAGCGGACTGCCTAACTGGAAAAAGACCAATACTGAGACGCGAAACGAAACCCAAATAACCAGAGTCACCACGATAAAGACACAGATTCCAGATGTCAGTAACAGTGGGTTGACGTTTTTGACATCCATAATACGACTCAATACATTCAGCACAATACCTTTAAGCGCTTCGTGAAAACCTAAATAAATACCAAAGAACGCGGTAAGTACGGCAAAAATATTGAGGATGGTAGAGGTAATGTGGATGATATGGCCAGGGATTACCTGAGCTGCCAGTGCAAGGGCGGAAATATTCTGCTCGAACGCTGATACCGCCTCTTCATGGCTAATCGAAAAGGTAAACGAGAACGAGAAAAAGAGAATAATGGCAATCAGCGTAATATAGCTAATGCGATGCGTGCGAATCGCCATCCGGGTGGCCAGCACACGGTCAGGCTCGCGCTTACGATAGGCGATGTTCATTGGGTTTAGCACCTGAATGAAGACCGCAGAAAAGAAGCAAAATGGGATAGTGAGCAGTACGTCGCGAAAGAAAACCGATGCGGCGGGAAAGGCGGAAATATTATCAAGATTCCAGTGTGGGATCATCGCGAAACCGAATATCAGAATGATCCCGACTTTCACCACCACCATCGGGCCGGAAATTTTAAATAATAATTTTTCCCCGCCGGAGGCAATCGCCACCAGCACGGCGAAAATCGCGACTTTATAGATAATAGACTGCGAAAGATCGGCCTCAGTAAGGCCGAAGGTTTTGATATAGGAGGCGCTATCAAACACCACCGACAGGGAGTAAATAAACACCCCGTGGATAATCATAAGAAAATAGATTACACCGAGAAAAACGCCCCAGTTTTTGCCAAGATAGTGACTGATAATATCCGTATAATCGTCACAGGTTTCGCTTTCAGATAACGTTTTTAGATAAATATCCTGCACAATATAGGTAGCGGGATAGGCGATGATAAAAGCGGTAATAAATACCCAGATCCCCTTGAGACCGATTTGCACTGGCATTAAGACGGTACCGGCGCCGATCGCCATACCGATACACAAGAGCACCCAGCCAAAATCATATTTTGTAAACGGTAATCTCGTTGAAAGCGGTGTGGTCGTAGCGTTACTGTTATTTAATGGTAATGTGTCGTCCTGCATAGAGCCCCCTGCCCAAAATATACGCAGCTCTCTCATAAAGAATGCTGCCTATAACCAGGCTATAGTGCCTTGATACCCGATGCGGCAAACCGGTGACAGCGGTTCGCCGAGCAATCGTCAGAATGCTGCTTTTCTGCTGGCGCGTTCAAGGTCATGAATAATATCGTCGGGATCTTCAGGTCCCGCTGAAAGACGGATAAGTTCGTCGGTAATACCTGCTTTTAGCCATTCCTCTGGCGCAACAGGCGAATATGTCATAGACGCAGGATGCTGAACGAGGGTTTCGGTATCACCGGGACTGGCCGCGAGGAGGCATAATTTACAGAATTGAGCGGCTGACTGCCAGCCTCAGAAATGCTGAATGTATTCTGGCAAATAAAAGTAGTCGTCTGCGAAGCGTCACGCAGATTGCACGTTAGCGCCGTGCCGTGCCGGGGATTTTGCCGTAATATCAGCAGCAAGCCGGGTTTACCCGGTGAGGCGCAATGTTGCGGGGGCTTGATTCCCGGCGGCATTGGTTGCTGGAAAGAGAAAACCCCCGCACGTTGACTGGTATAAACCTGGCAACCTGACGGGGGCTAACTTGAACCTCAACACATCAAGGATAGCCGCGAACGGTTGCCATTGCAACAAGGCGGCTATATGACGCTTACGCAGTTGGGCGTGGCCTTCTGGCACGATCTGGCGGCGCCGATCATTGCTGGCATTATCGCCAGTGTGATCGTCAACTGGCTACGTGACAGGAAGTAACGCGTTTTGAGCGTCTGTCCGCCGTAATGGCAACATGCGCCCGAACCAGGCCGCAGGGGAAACCTTGCGGCCTTTTTCGGTTTACTGCGGGTAAGGCACCCAGTCGCCGCCATTCAGACGAACGTAGGGCTTACCCTGATACTGAATCACCACCGCATTAGCGTTTTCTGAAACCGGCGCGGTTTGCGGCAGATTGCTGGTCAGCTTGTTCCAGTTCACACTGTCTTCAGTAAAGAGCTTACCGTCCACGGCGCGTACGACCAGTTCGGAAATCGCCAGGTAGCTGCTCGGCTGATTAATATCAATCGGCGCGCCCTCATGCGGGGCTTTCATGCCAAAAAATTTCACGCCCGCCGGGACGTTGGTGATGGAGGGGCTGGGAATATCGCGCAGGCCTGAGATCTGCATTCTATCGCCCTTCAGCGCGCCGCCGTGCTCCGGTACGACGACTACCATCACCTTACGCCCGGATTTCTCCAGTTCGGTAAAGAAGGCGTCCAGTTCATCGAACAGTTTCTGCGCGCGGATTTTATAATCCGCCGTTTTGCTGACGCCGGGAAAGTGGTTGCCATCGTGCAGCGGCAGCAGGTTAAAGAAAGTCGCGGAGCGGGAATTGGCTTCACGTTCTTCCCCTGTCAACCAGCGGTTCAGGACCGCCAGATCGTCATATACCGGCGAGCCGTCGAATGACAGCAGGGCGGTTGGCAGGCCGGACTGGTTCATCAGTTCGCTCTGCATACCGCCGTTTTCGCGAACTTCTTTCAGGAAGCCGCCAAATTCTCCGTTATGATCCATCATCAGATGCTGAGTAAAACCCAGCTTCGCCAGGTTATCAAACAGATAACATTCGTTATCGGCTGGTTGATAAAGTCGGGTATGCGATGGTTGACCACAGCTGGCGCGCAGCAGACGAATGGCCGCCGGGCCGCTGTAAGACGTACCGGAATTAAAGTGTTTAAACAAAATGTCAAAGTGCGACCATAGCGGATGTGACATCAAGCCTGCCGCTTCGACATCCGACCAGGAGAGCGAACAAATATTGATGACCAATAGGTCGAACGGCTGCGCATCAGGCGGAAGCTGCGCCGGGAACGTCGTTTTCCGCTTTTCTTCCGCGGCATAGAAGGTGTTCAACCAGGCGTTCAGATTCGCGGTCGTCGGCGGCGCGGTTTGAGCAGGCATATCGCCGATGACCGGCTTATCGCCCGCTGTCGCGACGGTAGCGGCTGCATTACCGCCAGTCGTCGTCACCGTATCGGTTGGCTGGCCTGCCGGCCACAGCGTAAAAACCGGGCCGGTTAATGTCAGGACATTCAGCCATACCATGATGGCGACCACAAACACCGTGACCCGAATCCACTGTGATAAAAATAGCCAGGCAACCAGCAGTACGAAGATGGCGCCGATCATTTGCCAGTTAATAAAACGGGCGATCAGATCGAGCAGATAACCGGAGCTGAATTCCGCCACCTGCGTCCCCTGGCTCATAATGCTTTGCGGGCCGGGCAGCCAGGTATCATGCCAGAACAGCGCGAAGCCGACGGGAATGGCAATCCAGTGGCGCAACCGGTGAAGGCGATACTTTGGTATTGGCATGAGCAGAAACGCCATGAATACCAGATTCAGTAAAGGATGAAAATTCAGATAGCCTGCCCACAGCAGGCCAAACTTGACCAGAAAATAGAAGTTCCAGCCGGAAAGACCGCGCCAGTATTGCCAGAGCGGAGAAGGCATTGAAGGAGTTTGAGTATGCTGAGTCATTTTTTGTCTGCCTTGACTTTCGTAGCGCGGCGCAGAGTTCCGGCTGGTTTTACATAACGAGGTTTGGCAAATAGCAGCCGGGTCGTATCACTGATACGGCGTAGTGAATGACGCGCCAGATACCCCAGCGGAAAGAAAATCAGCGCGCAAAAAAGAATAATTTGCACGATATCGCTGATGGTCATCATGATGCACGCTCCGCGGTGTCGTCGAGCAATCGCAGGGGTTCAGGAATACGACGCCAGATGCGGCCATCGTGTTCGGCATTTATTACCGGGTCGGCGCGTTTTGCCAGCGGTAGCGGCGTTCCCCACAGTTCCGGCGACAATAAGCGCATCTGCACCAGCTCGGCGCTGATTTGTTTATCTTCGAACCAGACCATACGATTAGAGAAAATATCGCCCGTCGGCAAAGGGAAAATATGGTTTAACGCGGTATCCAGATCGTTGACACGGCAGAATGATAAAAACAGCACCAGACGGTTGCCGCCGATGGTCATAATGTCGCCGGTTCGGTTTGGCCGACATAATGTTAACGCCTGCTCAACCCGAATGCCCGGCACCGGGCGCAGCGCGACCAGAACGCCTTTCCCGTCGGCGGGGAGCAGGGTGTTGCTCATCATCGTATGGATGGCATCGCAGAAGGTATCCCACGGCTGAAAACCGCGCAGTTTCAACGGCTGCGTCATCGACAGTAGCGTGGTGATGTCTTCCGGTACGTAACGGCTGAACTGCTGCCCCTGCACGCTTTCAATAAGCGTCAGGCAGCGTGAAAGCGGGGCGTTCCAGGGAATGATCATATTCGCGCCGCAGCCCAGCAGCAGGCGCTCATCGGTGGCGCGCAAACTGGCGATATTTTCGCGCACGACAATTTTCAGCGCGCTTCCCCGCTGGCGTCGCAAAGTATGAATGCGACGAGCAAGCGGCTCGATTTGGTTGTTCTGTGTAAGCGAAAAAATAATTGTCGCGGCCTGCGCCGTGCGCGCGTCGTTGAATAGCGCTTCGTTATTGTCGAAAAGCGTCCAGTGTTCCGAGAGCGGCGGCGCGCCTTCAAGGACGGCGACGTGGCTAAGAATGCGTTTTTCGTCGCTACGCGGCTGAATTGCCGTCTCCTCTTGATGGGATAGCATCCAGCGTTCGTCCTGCTGACACAGCAATAACTGCTGTCGGGCGCTGACGCCTTTTTCGTTACACCAGAAGGCAATATCGAACAAATGTTGGTCGCCCTGAAAACGTAAACTGGCGAGGCCGAAAAGTGAGCGATACTCGCCCATCAACAACGAGGACTGTTTATCGCTATTATTACAAGGGTTAATAACCAACAATGAACAGTGATGAAAACGAGTCCATTTATTCATTTTTTCCAGCCATTTATGCAGGCTTTTTGACGTTATATTCCGCCACGTGTTATTTGCACAAATAAGAATGAAAAAGTAATGCGTCGGGTTAACAGAACAAAGCAAATCGTGGGGCAAAGAGTATAGCCCTTTTTCTGAATCCGGCATGGCAAATAAGCGGATTTTCTCCGGACCGTGAGATTCATCTAATTTGATTACTTTGCCAGGATCGCCTTCCATGCCGATGACGGCGACATTTGCATTCTCCGTTTGTGACGCAATCGTTTGATTCACCAGGCTGATGGCATCTTGCTGGCGATCGGCGTTAACCCACCAGACGCCGCCGGTTGGCATATGGCGCAGTTCATCCCATAATGATGAGATGCCGAGAGAAAATACGGGGTCCACAGTGTCCCTCATGTCACTATTTTAACTGTTTATCAGTTTACTAGCGAAAGCACAGAAATAAACCTAACATTGAAATTAAAACGCATCAGATTTAGCATGTGAATCAATTTGTCCGGCAGGATGCCCTGTAACTCTGCGCTTTGCATTTTTACACATTATAAATGAAGTCACGGAAAGATGAAAAATGCGCGTTCTCCCGTATTGACGACGGGGCGTAATGCTGCCAGTGAGAAATATTTAAAAAGGAGCAACCAGAATGTATAACAATGAACCTGGCGCTCAGTCCGATCCAACGTTGGGCTACACTTTTCAAAATGATTTTCTGGCATTAAGCCAGGCGTTTTCACTACCCGAAATAGATTATACCGATATTTCCCAACGCGAACAGTTGGCGGCGGCGATTAAAAGATGGCCACTCCTGGCTGAATTTGCGCAACCACATTCATTAAGGAAGCCATGAATGGCGATTCTGGGACTGCAGGGCGTGCGCGGCGGGGTGGGAACCACATCTCTCACCGCAGCACTCGCCTGGGCGTTACAAATCTTAGGGGAAAATGTCCTGGTGATTGACGCCAGCCCCGATAACCTGCTGCGCATGTCGTTTAACGTCGACTTCGTCCATCAGGGCGGTTGGGCGCGATCGTTGCTGGACGGCCAGGACTGGCGCGATGCCGGATTACGTTATACCTCACAGCTTGATCTACTGCCGTTTGGACAGCTCACCGCGCAAGAGCGGGAAAATCCGCAGGCCTGGCAGGAGACGCTGGGAGAGATCGGATCGGCTATCCAGGCGCTGAAAGCGAGCGGGCGTTATAGCTGGATTTTACTGGACTTGCCCTACGGCGCGTCACCGCTGACACGGCAGCTGGTGAGCCTCTGCGACCATACGCTGGCGATAGCCCAGGTTGACGCTAACTGCCATATTCGCCTTCATCAGCAGGCGTTGCCTGCCGGAGCGTATATTCTGATCAATGACTTACGCATTGGCAGTCAGTTACAGGACGATCTGTACCAGGTCTGGCTGCAAAGCCAGCGCCGGTTGCTGCCCATTGTGATCCATCGCGATGAGGCGATGGCGGAGTGCATGGCGTCGAAACAGCCGTTAGGCGAATATCGCAGCGATTCGTTAGCCGCCGAAGAGGTGTTAACGCTGGCGAACTGGTGCCTGCTGCATGATGCGGGCGACAAAACGTCCGCCGGGAGCCTGCGATGAGCGCCCTTTCCCGGTGGCTGCTTATCCCGCCGGTTAGCGCGCGTTTGAGCGAGCGCTATCAGGGTTACCGCCGCCACGGCGCGTCGCCGTTTAGCGCAGCGCTCGGCTGCCTGTGGATGATTCTGGCGTGGATAGTGTTTCCGCTTGAGCATCCGCGCTGGCAGCGTATTCGCGACGGGCATAAAGCGCTTTACCCGCATATTAACGCCGCCCGCCCGCGCCCGCTGGACCCGGCCCGCTACCTCATTCAGACCCTCTGGCTGGTGATGATCTCGTCGACTAAAGAACGTCATGAACCGCGCTGGCGGTCATTTGCGCGCCTGAAGGACGTTCGTGGACGTTACCATCAATGGATGGATACCTTACCGGAACGGGTGCGCCAAAAGACAACGCATCTGGAAAAGGAAAAAGAGCTGGGACATCTTAGCAACGGCGCCCGGCGTTTTATTCTGGGCGTTATCGTGACCTTTTCACTGATACTGGCGCTGATCTGTATTACGCAGCCATTTAACCCGCTATCGCAATTTATCTTTCTGCTATTGCTGTGGGGCGTTGCGCTGTTGGTACGACGTATGCCGGGACGCTTTTCCGCGCTGATGCTCATCGTGCTGTCGCTAACGGTCTCCTGTCGTTATATCTGGTGGCGCTATACCTCGACGCTAAATTGGGACGACCCGGTCAGTCTGGTGTGCGGGCTGATCCTACTGTTTGCGGAAACCTACGCCTGGATTGTGCTGGTGCTGGGGTACTTCCAGGTGGTGTGGCCGTTAAATCGTCAACCGGTGCCGTTGCCGAAAGAGATGTCGCAGTGGCCGACGGTGGATATTTTTGTACCGACCTATAACGAAGACCTTAACGTGGTCAAAAATACCATTTACGCTTCGCTTGGCATTGACTGGCCGAAGGACAAGCTGAATATCTGGATCCTTGATGACGGCGGACGCGAATCATTTCGTCAGTTTGCCCGGCATGTCGGCGTGCATTACATTGCCCGCGCCACGCATGAACACGCCAAAGCCGGCAACATCAACAATGCGCTAAAACACGCGAAAGGCGAGTTTGTGGCGATCTTCGATTGCGACCATGTGCCGACACGCTCGTTTCTGCAAATGACAATGGGCTGGTTCCTGAAAGAAAAACAGCTGGCGATGATGCAGACGCCGCATCATTTCTTCTCCCCGGACCCGTTTGAGCGCAACCTGGGACGTTTTCGTAAAACGCCTAACGAAGGCACGCTGTTTTATGGACTGGTGCAGGACGGTAACGATATGTGGGACGCCACTTTCTTTTGCGGATCGTGCGCGGTGATTCGCCGTAAGCCGCTGGATGAGATTGGCGGTATCGCCGTTGAGACGGTGACGGAAGATGCGCATACTTCGCTCCGGCTGCACCGGCGAGGTTATACCTCAGCGTATATGCGCATTCCGCAGGCGGCGGGGCTGGCGACGGAAAGCCTGTCGGCGCATATCGGGCAGCGTATTCGTTGGGCGCGGGGCATGGTGCAAATTTTCCGCCTCGATAACCCTCTGTTTGGTAAAGGCTTAAAACTGGCGCAGCGGCTGTGCTACCTCAACGCGATGTTCCATTTCTTGTCCGGCATTCCGCGTCTGATCTTTCTGACCGCGCCGCTGGCTTTTCTGCTGCTGCACGCCTATATCATTTATGCGCCTGCGTTGATGATTGCGCTATTTGTGATACCGCACATGGTCCACGCCAGCCTGACTAACTCGAAGATTCAGGGCAAGTATCGTCACTCTTTCTGGAGTGAAATCTATGAAACGGTACTGGCATGGTATATCGCACCGCCGACTCTGGTCGCGTTGATCAATCCGCACAAAGGGAAATTTAACGTCACGGCGAAAGGCGGGCTGGTGGAAGAGAAGTACGTCGACTGGGTAATCTCGCGTCCGTATATCTTCCTTGTCTTGCTTAACCTGCTCGGCGTGGCGGCGGGCGTATGGCGATACTATTACGGGCCGGAAAATGAAACGCTGACCGTCATCGTTAGCCTGGTGTGGGTCTTCTACAACCTGGTCATTCTCGGCGGCGCGGTTGCGGTTTCGGTAGAGAGTAAACAGGTCAGACGCGCGCATCGGGTCGAAATTGCCATGCCGGGGGCCATCGCCCGCGAAGATGGACATTTGTTCTCCTGTACCGTACATGATTTCTCCGACGGCGGGTTAGGCATCAAGATCAACGGTCAGGCGCAGGTGCTGGAAGGGCAGAAAGTGAATCTGTTGCTTAAACGCGGGCAGCAGGAATATGTCTTTCCAACGCAGGTGGTGCGCGTAACGGGCAATGAGGTCGGGCTGCAACTGATGCCGCTCACCACCAAACAACATATTGATTTTGTGCAGTGTACCTTCGCGCGCGCCGATACGTGGGCGCTTTGGCAAGATAGCTTTCCGGAAGATAAACCGCTGGAAAGCTTGCTGGATATTCTGAAGCTGGGCTTCCGCGGATATCGCCACCTCGCGGAATTCGCGCCGCCTTCAGTAAAAGTAATTTTCCGATCGTTGACGGCGTTAATTGCCTGGATTGTATCGTTTATTCCGCGTCGCCCGGAGCGGCAAGCGGCGATACAGCCGTCGGATCGGGTTATGGCTCAGGCTCAACAATGATGATAATGCGATGAAAAGAAAATTGTCCTGGATGTGTGCGGCGGTAATAGGATTAAGCGCGTTTCCTGCTTTCATTACGGCGGCGGCGCCTGCTACGCCGCCATTGATAAATGCTGAACCCACCGAGCCTGCGCAGTCGCCCGCAACTCAGGCGCCAGTCGTGGCGCAGACCACGCCTTCGCGCGAGGTCAAGCTGACCTTTGCGCAAATCGCGCCGCCGCCGGGTAGTATGGCGCTGCGTGGCGTTAACCCTAACGGCGGCATTGAATTTGGTATGCGCAGCGATGAAGTGGCGTCGAAAGCGGTGTTGAATCTGGAATATACGCCCTCGCCGTCGCTCCTGCCGGTTCAGTCGCAGCTCAAGGTTTATCTCAATGATGAACTGATGGGCGTATTGCCGGTGACAAAAGAGCAGTTGGGGAAAAAGACGCTGGCGCAGGTACCTATCAATCCGCTATTTATCACCGACTTTAACCGGGTGCGGCTGGAGTTTGTCGGCCACTATCGCGACGTGTGTGAAAACCCGGCCAGCAGTACTCTGTGGTTAGACATCGGGCGAAATAGCGTCCTGGATCTGACCTATAACATGCTGGCGGTGAATAACGATCTGTCCCACTTCCCGGTGCCGTTTTTTGATCCGCGGGATAACCGTCCGGTGACGTTGCCGATAGTGTTTGCTGATATGCCTGATCTGGCGCAGCAGCAGGCGGCTTCTATTGTCGCGTCCTGGTTTGGCTCGCGGGCGGGCTGGCGCGGTCAGCGCTTCCCGGTGTTGTATAATCACCTGCCGGATCGCAATGCGATCGTGTTCGCCACCAACGATCGACGCCCCGATTTCCTGCGCGATCATCCTGCGGTTAACGCGCCGGTTATCGAGATGATGAGCCATCCGGATAATCCGTATGTGAAGTTGCTGGTCGTGTTTGGCCGTGATGATAAAGACCTGTTGCAAGCGGCAAAAGGTATCGCGCAAGGGAATATTCTCTTCCGTGGTTCCAGCGTGGTGGTCAACGATGTAAAACCGCTGCTGGCGCGCAAACCGTATGATGCGCCGAACTGGGTGCGTACCGATCGCCCGGTCACTTTTGGCGAGCTGAAAACCTATGAAGAGCAGCTCCAGTCGAGTGGGCTGGAGCCGGCGCCCATCAACGTTTCTTTGAATCTGCCGCCGGACCTCTATTTGCTGCGTAGCAACGGTATTGATATGGATCTCAACTACCGTTATACCTCGCCGCCGACCAAAGACAGTTCACGGCTGGATATCAGTCTGAATAACCAGTTCCTGCAAGCCTTTAGCCTTAATAGCACGCAGGAAACTAATCGACTCCTGTTGCGCTTGCCGGTACTTCAGGGACTGCTGGATGGTAAAACGGATGTGTCTATTCCGGCGCTCAAACTGGGGGCGATGAACCAACTACGTTTTGACTTCCGGTACATGAATCCGATGCCGGGCGGGTCGGTGGACAACTGTATTACCTTCCAGCCGGTACCGAATCATGTGGTGATAGGGGATGACTCCACTATCGATTTTTCGAAATATTACCACTTTATCGCGATGCCGGATTTACGCGCGTTCGCCAATGCGGGTTTCCCGTTCAGCCGGATGGCCGACCTGTCTGACACGCTGGCGGTGATGCCGAAGACCCCAACCGAAGCGCAAATGGAAACGCTGCTGAATACGGTCGGCGCCATTGGCGGGCAGACCGGTTTCCCGGCAATTAATCTGGCAATCACCGATGATAGCGCTCAGATAGCCGACAAAGACGCCGATCTGCTGATTATTGGCGCTATTCCTGGCAAGCTAAAAGACGATAAGCGTATCGATCTGTTGGTGCAGGCGACACAAAGCTGGGTAAAAACCCCGATGCGGCAGACCGCTTTCCCGTCGATTATGCCGGATGAGGCCGATCGCGCGGCGGATGCGCAGTCCACCGTCACCGCCAGCGGCCCGATGGCGGCGGTGGTGGGCTTCCAGTCGCCGTTTAATGATCAGCGCAGCGTGATTGCTCTGCTGGCTGACAGCCCGCGCGGCTACCAGCTACTGAACGACGCTGTGAACGACAGCGGTAAACGTGCCGCGATGTTTGGTTCCGTGGCGGTGATCCGCGAGTCCGGCGTTCACAGTCTGCGCGTTGGCGATATCTATTACGTCGGACATCTGCCGTGGTTTGAGCGGCTGTGGTATGCGCTGGCGAATCACCCGGTGCTGCTGGCGGTACTGGCGGCCCTCAGTGTGGTATTACTGGCGTGGGTATTGTGGCGTCTGCTACGTATTCTCAGTCGCCGTCGTCTCGACCCTGACCATGAGTAACGCATGATGACTATGCTGCGCGGATGGATAACGATGATCGTCATGCTGACGGCAATAAATGCGCAGGCGGCCTGTAGCTGGCCTGCGTGGGAACAGTTCAAGAAAGATTACATTAGCCAGCAGGGACGCGTTATCGATCCGGGCGATGCGCGAAAAATTACCACCTCCGAAGGGCAAAGCTACGCCATGTTCTTTGCCCTGGCGGCGAACGATCGACCGGCGTTCGCGCAACTGTTTAACTGGACGCAAAACAATCTGGCGCAGGGATCGCTGCGTGAACATCTGCCCGCCTGGCTGTGGGGACAAAAAGATCCCGACACCTGGTCGGTGCTGGACAGCAACTCCGCGTCCGACGGCGATATCTGGATGGCATGGTCGCTGCTGGAGGCCGGTCGTCTGTGGAAAGAGACGCGTTATACCGAGGTGGGCACGGCGTTGCTAAAACGCATCGCCCGCGAAGAGGTCGTGAATGTGCCGGGGCTGGGCTCAATGCTGCTACCTGGCAAAATCGGCTTTGCCGAGGCGAATAGCTGGCGTTTTAACCCAAGCTATCTGCCGCCGCAGTTGGCGCAATACTTTAGCCGTTTTGGCGCGCCGTGGTCGACGTTACGGGAAACCAATTTGCGGCTTTTGCTGGAAACCGCGCCGAAAGGTTTCTCGCCGGACTGGGTGCGTTATGAAAGCAAGCAAGGCTGGCAGTTGAAAGCGGAAAAGACGCTGATCAGTAGCTACGATGCGATTCGCGTCTATTTATGGGCGGGAATGATGCATGATGGCGATCCGCAAAAAGCGCGTTTACTGGCGCGATTTAAACCGATGGCGACGTTAACGATGAAAAACGGCGTTCCACCGGAGAAAGTGGATGTCGTCAGCGGGAACGCGCAAGGGACGGGGCCGGTCGGGTTTTCCGCCGCCTTACTGCCTTTCCTGCAAAATCGCGACGCCCAAGCCGTGCAGCGACAGCGGGTCGCAGACCATTTTCCTGGCAGCGATGCCTATTACAACTATGTGCTGACTCTCTTTGGACAAGGCTGGGATCAGCACCGTTTTCGCTTCACCGTCAAAGGTGAATTATTACCTGACTGGGGCCAGGAATGCGTAAGTTCACGTTAAGTCTCATGCACGCTTTTTTGCCGGCTGGCGGTCGAAATGCCTTACCTGGCAAAAGGGGCGTTTCTCGGGCATTGTTGGGTTTATCGCTTGGTATGGCGCTAACACCGCTTGCCGGCGCAGCGACCTCCGCGCAGCAACAGTTGCTGGAGCAGGTTCGGCTGGGCGAGGCCACGCACCGTGAGGACTTAGTCCGTCAGTCGCTCTATCGCCTGGAGCTGATCGACCCCAATGATCCACAGGTTATCGCCGCCCGTTTCCGCTATCTGTTGCGCCAGGGGGATAGCGATGGGGCGCAGAAGCTACTTGACCGGCTGGCGCAACTGGCGCCGGAGTCGACGGCGTATCAATCTTCCCGCACCGCGATGCTGCTCTCCACGCCGCAAGGACGTCAGTCTTTGCAGGAGGCGCGTTTACTGGCGACGACCGGCCATACTGAACAAGCGATCGCCAGCTACGACAAGCTGTTTAAAGGTTATCCGCCGGAGGGCGAACTGGCGGTCGAATACTGGACGACCGTGGCGAAATTGCCCGCCCACCGTCACGAAGCGATTAACCAGCTACAGAAAATCAATGCCGTCAGTCCGGGTAATAACGCTCTGCAAAATGCGCTGGCGCAACTGTTGTTCGCCAGCGGGCGGCGCGATGAGGGATTTGCGGTGCTAAAACAGATGGCGAAATCCAGTACGGGACGCAGCGCGGCCTCCGCCATCTGGTACCAGCAGATAAAAGATCTCCCGGTGAGCGACGCCAGCGTAAAAGCGTTGCAAGACTATCTGACGCAGTTTAGCGAAGGCGATAGCGTGTCTGCCGCCCGCGCCCAGCTTAGCGAGCAGCAAAAACAGTTAGCCGATCCGGCGTTTCGCGCGCGCTCGCAGGGCATCGCGGCGGTTAATGCCGGAGAAGGCGGCAACGCTATTGCGCAATTGCAGCAGGCGGTGAGCGCCCGGCAGGACGACAGCGAGGCGGTCGGCGCGCTTGGGCAGGCATACTCACAGCGTGGCGATCGCGCCCGCGCCGTCGCGCAGTTTGAAAAAGCGCTGGCGATGGCGCCGCACAGCAGCAGCCGCGATAAGTGGGAGAGTCTGCTGAAGGTCAATCGCTACTGGCTGTTAATTCAGCAGGGCGACGCGGCCTTAAAAGCGAATAATCTGGCCCAGGCGGAGCGTTTCTATCAGCAGGCGCGAGCAGTGGATAACACCGACAGCTACGCGGTGCTGGGGCTGGGGGATGTGGCGATGGCGCGCAAAGATAATGCCGCCGCCGAACGTTATTATCAGCAGACGCTGCGTATGGATAGCGGTAATACCAATGCTGTACGCGGGCTGGCGAATCTTTATCGCCAGCAGTCGCCGCAAAAAGCCGCCGCGTTTATCGCTTCTCTTTCCGCCAGCCAGCGGCGCAGTATCGACGATATCGAACGCAGTCTGGAAAATGACCGTCTGGCGCAGCAGGCGGAAACGCTGGAAAGCGAGGGCAAATGGGCGCAGGCCGCAGAACTGCACCGTCGTCGGCTGGCATTAGATCCGGGGAGCGTGTGGGTGACGTACCGACTGTCACGCGATCTGTGGCAGGCCGGGCAGCACGCCCAGGCCGATGCGCAAATGCGCTCTCTGGCGCAGCAGAAGCCAAACGATCCGGAACAGGTCTATGCTTATGGGCTTTATCTTTCCGGCAGCGATCGGGACCGGGCGGCGCTGGCGCATCTCAATACCCTGCCGACCAGCCAGTGGAACAGCAATATTCAGGAACTGGCGGGCCGATTGCAAAGTAACCAGGTGCTGGAAAGCGCTAACCGCTTGCGCGATAGCGGCAAAGAACGCGAAGCGGAAGCGTTGTTACGTCAGCAGCCTCCCTCTACGCGCATTGAGTTAACGTTGGCGGACTGGGCGCAGCAGCGTGGCGATAATGCGGCGGCCCGCGCCGCTTATGACGCCGTTCTGGCGCGGGAACCGGGTAATGTCGATGCCATGCTGGGGCGGGTGGAAATCGACATCGCACAGGGCGATAACGCCGCGGCGCGCGCTCAACTGGCGGCGCTGCCTGCGTCGCAAATCACCTCTATTAACATGCAGCGCCGTGTCGCGCAGGCGCAGCTCCAGCTTGGCGATATTACGGCGGCGGCGCGGACCTTTAACCGCATTACGCCGCAGGCAAAAGCACAGCCGCCATCAATGGAAAGCGCGATGGTATTACGTGACGCCGCCGCTTTTCAGGCGCAAACGGGCGAGCCGCAGCGGGCGCTGGAGACCTACAAAGACGCAATGGTCGCCGCGGCGATTACGCCGGTTCGTCCCCAGGATAACGATACCTTTACCCGCCTGACGCGCAATGATGAAAAAGATGACTGGCTAAAACGCGGCGTGCGTAGCGATGCGGCGAAGTTGTACCGTCAGCAGGATCTCAATGTCACGTTGGCGCACGATTATTGGGGGTCGAGCGGGACTGGCGGCTACTCCGATCTGAAGGCGCATACCACGATGCTTCAGGTGGATGCGCCCTGGTCGGACGGACGGGCGTTCTTTCGTACTGATATGGTGAATATGGATGTTGGCCGCTTCTCTACGGATGCGGATGGAAAATACGATAATAACTGGGGTACCTGTACGCTGGAGAAATGCAGCGGACATCGTAGCCAGGCCGATACGGGCGCGAGCGTGGCGGTCGGCTGGCAGAATGAGAACTGGCGCTGGGATATCGGCACGACGCCGATGGGCTTTAATGTCGTTGATGTGGTCGGCGGCGTCAGCTATAGCGACGATATCGGGCCGTTGGGTTATACCCTGAATGCGCATCGTCGCCCGATCTCCAGTTCGCTGCTGGCGTTTGGCGGGCAAAAGGACGCCAGCAGCAATACCGGCACCAAATGGGGCGGCGTGCGGGCCAACGGCGGCGGCGTCAGTCTCAGCTATGATAAAGGCGAAGCAAACGGTGTCTGGGCGTCGCTCAGCGGCGACCAGTTGAGCGGTAAAAATGTGGAAGATAACTGGCGCGTGCGCTGGATGACCGGTTATTACTATAAGGTGATTAACGAGAATAACCGCCGCGTTACCGTCGGGCTGAATAACATGATCTGGCATTACGACAAGGATTTGAGCGGTTATTCACTGGGTCAGGGCGGTTATTATAGCCCGCAGGAATACCTGTCGTTTGCGGTGCCGGTGATGTGGCGGCAGCGTACGGAAAACTGGTCGTGGGAGCTAGGCGGCTCGGTATCCTGGTCGCACTCCCGCAACCGTACCATGCCGCGTTATCCGCTGATGAATTTGATCCCGGCGGATTATCAGGAGGATGCGCGTGACCAGACCAACGGCGGCGGTAGCAGCCAGGGATTTGGCTATACCGCACGGGCGCTCATTGAACGCCGGGTCATTGCCAACTGGTTTGTGGGTACGGCTGTCGATATTCAGCAGGCGAAAGACTATACCCCCAGTCATCTGCTGCTGTATGTCCGTTATTCCGCGGCGGGCTGGCAGGGGGATATGGATTTACCGCCGCAGCCTCTGGTGCCTTACGCTGACTGGTAATCATTGCGTCAGGCCTACGAATTGACAGGCATCGTAGGCCTGAGAAGCGCAGCGCCATCAGACGCTATCATTAACCGTTATTCAGAAAAGTCCTTTTCAGATACAGCCTCTCTTAATGCCGCAGCAATCGGGTATACTCAGGCGGCAGTCCGGGATATCCAGGGAGAGTCAATTTGCGCGTCAGCCGCTCGTTAACAATTAAACAGATGGCAATGGTTGCGGCCGTTGTCATGGTGTTTGTTTTTGTCTTTTGCACCGTTTTGTTGTTCCATCTGGTACAGCAGAACCGCTACAACACGGCTACGCAACTGGAAAGCATCGCGCGATCTGTTCGGGAACCTCTTTCTTCCGCGATTTTAAAAGCGGATCTCCCCGGCGCGGAAACCATTCTGCAAAGTATTAAACCTGCGGGCGTGGTGAGTCGCGCCGATGTGGTATTGCCGAATCAGTTCCAGGCGTTGCGTAAGCGCTTCATTCCTGAACGCCCCGTCCCGGTTATGGTGACGCGTCTCTTCGAACTGCCGGTACAAATTTCTTTGCCGGTTTATTCGCTGGAGCGTCCCGCCAATCCGCAACCGCTGGCCTACCTTGTATTGCAGGCGGATTCGTACCGTATGTACAAATTCGTCATGAGCGCGCTCTCTACGTTAGTGACCATTTACTTACTTTTATCGCTGATCCTGACGGTGGCCATCGCCTGGTGCGTAAACCGCCTGATTGTGCATCCGCTGCGCAAAATCGCCCGCGAGCTGAACGACATCCCGCAGCAGGAGCTGATCGGACATCAACTGGCGTTGCCGCGTCTGCATCAGGATGATGAAATTGGGATGCTGGTGCGCAGCTATAACCTCAACCAGCAGCTTATGCAGCGTCAACGCGAGGAGCAAACGGACAACGCGATGCGTTTTCCGGTTTCCGAGCTGCCCAATAAAGCCTTTTTAATGGCGCTGCTGGAACAGGTTATCACCCGCCAACAGACCACCGCGCTTATTATCGTGACGTGCGAAACGTTGCGTGACACGGCAGGCGTGCTGCAAGAAACGCAGCGGGAGATTCTATTACTGACGTTGGTTGAGAAGCTGAAGTCGGTGCTGGCGCCGCGCATGGTGCTTACGCAGGTCAGCGGGTATGACTTTGCCATTATCGCCCACGGCGTTAAAGAGCCGTGGCACGCCATCACATTAGGTCAGCAAATACTCACTATCATTAATGAACGACTGCCCATCCAGGGTATTCAACTGCGCCCAAGCTGCAGTATTGGCATTGCGATGTATTATGGTGATCTGACCGCCGAAGAGCTCTATGGTCGCGCCGTCTCCGCCGCGTTTACCGCGCGCCGAAAAGGTAAAAATCAGATCCAGTTCTTTGACCCGGCACAGATGGAGGCCGCTCAACAGCGCCTTACCGAAGAGAGCGATATCCTTACCGCGCTGGATAACCATCAGTTTGCCATTTGGCTGCAGCCGCAGGTCGAGATGCGCAGCGGCAACGTATTAAGCGCCGAAGCCTTGTTACGTATGCAACAGCCGGACGGTAGCTGGGAATTACCAGATGGGCTGATTGAGCGCATTGAATCCTGCGGCCTGATGGTCACGGTGGGCCATTGGGTGCTGGAAGAGTCCTGTCGCCAGCTTGCCGCCTGGCAGGAGCGCGGCGTGACATTGCCGCTCTCCGTCAATCTTTCCGCGTTACAGCTCATGCACCCTGGCATGGTGTCGGAGCTGCTGGAATTGTTAAACCGCTATCGTATTCAACCAGGTACGCTGATTCTTGAGGTCACTGAAAGCCGCCGTATCGACGATCCGCACGCTGCCGTCGCTATCTTACGTCCGTTACGTAATGCTGGCGTGCGTATCGCACTGGATGATTTTGGCATGGGTTACGCGGGGCTGCGCCAGTTACAGCATATGAAGTCGCTACCGGTCGATATCCTTAAAATTGATAAAATGTTTGTCGATGGGTTACCGGATGATCACAGTATGGTGACGGCGATTATCCTGATGGCCCGCAGTCTTAATTTACAATTGATTGCCGAGGGCGTGGAGAACGAGGCGCAACGCGCGTGGCTGGAACAGGCGGGAGTCAACGTCGCGCAAGGCTTCCTGTTTGCTCGGCCCGTTCCCGCGGATATCTTTGAAGAACGGTATCTGTCGCACGAAAATCCTGATTACAAAAGTTAAAAAAGGTCGCGCTTGTGCGAGTCAGCTCAAACTTTTTAACATTTTTGTTTCAATTATGATCCTGGCGCATTTCTGTCATGTTGTGTGGGTGTTATTTTAAGGCCGCAGGTTACTCATAACCTTACAAGACCTGTGGTTTTTACTTCAAGGACACCCTATGAAAACCTCTCTGTTCAAAAGTCTTTATTTTCAGGTCCTGACAGCAATCGCCATTGGTATTCTCCTTGGCCATTACTATCCTGAACTGGGCGCACAAATGAAACCGCTTGGCGACGCGTTCGTTAAGCTCATTAAGATGATCATCGCTCCTGTCATTTTCTGTACTGTCGTGACGGGCATCGCAGGCATGGAAAGCATGAAGGCGGTGGGGCGTACCGGCGCGGTCGCGCTGCTTTACTTTGAAATTGTCAGTACGATTGCGCTGATTATCGGTCTTATCATCGTCAACGTTGTGCAGCCTGGCGCCGGGATGAACGTCGATCCGGCAACGCTGGATGCGCAGGCGGTGGCCGTTTATGCCGCACAAGCCAAGGAGCAGGGCATTATTGCCTTCCTGATGGATGTTATACCGGGCAGTGTGATCGGCGCGTTTGCCAGCGGCAACATTCTGCAGGTCTTACTGTTTGCGGTGTTGTTTGGTTTTGCGCTGCACCGTTTGGGCAGCAAAGGCCAGCTCATTTTCAATGTGATTGAGAGTTTTTCGCAGGTCATTTTCGGCATCATCAATATGATCATGCGCCTGGCGCCGATTGGCGCATTCGGCGCGATGGCCTTCACCATCGGTAAATACGGCGTCGGTTCTCTGGTGCAACTGGGGCAGCTCATTATCTGCTTCTATATCACCTGTATTCTCTTCGTGGTGGTGGTGCTGGGGACGATTGCACGGGTAACGGGCTTTAGCATTTTTAAATTTATTCGCTATATCCGGGAAGAATTACTCATTGTGCTCGGCACCTCCTCTTCCGAGTCAGCGTTGCCGCGTATGCTCGATAAGATGGAAAAACTGGGGTGCCGTAAGTCGGTGGTAGGGCTGGTGATCCCGACGGGGTATTCGTTCAACCTCGATGGCACCTCTATCTACCTGACGATGGCGGCGGTGTTTATCGCCCAGGCGACCAACAGCCATATGGATATCTTCCACCAGATAACGCTGCTGGTCGTGCTGCTGCTATCGTCAAAAGGCGCCGCGGGCGTGACCGGAAGCGGCTTTATTGTGCTGGCGGCCACTATCTCCGCCGTAGGCCATTTACCGGTTGCGGGACTGGCGTTAATCCTCGGTATCGACCGCTTTATGTCCGAAGCGCGCGCGCTGACTAACCTGGTGGGTAACGGCGTGGCGACGGTGGTGGTTGCCAAATGGGTGAAAGAGTTAGATCACCAAAAGCTGGACGATGTGCTTAATAATCGTGCGCCGGATGGCAAAACGCACGAAATTTCCTCCTAATCTCGCCACTTATGCCCGTAGTCCCTTCCAGGACTGCGGGTGTTTGCGCATAATTGACCCCTGCGCCCAAAGCATACAGCATGATGCTTAGGGATTATTTCACTTCTTCCGTGACATTTTTAGGTTCTCGCGGTCTAACACGAAGTGTTTTTACGTCATATTCAGGCATCCCTGCCGGGGCTGTCTTTTTATTACCAGGATTGTTGATCAGGGGTTCACATGCAGGGCACAAAAATTCGACTCTTAGCGGGCAGTCTGTTGATGTTGGCCTCTGCCGGCTATGTGCAGGCAGATGCGCTCCAGCCCGATCCGGCATGGCAACAGGGGACGCTGGCTAATGGGTTACAGTGGCAAGTGTTGGCTACGCCTCAGCGCCCCAGCGATCGTATTGAAGTTCGTCTCCAGGTTAATACCGGTTCGCTCACCGAAAGTACGCAACAGAGCGGGTTCAGCCATGCGATTCCCCGTATCGCGCTGACGCAAAGCGGTGGTCTGGATGCCGCACAGGCACGTTCTTTATGGCAGCAAGGGTTTGATCCGAAACGTCCCATGCCGCCCGTTATTGTTTCTTATGATTCCACGCTCTATAACCTCAGTTTACCCAATAACCGTAACGATCTGCTGAAAGAAGCGCTGACCTATCTGGCTAACGTCTCCGGTAAATTAACCATTACGCCAGAGACGGTGAATCATGCGTTAAGCAGCGAAGATATGGTTGCGACGTGGCCAGCAGATACTAAAGAGGGCTGGTGGCGTTATCGGCTGAAAGGGTCGGCGTTATTGGGGCACGATCCCGCGGAACCGTTAAAGCAGCCGGTAGACGCAGCCAAAATTCAGGCTTTCTATGAAAAATGGTACACCCCGGATGCCATGACGCTGATTGTTGTCGGCAACATTGATGCGCGCTCCGTCGCCGAGCAGATCAATAAAACGTTCGGTACGCTGAAAGGTAAACGCGAAACGCCCGCCCCGGTGCCGACGCTTTCGCCGCTGCGGGCGGAATCAGTGAGCATTATGACCGATGCGGTGCGCCAGGATCGTCTCTCCATTATGTGGGATACGCCGTGGCAACCGATTCGCGAGTCGGCGGCGCTGTTGCGCTACTGGCAGGCGGATCTGGCGCGCGAAGCGCTGTTCTGGCATATCCAGCAAGAGCTTACTAAAAATAACGCGAAAGATATTGGTCTGGGGTTTGACTGCCGGGTTCTGTTCCTGCGCGCGCAGTGCGCCATCAACATTGAATCACCTAATGATAAGCTCAATACCAATTTGAGCCTGGTGGCGAATGAACTGGCGAAAGTACGCGATAAAGGTTTGTCGGAAGAGGAGTTTACTGCTCTGGTGGCGCAGAAAAATCTCGAATTGCAAAAGCTGTTCGCGACCTACGCGCGTACCGATACTGACATTTTGACTGGACAGCGTATGCGCTCGCTGCAGAATCAGGTGGTGGATATCGCGCCGGAGCAGTATCAGAAGCTGCGTCAGAATTTCCTCAACAGCCTGACCGTCGATATGCTCAATCAGAATCTACGTCAGCAGCTATCGCAGGAGATGGCATTAATTTTGCTGCAACCGCAAGGCGAGCCGGAATTTAATATGAAGGCGTTAAAGGCGACGTGGGATGAAATCATGGTCCCGACAACTGCCGCCGCTGTTGAAGCAGATGAGACGCATCCGGAAGTGACGGAGACACCGGCGGCACAGTAAGCTGCCGCCTGCCGGCCCGGTAAGCGCAGTGCCACCGGGCAAGAGCGAATGACTTACTGCGGCATCGCGTCGTGCGGAATAATGGCCCCACGGTACTGAATCACCGTGCTGGCCGTCAGGTGTCCGCGCTTCGCGGCATCCGTCGCGCTGCCGCCCGTCAAACGAACGGCCAGATAACCGGCGCTGAAGGAGTCGCCTGCGGCAGTGGTGTCTATCACTTTCTCTTTCGGCAGTTTCACTGCCGGAACGTCAATGAGCGCCTCGCCCTGAATCGAGACCAGGCAAGAGTCCGCCCCGCGTTTTACCACCACTTCCTGTACGCCTGCCGCATGGGTGCGGGCAATGACCTCTTCCACCGGTTGCTGGCCCCATAGCGCGTCTTCATCGTCCAGTGTCAGGAAGGCGATATCAGTACATTCCAGCATCTTTTGATAGACCTGCTGCGTTTCTTCGCGACTTGTCCATAAACGCGGGCGATAGTTATTATCAAAAATGACTTTCCCGCCGTTGGCCCGACATTCACGCAATAAAGACAGCAGCTTATCACGGCTGGTCGGGCTTAAAATCGCGAGGCTAATGCCGCTCAGGTAGAGATAATCGAAGGTTGCCAGCGTCTCGCAGATAGCCGCTGACTGCTCGCTCTCCAGCCAGAATTTCGCTGCCGCTTCGTTACGCCAGTAGTAGAAGGTACGCTCGCCAGTATCATCGGTTTCGATGTAATAGAGGCCTGGCAGGCGGTTTTCCATCCGCTGCGTTAGCGAGGTATCCACATTTTCATGCTGCCACGCCTCCAGCATCTGTTGGCTGAAACTGTCGGTACCCAGCGCCGTCACATAGTGAACGGCCAGAGCGGCAGAATCGACCTGACGGGCAATATAAACGGAGGTATTCAGCGTGTCGCCGCCGAAGCCGCGCTGAACATCAGCGCCTTTCTGCGACAGCTCAATCATGCATTCGCCAATCACGGCAATCTTTTTAGACATAGTCGTGAACCTGATCTGTAAAAATTAGCGTTAGTGTGCGCTGTGGATGTTTAGTGGTCAATAATATTAAAACATCGGTCCATTATTTTTTTGAGCAAGTGCGTATTTTTGACAAGTTTCGTGGTCTGTTTTTATTTTGCCAGGGACCGAGGGTAAAGTTCTCTGCCTGAACGCCGATAACCTTTGACGAGTCCGGACAGTCACACTCCCATTAACAGGACAACTGAGATGATAAAGCAGGTTATCCAGCAGCTACGCGTTCCTGATGCAGGTATAGAGAATTTGCAGGAACGGCGCTATTGGCTGCAATGCGAGCGTGCCTATACTTACCAGCCGATATACCAGACGGATGGCCGTTTGATGGCGGTTGAACTTCTCACTGTCGTCACCCATCCTGATAACCCTTCCAGACGTATTGCCCCGGATCGTTATTTCGCGGAGTTAGCGGTTCGACACCGCATTGACGTAGTGAAAGAACAACTTCATCAGCTTGAACAAAAAGCGGATTTTTTCACTCGCCATCACTTATTGGCATCGGTCAATGTCGACGGCCCTACGCTGATTGCCATGCGACGACAGCCGGACATTCTGGCAGCAATGGAGCGCTTACCCTGGCTGCGTTTCGAACTGGTGGAACATATTCGTTTGCCGAAAGACTCCTCTTTCGCCTCAATGTGTGAGTTCGGCCCGCTGTGGCTGGATGATTTTGGTACCGGTATGGCCAATTTTTCAGCGCTGAGCGAAGTGCGTTATGACTACATTAAAGTGGCGCGCGAGCTGTTCGTCATGCTGCGTCAGTCCCCGGAGGGACGCAACCTGTTCACTCTGCTGCTGCAACTGATGAACCGCTACTGCCGCGGCGTTATTGTCGAGGGCGTGGAGACGCTGGAAGAGTGGCGTGATGTGCAGCGTTCGCCCGCCTTTGCCGCCCAGGGCTATTTTCTTTCTCGACCCGTGCCGCTGATATCGCTCGAAGAGGTGATTCTGACCCTGTAATGCCAGACTGTTCCCGTAATACGTGGTATTACGAGGCGCGGTCATCCTCCTTTTTCGTCTGGCTGAACTATCTTTAGGACAGGCAAGGGAAGAAGTGAGGAAATAACACATGACTAAAGCAGGCAAAATAACCGCCGCCATCACAGGGACTTTCTTGTTGTTGATCGCCATAGTGATTTTGTTGATCGCAACATTTGACTGGAACCGCCTCAAACCGACCATCAACCAGAAAGTCTCTACTGAATTGAACCGGCCTTTCGCTATTCGCGGCGATTTAGGCGTGGTGTGGGAACGCCAAAAACAGGAGACCGGCTGGCGAAGCTGGGTACCGTGGCCGCATGTTCACGCGGAAGACGTCATTCTCGGCAATCCGCCGGATATTCCGGAAGTCACGATGGTACATCTGCCACGCGTTGAGGCGACGCTTGCTCCGCTGGCGCTCCTGACCAAAACCGTCTGGCTGCCGTGGATCAAACTGGTGAAACCCGACGCGCGTCTTATTCGTCTGTCCGAGAAAACCAATAACTGGACCTTTAACCTCGCGCAAGACAAGAATACGGACCCCAATGCTAAACCTTCCGCCTGGTCCTTCCGGCTGGATAATATTCTCTTCGACCAGGGGCGAATCGCGATCGATGATAAGGTCAGCAAGGCGGATATCACTATTCTGATCGATCCGTTAGGCAAACCGTTGCCGTTCAGCGAAGTGACGGGAACGAAAGGCAAAGCAGACAAATCCAGCGTGGGCGACTATGTCTTCGGCCTAAAGGCGCAGGGGCGTTATAACGGGGAACCGTTGACCGGTACGGGCAAAATAGGCGGTATGCTGGCGCTACGCAGCGAAAGTACGCCTTTTCCTGTGCAGGCCGATTTCCGCTCTGGCAACACGCGGGTGGCTTTTAGCGGCGTGGTGAACGAGCCGATGAAAATGGGCGGCGTCGATCTGCGGCTTAAATTCTCTGGCGATTCACTGGGCGATTTATATGATTTAACCGGCGTGCTGCTGCCGGATACGCCGCCGTTTGAGACCGATGGGCGATTGGTGGCGAAAATTGACGCCGAAAAGTCATCGGTATTTGATTATCGCGGTTTTAACGGGCGCATTGGCGACAGTGATATCCACGGCTCCCTCACTTATACCACCGGTAAACCGCGCCCTAAACTGGAAGGCGATGTCGAATCGCGCCAGTTACGACTGGCCGATCTTGGGCCGCTGATTGGCGTGGATTCCGGGAAAGACGCTGAGCAGTCGAAACGGTCTGAACAGCGCAAAGGCGAGAAGAATGTTCAGCCGGCGGATAAAGTGTTGCCTTACGATCGCTTTGAAACCGACAAATGGGACGTTATGGACGCCGATGTCCGGTTTAAAGGCCGACGTATTGAGCATGGCGGCAGTCTACCGATTAGCGATCTTTCGACCCATATCATCCTGAAAAACGCCGACTTACGTCTACAGCCGCTGAAGTTTGGTCTGGCAGGCGGCAGTATTGTCTCCAACATCCATCTGGAAGGGGATAAAAAGCCAATGCAGGGGCGGGCGGATATACAGGCGCGTCGGCTGAAGCTTAAAGAACTGATGCCGGATGTGGAGCTGATGCAGAAAACGCTGGGCGAGCTGAACGGCGATGCGGATATTCGCGGGACGGGCAACTCGGTCGCCGCGCTGCTTGGCAACAGTAACGGCAATCTGAAATTATTGATGAATGATGGATTGATTAGCCGCAACCTGATGGAAATCGTGGGACTGAACGTCGGCAACTATATTGTCGGGCAGATTTTTGGCGATGACGAAGTGCGGGTTAACTGCGCGGCGGCGAATCTCAATATTGCGAACGGCGTGGCGCGACCGCAAATTTTTGCTTTTGATACAGAAAATGCGCTGATTAACGTGACCGGTACGGCGAGCTTCGCCTCTGAACAGCTCGATTTAACCATTGATCCGGAAAGTAAGGGGATTCGTATTATTACGCTGCGATCGCCGCTTTACGTGCGCGGGACATTTAAAAATCCGCAGGCGGGCGTCAAGCCCGGCCCGCTGATTGCGCGCGGCGCGGTTGCAGCAGCGCTGGCGACGTTGGTAACGCCCGCCGCCGCGCTATTGGCGCTAATTTCGCCCTCTGAAGGCGAAGCCAATCAGTGCCGGACGATTTTAACGCAGATGAAGCAGTAACGTGAAACGTAGCGCCGGATGACGCCATCCGGCGTCCTATTACAACGCCTGATGACGCGTCTCATGGGTTAACAGCAGTGCAATCAGCGTCAGCGCCGCCATTGACGCCAGGTAAACCCCTACCGCCGCCAGCCCGTAGTGGCTTTGCAGCCATGCGGCAATATATGGCGCGACGGAAGCGCCCAGAATTGATGACACATTGTAGGAAAACGATGCGCCGGTATAGCGCACTTCCGTCGGAAATAGCTCCGGCAGCAGCGCTCCCATTGGGCCGAAGGTCAGTCCCATCAGGCTCAGGCCTAACAACAGGAATACGAATACCAGCGCTGGATTGCCTGAACCCAGCAGCGGGGTAAAGGCGAACAACGCGAAGAGAATGATGAGCGTGGTAATGATGACCATGCTTTTCCGACGGCCAAATGCGTCCGCCAGCAGGCCGGCGACGGGCACCATCACGCCGAAACCAATCACCGCCATCATCAGCATCCACAGTATTTCATTGCGCGGCAAGCCAAGCCCTACCGGCGCGGCGGCAGTGCTGTAAGTCATGGAATAGACGGTCATGATATAGAACAGCGTGTAGGTCGCCAGCATGATAAACGTGCCGAGAATGGTTACGCGGACATGCTTCGTCAGCAACGTGCCCAGCGGTATTTTTACCTGTTTTTTCGCTGCGGCGACTTTCGCAAACACCGGCGTTTCATGCAGCGACACGCGCACATACAGGCCAATAATCACCAGCACCGCCGAGAAGATAAACGGCACGCGCCAGCCCCAGCTCATAAACTGCTCGTCGGTCAGCAGCCAGGAGAGCAACAGGAAGGTGCCATTGGCAAAAAAGAAGCCGATCGGCGCGCCCAACTGTGGGAAGGAGCCATACAGCGCGCGTTTGCGCGGCGGCGCATTCTCCGTCGCTAATAACGCTGCGCCGCCCCATTCGCCGCCCAGCCCCAGTCCCTGACCGAAACGCGCCAGCGCCAGCAGCAACGGCGCGAAAATACCTATCGTCGCGTAGCCCGGTAACAGACCGATAATGACCGTGGAGATCCCCATCGTCAGCAGCGAAGCCACCAGCGTGACTTTGCGGCCTACCCGGTCGCCGAAGTGGCCGAATAGCGCAGAGCCGATCGGACGCGCCACAAACGCGATAGCGAAGGTGGCGAGCGATTGTAGCGTTGCCGCAGTGGGATCGCCCTGGGGGAAGAAGATAAGGGGGAACACGATCACCGCAGCGGTGGCGTAAATATAGAAGTCGAAGAACTCAATTGCGGTGCCGATAAGCGAGGCAATAACGACTTTATTGCGTGAGTTTACCGGAACATGTTCCTGCTCATGGTCGAGTGTTGTGGCGGTTGCTTGCATACTATTTTCTTATTTTTAGCGAACGAATAGCCATATTACGCACAGCAAAAGTTATATTTCAATGTGTAACAAAAGCCAAAAATGGTCAAAAAAAGCGCAAAAAGGGGATAATGTTTAAGCCAGCCATTTTGCGTCTATGAAATGCTTCACATAATTTTAGAATTGGTGGATAAAACTGGTTTCTGGTTAAATAAAAGTTAATTACTGGATTTATATGCTGAAACAATGAGATGAGGCGGAAGGACGTGCCTGATTGTACCGCCGGGTACGCTTTGCTTGCCCGGTCTGGGTACACACAGCAGTAGGCCGAATGACGACGCCGTGCGTGCCATTCGGCAGCAAGCCGCAGACTAGCGTTGCGTTTTACCCGGCATTCGCGGGTCGTCCTTGTATTCGGCGGTGGCTATCCAGGCCGCGCAGAATAACGTCAGACGGGCAAAAAAGTAGAAGAAGGCCATCAGACCGAGTACGGAGCCAAACGCTGCGCCGGAAGGCGATTTCACCAGTGACGGCAGCGTATAGGTCATAATGATTTTAATCACCTCAAAACCGATAGCGGCAATAAATGTCCCGCGAATCAACGCTTTTTTACGGGGACGATGGCGAGGCAGTCGCCAGAAAATCCAGAAGAAAAGCAGATAGTTGGCAAAAATAGAGATGGCCAGACCGATCAAATGCCAGGCCGGTTTTAACCATTCGATGCTGTCGAGATACAAGGCGGAGATGATCATCTGCTGGGCGGAACCGGCGATGGAAGTAATGGACAGCGTAATGATTAAAGCGATTAATAATCCAATCAGCGAGATAAAATCGCGTAGATATTTGAGCCAGATTTTCTCCTGATCCTGCGGCTTGCGCTCCCAGACGTCCCGTGACTGGGCGCGAATCGCTTCCCGCAGGTTGCCCATCCAGTTAACGCCGGAATAGAGCGCGATACCCAGTCCGACCAGCCCTACCGTGGTACGCTGTTGAACCGCCGTATTAATCGTATTTTTAAGCGTGGACGCCAGCGTAGGATCGCTCACATTCATCAATATCTTGCTGAAAATATCTTCCAGTAGATTAGGGTGCGAGGCGAGGATAAAACCTGCCGCGGCAAAGGACACCATCATTATCGGGATCATCGACAGAAACGAAAAGTAGGTGATAGCCGCGCCAAACTGATTACCCAGTCGATCGTTAAAACGTTCGGTCGCGCGAATGAGGTGGGCCACCATTGGTTGACGCTGAATTTTTTGCACCAGGGAGGTGACGGAATGCAACGCCTGATTTGCCTTTTCGTTTTTTTCCGGGGCGTCATGCGGCTGCGTTTCTATTTTTTGTATCGGGTCGTGCTCCAGTTCCTGAATAGGGCGTTTTACGTCATTTTCCTGCGTCATCAGGTCGGTAGTCCTTCATCATTAATAGAATATGTCAGTATAGCTTCTCCCCGGTGGATGCTGAAAATGCGGCTACTCTGCGGCCTCTTTAATGGTTTCAGTCAGCCATACCATAAACAGGTGTACCCGGCGGGAAAGATTACGGCGATGGGGATAATGCAGCGTCACCGGCAGTGGAGCGGCGCGATATTGCGGTAAAATTTCAATGAGCGTTCCGGCGCGTAACGCCTCCCGTACAGCAATGCGCGGCGTCTGAATGATTCCTAATCCTGCCAGACAGGCCGTATGCCAGGTCTCCGTACTGTTTACCGTTAGCATTCCGCCGGTTTTTACCCACTGCATACCGTGGGGAGTTTCAAAGGCAAAACCCGGTGAAGAGACTCCCGGTGTTAATGAATAATGCACCACCGCATGTGAGGCGAGGTCGTCAAGGTTTTCTGGATACCCAAAGCGCGCCAGGTATTGTGGGCTGGCGCAGTTCACCCTTCTCAGTTTGCCAAGCGGGCGCGTCAGTATCCCCGGCGCATGTAGCGGCTCTGTACGCACCACGCAGTCGAAATCTTCCCGTAGTAAATCGACCTGTCGATCGCTACTACAAAGTTCCAGCGCAATGCCGGGATACTGATGCAAAAAAGTGGGCAGATGCGGCATGATGAGGCTGTTTGCGAGACATGGCGGTATATCTACCCGTATTTTGCCACTGATACTGGCGGGATCAGGCTGGAAAAGACCCTCCAGTTCATCCAGGTTACTCAACAGATCTTTTGCCCGTTCGTAGTAAACCATTCCGTCCTGAGTAAGTTGTACCCGCCGGGTGGTGCGGTGGAGCAGGCGGATGCCCAGTTGATGTTCTAACGCTTGTATTTGCCGTGAGACGCTGCCTTTGGGAAGGCCGATATCCTCTGCTGCACGGGAAAAACTTTCCCGTTCCGCCACGCGTACAAACAATTTCATTGCATATATTTTATCCATCATCAGGCTCTATTATTGTTTTTATTGAAACAGTGACGCTGAAGCGGCTGGTTTTATTGATTTTCTAGCATCTAATAAGCCCTTTCGCAATCATTGCTCGCGTGACGAATACGTCTGATCACGTTGCGCGGCGGATTTATCGCCTTCCGGCCAGGCTTTTTAGCGCCAAAAAGCCGATAAACGGGACGAGAGCGGTAAAACACGCTGATAGCCGCGGGTGTAGTGGGAGAGAGAAATGCATGTACATACACGGTATTGTCATTGACCCATCGTCGCGGTTTTCAGGCAGATTGGCTATTTTTTAACAAAATGTGCTACTTTATTTTTTGTAACACATCAGGCGAAAAGCAGATATTTCCTTTGTGACGCGCCAGGCGTACTCTTCATTGAATTAATATTCAAATTAGCCTTGTCTGTTTGTACTAATAAGATATTCCTTACTTTAAAAGGCTAATTTTAGCGAATTCTGTAATCCCGATGTTGAAGCTGTAAATATTCATAACCTTTCCCTTCCTCAACCAATGACTATCGGTAAAATGGCCTATACCAAATGGCGACTTCTTATTTTACCCTACGGGTAATACCCTTCCTCATCTTGAGACTATTATCTTACCCAGGTGGAGAAAAGTAATGCAGGTAATCATGTTTGACAGGCAGTCAATATTTATTCATGGAATGAAAATCAGTTTGCAGCAGCACATTCCAGGAATAAGTATCCAGAGTGTCGGTCAGGCAGAAGAACTCTGGCAAAAAATAGAAAGCGCGCCGGATGCGCTGGTCATGCTGGATAGCGGCCTGGATGCTGAATTTTGCCGCGAGGTGTTACAAAGAATCGCGCAGCAATTTCCGGAGGTGAAGATTATTATCACGGCGATGGATGGCAGTCAAAAGTGGCTGCATGAAGTCATGCAATTTAACGTTCAGGCCGTGGTGCCACGCGATTCTGATGCCGAAACCTTTGTCCTTGCGCTCAATGCTGTCGCTCGCGGGATGATGTTTTTACCGGGGGATTGGTTAAATTCAACGGAGCTGGAGTCCCGTGATATAAAAGCGTTAAGCGCCCGCCAGCGGGAAATTTTACAGATGCTTGCCGCAGGAGAATCAAATAAACAAATTGGGCGGGCGTTAAATATTAGTACCGGGACGGTTAAAGCGCATCTGGAGTCGCTTTACCGGCGGTTGGATGTAAAAAATCGTACCCAGGCCGCCATGATGTTAAATGAATCGAATTAACGACGTTAAATTCGCAGTCCGCTTATTTCTGGCTGTGAAATATCACCCGTATTGATTAATGATAAAAAACGCTGATGTCCGATGCTGAACATCAGCGCAATAAGCGTTTCGCGTTGAAACCGATCATTAAGTTCCGGCAAACAATTCTGTAGCAGCATATCGCAGCTATTGAGGTCATCCAGCAAGAATGCCTCCGCCTGGTCGGGCGTAATGAACGTCAGCGTCTCATCCGGCGTCAACATATGCCCGTAACCAATCACCCAGTTACCCTGCCGATCGCGATACTTTTCCAGCGACAGACCCTGCCACTGTTTAATAAACGCGATGCAGGCGGAGCTAAAGCGAGATGAAATGTGCGGCATGGCATCTTTCTCATAAAAAGCGCGATTATAAAGTGTGCTGCACGCGTGGCTAGCGGTCAGATGGCCAAACGCAGGCAGGGAAAAGGTCTATGCCGTTCAGCGTCACGCCGCGTTGACAGAATGAAAAACTGATGTTTTTGGTTAGTAACCGATCTTCTTATAAATTTGCAATCATTAAGATTAAGTCACTGAAATGTGGCTAAATCTGTTATATCTATGAAAAAACATAATTAAAAGAAAACGAAGATCTCGTCGCGGGATCGTCTTTTTAGGGAAGATAATGACGAATAGCGCTTCGCAGGCGACACGCGCGCCTTTTGAACATAGCCTGGGGATTATCCGCCAGGCATCAATAGAAATCCTGCTGTTGCTGGGTATTCATACCACAGAGGGAAAAGAGCCCCGGTGGTTCATGGAACAACTTGAGCAGGCGCGTCTTAACCTGGGCGGTTGGGGCGCAGTGGCGAAAAAATTGCGGATAAATGACGCGCAGTTGAGCCAGTTTATGCTGCAACTGCGTCACCTTCAGCAGCATGTTCCCCAGTATGACAGCGGGCAAGAGGTGAGCGAAAATCAACTCCTTGCCGCGTTGCGTTTTGTCACCTCGCTGGAACATCTACGTCAGCAGCAGCCGCTACTGACGTATCAAACTGAGCTGGAAGACCCCGACCAGGAGGCGCATCTTGAGGCGCAGCGTCAGCTTCGGGCGATAGAACTGACGTTAAAAGCGCTTATTGCGCGCGCATGGCCGGATCGGGCGTCGCTGAATCACTACCTCAAGCAACATTTTGGCCCGGACCGTTTGCGCCAGTGGTTAAAACAGGGAGAAGATCAACATGCGCTGGAGGGCATGTTGTTCAGCGAACTGGCGCTTATGGTGGTCGATAAAAAATTGTTTGCCCGTCATTACGTCAGAATTTTTAATGACGCCTCAGCGTTAACGCTGTTCGCCGAGTCGCGCACCACTCTGCGTATGTTTCTGGATGATTGTCGCCTCGCGCGAAACGAGGTTATCGCCAGGCAGCCGCTCACCTCAGCGCAGCTTATGCTGCTAAACGTTCAGTATCAGCAAATCGTTCGGCCCATCCAGCGCGCCTATGCCGAAAAACGTACCCGCGTGAATCCCGCTTCGTTTCTGCTGGCGGATGAACGTGAATTGCGCCAGTTCTGGGAAACCGCGCGGCTTAAAGATCGGCAGGCCGGGGGAGATAAGCATGAGATTAGCGAGGGCATAGAACCACCGCGTAAGCGGCCTCCGCGTACGCCTGAAGAGCGTGAGCAACTTATTTCCGGCGCTTTGTGGGGCGGGGTTGGCGTCATGACGCTGGCGATACTGGCGGGCGCGTTCTGGCTATTTAGTTCGTCGTCGCCAGGCTCCGATAACGGGCAAGCTCCCGCAATGGCGCAGGATGAACCGCCGCGCGAGGCGCCTTCCGCGCGGGAAACGCTCAATCATATGGGGATTACCTGGGATGCGTTTACCATGCGGGCGGCGATAGAGCGCAATGATACGCGGGTGACGGCGCTGTTCCTCCAGGGCGGAATGAACTGGCAGCTCGCGTGGACGGAGCAGGCGTTTGCGGCAGGACATACCGAGGTGCTGCAACTGTTGTTGCGTTATCCCGCGCTGATGGATGAGGTCAAACCCTGCCGACGATTTATCACAACGTTAAGTCATGACATGTCGAGCGGCGCGCCGCTGACCGCGATGCATAAAACCTATTTGCAAACGTTTTGCACCGTTCCGGCTGTTGTGACGCGCCAGCAGCACGATACGGAGCAGGCCCGACTGCGCGCTCAGGCCCGGCCCAGCGCAGACAATAAAAAATGGCTGAAAATTCAGTCAGCCATTTATGATGCGATTCACTGAGGCCGGAGCAGGTTAAGGCTCTCCGTAAAGGCCAATCAGGCGGCGCACCACGCCATTGGTCCAGCCGAACCCGTCCTGTAGCGGATACTCGCCGCCGCCGCCTTCGCGGGGCGTACCGCCGGAAATATGGTATTTCTCGATCAGTTTATGGTGCTCCTGATAAAAATGGTTCACTGTTTTTAACCAGTTATGGGCGATTTCATCGCCCAGCATATCGTCGCCATACAGTTTGAAGCCCTGAATCGCCATCCATTGCAGCGGTGCCCAGCCGTTCGGTTTATCCCACTGTTCGCCGGTTTCGTATTCGGTCGCCATAATCCCGCCGGGCGTTAACAGACGGCTGCGCACCACATTTGCCAGACGGTCGGCCTGCTCGTGGTTCGCCATACCGACATACAGCGGCACGATACTGGCGGCGGAAAAGAGCGCCATTTCTTCGCGTCGCCAGTCATAGTCCCGATAACAGCCGTTTTCATCATCCCACAGATAATGGTTCACGGCGGCGCGTCGGTCGCTGGCTTTCTGGCGAAATAGCGCCTCGGTGTCACGTTCGCCTTTCAGTGCTGAAATATTGGCGATAGCGCTCTCCAGTTTATACAGAAAAGCGTTCAAATCGATAGGGATAAACTGGGTCGTACGTATGCTGGCAAGCCGGCCCGCATCGCGTAGCCAGCGTGAAGAATAGTCCCAGCCGGACGCCGCCCCGGCGCGCAAATCCCGGTAGACTTCATTGGGTGGACGACCGGAGTGTTTTGCGGTTTCGACATCTTCCAGCCAGGACTCGTCGCGCGGCGTGTCGCGATCGTCCCAGTAGCGGTTCAGCAGGGAACCGTCCGGCATCCGCACAACGTGGCGATAAGCCTGGTTGAGCGCCAGCGATTCGGCGCCGTCCATCCAGAAGGCGTATTCCATTTTGAGATGGTCGAGATAACGCCGCGCGCCGCGCACGCCATCTTCTTCGAACAGTTCAACCATCAGGGCGAAAACCGGCGGCTGCGAGCGGCTCAGATAATAGGTCCGGTTACCATTGGGAATATGGCCATAGTTTTCAATCATCCAGGCGAAATTATCCGCCATACATTTAAGTAAGTCTTCGCGCCCGCTTTCCGCCAGACCCAGCATGGTAAAATAAGAGTCCCAATAATAGGTTTCGCTAAAACGGCCTCCCGGCACGATATAGGATTGCGGCAGCGCCAGCAGCGAAGACCACGGAATATGATCCTGCGGTTCGCGCGTCAGTATCGGCCAAAGCTGGTCAATATGTTCTTTGAGCGAGTTTTCGGGGTTAGAGACATACTCGCTGGATAAGGTTTCCGGTAGCCAGAAATGGTTCTCGACGAAGCGGCGTAAGTCAAAATCACGGTGGCGTCTGACCTTACGGTAGCGGATCAGGATATCAAGCGGGTCCATCTTCGGCGCGCAGTCCGGGAACGTTTTACTGTCTGGAAACAGTTTTGTTGACTGTACATGCTCGAACAGTTCGAGATACCGATCGGCAGGGGTCAGGGCGTCAGAGGCGGGAAGCCCCTCGATCATCTCCGGCTCCGGTTCCGCCTCGATCATTTCATCCAGCTTTAACTCGCACGGGTCTGTTTCATAAAGCAGATCGACATCAATAGTCAGATCTTCAGAAGGCGTGGGGTTTAATTTCTGGTTGAGCATAATGACAAGGACCTCCGGCTTGCGTCGTAAAAGATACGGGTGTTGCCCGGCTGTCTATTAAGCGTAGACATTCGCTTCGATACCTGAGTGGCAAAGTGTGCGGTAGATCACATTTTACAATCTACCTCTCAAGAAAAACACTTCATAAGTTATTGAATAGTATTGCGAAAATCCTATTTTCATGACGCCCTCCCCAGACCTAAAATCAGAACATTCGTTTCATAGCGGTATCACTACGTCGCCGCATGGCGTGGATTCACAAGCAAAGGTAACGTAAATAGTTATAATACAAGCTATGGCACTATGATAATACAAATGGATACAAATGATCGAGCAACCCGACAGTAAAAGCGCCAAACCGCTTTATAAGCAGCTTGAAGCCGCCTTAAAAGAGGCCATTGCGCGTGGAGAGTATAAACCAGGCCAGCAGATCCCGACGGAAAATGAACTGAGCGCGCGCTGGCAGGTGAGCAGGGTCACGGTCCGTAAGGCGCTGGATGCGCTGACGCGTGAAAATTTGCTGACCCGTGTCTCCGGCAAAGGCACCTTTGTCTCTGGTGAGAAATTTCAGCGCAGCATGACCGGCATCATGAGTTTCAGCGAGTTATGCCAGTCCCAGGGACGTCGCCCGGGGTCACGCACCATCAAATCCGTTTTTGAATCGGTAGACGATGAGACAAAAGCGTTACTGAATATGAACGATGGCGAAAAAGCGGTCGTCATTGAACGTATCCGCTATGCCGACGATGTGGCGGTATCGCTGGAAACCGTACATCTTCCCCCACGTTTTGCGTTTTTGCTGGACGAAGATCTTAATAATCACTCTTTGTATGAATGCTTACGCGAGAAATACCATTTATGGTTTACCCACTCCCGTAAGATGATCGAACTGGTTTATGCCAGCTTTGAAGTCGCCCATTATCTTGGCGTCAACGAGGGTTATCCGCTGATCCTGATAAAAAGTGAAATGATTGATAACAAAGGAGAACTCTCCTGCGTTTCGCAACAGTTGATTGTCGGCGATAAAATACGGTTTACCGTATGATGTCAGCATTACGCTAACGAAGAGCAGGCTGAATCGGGATCCAGATCGCGGATCCCGATTTTTTTTGGTTTCCATCTTGATCAAATGTCTTTAAATGTCATATAAAAATAACAATACATTATGAGTCATTTATGGCGAATCCTCGCCTGTATCATTGATGGAACCAGAGGAAAGCATGATGGGTATGAAAGAGACAGTTAGCAATATTGTGACCAGCCAGGCAGAGAAAGGGGGCGTTAGACACGTCTATTACGTGGCGTGCGGCGGTTCTTATGCGGCGTTCTATCCGGCGAAAGCATTTTTAGAAAAAGAAGCGAAAGCGTTGACTGTCGGTCTGTATAACAGCGGAGAATTTATTAACAACCCGCCGGTAGCGCTGGGAGAAAATGCCGTTGTGGTTGTCGCCTCCCACAAAGGTAATACGCCAGAGACAATTAAAGCGGCTGAAATCGCCCGTCAACACGGCGCGCCGGTCATTGGTTTAACCTGGGTAATGGATTCACCGTTGGTGGCGCATTGCGACTATGTGGAAACGTACACGTTTGGCGACGGTAAAGATATTGCCGGAGAGAAAACGATGAAAGGCCTGCTGAGTGCGGTCGAACTGCTCCAGCAGACGGAAGGGTATGCGCATTACGACGATTTTCAGGATGGCGTCAGCAAAATCAACCGTATCGTCTGGCGCGCTTGCGAGCAGGTTGCGGAGCGTGCGCAGGCGTTCGCGCAGGAATATAAAGACGATAAAGTCATTTACACCGTCGCCAGCGGCGCGGGCTATGGCGCAGCCTACCTACAGAGCATCTGTATCTTTATGGAAATGCAATGGATACATTCCGCCTGTATTCATAGCGGTGAGTTTTTCCACGGGCCGTTTGAAATTACCGATGCGAATACGCCTTTCTTCTTCCAGTTTTCCGAGGGCAATACGCGGGCGGTGGATGAACGCGCGTTAAACTTCCTGAAAAAATATGGCCGCCGGATTGAAGTTGTCGATGCGAAAGAGCTGGGGCTATCGACCATTAAAGCCACGGTTATTGATTACTTTAACCACTCTCTCTTTAATAACGTTTATCCCGTTTACAATCGGGCGTTAGCTGAGGCGCGCCAGCATCCGTTAACGACGCGCCGCTATATGTGGAAAGTGGAATATTAATTACATCAGGATGGATAAAAAAGCAGGGACGCTTTTTATTGTAAAGACAAACAAGGAATAATGATGAGCATCAGCGTATTGGGTATTGGCGACAACGTTGTCGATAAATACCTGCATTCCGGCATCATGTACCCCGGCGGTAATGCATTAAATTTTGCTGTCTATGCGAAATTAGCAGACATCCCCAGCGCGTTTATGGGGGCGTTTGGCAATGACGACGCCGCGCAGCACGTACAGGATGTATTACACCAGCTACAGATAGATATCTCTCACAGCCGCCATTATACCGGCGAAAATGGATATGCTTGTATCCGTCTCTCGCATGGCGATCGACAATTTGTCGCCAGCAACAAAAACGGCGTATTGCGGGAACATCCTTTTAGCCTGTCTGACGATGATCTTCGCTATATATCACAATTTACATTAGTCCATTCCAGTATTAACGGCCATCTGGAATCGGAGCTGGAGAAAATTAAACAACAAACCGTCTTACTCTCTTTTGATTTTTCCGGGCGCGGTACAGACGACTATTTTGAAAAGGTATGCCCGTGGGTAGATTACGGATTTATCTCCTGCAGCGGGTTATCGCCAGATGAAATAAAAATAAAACTCAATAAACTTTATCGTTATGGCTGTCGGCATATTATTGCCACCTGCGGGCATGAAAAAGTTTATTATTTTTCCGGCGCGGATTATCTGGAGTGGCAACCTGTTTATATCGAACCTGTCGATACGCTGGGCGCAGGCGACGCCTTCTTAACCGGTTTTTTGCTTTCCATTTTGCAATCGGGTATGGCGGAACCCGATAAAGAAAGCGTGTTACGCGCCATGTGGCAGGGCGGGAAATCGGCGGCGCAGATTTTATCTCATTACGGCGCATTTGGTTTTGGTAAACCGTTTGCACAATAGGTTACGTCCCTCAATGTAAAGCGACACTCACTCCAGATAACCCAGGAGGAAGTATGTTTTGGACGGAATTATGTTTTATCCTTGTGGCCCTGATGATAGGAGCCAGGATCGGCGGCGTATTTTTAGGGATGGTCGGCGGGTTAGGCGTCGGCGTGATGGTTTTTATTTTTGGCCTGACGCCTTCTACGCCACCGATTGATGTTATTCTGATAATTCTTTCTGTTGTCCTGGCGGCCGCATCTTTACAGGCCTCCGGCGGGCTGGATTTACTGGTCAAACTGGCGGAAAAAATTCTGCGTCGCCACCCTCGTTACATTACGTTATTAGCGCCGTTTATCTGTTATATCTTCACGTTTATGTCAGGAACGGGGCATGTCGTTTATAGCTTGCTGCCGGTTATTTCTGAAGTCGCACGGGATTCAGGTATTCGACCGGAACGTCCTTTATCTATTTCTGTTATTGCATCGCAACAGGCGATCACCGCCAGTCCTATATCTGCCGCCATGGCGGCGATGATTGGTTTAATGGCACCGTTGGGCGTCTCTATTTCAACCATTATGATGATTTGCGTGCCCGCCACGTTAATCGGTGTAGCGATGGGGGCAATAGCGACCTTTAATAAAGGAAAAGAGTTAAAAGACGATCCGGAATATCAACGTCGGCTTGCTGAAGGGTTAATTAAACCTGCGCAGAAAGAAAGTAAAAATACGGTGGTCACTTCGCGCGCCAAATTGTCGGTGGCGTTATTTCTGACCAGCGCGATCGTTATCGTTCTCTTAGGACTGATTCCGGCGCTTCGGCCCATGGTGGAGACAGCGAAAGGGCTACAACCGCTTTCGATGTCCGCCGCTATCCAGATTACGATGCTCTCTTTTGCCTGCCTGATTGTGTTGTTATGCCGGCCGCAGGTCGATCAGATTATCAGCGGTACGGTATTTCGGGCGGGCGCGCTGGCGATTGTCTGCGCCTTCGGCCTGGCCTGGATGAGTGAGACGTTCGTGAATGGTCATATCGCGTTGATTAAGGCAGAAGTGCAAACTCTATTGCAACAGCATACCTGGCTTATCGCCATTATGATGTTTTTCGTGTCCGCTATGGTCAGTAGTCAGGCGGCAACGACGTTAATTCTGTTGCCGCTGGGGCTGGCGTTAGGGTTGCCCGCTTATGCGTTAATCGGCTCCTGGCCTGCCGTTAACGGCTATTTCTTTATTCCGGTGGCGGGGCAGTGTCTGGCGGCGCTGGCGTTTGACGATACCGGTACGACGCGTATCGGCAAATATGTGCTTAACCATAGTTTTATGCGTCCGGGATTAGTTAACGTGATTGTCTCGGTCATTGTCGGGCTGTTAATAGGAAAAATGGTTCTGGCCTGATTGTTATTAATATTTTTATAGCACACGTCACTTATTATTTTTAATTCAGAGGAAGAAAATGAAAATCAGAGTTTTCATGGCCGCCGTGTTGCTGCTCATCAGCCACTGTGTATTTAGCACAACGTCACTACCGCATATTGTTATTCTCGCGACAGGCGGTACTATCGCCGGGACGGCAGCCAATAATACGCAAACCGCCGGATATAAATCTGGTGAACTTGGCGTGCAAACATTAATAAATGCCGTGCCGGAAATGAATAATATCGCTCGCGTTGACGGCGAGCAGGTGGCGAATATTGGTAGCGAAAATATGACCAGCGATATTATCCTGAAACTTTCACAGAAGGTGAATGCGTTATTGGCGCGGGATGATGTTGACGGTGTAGTCATTACTCACGGCACTGACACGCTCGATGAAACCGCCTACTTTCTTAATTTGACCGTGAAAAGCGACAAACCGGTGGTGTTTACCGCTGCAATGCGGCCCGCGTCGGCAATCAGCGCCGATGGCGCAATGAACCTGCTGGAAGCGGTCACGGTGGCTGCTGACCCGAATGCGAAGGGACGCGGTGTGATGGTGGTTTTAAACGATCGTATTGGTTCGGCGCGCTTTGTGACGAAAACTAATGCCACGACTCTGGATACCTTTAAAGCGCCGGAAGAGGGCTATCTGGGGGTCATCGTTAATGGTCAGCCACAGTTCGAAACGCGGGTGGAAAAAATTCATACCCTGCGATCTGTTTTTGACGTACGTAATATCAAAAAATTACCCAATGTGGTGATTATTTACGGCTATCAGGACGACCCGGAATATATGTATGATGCGGCGATCGCCCATCACGCGGACGGTATTATTTATGCCGGAACCGGCGCAGGTTCGGTCTCGGTACGCAGCGACGCGGGGATTAAAAAAGCGGAGAAAGCCGGGATTATCGTGGTGCGCGCTTCCCGCACCGGAAACGGCGTCGTACCGTTGGATAAAGGGCAGCCAGGGCTGGTGTCTGACTCGCTCAACCCGGCGAAGGCGCGAGTCTTGCTGATGACGGCATTAACTCAGACGCGTAATCCGGAACTGATCCAGAGTTATTTCAGTACGTATTAATCATGCAGGCTTGTGCGCCCACCCTTGAAGATGGGCGCACAAGATATTAACGCATGGTCACAAACTCTTCCGATGCGGTCGGGTGAATAGCGACGGTATTATCGAAGTCTTTCTTGGTAGCGCCCATCTTCAGCGCCACTGCGAAGCCCTGCAACATTTCATCCATGCCGAAGCCGATACCGTGGATACCCACAATTTTTTCTTCCGGCCCGACGCAGACCAGCTTCATACGGCACGGCTGGCGGTGCGTCGTCACCGCGGTATACATAGCGGTAAACGATGATTTATAGACTTTTACCTGCTCGTCGCCGTACTGCTCGCGCGCCTGCGGCTCGCTTAACCCGACGGTGCCGATAGGCGGATGGCTAAAGACCACGGTCGGGATGTTGCTGTAGTCCAGATGCTCGTCCGGCTTGTTGTTAAACAGGCGTTCGGAGAGACGGCGACCGGCGGCGACGGCGACTGGCGTTAACTCCACTGCGCCGGTGTTATCGCCAACGGCGTAAATGCCTTCAACGTTGGTATTCTGGAATTTATCGACAATGATGTAACCTTTTTCATTGGTTTTCACGCCCGCTGCCGCCAGATTAATATTGTCGGTCGACGGTTCGCGACCAATGGCCCAGATCAGGCAATCAACGGTTTCACTGCGGCCATCTTCCAGTTCCAGAGTCAGACTGCCGTCGGCGTTTTTTACCACCGCTTTCGGCACGGCGTGAGTATGCAGTTGCGGGCCTTCGGCGTTCATCACCTCAACCAGCGTTTCGCTAATCATCGGGTCAAAACTGCGCAGCGGCGCATGTTTACGGACAAACAGATGCGTTTTCGCCCCTAGCGCGTTGATAACGCCAGCCAGTTCAACAGCGATATAACCTGCGCCTACCACCGCGACGCGCTCCGGCAAGGCAGACAGCGCAAAGAAACCGTCGGAATCAATGCCGTATTCCACGCCTGGAATGCTCGGATGGCTCGGACGGCCGCCGGTAGCGATCAAAATATGGTCGGCGGTAATGGTTTCGCCGTTCACTTCAATGGTTTTGGCATCGACAAAGCGGGCAAAGCCTTTAATCACATCCACGTTATTTTTGCCCAGCACGTTGTCGTATGAAGTATGGATGCGGTCAATATACGCGGTACGGCTGGCAATCAGCTTGCTCCAGTCGAACTGATTAATCGTGGCGTCAAAACCGTAGTCCGGGCCATACAGATGAATCGCTTCACGAATCTGCGCGGCATGCCACATCACTTTCTTCGGCACGCAGCCCACGTTAACACAGGTGCCGCCCAGCTCTTTGGCTTCGATGAGCGCACATTTCTGGCCGTACATAGCGGCGCGGTTAATCGAGGCGATACCGCCGCTGCCGCCGCCGATAGCGATGTAATCATAGTGTTTGGTCATGACCGCTCCTTTATGTTCGTTGTCGGACGGATAGATTCTGCGCTACCCGCCAAAATATTCGCGATTGTATACCTGAAGGTGAAAGGTTCCACCGATGGCTGTGATTACTCCGGCACGATCCAGCTTACCGAAGTGTGTCCGTGACCGTTTGGCGCCAACCTGCTGTGCAGCCACGGTAGCACGTTGTTCATCTGCTGCTCCAGTTTCCACGGCGGGTTAACCACGATCATACCGGACGCCGTCATCCCGCGCTGATCGCTGTCCGGGCGGATCGCCAGCTCAATTTGCAGGATTTTACGGATGCCGGTGGCCTCCAGATCATGAATCATGCGCTTAATTTGCTGGCGGAGCACCACCGGATACCATAGCGCGTATGTACCAGTGGCGAAACGTTTATAACCCTCGCTGATGCCGCTGACTACCGCCTGGTAGTCGGTTTTCATTTCATAAGGCGGGTCAATGAGGATCAGACCGCGGCGGGAAACCGGCGGCAATTTGGCTTTCAGTTGCTGATAGCCGTCAGCGCGTTCCACGCGGGCGCGGTTGTCTTTTTGAAACTCCGCGCGCAACAGTGGGAAGTCGCTGGGATGCAATTCCGTGAGTTGCAGACTGTCCTGCTCACGCAGCAACTGGCGGGCGATTAACGGGGAGCCCGGATAGTAGCGTAACTGCCCGCTGCGGTTGAAATGTTTTACGACGCTAATATACGGTTCCAGTTCGGCGGGCAGATCGTCCTGCTGCCAGATACGGGCGATGCCTTCCAGATACTCTCCGGTACGTTCAGCATGTTCGCTGCCCAACTGATAACGCCCCGCGCCCGCGTGCGTGTCCAGATAGAGAAACGGTTTTTCTTTCTCTTTTAGCGACTCGATGATCAGGCTCTGAACGGTATGTTTAAGGACGTCGGCGTGGTTGCCAGCGTGAAAGCTGTGACGATAACTGAGCATGGATGCAGATATTCCGGGAAGTAAACAAGTTAGCCGATAGTTTACCGCAGATCCGCGCAGATTACCCCAGTACCGCCATGTTGTTTCGCGCGTTGTGAAAGTATTGCAAGACGTGTTCGTATCATCAAACCGTCAACTGCGCAGGCCAGCATCGCCTGTGGGCAAGGTAGTAGTTTTGACCTGGCGTTATTTTTAATGAAAGGAACCATAATGAAACTACACATTACTGTACTGGCGTCATCTCTGGCGCTGGCGATGCCGGCACTGGCGAAAGATATTCCCCTGTCCCAGGCGGAGTCGATAGCGAAAAGCGTGACGCCCGACTCGGCGAGCGTCGCCTTTAATGACCTTGAGGCTCAATGGCTGACACAGTTGCGTAAGGCATTACAAGGCGATACCGCCGCGTTGACTCGCGACGCCCTGGCTCAGATGCGACAGAATTCCATCCAGGCGGATAATGCCTGGTTACAGGCTAGCGGTTATGATTTTCATACTACTGAGAATCAACAGATGGGGATTACCCTACTTTCCGCCTTCAATACATTGCCGGAAGCAGTATTGAAAGACAATCTGGCGACGGTGACGGCGATTAATCACGATGCCGATGTTAATACCCGTCACCAGGCGCTGGCGGATGCGGAAAGCGTGGAGTATCTCTATTTCCTGAGCGACGCAATGGGGCCACGGCTGGGGCGGGCATTTCTCGCCGCTTATGATAAAGGTGAGTTGGGCAAAGCGGCAGCGTTGATTAAAGCCTCGGAAGTCAGCACCGGCGCGGCGAAAAAATATTTTCATTACCCGCGTCCTTACCAGGTGCCGGGTAATACTATCCATTTGACGCCGGATGATGTGGTGGTAAAAGATGGTCATCCTTATACCGCAGGTGGCGGTGCTTTTCCCAGCGGACACACGAATACCGGTTATACGGATGCGCTGTTGATGGCGGAAATGATCCCGGAACGCTTTGATGCGCTGGTGATTCGTGGCGCGCGTTATGGCTATTCTCGCCTGGTCCTTGGCGTACACTATCCGCTGGATGTGATGGGCGCGCGGATGGTCGCGCAGCGTAATGTCGCGCATTATCTTAACGATCCGTATTATCGTACGTTATTCAACGAAGCTCGCGCTCAACTGCGCGAGGCGCTGGTGAAAGAGTGCGGTACGACGATTGTCGAATGCGCGGCATCGGCCGGAAAAGACGATCCGTACCGCGCTCCGGCTATGCATACCTTCTACCGCTTCACCATGACTTATAACCTGCCGCAACAGAAAGGCGAGCATCAGTCGTTGAAAATACCAAAAGGCGCCGATGTTCTGCTACAGACAGCGCTGCCGAACCTGTCGCCAGCGCAGCGTCAGGCGTTAATGGAAGAGACGGCGTTACCGGCAGGATATCCGTTGTCGGGCGAGACCGAGGATCAACAGTTCTGGCAGCGTCTGGATCTGTCCGCTGCTTACGAGATGGCGAGAAAAACGCGCTGACGTTGTCACCCGGCTTATAAAACGTAAGCCGGGATGATGTTAAAGGGGCGGCTTATTGCAGCGATACCCACGTCTGTACGCTGTCCATCATTGAAATTCCCCTTACTATCCCCCATTCTAGATCTCATCGCGAGAGCGCCAAAAGCGCGCTCCACTCACCTTCTTCTACAGGACTGCGCATATGACCAATCCATTACTAACGTCTTTTTCACTGCCGCCTTTTTCTGCAATTAAACCGGAGCATGTGGTGCCTGCGGTCACCAAAGCGTTGGCCGATTGCCGGGCGGCGGTAGAAGGCGTTGTGGCGCATGGCGCGCCGTATAGCTGGGAGAACCTCTGCCAGCCGTTGGCGGAAGCCGACGATGTTCTGGGGCGTATTTTCTCGCCAATTAGCCACTTAAACTCGGTGAAAAATAGTCCGGAGCTGCGTGAAGCCTACGAACAGACGCTGCCGCTGCTGTCTGAATACAGCACCTGGGTTGGGCAACATGAAGGATTGTACAATGCGTACCGCGACCTGCGCGACGGCGATCATTACGCCACTCTGAATACCGCGCAGAAGAAAGCGGTTGATAACGCGCTGCGTGATTTTGAACTGTCCGGCATCGGTCTGCCGAAAGAGAAACAGCAGCGTTACGGCGAAATCGCCACTCGCCTGTCTGAGCTGGGCAACCAGTACAGCAATAATGTGCTCGATGCCACCATGGGCTGGACGAAGCTCATCACCGACGAAGCCGAGCTGGCGGGAATGCCGGAAAGCGCGCTCGCCGCCGCTAAAGCCCAGGCGGAAGCCAAAGAGCAGGAAGGTTACCTGCTGACCCTGGATATCCCGAGCTATCTGCCGGTCATGACCTACTGCGACAACCAGGCGTTGCGCGAAGAGATGTATCGCGCCTATTCCACTCGCGCCTCCGATCAGGGGCCGAACGCGGGGAAATGGGATAACAGCCCGGTGATGGAAGAAATTCTTGCGCTGCGCCATGAACTGGCGCAACTGCTGGGCTTCGAAAATTATGCCCATGAATCGCTGGCCACCAAGATGGCGGAAAATCCGCAGCAGGTGCTCGATTTCTTAACCGATCTGGCGAAACGCGCTCGTCCGCAGGGGGAAAAAGAGCTGGCCCAGCTGCGCGCCTTCGCCAAAGCCGAATTTGGCGTTGAGGAGCTGCAACCGTGGGATATCGCGTACTACAGTGAAAAGCAAAAACAGCACCTGTACAGCATCAGCGATGAGCAGCTACGTCCGTACTTCCCGGAAAACAAAGCCGTGAATGGCCTGTTTGAAGTGGTGAAACGTATTTACGGCATCACCGCCAAAGAGCGTACTGACGTTGATGTCTGGCACCCGGAAGTGCGTTTCTTTGAACTGTATGACGAAAATAACGAGCTGCGCGGCAGCTTCTACCTTGACCTGTACGCACGCGAACACAAACGCGGCGGGGCGTGGATGGACGACTGTGTCGGCCAGATGCGTAAGGCGGACGGCACATTGCAAAAGCCGGTCGCTTATCTGACCTGTAATTTTAACCGTCCGGTGAACGGTAAACCCGCTCTGTTTACCCATGACGAAGTGATCACCCTGTTCCACGAGTTTGGTCATGGCCTGCATCATATGCTGACCCGCATTGAGACCGCCGGGGTCTCCGGTATCAGCGGCGTGCCGTGGGACGCGGTCGAACTGCCAAGCCAGTTTATGGAAAACTGGTGCTGGGAGCCGGAAGCGCTGGCGTTTATCTCCGGCCACTATGAAACCGGCGAGCCGTTGCCGAAGGAACTGCTGGATAAAATGCTGGCGGCGAAAAACTATCAGGCGGCGCTGTTTATTCTGCGTCAACTGGAGTTCGGTTTGTTTGATTTCCGTCTGCATGCGGAATTTAATCCGCAGCAAGGGGCGAAAATTCTTGAGACGCTCTTTGAAATTAAAAAACAGGTCGCCGTGGTGCCGTCACCGACATGGGGCCGCTTCCCACACGCGTTCAGCCATATCTTTGCTGGCGGCTATGCAGCAGGCTACTACAGCTATCTGTGGGCCGACGTACTGGCGGCGGACGCTTATTCCCGCTTTGAGGAGGAAGGCATTTTCAACCGTGAGACCGGTCAGTCGTTCCTTGATAACATCCTGACTCGCGGTGGTTCTGAAGAGCCGATGGAACTCTTTAAACGCTTCCGTGGCCGTGAACCACAACTGGACGCGATGCTGGAGCATTACGGGATTAAAGGCTGATTTTACGTGCAAATCTGCTTAATGGATGAAACGGGCGCCACAGACGGCGCCTTATCTGTTCTGGCTGCCCGCTGGGGACTGGAGCATGACGAAGACAACCCGATGGCGCTGGTATTGACGCCGCAACATCTGGAGCTGCGCAAGCGCGACGAACCGAAGCTCGGCGGTATTTTTGTCGATTTTGTCGGCGGCGCGATGGCCCATCGACGTAAGTTCGGCGGCGGGCGCGGCGAAGCGGTGGCGAAAGCCGTTGGTATCAAAGGCGATTATCTGCCGGACGTGGTTGATGCCACGGCCGGACTGGGGCGCGATGCGTTTGTGCTGGCATCCGTCGGTTGCCGCGTGCGGATGCTGGAGCGTAATCCGGTGGTCGCCGCGTTGCTCGACGACGGTCTGACGCGCGGCTACGCCGATGCGGACATCGGTCCGTGGTTGCAGCAACGTTTGCAGTTGATTCATGCTTCCAGCCTGACGGCGTTAACCGATATCACGCCGCGCCCGCAGGTGGTCTACCTCGATCCGATGTTTCCTCACCGGCAGAAAAGCGCGCTGGTAAAGAAAGAGATGCGGGTATTTCAGTCGTTGGTGGGGCCGGATCTCGACGCCGACGGACTGCTGGAACCGGCGCGTCAGTTGGCGACCAAACGCGTGGTGGTCAAACGTCCCGATTATGCGCCGCCGCTGGCGGATGTCGCGACGCCCAACGCCATCGTTACCAAAGGGCATCGGTTTGATATTTATGCCGGAACCCCTCTGACGGAGTAACGGATTGCCCGATGGCGTTGCGCTTATCGGGCCTACGATTCTCAATTATTTGTAGGCCGGATAAGGCGTAAGCCGCATCCGGCACTGAGTATTACTGTTCGGTATCTGGCGTATTAATCATTCGGTTTAACCACGGCACCATAATGGCCATCACCACGGTGACCGCCAGCGTTACCAGACCAATTTTGCTAAAGACGCCGGTATAAATTGGCAGCGTCTGCAACGGATCGGTGATGTTTTCCGGTACGGCAGTGAAGGTCGCCACATAACCGCCGAGCAGGAAGGCGGCGGCCTGGGTCAGGAACCACATTCCCAGAATAAAACCCATCAGATGCTGCGGCACCAGAGCGGCGACCATTGCCAGCCCCAGCGCGCTAATCAGCAGCTCGCCCAGACTCTGGAACAGATACACCAGCACGATAAACCACGGCGACGTCAATCCTTGCGCATCGGCAAACCACATCCCGGCGGCGGCGGCGGTCAGAAAACCCAGCGCGCAGAGGAACATGCCGAGCGTAAACTTCATCGGCATAGTCAGATCTTTGCCTTTGCTACCCAGTCGGGTGTAAATCGCTGCCAGTACCGGACTGGCGACGACCACCCAGAATGGGTTCAGCGCCTGAAAACTCACCGGGTTAATGGCGAATCCAAGAATTTCATGATGTACGTTATTAATCGCAAAGAAGTTCAGCGAGGTAGGCATCTGCGCATACAGAATGTAAAACAGCACGGCTTCAATCATCAGAATAAACGCCACGAACATTTTATTGCGGCCGGTTTTATCCAGACGAAACGCTTCGCGAAAGAAGAAAATAGTGACGACGATAGAAAGGACGATGAGCACCAGATTGGCAATCTTAACGTTGTGCATCAGCCAGGCGCAGAGGAAAATCATGACGACGGTGCCGAGCAGTACCAGCAGCAAATTACGAAAACGTAGCGGTTTATGATCCGGTTCAGAACCGATATTTTTCACCATGCCACGGCAGGCGAAGTACACCAGAAGCGCAACAATTAAACCAGCGCCGCACAGATTATAGGTCACCGCATAGCCAAATTTATCGGCAATCACCGGCGCCAGCGATAGCGATAACAAAGAACCGATGTTAATCGACATATAAAACAGGGTGAAAGCGCCATCCAGCCGGGGATCTTTAGGCTGATAGCATTTAGAGAGCAGGCTGGCGGGATTGGCTTTAAATAACCCGTTGCCCACGGCAATCGTACCCAGTGCGATAAAAATCAGATCGGGATTTAATAGCGACATGCCGGTCATAAAATAGCCAATCGCCAGCACAATCGCGCCCAGGACCAGGGTGCGTTTAGTCCCTAACAGATGGTCGCCAACATAGCCGCCGATGGAGATCAGGCCATAAACCAGCGCCGCAAAAGCGCCAAAGGTAATAAAGGCCTGTTCCTGAGAAAAACCCAATTGTTTAACGAAAAAGACCGCCAGGATGCCCTGGACGCCGTAATAGCCAAATCGTTCCCATAATTCTACAAAAAAGATCATGAAAAATGGACGAGGTTGCTGCAGCAAGCCCGTAGGTGCAGTTGTATTCATATTCCTTCGCCTTTTAATGCCATCCCGAAACGTATGAGCGCGTATATCAAAACGCGCCGAAAAGACTTACCCTGATATAGACTGCGGTTATTAGCCTGATCAATAGGTTATTATACAAATGATACGCAAACTAATTAGTGGATCACACTAATTATGTTTGGTGTGATGGAATGATGTACTGAGTACTGCGAAGAAGGGGGGATAAACAAAACGCCCACATAAGCGGGCGTTGTTGTTGAGAGCCGGAATTTGCCTGATGGTTCAGGCCAACCTGATTGACTATAGACCAGATGCGGTCTTAGCCGCCAGCCGGCACGGCAAGTATTACTCTTCTTCGTCGCGCAGCGGAACAATCAGCATGTCAACGTGAACGGTGTTGATCAGCTGGCGCGCAGAAGACATCAGTTTGCTCCAGAAGTCCTGGTGATGACCGCAAACGACCAGATCCATATCGTATTTCTTGATGGCGTCAACCAGCACCTGACCCAAATCGCCGCTACCGCTCAGGGTTTCAGTGATAGGGTAGCCAGCGTTGGTAGACAGCTCGGTCAGCGCGTGGTGGGTTTCTTCGGAGATACGTTTCTGCATATCGCCCAGATTGACGTCAATCAGACCGGTGTACAGGTCTGAATAATTCACGTCAACGTGGATGAGGGAGATTTTCGCGTTGTAGGGGCGCGCCATAGAGACCGCTTTTTCAACCAGAACTTTACTTTCCGGGGAGAGATCAACTGCGATAAGAATGTGTTTATAAGCCATAGTGTTACTCCTTCCATAAGTTGTCGATGACCATTGAGCTACTGGCGTTTCTTATGCCGCCGCGTCACCCGCGTCCTGCGAACTCTATGCGCGGGGCTAGCTCAGCCGTTTACCATAACTATCCTTACATTATAGCGACCAGGATAATCCGTCAATCTGCCTTGCTTGCCAGCTAGTTAAACAAAATTTTCAGGGAATTGCATTGATAGTGATTAACCTTCTGGTAAAAAAATTAACTGATCTCCTACAATGTGTATAAGAGCCGTTCGAATGCGGAGCGCTAATATGGACGGCTTTCGTAGTACTCTTTCACTGATTGTCTGGCAGGGTATCGGGGAGCGGTAGTCCCGGAGAGGAACTCCGTGGGCGGGTCGCCGGGGAGGAGATATGATAAGCACCGTCTCACTATTCTGGGCTTTATGTGTCGTTTGCATTGTTAATATGGCGCGCTATTTCTCATCGCTACGCGCACTGTTAGTGGTACTTCGTGGTTGCGATCCTTTGCTCTATCAATATGTCGATGGCGGCGGCTTCTTTACCACGCATGGTCAGCCCAACAAACAGGTGCGCCTGGTATGGTATATCTACGCTCAGCGCTATCGCGATCATCATGATGAAGAATTTATTCGCCGTTGTGAACGCGTGCGCCGCCAGTTTCTGCTGACCAGCGCGTTATGCGGTTTGGTGGTGGTGAGCTTGATTGCGCTCATGATTTGGCACTGAATAAAAAAAGCGGGCCAGTTTCCTGACCCGCTTGTGTTAGATAAGCCTCCCGGATGACGCCGCTTGTAGCGGCCTGTCAGGCCTGTGTTGCTTCATTCTGACAGGCCGGATTAGCGACAGCGCTATCCGGCCCATTTGGCTTAAATAATCTTCAGGGAAAGCCAGTACAGCACGCCAGAAAGAATAATCGCCGCCGGTAACGTAAATACCCAGGCCATCAGAATGCTGGTCACGGTTTTACGCTGCAACCCGCCGCCATCAACGACCATGGTTCCCGCCACTGAAGAGGAGAGTACGTGAGTGGTAGAAACTGGCATACCGGTGTAGCTGGCAAGACCGATAGAGACTGCCGCCGTCATCTGCGCCGACATTCCCTGCGCATACGTCATGCCTTTTTTACCAATTTTCTCGCCGATAGTGGTCGCCACGCGACGCCAGCCGATCATCGTACCAATACCCAGCGCCAACGCCACTGCCATAATGATCCACACCGGCGCATACTCAATGGTGCTTAACATATCGGTCTTCAGCTTTTTCAGCAGGCGCTGGTCATCGCTGCTTACGCCAGGCAGTTTCACGACTTTGTCGGTCGTGTCGGAAATGCACAGCATAATGCGACGCAACTGGCTACGCTGTTCAACGCTTAACTTGTCGTAGCTTTCCACGTTTGCCAGCATCCCTTTCGCACGGTTAAGCGCGTTAATGGTGTTAGCCGGATGGCAGTGGAATTCAGTCGGTTCAGTTGCGCCCGGTTCCGGAGAGGGAATCAGTTGGTCAACGCCGGTGACGGCTTTCAGCAGGTCAGGACGCTGCTCAAAGTACGTTTCGACATTGTTGATAGCATCGCGCGTACGGGTGATTTCGTAGCTGGAGGCATTCATATTGACCACGAAACCCGCAGGCGCGACGCCAATCAGCACCAGCATGACCAGGCCAATGCCTTTCTGACCATCGTTCGCGCCATGCGAAAACGCCACGCCGATAGCTGAGAGGATCAGCGCGATACGCGTCCAGAACGGCGGCTTTTTCTTGCCGTCTTTCTTTTCACGTTCGGCTGGCGTCAGGTGGATACGGGCGCGTTTCTTAGTACCGCTCCAGTAGCGGCGCAGCAAGAAAATCAGACCGCCGGCGAATACCAGACCGACAATAGGGGAGATAATGAGTGAACCGAAAATATTGATAACTTTCGGGATGTTAAGCGCATCCACCACTGACGTGCCGGTCATCATCGCATTGGTTAAACCGATGCCGATAATGGCGCCAATCAGCGTGTGGGAACTGGACGCCGGCAACCCGAAATACCAGGTACCGAGGTTCCAGATAATCGCCGCCAGCAACATGGAAAAGACCATAGCGAGGCCGTGCGCGGAACCCATGTTGAGCAGGAGATCCGTCGGTAGCATATGCACAATGGCATACGCCACGCTGAGACCCCCCAGCAAAACGCCAAAAAAGTTAAACACCGCCGCCATGACAACCGCCAGCTGCGAACGCATCGCACGGGTGTAAATCACGGTTGCGACTGCATTGGCTGTGTCATGGAAGCCGTTAATCGCTTCGTAGAACAGCACAAAAGCCAGAGCAAGCAATAATAAAAGCCCGGTATGTAAATCCAGGCCAGCAAACAAATGTAGCATAGGACGTTACGCCATTTTGAGGACATGAACGCGGCGCATTATCAGTGACTTTGGCGGCGCGGGCAAAGTGAAATATAGACTTTTTTTGATGTACTTCGTGCTTTGTTTGATATCACTAAAGAATTATCTTATATATTTCAGATAAATACCATTTTCAGGCGCTTTTCGCGCTGGTGCGACCACTGAGGAAACTTTACAATTCCCGCCCGAATTTGAGAGAGGAAGGCGACGTGGAAAGGTTTGATGCCGTTATTATAGGCGCTGGCGCAGCGGGCATGTTTTGCGCCGCGCAGGCAGGACAGGCGGGTAGCCGCGTGCTGCTCGTCGATAATGGCAAGAAGCCAGGACGTAAAATCCTCATGTCCGGCGGTGGACGCTGCAACTTTACTAATCTTTATGTTGAGCCTGCTGCGTATTTGAGCCAGAACCCCCATTTTTGCAAATCAGCATTAGCCCGCTATACCCAGTGGGACTTTATCGATCTGGTCGGCAGGTATGGGATAGCCTGGCATGAGAAAACGCTGGGACAGCTTTTTTGCGATGATTCCGCCCAACGCATTGTCGATATGCTGGTTGCCGAGTGCGACAAAGGCGGCGTAACGATGCGCCTGCGTAGCGAGGTACTGAGCGTCGAGCGTGATGAGTCGGGTTTCATACTGGCGCTGAACGGCGAGACGGTGACTACGCAAAAGCTGGTGATTGCCAGCGGCGGCCTGTCGATGCCGGGGCTTGGCGCATCGCCGTTTGGCTATAAAATCGCCGAACAGTTTGGTCTCAAGGTGTTGCCGACGCGCGCCGGGCTGGTGCCCTTTACGCTGCATAAGCCGCTGTTAGAACAGCTCCAGACGCTGTCTGGCGTCTCTGTGCCCTGCGTGATTACCGCCCGCAATGGCACGGTATTTCGGGAAAACCTACTTTTTACCCATCGTGGGCTGTCCGGCCCCGCTGTTTTACAGATTTCCAGCTACTGGCAACCGGGCGAGTTAGTGAGCATTAACTTATTGCCGGACCTCTCGCTGGAAGACGTTCTCAATGAACAGCGTAACGCGCACCCGAACCAGAGTCTGAAGAACACGCTGGCGATGCATTTGCCGAAACGGTTGGTGGAGTGTTTACAACAGTTGGGGCACATCCCGGATGTATCGCTCAGGCAGTTGAACGTTCGTGACCAGCAGGCGTTAGTTGACACGCTTACGGCCTGGCAAGTGCAGCCTAACGGCACCGAAGGCTATCGGACAGCGGAAGTGACGCTGGGCGGCGTGGATACAAACGAACTATCATCGCGGACTATGGAAGCGCGCCGCGTGCCGGGTCTCTATTTTATCGGCGAAGTGATGGACGTCACCGGCTGGTTGGGCGGCTATAACTTCCAGTGGGCGTGGTCGAGCGCCTGGGCCTGCGCGCAGGATTTGGCGGCAAAACGCTAAGTACCATTACAAACAATAAGCGAATAGACATCCCGGACAGAGGTGTTAGTATCGATTTATAGCAGTTATGAGTATGCGTGTTTCATTTACGGCCAGGAACGCTGATGATGACAACATTACTCCCTCTTTTCCGGGTACCTACATCATTCACTCCCTTTGACGGCGAGCGCTTCATCGGCGTCTGTTCGTCGTCTGGCCCCTTTTCTTTTTTCATTCTTATCCCGAATGGAAACCCCCGCTGAGCGCACGCCCGGCGGACTTTGTGACACGCATGGTTAGACAACAGGGATTACGGCGGGTCGATTATGGACAAAATGAAGCGTCATCTGGTGTGGTGGGGAGCGGGGATTCTTGTGGCGGTGGCCGCGATAGCCTGGTGGATGCTGCGCCCTGCGGGAATACCGGAGGGGTTTGCCGCCAGCAACGGCAGAATTGAAGCCACCGAAGTGGATATTGCCACTAAGATTGCCGGGCGTATTGATACCATCCTCGTTTCGGAAGGGCAGTTCGTTCGTCAGGGCGAGGTGCTGGCGAAAATGGATACCCGCGTGCTGCAGGAGCAGCGGCTGGAGGCGATTGCGCAGATTAAAGAGGCCGAGAGCGCAGTTGCCGCCGCCCGCGCCTTGCTGGAGCAACGCCAGAGTGAAATGCGCGCCGCGCAGTCGGTCGTCAAACAGCGGGAAGCTGAGCTGGACTCCGTCTCTAAACGTCACGTGCGTTCCCGTTCGCTGTCGCAGCGTGGCGCGGTATCTGTACAACAGTTAGATGACGATCGCGCGGCGGCGGAAAGCGCGCGCGCCGCCCTGGAGACCGCCAAAGCGCAGGTATCTGCGGCAAAAGCGGCGATTGAGGCGGCGCGTACCAGTATTATCCAGGCGCAAACGCGCGTGGAAGCGGCGCAGGCGACCGAGCGGCGTATTGTCGCCGACATCGACGACAGCGAATTAAAAGCGCCGCGCGATGGACGCGTGCAGTACCGCGTTGCGGAGCCGGGCGAAGTGTTATCGGCTGGCGGCCGGGTGTTGAACATGGTCGATCTCAGCGACGTTTATATGACATTTTTCCTGCCGACCGAACAGGCGGGGTTGTTGAAGATCGGCGGCGAAGCGCGACTGGTGCTGGACGCCGCGCCGGATCTGCGTATTCCGGCGACGATCAGTTTTGTCGCCAGCGTGGCGCAGTTCACGCCCAAAACCGTGGAAACCCACGATGAACGGCTGAAGCTGATGTTCCGCGTCAAAGCGCGTATTCCGCCAGAGCTGCTGCGACAGCATCTGGAATATGTCAAAACCGGTTTGCCGGGAATGGCCTGGGTTCGTCTGGATGAGCGCGTGCCCTGGCCTGACGCTCTAAGCGTGAGGCTGTCGCAATGACGTCGCTGACGCTGGTGCCTGTTCCTCCCGTGGCGCAGCTTGAGGGGGTGAGCCAGCATTACGGAAAAACGGTCGCGCTGAACAATATCACGCTGGACATTCCCGCCCGTAGTATGGTCGGGCTGATTGGTCCGGACGGGGTGGGTAAGTCGAGCCTGCTGTCGCTGATTTCTGGCGCGCGGGTGATTGAGCAAGGGAACGTTATCGTCCTGGGCGGCGATATGCGCGATGCGAAACATCGCCGCGACGTCTGTCCGCGCATCGCCTGGATGCCGCAGGGGCTGGGGAAAAACCTTTATCACACGTTATCGGTTTATGAGAACGTCGATTTTTTCGCTCGTCTCTTTGGTCATGACAAAGCTGAACGCGAAGCGCGTATTACCGAGCTGCTGAACAGCACCGGCCTGGCGCCGTTTCGTGACCGTCCTGCCGGGAAGCTGTCCGGTGGGATGAAACAAAAGCTGGGGTTGTGCTGTGCGCTGATTCATGACCCGGAATTGCTGATTCTTGATGAGCCTACCACCGGCGTGGACCCGCTCTCCCGCGCTCAGTTCTGGGACTTAATCGACAGTATCCGCCAACGGCAGACCAATATGAGCGTGTTGGTCGCAACGGCCTATATGGAAGAGGCGGAGCGTTTTGACTGGCTGGTGGCGATGAATGCGGGCGAGATACTGGCAACCGGCAGCGCGCAGCAACTGCGGGCAAAAACCCATAGCGCGACGCTGGAACAGGCGTTTATCGCCCTGTTGCCAGAAGCGCAGCGCCAGGCTCATAAGCCTGTGGTGATCCCGCCGTATCACGCTGAGCAGGAAGAGATTGCCATTGAGGCGAAAGATCTGACCATGCGCTTCGGTAAGTTCGTCGCGGTTGACCATGTTAATTTCCGCATTCCGCGCGGCGAGATTTTTGGCTTCCTCGGTTCAAACGGTTGCGGCAAATCGACCACCATGAAAATGCTGACCGGTCTGCTTCCCGCCAGCGAAGGCCAGGCCTGGCTATTTGGCCAGCCGGTAGACCCGAACGACATCGATACCCGTCGCCGGGTCGGGTATATGTCGCAGGCTTTTTCGCTCTATAACGAACTCACCGTGCGGCAGAATCTGGAACTTCATGCCCGCCTGTTTCATATTCCGCCAGCGGAGATCCCGGCGCGTGTCGCGCAGATGATCGAACGCTTTATGCTAACGGAGGTGGAAGATACGCTCCCCGCTTCGTTACCGCTCGGTATCCGCCAGCGTTTATCGCTGGCGGTAGCGGTGATCCATCGCCCGGAAATGCTGATTCTTGATGAGCCAACGTCCGGCGTTGATCCGGTCGCCAGGGATATGTTCTGGCAGCTTATGGTCGATCTTTCGCGTCAGGATAAGGTGACGATTTTTATCTCGACCCATTTTATGAACGAAGCGGAACGTTGCGACCGAATGTCATTGATGCACGCCGGTAAAGTGCTCGCCAGCGGTACGCCGCAGGAATTGGTGCAACAGCGGGGCGCGGCCAATCTGGAAGCGGCGTTTATTTCCTGGCTACAGGAAGCTGCGGGAGCGGCGCCTGAAACCCCAATACCGCCATCCCAGACGCCTGCCGCGTCAGGTAAACCGTCGCGGCAGGGATTGAGCTTCCGGCGTTTGTTCAGCTACAGTCGCCGCGAAGCGCTGGAGCTACGCCGCGATCCGGTACGTTCCACGCTGGCGCTGCTGGGAACGGTAATTCTGATGTTGATTATGGGCTATGGCATCAGTATGGACGTGGAGAACCTGCGTTTTGCCGTACTCGATCGCGATCAAACCGTCAGTAGCCAGGCATGGTCGCTCAATCTGGCGGGATCGCGCTATTTTATCGAACAGCCGCCGCTCGCCAGCTATGACGAGCTTGACCGGCGGATGCGTTCGGGAGAGTTGGCGGTTGCCATTGAGATCCCGCCTAATTTTGGCCGCGATATTGCTCGCGGTACGCCAGCGCAGATTGGCGTCTGGGTGGATGGCGCCATGCCCAGCCGCGCCGAGACGGTGAAGGGGTATGTTCAGGCGATGCACCAAAGCTGGCTGCAGGAGGCGGCAAGTCGTCAGCCGAACCCGGTTAAACAGACCGGGCTGCTCAACATTGAAACGCGCTATCGTTATAACCCGGATGTGAAAAGTCTGCCCGCTATCGTTCCGGCGGTCATTCCGCTGCTGCTCATGATGATCCCGTCAATGCTTAGCGCCCTGAGCGTGGTGCGGGAGAAAGAGCTGGGGTCGATGATTAATCTGTACGTAACGCCGACGACGCGCAGCGAATTTTTGCTGGGTAAACAACTGCCGTATATCGCGCTGGGTATGCTGAACTTCTTGCTACTGTGCGCGCTGTCGGTCTTTGTGTTCGGCGTGCCGCTGAAAGGCAGCTTTCTCACGCTTACCCTCGCGGCGCTACTTTACGTCATCATCGCCACCGGTCTGGGGCTGCTGATCTCTACGTTTATGAAGAGCCAAATCGCCGCTATTTTTGGGACGTCGATTATTACCCTCATTCCGGCAACACAATTTTCCGGCATGATCGATCCGGTGGCTTCGCTGGAAGGACCGGGAAGATGGATCGGCGAGATCTACCCGACCAGCCATTTTCTGACGATCGCGCGCGGGACGTTTTCCAAAGCGTTGGATCTGTCCGATCTCTGGCCGTTATTTATGCCGTTACTGATTGCCGTCCCGGTGGTGATGGGTCTGAGCATTCTGCTGCTGAAAAAACAGGAGGGGTAATGCGCGGATTACGTAATATTTATAACCTCGGCGTCAAAGAACTGCGCAGTCTGCTGGGCGACAAAGCGATGCTGGCGCTGATCGTCTTCGCCTTTACGATTTCGGTTTACTCCTCCGCTACCGTCCTGCCCGGTTCGTTGCATCTTGCCCCTATCGCCATCGCCGATATGGATCAGTCACAGTTGTCGAACCGTATTGTGAATAGTTTTTACCGCCCGTGGTTTCTGCCGCCGGAGATGATTACGGCAACGGAAATGGATGCCGGACTGGATGCCGGACGCTATACCTTTGCGGTCAATATTCCGCCGAATTTCCAGCGTGATGTGCTGGCCGGACGTCAGCCTGATATTCAGGTTAACGTCGATGCGACGCGCATGAGCCAGGCGTTTACCGGCAACAGTTATATCCAGAATATTATTAGCGGCGAGGTCAACAGCTTTGTGGCGCGCGCGCGGGGAGATAACGTTCAGCCGGTGTCGCTGGAGATTCGGATGCGCTTTAACCCAAATCTGGACCCGGCGTGGTTTGGCGGCGTGATGGCGATTATCAACAACATTACCATGCTGGCGATAGTGCTGACCGGATCGGCGCTGATCCGCGAGCGAGAACACGGCACGGTAGAGCATCTGTTGGTGATGCCGGTCACGCCCTTTGAGATCATGATGGCAAAAGTATGGTCGATGGGGCTGGTCGTGCTGGTGGTCTCCGGTTTGTCTTTGATGCTGATGGTGAAAGGCGTACTTGGCGTACCGATTGAAGGATCGATCCCATTGTTTATGTTGGGCGTAGCGCTGAGCCTGTTCGCCACCACTTCAATTGGGATTTTTATGGGCACCATCGCCCGTTCGATGCCGCAGCTGGGGTTATTAATGATTCTGGTACTGTTGCCGCTACAAATGCTTTCCGGCGGTTCCACGCCGCGCGAAAGTATGCCGCAGGCGGTGCAGGATATTATGCTGACCATGCCGACGACGCATTTTGTCAGCCTTGCCCAGGCTATTCTTTATCGCGGCGCAGGTTTGAGCATCGTCTGGCCGCAGTTCCTGACCCTGCTGGCGATAGGCGGCGTGTTCTTCCTGATAGCGCTGTTACGCTTCAGAAAAACGATTGGCACAATGGCGTAAACATTATTGCCGGAGGGCGGCTGCGCCTTATCTGGCCTACAAACGACAGACGTGCGAGCGTAGGCCGGGCAAGCGAAGCGCCCCCGGCAAGGCGCTGGGGCGTTAGTCTTCTTTCGGCAAACACTGCAAGTGGCCGTGGCGCACGCCGCGCTGGGCGATAACATCATCGGCAAAATGCTGTACGTCGCCCATATCGCCCTTCAGAACGGCGATCTCCAGACAGTCATCGTGGTTGATATGGACGTGCAGCGTGGCGACGGATAAATCATGATGATGATGCTGGGTGGAGACGATGCGGCTGGCTAAATCCCGTTTCTCATGTTCATAAACATATGAAAGTACCGCGAAACCTTGTGTACCGTGTTCCTGGGTGGCCTCCTGCGCCAGAGCGCCGCGCAGAATATCACGGATCGCTTCGGAGCGATTGTTATAGCCGCGTCGCTGGCTCAGGCTGTCCAGCGTTTCCAGTAAATCGTCATCGAGGGTGATGGTGACACGTTGCATCTGACTTAAACCTTTTGGTATGGCGCGTCGGCGCATGGGAAGCTCCGCATTTTGTAACACACGTCCGCCGCCAGAGGGAAAAATTAATGTGTCATAACGCTTTTGTTATCGTCTGCGGCGTCAGCGTAAACGGTGTGGGGGTACAGACTGCCAGACTGAGCGTATCGAGCTGACACTGGCTGACCGACAAGGCAGAGGGCAACGTGCTGTCCACGCTGACGATTTGCCAGGCGCTGCCGCCGCGTTGTTTTACGATGGCTTCTTTACGCGTCCAGATACGCCAGAAGGCCGCCAGTTGTCGCTCCGGACGTTCCGCTTCCATTTCAGCATGTTCGCCGAGGCTGAATACCGCATTTGCCAGCGAACGCCAGTTATCGCGCGGGCGGATCACTTCAATATCGCAGCCGACTTCACCTTCGTCGCTAAGCAACAGAGCAATAGTGTCGCCGCTATGGCTGAGGTTAAACCACAGCGGCGTTCCGGCGGAAAAAGCCGGTTTACCCTGTTCGCCATACACCATCTCCGGTAGCGGCGAGAGCGCACGGGAAAGCAGCACGCGCCCGGCCAGCCAGCTTGCCCGGCGAACGCCCTGCGGTGCCTGAGCGATTAACGCGTCGGGCAATTGACCTGCGCTTAATGTTGACACTTTTCCCAGAACGATCTGGTACATATCAGGACCAACGTTGCCTATGAAGAAGAGGAGATTGTAGCATCTGTCGCCTCATCCCGGTAAACGGCTTTTCGGTCGGCCTGGCCCCAGCAAGATCGCCAGTTTGCTGCCGCCTTTAGTAGTTTCCATCCAGATTTTGCAGACGCTGGTCAAAGGAACGGACAAGAGCATCCCGACCGGGCCTAATAGCCATCCCCAGACCAATAACGAAAGAAATACCACCAGCGTGGACATTCCCAGACGATGGCCCATCATGCGTGGCTCCATAATGTTGCCAATCACCATATGGACCACCAAAAAGAGCGCGCCGACCAGTACGCACTCGTAAAAACCGTTAAATAACAGCGCCTGAATCATGGGGGGAACGGCGGAAATCACCGAGCCGATATTAGGAACGTAATTGAGCAAAAAGGCCAGTACGCCCCACATTAGCGCAAACTGAATATCCATTAACGCCAGTCCCAGCCAGATAATCGCGCCCGTCCATAAACTGAGCAGCGTTTTCAGCGCCAGATAATGCGAGACGCCTTTCAGGGCGCGGTGCAGGCCGGCAATATGGATTTGTGGATTGTTTAGCGCGAAACGTAATTTATAAGGCACGTGACGCACCTCAAACAGCATAAAAACCACGGTCATCACCAGCAGCACAATGCTTGCCATCGCGCCCGATACGCCGGTCATTAATGTTGTGGTGAAGAGCATGATTTTATCGGAATCCATCCCGCGGAGCATACGTTCCGGCGACATATGTAAATTCAGGAAGGGCATTAACTCCTGAAGGTGTAAGACCTTACGCGTCAGCTCCTTGCTGTATTTAGGCAGCATAGCGATAAATTCATTAAGCGATGCAGCAAGTACACCCACCAGCGCGGTAAGCACGATCAGCATGACGACCACCACGATAGTAATCGCCAGCGGTCGCTTCACGCCCCGACGAATAAACCAGGTCACTAATGGATTAAGAACAATGGCAAAAAAGAGCGCCAGCAAGAGTTGTACAATAATATCCGCCGCGGCATGAATCCCGGCGAGAATAATAACCAGGGAGGCCAGTTTCAGCAGAATATGCATACCCGTTTTGTCGGGTTGAGCGGTTGCCATGAAGTTTTCCTTGTTGTGTTTTTTTCTAAGTGTAGCGGCTGCCCTGATACCGATAATCTGAATCTCACTACTGATTTTCACCGCGCGCCATGATAGAAAAGAAAACATGTTGTAAAAATGCGGTGATACTCATGCCCGAACCCGTCGCTGAACCGGCGCTAAACGGATTGCGCCTCAATCTGCGTATTGTCTCCATTGTGATGTTTAACTTTGCCAGCTACCTGACCATCGGCCTGCCGCTCGCCGTCTTGCCCGGCTATGTACATGATGCGATGGGATTCAGCGCGTTCTGGGCGGGGCTTATTATCAGCCTGCAATACTTCGCCACTCTGTTAAGCCGTCCCCATGCCGGGCGGTATGCGGATGTATTAGGGCCGAAAAAAATCGTTGTCTTTGGCTTATGCGGCTGTTTTTTAAGCGGACTCGGCTACCTGCTGGCGGATATCGCCAGCGCCTGGCCGCTGATCAGTTTGTTGCTACTGGGGCTGGGTCGCGTGATTTTGGGGATTGGGCAAAGTTTTGCCGGCACCGGTTCGACACTGTGGGGCGTCGGCGTCGTCGGGTCGTTGCATATTGGTCGGGTCATCTCCTGGAACGGTATCGTCACCTACGGTGCAATGGCGATGGGCGCGCCGCTGGGCGTGCTGTGTTATGCCTGGGGCGGGTTACAGGGACTGGCGCTAACGGTGATGGGCGTGGCGCTGTTGGCGATACTGTTAGCGCTTCCACGTCCGTCGGTGAAGGCGAACAAAGGCAAGCCGCTGCCGTTTCGCGCGGTGCTGGGGCGTGTCTGGCTGTATGGTATGGCGTTGGCGCTGGCCTCGGCAGGGTTTGGCGTCATCGCGACGTTTATTACCTTATTTTATGATGCTAAAGGTTGGGATGGCGCCGCCTTTGCGCTCACGTTATTTAGCGTCGCGTTTGTCGGCACGCGTTTGCTGTTCCCTAACGGCATCAATCGTTTAGGCGGGTTGAATGTCGCCATGATCTGCTTTGGCGTGGAGATTATTGGTCTGTTACTGGTGGGGACGGCAGCCATGCCGTGGATGGCAAAAATCGGCGTTTTACTCACGGGGATGGGGTTTTCGCTGGTCTTTCCGGCGCTGGGCGTGGTGGCCGTCAAAGCCGTGCCGCCGCAGAACCAGGGTGCGGCGCTGGCGACCTATACCGTCTTTATGGATATGTCTTTGGGGGTGACCGGGCCGCTGGCGGGGCTGGTGATGACCTGGGCGGGCGTGCCGGTGATTTATCTGGCGGCGGCCGGGCTGGTAGCGATGGCGCTATTGCTGACCTGGCGCTTAAAAAAACGGCCTCCGTCTGCACTGCCGGAGGCCGCATCATCGTCGTAAAGGTTATTTAACAACCAACGTATTGATGATGTTTTCAGCCGTGGTTTGCGCTTTTTGCTGATTGTCCGCAGGCAGCGTGACCTGAATCGTCAGCAATTGGTTATCCACTTTGCCCAGCACGATGGAAGAGTACGCCGTCTGGCCTTTCGCGGAGATAATGCTGTCCAGTTGTTGCAACGTATGGCCTTTGAGCTCAATAGACTTATTGGTGACGACCTGAAGCTGCGGGTCGCGGCTACGCTGTTGCTCAAGCAGGCGGTTCGCCAGCACCGGCAACGCTTCATCGGTATTATCGCCGACGATAACAATCACCGCTTTCTGGCCCGTCGGGTCAGAATAAACGTGCATATTATTCGCCTGGGTGCCCAGCTTACCGCTTTGATCGGTCATATCCGCCGGCAGTGAGAAACTGAGTTTGCCATCCATCAGGCTGATGGGCTGACCGGAGGCCTGGCTTTCTGCGGCGGCGCTTTCTGCCGACGCTTTTGTATCGTTGTTATCACAGGCCGCAAGCCCCATAACCAGCAGGCCAATACCGGCATATTTAACCAAATTGCGCATTGACTTCTTCCTTTCGATAAACGGCCATAACGGCTCATTCGCTCATCTTATCACAACTCGGAAAACGAACCTTTAACTTGCCGGTAATGGGGAAATTTCAGATTTATCTGCCAGCTTTTTCAGCAACATATTCAGTAGAACGCCGTACATCGGCAGGAAGAAAATAATGCTGATGAGCACCTTAAAGCAATAATCCACCAGCGCAATTTCCATCCAGTGCTCGGCCATAAAGGCATCGGGGCTTCGCCAGAACGCAATGAAGAAAAAGGCAAGGGTATCGCTGATATTGCCAAACAGCGTTGAAGCGGTCGGCGCCAGCCACCAGCGACGATTTTGGCGCAGGCGGTTAAACACATGGACATCAAGGATCTGTCCCAGCGCGTAGGCCATAAAGCTGGCGGCGGCGATACGGGCGACAAACAGATTAAAGTTCGCCAACGCGGCGAAACCTTGCCAGGCGCCCATATAGAACAGCGATGACACCACATACGACACCAGCAGCGCGGGGATCATGACGGCGAAGATAATGCGGCGCGCCAGCGGTGCGCCAAAAATACGCACGGTAAGATCGGTGGCGAGAAAAATAAAAGGAAAACTAAACGCGCCCCAGGTCGTGTGGAAACCAAAAATAGTGATGGGGAGCTGCACCAGATAGTTACTGGAAATGATCACCAGTAAATGGAATAGCGATAGCCAGAACAACGCTTTTATGCGCTGTGATTGTGTAAACGGAGTCATATTGTGACCTTTTTGTTGGATGGGGTGAGGGAACCCAATAAAGAACCGCCGCATAATACTGTTTTGCGCTGGCATTGCAATGGCTAATTTTCACGCAATCGTTAACCTGCCTGGCTTACTGACGAAGATGGGCGTAAAATATCGCCGTTTTTCTACCATTGAGACGAAGATGAGCGATCTGTTTTCCTCCCCTGACCATACGCTTGACGCCCTGGGGCTGCGTTGCCCTGAACCGGTAATGATGGTGCGCAAAACGGTGCGCAACATGCAAACTGGCGAAACATTGCTGATTATCGCCGACGATCCGGCGACAACGCGTGATATTCCGGGGTTCTGTACCTTTATGGAACACGATTTGCTGGCGCAAGAGACGGAGGGTCTGCCGTACCGCTATTTATTGCGTAAAGCGCATTAACCGCACGGCAGATAGCATTCTGATTAGAAGCTTTCCCAGTTCGCCTGTTCTGCGGCGGGCTGTGGCGTTAAACCTTTGCTTAACGGCGTTGGCGACGCCTCCCGACGAGGCTGTTTCTGGATGCGGAACGCGGCGACCGCCTGACGAAGTTCGTTAGCCTGATCTTCCAGCGCCGCTGCCGCTGCTGCGGATTCCTCTACCAGCGAGGCGTTTTGCTGCGTCACGCTGTCCATTTCCGATACCGCCTGCGCCACCTGCTCAATGCCTTTGCTTTGCTCATCGGAGGCAGAGGCGATTTCGCCCATAATATCGGTCACGCGGGTCACGGCGTTAACGATCTCTTTCATGGTTTCTCCCGCTTCGCGTACCTGCGTAGAGCCGGTATCAATGCGCGACACGGAGTTTTCAATCAGCACTTTGATCTCTTTGGCGGCCTGCGCGCTACGGCTGGCCAACGTGCGTACCTCTCCGGCCACGACCGCGAATCCTCGCCCCTGTTCGCCGGCGCGGGCGGCTTCTACCGCGGCGTTCAGCGCCAGGATATTAGTCTGGAAGGCGATACCGTCAATCACGCTGGTGATGTCCACGATTTTTTCCGAGCTTTCGGCGATATCGTTCATGGTGTTCACTACGTTATCCACCACGCGTCCTCCTTTACGCGCGGTTTCTGATGCGGTTTTCGCCAGACCCGTCGCCTGGCGTGCGTTATCGGTGTTTTGCCGTACCGTGGCGGTTAACTGTTCCATGCTGGCGGCGGTCTCCTCCAGCGCCGAGGCCTGCTGTTCGGTACGGGAAGAGAGGTCGCTGCTGCCGGCGGAAATTTCGCCTGCGCCAGTATAGATAGAGTCTGCGTTATCGCGCACCGCGCTGACGGTACGGATTAACGACTGCTGCATCGTTTTGAGACCGGCGGCCAGTTGGCCCATTTCACTGCGTCCTTCGGCCTCTATCTCATGGGTAAGATCGCCGTCGGCGATAGTTTGAATGTGCGCCATAATCCGTTGCAGCGGGCGGAGTAGAACGCGTTGCAGCCCCAGCCAGATAAACGCCAGCACGATGAGTACGATAAGTAGAATTATCCCCAGCGTCCATTGCATCTGGGTAAAACTGCTCTGATTCTGATCGCTGGCTAATTTTATTAATTGCGCATTTTGAGAGAGCCACTGGTTATATACCTGCTCCATGTCATCCTGCGCTTTTTGCGCGTCGAGGTTGCCATAGGCGGCGTAATTATCGGCTTTAAGATAGTGGATAGACTGCTGCAAAACGTCATACATCTGCTTGAAGCTGGCTTCGGCCTGGGCATCCAACGCCGGATCTTTTCCCGCGATCGCTTCGGAGTTCACGTAGTTGTTGAAATGCTTTTCCGCTTCGTTGAGCGACGCGCCAGCGTTGGTTAACAGCGTGTTCATGGCGTCCAGCGAGGCGGGATCGCGCTGATTTTTTAACATGCGTATCGCCACGCGGTTAATAGTGACGCGGGTTTCAATCAATGTCTGAAAACTGCCGCCCAGTTCCTGTTGTTGGTAACTCAGTGCGCTCGCATTCTGGAAATTCAGCCGATCGCTGCTGACGGCGGAATAAAACAGTATTCCTGTCACCAACAATAAGGCGCTAAATATGCCCAGCGTCGCGATAACGCCGGTGATGACTTTGATATTTTTCATAGTGCCTAACATTCCTTATTTTGTAGACGGTATGATCAATATCGGTTGGATAAAAATTAACCTTACATCAAATCACGCTATTTCTGATTAATGGTTTGATAAGTAATAGAAAATAAATAATTTTCGCGTGAATAATATGTACAAAGAAAGGAATATCGCGGGATAACCCGGCGACACGACGCCGCCGGGTGGGAGAAGATTAGTTTTTACGCAGCAAACGTAGCGCATTGGCGGTCACCAATACCGTGGCCCCCGTATCCGCCAGGATTGCCAGCCATAGCCCGGTAAAACCCAGTAGCGTCGTCACCAGGAAAATAGCTTTCAGCCCCAGCGCAATGGTGATGTTCTGCCGGATATTCGCGTGGGTAGCGCGCGCCAGCGTAATCATCTGCGCTAACCCGCGCAGACGGTTATGAGTAAGGGCGGCGTCAGCCGTTTCCAGCGCGACGTCAGTACCGCTGCCCATCGCAATTCCGATACTGGCGGCTTTCATCGCGGGCGCATCATTAATGCCGTCGCCCACCATTGCCAGCGGCGCTTGTTGGTTAAGGGCGGTGACTGCCCGCACCTTGTCTTCCGGCAGTAGCCCGGCTTTAAACGCCAGATCCAGCTCGCCGGCAATCGCTGCCGCCGCCCGTGGGTTATCGCCAGTCAGAATCACGCCGTTAACGCCTAACTGATGCAGATCGCGGATGGCGTCGCGCGCATCGTCACGCAACGTATCCTGGAGGGCGAGGACGCCAAGTACGGTCTCGTTACGCAGCACCAGAACCACCGTCTGCCCGGCGTTTTCCAGTTCGCTAATTTGCCCGGCAAACGCTGCCGCAGGCTGTTTTCCCGCCGCGCAAATCAGAATACGTTCGCCGTTAACCTGCGCTTCAATTCCGGTGCCGGCCAGCGTTCGCTGCGATTCCGCCGTCGGGATCGCCAGATCGCGTGTCTGCGCTTCGCGGACAATAGCCTGCGCCAGCGGGTGCGTAGCGCCTTGTTCTACGGCTGCCGCCAGCGCCAACAGTTCAGCCTCGCTGATACCGCTTGCCGGATGAATCGCCGTCACCCGTGGTTTACCGATGGTCAACGTACCGGTTTTATCAAAGGCGACCTGCGTGATACGGCCCAGTTGCTCCAGCGCTGCGCCGCCTTTAATCAATGCGCCGCGCCGTGCCGCCGCCGCCAGCCCGGAGGTAATGGCCGCGGGCGTGGAGATCACCAGCGCGCACGGGCAACCGATGAGCAGCAGCGTCAGCCCTTTATAAATCCACTCCTGCCAGCCGCCATCGAACATCAGCGGCGGAATAAGCGTCACCAGCAGCGCGATGACCATAATGACTGGCGTATAGATGCGGCTGAAACGGTCAATAAACCGCTCAATGGGCGCACGGCGCTCTTCCGCCTCTTCAATCAGCGTCAGGATACGGTCAATCGCGCTGGCGCCAGGTTCAGATAGCACCTCCAGGGTGACGAGACGGTCAACGCTGGTCGCGCCTGCCGGGACTTTGTCGCCCGTTGCGCGCTCCACTGGGATAGACTCGCCGGTGAGCGCGCTTTCATCAAAGCTGGCGAAACCGGAAACCAGTTTACCGTCGGCGGGTAAACGCCCCCCGGCGGCGACTTCGATAATATCGCCCGGTCGCAGGGTATTAATAGCGACCTCTTCCCGTACGCCGTCGCGCAGACGGGTCGCCGTTTCCGGTTTAAGCGCCATTAACGCGCTGACGCCTTTACGGGCGCGGCTGGCGGCCCATCCTTCCAGGCGCTCGCCGATGAGGAACAGCAGCAATACCATTGCCGCCTCCGCCGTCGCGCCAATAAACAGCGCGCCAATGGCGGCGACGCTCATCAGCGTTTCAATAGCGAACCAACTGCCGCTTTTCATCAGCCGCAGCGCCTGGCGGGCAATAGGATACAGACCGACCAGAGTGGTGACGATAAAGGCCAGTTGGCCGAACGGGTGGTTAAATTGCTCCAGCCCCCAGCTTATCGCCATCATAATGATCAGCGTAATAAGCGGCAGGTTCTCTTTAAGACGAGATTCAGGCGCGGCGTCGCGCGAATCTTCGCTACGCAAGGTATAACCCGCCTTCTGTACGGTGCGTTCAATTTGCGCGCGGAGGTCGGTGTCGGCATCGACCACTAACTTTTCGGTGGCGAACAGCACTTGCGCCTGGTTGACGCCGCGAATTTGGCGTACCGCATTCTCCACTTTTCGAGCGCAGGCGGCGCAGTCCATGCCGGAGATTTTCCAGGTATAGCGCGTGCCTGCCACGGCAGTAGAAACAGGCGCGCTGGACGCGCAATGTTCTTCGCAGCAGCAGCTATCGGCCTTCTGTATTGCCGGGGCTAATCTGAAGGAGGTAAAGGGCGGGACTTTTTTGCCATCGGTATCAGGGGTCGACATAACGTCCTCCGGTTGATGATAATTTTCTCATTAACCGGAGGATACACTCTGGAGTCGACTCCAGAGTCAAGCGCTATTATTTACAGGTACAGCGAGCGAACAATCAGGAAGTGTCCGGCAAAGTAGCAGGCGGCGGCAATCGCGTTATCCGCCCGGAAACGGCGGCGGTAATGGCTACCCAGCCAGACGATATTGCCGATAAACAGCAGCGTCGCGCCGGTAAAGGCCGAAAGGGCTGGCGCCGTTGGGCGGAAGAACCACAGTTCGCCCGCCAGCCAGACCATGACCAGAGTCATGGCGATAAAAGTACACACCGGCCAGCGTAGCTCCTCCAGTCGCGTCCAGATAACGGCGATAAGCAACGCGCCGACTATCAGTAACGCCAGCGGCAGCGGCCAGAAGAACGACAACGTCATTTGGCTGGCAAAGTAAATGGTGTAGAGCAGATGCGATAAGAAAAATGCCCCGACGGCGTACAGCAGGCGTTGACGCGGTAAGAGCGTTAACGCATCGCCGACCAGCGAGGCGCACAGCCCGGCCAACACAAGATAACTGATGGCGTCAAACATCGGCGCTTGCCAGGCCAGTAACAGCAACAGTAATAACGTGACGGGCTTAAAAACCCAGCGTTGCCAGGCTGGCCCGCGATAGGAGGCGTCCACATACAGCCATGCGGACAGGCAGACAGCGATAAACGACCAAAGCATCTTAATTCCTTGAATTCGTTATTTTTTCGCAAACGGTATGCTTGCGGCTCTATTATTCAGTGTAGAGGCCGTGACGGTCAGATGACAACACTATAACGGGCAGGGTATGCTTATTTCCGCATTTTCTGACAGGTTAACAGTATGAGTAAGCCACCGCTTTTCTTCATTATAATCATTGCATTAATCGTAGTTGCCGCGTCGTTCCGCTTCGTTCAGCAACGGCGGGAAAAAGCCGCTAATGAGGCGGCGCCGTTACAGCAAAAGCTGGTCGTGGTCAGCAATAAACGGGAGAAGCCGGTTAATGACCGACGCTCTCGCCAGCAGGAAGTGAGCCCGGCGGGAACCAGTATGCGCTATGAGGCAAGTTTTAAGCCGCTCAATGGCGGTCTGGAAAAAACGTTCCGTTTACAAGCGCAGCAGTACCACGCTTTGACGGTGGGCGATCAAGGTACGCTGAGCTATAAGGGAACGCGGTTCGTCGGGTTTGTTAGCCGTACCCCGGATAACGAATAAACCGTCATCCGGCAGCAAACGTTATTTTTTGTTCTTAAACTTCTTCTGCCAGACCAGCAGCTCAAACACGCCGAACAGGAAAATGCGGATTTTCTCTCCCGTCGTCATCTGCGGACCCTCTTTCGGTATCGTTGATTTCAGCAACGCCAACTGCATACCGTGCATCAGCGCCATGAACACCAACGCCACGTTGACGAAGATATTGAGCGGGCGCGGGAAGGGTTGCACCAGATTAAGAATCAAAAATGCCCACACGAAGAGCATTAATAAGCGGCCCAGATTAATCAACATCATTTTCTCCTTGCGCGTCGCGCTGATACAGACGATAAGCGACCTGTCCGGCCACCTTTTCTCGATACAATGCCCAGTTCGCCGGAACGGGCGGCAGACCGTTTTCCACCTCGCTTTCTACGTAGATTAGCGCGTCGTCGGCCAGCCATCCCTGGGTTTCCAGCAATTGTAACGTCTCTTCCAGCAGCCCTTTACGAAACGGCGGGTCGACAAAGACGACGTGATGCGGCGTTCCCGGCTGGCTGAGGAAGGCCAGAGTATTGGTATTGACGACGCGAGCATTGTTGGCTTTCAGCGTCGCCAGATTTTTTTGCAACTGCTGCGATACGGCGCGATCCATTTCCAGTAACGTTGCCTGGGCCGCATAACGCGATAGCGCCTCCAGGCCCAGAGCGCCGCTGCCGGCAAAGCAATCCAGACAATGGGCGTCTACCATTACCGGAGCCAGCCAGTTAAATAACGTTTCGCGCACGCGATCGGTGGTGGGACGCAGACCCGGGCTGTCCGGAACCGGTAATTTACGGCCACGCCATTGCCCGCCAATAATGCGGATTTGGCCGCTGCCAGAGTGAGTCGTTTTTTTCATTTCTCTTGCTCGAACCGCCTGTTGCAAGTTATTCCAGGCGGTGATGTGAATTAAGTTAAGTGATAGACTATTTCATCATTTTTTTAGCTTCCATGTATATAGCGCCGCGAGGGGTGTAGTCGCAGATGGCAAAACAGAAAAAACGTGGCTTCTTTTCCTGGTTGGGCTTCGGTGATAAAGAGCAGAAGCAGGAACAGACCGAAGAACAACAGATTGTTGAGGAACAACGACCGGTTGAGCCCCCTGTTGAAACGGCGGCAGACGTAGATGCGCAAACGCCCGCGCACAGCAAAGCAGAAACCGAAGCCTTTGCGGAAGAGGTGGTGGACGTTACTGAGAAAGTTCAGGAGAGCGAAAAACCGCAGCCGGTAGAGCCGGAGCCCGCGACGGCTGTTGAGACGGCAGCGCCGCAGATCGCGGTGGAACGCGAAGAATTGCCGCTGCCGGAAGAGGTCAAAGACGAGGCTATCTCGCCGGAAGAGTGGCAGGCCGAAGCGGAAACCGTAGAGGTCATTGCCGCGGTAGAAGAAGAGGGCGAAAACGCGGCGAAATTCACCGACGAAGAGCTGGAAGCGCAGGCGCTGGCCGCTCAGGCGGCGGAAGAGGCGGTGATGGTTGTTCCGCCAGCGGAAGAAGACGCGCCGGTGGAAGCGATCGTTCAGGAGCAGGAAAAACCGACTAAAGAAGGTTTCTTTGCCCGCCTGAAACGCAGCCTGCTGAAAACCAAAGAAAATCTCGGTTCCGGATTTATCAGTCTGTTCCGCGGCAAGAAAATCGACGATGATTTGTTCGAGGAGCTGGAAGAGCAGTTGCTCATCGCTGATGTCGGGGTAGAAACCACGCGTAAGATTATCGCTAATCTGACGGAAGGCGCCAGCCGCAAACAGCTTAAAGATGCCGAGGCGCTGTATGGTCTGTTGAAAGACGAGATGGGCGAGATTCTGGCGAAGGTAGACGAACCGCTTAATATTGAAGGTAAAACGCCTTTTGTTATTCTGATGGTTGGCGTGAACGGCGTGGGTAAAACCACTACTATCGGTAAACTGGCGCGCCAGTTTGAGCAGCAGGGTAAATCAGTGATGCTGGCGGCGGGGGATACTTTCCGCGCGGCGGCGGTCGAACAGCTACAGGTCTGGGGACAGCGTAACAACATTCCGGTTATCGCCCAGCATACCGGCGCGGACTCCGCCTCGGTGATTTTTGACGCTATCCAGGCCGCGAAGGCGCGTAATGTGGATGTATTAATTGCCGATACGGCAGGGCGTTTGCAGAACAAGTCGCACCTGATGGAAGAGCTGAAAAAAATCGTTCGCGTCATGAAAAAGCTGGACGAAGAAGCGCCACATGAAGTTATGCTGACCATTGACGCCAGCACCGGACAGAACGCGGTAAGCCAGGCCAAACTGTTCCATGAAGCGGTAGGCTTAACCGGTATTACCCTGACCAAGCTGGACGGTACGGCGAAAGGCGGGGTGATTTTCTCGGTAGCTGACCAGTTTGGCATTCCTATTCGTTACATTGGCGTGGGCGAACGTATCGAGGATTTGCGTCCGTTTAAGGCGGACGATTTTATTGAGGCACTTTTTGCCCGAGAGGATTAACAATGATTCGCTTTGAACATGTCAGCAAGGCCTATCTCGGCGGGAGACAAGCGCTGCAGGGAGTGACATTCCATATGCGGCCAGGCGAGATGGCGTTTCTGACCGGCCACTCCGGCGCGGGGAAAAGTACCCTGCTGAAGCTAATCTGTGGGATTGAGCGGCCCAGCGCCGGCAAAATCTTCTTCAGCGGGCATGATATTACGCGCCTGAAAAACCGCGAAGTGCCGTTTTTGCGCCGCCAGATTGGGATGATTTTCCAGGATCACCATCTGCTGATGGATCGCACGGTCTATGACAATGTGGCGATACCGTTAATCATTGCCGGCGCCAGCGGCGATGATATCCGTCGTCGTGTGTCGGCGGCGCTGGATAAGGTTGGACTACTGGACAAAGCGAGAAACTTCCCGATTCAACTCTCCGGAGGCGAACAACAGCGCGTGGGCATCGCCCGCGCGGTGGTCAATAAGCCAGCGGTATTGCTGGCGGATGAACCGACCGGGAACCTGGACGACGCGTTGTCGGAAGGGATTTTACGTCTGTTTGAAGAGTTTAACCGCGTAGGGGTGACGGTACTGATGGCGACGCACGATATTGGACTTATCTCCCGTCGTTCCTATAGGCAGCTCGTCCTGAGCGATGGACATCTGCATGGAGGCCTGGCCAATGAATAGGCGCGACGCGATTAACCAAATCAGGCAGTTCGGCGGACGGTTGGATCGACTGCGTAAGTCTCGCGGCGGAACAGGCGGCGGGCGCAACGCGCCAGGACGCCAGAAGCCGACGCCGAAACCGAACTCACGTAAAACAAATGTCTTTAATGAACAGGTGCGCTATGCCTGGCACGGCGCGCTGCAAGATCTGAAAAGCAAACCGCTGGCGACGTTTCTGACGGTGATGGTGATCGCCATCTCCCTGACGCTGCCCAGCGTCTGTTACATGGTCTATAAGAACGTCAACCAGGCGGCGACTCAGTACTATCCGTCGCCGCAGATCACCGTTTATCTGCAAAAAACGCTGGATGATGACGCGGCGGCGCGGGTTGTTGGGCAGCTTCAGGCCGAGCAGGGCGTTGAGAAGGTCAACTACCTGTCCCGTGAGGACGCGCTGGGAGAATTCCGCAACTGGTCGGGTTTTGGCGGCGCGCTGGATATGCTGGAAGAGAACCCGCTGCCGGCGGTGGCGGTGGTGATCCCCAAGCTGGACTTCCAGAGTACCGCCTCGCTTAATACGCTGCGCGACCGTATCTCGCAGATTAACGGCATTGACGAAGTCCGCATGGATGATAGCTGGTTTGCGCGCCTGGCGGCGCTCACCGGGCTGGTGGGCCGCGTGTCGGCGATGATTGGCGTGCTGATGGTCGCGGCGGTCTTCCTCGTTATCGGCAACAGCGTGCGCCTGAGCATTTTTGCCCGTCGCGATACCATTAACGTGCAAAAGCTGATTGGCGCGACCGATGGCTTTATCCTGCGTCCGTTCCTCTATGGCGGCGCGTTGCTCGGTTTTTCCGGCGCGTTTCTTTCACTGATATTGTCTGAAATTTTGGTGATGCGTTTATCATCGGCGGTGACTGAAGTGGCGCAGGTCTTCGGCACGAAGTTTGATCTCAATGGCTTATCGTTCGATGAGTGCCTGTTGCTGCTGCTGGTCTGTTCCATGATTGGCTGGATCGCCGCCTGGCTGGCCACGGTGCAACATTTACGTCACTTTACTCCCGATTGATAAAATCGTGGTATAATCTTTCCCTGCAATGGGCTTCCGTTCGCAGGGAAAGAGTCCCTGTTGTCTCTTCCCCGCGCGTCATCTTTATGTCACAAGATTTGTGCAAATTATGCACAGTGTTACATTGAACTTGTGGATAAAATCACTGTCTGATAAAAGAGTGGGTGATATTCTCGTTGCTCATCGGCTTTGGCACGGTTGTTGCTCGCTGACGGTGCCAGGCAATACTGATTGAGAGGATTTGAATGACCAAAGAAATGCAAAATTTAGCTTTAGCCCCTGTTGGCAACCTGGAATCTTATATCCGGGCGGCGAACGCGTGGCCGATGTTATCGGCTGACGAGGAGCGGGCATTGGCTGAAAGGCTGCATTACCAGGGCGATCTGGAAGCAGCTAAAACGCTGATCCTGTCTCACCTGCGCTTTGTTGTTCATATTGCTCGTAACTATGCGGGCTATGGTCTGCCGCAGGCGGATTTGATCCAGGAAGGCAACATCGGCCTGATGAAAGCCGTACGTCGTTTTAACCCGGAAGTAGGCGTGCGCCTGGTTTCCTTCGCCGTACACTGGATTAAAGCAGAAATTCACGAATACGTGCTGCGTAACTGGCGTATCGTTAAAGTCGCAACCACGAAAGCGCAGCGTAAGCTGTTCTTTAATCTGCGTAAAACCAAGCAGCGTCTGGGCTGGTTTAATCAGGATGAGGTTGAAATGGTGGCGCGCGAACTGGGTGTTTCCAGTAAAGACGTGCGTGAGATGGAGTCGCGTATGGCGGCGCAGGACATGACGTTTGACATGTCTTCGGACGATGAGTCCGACAGCCAGCCAATGGCGCCGGTGCTGTATCTGCAGGATAAATCGTCTAACTTTGCCGACGGCATTGAAGACGATAACTGGGAAGAGCAGGCCGCCAACCGACTGACCGATGCGATGCAGGGGCTCGACGAGCGTAGCCAGGATATTATCCGCGCTCGCTGGCTGGACGAAGACAATAAGTCTACGTTGCAGGAGCTGGCCGATCGTTACGGCGTCTCCGCTGAGCGTGTGCGCCAGCTTGAAAAGAACGCCATGAAAAAGCTTCGCGCTGCGATCGAAGCGTAATCTTCGCGAATTGCCAATGAACCCTCGAATGTGAATTCGGGGGTTTTGTTTTTTGTAGGCCGGATAAGGCGTTTACGCTGCCATCCGGCAACACGTTTGCCCGATGGCGCTTCGCTTATCGGGCCTACGGGCCCTTCCTCTCCCCCACCGACACAAATCTGTTATCTGAATGTAAATTTAGCTATTCCAAAGTAATAAAAATCGGGTATGTTTTAGCAGAGTATGCTGCTAAAGCACGGGTAGCTAGCCAATAATCGAAATAAAGTGCTGAACAATAACACCACAACACACGTAACAACCAGAATAATGGGGATTATCAGGATGAATATGAAGGGTAAAACGTTATTGGCAGGATGTATCGCCCTGTCATTAAGCCATATGGCATTCGCAGAGGACATTAAAGTCGCGGTTGTCGGCGCGATGTCCGGTCCGGTAGCGCAGTATGGCGATCAGGAGTTTACCGGTGCGGAACAGGCAATTGCCGATATCAATGCGAAAGGCGGTATTAAAGGCGATAAGCTCGTCGCGGTGAAATATGACGACGCCTGTGACCCGAAACAGGCGGTAGCTGTCGCTAACAAAGTGGTGAACGACGGCATCAAGTATGTTATCGGTCACTTATGCTCCTCTTCCACACAGCCAGCGTCTGATATCTACGAAGACGAAGGCATCCTGATGATAACCCCGGCGGCGACCGCGCCGGAGCTGACCGCACGCGGCTATAACCTGATTTTGCGTACCACCGGTCTGGACTCTGACCAGGGGCCAACGGCGGCAAAGTATATTCTGGAGAAGGTAAAACCGCAGCGCATCGCGATTATCCACGATAAGCAGCAGTACGGCGAAGGGCTGGCGCGCGCGGTGCAGGACGGTCTGAAGAAAGGCGGCGTTAACGTCGTATTCTTTGACGGCATCACTGCCGGCGAAAAAGATTTCTCCACTCTGGTAGCGCGTCTGAAAAAAGAGAATATCGACTTTGTCTACTACGGCGGTTATCACCCGGAAATGGGGCAGATCCTGCGCCAGTCTCGCGCCGCAGGGCTGAAAACCCAGTTTATGGGGCCGGAAGGGGTGGCGAACGTCTCGCTGTCTAACATCGCCGGAGAGTCAGCGGAAGGCTTACTGGTCACCAAACCGAAGAACTACGATCAGGTGCCGGCGAACAAACCGATTGTGGATGCCATCAAAGCCAAGAAACAAGATCCTAGCGGCGCATTCGTGTGGACCACCTACGCCGCGCTGCAATCCTTACAGGCGGGGCTGAACCACTCCGACGATCCGGCGGAAATTGCCAAATACCTGAAAGGCGCCACGGTCGACACCGTAATGGGACCGCTGTCGTGGGATGAGAAAGGCGATCTGAAAGGATTTGAGTTCGGCGTATTTGACTGGCATGCGAACGGTACGGCGACAGACGCTAAGTAATTTTCCTGGCGCCTTTCGCGCTGCAGGTGCGTTGGCTACGTTATTCAACCCCGGTCACTTACTTATGTAAGCTCCCGGGGATTTCATAACTTGCCGCCTGCCTGCAACGCGAAATTCTTGGAAAATTGCGAGGTGGTTTTTATCTTTTCTCCCGGCATGTAGGCCGGATAAGCGTCAGCGCCATCCGGCTTTCTTTTAGCGCTTCTCCCAGCCGTCATGCTGGGCGGTAAAACCTAACGCCTGCATAAACGCGGCCATCACGCTGCGGTCTTCAACACCGACATCCGCCATCCACCACGACGAGACGTTGGGATTATCGCGGATGACTTCTTCTACCAGGTATTGCCCGACGCCGCGACGACGGGTGATTTCACGCACGCGTAAGGAATCCAGCGCGCCCTGCGTTCCGCTCAGCGTCACTCTTACGGCGCCCAACAAACGCTCGTTAAACCGCGCGGCATAAATCCGGTGCGTTTCATCTACGCTTAATGAGGAGGCGGAATATTCCGGCCAGATTTTGCCCAGATCGATCTGATCCTGAGCGCTAAAGTGTTCTAAACGAAGGATAGTCAGCTTCATCGACGGCTTGTCCCGATTTCAAAAGATGCGATCAGTGTACCGAAACAGGCAGGCCAGATGCTTTCTCTTTTTTGTGTCATTTACCAGGTTATTAATTTTTTAACAACGATAATTACAGTTTGAAGCATTAGAGAATGGAAAACAGGCAGCATAATTCCCTGAATGCTAGTGAATTATTCCGCTTAATATGCCGTTATTTTATGCTGACAAGCGTGCTTTTTTTTGTTTATCTATAGCGAAAAGCAGAATATTATCTTTCCTTAATAGACTGAAAAATAGAGATTTTAATCTTATTATGCTTTAAATGCTGCGCTAACTCATTAATGAGTCAGTAAAAAGCGCACCATTTATAAAAAGTACAGTCTGCTTTTTAACCAGCAAAAAACAAAACATATAACATCACGAATGGGGATACAGGCACATGAAACGGAAAGCGAAAACAATAATCGCAGGGATTGTTGCATTAGCAGTCTCGCAGGGGGCAATGGCAGATGATATTAAAGTCGCCATAGTCGGGGCGATGTCCGGCCCGGTAGCGCAATGGGGCGATATGGAATTTAACGGCGCGCGCCAGGCCATTAAAGACATCAACGCTAAAGGCGGTATTAAAGGCGATAAGCTGGTCGGCGTAGAGTACGATGATGCCTGCGATCCAAAACAGGCGGTGGCGGTGGCCAACAAAATCGTTAACGACGGTATTCAGTACGTTATTGGTCACTTGTGTTCTTCTTCTACTCAGCCAGCATCCGATATCTATGAAGATGAAGGTATTCTGATGATCTCCCCAGGGGCGACTAACCCGGAGCTGACCCAGCGCGGCTATCAGTACATTATGCGTACCGCCGGCCTGGACTCCTCCCAGGGGCCAACAGCCGCGAAATATATCCTGGAAACGGTGAAACCGCAGCGCATCGCTATCATTCACGATAAACAGCAATACGGCGAAGGACTGGCGCGCTCCGTGCAGGATGGCCTGAAGCAAGGCAATGCCAATATTGTCTTTTTTGATGGTATTACCGCCGGCGAAAAAGATTTCTCCGCCCTGATTGCCCGCTTGCAAAAAGAGAATATCGACTTTGTGTATTACGGCGGCTACTACCCGGAAATGGGGCAAATGCTGCGCCAGGCGCGGGCTAATGGCCTGAAAACGCAATTTATGGGGCCGGAAGGCGTGGGTAACGCGTCGCTGTCCAATATTGCGGGCGGTGCGGCGGAAGGCATGTTGGTGACGATGCCAAAACGTTATGACCAGGACCCGGCGAATAAAGCGATTGTTGAGGCGCTGAAAGCCGACAAGAAAGATCCCAGCGGTCCGTATGTCTGGATCACCTACGCCGCCGTCCAGTCGCTGGCGACCGCAATGACGCGTAGCGCCAGCCATGCTCCGCTGGATCTGGTGAAAGATCTTAAAGCTAACGGGGCTGATACCGTTATTGGGCCGCTGAAATGGGATGAAAAAGGCGATCTTAAGGGATTTGAATTTGGCGTCTTCCAGTGGCACGCCGACGGCTCGTCAACCGTCGCGAAGTAATGCCAGAAGATAAGTTATCCCACCGCCCGCACGCCGGGCGGGTTTAAAAAGGTTACCTTATGTCCGAGCAGTTTCTCTATTTCTTGCAGCAGATGTTTAACGGCGTCACGCTGGGGAGCACCTACGCGCTGATTGCTATCGGTTATACGATGGTGTACGGCATTATCGGCATGATCAACTTCGCTCATGGCGAGGTGTATATGATCGGCAGCTACGTCTCTTTTATGATAATCGCCGCGCTAATGATGATGGGAATAGACACCAGTTGGCTCCTGGTGGCCGCCGGATTTATCGGCGCGATTATTATTGCCAGCGCCTACGGCTGGAGTATCGAGCGAGTCGCTTACCGGCCTGTGCGCAACTCCAAGCGCCTGATCGCCCTGATTTCCGCCATCGGGATGTCTATCTTTCTGCAAAACTACGTCAGCCTGACGGAAGGTTCGCGCGACGTGGCGTTACCCAGCCTGTTTAACGGCCAGTGGATTGTGGGCAGCAGCGAAAACTTTTCCGCGTCCATCACCACCATGCAGGCGGTTATCTGGATAGTCACCTTTCTGGCTATGCTGGCGCTCACCATTTTCATTCGCTACTCCCGGATGGGCCGCGCCTGCCGCGCCTGCGCGGAGGATCTGAAAATGGCCAGCCTGCTCGGCATTAATACCGACCGCGTCATTGCGCTAACGTTTGTTATCGGCGCGGCAATGGCGGCGGTGGCGGGTGTGCTGCTTGGGCAATTTTACGGCGTGATTAACCCCTACATCGGTTTTATGGCCGGGATGAAAGCGTTCACCGCGGCGGTGCTGGGCGGTATTGGCAGCATTCCGGGCGCGATGATCGGCGGTCTGATTTTGGGCGTTGCCGAAGCGCTCTCGTCTGCATATTTAAGTACCGAATATAAAGATGTCGTGTCGTTCGCTCTGCTGATTCTGGTACTGCTGGTGATGCCGACCGGTATCCTGGGGCGTCCGGAGGTAGAGAAAGTATGAAACCGATGCATATTGCGATGGCTCTGTTCTCTGCGGCGATGTTCTTCGTTCTGGCTGGCGTCTTCATGGGCGTACAACTGGAGCTGGACGGCACCAAACTGGTGGTGGATACCGCCGCCGACATCCGTTGGCAGTGGATCTTTATCGGTACGGCAGTGGTTTTTTTCTTTCAGTTGCTGCGTCCGATGTTCCAGAAAGCGGTGAAGCACGTCTCCGGACCGAAGTTTATTCTGCCGGCGATCGATGGCTCTACCGTTAAGCAAAAGCTGTTTCTGATGGCGTTGCTGGTTATCGCCGTGGCGTGGCCGTTTATGGTGTCGCGCGGTAGCGTGGATATCGCCACTATGACCATGATTTATATCATCCTCGGTCTGGGGCTGAACGTGGTGGTGGGGCTGTCCGGCCTGCTGGTATTGGGCTACGGCGGCTTTTACGCCATCGGCGCTTATACCTTTGCGCTGCTCAACCACTATTATGGTTTGGGTTTCTGGACCTGCCTGCCGCTGGCGGGACTGGTCTCCGCCGCCGCTGGTTTCCTGCTCGGCTTCCCGGTACTGCGTCTGCGCGGCGACTATCTGGCGATTGTGACGCTCGGCTTCGGCGAAATCGTCCGTATCCTGCTGCTCAACAACACTGAAATTACCGGCGGCCCGAACGGCATCAGTCAGATCCCCAAACCGACGCTGTTTGGTCTGGAGTTTAGCCGCAACACCCGCGAAGGCGGCTGGGATACCTTCAGCAATTTCTTTGGCGTGAAGTACGACCCATCCGATCGGGTCATTTTCCTCTATCTAGTGGCCCTGTTGCTGGTGGTCCTGTCGCTGTTTGTCATTAACCGCCTGCTGCGTATGCCGCTGGGCCGGGCGTGGGAAGCGTTGCGTGAAGATGAGATCGCCTGTCGCTCATTAGGTTTAAGCCCGACGCGCATCAAGCTGACCGCTTTTACTATCAGCGCCGCGTTTGCCGGTTTCGCCGGGACGTTGTTTGCCGCCCGCCAGGGCTTTGTCAGCCCGGAATCCTTCACCTTCGCCGAATCCGCCTTCGTGCTGGCGATTGTGGTGCTGGGCGGAATGGGCTCGCAGTTTGCGGTGATCCTGGCGGCGGTTCTGTTGGTGGTGTCGCGCGAGCTGATGCGCGACTTCAACGAATACAGCATGTTGATGCTCGGCGGTTTGATGGTGTTGATGATGATCTGGCGCCCGCAGGGATTGCTGCCGATGACGCGTCCGCAGTTGAAGCTGAAAAGTGGTCAGGCGAAAGGAGAGCAGGCATGAGTCAGCCATTATTAGCGGTTAACGGCCTGATGATGCGCTTTGGCGGTTTGCTGGCGGTCAACAATGTATCGCTGGAATTGCGTGAGCGGGAAATTGTGTCGCTGATTGGCCCTAACGGCGCGGGTAAAACGACGGTGTTTAACTGCCTGACCGGTTTTTATAAGCCGACAGGCGGTACGATCACGTTGCGCGAGCGGCATCTGGAAGGATTGCCGGGCCAGCAGATCGCCCGCATGGGCGTGGTACGTACTTTCCAGCATGTTCGCCTGTTTCGCGAAATGACGGTGATTGAAAACCTGCTGGTGGCGCAGCACCAGCAACTGAAAACGGGCCTCTTTTCCGGCCTGTTGAAAACGCCCGCTTTCCGCCGCGCGCAAAGCGAAGCGCTGGACCGCGCGGCGACCTGGCTTGAGCGTATTGGCCTGCTGGAACATGCCAACCGCCAAGCCAGTAATCTGGCCTACGGCGACCAGCGCCGGCTGGAGATTGCCCGCTGCATGGTGACGCAGCCAGAAATTCTGATGCTCGACGAACCGGCGGCTGGTCTTAACCCGAAAGAGACCAAAGAGCTGGATGAGCTGATTGCCGAACTACGTAACCATCACAACACCACCATATTACTGATTGAACACGATATGAAGCTGGTGATGGGCATTTCCGATCGCATTTACGTGGTGAACCAGGGCACGCCGCTGGCGAACGGCACGCCAGAAGAGATCCGCAACAACCCGGACGTCATCCGCGCTTATCTGGGTGAGGCATAAGATGGAAAAAACGATGTTAACGTTTGAAAAAGTCAGCGCCCACTACGGCAAAATTCAGGCGCTGCACGACGTCAGTCTGCACATCAACCAGGGGGAAATCGTTACCCTGATTGGCGCTAACGGCGCGGGGAAAACGACGCTGCTTGGCACCTTGTGCGGCGATCCGCGCGCCTCCAGCGGACGGGTGGTGTTTGACGGTAAAGACATCACCGACTGGCAGACGGCGAAAATCATGCGTGAAGCGGTGGCGATAGTGCCGGAAGGGCGGCGCGTCTTCTCGCGGATGACGGTAGAAGAGAACCTGGCGATGGGCGGTTTTTTTGCCGAGCGCGATCGGTTTCAGGAGCGTATCAAGTGGGTGTACGAGCTGTTTCCGCGCCTGCATGAGCGCCGTATCCAGCGAGCGGGCACCATGTCCGGCGGCGAACAGCAGATGCTGGCGATTGGCCGCGCGCTGATGAGCCAGCCGAGGCTATTGCTGCTGGATGAACCGTCGCTGGGGCTGGCGCCGATCATCATCCAGCAGATCTTCGACACCATTGAGCAGTTGCGCGAGCAGGGTATGACCATCTTCCTTGTCGAGCAAAACGCTAACCAGGCGCTGAAGCTCGCCGACCGCGGTTATGTGCTGGAAAACGGCCACGTGGTGCTATCCGATACCGGTGATGCACTGCTGGCGAACGAAGCGGTGCGCAGCGCCTATCTGGGCGGTTAGACTGTGCCAAGGGGGAAGCGCGTGCGCCGCCCCCGGTAACGGCAAGCGGTAAAATTTTTCAAAAGAGCCTGATGGCTCTTTTTTTGTACGTGTTTGTTGTACAATAAACATGTACAACTGGGGAGGTGTTTATGCGTACGGTTAACTATAGCGAAGCGCGGCAAAATCTGGCCGAAGTCCTGGAAAGTGCGGTGACGGGGGGCCCTGTCACCATCACGCGTCGTGGGCATAAGTCCGCAGTGATCATCAGCGCCGAGGAGTTTGAGCGTTATCAGACGGCGCGAATGGATGATGAGTTTGCTGCCATTATGGCGGTTCATGGCAATGAGCTCAGGGAGCTGGCGGATAAATGACCCTACAACTTATCTCAGCGGAAGAGATAATTCAGTTTCACGACAGGCTTCTCCGCGTTACGCCTGGTGTAACAGGTATGCCTGATCCTGGCCGCGCGGAAGCGCTAATGTACCGGGTACTCAATCAAATCGAATATGAAGGGGTGACCGACGTGTGGCTGCTGGCGGCAATGCATTTGCTCGCTATATCCCGTGGGCATATCTTCAATGATGGTAACAAACGCACCGCCTTATTTATTACGCTGCTGTTTTTAAAGCGTAACGGGGTCTCACTCGCTGCGAATCCGGATTTTGTCGATATGACAGTCGATGCGGCGGCAGGGCGGCTTACGCTGGAGCAAATTGCCGTTCGCTTACGCGCCTGAGATGTTAATCCCGGCGACGCTCCGCCTGGTTGAGTTACGGCATGTGTGCCGTCCCCGGGAATAATGTCGTACCTATCCGTGCCGTAGCTCCCACTTTTCTTTTCCGGCGCTTTCACTGCCTTGCCATCTCTCTGTCGCCTTACTATCTTTTTTTTGTAATAAAAAAGTTATTTTTCTGTCATTCGAGCATGTCATGTTACCCCCGCGAACATAAAACGCGTGATATCGCGCATCCCGGCACAAAAAGAGAGATAACCGATGATATCGTTACGACATACAGCTTTAGGACTGGCGCTGAGTCTGGCATTTACGGGTCAGGCGTTGGCCGTCACCACTATTCCATTCTGGCATTCAATGGAAGGGGAGTTAGGCAAAGAAGTTGATTCACTGGCGCAACGTTTCAACCAGGCCAATCCGGATTACAAAATCGTTCCGGTCTATAAGGGGAACTATGAACAGAACCTGAGCGCCGGGATCGCGGCATTCCGTACCGGCAACGCGCCGGCAATATTGCAGGTTTATGAGGTTGGGACGGCGACCATGATGGCCTCGAAAGCCATTAAGCCGGTTTATGAAGTGTTTAAAGACGCCGGTATTAACTTTGACGAGTCCCAGTTTGTACCAACCGTTGCAGGCTACTACACCGATGCTAAAAGCGGGCATCTGCTCTCCCAGCCCTTTAACAGCTCCACGCCGGTACTGTACTACAACAAAGACGCCTTTAAGAAAGCCGGTTTAGATCCGGAACAGCCGCCGAAAACCTGGCAGGAGCTGGCTGACTATACCGCGAAACTGAGAGCGGCAGGCATGAAATGCGGTTACGCCAGCGGCTGGCAAGGCTGGATCCAACTGGAAAACTTCAGCGCCTGGAACGGTCTCCCCTTCGCCAGTAAAAACAATGGCTTTGACGGTACAGATGCGGTGCTGGAGTTTAATAAGCCAGAGCAGGTGAAACATATCGCGCTGCTGGAAGAGATGAATAAAAAAGGCGATTTTAGCTATGTTGGGCGTAAGGACGAGTCTACCGAGAAGTTTTATAACGGTGACTGCGCGATGACAACCGCGTCCTCCGGTTCGCTCGCCAATATCCGCCAGTATGCCAAATTTAACTATGGCGTGGGTATGATGCCGTACGACGCTGATATCAAGGGCGCGCCGCAAAACGCCATTATCGGCGGAGCCAGCCTATGGGTCATGCAGGGTAAAGATAAAGAAACCTATACCGGCGTCGCCAAATTCCTCGACTTCCTGGCAAAACCGGAAAACGCTGCTGAATGGCATCAAAAAACCGGCTACCTGCCGATTACCACCGCCGCCTACGAGCTGACCCGCGAGCAGGGTTATTACGATAAAAACCCCGGTGCGGATATCGCCACTCGCCAGATGTTGAATAAGCCGCCGTTACCCTTCACCAAAGGCTTGCGTCTGGGCAATATGCCGCAGATTCGTACCATCGTGGACGAAGAGCTGGAAAGCGTCTGGACCGGGAAGAAAACCCCACAACAGGCGTTGGATACCGCGGTGGATCGCGGGAATCAGTTACTGCGTCGTTTTGAGAAAGCGAGCAAATCTTAAGTGTATAAGTGCCTGATGGTGCTGCGCTTATCAGGCCTACAGCGTTTGTAGGCCGGATAAGGTGCTTGCACCGCCATCCGGCACCTTCCAGGAAAAGAACCTTCATGTCATCATCCCGTCCGGTGTTCCGCTCGCGTTGGCTGCCGTATTTACTGGTTGCCCCGCAGTTGGTTATCACCGTTATTTTCTTTATCTGGCCTGCGGGCGAAGCGCTGTGGTATTCGCTGCAAAGCGTCGATCCGTTTGGTTTTTCCAGCCAATTTGTCGGGCTGGAGAATTTCGTCGCGCTTTTTCACGACAGTTATTATCTCGACGCCTTCTGGACGACGATTAAATTCAGCGCGCTGGTCACGTTTAGCGGCCTGCTGGTCTCGTTGTTTTTCGCCGCCCTGGTGGATTACGTGGTGCGCGGCAGCCGTTTTTATCAGACGCTGATGCTGCTGCCTTATGCCGTCGCGCCCGCCGTCGCCGCCGTATTGTGGATTTTCCTGTTTAACCCGGGGCGGGGATTAATCACTCATTTCCTCGGCGAATTCGGCTATGACTGGAACCATGCGCAAAACAGCGGTCAGGCGATGTTCCTGGTGGTATTTGCGTCAGTCTGGAAGCAGATTAGTTACAACTTTTTATTTTTCTTTGCCGCGCTGCAATCCATTCCCCGCTCGCTGGTGGAAGCGGCGGCCATTGACGGCGCCGGGCCGATTCGTCGTTTCTTCCGGCTTTCTTTGCCGCTTATTGCGCCGGTCAGTTTCTTCCTGCTGGTGGTCAACCTGGTGTATGCCTTTTTCGACACCTTCCCGGTGATCGACGCCGCGACCGCCGGCGGGCCGGTACAAGCCACCACGACGCTGATTTATAAGATCTATCGCGAAGGGTTTACCGGCCTGGATCTCTCGGCGTCCGCCGCGCAGTCGGTGGTGTTGATGTTCCTCGTCATCATTCTGACGGTGGTGCAGTTCCGCTATGTGGAAAGTAAGGTGCGTTACCAATGATAGAGAATCGTCGCGGGCTGACAATATTCAGCCATACCATGCTGATTCTGGGGATCGCGGTCATTTTGTTTCCTCTGTATGTCGCGTTTGTCGCGGCGACGCTGGACGACCGCGCGGTGTTTGAGACGCCGATGACGCTGCTTCCCGGCACGCAGTTACTGGAGAATATCAAAACTATTTGGGTCAACGGCGTCGGTGTTAATAGCGCGCCATTCTGGCTGATGATGCTTAACAGTTTCATTATGGCGTTCAGCATTACGGTAGGCAAAATCACGGTATCTATGCTTTCCGCATTCGCCATCGTCTGGTTTCGTTTTCCCCTGCGTAACCTGTTCTTCTGGATGATTTTTATCACCCTGATGCTGCCGGTTGAAGTGCGTATCTTCCCGACGGTGGAAGTGATCGCCAATCTGAAAATGCTCGACAGCTATGCTGGTCTGACGCTACCGCTGATGGCGTCCGCTACCGCCACTTTCCTGTTTCGTCAGTTCTTCATGACGCTTCCGGATGAACTGGTGGAGGCGGCCCGTATTGACGGCGCGTCGCCGATGCGCTTTTTCCGCGACATCGTGTTGCCGCTGTCAAAAACCAACCTGGCGGCGTTATTCGTCATCACCTTTATCTACGGCTGGAACCAGTATCTGTGGCCGCTGTTGATTATCACCGACGTGAATCTTGGCACTGCCGTAGCGGGTATCAAAGGGATGATCGCCACCGGCGAAGGTACCACGCAATGGAACCAGGTGATGGCGGCAATGCTGCTGACCCTTATTCCCCCGGTTGTCATCGTTTTAGCCATGCAGCGCGCGTTTGTGCGTGGCCTGGTCGATAGTGAGAAATAAAAATGGCTGGTTTAAAACTACAGGCAGTAACCAAAAGCTGGGACGGCAAAACCCAGGTCATTCAACCGTTAACGCTGGACGTGGCGGATGGCGAATTTATCGTGATGGTCGGGCCGTCCGGCTGCGGCAAATCAACGTTGTTGCGGATGGTGGCCGGTCTGGAACGCGTGACCAGCGGCGATATCTGGATTGATCGCAAACGTGTCACCGAGATGGAGCCCAAAGATCGCGGCATCGCGATGGTATTTCAGAACTATGCTCTCTATCCCCATATGAGCGTAGAGGAGAACATGGCGTGGGGACTAAAAATTCGCGGTATGAGCAAAGCGCATATTGAAGAACGCGTGCGGGAGGCGGCGCGCATTCTGGAGCTGGACGGCCTGCTTAAACGCCGTCCACGCGAGCTTTCCGGCGGTCAACGGCAGCGCGTGGCAATGGGGCGCGCGATCGTCCGCGAGCCGGCAGTCTTTTTATTCGACGAACCGCTTTCTAACCTCGACGCCAAGCTGCGCGTGCAGATGCGTCTGGAGTTACAACATCTGCATCGTCGTCTTCGTACCACCTCGCTCTATGTTACTCACGATCAGGTAGAGGCGATGACGCTGGCCCAGCGGGTGATGGTGATGAATAAAGGCGTCGCAGAACAGATTGGCACGCCGGTAGAGGTGTATGAAAAACCGGCCAGTCGCTTTGTGGCAAGCTTTATTGGCAGCCCGGCGATGAACCTGTTGGATGGCGTTATCAGCGCTTCCGGCGACCGTTTCGAATTGCCTGGCGGTCTGGCGTTGCCGATTGGTGCGGGCTATCGAGGTCATGCCGGACGTAAAATGACGCTGGGTATCCGCCCGGAACATATTGCGTTAAGCTCGCAGGCGGAAGGCGGCGTGCCGCTAACGGTAGACACGCTGGAGATTCTGGGCGCGGATAATCTGGCGCATGGGCGCTGGGGCGATCAGAAACTGGTGGTGCGGTTGGCGCATCAGCAGCGCCCGGCGGCGGGCAGTACGCTATGGCTGCATCTGCCGGAACATCAGCGGCATCTTTTTGATGGCGAAACAGGACAACGTGTATGAGTAACTGGCCTTATCCCCACATTGTCGCCCATCGCGGTGGCGGTAAACTGGCGCCGGAAAACACTCTGGCGGCGATTGACGTGGGCGCGCGATACGGGCACACCATGATTGAGTTTGATGCCAAGCTGTCGAAAGACGGCGAAATTTTCCTGCTGCATGACGATAACCTGGAGCGCACCAGCAACGGTTGGGGCGTGGCGGGCGAGTTGAACTGGCAGGATTTATTGCGTGTGGACGCTGGCGGTTGGTTTAGCGGCGAATTTAAAGGCGAGCCGCTGCCGTTGCTCTCGCAGGTGGCGGAGCGCTGCCGTAAACACGGCATGATGGCGAATATTGAGATAAAACCGACAACGGGGAGCGGCAGGCTGACAGGACGCGTCGTGGCGTTGGCCGCCCGTGAACTGTGGGCCGGGATGACGCCGCCGCTGCTTTCTTCCTTTGAGATAGAGGCGCTGGAAGCGGCGCAGGCAGCAGCACCTGAACTGCCGCGTGGGTTACTGCTGGATAAATGGCGTGAAGACTGGCGTGAACTGACGACCCGTCTGGGCTGTGTTTCCCTCCATCTCAACCATAAATTACTCGATGAGACGCGAGTGCAAGAGATTAAGGCCGCGGGTCTGCGGATTCTGGTGTATACCGTCAATCAGCCCCAGCGGGCGGCAGAGCTGCTGCGCTGGGGCGTGGATTGTATCTGCACCGATCGCATTGATGACATCGGCCCTCACTTTCAGTTTTAAGGGCCGTCAGTTTTAAGGGCTGATGGTTTTCAGCGGGATGTCAGGCTGCGGCGTCCCGCTGCCCTGCTGCAACATTGGCTGGGAATGGTTTAGCATCCGGTCCGGATTTCCGCTGCCGCTGAGCATTCCGCCCTGCGTATTGGGCAGCGTTTGCTGACCGAGCATACCGTTGCCCGGCTGTCCCTGCTGAACCCGCTGCGTATTGGCATTCAACTGCGACTGTAGATTTTGCTGCTGGCTGCGCGCCTGCGTTTGCATCTGTTGTTTCAACATACCCTGCTGCTGAATCTGCTGCGTTTGCATCTGCGTCTGCATACGCTGCTGGCTGGGGATCTGATAACCTGGCTGATTAGGATTATTCATAGTGTTAATTGGCTGGGCCAATACAGCAAAGGGTAACAAAGCCGTAATAAGTAGTAAGCGTTTCATTGTCGTCTCCTCCCGATGAGGCCTCTTTTTAAGTGTACCTCTATTTCGCCATGATGATGATTTTTTAAGCGTTGTGGACCAGGATTAAACGGGACATACACCCATTTATCTGGAGAAAAACAACGATGAAACCAACGTTTATGCGCTGGGTGGCGATCGCCGCTCTGCTGGCCGGGGGGACGTTTAGCGCGGTGGCCAATCCTCCCGTCGCGCCGCCAGTCTCCTATGGTGTTGAAGAAGATGTCTTTCATCCTGTGCGGGCGACGCAAGGGATGGTGGCGTCCGTGGATGCAATGGCGACGCAGGTTGGCGTGGATATCTTAAAGCAGGGCGGTAATGCCGTGGATGCCGCCGTCGCCGTGGGCTATGCGCTGGCTGTCACGCATCCGCAAGCCGGGAATCTGGGCGGCGGAGGATTTATGCTGCTGCGCACTAAAGATGGCGCTACCACGGTGATCGATTTTCGTGAAATGGCGCCTGCTGGCGCGACCCGTGATATGTTCCTCGACGAGCAGGGTAACGCCGATGCGAAAAAGTCGCTGACGTCGCATCTGGCATCCGGTACGCCGGGTACCGTGGCGGGGTTCTCGCTGGCGCTGGAGAAATACGGCACGATGCCGCTGAATAAAGTGGTGCGTCCGGCGATGACGCTGGCGGAAGAGGGTTTTGTGGTTAACGATGCGCTGGCCGACGACTTAAAAACTTACGGCAGCGAAGTGATCCCTAATCATGAGAACAGCAAAGTCATTTTCTGGAAAGACGGCGAGCCGCTGAAAAAAGGCGATAAGCTGGTCCAGAAGAATCTGGCGAAAAGCCTGGAAATGATTGCTGAAAATGGCCCGGATGCGTTTTATAAAGGGGCGATTGCTGACCAGATTGCCGGAGAAATGCAGAAGAACGGCGGTCTGATGACCAAAGAGGATTTAGCCAGCTATAAAGCCGTTGAGCGTTCGCCAATCAGCGGTGACTATCGCGGGTATCAGGTCTTCTCCATGCCGCCGCCATCCTCGGGCGGTATTCACATCGTGCAAATTCTCAATATCCTTGAAAATTTCGACATGAAGAAGTACGGCTTTGGCAGCGCCGATGCCATGCAAATCATGGCGGAAGCGGAAAAATACGCCTATGCCGACCGCTCAGAGTATCTGGGTGACCCGGACTTTGTGAAAGTGCCGTGGCAGGCGCTGACCAACAAAGCCTATGCGAAAACGCTGGCCGATCAAATTGATATCAACAAGGCCAAACCTTCCAGCCAGATCAAACCTGGCAAGCTCGCCCCGTATGAAAGCAACCAGACCACCCACTTCTCGGTGGTGGATAAAGGCGGCAATGCTGTGGCGGTGACCTATACCCTGAACACCACCTTCGGCACAGGAATTGTGGCGGGAAATACCGGTATTCTGCTGAATAATCAAATGGATGATTTTTCTGCTAAACCCGGTGTACCTAATGTTTATGGCCTGGTGGGCGGCGATGCTAACGCGGTCGGTCCGAAGAAGCGTCCGCTGTCGTCGATGTCGCCGACTATCGTCGTTAAAGACGGGAAAACCTGGCTGGTGACCGGCAGTCCTGGCGGTAGCCGTATTATTACTACCGTACTGCAAATGGTGGTCAATACTATTGATTTTGGCATGAACGTCGCCGAAGCGACCAACGCGCCGCGTTTCCATCATCAATGGTTGCCGGACGAACTGCGGGTAGAAAAGGGCTTCAGCCCCGATACGCTGAAGTTGCTGGAACAGAAAGGGCAGAAAGTCGCGCTGAAAGAAGCGATGGGCAGCACCCAAAGTATTATGGTTGGACCGGATGGCGAACTGTACGGCGCGTCTGACCCGCGTTCGGTGGATGATTTAACGGCGGGATACTGATTTTTAATTCCAGGCCCGGTGTCAGACACCGGGCTATTTGCAGATTATGCCGTGAGTAATCGGGCTGGATTATCAATACAAAGCTTGCGCAGAGTATCGTTGTCTACTCCGCGAGCAGCCAGATAGGCGAGGAAGACATTCGGGACAAACCCCCAGCCATTTCCGCCATTTTTCGCCCACATCTGTTTGAGAAAAACATCATGGCTTAAAACGATTTGGTCGGCGTAACCCAGTGCAATCAGATTCGCTACTGCATCTGCGGTCTCCTGAACGCCCGGCGCGACACCTTCTTTTGGGAAGGTGATGTCCAGACCAATCATGTCAAATTCAAGCCATACGCCACGGTCGAGCATTTTACGTTGATAGACGACATCTTTTCCTGAAGGATCCGAATGCGCCAGCGAGACTTTTGCCGGAGAGACGTTCATTTCTTCCAGCACGATATCCAGCACCTCATCACCCAGTCGCAGCCACCCTGGCATATGGATATTCATCGCCGTGTGGGGGTTGTTACATTGTGCCAGAGACGCTGCCCGCAGGCTGTTACGCTCCGCTTGGGTAAACGCGGGGGATACACCGATTTCACCGATCATGCCAGCGCGAATATCCGTCTCGCCAATACCCTGATTCAGTTCTTTATCAATGAGTGAGGCTAACAGTTCAACAGGTTTATGGATCCGAGTGCTTTCAAATTTCTCCAGATAAGGTCCGGATGACGCAACGATATTCAAACCCGTTTTTAAGGCAACTTCTCGCAGCGCTGAGGCGTCCCGTCCAATGGATTCTGATCCGGTGGCGTCGACAATCGTCCTGCCGCCCAAAGACATAAAGTTATTGATTTCGAAGATAACATCATCAATCTCTTTGCGGTCCATGTTATCGGCGCAGCAGTATGGGTCGTGTTTCAGCCCCCACTGCAGGTCAGCACTGACTTTCTTTCCCACCAGTTGCTGTGAAAAAGCATAATGTGGCTCGTCTACGACCGAAGACAGATCGTTAAACAGATGTTCATGCGGTAGCGTCAGCCCCATATCCGTATGCGCCACCGGGCCTGTTACGGTTTGCAGGAAACCTTTCATTCTGACACCTCCATTCTTTGCGCCATTTTGGATGCTCTGTATTCAGGGATGGTGGTCACAATCGCACCGACTAACGCGAACAGCGTACCGATGATGGTGACCAGGTAGACCGTATTGCCTAATGAAGGGATCAATTCATCAATTAGCACTGAGCCAAGCAGTTGGCCTGCTGTTGACGCTACGCCCAGCATCAATAGCCCTAAGCCTCTCACCAGAATCGCCATTAGCCCGATGGACAGCAGACCCAGCGGACCACCGAGATACATCCACCATGTATCGGGTAACTGGATGGTGACATGGCCTAATGCGATACGTATCGCCAGCGCTGCGCCCAGGACACAAAAGCCGACGATGAAGTTCCATGTAATGGACACCAGCATGGAGCCCGTTGCCTCGGCGACTTTAGCATTCCCCGCAGGCTGCCAGCCAGCGAGTAACCCTGCCAAAAAGGGGAGGATAGCGAGCAGGATAAACGAGGTTGAGTGCCACTGTGGCGACACGACAAAAATGGTGGCGATAACGGCGAATAATGCGCCAGTAATGCGCCATGGCGTAAAATATTTCTTCTCCTCCACACCGATGCCAAAACGGTCGCACAGCAGGCCGGAAAGGAGCAGGGCGGAAATTAATGCCGTTTGAAAGGTGGCAACGCCCAGCGCGCTGGCGGATGCGCCTTCGGAAAATACGACCATCGCCCCGCATAATCCTGCAAACCAATTCCATAGCGGGATTTTTCTCTTTTTAATCAGAGTAGGGATTGAGGCGAATTGCTGGCGTGTTTCTTTGCGCGCAATAATAATAAAAAACATGACGACCAGACCGCTGGCAAACGAGATTACTGCGCAAGCATTACCGTCTTGTAACCAATGTCCTAACTGCCCATTAACGGCAGACTGCATCGGAGAAAGCATACCGGCTAAGATGGTGGCAAGCATCAGTAAGGGGGTTGAGTACTTATTCTTGTTCATACATCAATCCTTATATTTTATAAAAGGAGTAACTTTCGTTACTCCATTGTTTTTTATTTTCTGGCGATGAATTGAAGCGTGTTGACCCACAGGTCGGTATAAAACGGCCATGACATAAACTGCTGGGTTCCCCAGTGTGGGGAGCAGTCACTCATAAAGCAGGCGGTTTTACCCTGTTGGTATTCACCGAACACTAACAATGGGTCATTATTTATTGTTAATACGACATCGGCATCGTCTCTGGCGACGGCCTGGTTATATCCAAGAAATACCGGATAATCTGAGAACCCGTTAACAACAGGATGTTCAGGTGAGACAGCCTCAGCACAAATACCCTCTGGCTTTTCTACCCGGTCATCGCCATCAAGCATAATAACTGGCAGAACCTCAGCAAGAACGGTGTTCTTATAATTGGCTTTTGCCTCAATACCCATAAATGACAGGTAACCACCAATCATGAGTAGTCCACCGCCATTTTTGACGTACTCTTTAATGGACTCCAGAGCGTCTGGTTTTATTTTTAGCTGATAAAATGTCTCGTTTTGCAACAGGAAGGTATTACTACCAATGTCGCTAATAACAATCACATCGTAACGGTTTAATTCGTCAACACTCTCTGGAAAGGCAATTTGTACCGTGTGGGCAGGCATGTAATCAATATCAACGCCGCCTTTCCTCAGGCATTCCAGTAACCATGTAGCGCCTTCTTCATATTTACTGGAGGTGAAACTGTCATAACCTTTTGAATGAATCATATGAATATGCCAGGATTCTCCAATAAAGAGCACCTTTAGTTTTTTCTGCGTATTGTTCATAGTCTGCTCCTTGATTTAGTGAGTAGAGATAGTTTGTTTGTAATGTGAACCCTGAATACGATGAAGAACGGAGTCGTTTTCCGGCATATCAGAGGCATTAGGCGTTTCAACCGCAAGTGAGGCAAATGCGCTGGCGTAGCACAATGCGGATGCCAGTGACTTTCCTTTTGCAAGACCAGATGCGAGGGCGCCATTGAAAGCGTCACCCGCTCCCGCAGTATTTTTTACAACTGCCGGAAATGCCGGGGAATAGATGAATTGTGTGCCATCATAAGCAAGCGAACCTTTGCTACCTAATGTTATAATGGTATTTTTGACGCCTTTCTGATGAATAATTTTGGCCGCGCATTTGGCTGATTCGATATCATTAACCGCCATATTGGCCAGCAGGCCTGCTTCCGTTTCATTTGGCGTAATATAGTCAATGTTATCAATGATAGTGTTAACCATGTCATTGTATGGCGCTGGATTGATGATGACCGGTATGTCATTTTTTTGTGCGAGACGAATTGTTTGCTGCAGCGCTTCGTAATTCGTCTCCAGTTGGACAAGAACAATATCTGAATGAATAATGGCTTCTTTCTGAATGGTGATTTCATCAGGGGAAATTGTCATGTTGGCGCCAGGGTAGATAGCGATGACGTTATCTCCGGTATCTCCATTCACCATGATGGTTGCTGTACCTGTTTGTGTTTCTTTGGTCTGGTAGATAACACTTTTATGGATTTTTGATGAGTTTATAAAATTAATGGCGTAATCACTAAAATGATCTGAGCCGACTTTAGTAATAAAATGCACATCAGAGTCGGCATAGCTTGCTGCTAATGCCTGATTACATCCCTTACCGCCGGGTGAAAAAATAAATTTATCGGCAAGCAATGACTCTCCCGTTGAGGGTAATCTCGGTAGATAACTGATAATATCAACATTGAACGAGCCAATAACACATACATTATTTTTCATGGCAGAGAGACCTTTTTTATTTTTCTGCGCTGATTCATATTTTTCCAGCACATAAGCAATTTCATTTTTTGCGACGTTATCAAGAGAATCAAGGGTAATAAATGCACCACCATGACAGCGAGTAAGATATCCCTGTCCGGCAAGTTCATTGAGATCTGAACGAATAGTTTCCTTTGTTACCTTGAGACTTTTCGCCAGATTTGAAACTTTTACAACTCCCGAAATACTGAGTTCCTTCAATATTCTATGATGGCGTTCAAATTTCATTTTTTACCTCACCGTGGTTAAATTAGTCCCGGGAGGAGTATATTGTTGTGATTGTCACCATAAAGTGATGGCAGAAACCAAAAAAAAACAAAAATGTAATATTAATATTGCTAAAATTACGGAAAAAACGGTGATAAAGCTTAAAGTGGTAATAACCATGAAATTCAGGTGGTTATTGTTTTGATATAGGGGAAGTAGGTTGCAATAACTGGAATGTTGTGAAGGTTTGTGACGTTTCGCCCCACAGGGTGGGGCGGGGAAGCGCTATTTCACGCGCGCCATAAAGTACGCATCAACGTACTCACCGTTGCGCAGGCCGTATTTCTTACCGGTGCCTTCGATTTCAAAGCCGTACTTCTTATACACCGCCACCGCGGGCTCGTTATCAACAAATACCGTTAACTCGATACGCTCGACGCGCAGCCAGTTGTCACACATGTCGATCATCGTGCGGATCAGCGCGCTGGCAATGCCGCGATTGTGCCACCGGGCATCCACGCAGATACCAAAATCGGCCACGTGGCTGCGGCGGGGACGTTGGGTGACCTGAATAGAAAGATGGCCAACGACAATATCGTCAATGCAGGCAACCAGTTGTTTAACCCCGGCTTGCTCGGTTAGCCGCGCCTGCCACATTTCGAGGGAAGGATGAGGAACCTGTAGCGTGTTGTGGTACACCTCCGGCTGGGCGTGGATCTGACGAATGGCGTCGTAATCTTTCGGTTCAGCGTGGCGTATCACTATTTCACTCATTCCTTATCTCCTGCAGGGGTAATTGTGTATTTACACTCGCTGAGAAAGAAAATTCCGTCAACCGCATTTTTTTGCAAAAAGAAGTAGACAAGTGCGAATGAGAATGATTATTATTGCCGTGCGTTCAGGGGAACCCCTACGGAGAACCTGAAAGCACGACATTGCTCACATTGCTTCCAGTATTACTTTAGCCAGCTTTTGCTGGCTTTTTTTTGGGTTTTGTTTCAGCCTGGCTTACTTGTCATTTTGTCCCCGGGAAGTGCTCGTGCTCCTCACGTACATTTAGTACGCTCCGGGCCCTGCGCGCTTGCCGTGAACAAACTGACCGCGACGCCGACGGCCGATCTTGAGGCATCTGCTTTTGTAGGCCCGAAAAGTCTTCTCCGCCACCGTCAAAGAATCCAACATTCAGTCTCCTCACGCTTTGCGCTATGGTGTAAACAATCATCTTCAAAAGGATCGTCTCATGACCTTACACTGCGCATTTATTGGATTCGGCAAAAGTACCACCCGTTACCATCTCCCCTATGTTCTGAATCGGAAAGATACCTGGCATGTCGCGCATATTTTCCGTCGTCACGCTAAACCGGAAGAGCAGGCGCCGCAGTATTCACATATTCACTTCACCAGCGATCTGGATGAGGTGTTGGGCGATCCGCAGGTAAAACTGGTGATCGTCTGTACGCATGCTGACAGCCATTTCGAATACGCCAAACGCGCGCTGGAAGCGGGTAAAAATGTGTTGGTTGAGAAACCTTTCACGCCGACGCTGGCGCAGGCAAAAGTGTTGTTCGACCTGGCGCGAAGCAAAGGACTGACCGTTACGCCGTATCAGAATCGGCGTTTTGATTCCTGTTTTCTCACGGCTAAAAAAGCGATTGAGAGCGGGAAACTGGGCAAGATTGTCGAAGTTGAAAGCCATTTTGACTACTACCGACCCGTGGCGGAAACCAAACCGGGCCTGCCGCAGGATGGCGCTTTCTACGGACTTGGCGTCCATACGATGGATCAAATTATTTCGCTATTTGGCCGTCCGGATCATGTCGCGTATGACATTCGCAGTCTGCGCAATAAAGCGAATCCGGATGACACCTTCGAAGCGCAACTATTTTATGGCGATTTGAAGGCTATCGTTAAAACCAGCCACCTGGTGAAAATTGATTACCCGAAATTTATCGTGCATGGGACTAAAGGTTCGTTTGTGAAGTACGGTATCGATCAACAAGAAACCAGCCTGAAAGCGAACATTATGCCCGGTGAACCCGGTTTCGCCGCTGACGAATCCGTCGGCGTGCTGGAATATGTTAACGATGACGGTGTTACGGTGAAAGAAGAGGTGAAACCGGAAACGGGTGACTATGGTCGTGTTTATGATGCGCTGTACCAGACGTTGACCGTCGGTACGCCTAATTACGTCAAGGAATCTGAAGTTCTTACCAATCTGGAAATCCTCGAACGTGCTTTCGAACAGGCATCGCCTGCGACGATAACCCTCGCTAAATAGCCCTTACAGACTCCTCTGCGCTTATTCATATTTTTTGAACAGAGGAGTCAATTTTCACCCTCTATGATCCCGGACGGAATGAGTCCACACTTATTCCATCGAAAACATCTGGGGGTGAACACAATGATCTACTTACGCAAAGCAAACGACCGCGGTCATGCGAATCATGGCTGGCTTGACTCCTGGCATACCTTTTCTTTTGCCGATTATTACGATCCGAACTTTATGGGGTTCTCGGCGCTGCGTGTGATTAACGACGATGTGATCGACGCAGGCCAGGGGTTCGGCACGCATCCGCATAAAGACATGGAAATTTTGACCTATGTGCTGGAAGGCGCCGTAGAACACCAGGATAGTATGGGCAATAAAGAACAGGTTCCGGCAGGTGAATTCCAGATTATGAGCGCCGGGACCGGCGTTCGCCACTCCGAGTACAACCCGAGCAAAACGGATCGTCTGCGGCTGTACCAGATCTGGATCATTCCGCAAGAAACCGGCATCACGCCGCGCTACGAACAGCGTCGCTTCGACGCCGCGCAGGGCAAGCAACTGGTGCTTTCGCCAGATGCTCGCGATGGTTCGCTGAAGGTCCACCAGGATATGGAGCTGTACCGCTGGGCGCTGCTCAAAGATGAACAGTCGGTGCATCAGATTGCCGCTGAGCGCCGCGTCTGGATCCAGGTGGTAAAAGGTAACGTGACCATTAACGGTACTAAAGCCACCACCAGCGATGGTCTGGCGATTTGGGATGAGCAGGCAATCTCGATTCATGCCGACAGCGACAGTGAAGTGTTGCTGTTTGACTTGCCGCCAGTTTAACGTGCTGTAACCTTTTGTAGGCCGGATAAGACGCGAAAGCGTTGCCATCCGGCTTTTCATCGTTTGTCATTAATTCCGCACGTCCGTGGTAAACTGGGCAAATCTATCCCTTTTATACCTTTCAGGACGATGAAAAAGAAAAGACCCGTACTTCAGGATGTGGCCGACCGTGTGGGCGTGACCAAAATGACGGTCAGCCGTTTTTTGCGTAATCCGGAGCAGGTCTCCGTCGCGCTGCGGGGTAAAATTGCGGCTGCGCTTGATGAGCTCGGGTACATTCCTAATCGCGCGCCTGACATTCTTTCCAACGCCACCAGCCGCGCCATTGGCGTTCTGCTGCCGTCTTTAACCAACCAGGTCTTTGCGGAAGTGTTACGCGGCATTGAGGCTGTCACCGACGCGCATAGTTATCAAACCATGCTGGCGCACTACGGCTATAAACCGGAGATGGAGCAGGAGCGCCTGGAATCGATGCTCTCATGGAATATCGACGGCCTGATCCTCACTGAGCGTACCCATACGCCGCGCACTTTAAAAATGATCGAAGTCGCCGGGATTCCGGTGGTGGAACTGATGGACAGCCAGTCGCCGTGTCTCGATATTGCCGTCGGTTTTGATAACTTCGAGGCCGCACGCCAGATGACCGCCGCGATTATCGCGCGTGGTCATCGTCATATCGCCTATCTGGGGGCGCGCCTCGACGAACGTACTATCATCAAGCAGAAGGGTTATGAACAGGCGATGCGGGACGCAGGCCTAGTTCCTTACAGTGTGATGATGGAGCAATCTTCATCCTACTCTTCCGGTATCGAACTCATGCGCCAGGCGCGACGCGAATACCCACAGCTTGACGGTATTTTTTGCACCAACGATGACCTGGCGGTGGGGGCGGCCTTCGAATGCCAGCGCCTGGGGCTAAAAATCCCGGACGACATGGCGATCGCCGGGTTCCACGGTCATGACATCGGCCAGGTGATGGAACCGCGTCTGGCAAGCGTCCTGACGCCGCGCGAGCGAATGGGCAGCATTGGCGCGGAACGTCTGTTGGCCCGCATTCGCGGCGAAACGGTCACGCCGAAAATGTTAGATTTAGGTTTCACCTTGTCACCGGGCGGATCTATTTAGTCTGACAACTTTGAAGTAGCTCACACTTATTCACTTTTGGCACGAATGGTCATTGCGTCGTGAATGGTGCGGTTGGACAATGTTACCGATAACAGTTACCCGTAACAAATTTTGCAACTTGTAGAGTGGGGGCCCGCTTTGAGCACGACTAATCATGATCACCACGTTTACGTTCTGATGGGCGTATCAGGCAGCGGTAAATCCGCTGTCGCAAGCGCCGTGGCGCATCAGCTTCATGCCGCGTTTCTGGACGGCGATTTTCTGCATCCGCGCTGCAATATTGAAAAAATGGCTTCCGGCGAGCCGTTGAATGATGATGACCGCAAACCGTGGTTACAGGCGCTGAACGACGCCGCTTTTGCGATGCAGCGTACCAATAAAATCTCGCTGATTGTCTGTTCCGCACTGAAAAAACACTATCGCGACCTGCTGCGCGAGGGAAACCCGAACCTCTCCTTTATCTATCTGAAAGGTGATTTCGACGTCATTGAAAGCCGTCTGAAAGCGCGCAAAGGTCATTTCTTCAAAACCCAGATGCTGGTGACGCAGTTTGAAACGCTGCAAGAGCCGGGTGCCGACGAACGCGATGTTCTGGTGGTGGATATCGACCAGCCGCTGGAAGGCGTCGTGGCGAGCACCATTGAGGTCATCAATAAAGGCAGTACGCTGTGAGTACATTAACACTGGTTTTAACCGCCGTCGGTTCCGTCTTACTGCTGCTGTTTCTCGTGATGAAGGCGCGTATGCACGCCTTCGTCGCGTTAATGGTCGTCTCAATGGGCGCGGGGCTTTTTTCAGGGATGCCGCTTGATAAAATCGCCGCGACCATGGAAAAAGGGATGGGCGGCACGCTGGGCTTCCTGGCGATTGTGGTCGCGCTGGGGGCGATGTTCGGTAAAATTCTGCATGAAACCGGCGCGGTCGATCAGATAGCCGTCAAGATGCTTAAATCCTTTGGCCATAACCGCGCGCACTATGCGATTGGCCTGGCCGGCTTGATTTGCGCGCTCCCGCTGTTCTTTGAAGTGGCGATTGTGCTGCTGATAAGCGTGGCGTTCTCAATGGCGCGTCATACCGGCACAAACCTGGTGAAGCTGGTCATTCCGCTGTTTGCGGGCGTGGCGGCAGCCGCGGCGTTTTTGTTGCCTGGGCCTGCGCCGATGCTGCTGGCTTCCCAGATGCATGCTGATTTCGGCTGGATGATCCTGATTGGGCTGTGCGCCGCCATTCCTGGCATGATTATCGCCGGGCCGCTGTGGGGGAATTTTATCAGCCGTTACGTTGAGCTGCGTATTCCTGACGACATTACCGAGCCGCATCTGGGCGAAGGCAAAATGCCTTCTTTCGGCTTCAGCCTGTCGCTGATCCTGCTGCCGTTGGTGCTGGTAGGACTGAAAACGATCGCCGCGCGTTTTGTGCCGGAAGGTTCCACCGCTTACGAATGGTTTGAGTTTATCGGCCACCCCTTCACTGCGATTCTGGTCGCTTGTCTGGTAGCGATTTACGGCCTGGCGATGCGTCAGGGGATGCCGAAAGACAAAGTGATGGAAATCTGCGGCCACGCGCTGCAACCGGCGGGCATTATTCTGCTGGTGATTGGCGCAGGCGGGGTGTTCAAACAGGTACTGGTTGACTCCGGCGTCGGCCCGGCGCTGGGCGAAGCGTTAACCGGTATGGGACTGCCGATTGCCATTACCTGCTTTGTACTGGCGGCGGCGGTGCGCATCATTCAGGGTTCCGCGACCGTGGCGTGTTTAACCGCGGTCGGTCTGGTGATGCCGGTCATTGAGCAACTGAATTTCTCCGGCGCGCAGATGGCGGCGCTCTCTATCTGTATCGCCGGCGGTTCAATTGTGGTTTCTCATGTTAACGACGCCGGCTTCTGGCTGTTCGGTAAATTTACCGGCGCGACCGAAGCGCAGACGCTGAAGACCTGGACGATGATGGAAACTATCCTCGGCACGGTCGGCGCGATTGTCGGAATGATTGCTTTCCAACTGCTGAGCTGAGTCTTGTTGCCCGGTGGCGCTGTGCTTACCGGGCCTGGAAACGGGCACATATCGACACCGTAAGCTGGGTAAGGCGTAATCGCTACCCGGTTTTTTTATTGAGGTGTGCATGGCAATCGCCCAACGACATTTTGCCTCGCCATGTTTCAGTACGCGCATAAAAGCAGGCAAATTTCTACGCTGATCCATAATTAGGATCAATAAAACAGCGACGGAAATGATTCCCTTCCTAACGCAAATTCCCTGATAATCGCCACTGGACTTTCTGCTTGCGCGGTAAGGCAGGATAAGTCGCATTACTGATGGCTTCGCTATCATTGATTAATTTCACTTGCGACTTTGGCTGCTTTTTGTATGGTGAAGGATGCGCCACAGGATACTGGCGCGCATACACAGCACATCTCTTTGCAGGAAAAAAACGCTATGAAAAATGTTGGTTTTATCGGCTGGCGCGGAATGGTCGGCTCTGTTCTCATGCAACGCATGGTAGAGGAGCGCGATTTCGACGCTATTCGCCCTGTTTTCTTTTCTACCTCCCAGTTTGGACAGGCGGCGCCCACCTTCGGCGACACCTCCACCGGTACGCTACAGGACGCTTTTGATCTGGATGCGCTAAAAGCGCTCGATATCATCGTGACCTGCCAGGGCGGCGATTATACCAACGAAATTTATCCAAAGCTGCGCGAAAGCGGATGGCAGGGTTACTGGATTGACGCGGCTTCTACGCTGCGCATGAAAGATGATGCCATTATTATTCTCGACCCGGTCAACCAGGACGTGATTACCGACGGCCTGAACAATGGCGTGAAGACCTTTGTGGGCGGTAACTGTACCGTTAGCCTGATGTTGATGTCGCTGGGCGGTCTCTTTGCCCATAATCTCGTTGACTGGGTATCCGTCGCGACCTATCAGGCCGCCTCCGGCGGCGGCGCGCGCCATATGCGCGAGCTGTTAACCCAAATGGGTCAGTTGTATGGCCATGTCGCCGATGAACTGGCGACGCCGTCTTCCGCAATTCTTGATATTGAACGCAAAGTTACGGCATTGACCCGCAGCGGCGAGCTGCCGGTTGATAACTTTGGCGTACCGCTGGCGGGAAGCCTGATCCCCTGGATCGACAAACAGCTCGATAACGGCCAAAGCCGCGAAGAGTGGAAAGGCCAGGCGGAAACCAACAAGATCCTCAATACTGCCTCTGTGATCCCGGTTGATGGTTTGTGTGTGCGCGTCGGCGCGCTGCGCTGTCACAGCCAGGCGTTCACCATCAAGCTGAAAAAAGAGGTATCCATTCCGACGGTGGAAGAACTGCTGGCGGCACATAACCCGTGGGCGAAAGTGGTGCCGAACGATCGTGATATCACTATGCGCGAATTAACCCCGGCGGCGGTGACCGGCACGTTGACTACGCCGGTTGGTCGTCTGCGTAAGCTGAACATGGGGCCAGAGTTCTTGTCGGCGTTTACCGTAGGCGACCAGTTGTTATGGGGCGCCGCCGAGCCGCTGCGTCGAATGCTGCGCCAGTTGGCGTAGTAGCTATTGCAGCGCTTATCGGGCCTGCGTGTGGTTCTGTAGGCCGGATAAGGCGTGTCAGCGCCGCCATCCAGCAATATCCGCCAGATAAGGTGTAGTCGGCAAGCAGACGTCAGATTGATATGTAGGGTGCATCGTCACCCTTTTTTTTGCGTAATACAGGAGTAAACGCAGATGTTTCATTTTTATCAGGAGTTAAGCAGAGCATTGGCTATTCTTTAAGGGTAGCTTAATCCCACGGGTATTAAGCCTAACCTGAAGGTAGGACGACGCAGATAGGATGCACAGTGTGCTGCGCCGTTCAGGTCAAAGAAGTGTCACTACCTGATGTTGAATTCAGTGAGATGGAGTGACGCCACAAAACAGGATGACAAACCATGTCCAGTCGTATCGATAGAGACGTGATTAATGCGCTAATTGCAGGACATTTTGCGGACCCTTTTTCCGTACTCGGAATGCACCAGACCCAAGCCGGACTAGAAGTCCGCGCCCTATTACCTGACGCCACCGACGTATGGGTGATTGAACCCAAAACCGGACGTAAAGTCGGCAAACTGGAATGTCTCGACGCTCGCGGTTTTTTCTGCGGCGTTTTACCCCGACGTAAAAATTTCTTTCGCTATCAGCTCGCCGTGACCTGGCACGGACAGCAGAACCTCATCGACGATCCTTACCGTTTTGGTCCATTAATACAGGAAATGGATGTCTGGCTATTGTCGGAAGGCACCCACCTGCGTCCTTATGAAACGCTGGGCGCGCACGCCGATACGATGGATGGCGTCACCGGCACCCGTTTCTCCGTCTGGGCGCCTAATGCTCGTCGCGTTTCGGTTGTCGGGCAATTCAACTATTGGGATGGGCGTCGCCACCCGATGCGTCTGCGCAAAGAGAGCGGTATTTGGGAGCTGTTTATCCCCGGCGCGCATAATGGACAACTGTATAAATTCGAGCTGCTTGATGCGAATGGTAATCTGCGCATTAAAGCCGATCCCTATGCTTTTGAGGCGCAGATGCGTCCGGAAACGGCGTCGATGATTTGCGGACTGCCGGAGAAAGTGACGCCAAGCGAAGAACGACAAAAAGCCAATCAGTTTGATGCGCCGATCTCGATTTATGAGGTGCATTTAGGTTCATGGCGCCGCCATACGGATAACAATTTCTGGCTGAGCTATCGTGAGCTGGCGGATCAGCTTGTGCCTTACGCCAAATGGATGGGCTTTACGCACCTTGAACTCTTGCCGGTCAACGAACATCCGTTTGACGGCAGTTGGGGCTACCAGCCGACCGGCCTCTACGCGCCGACCCGCCGCTTTGGTACGCGGGACGACTTCCGCTATTTCATCAATGCGGCCCATGCGGCGGGCCTTAACGTCATTCTCGACTGGGTGCCGGGCCATTTCCCGTCCGATGAATTTAGCCTCGCGGAGTTTGACGGCACCCACCTCTATGAGCACAGCGATCCGCGCGAGGGCTATCACCAGGACTGGAATACGCTGATCTACAACTATGGTCGTCGTGAAGTCAGTAATTATCTGGTGGGCAACGCCCTGTACTGGATGGAGCGTTTTGGGATTGATGCGCTGCGTGTCGATGCGGTGGCCTCTATGATCTACCGCGACTACAGCCGCAAAGAGGGCGAGTGGATACCGAACGAGTTCGGCGGTCGTGAAAACCTGGAAGCCATTGAGTTTCTGCGTAATACCAACCGCATTATTGGCGAGCAGGTGCCCGGCGCGGTCAGCATGGCGGAAGAGTCGACAGACTTCTCTGGCGTGACGCGTCCACCGGAAACGGGCGGCCTGGGGTTCTGGTACAAGTGGAACCTGGGCTGGATGCACGACACGCTGGACTATATGAAGCTGGACCCAGTGTACCGCCAGTATCATCACGACAAGCTGACCTTTGGTATGTTGTACAACCATACCGAAAACTTTGTTCTGCCGCTGTCGCACGATGAGGTGGTTCACGGCAAGAAATCCATTCTCGATCGTATGCCGGGCGATGCGTGGCAAAAATTTGCCAACCTGCGCGCCTATTATGGCTGGATGTGGGCCTTCCCCGGCAAGAAACTGCTGTTTATGGGGAATGAGTTTGCCCAGGGACGCGAGTGGAACCATGACGCCAGCCTCGACTGGCACTTGCTGGAGGGGGGCGATAACTGGCACCACGGGGTTCAGCGTCTGGTACGCGATCTCAACCACACCTATCGCCACCATAAAGCGTTGCATGAGCTGGATTTTGATGCTTACGGCTTTGAGTGGCTGGTGGTCGATGACAATGAACGCTCGGTACTGATTTTTGTACGCCGTGATAAAGCCGGTAACGAGATCATCGTCGCCAGCAACTTTACGCCCGTTCCTCGCCACGACTACCGTTTTGGCATCAACCAGCCGGGACGCTGGCGTGAAATTCTCAATACTGATTCGATGCATTATCACGGTAGCAACACCGGCAACGGCGGCGTGGTGCACAGCGATGAGATCGAAAGCCATGGCCGTCAGCACTCTCTTAGCCTGACGTTACCGCCGTTGGCGACGATCTGGCTGATGCGGGAGGGGGAATGACGCAGCTTGCGATCGGCGAAGCAACGCCGCATGGCGCAACGTATGACGGTCATGGCGTGAATTTCACGCTCTTTTCCGCCCATGCGGAGCGCGTAGAGCTGTGCGTTTTTGATTCCCGAGGGAATGAGCGCCGCTATGACCTGCCAGGACGTCGCGGCGATGTCTGGCATGGTTATCTGGCAGGCGCCAGGCCTGGTTTGCGCTATGGCTATCGCGTACATGGCCCGTGGCAGCCAGCGCAGGGGCATCGGTTTAATCCGGCGAAGTTACTGCTTGATCCTTATGCGCGCCGGGTGGAGGGCGAACTAAAAGATCATCCGCTGTTGCACGGCGGACACGATGAACCGGATTACCGCGATAACGCGGCGGTGGCGCCGAAAAGCGTGATAATCAGCGACCATTATGACTGGGAAGATGACGCCGCGCCGCGCACGCCGTGGGGAAAAACGGTCATCTATGAAGCGCATGTCAAAGGGCTGACCTACCTGCATCCGGAACTCCCCCAGGAGATACGCGGCACCTATAAAGCGCTCGGTCATCCGGTCATGGTGGCGTATTTCAAACAGCTTGGCATTACGGCGCTGGAACTGTTGCCGGTGGCGCAGTTTGCCAGCGAGCCGCGCCTGCAACGTATGGGACTGACCAATTATTGGGGTTATAACCCGATGGCGATGTTCGCGCTGCATCCCGCCTGGGCCAGTTCGCCCGAGACGGCGCTGGACGAGTTTCGCGACGCGGTGAAAGCGCTGCATCGCGCGGGGATTGAGGTCATTCTGGACATCGTATTAAACCATAGCGCCGAGCTGGATCTGGACGGTCCAACCTTCTCCCTGCGCGGAATTGATAACCGTAGCTATTATTGGATAAGGGACGATGGCGATTATCACAACTGGACGGGGTGCGGCAACACGCTCAATTTAAGCCATCCTGGCGTGGTGGAATACGCGTGCGAGTGTTTGCGCTATTGGGTGGAAACCTGTCATGTCGATGGTTTTCGTTTTGATTTGGCGTCCGTCATGGGGCGCACGCCGACGTTTCGCCAGGATGCGCCGCTGTTCGCCGCGATTAAAGCGTGTCCTGTGTTATCAACGGTCAAGCTGATTGCTGAACCGTGGGATATTGGCGAGGGCGGCTATCAGGTCGGGAATTTTCCGCCACCGTTTGCCGAGTGGAACGATCATTTTCGCGATGCGGCCCGCCGATTCTGGTTGCCGCGTAACCTGACGACGGGGGAATTTGCCTGTCGTTTCGCCGCTTCCAGCGATGTGTTTAAACGCAATGGTCGCGCGCCCGGCGCCTCTGTCAATCTGCTCACGGCGCATGACGGTTTTACGCTCCGGGACTGCGTCTGTTTCAATCAGAAACACAATGAGGCGAACGGTGAGGAAAATCGCGACGGCACCAACAGCAATTACAGCGACAATCATGGTAAAGAAGGATTAGGCGGTCCGCTTGATTTAATGGAGCGGCGGCGCGACAGCATTCATGCCCTGCTGGCGACGCTACTGCTCTCTCAGGGAACGCCGATGCTGCTGGCAGGCGATGAACATGGCCATAGCCAGCACGGCAACAATAACGCCTACTGTCAGGATAATGCCTTAACCTGGCTGGACTGGCAGCAGGCAAACCGTGGGTTAACCACGTTTACCGCCGCGCTGATTCGTTTGCGTCAGCAGATACCGGCTTTAACCGGCAATAGCTGGTGGGAAGAAGGCGATGGCAACGTGCGTTGGCTGAATAAAAACGCGCAACCCTTGAGTGCGGATGAGTGGCAAAACGGGCCTAAGCTGATGCAAATTCTGTTGTCGGACCGTTTTCTGATTGCGATAAATGCCACGCTTGAGGTGACAGATATAGTTTTACCCGAAGGGGAATGGCGCGCCGTTCCCCCATTCGCTGGAGAGGATAATCCGGTGATAACGGCGGTCTGGCAGGGACCTGCGCATGGACTGTGTGTGTTCCAGAGAGGATAAAAAAGGAGTTAATCATGGTGAGTTTAGAGAAGAACGATCGTGTAATGTTGGCGCGCCAGCTGCCACTGAAATCTGTTGCCCTAATCCTGGCTGGTGGCCGCGGCACGCGTCTAAAAGATTTAACGAACAAACGCGCCAAACCAGCCGTCCACTTTGGTGGGAAGTTCCGCATCATCGATTTCGCCTTATCTAATTGTCTGAACTCCGGGATTCGCCGTATCGGCGTGATCACTCAGTATCAGTCCCACACGCTGGTGCAGCACATTCAGCGCGGCTGGTCACTGTTTAGCGAAGAGATGAACGAATTTGTCGATCTGCTGCCAGCTCAACAGCGTATGAAGGGCGAAAACTGGTATCGCGGCACGGCAGACGCGGTGACCCAGAACCTGGATATTATTCGTCGCTATAAAGCGGAATATGTCGTCATCCTGGCAGGCGATCATATCTATAAGCAGGACTACTCGCGTATGTTGATCGATCACGTTGAAAAGGGCGCGCGTTGCACGGTGGCCTGTATGCCGGTGCCGATCAAAGAAGCGACGGCGTTCGGCGTGATGGCGGTCGATGAAAGCGACAAGATTATTGATTTTGTCGAAAAACCGGCGAATCCCCCCGCAATGCCTGGTGACGCCAGCAAATCGCTGGCCAGTATGGGCATTTACGTTTTTGACGCCGATTACCTGTATGAATTGCTGGCGGCAGACGATAAAGATGACGCTTCCAGCCACGATTTCGGTAAAGACATTATCCCCAAAATCACCCGCGAAGGTATGGCTTACGCGCATCCTTTCCCGCTCTCCTGCGTGCAGTCCGATCCGCAAGCCGAACCGTACTGGCGCGATGTAGGTACGCTGGAAGCTTACTGGAAGGCGAACCTGGATTTAGCCTCGGTGACGCCGGAGCTGGATATGTATGACCAGAACTGGCCTATTCGTACGCATATGGAATCGCTACCGCCTGCGAAATTCGTGCAGGACCGCTCCGGTAGCCACGGTATGACGCTGAACTCGCTGGTCTCCGGCGGCTGCATTATCTCCGGTTCGGTGGTGGTGCAATCTGTGCTCTTCCCACGGGTGAGAATAAATTCTTTTTGTAATATTGATTCGGCAGTGTTGTTACCTGAGGTTTGGGTAGGACGCTCCTGCCGTTTACGTCGCTGTGTTATTGACCGTGCCTGTATTATCCCGGAAGGCATGGTGATTGGTGAAAATGCGGAAGAGGACGCTCGTCGTTTCTACCGTTCAGAAGAAGGTATTGTACTGGTCACGCGTGAAATGCTGCGCAAACTGCAGGTCAAACAGGAGCGATAATGCAGGTTTTACATGTATGTTCAGAGATGTTCCCCCTGCTGAAGACTGGGGGTCTGGCGGATGTGATAGGCGCGTTGCCTGCGGCACAAATTGCGGATGGTGTTGATGTTCGCGTTCTGCTTCCAGGGTTTCCCGATATCCGTCGGGGGATACCCGACGCGCATGTGGTGAGCCGCCGCGATACTTTCGCAGGTAAGATATCGCTGCTGTTCGGGCATTATAACGGCGTGGGCATTTATCTGATCGACGCGCCGCATCTGTACGAGCGTCCAGGCAGTCCCTATCACGATACGAATTTATATGCTTATACCGATAACGTGCTGCGCTTTGCCCTGTTAGGGTGGGTCGGCTGTGAAATGGCCTGCGGACTTGATCCATTCTGGCGCCCCGACGTGGTGCACGCCCATGACTGGCACGCCGGGCTGGCGCCCGCCTATCTGGCGGCGCGCGGGCGGCCGGCGAAATCGGTCTTTACCGTACACAACCTGGCCTATCAAGGCATGTTTTATGCAAAGCATATGGATGACATCGAACTGCCGTGGTCATTCTTTAATATGCATGGGCTGGAGTTCAACGGACAACTCTCCTTTTTGAAGGCCGGTTTGTACTATGCCGACCATATTACGGCGGTGAGCCCGACCTATGCGCGTGAAATTACTGAACCGCAGTTTGCTTATGGTATGGAAGGGCTGCTGCGCCAGCGTCATCTGGAAGGGCGCTTGTCCGGCATACTGAACGGCGTGGATGAGAAGATCTGGAACCCGGAATCCGATCTGCTGCTGGCGTCGCGCTACACGCGCGATACCCTGGAAGAGAAGGCGGAAAACAAACGTCAGCTACAAATTGCGATGGGGTTGAAGGTTAACGACAAAGTGCCGCTGTTCGCCGTGGTAAGCCGTCTGACCAACCAGAAAGGTCTGGATCTGGTGCTGGAGGCGTTACCGGGGCTGCTGGAGCAGGGCGGGCAGTTGGCGCTACTCGGCGCGGGCGATCCGGTGCTTCAGGAGGGGTTCCTCGCGGCGGCGGCGGAACACCCAGGGCAGGTTGGCGTACAGATCGGCTATCACGAAGCTTTCTCGCATCGCATTATGGGCGGCGCGGACGTCATTCTGGTGCCCAGTCGTTTCGAACCGTGCGGCTTAACGCAGTTATATGGCTTAAAGTATGGCACGCTGCCTCTGGTGCGGCGTACCGGGGGGTTGGCCGATACGGTCTCCGACAGTTCGCTGGAAAATCTGGCGGACGGTATCGCCAGCGGTTTTGTCTTCGAAGACAGTAACGCCTGGTCGTTGCTACGCGCGATTCGGCGTGCTTTTGTGTTGTGGTCACGGCCTTCGCTTTGGCGGTTTGTACAACGGCAGGCGATGGCGATGGATTTTAGCTGGCAAGTTGCCGCGAAATCATACCGCGAGCTGTACTATCGCTTGAAATAGTCATCCAGGAATCATTTATATGAATGCTCCGTTTACTTATGCATCGCCCACACTCAGCGTTGAGGCGCTTAAGCATTCTATTGCCTATAAGCTGATGTTTACGATTGGTAAAGACCCGGTCATTGCCAATAAACATGAATGGCTGAACGCCACATTGTTCGCGGTGCGCGATCGTCTGGTGGAGCGCTGGCTGCGTTCTAATCGAGCCCAATTATCGCAGGAAACCCGGCAGGTTTATTACCTGTCGATGGAGTTTTTGATTGGTCGTACCCTCTCTAACGCGCTGCTCTCGCTGGGCATTTATGATGACGTTAAAGGCGCGCTGGAGGCCATGGGCTTAGATCTCGAAGAGCTGATCGATGAGGAGAATGACCCAGGGCTTGGCAACGGCGGCTTAGGACGGCTGGCGGCTTGCTTCCTGGACTCGCTGGCGACGCTAGGATTACCGGGTCGCGGGTATGGCATTCGCTACGATTACGGCATGTTTAAGCAGAATATTGTCGACGGGCGGCAAAAAGAATCTCCGGATTACTGGCTGGAATATGGCAACCCGTGGGAGTTCAAGCGCCACAATACACGCTATAAAGTGCTTTTTGGCGGGCGCATTCAGCAGGAAGGTAAAAAAGCGCGCTGGATTGAGACGGAAGAGATTCTGGCCGTCGCGTATGATCAGATTATCCCCGGTTACGACACCGACGCCACTAACACACTGCGGCTGTGGAATGCGCAGGCCAGTAGTGAAATCAACCTCGGTAAATTCAACCAGGGCGACTACTTTGCGGCGGTGGAAGATAAAAACCACTCTGAGAACGTTTCACGGGTGCTCTACCCGGACGATTCCACCTATTCCGGACGAGAGCTACGCCTGCGTCAGGAGTATTTTCTGGTCTCGGCGACAGTGCAGGATATCCTGCACCGTCATTATCAACTGCATAAAACCTATGAGAATCTGGCGGATAAAATCGCCATTCACCTCAACGATACCCATCCGGTGCTGTCAATTCCGGAGCTGATGCGTCTGCTGATTGATGAACATAAATTTAGCTGGGACGACGCGTTTGAGGTGTGCTGTCAGGTCTTCTCTTATACCAACCATACGCTGATGAGCGAGGCGCTGGAAACCTGGCCTGTCGATATGCTGGGGAAGATTCTGCCCCGTCACCTGCAGATTATCTTCGAGATTAACGACTATTTCCTGAAAACGTTGCAAGAGCAATATCCCAACGATACCAGCCTGCTTGGACGCGCGTCGATTATTGATGAGTCGAACGGTCGCCGGGTACGGATGGCCTGGCTGGCGGTGGTGGTCAGCCATAAAGTCAACGGCGTTTCTGAACTCCATTCCAACCTGATGGTGCAGTCGCTGTTCGCGGATTTTGCGAAGATTTTCCCGACCCGTTTTTGTAACGTCACTAACGGCGTTACGCCGCGCCGCTGGCTGGCGTTGGCAAACCCGCCGCTGTCTGACGTGCTGGATGAGAATATTGGTCGTACCTGGCGTACCGATCTTAGTCAGCTCAGCGAGCTGAAACAGCATTGTGATTATCCGCTGGTCAATCATGCTGTGCGTCAGGCGAAGCTGGAAAATAAAAAACGGCTGGCGGTAGTGATAGCGCAACAACTGAATGTGGTGGTAAACCCTAAAGCGTTATTTGACGTGCAGATTAAGCGTATTCACGAATACAAGCGGCAGTTGATGAACGTACTGCATGTCATTACCCGCTATAACCGTATTAAAGAAAATCCGGAGGCCGACTGGGTGCCGCGGGTGAATATTTTTGCCGGTAAGGCGGCTTCCGCCTATTACATGGCAAAACACATTATTCATCTGATCAACGACGTGGCGAAAGTGATTAACAACGATCCGCAGATTGGCGACAAGCTGAAAGTGGTGTTTATCCCGAACTACAGCGTCAGCCTGGCGCAGGTGATCATTCCCGCTGCCGACCTGTCTGAGCAGATTTCGCTGGCAGGAACAGAAGCTTCCGGCACCAGTAATATGAAATTTGCCCTGAACGGCGCGCTCACCATTGGTACGCTGGATGGCGCGAACGTAGAGATGCAAGAGCATGTCGGCGAGGAGAATATCTTTATCTTCGGTAATACTGCCGAAGAGGTGGAAGCGTTGCGCAGGCAGGGTTATAAGCCTCGCGACTATTATGAAAAAGATGAAGAGCTACATCAGGTACTGACGCAGATTGGTAGTGGCGTCTTTAATCCGGAAGAGCCAGGCCGTTACCGCGATCTGGTAGATTCGCTGATTAACTTTGGCGATCACTATCAGGTGCTGGCGGACTACCGCAGCTACGTGGATTGCCAGGATAAGGTGGATGAGTTGTATCGTCGCCCGGAAGAATGGACGACGAAAGCGATGCTCAACATTGCCAATATGGGCTACTTCTCATCGGACAGAACCATCAAAGAGTATGCCGAAAATATCTGGCATATTGATCCGGTGCGGTTGTAAATCGCGATGCCGGCGGCGCTTCGCTTGCCCGGCCTACGTTTATGTATCCTTGTAGGCCGGATCAGGCGTTAGCCGCCATCCGGCATTTTTCTCAGGACGCCAGTGAAAGCTGGTGTTTCTCAACATACGCCGCCAGCCACTGAGTGATGCGGGACTGCTGTTCGGCGGTCAGCCACATGCCTTCTTTGGTGCGACGCCAGATAGCGTCTTCAGTACGGCGCACCCATTCGTGATCCACCAGGTACTTGAGTTCCGCTTCGTAAAACTCATGACCGAAATCTTCGCCTAAATCAAGCAGTGACGTAGCTTCGCCGAGAATCCACTCCGTGTTGCTACCGTAAGTGCGCGAATAGTGGCGCGCCAGCGATTCCGTCAGGAACGGATAACGACGACGCAGCTTCGCCGCGTAATCTTCGCGGCTGCCGTCGATGTCGCCGCCGGGCAGTACGCACGTTTTGGTCCATGCCGGCCCGATGCCTGGATAATAAGACGCCAGTTTTTCCATCGCGTGTTCGGCCAGCTTACGGTAGGTCGTGAGCTTACCGCCAAACACGGAAAGCAGCGGCGCTTTGCCGTTTTCATCATGGATATCCAGGGTATAATCGCGAGTGATCGCCTGCGGTGAGTCGGACTCATCATCGCACAGCGGACGGACGCCGGAGTACGTCCAGACGATGTCATCGCGCCCCAGTTGTTTCTGGAAGTGCGCGTTATAGACCTTCAACAGGTAATTAATTTCGCTCTCTTCGATTTTTACCGCTTTCGGATCGCCTTTATATTCGACATCGGTTGTGCCAATGATCGAAAACTCCTCCATCCACGGAATGACAAAGACGATACGTTTATCTTCGTTTTGCAGAATATACGCCTGCTTCTGATTATGGACGCGCGGCACGACGATATGGCTGCCTTTGATCAGGCGGATGCCATACGGTGACGGCAGATGCATCCCTTCGTCGAAGAACTGTTTGACCCACGGTCCGGTGGCGTTAACCAGTCCGCGCGCCTGCCAGACATATTTTTTACCGGTGTCGATATCTTCCGCTTCGACAATCCACAGGCCATTTTCCCGACGAGCGGCGGTTGCGCGAGTACGGGTAAGGACTTCGCCGCCTTTACGCACCACCATCTGTGCGTTAGCCAGCACCAGACGCGCATCGTCTACCCAACAGTCGGAGTATTCGAATCCGCGCACGATTTCAGGTTTGAGTACCGAATCTGCGCCAAACCGCACACCGGTGGAACCGGGTAAACTGGTACGTTTTCCGAGGTGATCGTACATAAACAGACCGATACGGATCATCCAGGCCGGACGTAAATGCGGGCGGTGCGGCAGACGAAAACGCATCGGGAAGGCGATGTGCGGCGCCATTTTCAACAGCACTTCACGTTCTGCCAGCGCTTCGCTGACCAGACGGAACTCGTAGTGTTCAAGGTAGCGTAAGCCGCCGTGGATAAGTTTCGAACTGGCGGAAGAGGTTGCGCAGGCCAAATCCTGCGCTTCCAGCATGAGTACGGACAAACCGCGTCCGGCGGCATCAGCCGCGATGCCTGCACCGTTAATGCCCCCGCCTATCACGATCAGATCTTTGGTTTCCATGCTGCCCTCTTGCACTTTCGTTAAAGTTCAAAAATGTTCGTTATCGAACATAATAGCAAAGAAACGCGCTATTGGTAACATCGAAAAAACATTTTAGAGTGATATGTATAACATTATGGCGTTAAGCTACTCCGTCAACGTACACTGGGCGATAAAATGCCTTAATTGGCTTCACCGGCAATCATGAAAGAGCGATTCATGGAACAATTTGAATGTATCACTGTAGAAGAGGCGTATCAGAAACTGCACCAGGGCGCGGCGGTGCTGGTCGATATTCGCGATCCGCAAAGTTATGCCATGGGTCATGCGCCGCAGGCGTTTCACTTGACTAACGATACGCTGGGCGCGTTTATGCGTGAGCATGGTTTCGATACCGCCGTGATGGTAATGTGCTATCACGGCAACAGTAGTAAAGGCGCCGCGCAGTATCTGCTCCAGCAAGGCTATGATGCGGTTTACAGCATTGATGGCGGGTTTGAGGCCTGGCATCGCCGTTTCCCTGCCGATGTCGCGAATGGCGCGTAATCCCATAAAGATGCAGCCTCCGACGAGAAGGGTATATATACTGTCTTCTTTTGTATGGACTAAGCGACAGCAATAATGTTGATGATTACTTCCTTTGCGAATCCTCGCGTGGCGCAGGCATTTGTTGATTACATGGCCACCCAGGGCGTCATTCTTACTATTCAGCAACATAATCAAAGCGATATCTGGTTGGCAGATGAATCGCAGGCCGAACGTGTGCGGGTCGAGCTGGCGCGGTTTATAGAAAATCCCGGCGATCCGCGTTATCTGGCGGCTAGCTGGCAGTCCGGGCAGACGAACAGCGGGCTACGCTACCGCCGTTTTCCCTTTCTCGCCACGCTGCGTGAACGAGCCGGCCCTGTTACCTGGATCGTGATGCTCGCCTGCGTGCTGGTCTATATCGCGATGAGTCTCATCGGCGATCAGACGGTGATGGTGTGGCTGGCGTGGCCGTTCGATCCGGTTTTAAAATTTGAATTCTGGCGCTACTTCACCCATATCTTTATGCACTTCTCACTGATGCATATTCTTTTTAACCTGCTGTGGTGGTGGTATCTCGGCGGGGCGGTAGAGAAGCGCCTGGGCAGCGGTAAATTAATCGTCATTACGGTGATAAGCGCGCTACTAAGCGGCTATGTACAGCAGAAATTTAGCGGCCCGTGGTTTGGCGGGCTGTCTGGCGTCGTCTATGCGCTGATGGGTTACGTGTGGCTGCGCGGAGAGCGCGATCCGCAAAGCGGAATTTATCTCCAGCGCGGCTTAATTATTTTTGCATTAATGTGGATAGTCGCTGGTTGGTTTGACTGGTTTGGCATGTCTATGGCGAACGGCGCGCACATCGCCGGGCTTATCGTCGGTTTAGCGATGGCCTTTGTTGATACGCTGAATGCGCGAAAACGAACGTGAGGCGTATCCGGCCTGTGGTCGAGATATTTTTCCAGGCCGGGTAGGGCGAATGCCGCTATCCGGCGCAAGGTTGGTTACTTTCAGAGATTATTCATGAAACAAACACAACGGCATGACGCGATCATTGAACTGGTGAAAAAACAGGGGTACGTCAGTACGGAAGAGCTGGTGGAGCATTTTTCTGTCAGCCCGCAAACCATTCGTCGGGATCTTAACGATCTGGCGGAACAGAATATGATTTTGCGCCACCACGGCGGCGCGGCGTTGCCCTCCAGCTCGGTGAACACGCCGTGGCACGATCGTAAGGCGACGCAAACGGAAGAAAAAGAGCGCATCGCTCGCAAAGTCGCGGCCCAGATCCCCAATGGTTCAACGCTGTTTATTGATATCGGCACGACGCCGGAAGCCGTAGCGCACGCCCTGTTAGGGCACAGTAATTTGCGGATCGTGACCAACAATTTGAACGTAGCGAACACGCTAATGGCGAAAGAGGATTTTCGTATTATCCTCGCCGGCGGTGAACTCCGCAGCCGCGACGGCGGCATTATTGGCGAAGCGACGCAGGACTTTATCGCCCAGTTCCGTCTCGATTTCGGCATTCTCGGTATTAGCGGTATTGATAGCGACGGCTCGTTGCTGGAATTTGACTACCATGAGGTACGCACCAAGCGCGCGATTATCGAAAATTCGCGCCATGTGATGCTGGTGGTGGATCACTCTAAATTTGGCCGTAACGCGATGGTAAACATGGGCAGCATTAGTATGGTCGATGCGGTCTACACCGATACCCTGCCGCCGCCGGGCGTGATGCAGGTGATTGCCGACCACCATATTCAATTAGAGCTGTGCTAAAGAGACTGTCTTATCAGGCCTACACTCTGCGCGTGATCGTAGGCCTGATAAGCTCATCAGGCACACGTCAAACCCCGTACCCCATCATCTTCAGCAACTGCTGCGCGTGCTGTACCGCGTCCTGACGGTGCGCGACGCCGAGTTTCTGGTAGAGGTTGCGGATATGCGTCTTAATGGTGGTCGCGGCCACCGCCAGTTCGCCGGCAATCTGTTCGTTGCTGTAACCGGAATAGATAAGCCCTAACACCTGCCATTCACGCTGGGTGAGCGGGCTGGTGCGAATAAGCTCCGGGACATCCGGATGGTTAAGCAGGCGCTCGACGAAGCCTTCGTCAAAATGGGCGAATTTATGCCGGTGATGTTGGTTAATCTCTCGCAGGATGCGCTGCGCGCGATGCTGCTCCATCTCCGGCAGCGTATTGAGCTGGATAAGCTGACGCAATTGTTGCGCCATGGCTTCGCCTTCAATCACAAAATGGCTGATAAATCCGGTGCGGTTGGCGAGCTGTAAGGCATCAAGCAATACGCGCTGGGCGTCGTTTTTCCGCCCGGATTGCCAGTAAAGCTGATTGAGTAACAGCAGATTGCGGTTTAAATCGCTCATTAAGCGCAGGCTACGGGCATTCTCATTTAACTCTTCCAGCACGATTTCCGCAGGCTCGAATTCGCCCAGCAGGATCTGCGCGCGGGCGATATTGCGCCACTGGCCTTGCAGAAAATGGTTATTGGCAAACGCCGGTTTTGGCGTATGGCGTAACCAGTTGGCGGCGGATTTCTTGTCGCCGGTTAACTGCCAGTAAATGACACGCACTTTATCGGCGTTAGAGATCCAGTCGCAGTGATAACGGCCATTGCCTAATAAGTTTTCCAGTCGGTTAAGCTGACTACGGGCATTATCCAGATCGCCGCGCGCCAGCGAGCACTGCACCAGTAGCGTCAAACACTGCAACTGTTGTTGCGGCTGGAAGGTGGACAGCACAGCGATACCGCTGCGCGCCGAGGCTTCCGCTTCGTCAAGGCGCGCCCACGCCCACAGCAATTGCGCGCGGATACGTACCAGAAACTCATGCATCGGCAGTTGTTCCAGATGTTGCTCTTTGATCAACTGGAAGGCTCTCTCCTGCGTTTCCCATGCGGCCTGCAGGAATCCCTGGGCGAACTGAATTTCACTTTGTTGAATTAAGCTCCATAGCGCGTAATGCCAGACGTCATGATGGCGCGCCATTTGTTCGGTTTGCTGCATCAGCGATAAAGACTGGCTGAGATCGCCTTTACAGTGCAGCACTTCGCCGTGAACGGAGGTCGCGACAATGCGGCTATAAAACCAGGCGAGAGGAAGCTCATCCAGCGCCAGTTTCGCCAGCCGCTCTGCCTCTTCCGGATTGCCGTCGTTGATGGCGACCTGAGCGCGCAGCGCGTTAAATTCAGCATGTAGCGTGCCGTCCATGACCCCTTTGATCTCTTGCTCGGCGCGCGCCAGCAACGTATTCACTTCGCTGTAGCGGTGTTGGCTTTGCATCAGCCAGGCCTGTAACAACACCAGCCGCGGATTTTCCAGCAGGCTTTCCCACGGCAGCGCTTTTAATGACTCTTCCAGCAGCGCCAGTTCACTGTGATTAAACAGCCCCCACGCATGATTAAGCAGGATATCGCGCAGCATTTGCGCGTCACCCGCCGCCAGCGCATGATGTATAGCTTCGCTGGGAAAACCTTGTTCCATCCAGCTTTCTGCGGCCGCGCGGTGGATCTCTGGCAGTTCCGCCGCCAGTTCCCACTGGCAACGCTGGCGCAGAAAGCTACCAAACAACGGGTGATAGCTAAACCACTCGCCCGTGTCGTCCATGCGTTGTAGGAATAACCCCTGGCGCTCAATCTCCTCCAGCCGCATCTGGCCGTTTTCTTCGCCGGTCACACGCACGATCAACGCGTCATTCATTGAGCGTAAGATCGCGCTTTTAAGTAAGAAATGTCGGGTGCTGACATCCACGTTATCCAGTACTTCGTCCACCAGATAATCAGAAAGGTGGCTGGCATTAATCCCGGCAAGACGGCGGGCGGAGTGATGCGCAGAGGTATGGTTCTGGCGCGCGGAGAGGGCGATCAACTGTAGCGCAGTGGCCCAACCGGCCACATCGTCGCACATGCGGCTGCTCTCAGCGGCTTCAATGGGCGACGAAAGACGACGGTCAAAAAATTGCTTTGCTTCCTGATGGTTAAAAGCCAACTGCTGGCTGCCGATTTCCAACAGCTGATCGCGCACGCGCAGGTTAGCGATGCCCAGTTGTGGCAAATTACGCGATAACACCACCAGGGTGAAATTTTCCGGCTGATGACGTAAGAAAAAGCGCATCGCGTCGTGAATCACCGGATTGGTAATCAAATGGTAATCGTCAATCACCAGATAAAGCGGGCGATGCCACTGCGCCAGTTCAATAAAGAGCTGTGCGAAGAGGGACGTCAGGCTGGCGTACTGACGTTTTTGCGCCATCGCTTCGCTGGTAGAGCAGTGTCCGCCGGTGGCCTGTTGGATTGCGGCAATTAAGTAACTGGCGAACCGCTCTTGCTGGTTATCGCCTTCGTCGAGAGAGTACCAGCCTAATTCATTTTTGCCCGCCGCCCACTGTGAGACAAGCGTGGTTTTCCCATAGCCAGCAGGACTGGTTACCAGGCCGAGCCTGAAATTGTTCGCGCCGGAAAGTTTAGCCAACAGCCGCTCACGAACCACGGTATGGTCGAGACGAACCGGACGACTTAATTTAGACGGAATCAACATAGCAATCACTTCACTGTGGGAAATGGGGGGAACTGCGATTTTTTTTGCGCTTCGTAATTAATAGATATAAGGTCGGCCAGAAAGCATTTTAATGCAAGCTAAGCAGACTTTTTATGTGTCTGAATTTGCACTCTGTCACAATTCTAAATAACGGTATTAAAAAAGTATTCAGCGCGGTTGAAACGAGCGTCAGAGCTGGGCTGAGGTCATATTTTCGTTATTGTAAATAATGTCCTGGACATGATGCGGATTTAACACAATGACGATACCAGGCGTTTAATTAATTATGTTTAGTTAGTGAATCTCCCGCCGCTGAATATTTCAGATAAGAAACTATTTCGGCGTTCATATAATCTTCGAAAATACCCCTTCGCGATTTACTGTTATTTCTGTTTATTCATTTGATTATGCGTAACACTGAGTGTCGTTGACAGGAATCGGCGCGTTTATACAGGGGTAAGTGGCGGCGATCACACTTTTATGCTCATCCCCGCTCCTCCTCCCTCCCTAATCATTGCCGGGAGGAGGAAGGTCAACATCGAGCCTGGCAAACTAGCGATAACGTTGTTTTATTACCCGAGGACGGATTTCCTATGTCACAGCCAACCTTCAATAAAGATCAATTCCAGGCCGCCCTGACGCGTCAGTGGCAGCGTTTCGGTTTACTGTCGGCGTCCGACATGACGCCTCGTCAGTGGTGGCAGGCCGTTAGCGGCGCGCTGGCGGAATTACTGAGCGCGCAACCGGTAGCGCAGCCGACAAAAGGCCAGCGTCATGTGAACTACATTTCGATGGAATTTTTGATTGGTCGCCTGACGGGAAATAACCTGTTAAATCTGGGATGGTACCAGGACGTTAGCGATGTACTGAAAGCGCACGATATTAATCTGACCGATCTGCTGGAAGAGGAAGTCGATCCGGCGCTCGGCAACGGTGGTTTGGGACGTCTGGCCGCCTGCTTCCTCGATTCGATGGCCACCGTCGGGCAGTCCGCTACGGGCTATGGTCTGAACTACCAGTATGGGCTGTTCCGTCAGTCATTTGTTGAAGGCAAGCAGATGGAAGCGCCGGATGACTGGCATCGCGGCAGCTATCCGTGGTTCCGCCACAACGAGGCGCTGGACGTCCAGGTTGGGATCGGCGGTAAAGTCACCAAAGAAGGGCGCTGGGAGCCAGGCTTTGTGATTACAGGCCAGGCCTGGGATCTGCCGGTGTTAGGCTATCGTAACGGCGTCGCGCAACCGCTGCGTTTGTGGCAGGCGACCCACGCGCATCCGTTTGATCTGACCAAATTCAACGATGGCGCTTTCCTGCGGGCGGAACAGCAGGGTATCGATGCGGAAAAACTGACGAAGGTGCTTTATCCCAACGATAACCACACGGCGGGCAAAAAACTGCGTCTGATGCAGCAATACTTCCAGTGCGCCTGCTCGGTAGCGGATATTCTGCGTCGCCATCATCTGGCCGGACGCAAACTGCATGAGCTGGCGGATTACGAGGTCATTCAGTTGAACGATACTCACCCGACCATCGCCATTCCGGAACTGCTGCGCGTGCTGATTGACGAGCACCAACTGAGCTGGGATGACGCCTGGGCTATCACCAGCAAAACCTTCGCCTACACCAACCACACCCTGATGCCGGAAGCGCTGGAGTGCTGGGATGAGAAGCTGGTGAAAGCGCTGCTGCCGCGTCATATGCAGATTATCAAGCAGATTAACGACCGCTTTAAGACGCTGGTCGATAACACCTGGCCTGGCGATAAGCAGGTATGGGCAAAACTGGCGGTGGTGCATGACCGTCAGGTGCGCATGGCCAATATGTGCGTGGTCAGTGGCTTTGCGGTCAACGGTGTGGCGGCGCTGCACTCCGATCTGGTGGTGAAAGATCTGTTCCCGGAATATCACCAGCTTTGGCCGAACAAATTCCACAATGTCACCAACGGCATTACGCCGCGTCGCTGGATCAAACAGTGCAATCCGCAGCTTGCGGCGTTGCTGGATAAAACGCTGAAAAAAGAGTGGGCTAACGATCTCGACCAGTTGATCAACCTCGAAAAATACGCTGACGATGCGAAGTTCCGTCAGCAGTATCGCGACATCAAACGGGCGAACAAAGAACGGCTGGTGAAATTCATCCAGGCCCGTACCGGGATTGAGATTTCGAGCCATGCGATTTTTGATATTCAGATCAAACGCCTGCATGAGTACAAGCGTCAGCATCTGAATCTGTTGCATATTCTGGCGCTGTACAAAGAGATCCGCGAAAACCCGCAGGCTGATCGCGTACCGCGCGTATTCTTGTTTGGCGCGAAGGCGGCGCCGGGCTATTACCTGGCGAAGAACATCATTTTTGCTATCAATAAGGTTGCGGAAGCCATTAATAACGACCCGGCGGTGGGTGATAAGCTGAAGGTGGTTTTCCTGCCGGATTACTGCGTCTCGGCGGCGGAAATGCTCATTCCGGCGGCGGATATTTCCGAGCAAATTTCCACTGCCGGGAAAGAGGCGTCCGGCACCGGCAACATGAAACTGGCGCTGAACGGGGCGTTGACAGTGGGAACGCTGGACGGCGCTAACGTTGAAATCGCTGAGAAGGTGGGTGAAGAGAATATCTTTATCTTTGGCCATACTGTGGAAGAGGTCAAGGCGCTCAAAGCCAAAGGCTACGATCCGGTGAAATGGCGTAAAAAAGACAAAGTGCTGGATGCGGTGCTAAAAGAGCTGGAAAGCGGTCAATACAGCAATGGCGATAAACATGCCTTTGACCAGATGCTGCATAGCCTCGGCAAACAGGGGGGCGATCCGTACCTGGTCATGGCGGACTTCGCCGCTTATGTCGAGGCGCAAAAGCAGGTGGATGCGCTGTATCGCGACCAGGAAGCGTGGACGCGCGCCGCGATCCTCAATACCGCGCGCTGCGGTATGTTCAGTTCCGATCGCTCTATTCGCGATTATCAGGCCCGTATCTGGCAGGCAAAACGCTAAGGGAGCGCGATGGAAAATAAACGTCTCGATAGTGCCGCGCTGGCGGCGGGGATCAGCCCCAGTTACATCAATGCTCATGGCAAACCGCAGTCTATTGGCGCTGAAACCAAGAGACGTTTGCTGGCGGCGATGCACGGCACGACAACAGGACCACAGGCGGTCGTGCCGAATGTGAAGGTTTATACCGCGGGTAAAAAAATGGCGTTGCCGGTAGAGGGGCGCGGTGAGTTTGCCTGGCTGCTGACTACGGAAGAGGGCGTGCATTACAAAGGGCGCGTGACGGGCGGTAAAAAACTTAACCTTCCGGCTACATTGCCGGAGGGCTACCACACCCTGACGTTGACCCAGGATGAACAGCGTACGCACTGCCGTATTATCGTCGCCCCGCCGCGATGCTATGAGCCGCAGGCGTTACTGGAAGGGAAAAAACTGTGGGGGGCCTGCGTCCAGCTTTATACTCTGCGTTCAGAAAAAAACTGGGGTATTGGCGATTTCGGCGATTTAAAGTCGATGCTGGTCGACGTGGCGACACGCGGCGGCGCGTTTATCGGCCTGAACCCGATCCACGCGCTTTATCCGGCGAATCCGGAGAGCGCCAGTCCCTACAGCCCCTCGTCTCGTCGCTGGCTGAACGTGATATATATCGACGTCAATGCCGTCGAAGATTTCCGCCTGAGCGAAGAGGCGCAGGCATGGTGGCAAATGCCCGCCACACAGCAAAAGCTGCGACAGGCGCGCGATGCGCAATGGGTGGATTACGCTACCGTTACCGCGCTGAAAATCACGGCGCTGCGGATGGCGTGGACGCGCTTTGCCGCTCGCGACGATGCGCAAATGGCGGAGTTTCGTCACTTTATCGCCCGTGAAGGCGAGAGCCTTTACTGGCAGGCGGCATTCGACGCGCTGCATGCGTATCAGGTAAAAGAGGATGAGCAGCGCTGGGGCTGGCCAGCCTGGCCGGAGGCGTACCAGTCGGTAGAGTCTCCCGCTGTCAAACAATTCTGTGAAGCGCACCGCGAAGAGGTGGAGTTTTACCTCTGGCTTCAGTGGCTGGCCTGGCGCCAATTCGCTGCCTGCTGGGATACCTGCCAGAGTTTTAAACTACCGATTGGTTTGTACCGCGATCTGGCGGTTGGCGTAGCGGAAGGCGGCGCGGAAACCTGGTGTGACCGGGAGCTGTACTGCCTGAAAGCATCTGTCGGCGCGCCGCCGGATATCCTCGGCCCGCTCGGTCAGAACTGGGGGCTGCCGCCAATGGACCCGCATATCATTGTCGCCCGGGCGTATGAGCCCTTTATCGACCTGCTGCGCGCCAATATGCAAAACTGCGGCGCGTTGCGCATTGACCATGTCATGTCGTTGCTGCGTCTGTGGTGGATACCGTATGGCGAAACAGCGGATCGCGGGGCATATGTTCAGTATCCGGTTGACGATCTGTTGGCTATTCTGGCGCTGGAGAGCCAACGTCACCGCTGTATGGTGATAGGCGAAGATCTGGGGACGGTGCCAGTTGAGATTGTCGGCAAGCTGCGCGATAGCGGGGTCTATTCTTATAAAGTGCTGTGGTTTGAAAATGACCTTGAGAAAAACTTCCGCGCGCCAGGCGCATATCCGCAACAATCGATGGCTGTCGCCTCGACGCACGATCTCCCCACGCTGCGCGGCTATTGGGAATGCGGTGACCTGACGTTGGGTAAAGCTCTGGGGCTTTATCCGGATGAGGTGATTCTGCGCGGGCTGTATGAGGATCGCGAGCGGGCGAAACAGGGGCTATTGGACGCGCTGCATAAATATGGCTGTCTGCCAAAACGCGCCGGGCATAAGGCATCGTTAATGTCGATGACGCCAACGCTAAATCGCGGACTTCAGCGCTATATCGCCGACAGTAACAGCGGTCTGTTGGGGCTTCAGCCGGAGGACTGGCTGGATATGGCCGATCCGGTTAACGTACCGGGCACCAGCGATCAGTATAAAAACTGGCGGCGGAAGCTCACCGCCACGCTGGAGCAGATGTTTGCCGATGAGGGCGTAAACAAGCTGATTAAGGATTTGGATAAGCGCCGAAAAGCGGCCGCGAAGAAGAAGTAATAAAGCCGGGGATTTCCCCGGCTTTATGATGGTGAGAGCACGTAGGCCTGATAAGCGCAGCGCCATCAGGCAATCCTGGCGCACATTGCTGCCTTATCCGGCCTACAAGCCGCCTCGCTTAAACCACCATACCCAGTAGCAGACAGCCGATCAGGCCGCAGACGGAGATGATCGTTTCCAGCATCGACCAGGATTTAATGGTCTCGCCGATAGTCAAATTGAAATACTCTTTGAACAGCCAGAAGCCCGGGTCGTTGACGTGAGAGAAAATCACGCTCCCGGAACCGACTGCGATAACCATCAGTTCAGGGCTAACGCCGGTAGTGGCGATCAGCGGCGCCGCAATGCCGCCTGCGGTAATCGCCGCGACAGTCGCAGAGCCCAGCGCGATACGCAGCACCGCCGCGATAGACCACGCCATCAACAGCGGAGAGACATTGGTTTCATGCATCATTGAAGCGATGTATTTATCCACGCCGCTATCGACCAGCACCTGCTTGAACGCGCCGCCGCCGCCGATGATCAGCAGCATCATGGCGATAATTTTGATGGAAGAGACCAGCGTATCGTTAATCTGATCCATGGAACGTCCGCGGTTCAGGCCAAAGGTGAACATCGCAATCAGTACGGCAATTAACGTAGCCATTACCGGGTCGCCCAGGAACTCGGCAACGGGCAGGAAAGCGTGGCCTTTTGGCAGAATCATCTCGGCAACCGCACGCATCGCCATCAGAATCACCGGAACCAGCGACGTCCAGACGCTGACGCCAAAGCCCGGCATCTCTTCTTCCGTAAAAGTTTTCGCGCTGTACAGGCCTTCCGGGATCGGCTTATCGATGCCTTTCAGAAAACGGGCGTAAACCGGGCCGGCAAGGATCACGGTCGGGATCGCCAGAATCGTACCAAACAGCAACGTTTTACCCATATCAGCATGGAAAATCGTGGCAATCGCGGTTGGGCCCGGGTGCGGCGGCAGGAAACCGTGTGTGACGGAGAGCGCCGCAGCCATCGGCACGCCGACGTACAGTAACGGGATATTCGCCGCTGCGGCAATGGTGAATACCAGCGGCAGCATCAGAACAAAGCCCACTTCATAGAACAGAGCGAAGCCGACGGTAAAGCCGGTTAACACTACGGCCCACTGAATATGCTTTTTACCAAATTTCGCGATCAGGGTAGTGGCGATACGTTGAGCGCCACCGCAGTCGGCAAGCATTTTGCCCAGCATGGCGCCGAACCCCATAATCAGGGCCAGACTGCCAAGCGTACCGCCGACACCGGCTTTGATGGAGCCGATGACTTTATCCAGCGGCATTCCCTGCATCAACCCGACAGCGAGCGCTACCAGGACAAGGGCGATAAATCCGTTCATTTTGAAGCGGATCATCAGAAGAAGTAACAAGATAACACCGATAGCAACGATGACTAATGGCATGATTTACCTGGCCTTTACTTTGTTATGGGTAACGTCATTGTTTCGACGACAAATTCCTGTTGTTCCCGACGGGAACAGAGTCGCAATAGCACCAATACTGATTACCGTTGAAACGAATGAGCGTAGTCAGATGTTATATGGATGTTAGGTGCCCATAAGAATGATACGGGTAACATATGGGTGTTGAAAATGACCCTGGCAGGCAAAATTTAAATTATGAGACACAGGTCATGTTATCGGCGAAAGAAGAAGGACCATCGTTCTGAGATGTGGCTGATGGCGCAGAATGGCGGCGTAGACGCCTTATTCGGCCTACGGTGGCGCAGACAAGGCCCGACAGACGCAAGCGCCATCGGGCATGGATGCGGGGAAAATCTTAGTAGTATGAGTGCTCGCCGCGCTGGTGTTCGGTCAGATCGCGAACCCCTTTCAGTTCCGGGAATTCATTCAGCAACTGTTTCTCGATCCCTTCTTTCAGCGTGACGTCAACCATCGAGCAACCGTTACAACCGCCGCCAAACTGCAGAATTGCATAGCCTTCATCGGTAATTTCCATCAGCGAGACGCGACCGCCGTGGCCCGCCAACTGCGGGTTAATCTGCGATTGCAGAGCATATTCCACGCGCTCCATCAGCGGCGCGTCATCGGCCACTTTGCGCATCTTCGCGTTTGGCGCTTTCAATGTAAGTTGAGAACCTAGCTGGTCGGTCACGAAATCAATTTCCGCGTCTTCCAGATAGGGCGCGCTCAGCTCGTCGACATAAGCGGTCAACAGGTCAAATTTCAGTGCAGTATCGGTGGCTTCTACGGCGTCGGGCGGACAATAAGAAACGCCGCACTCTGCGTTAGGAGTGCCGGGATTAATGACAAATACGCGGATTTGCGTCCCTTCTTCCTGATTTGCCAGCAGTTTGGCAAAGTGCGCTTGTGCAGCATCGGAAATACGGATCATAGTAATGGCCTAATAGTTGACTATTTTAGTTGGTTATAATACGCCCATCATCGAGGCTCTACAAGGTTCGACACAGGCACCATACCTGGACAGTCGCTGCGCCGTTGCGCAAAAGCAGTTGCGCGATTTCCGCGACGGTACTTCCGGTAGTGACGACATCATCCACAATAACCATATGGAGACCCTGTACCGGCAATTCAAGGCGAAACGCGTTTTTCAAATTGCGCTTACGTAACCTGGCGCTGAGATGATGTTGTGTTGCGGTCGCCCGTACCCGCGTGATGGTTTGGCTGTCCCACGCGCAGCCAAGCCAGCGCGCTAACGGTTGACATAACAGATCGCTTTGGTTAAATCCCCGCCGCCAGTGTCGGTGCGACCAGAGCGGAACGCTGACGATTCTGTCGGGAAGCTGCAAGCCAGTGCTGCGGCGCGCCATGAGTACTTCCTGCAACAGTAGACGCGCCAGAGCGGCGGCAATTTCGCTGCGGCGGGTAAATTTAAGCTGATGCACCAGTAAACTCAAGGGCGGCGTATAGTCACTGACGCTCACCAGACGCTGCCAGGGCGGTGGTTTTTGCAGGCAGCGACCGCAGGGGAGCGAAGGATGCGCGGCAGGTAATCCGCATTGCGGACACAGGCTGACGCGCTGACGAACGGCGCGCGCGCATACGGAACAAATCCCCCAGTGGCTTAACGCCAGCGGCATTCGGCATAGCCAGCATAATCCCGGTACTGTTAGCATAGGTGCATCCTTGTTAGACAAAAGAGAACAGTAACTGATGAATGACATCTGGTGGCAGACCTACGGCGAGGGAAATTGTCATCTTGTGCTGCTGCACGGATGGGGATTGAACGCGGAGGTATGGCATTGCATTCGCGAGGAACTCGGCTCGCATTTTACGCTGCATCTGGTCGACTTGCCGGGCTATGGCCGTAGTTCGGGGTTTGGCGCTATGACGTTTGAAGATATGACGGCGCAGGTAGCGAAAAACGCGCCGGACCAGGCTATCTGGCTTGGCTGGAGCCTGGGCGGCCTGGTGGCGAGTCAGATGGCGCTCACCCACCCTGAACGCGTTCAGGCGCTGGTGACAGTCGCCTCTTCGCCATGCTTTAGCGCGCGTGAGGGGTGGCCGGGAATAAAACCGGAAATCCTCGGTGGATTCCAGCAGCAGCTTAGCGACGATTTTCAGCGCACGGTGGAGCGTTTTCTGGCGCTGCAAACGTTAGGGACGGAGACGGCGCGTCAGGATGCCCGCACCTTAAAAAGCGTGGTGCTGGCGCAGCCTATGCCGGATGTAGACGTGCTCAATGGCGGACTGGAAATCTTAAAAACGGTCGATCTACGAGAAGCGCTTAAAAATGTGAACATGCCGTTTTTGCGTTTGTATGGTTATCTGGACGGTCTGGTGCCGCGTAAAATTGTGCCTTTGCTCGATACGTTATGGCCGCACAGTACATCACAGATAATGGCGAAGGCGGCCCATGCGCCGTTTATCTCGCATCCGGCGGCGTTTTGTCAGGCGCTGATGACGCTAAAATCATCGCTGTAACCAGGGCGTTGCCGGGCCCGGACCATTCTGCCAGATTAATGGTTTTCAGATGCCAGATCGGCAGGCGCCAGCCCGGTAACCCTAAGCACGGTATCGCGATCGAAACCATCGTTTAGCATGGAGCGGGCAATGCGCAATGCGGCGAGCCGTTGGCCTTCCTGTTTGCCTTGCTGTAGCCCTTTCTGTAACCCGTTACGATGCCCTTCCTGACGTAATCTTTCTGCGATAGTCATGATCTTCTCCTTATGCTGTGGGATACGCATAGCCACCTGGCGGATAAACGTATTGAAGCGCGCGGCGTCGCCAGTGTGCATCATGTAATTAAACAAACTTTGAAGCTGGGTGTCATTAGCGTATCCCTTAACCAGTAGGGCGACCAGCTGTTCGACAAGCCCCATTAGATCACGCTGGCGGATGTGTTTTTGTATGAGTTCCAGCAGCGCGACCCGTCGGTGCCGCATAATCTCGTCATCCGGCACGACCGTAATATCGACCAGAGGAAAGGCGGTGGCGTATAGCTTACGCGCCATCACCGGGTCGGCAAATTCATCCAGCCAGCATAATGAGAACGGATACGGGCTTCGGTTTCCGTGGTAAAACAGCATTGGCACCACTAACGGCAACGTCTTATGCCCGGCCTCCAGGTGCCGTTGCATTGCAGCCATCGCGTAACGCATCAGCCGAAATGCCATATGCGCGTCCGGCGTACTCTGATGTTCAATAACCACGTAAATGTAACCTTCACCTTCACTTGTTTCCAGCGACCAAAGAATATCGGAATAATGGGGGCGTAAATCCTCTTCAATAAAGCTACCGGACTCCAGCCGTAACGTATTCAGATTACAGATTTGACGTAATGTCGTCGGGAGATGAATTTCCAAAAAATCCCGTGCAGTATCGGGGTGGCATAAAAACTGTTTGAATACCGCGTCATGCGGCGTGGATGTTGTTGAGGTCGCCATATCGATCCGTCATCGGTGAAATTCAATGGCGTGACACTACGCGCAGACCGTGCTGATTGCAGTAGAGGATTAGTGCGCTTGCGAGGCGCATGGGGAGATAAATGCGCACGGCGGTAACGCTTTCATCTTTGTGGAAGGCATGACGCAAAATTGCCCGGCAGCGTGACGCGTACCGGGCAACATAACGCGGGATAAAGGCCGGATAAGACGCGTTACGTCGCTACCCGGCGAAGGCTAACGCAAGGCCCACCATTCGCGCAGGCAGGCTTTACCTTCCGGACAACTTTTACAGCTGCCTGAAAGGCAGCCGTCCGGTTCTTCCGGGATACGTACCGCTTTACCCATGATCTCCAGTTGATTCAGCATGGCGTCGATCATGGGCTGCGGAGCGTGCAGCGTATGGCTGATTTGCGTTGCCTCCATACGCCCCCGTAGCGCCAGTAGATCGCGAACCTGTATCAATGAAGCCATTTTTTACATCCCTTAGTGACAATTGCCCGCAGTGCCCGAACAACAGGAACTGACGTTTTTGCGGGTTGCCAGCAGTTCAATGTCTACACGGCTGCGGGCGCGGCGCAACAGGCTTAACACCACAACGTTAAAGACGATCACTGCCAGAATACAGATCAGGCTGTATGTCGGGTGTTGACTGAAGCTGGTAACCTGGTAGAACAGCGTGGCGAGCGAATAGGCGATATTCAGCCCCCACAGGATGGAGAAGCCCATCCAGCCGCGGCTGGACTCGCGGGCGATAGCGCCCATTACCGAGATACACGGTACGTAAAGCAGGACGAAAATCAGGTAACTGTACGCCGCTGCGGCGCTGCCGAATTTTTGACCCATCACGCCCATCGCGCCGGTCGCCATTTCGCCGTCGCCTTTACTCGCTTCGATCGGGTTAGCCAGTACGCTCAGGCTAAAGGTGTCTTTCAGGCTTTGCCAGGTATCGTCAACCGCGCCCAGCAGTTCATCGCCGAGGTGAAAGTCGGCAGGATTAAACGCTTCGTCCTGAATATTTTCGGCGGTGTAGAGCGTGTTCAACGTACCGACGACAACTTCTTTCGCCATAGCGCCCGTAAACAGACCCACGGTCGCTTGCCAGTTATCCTCATGGACGCCGATCGGTTTAAAGACTGGCGTGATGACGCGGCTTACGGAGGCGAGGGCGGAGTCATTAATGTTATCGACGATTTTGCCGCTCAGCGAGAAACTGTTAAACGCGCTCAGGAAAATACTCACGATGATAATGACTTTACCTGCGCGTAGTACAAAACCTTTCAGGCGTTGCCAGGTCTGGATGATCAGGCTCTTGATATGCGGGACGTGGTAAACCGGCAGCTCCATCACAAACGGAGAGGCTTCGCCGCGCATAATGGTATGCTTCAGCATCAGGCCGGTTAATACCGCCATGACAATACCCAGCACGTACAGCGAGAAGACCGCCAGCGCGCCGTTTTGCCCGAAGAAGGCGGCGGCAAAGACGGCGAAAATCGCCAGGCGCGCGCCACAGGACATAAACGGCGCCATCATGATGGTCATCAGGCGTTCGCGCGGAGCGTCAAGCGTGCGGGCGCCCATCACGGAAGGTACGTTACAGCCGAAGCCGACAATCAGCGGCACGAAGGATTTACCCGGTAGTCCCAGCGCCTGCATCAGGCGATCCATGACGAAGGCCGCGCGCGCCATATAACCGGAGTCTTCAAGGAAGGAGAGGAACAGGTACATCATCCCGATTTGCGGCACCAGCGGCAGGACGGTATTGATCCCGCCGCCAAGACCTTGCGCCAGGAAGATGGTTAACCAATCCGGGAAGTGCAGCGTGTAGCCAATCCATTGAATGCCATGAATAAAGATGGCGACGGAACCGGCATCAAACAGGGGTTGCAACGCGCCGCCGATGTTAATGGCGAGCAGGAACATCAGGTACATCACGAACAAAAAAATCGGTAAGCCGAGGAAGCGGTTCAGGATAATTTTATCGACCGCCCTGGTGAAGCGGCTGGGTTCGGCTGTCAGGGTATTGCTGACCACGTCGCAAATAGCGGCGATACACTGATAACGGGCGTCGGCGATATGCAGCGCCGGGTCGTCCATTTCGTCCTTCAGACGGGCCAGGGAGGTGTCCAGGTTTTGCGCCGCCTCGCCTGCGTAAGCCCGGCTGTAGATATCGCCCTCCAGCATTTGCAGACCCAGCCAGCGGCGCTGTTGTAAAGGCATCTCCTGGGCCATCGCGTCGGCCAGGAAATCCGCTTCGCGCAGCAGCGGCTGGGCATAATGCACCAGTTCGACGTTGTCATTAGCGTTGTGACGGTCAATGGCCAGTTTCAGCGCCTCGATACCGCGACCGCGAGTCGATACCAGCGGTACGACAGGGCAACCCAGACGCGTGGACAGAGCGTCGACATCAATACGAACCTGCTGTTTTTCGGCGATATCCAGCATGTTGAGCGCGACAATACAGGGGATACCCAGCTCCAGCAGCTGCAGCGTCAAATAGAGGTTGCGCTCCAGATTGGAGGCGTCTACAACGTTTATCAACAGGTCGGCGTCGCCGCTCAGGATGTAGTGGCAGGCGATCTGTTCGTCGAGAGAGGTTTGTGACGAGATGGTCGTCAGAGAATAGGTGCCAGGTAAATCTACCAGCGTGACCTGGTGGTCAGTTGTCGCGAACTGGCCCTCTTTACGCTCGACGGTGACGCCCGCCCAGTTCCCCACGCGCTGACGCGCGCCGGTGAGTTGGTTAAATAAGGTGGTCTTGCCGGAATTAGGATTACCAATTAAACCAATGGTTAATTTTTTCATTTTTATAGACTCACTGTATTAACAGGAAACCGCTTCCACTTCTATTAACGCCAAATCCTTTTTACGCAAAACCAGACTCACGCGTCGTGTTTCGATATGGATCGGATCGCCTAAGGGCGCGACGCGGACAACATTAAATGAAGAGCCGGGCAACATGCCGAGCGAAAGCAGTTTTTGACGATACGCCGGGCTGATTTCACGCGCAAAGCCGGTGATTTTCCACGCAGTGTCAGGAGTGAATTGCATACGACCTACTTGTTTCTTACTAACTGGATGTATACCTCATGCGGCGCTCAGGGGGGCGGCAGGAGACCCGATGTTTAGCCAACGAAGGAAAGAGTAAATAATCAACAACACAATGATAATGAGAATGGTTTCTATCTTCAACGATTAAAATGTGACGGAATGTACAAATAAGCGATAATTTGCGCCGATGTTGATATGGCTCAACATTTATTTGTCTTTTTGCAAATACCCCTAATGTGCAAATATTCACCGTTTTTAATGTTTAATTAAGGTTTCATCTGTTAATAAAGTGATAATTAATAGTGCGGATAGCAGAAGAAAATTAATTAACAGATTCTAATGGGTAAGATTTAATTGTTAATTAAAAAAGAAAGGGTTGGACGTATTGCAAAATCGCAGGCCGGATAAGAAGTAACCCGGCCTGCGTATTACCCGATTAGCGTTTTTTTCCCATTGCGGCTGCCAGCGCGTCCATCATGGCGCTGTTACCGGCTGGCTGGGCGTCACGACCGCGCGGTTTCGCCGCTTTAGATGCCGGGCGGTTGCCCTGAGCGCGATCGGCACCGCCGCCGCGGCGAGCGGCGGTTTCGCCGGGCTGTTCGTCCAGACGCATCGTCAGCGCAATACGCTTACGTTGCAGATCCACTTCCAGCACTTTCACCTTCACGATGTCGCCCGCTTTCACCACGGTGTGCGGATCTTCAACGAACTTATTCGAGAGCGAGGAGATATGCACCAGGCCATCCTGATGAACGCCGATATCGACAAACGCGCCGAAGTTAGTGACGTTAGTGACCGCCCCTTCCAGAATCATCCCCGGCAGCAGGTCGTTCATGGTTTCGACGCCATCGGCGAATTGCGCGGTTTTAAATTCAGGACGCGGGTCGCGGCCCGGTTTTTCCAGCTCTTTGATGATATCGCTCACGGTCGGCACGCCGAATTTATCGTCGGTAAAATCAGCGGCCTTGAGGTGACGCAATTCGTTGCTGTTGCCCATCAGATCTTTTAGCGCTTGCTGCGTCGCCGCCAGAATGCGTTCGACAACCGGATAGGCTTCCGGGTGGACGGTGGAGGCATCCAGCGGGTTATCGCCGTGGTTAATACGCAGGAAGCCCGCGCACTGCTCAAACGCTTTCGGCCCCAGACGGCTCACCTTCAACAGTTGCTGGCGGTTCTGAAACTGACCGTTCTCATCGCGCCAGGCGACGATGTTTTGCGCCATCATGCGCGTTAAGCCCGCGACGCGGGTCAGCAGCGGCACGGAGGCGGTATTCAAATCGACGCCGACGGCGTTTACGCAGTCTTCGACCACCGCATCCAGCTTACGCGCCAACTGGGTCTGGCTGACATCGTGTTGATATTGGCCGACGCCGATGGATTTCGGATCGATTTTCACCAGTTCCGCCAGCGGATCCTGCAGGCGACGCGCGATAGAGACCGCGCCGCGCAGGGAGACGTCGAGATCCGGAAACTCCTGCGCCGCCAGCTCAGAAGCGGAATACACGGACGCCCCCGCTTCGCTGACGATCACTTTCTGCGCCGTCACGTTCGGGAACTGTTTCTGTACGTCGAGATAGAAGCGTTCGGTTTCACGCGAGGCCGTACCGTTGCCAATCGCGACCAGTTCGACGTGGTATTTTTCGCACAGCGCGGCGATCACGGTAGCCGCTTTGGCCGCCTGACCGGTATGCGGATAAATGGTATCCGTCGCCACCAGCTTGCCGGTGCCGTCAACGACAGCGACTTTTACGCCGGTACGCAGGCCAGGATCAAGGCCCATCGTGGCGCGCAGGCCTGCGGGGGCTGCCATCAGCAGGTCGTGCAGGTTACGGGCAAACACGTTAATCGCTTCATCTTCCGCACGTTCGCGCACGGTGCCCATCAGTTCGGTTTCGAGGTGCATTAAGACTTTGATACGCCACGTCCAGCTCACTACGCCTTTGCGCCAGCTATCCGCCGGGGCGTTATTTAGCCGCAGGCCGAGATGGTCCATGATGATTTGCTCGCAGTAGCTCTCTTTCGGCGGCTCATCAAACTGTGGGTCGGCATTGAGCGAAAGTTGCAGAATGCCTTCGTTACGACCACGGAACATGGCCAGCGCACGGTGAGACGGGACGTTAGCAATGGGCTCATGATGGTCGAAATAGTCGCGGAATTTTGCCCCTTCTTCCTCTTTGCCGTTCACGACTGTGGCGACCAGATGGGCGTTCTTCCACAGGTAATCACGCACTTTCGCCAGCAATGCGGCGTCTTCGGCAAAGCGCTCCATCAGAATGTAGCGTGCGCCGTCGAGCGCGGCTTTTGTGTCCGCCACGCCTTTGTCGCCATCAATGTACTTTGCCGCTTCCACGTCAGGATCGTGGGACGGCTCGTTCCAGAGCAGATCGGCCAGCGGCTCAAGGCCGGCTTCAATGGCGATTTGTCCACGGGTGCGGCGTTTAGGTTTATAGGGCAGGTAGAGGTCTTCGAGCTCGGTCTTACTTAACGTAGCGTTGATGGCGCCAGCCAGCTCATCGGTCAGTTTGCCTTGTTCGGAAATGGACTTGAGGATGGCCTGACGTCTGTCTTCCAGCTCACGCAGATAGCCCAGACGCGTTTCCAGGTTACGCAACTGCGTGTCATCCAGACCGCCGGTGATTTCTTTACGATAACGTGCGATAAACGGCACGGTGTTCCCTTCGTCAAGCAGGCGAACGGCAGCTTCAACCTGCCCGGCATTTGCCTGGATTTCACCCGCAATAATGCGGCAGAAAGAATCATTCATCATGGGTTAGCTTCGTCTTCAGGATAAAAATCAGGGGATAGTTATACGGATTGGCTGGCAAAAATGCCAGCCATCAGCGGGGGCTTAGGATTCTTCTTGTCTTATTTGACGTATTCGATCGCATTGACGTACCAGTTTGCTTCGCCGACAGGGGTGTTGACCACCGCCAGATCGCCCACTTCTTTTTTCAATAGCGCCCGCGCCATCGGCGAGTCGATAGAGATGTAATCCTTACGTCCGAAAATTTCATCGTAGCCGACAATGCGGAACTTCAGCGTATCGCCGTCATCATTTTCAATTTCCACCCAGGCGCCGAAGAAGACTTTGCCCTCCTGCTGCGGGGAATAATCCACGATTTTGAGATTTTCCATGCATTTGGTCAGATATCTGACGCGTCTGTCGATCTCACGTAGGCGCTTTTTATTATACTGATAGTCGGCATTCTCGCTGCGGTCGCCCAGACTCGCAGCCCAGGTCACTTTTTTGGTGACCTCCGGGCGCTCTTCACGCCAGAGATAATTGAGCTCTTGTTTGAGTGTTTCGTACCCTTCGCGGGTGATCAGGGGCGTTTTCATCTCGTTGATTTACCTTTGCTGTCGATATTGCGCACACGGGGTATAACGTGATCGTCCCGACAGAATAAATAATGGGGTTGCCGATTAATTGTATATTTAAGCTGCTGTTAAATATGCTTTGTAACAATTTAGCCTGAAATTCATACCAGAATTTGCTGGTGACTCACGTGAGCTTTTTTAAGAATACACACTTACATTTGTTGCGAACCTTTGGGAGTACAGACAATGCAAGAGAATTATAAGATTCTGGTGGTTGATGACGATATGCGTCTGCGGGCGCTACTGGAACGTTATCTGACCGAGCAGGGCTTCCAGGTTCGAAGCGTCGCTAACGCCGAGCAGATGGATCGTCTGCTGACCCGTGAATCTTTCCATCTCATGGTACTGGATTTAATGCTGCCAGGTGAAGATGGTCTGTCGATTTGTCGTCGCCTGCGTAGTCAAAGTAATCCAATGCCGATCATTATGGTCACGGCGAAGGGTGAAGAGGTTGACCGTATCGTCGGGCTGGAAATCGGCGCCGATGACTACATTCCTAAACCGTTTAACCCGCGCGAGCTGTTGGCGCGTATCCGCGCCGTGCTACGTCGTCAGGCAAACGAACTGCCCGGCGCGCCGTCGCAGGAAGAGGCCGTTATCGCGTTTGGTAAGTTTAAACTGAACCTCGGTACGCGCGAGATGTTCCGTGAAGATGAACCGATGCCGCTGACCAGCGGGGAGTTTGCGGTACTGAAAGCGCTGGTAAGCCACCCGCGCGAGCCGCTCTCTCGCGATAAGCTGATGAATCTGGCCCGTGGCCGCGAGTATTCCGCGATGGAACGCTCCATCGACGTCCAGATCTCCCGCCTGCGCCGTATGGTGGAAGAAGATCCGGCGCATCCGCGTTATATTCAAACCGTATGGGGCCTGGGCTACGTCTTTGTACCGGACGGTTCTAAAGCATGAGGCGAATGCGCTTCTCGCCGCGAAGTTCATTTGCCCGCACGCTGTTGCTCATCGTCACCTTGCTGTTCGTCAGCCTGGTGACGACCTACCTGGTGGTGTTGAACTTCGCGATTTTGCCGAGCCTCCAGCAGTTTAATAAGGTTCTGGCTTACGAAGTCCGTATGCTGATGACCGATAAGCTGCAACTGGAGGACGGCACGCAGTTAGTCGTGCCGCCTGCGTTTCGTCGGGAAATCTATCGCGAGCTGGGGATCTCTCTCTACACCAACGAAGCCGCTGAAGAGGCCGGGCTGCGTTGGGCGCAACACTACGAATTCTTAAGCCACCAGATGGCGCAGCAATTAGGCGGCCCGACGGAAGTGCGCGTTGAGGTCAACAAAAGCTCGCCTGTCGTGTGGCTCAAAACCTGGCTGTCGCCCAATATCTGGGTGCGCGTGCCGCTGACTGAAATTCATCAGGGCGATTTTTCTCCGCTTTTCCGTTACACGCTGGCGATCATGCTCCTGGCGATAGGCGGCGCGTGGCTGTTTATTCGTATACAGAATCGACCGTTAGTGGATCTTGAACATGCCGCTTTGCAGGTAGGGAAGGGAATTATTCCGCCGCCGCTGCGTGAATATGGCGCCTCTGAGGTGCGCTCTGTGACCCGGGCGTTTAACCATATGGCCGCCGGCGTGAAACAATTGGCCGATGACCGTACGCTATTGATGGCGGGCGTCAGCCACGACTTGCGCACGCCGCTGACCCGTATTCGTCTGGCGACGGAGATGATGGGCGAGGAAGACGGTTATCTCGCGGAGTCGATCAATAAAGACATCGAAGAGTGTAACGCCATTATCGAACAGTTTATTGACTATCTGCGTACCGGTCAGGAAATGCCAATGGAGATGGCGGATCTCAATTCCGTGCTGGGCGAGGTGATTGCGGCGGAAAGCGGCTATGAGCGTGAGATTAACACTGCGCTTCAGGCAGGCAGCATCCAGGTGAAAATGCACCCGCTCTCGATTAAGCGCGCGGTGGCGAATATGGTGGTCAATGCTGCCCGTTATGGCAACGGTTGGATTAAGGTCAGCAGCGGCACTGAGTCGCATCGCGCCTGGTTCCAGGTAGAAGATGACGGGCCGGGCATTAAGCCGGAGCAGCGTAAACATCTGTTCCAGCCTTTTGTGCGTGGCGACAGCGCCCGTAGCACCAGCGGCACAGGGCTGGGGCTGGCGATTGTGCAGCGCATTATCGATAACCATAACGGGATGCTGGAGATTGGCACCAGCGAGCGTGGCGGATTGTCGATTCGCGCCTGGCTACCGGTTCCTGTGGCTCGCGTCCAGGGGACGACAAAAGAGGCATAAGAAAGGGAGGTATTACCCTCCCTTTCTTCTTAACGCTGGATGACGCAGTTCAAAGCCGCCATCCGGCCTGTTCCTTACAGCTTCGGTCCGGCGCTAACCAGCGCTTCGCCTGCCGGGGTATCCGTATACTTCTCGAAGTTCTCAATGAACAGTTTCGCCAGCGCGGTGGCTTTTTCCTGCCATTGTTCCGGCGACGCGTAGGTGTTACGCGGGTCGAGAATGTGGGTATCCACGCCTGGCAGTTCAGTCGGGATCGCCAGATCGAACAGCGGCAGACGGAAGGTTTCCGCGTTATCAAGAGAACCGTTCAGAATGGCGTCGATAATTGCGCGCGTATCTTTGATGGAGATACGTTTGCCGGTGCCATTCCAGCCGGTGTTAACCAGATAAGCCTGCGCGCCTGCTGCCTGCATACGTTTCACCAGCACCTCAGCATACTGCGTCGGGTGCAGCGTCAGGAACGCGGCGCCGAAGCAGGCGGAGAAGGTGGGGGTCGGTTCGGTGACGCCGCGTTCGGTGCCGGCCAGTTTAGCGGTGAAACCCGACAGGAAGTGGTACTGCGTCTGGTTAGCGGTTAAACGGGAAACCGGCGGCAACACGCCGAAAGCATCCGCCGTCAGGAAGATAACCTTAGTGGCGTGACCTGCTTTGGATACGGGCTTAACGATGTTATCGATATGATAGATCGGGTAAGAGACGCGGGTGTTTTCGGTTTTGGAACCATCGTCGAAATCTACGGTGCCGTCTTCGCGCACGGTGACGTTTTCCAGCAGCGCATCACGGCGAATCGCATGATAAATTTCTGGCTCAGCTTCTTTCGACAGTTTGATGGTTTTGGCGTAGCAGCCGCCTTCAAAGTTGAACACGCCGTCGTCATCCCAACCGTGCTCATCATCGCCAATCAGACGACGTTTCGGGTCGGTGGACAGAGTGGTTTTTCCGGTACCGGAAAGGCCGAAGAAGACCGCGACATCGCCTTTTTCACCCACGTTGGCGGAACAGTGCATTGAGGCGATACCTTTGAGCGGCAGCAGGTAGTTCATTACCGAGAACATCCCTTTTTTCATTTCGCCGCCGTACCAGGTGCCGCCAATAAGCTGAATACGTTCAGTCAGGTTGAACGCCACGAAGTTTTCCGAGTTCAGCCCTTGCTCTTTCCACTGCGGGTTGGTGCACTTCGCGCCGTTCATGACAATAAAGTCAGGTTTGAAGCCTACCAGCTCTTCGTCCGTTGGGCGAATGAACATATTTTTAACGAAGTGGGCCTGCCAGGCGACTTCCGTAATAAAGCGCACGGAAAGACGCGTGTCGGCATTTGCGCCGCAGAACGCATCAACAATGAATAAGCGTTTACCGGAAAGCTGATGCGTCACCAGATCTTTCAGGTGTTGCCAGGTTTCCTGGGAAAGCGGCTTATTATCGTTTTTACCTTTACCCTTATCGGACCACCACAGCGTATCACGCGTGGTGTCGTCGCGAACAATATACTTATCCTTAGGCGAACGACCGGTAAAAATACCGGTATCAACGGCAACAGCGCCCAGGTTAGTTAACACGCCACGCTCATACCCTTCCAGACCAGGATTAAGTTCTTCCTGATAAAGGGTGTCGTAGCTGGGATTGTAAACGATATCCTGGACGTCGTTGATACCATAAGCCTTGAGATCTTGCGGGGTTAAATTGTTAACGCGCATATCACTGCTCCTTAGCCAATATATATTACCGAAAATAGTAAGGTTTTTTGAGGTTGGTTAACCGCGACAAGGCTCATAGATTTACGTATCTGGACAAAATCACGATTGACGAAAAACACTGTGACTCCTGTCACGCAGCGGCGGTTATTATGGCAGGAAACCTACTTTTGTTGTGGAAAATGTTCTGAAAACGTTAAAAGGAAGTGTTTTTGACCGACATAATGTGACTGTAATCGCATTCATGTAAGAAAGTTACGTAACACCAACATTAACAATATCGATTCACCTCTCTGCGTTTTTTTCTGAATTATGCATGACGACGCCTGGCGGTGAACAGATGATGCAATAATGCGACTTTCTCATCATTCTGGATAACGACATGGAAAGTGTAGCGCTTTCACGTACTACTCGCTGGGGTATGTTGCTCACCGGTTTGCTGCAGGGCGTCTTGTGCTACCTGCTGATGGCCTGGCTGGTACCACAAAATAGCGACTGGCTGTTCTATGGTATGCCTGCGACGATAGCGTTGTCGTCAATGCTATTGCTTACCGTGGTCTCTTTTAAACAGCGCGCGCTGTGGGGCTGGCTGGGGCTGATCTTTGTGGTCGTGCTGGCAATGAGCGGCTGGCTGAAATGGCAGGTTGAGACGGTGGAGAAATGGCGCCTGGCCGAGCTCCTCTGGCTGTATGGTCTCCGGCTTGTGTTGATGGCGATGCTGGTATTACCCTGGATGCAATATCAGCTACATTCGCAAACCGGTTCGGCGCGTTATCCCCAGTTTTATATGCGGTTATGGCATAACGTACTGACATTGTTTATCGTCCTGATCGCTAACGGACTGTTCTGGCTGGTGCTTCTGCTCTGGAGCGCGCTATTCAGGCTGGTGGGCATCCGCTTTTTCAGCACCCTTTTCTTTGAAACGGAAGCCTTTATTTATGTGACCATCGGCCTGATTACGGCGCTGGCGGTCATTCTCGCCCGCACGCAGTCGCGCCTTGTGGCGGCGGTGCAAAAGCTGCTGACGCTGATCGCGACGGGTTTACTGCCGGTGGTGTCGCTGCTGGCATTGCTGTTTATTGTGACGTTACCCTTTACCGGACTGGAGGCAATTTCTGCGCGTGTTTCCGCTGCGGGGCTGCTATCCACGCTGACGCTGATGCTGCTGCTCCTCGTGGCGATTGTCAACGAACCGCAAAAGCGCGTATTACCCTATCCGCGCGTACTACGCGGCATGATTAGCGCCTCGCTGTGCGTTGCCCCGATATATATGCTGCTGGCGGGCTGGGCGTTATGGGTGCGCATTCAGCAATACGGCTGGACGCCGGATCGTCTGTATGGCGCGCTGACGGTGTCTGTCTTGCTGGTATGGTCCTTCGGTTATCTGATCGGTCTGTTACGCCGCGGACGCGACCCTGGTGAGTGGCAAGGTAAGGTGATACTGAGCGTCTCTTTGTTGACGCTGGTGATATTGCTGTTGCTGGCCTCGCCTGTACTTGATGTCTGGCGTATTAGCGTCAACAGCCATATGGCGCGTTACCATAGCGGTAAAATTACTGCGGATCAGATCAGCCTGTATATGCTGGATCACAGCGGCAAACCTGGCCAGGAAGCGCTGAAATCGTTGCGGGATGACGAGGCGTTTACGCAGAACAGAAAGCGCAATCGTGAACTGATGACGTTTTTGCAGAGAAAGAAGGTCTCTCCGACGGCGGACGATTTAGCGCGGGTGGTGATGATTGCGCCCGGTAGTCAGAAGCCGGATGCCGCATTTTGGGCGTTTGTCAAAGAGCAGCGTTATTCGGGCGCTTCCTGCCTTGAACCGGATGCCTGCGTGCTGGTGAGTCAGGATCTTAACGGCGACGGTCAGCCTGAGCAGGTGCTGTATAACTTTATTGTTGCCGAGAGCCAGGTCTACGGCTTAAAAGAGGGGAAATGGACGCAGAAAGCGTTCGCCCGATTGCCGGACGGGTTTTCTAAGACGCAACTGTTGCACGCGATTGCCGGGCATCGGTTAGACTCAGCCCCCAAAGCCTGGCGCGATATCATTATTGATGGTAAGCGGTTGGATGTGGATTACTACAACGAGTAAGCTTTTTGTCGGATGGCGGTATAAATGCCTTATCCGGCCTACGGAGCGGGATGCTGTAGGCCAGATAAGCGCAGCGCCATCAGGCAATGACGTTGCTGACTACGAGGCGATTAGTGAACCTGTGGATCGGCAGGAGAGGCGTTGTTACGGATCTCCGCGATATCCATCGCATTGAACAGGTAATGATTGCCGCAGTAATCGCAGTGCATATCGATTTCGCCTTCTTCCGCCAGAATGCTGTCCACTTCTTCATCCGGCAATGTTTTCAGCGCGCCCGCGCAACGTTCGCGTGAACAGGTGCATTTGAATTCAACATCTTGCGGATCGTAGAGCGTGACTTCTTCTTCGTGATACAAACGCCACAGCACGTCATTTGCCGGTAACGTCAGCAGCTCTTCGCTTTTAATGGTTTCCGTCAACATAGCCAGATGGTCGAAATCTTCCGCCTGCGCATTCTGTGCCGGCATCACCTGAAGCAACATTCCACCTGCCGCCGGTTTACCGTCGACATCGCCGGTACGGATAAACAGACGCGTCGGCAACTGCTCGGAGCGCAGGAAGTAATCTTCCAGGCACGCCGCCAGAGTATCGCCTTCCAGACCCACCACGCCCTGATAGCGCTCACCCTCTTCCGGCGTAATGGTGATCACCAGATAGCCGTTGCCAACCAGCGTTTTGAGATCCGCATTGTCAGGGATGTCGCCCTGAACGCGAGCCACGCCGCGCATCTGCTGCTGATTATTGCCATTGATCACCGCCAGGCTTAACGGCCCGTCGCCCTGGAGCTGTACCGTAATGTCACCGGCAAACTTCAGCGTTGCGGTCAGCAGGCTAGTGGCGACCAGCAGTTCGGCCAGTACGGTTTTCACCGGCTGCGGGTAGGTATGATTGTCGAGGATCTGTTGCAAGGTTTCCGAAACGGTCACCAGCTCGCCGCGAACGGCAAAGTTTTCAAACAGATAACGATGTAATTGGTCATGTTGCGGCATAATCATCTCTCTTGCGGGTGACAGTTATTCGCTGTCGCCGTGTTTAAATCGTAACAGGTCGCGGCGCTCTTTCTTGTCCGGTCGCCTGTCCGGATGCGGCATGGTCAGGGCGTTAAGCTTGCGCGCCTGCGCCATTTTTTCGCGTTTTTCCACGCTTTCCGCCGTCTCTTCATACAGAGCGACGGCTTCGCTGGCCGGACGGCGCTGTTCGGTGATGGCTTTAACGATCACCGTCCGTTCGTCATTTCCCTGACGCAGGGTAAGGGTAGCGTTCAGCTCGACGATTTTGCTCGGCTTACTGCGCTGGCCGTTGTAATGCACCTTACCGCCTTCAATCATCTCGCGGGCCAGCGCGCGGGTTTTATAAAAACGCGCGGCCCACAGCCATTTATCCAGTCTGACCTCAACGGAGGACTTTTCTTTCATGGCGTCTCCTTCACATCAGTGAGGGGATCAGACGGCGGTAGTCGTTCAGGGACGGATGGCGCGTATAGTGCTTTTCCGCCAGGCCGGAATCAGGATTCGTCACGCCAAGACAGTAGCGAATACCAAACCGGGCGGCGGCGTCGAGAATCGGTTCGCTGTCATCGATAAACAGCGTTTTCTCTGCGCTTATTCCCGTTTCCTCAGTGACAGCGCGCCATAACCGCTGATCCTCTTTGGGATAACCAAATGTGTGGGTGGAAAGTAATAAATCAAGGTGTGAGGCCAGACCGGTATGCTCCAGCTTCACCGCCAGGTTATGTGGATGCGCATTGGTGAGCAGAATCCGACGTTTCCCGCTGGCTTTTAACGCATTCAGAAACGGTATGGTATCGTCGCGCAAAACGGCGCGCGGCCCTTGCGCCGTCGTCATGGCGCAAATATCCAGACCCAGACGCTCGCTCCAGTAATCCAGACAGTACCAGTTTAGCGTATGCTGTACGGCATGATACTGCTGGCGAATATATTCCTGCGCGTCCTGCGGCGAAATACCCTGCTGCGCGCCGTAGGTTTCCGGTACCAGCTTTTGCCAGAAATAGTTATCGAACGCGAGATCAAGCAGCGTGCCGTCCATATCCAGCAAAACGGTATCCACGTTTTGCCAGTCAATATCAATATGCATGGGGAACTCCAGGGTAACGCAATTTGCGCGACAGGGTAGCATACCCTGTCGCACGGCGGCGCTATCAGATGAGATTTTCCGGAGAGACAGTTAACCTGGGATTGAGGCAGCTTTCATAGTATTCCTGGATGTCCGCCATACGGGTACGGTGGCGTTGATAACGTCTGAACGCCTGAATGCCGTTGTAGACCGCGCTCACTATCATTGCCAACATCAGCAGCGTGGTGCCGAGGTAACGCCACCAGCCGGATTTATCGGGGATACGATGCAGGCTGATATGCTGCGTGCCGTTGGCATCGGTATACACGCTGGTGACAATGCCCTCGGCGCTAAATGGCGTCTGCATGAGCGTTTGCGCCAGACGCTGGAAGGCGCTCCACTGTTCCTGCGCGGGATAGTCATACAGCGGCGTTGACGGCCAGGCCTGATCAACCAGTTCGCTGCCTTCATCGCTGGCGATCAGGAATCCGCCGGGAGCGGGGCTATTCAGCGACTGGGCGGCACGCGCGGTCTCGCGAGAAATAAACGGCGCCGTTGAGGTCGTGACCAGATTTTCCAGCGACTCTGCGCTTACGGGGCGTAGCAGCACGTTGACGCCGTCCAGTTTGCCGGCGTTCGCGCGTTTCACCAGCGCGTTCCAGTCCTTACTGTTACCGAGATTAACCAGCGCATTTTTCAGACGCACGCACTCGTCTTCCGCCGCGCACAAATCAGCGGTTTTCAGAACAATATCGCCAAAGTCATCTAATAATACCATGCCCGATTTTTGTATCGCGGAGCGTAAAGATGCGCTGACGCGCGAGTCGTCTTCGGGTTTTGGATGGAGCTGACGATTTACCGCCTGGCTTAGCGCCATCGCTTTATTCACCAGATCTGATTCCGGCAGCGGTAGCGCAGGCGCGTCATTCCAGATGATTTGCGAGCAATCGAACGGCATAAACGGGGAGTTAGACTGGCCGCTCCAGGTCGCCCCGGAATGAATATTACACATTCCTTTACCGCTCAGGTGCAGCGTATCGCCCACCCGTACGCCAGCTTTTTCAAGCTGTTTTACCGTTGTCGCTTCAATGGTTTGCGCGCCTTTCATCCACGATAGCGTGAACTTAATTGGCATATCCAGCGGGATCCAGAACAGCAGCATAAACAACACCAGCAGCGAACCGATAGCAATAACAGTGCTGCGTAACCAGTGCTGCAACGGAAAGTTTTTCACTTCATCATGCAGGGATAAAAACCGGCCCTGGCGGGCGACATGGCGATCAAGGTAAATATCAATATCCGTTTGTTGCCCAAGATCCTGCGTAATGTAGGGTTGCCAGTGGGCAGGGTAAATAAGGTCGATGATGCCCAGCGAAATATTGTTAATCTGCTCCTGATTATTCTCCCCAAACAGTCCCCAGCGGCGGGGCGTTCCCCGCAGACAGTGAATTTCCCGCAGCGCGCTTTTCGACGGCGGCGCAAAAAGTCCCCAAAGTCCGGCTGCCAGCAGCAGGATCGCGCCGCCTATCATCCACGGTACAAAAACGTCTGGTGTTATCAGACAGAAAAAGAATAACAAAAAGGAGGCGACGATTAACAACGCTTCGCGCAAGCCAGCCGGGCGGCTGAGCGCATATTCTTCGTGGGTCTCCTGACGGATATTCAACAGCTCAATCTGCTCGCTCTCTTCGCCGCGAATCGACGCCTGCGTAGAGGCCGTATTCTGTAGCGCGTAGCCGCGCGACTCCTGCATATACTCTTGCAGCGTATGGCCGTTTAAAGAGATCACCAGCGGCAGCGTATCCGTGAGGATCAGCTCAACGTTGTTTTCATCATTGATGTACTGTTCCCAGAAAGGCGGCAGATGGACTTCGACGGAGTCGAGGTAGTAGCGCCATTTATTAGGATCGTCAGTGGTAATGCCGTAGCGGGTGATGGAGTGGGTCAGTATCACGACACTGTTGCTTTCCGCGTTCAGCGTCAGCGAGATGGGCGCAGCACTGGCGCCTGTCGGCCCCGGAACTTGCTGGATCTGGCTAAGGTTATCGAGATAGTTTTCTACCGCGCTGCGCTCTTCGGGCAACAGTTTACGCGTTTGCGCGTCCTGAAAGGCGCTGATCCACGGTAAGCTCCCTCGTCTGGACTTTACCCGGAACCGCCATATTGCCAGTAGAGAGCAGGCCAGCAAAGCAGCTATAAAAATCAGAATGGTGCTCATGCTTTCCCCATCTTACTAAGTCTGTCAGGCGTGGTCAGTCGCACCCTGTCCAATAAACATTTTTCTGTGGTTGGCTATCGGCAAGCGTGGAGTTGAACTTGAGCATTGTAAAGCGCATCCCAGTGAAGGCAAATCATAGCAATACCACCAAAAACGGAATATCAGCAAATTCCTGGAGTTATTTCAACCTATTGACTTTTAATTTGAAATAAGAATTAATTTTTATTACGTTACATAAATGTAAATAAACGGCAATTCGCATTGCCGAAACCGTGCGGTATGTCGCACAATGACCACAGATTACACTGCAAAGATTCTCACAATGAGCAAATCATTACAAAAACCCACCATTCTGAAAGTGGAAACCGTCGCACAATCCCGACTGTTTAACGTAGAAAGCGTGGATCTGGAGTTCAGCAACGGCGTGCGTCGCGTGTATGAACGTATGCGACCATCAACCCGTGAGGCGGTAATGATTGTGCCGATCGTTGATGAGCATCTGATTCTTATTCGTGAGTATGCGGTGGGAACCGAATCCTATGAGCTGGGCTTCTCGAAAGGATTGATCGATCCGGGCGAGACCGTTTTTGAAGCGGCGAACCGGGAGCTCAAAGAAGAGGTCGGGTTTGGCGCGCATAACCTGACCTTCTTAAAAAAACTCAGCATGGCGCCCTCTTATTTTTCCAGCAAAATGAATATCGTGGTGGCGGAAGATCTCTATCCGGAGTCGCTGGAAGGCGACGAGCCTGAGCCATTGCCGCAGGTACGCTGGCCGCTGGCGCATTTAATGGATCTGCTGGAAGACCCCGATTTTAACGAGGCCCGCAACGTCAGCGCGCTGTTTCTGGTACGCGAGTGGTTGAAAGCACAGGGCCGAATTGCCTGATGGCGCGGCGTTGATCAAGCCAACGGAAAGTTTGTCTCCCCGTTCGCCGTCATCCGCTAAACACAATAAAAAAGGCGCCGGAGCGCCTTTTTTGATCAGAACAGTTCGTGTGTTTCACCATTATCAATAATGGTAGTTCCCACCTCGTGTACCGCCTGTTGTGTCGGCTGCGTGCCTTCGATGAAATACTCTTCACGGCTGTTACCGCCGCTCGCCAGTTGTCCGGTACTGCGGTCGATATTCACCGTGACGATGCCCGGCGGCGGCGTTAGCGGCTGTTCCGGCACGCCTTCCAGCACGGCTTTCATATAGGCGTCCCATGCAGGTTGCGCGCTCTTCGCGCCGCCCTCATAGCCGGAGATTTGATCTTTGATCGCGCCGGAAGCGGTAGTGCGGCCTAAATCACGGCGGTGATCGTCAAAGCCGATCCATACGGAAGTGACGACGCCAGGACCATAGCCGGAGAACCATGCGTCTTTCGAGCTGTTGGTCGTACCGGTTTTGCCGCCGATATCGCGACGTTTAAGGTCGCGCGCCGCACGCCAGCCGGTACCCATCCAGCCGGGTTCGCCGAAGATATTGGTGTTCAGCGCGCTTTTGATCAGAAACGCCAGCGGCGTATTGATCACATGCGGCGCGTACTCCTGCGTGCCGTTTTGCGCGACCAGCGCCTGGTTTGCCTGTTCCAGCTCAGGCATCGGTACGGCGCTGTTTTGCTGCTCTTGCGAAACCGCGACCTCTTCCACATTGGTGTTTTCCAGCACGTCGGATTTCTGCGTATTGCCGTAAATGACCGGGATATCGCACTCCGGGCAGGCGATTTTCGGTTTCGCTTCGAAGAGCACGCCGCCCTGATCGTTCTCAATCTTGCTGATGAAATACGGGTCGATCAGGAAACCGCCGTTCGCCATCACCGCATAACCGCGCGCAACCTGCATCGGCGTGAAGGAGGCGGAGCCCAGCGCCAGCGATTCGGTATGCACGATATTCTGCGCCGGGAAGCCGAAGCGTTGCAGATATTCCGCCGCATAGTCGACGCCCATGGCGCGCATGGCGCGTACCATCACCACGTTTTTCGACTGCCCCAGCCCCTGGCGTAAACGAATCGGTCCGGCGTACTGCGGCGGGGAGTTTTTCGGACGCCAGTCTGAACCTGCCCCGGCGTCCCAGCGGGAAATCGGCACATCGTTGAGCATACTGGCAAGCGTCAGCCCTTTATCCATTGCGGCGGTGTAGAGGAACGGTTTGATGTTCGACCCCACCTGACGCAAAGCTTGCGTCGCGCGGTTAAATTTACTCTGATTAAAATCGAAACCGCCGACCAGCGCCAGTACCGCGCCTGTTTGCGGGTTAAGCGAAACCAGCGCGGAGTTCACTTCCGGTACCTGCGCCAGCCACCAGTCGTTATCCACCTGACGAACCCAGATTTGCTGACCTGTCTGGACGACATCGGTAACTTTACGCGGCGTCGGCCCCTGCTGTGTATCCGAGCGGTAAGGCCGCGCCCAACGCATTCCTTCCATACGTAGCGAAACGGACGTACCGTCGGCAAGCGCAGCGGTCGCCTCTTGCGGATTAGCGCTGGTGACCACGGCGGGAAGCAGCGGTCCGTAGGTTGGCAACGCTTTCAACGTATCGGTAATTTTTTTACTGTCCCACGCCGTTTCGCCCACTTTCCATAGCACATTCGCCGGGCCGCGATAACCGTGGCGCATGTCATAGTCCAGCACGTTATTACGCACCGCCTGTTGCGCGGCCTGCTGCACTTTGCGGGTGATGGTCGTGTAAATACGATAACCATCTTCGTAAGCGCTTTCGCCATAACGGTTATACATTTCCTGGCGCACCATTTCCGATAGATAAGGCGCGGAGAAGGCGATTTCCGGCGCGTGATAATTTGCGTCGATAGGTTCGCTACGGGCCTGATCGTACTGCGCCTGAGTGATATATCCCTCGCTTAACATTCGCGAAAGCACTACGTTACGGCGCGCTATCGCCCGATCCATCGAGTAGAGCGGGTTAAAGGTAGAAGGCGCTTTAGGTAGTCCGGCGATAACCGCCATTTCGCTTAGGCTAAGCTGGTCGACCGTCTTACCAAAGTAGACCTGTGCCGCCGCGCCAACGCCATAGGCGCGGTAGCCGAGATAGATCTTGTTCAGATAGAGTTCGAGGATCTCATTTTTATTCAGCAACTGCTCAATACGAATCGCCAGAAACGCTTCCTTGATCTTGCGCATCAGCGTGCGTTCGGGGCTAAGGAAGAAGTTTCGCGCCAGTTGCTGGGTAATGGTACTTGCTCCCTGCGATGCGTGACCGGAGAAGAGCGCGACGCTGGCCGCACGGAAAATACCTACCGGGTCAATGCCGTGATGCTCATAAAAGCGGCTATCTTCGGTGGCGATAAAGGCGTTGATCATTTCCGGCGGAATTTGATCGAGCGTAACGGGAATACGGCGTTTTTCGCCATATTGCGCGATAAGTTCGCCATCCGCGCTGTAAACCTGCATCGGAATTTGCAAACGCACATCTTTCAATGTCGCGACGTCAGGTAGCTGTGGCTCAATATAGCGATAAAGGCCATAAATCGAGCCTGCTCCCAGCAGGATGCAACATACTGCAAGGATCAATAAATACTTTACGAACTTCACTGGAGATTTCCCATTTAGTGTCATTTGGGCAGTTTATAAACAAACGCGCGGTAGTATAAAGGCAAGCCAGACGCATTGATATACCCGTTAACGCGACGGGTGATAAGGAGATCGACCGTTATGGCTTTTAAAACCTGGCAAATAGGATTGCATATTCAGCAGCATGAAGCGCTGGCCATCGCCGTTATTCGCGGCGCATCGGGCTGGTTCCTGCAACGTTGGTGGCGACTGCCGCTGATGAACGCCTCCACGGCAGAGGGTACGATTCCTGACCCGCAATCGCTGGCTCACGTACTGCGACCCTGGAGCCGTGAGCTGCCGCTACGTCACCGTATTTATCTCTCTTTTCCCGCAAATCGGACATTGCAACGCGCTTTTCCACATCCGCCGATGCGTCTGCGGGAACGTGAGCAAGTCGCATGGCTTTCACAAACGATGGCGCGTGAGCTGGATATGGATCCGGACTTATTGCGTTTCGACTTTCAGGACGATGCGCTGAGCCCCGCGTTCAACGTTACCGCCGTGCAAAGCAAAGAAATTTCAGAGCTGTTAACGCTGGCGCAAACGCTCAATGTGCGCATCGCTGCTGTAACGCCCGATGCCTGCGCGTTACAGCGCTTGCTGCCGTTTATACCTTCGGGGCGGCAATGTCTGGTCTGGCGCGATGAGAGCCAGTGGCTGTGGGCGACGCGCTATGCGTGGGGGCGTAAATCGGCGCGCGAGGCGACGACGCTGCATGACCTTGCCGCAACATTGTCCGTCGTGCCGGAACATATTTCATTATGCGCCGAAGGCGAATTCGACCCCTGGCGCGCCGTTACCGTCCGCCAACCGCCGGTTCCGCCGGATGGTTATCGCTTTGCGATTGCGCTGGGTTTAGCCATAGGGGAGATACGCTGATGGCGCATTCTGTCAATTTGCTCCCCTGGCGGCGCCAACATTACGTAGCGCGTCTGCGGCTGTGGTGCGTGGTATGGGGCGCGTCCCTGCTGCTGATAGCAAGCCTCGCGACGATCGCCCGGTTGGTTTTTTGGCAGGAGGGGAGGATTAATGAACTGCTACTGACGGCGGAAAACGGACGCACGACGGCGCTTGCGGCGAACATACCGCAGTTGCAGCAGCGTCAGCGGCAGCAACAGGCGCGATTACAACGTCAGGCGCAGCGTGAACTGACGCAAGCCTGGCAACCTATCTTGACTGACCTTGCCAACCTGTTGCCAGATCAGGCATGGCTGACAAGCCTCAATTATCAGCAAGAGACGCTAGAGCTGGAAGGGCTGGCGAGAACGTTTGACGCCCTGCTCACGCTTGAGACATCGCTTCGTCACTATGTCAGTTTTCCGCTAAACCGCACGGGCGCCACGCGGCAGGATGCGCAAGGGCGCTGGCAGTTCCATTATCAGTTAACGAGGAGCGCCGCCCGTGAACGCGCTCTTTGATATCTGGTACGGGATGTCGCGCCGTGGTCGGGTTTTTTGTTGGTGTGCAGGCGTGCTGTGCCTGGCGCTGACGGTCGCGTTATCTGTGGGCTATCCCGGCTGGAAAACGCTGGATACGCAACAAACGCGGTTAAGCCAGCAGCGCGAGGCCGCCCGACAACAGTGGCGTCATCTGCGCCGTCTGAGCATCGCGGCTGAACCGCTTTTCGGGGGCACCGTTGAAAATCCGCGTCCTTTTTCGCCGTTAGATTTCCAGGCGCCTCCCCTGCGTTTGCTGCACTGGCAGCCATCGGCGCAGGGGGGAGAAATGGCGCTGAAAACGTCCTGGGATGCGGTGCCGTCACTGTTTGTCCGGTTGGCCGAAAGCGAGATGAGCGTAAGTCGGTTTTCATTGCGTAGAGAGGGGGCGGAATTATTGATAACGCTGCAACTGGAGCGCCTGGCGAATGAAGGCTAGCCGTAGTGTATTGCTCTGTTTTTGTTTGCTGACGTTGACGGGAATGCGCGATCCCTTCCGCCCGCCGGAAGATCGCTGCCGGATAGCGGAACTCTCGCAGTGGCGATATCAGGGCGCGGTACGTAAAGGCGAGCGATGGACAGGCATTCTTAAAGATAGCCAGCAAAAATGGCGGCGAGTGGAAGAAGGGCAGACGCTGGAAAACGGTTGGACGATTGTCCGCCTGACGGCGGAAGCCTTAACGTTAACGACCGGTAAAAATTGTGCGCCGCCGCAGTGGCGGTGGCTACGTCAGGGAGCGGACAATGAAGCGATGGATAGCCATAATACTGATAGTCTTGATGCCCGCCGCACAGGCGGGAAAAGCGGCGAAAGTGACGCTGGTGGTTGACGACGTCCCTGTGGTGCAGGTTTTGCAGACTTTAGCCGAGCAGGAGCGGCAGAATCTGGTGGTGTCGCCGGACGTCAGCGGGACATTATCGCTACATCTGGCGGATGTGCCGTGGAAACAGGCGCTACAGACGGTGGTCAATAGCGCGGGGTTGGTGCTGCGTCAGGAGGGGAATATTCTTCATGTTCATTCACAGGCCTGGCAGAAAGAACACAGTGCGCGGCAGGATGCCGAGCGGTTAAGGCTTCAGGCTAATTTACCGCTGGAAAACCGCAGCATTAGCCTGCAATACGCCGATGCCGGCGAACTGGCGAAAGCGGGCGAGAAACTCCTGAGCGCGAAGGGAACCATCATGGTAGATAAGCGCACCAACCGCCTGCTGTTGCGCGATAACCGCGCGGCCCTGGCGGAGCTGGAAAAATGGGTATCGCAAATGGATCTGCCGGTGGCGCAGGTGGAGCTGGCGGCGCATATCGTCACCATTAACGAAAAGAGTCTACGGGAACTGGGCGTAAAGTGGACGCTGGCTGACGCGTCGCAAGCGGGCGCGGTGGGTGACGTGACGACGCTTTCCAGTGATTTATCCGTCGCCGCCGCCACCTCACGCGTCGGGTTTAACATCGGGCGCATTAACGGACGCTTGCTGGATCTGGAGCTGTCAGCGCTGGAGCAAAAGCAGCAGTTGGATATTATCGCCAGCCCCCGGCTGCTGGCTTCCCATCTGCAGCCAGCCAGTATCAAGCAAGGCAGCGAAATTCCTTATCAGGTTTCCAGCGGCGAAAGCGGCGCGACCTCCGTGGAATTTAAAGAAGCGGTGCTGGGAATGGAGGTGACGCCCACCGTTTTGCAAAAAGGGCGCATCCGCCTGAAGTTACATATCAGCCAGAATGTCCCCGGTCAGGTACTACAACAGGCTGACGGCGAAGTGCTGGCGATAGATAAACAGGAAATTGAAACGCAGGTAGAGGTAAAAAGCGGCGAGACGCTGGCGCTGGGCGGTATTTTTTCGCGAAAAAATAAATCGGGTAGCGATAGCGTGCCGCTGCTGGGGGATATTCCCTGGCTTGGTCAGCTCTTCCGCCATGACGGCAAAGAGGACGAGCGACGCGAATTAGTGGTGTTTATCACCCCCAGACTGGTGGCGACAGAATAATTTATGCATAAAAAAGCGCTGTTTTTGCACTGAACGCATCTGCGGGATTTGACGTGCGGATGTATTTAGCATACAAGGAGTACCGATTTGAGAGTCGTGCTTTTCGTTGCTGACGCATTGATTAATGCGCTTTGCCTTGCCGAAGGTGTGCATAAGACCGATGATAAACGGCTGAATGTCCGCTGATGCAGACGTATTGGTTCTGCGGATTGCGCACAATTGTTTGAAAGTAGAGCAATTTGTAGGCCGGATATGTTGTTCTGGTCGCCATCCGGCAACGCTAACTCGGGTTTTGCAACAATCAGGCTTGGTGATTTATTCAGTTGCCAAACCCGCTTGAGTATTGAGATAATTTTCAGTCTGACTCTCGCAATATCTTATGAGGTTTCAGTTCATGTCCTGCTGCGCTGGGTGTCTGTGAAGCGGGTTTACCATTAACGAATAGTCTTAGTAGTACCGAAAAAATGGCAGAGAAACGCAATATCTTTCTGGTTGGGCCTATGGGTGCCGGAAAAAGCACTATTGGGCGCCAGTTAGCTCAACAACTCAATATGGAATTTTACGATTCTGATCAAGAGATTGAGAAACGAACCGGAGCTGATGTGGGCTGGGTCTTCGATGTTGAAGGTGAAGACGGCTTCCGTAATCGTGAAGAAAAAGTTATCAACGAATTGACGGAAAAACAGGGTATTGTGCTGGCAACCGGCGGTGGCTCTGTAAAATCGCGTGAAACGCGTAACCGTCTCTCCGCGCGTGGCGTCGTGGTCTACCTTGAAACGACCATCGAAAAACAACTGGCGCGCACGCAGCGTGATAAAAAACGCCCGCTGTTGCAGGTTGAAGCGCCGCCTCGCGAAGTTCTGGAAGCGCTGGCTAACGAACGCAATCCGCTGTACGAAGAGATTGCCGACGTCACCATTCGCACCGACGATCAAAGCGCTAAGGTTGTGGCAAACCAGATTATTCATATGCTGGAAAGCAACTAATTCAAGCAGAATACGCTGGGTAAGCGGGCACAAGTAACTAAGGTGGATGTCGCGTCATGGAGAGGATTACAGTCACTCTCGGGGAACGTAGTTACCCGATCACCATCGCGGCTGGTTTGTTTAACGAACCAGCTTCATTCTTGCCGCTGAAATCAGGCGATCAGGTCATGTTAGTGACCAACGAAACCCTGGCGCCGCTTTATCTGGACAAGGTTCGCGGCGTACTCGAACGGGCGGGCGTTAACGTAGACAGCGTGATTCTTCCTGACGGCGAGCAGTATAAGAGCCTGACGGTGCTGGATACGGTGTTTTCGGCGTTACTGAAAAAACCGCATGGTCGTGATACCACGCTGGTCGCGCTTGGCGGCGGCGTGATTGGCGATCTCACCGGTTTTGCGGCGGCCAGTTACCAGCGAGGCGTACGTTTCATCCAGGTGCCAACTACCTTACTGTCGCAGGTTGATTCTTCCGTGGGCGGGAAAACCGCCGTCAACCATCCCCTTGGCAAAAACATGATTGGCGCGTTTTACCAACCCGCTTCTGTGGTTGTCGATCTTGATTGCCTGAAAACGCTTCCCGCACGCGAACTGGCATCGGGACTGGCAGAGGTGATCAAATACGGCATTATACTCGACGCAGACTTCTTCACCTGGCTTGAGGATAATCTGGATGCGCTATTGCGTCTGGACGGTCCGGCGATGGCGTACTGTATTCGTCGTTGTTGCGAGCTGAAAGCCGAAGTTGTTGCCGCCGACGAGCGTGAAGCGGGCTTACGTGCTTTACTGAATCTTGGACATACCTTTGGCCACGCCATTGAAGCGGAAATGGGATATGGCAATTGGTTACATGGTGAAGCCGTTGCCGCAGGTATAGTGATGGCTGCGCGCGCATCCGAGCGTTTGGGGCAGTTCAGTTCTGCTGATACGCAGCGCATCATCGCTCTACTCGAACGGGCCGGGTTGCCAGTCAATGGCCCTTGCGAGATGTCCGCGCAGGACTATTTGCCGCACATGCTGCGAGATAAAAAAGTGTTAGCGGGGGAGCTGCGTTTAGTGCTTCCGCTGGCCATAGGGAAAAGTGAAGTGCGCGGCGGAGTGTCGCACGAAGTCGTTCTTAGCGCGATTGCTGACTGTCAGCAGGCGTAACAACAAGAAAGGTCAGACTGATATTGCGTAGATGTCAGTCTTTTAGCTTCAGGTTATGTGCAATGTCGTAAGCATTAACCTTTGAGTGGGGTGTTAAATGGATGAATTCAAACCAGAAGACGAGCTGAAACCCGATCCCAGCGATCGTCGTACTGGTCGTTCTCGTCAATCTTCAGAACGCGATAATGAGCCACAGATCAACTTTGATGACGTTGATCTGGATGCCGACGATCGCCGTCCGACGCGTACGCGTAAAGCGCGTAGTGAAGAACCTGAAGTTGAAGAAGAGTACGAATCCGATGAAGACGATACGGTGGACGAAGAGCGTGTTGAACGCCGTCCACGTAAGCGTAAAAAAGCGGCCCATAAGCCAGCCTCTCGTCAGTACATGATGATGGGCGTTGGCGTACTGGTGCTGCTGCTATTGATTATCGGTATCGGCTCCGCGCTGAAAGCCCCCTCAACGTCTTCCAGCGAGCCGTCGGCCTCTGGCGAAAAGAGTATCGATCTTTCCGGTAACGCCGCCGATCAGGCGAATGCGACCCAGCCTGCGCCGGGCACCACCTCCGCAGAACAAACCGCGGGCAATACGTCGCAGGATATTTCTTTGCCGCCGATTTCTTCAACGCCGACGCAGGGACAGTCGCCTGTGGTCGCTGACGGTCAGCAGCGCGTGGAAGTGCAGGGCGATCTGAATAATGCGCTGACGCAGAATCCAGAGCAGATGAACAATGTTGCGGTGAACTCTACGTTGCCGACAGAGCCTGCAACCGTCGCGCCAGTTCGCAATGGCAGCACGACGCGTCAGGCGGCGGTTAGCGAACCTGCCGAGCGTCATACCACGCGTCCGGAACGTAAACAGGCCGTCATTGAACCTAAGAAACCGCAGACCACGGCGAAAACCACGACTGCGGAACCGAAGAAACCGGTCGCGCCAGTGAAACGCACGGAACCGGCAGCGCCAGCCGCGACGCCGAAAGCGACCACCACGACGGCTGCGCCGACAGCGACGGCAAGCGCTGCGCCGGTACAAACCGCGAAGCCAGCGCAAGCCTCGACGACGCCTGTCGCAGGCGGCGGGAAAAGCGCCGGCAACGTTGGCGCATTAAAGAGCGCGCCATCCAGCCACTACACATTGCAGCTCAGTAGTTCTTCAAATTACGACAACCTGAACGGTTGGGCGAAGAAAGAGAACCTGAAAAATTATGTGGTATACGAGACGACGCGTAATGGACAACCGTGGTATGTGCTGGTAACGGGGATGTATGCTTCGAAAGAGGATGCTAAACGTGCGGTGTCCACCTTACCTGCCGATGTGCAGGCGAAAAACCCGTGGGCAAAACCGTTGCATCAGGTTCAGGCCGATCTGAAATAATCCAGGCTGTGTCCTGCAATTGCCTGTGAGTGTCGCTGACAGCTATTTTTGTTCAGGACAGGCGCGAGGGGCGCATTTGCTATCGCCAAATGCGCCGTAAAGCAACGCGGCACAGCCTAAAGCGCAGGATGCTGTCGGAGCTTTCTCCACAGCCGGAGAAGGTGTAATTAGTTAGTCAGCATGAAAAAAAATCGCGCTTTTTTGAAGTGGGCAGGGGGAAAATATCCTCTGCTTGATGATATCAAACGACATTTGCCAAAAGGCGAGTGCCTTGTCGAACCTTTTGTGGGTGCCGGATCGGTGTTTCTTAACACCGACTTTTCTCGTTATATCCTCGCCGATATCAACAGCGACCTTATTAGCCTCTATAACATCGTGAAGTTACGTACTGACGAGTACGTACAGGCTTCGCGCGAGCTGTTTATGCCTGAAACTAACCAGGCTGAGGTCTATTACCAACTCCGTGAGGAGTTCAACACCTGCCAGGACCCCTTTCGTCGGGCGGTACTGTTTTTATATCTGAACCGCTACGGTTATAACGGACTCTGTCGCTATAACTTGCGCGGGGAATTTAATGTACCGTTTGGTCGTTATAAAAGACCTTACTTCCCGGAAGCGGAGTTGTACCACTTTGCAGAAAAAGCGCAGAATGCGTTCTTTTACTGTGAGTCATACGCAGACAGTATGGCGCGTGCGGACAAGTCGTCGGTGGTCTATTGCGATCCGCCTTATGCGCCGTTGTCCGCCACGGCTAACTTCACAGCGTATCACACCAATAGTTTTAGCCTGACGCAACAAGCGCATCTGGCGGAAATCGCTGAGAATCTGGTCAGTAACCGGATACCGGTGCTCATTTCCAACCATGATACGGCGCTCACACGCGAGTGGTATCAACTCGCAAAATTGCATGTCGTCAAAGTTAGACGCAGTATAAGCAGCAACGGCGGCACACGTAAAAAGGTGGACGAACTGCTGGCTCTGTACCAACCAGGAGTCGCCACGCCTGCAAGAAAATAATTCTCAAGGAGAAGCGGATGAAACAGTATTTGATTGCCCCCTCAATTCTGTCGGCTGATTTTGCTCGCCTGGGTGAAGACACCGCCAAAGCGCTGGCTGCCGGTGCTGATGTTGTACACTTTGACGTCATGGATAATCACTATGTGCCGAACCTGACTATCGGCCCGATGGTGCTGAAATCCCTGCGTCAGTACGGTATTACCGCGCCTATTGATGTCCACCTGATGGTCAAGCCAGTCGACCGTATCGTGCCCGACTTTGCCGCCGCTGGCGCGAGCATCATTACCTTTCACCCGGAAGCCTCCGAACATGTTGACCGCACGCTACAGCTGATTAAAGAGCACGGCTGTAAAGCGGGGCTGGTATTCAACCCGGCAACGCCGCTCAGTTATCTCGATTACGTCATGGACAAACTGGATGTGATCCTGCTGATGTCCGTGAACCCAGGCTTCGGCGGCCAGTCTTTTATTCCGCAGACGCTGGATAAACTGCGCGAAGTGCGACGCCGCATTGATGCGTCCGGTTACGACATTCGCCTGGAAGTGGATGGCGGCGTGAAGGTGAACAATATCGGCGAGATCGCCGCAGCAGGCGCGGACATGTTTGTTGCGGGGTCGGCAATTTTCGATAAGCCCGACTACAAAAAAGTGATTGATGAAATGCGCAGTGAGCTGGCAAAGGTAAGTCATGGATAAGTTGCAGAATATTCGGGGCGTCGCCTTTGATCTTGACGGCACGCTGGTGGATAGCGCGCCGGGTCTTGCCGCGGCGGTGGATATGGCGCTGTATGCGCTGGAACTGCCGGTCGCGGGCGAGGAGCGCGTGATTACCTGGATTGGTAACGGCGCAGACGTATTGATGGAACGCGCGCTGACCTGGGCTCGCGAGGAGCGCGCCACGCTGCGTAAGACGATGGGGAAACCGCTCGTTGATGAAGATATTCCTGCCGAGGAACAGGTACGCATTCTGCGTAAACTGTTCGACAGGTATTATGGCGAAGTGGCGGAAGAAGGCACCTTTTTATTTCCGCATGTCGCCGACACGCTGGGCGCGCTGCACGCCAGCGGATTGTCATTAGGTTTGGTGACCAACAAACCGACGCCGTTCGTCGCGCCGTTGCTGGAATCGCTTGATATCGCCAAATACTTTAGTGTGGTTATCGGCGGCGATGATGTGCAAAATAAGAAGCCGCATCCGGAGCCGCTGTTGCTGGTGGCAAGCCGACTGGGTATGATGCCGGAGCAGATGCTTTTTGTCGGCGATTCGCGTAATGATATTCAGGCTGCAAAAGCGGCGGGTTGCCCTTCGGTTGGCCTGACATACGGCTACAATTATGGCGAAGCGATCGCTCTTAGCGAGCCGGACGTCATTTATGACAGTTTTAACGATCTTTTGCCCGCACTTGGGCTTCCGCATAGCGATAACCAGGAAATAAAAAATGACTAAGCCCATCGTTTTTAGTGGCGCACAGCCCTCAGGTGAATTGACCATTGGCAACTATATGGGGGCATTGCGTCAGTGGGTAAACATGCAGGATGACTATCATTGCATCTACTGCATCGTAGACCAACATGCTATTACCGTGCGTCAGGACGCGCAGCAGCTACGTAAAGCGACGCTGGATACGCTGGCGCTGTACCTGGCATGTGGTATTGATCCTGAAAAGAGCACTATTTTCGTTCAGTCCCATGTGCCGGAACATGCGCAGCTTGGCTGGGCGCTGAACTGCTATACCTATTTCGGCGAGCTGAGCCGTATGACGCAGTTTAAAGATAAATCTGCGCGCTATGCGGAAAACATTAACGCCGGCCTGTTTGATTACCCGGTGCTGATGGCGGCAGACATCCTGTTGTACCAAACCAATCTGGTGCCGGTAGGCGAAGATCAGAAGCAGCATCTGGAACTGAGCCGCGATATTGCCCAGCGTTTTAACGGGCTGTATGGCGATATTTTCAAAGTACCGGAACCGTTTATTCCAAAATCCGGCGCGCGTGTGATGTCGCTGCTGGAGCCGACGAAGAAAATGTCCAAATCGGACGATAACCGTAATAACGTGATCGGCCTGCTGGAAGATCCGAAATCGGTAGTGAAGAAAATCAAACGTGCGGTCACTGACTCCGACGAGCCGCCGGTAGTGCGTTATGATGTGAAAGAGAAAGCGGGTGTCTCTAACCTGCTGGATATTCTTTCCGCCGTGACCGGTCAGAGCATTCCTGAACTGGAAAAGCAGTTTGAAGGTAAAATGTATGGCCATTTGAAAGGCGAAGTGGCGGAGGCGGTTTCCGGAATGTTGTCTGAGTTGCAGGAGCGCTATCATCGTTTCCGCAACGACGAAGCGTTCTTGCAGAAGGTGATGAAAGACGGGGCGGAAAAAGCCAGCGCACGTGCGGCCGAAACGCTGAAAGCCGTTTACGAAGCCATTGGCTTTGTGGCGAAACCGTAACGGTAATTTCTTGCCCGATGGCGCGAGCTTATCGGGCCTACAAACGAGCGTAAGTTGGACAAGGCATCTGCGACGTACCGTTTATCAGACCTGTAAAAAAACCGGGAAAATCCCGGTTTTTTTGTATCTGCGCAGTCGTTTCTATTATTGGTCAGCAGCCGGGCCGCAACCACCAATAATTTTAGAAATAGAAATTGCAGGGTGCAGCAAATAATCGTAGCTGCAGTTGTTTTTTTTGTTTTCGATATGACCAGTACAGGCGGTGAGCGTCGCCAGAACCCCTGCCACAACGGCAATTTTTACAAATTTAAACATGTCAAAATCCTTGTTGATAAAACGAGCACTACTGGTGGAATAAATATAAGATCTATTTAGCGTATAGTACGATAGCAATTAATGAATCATACAGGTAGTCCAAATAAGGACTTCATCTTTACCAGTAAATATGATTTAAAAAAGGCCGCTTAATAATAAGCGGCCTGTATTAGTGTTATATAATGTCGTTTATTTAACGAAATGTTTTCTTAACGTTAAGCATAAAGCCTTTATCGCTGATACCGTCTTCCTTCCACTGGTACGCATCCAGATGTAGCGCGGTATCATTGCTGCTATATTTCACGCCGATGGTTGCCAGGCCATTAACGCCGCCGCCTTTTTGACCGTCATCTATGCCGAACGATTGACCCGCCGCACCCTGTAATGACGCTGTACGCTGGCTCTTGCTGTAGCTCAGGTTCGGGCCGCCTTCCAGGGTAGCGGTGGCGCTCCAGCCGTCTTTCCCGGCGTAATCCAGCTTCAGACCGACAAGAGAGTCTACCGCCGTTTCGTTGCCAGAGTTCATGGACAGGTTAAAATCTCCGGCGCTGCGCTCTTTGTAGCCATCTTCCATGGTGTGGCGGAATTTCACCCCGGCATACGGCGTGACTTTCAGCGTATCACTCATCAGAGTGAAGGTTTTTGCCCCTTCGCTGCGGAACTCAAGGTACTGCTGACGTACGTCGGAATCCGCCACCTTGTTGGTGTCGCCATACGAGACGGAGCGACTGCTGTCCAGGTTATGCACGTCATAACGCAGGCTGTTATTCCACGCCAGACCTTCTTCAAACGCCATGCTGTGCTTCAGGCCGAAGAACTGACTGTAGCCGCCGGTCAGGCCGTTATCGCCCGCGGTTTTTGAACCGTCGCCATCCAGACGCGCAATACCGTACTCCAGCGTCAGATTCTGGCTTGTGGTCAAATCCAGCTTCTGGCGCAGCGCCAGCATGTCGTACTGAGTGTCGTTGCCCAGTTCAGCGCGCGGGTCGCCTTTCGCCACTACGTTAAACGCCAGGCCGTCTTTAATCTGCGGGGCCGCGTCGGCCAGCATGTTGAAGCGGTTACTGAGGATGCGCGCTTCGCGGAACACGGTGGTGGCCTGAGCGCCGCTGACCTGTTTCAGGGCGTTGTTCAGTTCGGCGGTGGTGCCAACGTTGAGGCTGGTATACAGCTCGTTGTTGGTATAACCGGCGTCGAGCGCACTCGCCACGCCGGAGACGCTGGCGTCGGTTGCGACATCGGCATAGGCGTTTTTGGTCATGGTGACGTCAACGTTGCCGTCGCTGTCCTGGCTTCCCTGCGCGTTCCACACCACGGTGGTGGACTGGATAGCGCCGGCGTCAGACAGGTTGCTGCCTTCGACCACGTTGTCGAAGCTGACGGTGGTGTCGGCGGTACCTGCGGCAAAGCCGGTGTTGATTTCCACGCCGTTCATGCTGGCGTTGCTGACTTTAAGCTTACCGGCGCTGCCGTCGGCGCTGGTGCCGACCACGTAGCCGGACAGGTTGTTGGTGGTGGAGGAGCCTGCGCTGTCGCCGGTTGTCACGGTCGCCATGCCATCGTTAATGGTCGGTTCCGTTGGCGCAATGAAGTCAACATAATGCACTTCCGTACCGTCGCCGTTTTCACCGCTGCCTTCGATGGTTTTACCGCTCTGCTTGATAAAGCCGGAGCCGGTTACGCTGTCATCAATATAAACCGTACCGTTGTTGACGATATGGCCGTTGCTGCCCAGTTGGCTGAATGCATACGAATTGCTGGCGTAGATATTGATGGTGCCGTTGTTTTCAATGACGGCGGAACTGCTGGCATTGGACTCAAGCTGCATTCCGATCATGCCAGTGTCGGTCGTACCCTTTGTTCCCAGGTTAATTTCCCCGTTATTCACCATTTTGGCGCTGCCGGAGGCTGACATGGCGACGACATTATTACCGGTTACGTTAATCACGCCATCGTTTTCTACCATTCCTCCCTTGGCGCTGGCGGTCTTGATGTTGCCATTGAATGTCCCGGCGTTATAGAAGGTAAAGGTACCGTTGGCGATATCCATCGTGCCGTTTACTTCGCCCCAGTTATTCAGCGTTCCTTTCCACATTTGTTCGGGTATGCTGACCACGCCGCCGCTCAGGTTATTCACCGTTGCACCGCTGGCGACAGCCAGATCGTTCACTGTGCCATTATTATTGAATACGGTCGCGGCTTTAAAATTCACAACATCAATAACACCTGTATTGCTTACCGCCCCGGAGGTGTTTTGCAGTATCAGAGTGCCAATATATCCCTGGTTATCCAGCGAGCCTTTCCACATATCGATGTGATTGACAGAACCCGTGGCGCTGTTGATGGCGCTTGCGCCACCTCCCACGGTTAACGTGTCGCTAATGTCGCCACTGTTGGTTAACGTCCCGCCCTCTTCAACGTCAACAGAGGTAATTTTGCCGCGGTTATCAATTTTCCCTCCATTCTCCGCGACGACGAAGCTGGTAATTTCGCCACTGGCGCTGTTGGTGAGGTATCCACTGTCAGTGACGTTAACTTTCTCGGTTGCTACTGCGCCTTCATTACCCACATCACCGAGAATGAGTATATTGTTGTTTAATTTAATATTTTCTCCATAAGCGGAGAGAAGCCCATCGTTATAAGCGAAAGAAACCATCGGGTCCGTGGGATTATACTGACTACTGTTTTGGCAAGAGTCAGCAACACAGATTGTGCCGTAGTTAACGACAACGCTGCTGTCATCAGCATAAAATGGCTTGCCATAGCTGGCATCGATATTGATGGTGCCAGTGGTATCGTTGATGACGGTCCCGCCGTTGAGCGCCGCCATGCCGACCAGCTGGTTATCATCGGTTTTGGTGACGCCTTCATCGGCGGTGAGATTAATGGTGCCCTGGTTAATGGCGGTGCCGCCATTGAGCGCCATCATGCCGAACCCGGCGTTATTAACGTTAATGGTGCCGGTATTGGTGGCTGTGGCGTCGCCGTCACCGCCATCAGTTGAGCCTGCGACCATACCTGCACTGGTGAGATAGAGCGATGACGGATGCCAGTAGCTTGTGCTGGTAATATCACCTTCATCGTCCAGCGTCGGGACAAAACCATCCAGATAAATATCGCCTGCGTTTAGCGCCGCTCCTTTGATGGCGCTAACGCCATATACGCCTGCGCCCTGCAAATGGATGGCGGCGTCTTTATCATTGACAACATCGCCATATCCAGAGGCGAGCATTGCATAGAAGGTATGGTTGTACCATTTCAGCGGGAAAAAGGAAAAACCTTTATATTTTACAGGTTGCTGGTCAGATATGATGGTGATATCACCGCCAGATTGGTTATGAATTACTGAACCTGCGTCGTCGGCGCGGGCAACGGCAGTACGATCGTCGCCGCCGCCGTTACTGGTTGCGTAAACCAGGATCTCACCGCTGTTGCCGATAGTTGCGCCATTGTCGACGCGCATAATGGAATAGACGCCGTGGCTTGTGATATCGCCCTGGTTCGCAATTGATGAATTTTCTCCGTTAGCGACTAATAGCGCATTGTTAATGGAAGCGCTAACATCTATATAATTGACATTAATATCAATGATTGAATTGTCATCCAGAATCAGAGAACCGCCGTTGCTGACCTTGGCCAGTGTGACAGCGCCTCCTATCATGGTGGCTGTATCTATTGTGGACTGACCGCTTAGCGTAACTTCGCTGTCGCCGTTGAGATTGATGCCTGTGACGATGCTGACCGAGCCATCCGTATTCTGGCTATGGGTAATGCTAATACCGCCGCGGATATCTACGTTGTTACCCTCGCCCGTAACGTTCAGACCGATAACGCTCAACGCTTGTCCACTGACTGTCGACAGATCGCCGACGTTGATGTCAAATGTGCCATCAAGGGTGATATCGTTGTTGGCGCCGTTAACGGTGACGCCGGTTAGCGGGGTATCGCCGGCGATCAAAGAATTTTGCTCGAACTCAGCGCTCATATTCACGTTGCCAGCGATATTGACGGTGTTGCTGTCGCCGCTCACGTTTACGCCCGTCGCGCCGCGGAATACGCCATCGCTGTCCTGCACGGAAATAACGTTAATATCGCCATCCAGCGTAACCTGTGACGTATTGCCGCTCACCAGCGCGCCGGTGCCGTTGAGGCTGACGTTAATATTCCCTTTGTTGCGGAAGGCGTTTTGTTCGCCAGCGACCACAAAACCCACCGAGTCCTGATCGCGGACGGTGGCGTTACCGGTATTTTTTGCTTCATTTCCGGTGCCGTAGGTGATGATACCCATCGCGCCGTCGGTGACCAGCAGATCGCCCGCCTGGGTCAGACTGCCGTTGTCGCCATTGATAACTACAGCGGCAGAGCCTGCGCCATCCACTGCGATATCGCCGGTATTGGCGATACGGGCCTTACTGCCGTCAATTCGCGTACCGGTCGCGCCGCCGGAGATGGTCTGATCGCCTTCATTGATAATGAGCGTGTTATCGCCATCGACATACAACGCAGCGGACCCCGCGCCGCTGACGGTGGTATCCCCGACATTATCGATAACCGCGTTGTCGCCGATAATATGGCCGCCGGTGGCACCGTCGGTGATGGTCATATCGCCGTCGTTGCTGACGCGCGCGTTATTGCCGTCAATGGTGGTGCCGGTGGAACCTGCGCCGCTGATACTGGAGGTACCAGTATTCTGAACCGTGGCGTTGTCGCCGTCGATGATGATGGCGGTGCCGCCGCCGCTCACGGTAATGTCGCCGGAGAAATCGGTGGTGGTATTATTACCGGAAATCAGCGCGCCGATGGCGTTGTCTACCGTTGAATGGCCCGAAATGGTGTTGGTGGTGCCGTCGCCGGAGATCACCATGCCGGTGGCACCGTCGGTCACACTGGAGTCCCCGGTGAGCGTGTTGACGGTTCGATCGCCGGAAATAATCACGCCGGTGCGATCCTGGCCGCTGATATCCATGCCGCGATCGGAGGTATGCGATTCGCCGTCGCCGGTGATAACCGTGGTGTTATCGTCGGCAATAATCAGATAGCCCCGGCTGTCGTACTTCCAGTAGAGACCGTTTTCCTGGGTGCCTTCAATCACGGCGGCATTGGCGTCAGTCACGTCCCAGCCGGTGACGTTCAGCGTTTTGCCGTCTTCGGTGGTCAACTGCCACTGGTCATCCTGTTCTGAATAATTCCACACGGCGCCCTCGAGAACGCTGCCGTTATCCAGTTTGAAGCTATCGAAGGCCAGGGTGTCTTTGCCTTTATCGATGGTGACGCCGTTGCTGAAGGTAGTAACAGAATTATCTGTGGGCGTGTCGTCGTCATCGCCGCTATCGTCAGGCGGGGTCACATCGTCATCGCCGCTATCGTCAGGCGGGGTTACATCATCATCGCCGCTATCGTCGGGCGGGGTCACATCGTCATCGCCGCTATCATCGGGCGGGGTCACATCATCATCGCCGCTATCGTCAGGCGGGGTCACATCGTCATCGCCGCTATCGTCAGGCGGGGTCACATCGTCATCGCCGCTATCGTCTGGCGGGGTCACATCGTCATCGCCGCTATCGTCAGGCGGGGTTACATCGTCATCACCGCTATCATCGGGTGGGGTCACATCGTCATCGCCGCTATCGTCAGGCGGGGTTACATCGTCATCGCCGCTATCATCGGGTGGGATCACATTGTCATCGCCGCCATCGTCGGGCGGAGTGACGTCGCCGCCATTATCGGGCGTAGGGGGGGTATAAGAATGAGTGGAATCTCCGCCACCGTTATTTTCAACGCCAATAGCCACACCTGCGACCAGCGCAGCAACGCCGCCAGCAACCCAGCCCCAGTGATTATCATTTTCAGGTAATGTAGCAAGGCAGGTCGGTGAGAGTTTTGCGCGTTTTTCTTTAGGCAGGGAGGAGATATTACTGGGACATTCTTTTTCATCATCGTTATTTTCTGCGGCGATGGCCGGAATGTAATAACTTTGTAGCGTTAAAGCGATCGCGATAGAAATAAGTTTTTTCTTTTGCATAGGGTTCATCCTTAATTAATATTTTCCTTGCGTACTAAACATATGCAGAGAGCGATACAGGCAATGATGAAATGGCCAGAAGAAAATTATGCTTTAGTGTTTATTTTATCACCCGATAACCAGGTCAGGTCAAATTGAGTGCTTAACGGTGTTATTTATTAGGTGAATGAATGATGGGGGAATTTGACGAATAAAAGGGTTTTTACGCAATATTATTAATATTTAAATTCACGTGGTGTATTTAAAATGGATTGCTTAATTTAATTTTAAGTAAAAATAATTTGGGGTTACGAGTAGTTGTAAAATAAAGCCCTGAATAACAGGGCCTTATTTTAATTAATGATTAGAGAACCAATTTAATTTATCGCGTAAACCAACGACCCGGCCAACGATAATCAGCGCCGGGCTTTCAACCTGTTGCGCTAATTCCCCGAGCTGCGTCAGCACACCGTGGACGACGCGTTGCTTCACGGAGGTGCCGTTTTCTACCAGCGCAACCGGCATATCGGCCTGCATACCGAATGCGATCAGTTTTTCCTGGATAGTTGCTGCCTGATTAAGCCCCATGTAGAACACCAGCGTCTGTTTTTCTGCCGCCAGGTTTTCCCAGTCCAGCTCGCCGCCGGTTTTCAGGTGACCCGTGACCAGACGTACGCTCTGGGCGTAATCGCGATGGGTTAGCGGAATACCGGAGTAGGCGGAGCAGCCGGAAGCCGCGGTAATCCCCGGCACGACCGAGAAAGGAATACCGGCATGGCACAGCGTTTCCAGCTCTTCGCCGCCGCGACCAAAGATAAAGGGATCGCCGCCTTTCAGGCGTACCACGCGTTTACCTTTTTGCGCTTCACGCAGCAGGATCTGGTTGATTTCCTCCTGTGGGACGCAGTGGTAACCCGCGCGTTTCCCCACAAAGACCCGATCGGCATCGCGGCGTACCAGGTTCATAATGTCGTCGGAGACGAGGCGATCGTAAACCACGATATCCGCCTGTTGGATTTGTTGTAACCCTTTCAGCGTCAGCAGTCCGGCATCGCCCGGCCCGGCACCAACCAGCACGACTTCGCCACGGTGATCCAGCGGTTCGCTAAACAGGTGCTCGGTTGTCGCGTTAACCGCTTTCTCATCGGCATTCGCCAGCGACTGCGCCAGTCGGTCATTGACGAAAAATTTTTCCCAGAAGCGACGACGTTCGCCCATCGTGGCAAACTGCTTTTTCACTCGGGCGCGGAGTTGCCCGGCGTAGCGCGCGACCTGCCCCAGATGCTGCGGCAGCAGCGACTCCAGTTTCTCGCGCAGCAGACGCGCCAGCACCGGGGAAGTGCCGCCCGAGGAGACGGCGACCATGAGCGGCGAGCGGTCAATAATGGAGGGCATGATAAAGCTGGCGGCTTTCGGCGCATCCACCACGTTGCAGAAGATGCGGCGTGACTCCGCCGCTTCGCTGACGCGCTGGTTGACGGTATCGTCGTCGGTGGCCGCGATCGCCAGCCAACACGAGTCGAGAAGCGTTTCGTCGAACGGTCCCTCAACCAGAGTCAACATGCCTTCATTTGCCCATACGGTGAACTGTGGAATAAAGGTGAGCGCATTGACCGTTAAACGTGCGCCTGCTTCCAGCAATAACCGTGCTTTGCGTTCTGCGACATCGCCACCGCCGACGATCAGACAGTCGCGGTCGCGTAATTGACAAAATATAGGCAAATGGTCCACGACATTACCCCTTAATGGTTGGCTGTAACCTTAATTTGGTTGGTTTTTTGCGGAACAGGACGCTCCGATTTCGGCGTAGCATACCAATAACCCAATCCCATGAACACGACGCCGGACAAAGTATTACCCAGAGTGACCCACAACAGATTGTGTCCGATTCCGGACAAGGTATAGGCGTCGCTGTGATGACCAAACCAGGAGAGGGCGAACAGCGTCATATTCGCGACAGAGTGCTCGTAGCCGGAAGCGATAAACGCCAGCAGACACCACCAGATAGCAAGAAATTTCGCCGTGCCTTCGGTGCGGATCGCCATCCAGATTGCCAGACAAACCAGCCAGTTACACAGCGCGCCTTTGAAGAACAGTACCGTGGCGGGCGCGGTGGTTTTCGCCAGCGCGACTGAGTGAACGATGCTGGTATCGACCGGCAACAAACTGCCGCCGCCCCAGCTGTAAAGCAGGGCGACAAAGACGGAGCCGACCAGGTTGCCAAGCCAGGTTTGCGGCAGGATAGCCCACATTTGACCGTGGCTGATGGTGCCAGCTTTGACGCCCAGCGTCAGGAACATGGTGTGGCCGGTAAACAGTTCGGAACCGGCGATGATGACCAGCGTTAAGGCGATACCAAAAGTGGCACCCATTACCAAAGGACGCACGGACGGGTCGAGCAGATTGCCGAGGGTGAAAATAAGAATGATGCCGAGACCGACATAAGCCCCGGCCATTGCCGAACTGACCCAGAAGCCGAGCGGATTATTCGCCGACAGGCGTGCGATGCGCGCAGCGTTAGCCGCACACTTATTGATAGTGTCTGTAAACATTTGATTATCCTTTTCTCACTTCATCCTTTGCACTGCCTCTTTGTTGGCTGCCCTCGCTCACCCCAGTCACATAGTGAACTATGCTCCTGGGGATTAATGAGGGACATCCTTGTCCCTCACCGAAGGCAGCCAGCGGCTGTTCAAATTCGTTCCTGACGAATTTGTTGCTCAGTTGCCGCCGCGATGCAGTACAAATGATTTTGTGATAACAATTAAAATGAAAAAAAATACAAAAAAGGGGAGGCGTTGCGCCTCCCAAAAATAATTAACCGCGCAACTGCACCACGCCGTCTTTTACCCGCGCGTCGTAATGTTTCACAGAAAACTGTTCGTCTTCCATGCACAAACCATCGCTCAGGCGAAAGCGCTGTTTCTTCAGCGGGCTGGCGACCCACAGTTCGCCCTGGTGTTCCGCAATCAGTCCACGAGACAGCACGCTGGCTTCAAAGAACGGGTCGATGTTGCTGATCGCGAATACCTGATCGCTATGGTAAGGACGGAAAATCGCCACCTGTTCGCCGCCTGACAGCGCGCAGACGCCGGTTCCCGGCAGAATGTCATCGATTTTGCAGATGTTTTGCCACTGGCTCATGCGTTTTCCTCCACCAGAGTGACCGGGATACGTTCATACGGCGTGGCCGGACGATGCTGTTCGCGTTCCGGCACAACCTGAACATTTGGGTCGCGCTTGTCGCTGTTGATAAAGTGTTTGAAACGAACCTGCGCCGCTGGCGTGTTGACGGTCTCCGTCCACTCGCAGACCACCGCTGCGCGCAGGCGCGCCATCTCTTCTTCCAGATGTTCGTTCAGGCCCAGCTTGTCGTCGATGATGACCGATTTCAGATAGTCGATGCCGCCTTCCAGGTTGTCTAACCACGGTGCGGTACGGGTCAGTTTGTCGGCGGTACGGATGTAGAACATCATAAAGCGGTCGAGATACTTGAGCAGCGTGTCGCGATCGAGATCGGCTGCCAGCAGATCCGCATGACGAGGTTTCATGCCGCCGTTACCGCAAACGTACAGGTTCCAGCCTTTCTCAGTGGCGATGATACCGACATCTTTACCCTGCGCTTCCGCACATTCACGGGTACAGCCGGAGACGCCGAACTTCATCTTGTGCGGGGTACGAATACCTTTGTAGCGGTTTTCCAGCTCCACGCCGAAACCGACGCTGTCGCCCACGCCGTAGCGGCACCAGGTGCTGCCGACGCAGGTTTTCGCCATCCGCAGCGCTTTGGCGTACGCGTGACCGGTTTCGAAGCCCGCTTCAATCAGTTGACGCCAGATTTCCGGCAGATCGTCTTTTTGCGCGCCAAACAGACCGATACGCTGAGAACCGGTAATTTTGGTATAGAGGTTAAACTCGCGGGCGATACGACCCACGGCCACCAGACCTTCCGGGGTGATTTCACCGCCAGCGGAGCGCGGGATCACCGAGTAAGTACCGTCTTTCTGGATATTCGCCAGGAAGTTGTCGTTAGTATCCTGTAGCGGCGTGTGCTGCGGTTTGAGGATGTATTCGTTCCAGCACGACGCCAGCAGCGAACCGACGGTCGGCTTACACACTTCGCAGCCGTAGCCTTTACCGTGTTTCGCCAGCAGTTCTTCAAAGGTTTTAATGCCTTCCACGCGGATTAAGTGGAACAGTTCCTGACGAGAATAAGCAAAGTGCTCGCACAGGTTGTTGTTGACTTCAATACCCTGTTTCGCCAGTTCGGCGTTCAGTACCTGCGTCACCAGCGGGATGCAGCCGCCGCAGCCGGTTCCGGCTTTGGTTTCCGCTTTCAGCGCCGCCACGGTATGGCAGCCTTTATTGATAGCGGCGATCAGATCGCCTTTAGTCACATCGAAGCAGGAGCAGATCTGCGCGCTGTCCGGCAGTTTATCCACGCCGATAGCGGGTTTACCACTGCCCGCGTGCGACGGCAGGATCAGCGAATCCGGGTTTTCCGGCAGTTCGATGGCGTTCAGTACCAGTTGCAGCAAATTGCCGTAATCGCTGGTGTCGCCGACCAGTACTGCGCCGAGCAGCGTTTTGTTATCTTCGCTGACAATAAGACGTTTGTAGACTTCTTTGCTTTCATCGAGGTAAACGTAGCTACGCGCGCCCGGCGTGCGGCCATGCGCGTCGCCGATGCCGCCGACGTCCACGCCCAGCAGCTTCAGCTTGGCGCTGAGATCCGCCCCTTTAAAGGCGTTTTCACTGCCGAGGATATGGTCAACGGCAACCTGGGCCATTTTATAGCCCGGTGCGACCAGACCGTAAACGCGGTTGTTCCAACTGGCGCACTCGCCGATAGCGTAGATATCCGGGTCGGACGTCTGGCAGGTGTCGTTAATCACGATCCCGCCGCGCTGCGCGACGGCCAGACCGCACTGGGTAGCCAGCTTGTCGCGGGGGCGAATACCGGTAGAGAAGACGATAAAATCGACTTCCAGCTCGCTGCCGTCGGCAAAACGCATAGTCTTACGCGCTTCGTTACCCTGCTGAACAATCTCTTGCGTGTTTTTACTGGTGTGTACACGCACGCCCATGCTTTCGATCTTGCGACGTAGCTGCTCGCCGCCCATCTGATCGAGCTGTTCCGCCATCAGCATTGGCGCAAATTCAATGACGTGCGTTTCCACGCCGAGGTTTTTCAGCGCGCCAGCGGCTTCCAGCCCCAGCAGACCGCCGCCGACCACCGCCCCGCGCTTGCTGCGACGGGCGCAGGCTTCGATAGCGTTGAGGTCTTCAATGGTACGGTAAACGAAGCAATCCTGGGTTTCGGAGCCTTTAATCGGCGGAATCCACGGATATGAACCGGTCGCCATGATCAGCTTGTCATAATAAACGGTACGACCCGCGCTGGAGTGAATCACTTTCTCCTGACGGTTAATGGTAATTGCGCGTTCGCCAACCAGTACCTTCACGCCGTGCTTCTCGTAAAATCCTTCACGCACCAGAGAGAGCTCTTCCGCGGTGTGGTGAGAGAAGTAGGATGACAGGTGGACACGGTCATAGGCTTTACGGGGTTCTTCACAGAACACGGTAATGTCGAACAGGCTAGCGTCGGATTTATCAAGGAGATCCTCAATAAAGCGGTGGCCGACCATACCATTACCGATAATAGCGAGTCTGACTTTGCTCATTTTTGCCTCGATTTCTTTTCTATTACCGCCTACCTTAACGATTCAGCAACCCCGCTTATTGATGTAAATCAAATTCACCTTTATATACCTCTTAATGGGTATATGGCTGATTTGTCTGGATTTTTATAAGTGGCGGAATTGTCAGGCTTTTCAGGTTTGTACAAATAACATACAAAATGAGGGGTTTTTAGACCAACAGGCCTACCTCGTCAGGAGGGGGATAGAGTGCCGGAGGGCGACGTCGCCTTATCCGGCCTACCAACAGCTTACGCTGTAGGCCGGATAAGACGCATCGCGGCGCCATCCGGCAATCATTATCAATGCGTAGCCGGCGCGCTATGCTGGCGATGACGGGACACAAAGCCGAGCGCAAAGCACATCACAAAGACCACCGCATACAGACCATTCGCGGTGAGTAACGCCGCCTGTGGACCGCTGTGCGCCACAATCGGGCCGGTGACGACGAAGGTCAGCATCGTTCCTATGGTGCCGCAGGTCAGAATAAAGTTAACCAGCTTAGGCGAGGCCACTTTCGTTTGCTGCGATCCCAGCGTAATGATGGAGGTATAAATGGCGCTGGAGAAGAAGCCCAGCGTCAGAATAAACCACGGCATATGCGCCTGCGTGCCAGTAATAAACAGATACATCAGTACCGCCGCCATACCCGCCAGTACGGTCAGAATGCGTTGCAGATCGAAAAAGCGCAGGATAAAGCTGAACGCCCACATGCCGAACATATAGGACATCCAGAAATCACTCACCAGCGCCCCGGCGTCATTCAGGCTCATGCCGAGGCCTTTGGCGTATTCCGGCACCCAGGAGATAAAGCCCAATTGACCGAGGATATAGCACAGCGCGGCGACGGCGAGAAACAGTACGCCAATGCCCCATTTTTCTTTGACGACAGGCGCCTGAGAGTGCTGCGCATGTTTACCCAGCGCCGGAAATTCACAGCCGAAGGTCAGGATAAAAATCGCCAGGTAGACCAGGCCGATGCAGGCGTAGACCCAGTACCACTCAATACTACGCGCCAGCAGGAAGGCGGCGACCATAGGAAAAATCATCCCCGCCATGCTGAAGAAGGAGTCGGTAAACAGCAGTCGGGAACCGCGCTGACGCCCTTCATACAGTTGCGTAATCAGGAAGGTGCCAATCGACATGGTGATCCCGCTGACCAGCCCCAGCACAAACATCGCCGCTGAGAACAACGCCAGGCTGTGGCTGAACATCAGCCCGGCCACCGCCAGCACCATCAGGATAAAACCAAAGCGTAGCTGTGTTTTCAGCGGGATGATTTCCATCAGCCACGCATTGAGGAAGATCGAGATCAAAATCCCGGCGTTCAGGAAAGTAAAGGTATTACTCATGCTGGAAACGGGCAGCTGAAAATAGTCTGCGATATTTCCCATCACCATCCCGGTGACAATCACCAGCGCCCCGGTCAGGGCGTAGGAAAGAAAGCTGATCCATGTGAGCTTGATGCGGTTGCTGTTAGTCATGTCTGGCCTTGAAGAGAAGTGAAGCGCGTGGAGGGCGCGTTAAGCGGGCAGATTTTAGGCGCTTTTGTGATGCATTTAAATAATTATTAGTGATAGTAATGTTCATTACATTTTTTAATGTGATGTTTGTCACATCATATTGCAAGAATACGGCGTTGCGTCGTAACGTTACATTTGTTTCATATACGTAAAATTAGGTAAAGGGCTGGCCTGGCCCAGGAAGGCTCTTTAAAATCATTCCACTTGCTTTATTTCTGCTCTCTTTAAGGAAATCTCATGCTCAAATCGACTCTGGCGGCTGTCGCAGCTGTTTTCGCTCTTTCTGCTCTTTCTCCCGCAGCGTTGGCAGCAAAAGGCGATCCTCATGTGCTGTTAACCACCTCCGCCGGGAATATTGAGCTGGAGCTGAACAGCCAGAAAGCGCCGGTTTCTGTGAAAAACTTTGTCGATTACGTCAACAGTGGTTTCTATAACAACACTACGTTTCACCGCGTTATTCCTGGCTTTATGATTCAGGGCGGTGGTTTTAACGAGCAGATGCAGCAGAAGAAACCGAATCCGCCGATTAAGAATGAAGCCGACAACGGTCTGCGTAATACTCGCGGCACGATCGCGATGGCGCGCACCGCAGATAAAGACAGCGCCACCAGCCAGTTCTTTATTAACGTCGCGGATAACGCTTTTCTCGACCACGGCCAGCGCGACTTTGGCTATGCGGTATTTGGTAAAGTGGTAAAAGGTATGGATGTCGCCGATAAAATCTCACAGGTACCGACGCACGATGTCGGGCCTTATCAGAATGTGCCGACAAAACCAGTCGTTATCCTTTCCGCGAAAGTCCTGCCATAAAATAAAATATGACTGCGCGGGTGCGAGCCGCCCGCGTTTTCTCCCTGTCTCAGCGTAACCTGAAATTGCTGCTTATACTTGTGGTCAAGCACAGACATATTCAGGGAGGCCAGGTGAAGAAACTTACCGATAAACAAAAGTCACGCTTTTGGGAACAGCGGCGCAACGTTAACTTCCAGCAAAGCCGCCGTCTCGAAGGTATTGAGATCCCCTTAGTAACCCTGACCGCCGATGAAGCGCTGGCACGTCTTGACGAGCTTCGGAGGCACTATGAGCGATAAATTTGGCGAAGGGCGCGATCCGTACCTCTATCCGGGGCTGAATGTGATGCGTAATCGGCTGGGGATTCATCAGGCCCAGCGACTGGCGCAAGCGGCATATGAAATGACCGCGCTCCGTGCCGCCACGATTGAACTGGGGCCGCTGGTACGCGGCTTGCCTCATCTGTGCGCGATTCATCGCCAGCTCTATCAGGATATTTTCGACTGGGCAGGGCAACTGCGGGAGGTCGATATTTACCAGGGCGATACCCGTTTCTGCCACTTTGCCTATATCGAAAAAGAGGGCAATGCTCTGATGCAGGATCTGGAAGAAGAGGGCTATCTGGTCGGTCTGGCGCACGAGAAGTTTGTCGAGCGGCTGGCGCATTACTACTGTGAAATTAACGTACTCCATCCGTTTCGTTTGGGGAGCGGGCTGGCGCAGCGCATCTTCTTTGAACAGCTGGCCTTACATGCAGGCTACGCGCTGAGTTGGCAAGGTATTGCGGTTGAAACATGGCAGCAGGCGAACCAGAGCGGCGCGATGGGCGATCTCTCCGCTTTGCAGGCGATTTTTCAGAAAGCGATAAGCGAAGCTCGCGAAACTGAGTAAAATAGTGCGGTTCTACTGACCCGGAGCCGCCATGATCCTGCTTATCGATAACTATGATTCCTTTACCTGGAACCTCTACCAGTATTTTTGTGAACTGGGCGCGGAAGTGCAGGTCCGGCGCAATGATGCGCTGACGCTGGCGCACATTGACGCTTTGAACCCGCAAAAAATCGTTATCTCTCCTGGCCCCTGTACGCCAAATGACGCTGGCATTTCACTGGCGGTTATCCGCCATTATGCCGGACGTATTCCGATGCTGGGCGTTTGCCTGGGTCATCAGGCGATGGCGCAGGCCTTTGGCGCGTCGGTGGTGCGGGCAGCGAAAGTGATGCACGGTAAAACGTCACCTGTTACGCATAATGGACAGGGCGTGTTTCGGGGATTGCCCAGCCCGTTAACCGTGACACGTTACCACTCGCTGATTGTCGACCCTGCCACGTTGCCAGAGTGTTTTGAGATCACCGCCTGGAGTGAAACGCAGGAGATTATGGGCATTCGCCACCGCGAGTGGGATCTGGAAGGCGTGCAGTTCCACCCGGAAAGTATTCTCAGCGAACAAGGACACGCTCTGCTGGAAAATTTCCTCCGGCGTTGATTTGTGGTTGCTATTGAGTGATTTTTTATTCATATTTTGTGATTATAATTTCACTGGCGTTTCTACTTAACCGGGTGGTAATGATATGGCAACTGAACAAACGGCTATTACGCGCGCAACTTTTGATGAGGTGATTCTGCCTGTTTATGCACCGGCGGACTTTATTCCGGTCAAAGGTAAAGGCAGCCGCGTATGGGATCAGCAGGGCAAAGAGTATATCGATTTCGCCGGCGGGATTGCAGTGACTGCGCTGGGCCATTGCCATCCGGCACTGGTCGAGGCGCTGAAATCCCAGGGGGAAACCTTGTGGCATACCAGTAACGTTTTTACCAATGAACCGGCGTTGCGTCTGGGACGTAAACTGATCGACGCCACGTTTGCCGAGCGCGTGCTGTTTATGAATTCCGGCACCGAAGCGAACGAAACCGCTTTTAAACTGGCGCGTCATTATGCCTGCGTGCGCCATAGCCCGTTCAAAACGAAAATCATTGCCTTCCATAACGCCTTTCATGGCCGTTCCTTGTTTACCGTCTCTGTCGGCGGGCAGCCAAAATATTCCGACGGCTTTGGGCCGAAACCCGCCGATATTATTCACGTTCCCTTCAACGATCTCCATGCGGTGAAAGCGGTAATGGATGACCACACCTGCGCGGTGGTGGTCGAGCCGATTCAGGGTGAAGGCGGCGTGCAGGCGGCTACACCGGAATTCCTCAAAGGGTTACGCGACCTGTGTGACAAGCATCAGGCGTTGCTGGTGTTTGATGAAGTGCAGTGCGGGATGGGGCGCACCGGAGACCTGTTTGCTTATATGCACTACGGCGTCACGCCGGATATCCTCACCAGCGCCAAAGCGTTAGGCGGCGGTTTTCCGGTGAGCGCCATGCTGACCACGCAGGAGATCGCCTCGGCCTTCCATGTCGGTTCGCATGGTTCAACCTATGGCGGCAATCCGCTAGCCTGTGCGGTGGCTGGCGCGGCATTCGATATTATTAATACGCCAGAGGTACTACAAGGCATTCACACTAAGCGGCAACAGTTTGTGCAACATTTGCAGGCGATTGACGAGCAATTTGACATTTTCAGCGATATTCGCGGCATGGGGCTGCTGATTGGCGCAGAACTGAAGCCGGAGTACAAAGGTCGGGCGCGCGATTTTCTGTACGCAGGCGCGGAGGCCGGCGTGATGGTGCTCAATGCCGGAGCCGACGTGATGCGTTTTGCCCCGTCGCTGGTGGTGGAAGAGGCGGATATCAATGAAGGAATGCAGCGCTTTGCGCAGGCGGTAGGGAACGTGGTGGCCTGATGGCGGATTGCCGGATAAGCGTAGCGCATCCGGCAGTCGGACTTAACCTTTTGTATCCCGTAGCCGCTTACTCAGCCAGATACCGTGATGCGGACGCTGACGCCAGGCCATCGACGAAATGGTGTGCATGGTGTTCAGATGGCCAATGATGCGCTGTAAATGTTGTTCCAGAGTGCTCAATAAGCCATGTGACGGCATGTCCGGCGACTCCAGAATATTGACATCGCCGGAGCCGCCTGGCCTGTCGTACTCCAGGCGCTGCTGGCAGCGCTGAATTGCAATCTCGCAAGATTCCAGATAGCGCTGCGCCAGATCCGGCGTCAGCATGGTGTGTTCCCGCGCCAGCGTCGTCATGGCGTTGATATGCTCGACAATAAACTGGCTGTGCGTGACCCACAGTTTCATATCCGACAGATAGTGGGTATTGAACCCGGGTTCCTGCATTGCCTGATTTAACGAGTTGAATAACGTGTTATGCGCCTGGTTGACCCGCATTCTTTGATAAGCGAGCGGGGTGGCTTGCGGATCGTTACTGAGGATCAGTCGGATAGCTTCTTGATCGGCTTCCAGCGCATCATGGGCGTTTTTACGTAATAGCCCGCTTTGCCATTGCGGCCACAGCCAGACCATGCCGCCAAAGGCAATTAAACAGCCAATCAGCGTATCGATCAGCCTCGGCACAATAAACTGCTCTCCGTTTAACGTCAGTAACTGGATGGTGTATACCGCCGTCACCGTAAAGCCGACCGTCGCCCAGCCGTAGTTTTTACGAATAATCAGATAACTTGCCAGCGTTAGTACCAGCATGACCGCCAGCGTAATGCTTTCGGGAATATGTAAGTGCAGCGTGACGCCGGCAATCACCAGGCCGACCAGCGTTCCGACCGAACGATGCAGAATACGTACGCGCGTCGCGCCATAGCCGTTTTGGGTGACAAACAGCACTGTCATGAGGATCCAGTACGGTTTAGGCAGGTGCAACGCGCTGCCCATCAGACTGGCGATGCTCATCATCACGCTGATGCGTCCGGCATTGCGTAGCGCCGGCGATTTTAGAGACATATAATTTTTCAGCGCCGGAAGTAGCGGCAGGCGACGCTGTTTATCGGCCATCAGGTCGCGGGCGTACAGCGGCCGCTGAGTACGCAGCACACGGGCGATTCGACTGAAGTGCCAATAGCAGAACTGGCCTACCGGATTTTCAGGATGCTGATTGGCGATCTTCTCCAGAGCGCCAATCTGTTTTTCCATGGAGAAGCGCGTCGGCAGACGATGATAAAGAATGTCATCCGCCAGCACGCGCAGGCGGGCGGCGACCGTTTGCGCATTCCAGCGAATCACCTCTTCCGCATGGCTGCGTTCTACCAGTTTCTGTACCTCTTCCGGCTGATGCAAGCTGACGGAGATGTGCTCCTGCAAATCCATCGCTTCCTGAAAAGCCCGCAGTAGACGCTTGTAATCATTATTGTTGTGCGCCGAAAGCATATGCATCTGTTGGTAACACTGGGTAATGAGATCGACCGCTTTTTGCTGGCGTATCAGCAGGGGAGGCAGCGCTTTTTCCGGATCGATATGTTGGGTGAGCAGGCTGTATTTCGCTTCACAATAATCGGCCAGTTCACGGTATAACAAACTCAATGACTCGCGCAGCGGCTGTTCGCGCCATAGCCAGAACCAAAACCAGTTAAACACGCCGTACCATAGCGTGCCCAGCGCATAAATGAGCAGCGGCTCCCAGACGGGCATGTATCCCGCAAGACTCAGGGTAAAGATGGCGGCAATCAGCGACGCTGGCAGTAGCCGCGCGTGAAGCGGGCTAATTTCCGCCGTCACGCCAAGCACCAGCGTGAGCCCGGTCAGGATCAACGGCAGGGGGATGGATTCCGCCAGCAGAAGTTGCGTTACCAGACTGCATCCGGCGAACAGCGACGCGCCGATGATCAGGCGTTTAAAAAAGCGTTTGTGCGGGGTATCCAGACCTGCAATGTTGCAGCAGGCGGGAACGAGAGAGAAAAGCAAGCCCAGGTGTAGTTGGCCTATCAATAAACCGACAGCCACAGGCAGGCACAGCACCAGCGTTTGCCGTAGTGCGTAATTAATCTCTGGGTGATAAATCAGTCTTCGCCACATCGATGCAAACAAAAATGGCGCATGATAAAACGCGCCATTCTGACGGAATTAACGGGTGCCGTAGACGACGATGGTCTTGCCATGCGCGGAGATCAGGTTTTGATCTTCCAGCATTTTCAAAATACGACCAACGGTTTCGCGGGAGCAGCCGACGATCTGGCCGATTTCCTGACGGGTGATTTTGATCTGCATCCCATCCGGGTGCGTCATGGCATCGGGCTGTTTCGCCAGATTCAGCAGCGTCTGAGCGATACGCCCGGTGACGTCAAGGAAGGCGAGGTTACCTACTTTTTCAGAGGTGACTTGTAAGCGACGAGCCATCTGGGAAGAGAGGCGCATCAGAATATCCGGGTTGACCTGGATTAATTGGCGAAATTTTTTGTAGGAAATTTCAGCGACCTCACATGCGGTTTTCGCACGTACCCAGGCGCTGCGTTCCTGACCTTCTTCAAACAGGCCCAGTTCACCAATAAAATCACCCTGATTCAGATAAGAAAGGATCATTTCTTTCCCTTCCTCATCTTTGATCAGCACTGCCACGGAGCCTTTAACGATGTAGTACAGCGTTTCTGCTTTTTCACCCTGGTGAATCAGCGTGCTCTTTGACGGGTACTTATGAATGTGGCAATGAGACAAGAACCATTCAAGAGTCGGGTCTGTTTGCGGTTTGCCAAGCACCATGCGCGGTTATCCTCTGTTATAAGCTGTCTCCAGAGCCAGAAAACGGCACTGTCTCTGGGGTTGCAAAAATATACTTCCCGCTACCTGGGAAGGGGGCTACGAAAATAGATTGTAGCCTGTAATGTGATGTCCTCTGCATACATGCAGTACGTCAATGTATTACTGTAGCATCTTGTCTGTTTTAGCATAGCTTTCGCCGTGTGTCTCCTGGTGTCTCGCTTCAGCATGACCCAGGTCGCCTTCCATTGCGACTTTTGTTGTATGCGCGTAATCTTTCAGGAAAATTGAAACATTGGAGTTACGAAATATGCAAGCGCGTGTAAAGTGGGTTGAAGGGCTCACGTTCCTCGGAGAGTCCTCCTCCGGCCACCAGATTTTAATGGATGGCAACTCCGGTGACAAAGCGCCGAGTCCGATGGAGATGGTATTAATGGCGGCTGGCGGATGTAGCGCTATTGATGTGGTATCAATCCTGCAAAAGGGCCGTCAGAATGTCACCAACTGCGAAGTGAAGCTGACATCCGAGCGCCGGGAAGACGCGCCGCGCCTGTTTACGCACATTAATCTGCATTTTATCGTTACCGGCAGCGATCTGAAAGAGGCTGCCGTCGCGCGCGCTGTCGATCTCTCCGCGGAAAAATATTGCTCGGTGGCGCTAATGCTGGAAAAAGCGGTCAATATTACCCATTCGTATGAAGTGATTGCGGCGTAACATGTGATGCCGGATGGCGGCGTGGCTTTATCCGGCCTACCCGTTTTTATCTCGTAGGCCCGATAAGCGTAGCGCCATCGGGCATTTCACCGCGGTTATTCGATTTTTTTGCCTTCCATTAATCGCTGCACCAGCGGCAACATAATCAGCTCCATCGCCAGCCCCATTTTGCCGCCCGGCACCACTAATGTATTAATGTGAGAAATAAACGAGCCTTGGAGCATCGCCAGGAGCCAGGGAAAATCGATCCCTTCCAGGTTGCGAAAATGGATCACCACAAAACTCTCATCCAGCGAGGGAATACCCTTTGCGGCGAACGGATTGGATGTATCGACGGTCGGCACGCGCTGGAAGTTGATATGGGTACGCGAGAACTGCGGCGTAATGTAATTGATGTAGTCGTCCATGGAACGCACCACGGAATCCATCACCGCTTCACGGGAGTGTCCGCGCTCGCTGGTGTCGCGGATTAGTTTCTGAATCCACTCGAGGTTGACGATAGGCACCACGCCAACCAACAGATCAACATGACGCGCGACATCATGTTGCGGGGTGACGACGCCGCCGTGCAGTCCTTCATAAAACAGCACATCGGTCGGTTCGGGAAGCGGCTGCCAGGGGGTAAACGTGCCGGGAACCTGATTCCACGGTACGGCTTCATCATAGGTATGCAGATATTTACGCGACTGGCCTTTACCCGTCTGCCCGTACTCAATAAAGGTATGTTCCAGTAGGCTGAAGTCATTGGCTTCAGGCCCGAAATAACTGATATGCCGCCCGGCGTCACGCGCTTTGCGGATCGCCATGTCCATTTCCGGGCGGGTGTAACGATGAAAACTGTCGCCTTCCACCTCGGCGGCGTGCAGATTTAACTGCGCGAAAATTTTACGAAACGCGAGGCTGGTGGTGGTGGTCCCCGCGCCGCTTGACCCTGTTACTGCTATCACCGGATGTTTGGCTGACATGGCAACTCCATGATTGAGCTTTAGTAATAATGTATTGTCGGCAAAGGCGTTTTATTCGCGAAACTGCTTTTTCGGCATAATATTGACCGTTTCATGTAATTCAGACCATACCAGCACGGCCTCGCCGGATTGCAGTTGGCGTTTTACGTCAGCGACTTTTTGTTCAAGCGAACGTTCATGTTCACCATAATCGGTGCCTTCGCGCAACACAAAGCTTTCGATCAGGTTGTCCAGCGTGTCGGGGGCGAGCCCCTGCCAGGGAATGATCATGATGACGCCTCCAGGTACGTTGTCAGCCAGTCAGGAATTCGGCGTTCCAGCCACATTTCAGGGCGCAGCGGCGTACCGCCGATAAATCCTACGTGTCCGCCATGCTCAGTCAGCTGATACTCCACCTGCGGGGGCAGATCTTCCGCTTTAGGGATCACATGATGATCCATAAACGGATCGTCTTTAGCGTGAATAATCAGCGTCGGTTTAGCAATCTGGTTAAGCAACGGCATGGCGCTACACTGACGATAGTAGTCGATGGCGTCGGCAAAGCCGTGAATTTTCGCGGTGATCAGGTCGTCAAACTCGCGAATTCGGCGCATTGATTTCAGTTGCGCCAGATTCACCGGCAGCGACCCGGGATACGCCGCCAGCTTGCGTGACGCATTCGCTTTTAACAGATTAAGCAAATAACGCTGATAGACGCGGGAAAACCCTTTGTCCATGTGGTAGCTACAGGCTTCGAGAACGAAAGGCGCAGAAACAATCACCGCCGCCTCGATGGGAATATCGCGGCCTTCTTTCGCCAGCAGGCACGCCAGCATATTACCGCCGAGCGAATAGCCCACGGCGGCTGTCGGAACGGCGCCGAACTCCCGCTGTAACCAGTGTAAAAACCAGGCTCCGTCCTCCGTTTCACCGGAGTGGTAAATACGATTCAGACGGTTGGGTTCGCCGCTACAGCCGCGAAAGTGCATCACCACGCCCAGCCAACCGCGCTTTTGCGCCGCCTCAATCAGCCCGTGGGCATAGGGGCTGTTCAGGCTGCCTTCCAGACCGTGAAAGACCACCAGCCGCGGTTTATGCTTTGCCTGTTGCGGTTCTTCGCTCCATGCCAGATCGACAAAATCGCCGTCCGGTAGCTCCAGCCGCTGCCAGTGGGCGTTGAACTTCACTTTGCGGCGGATTAAGCGCGGCAGCATAGTTTGTAAATGGCGATTACGAATGCCACGCATGGGAATAAATTCATGCGAGTCATTGACAGGCGGGGTCATTTCTGTGGACGTGATCTCAACCATAGCACCAGAACAATTGATAATTGGAAACAATACTATACCGCGCATAAGGTTCACAGATTAGTCAATATGTGATTTTACGTTCAATTGGTCGTCTGGCGAAATAAAATTGCGCCTCATTTCCCCAGAGGGGGCGGTATGCAAGGCGCGCGCAATACCCCACAGAAATCGCGTGAACCTCTGCATCAGCCGAATTAATCGTGGTAGTGTGGCAACACGATAGTTATGTGACTCAAGGAGAAGGCATGTCGAAAACACTTTTACAGATCCATTTTAACTTTAGCGGCCCTTTTGGCGAGGAGATGACTCAGCAACTGGTCGGGCTGGCGGAGTCTATCAATGAGGAGCCGGGCTTCATCTGGAAAATCTGGACAGAAAGCGAGAAAAACCAGCAAGCTGGCGGCATTTACTTGTTTGAATCCGAAGAAACGGCGCAGGCTTATATTAAAAAACACACTGCGCGTCTGAAAAATCTTGGCGTTGATGAGGTGACGTTTAAATTATTTGGCGTGAACGACGCGCTGACGAAAATAAATCACGGCAACCTTTGCCGCTAAATCACATAACGCAGGCTTCTGTTCCGGTGCTGCCGACCGCAACGGTAACCTTTATATCGGGACGAGTACCGAAGAGGCCTTTATGGACGAACAGCGGACAACGAACGTTCTCTTCCAGCGTGTTCAGCGCCTCGGCGGTGCGGGCGATGTTACCTTTCTCCACAAACATCATGAAGATGGTGAGCTTGCGGAAGGTAATGTCATCGGTGATTGACAGGTTCATCGTCCGCCCCGCGCGTTAGTCGTTCTGCATCATTTGCTCAAGCTGCTCCTGCGCCTCAAGCCATGCCATTTCACACTCTTCCAGCCCGGATTTGGCGCTGGCCTGCAGTTGCAGACACTCGGTCATCTCCGCTTTACGGCTGGGGTCATACAGGCTGCTGTCGCCGAGTTTCTCTTCCGCCTGCGCCAGTTGGGCGTTGAGCTTTTCCATCTCTTTTTCCAGACGGGTAATCTCTTTACGCAGCGGCTGCGTCAGAGTGCGTAGCTCGGCTTCGCGACGCTTCTGATCTTTGCGTGACTGGGCGCTGTTGGCGTTGTTTTCCTTCGGCGCGTCGTCGGCCTGGTTTTCCTGCTTCTGCACGTCGCTCAGCCACTGCTGATAATCTTCCAGGTCGCCGTCGAACGGTTCGACCTTTTTGTCGTGCACCAGATAGAGGTCGTCAGTGGTGGAGCGAATCAGGTGGCGGTCGTGCGACACGACGACCAATGCGCCTTCAAAATCAATCAGCGCTTCGGTGAGCGCCTGACGCATGTCGAGATCCAGGTGGTTGGTCGGTTCATCGAGCAGCAGCAGATTTGGACGCTGCCAGACGATCAGCGCCAGTACCAGGCGCGCTTTCTCGCCGCCGGAGAAACGTTGCGTCTCTTCCGTTACTTTGTCGCCCTGGAAACCGAAGCCGCCGAGATAGTCGCGCAGCTTCTGCTCCAGTTCCTGCTGCGCCAGACGCGCCATATGCTGCAACGGGGATTCATCGGCGCGCAGGAACTCCAGTTGGTGCTGGGCGAAGTAGCCGAGCTTAATGCCTTTGGCGAGGCCAATTTCACCGTGCAACGGTTCCAGTTCGCCCGCCAGCAGCTTGATCAGCGTCGATTTCCCCGCACCGTTGCGGCCCAGCAGGCCGATACGTGAGCCGGGCACCAGGTTCAGCTTGATGGATTCCAGAATGATGCGATCGCCATAACCTGCGCTGACTTTTTCCATCTTCAGCAGCGGGTTCGGCAGGCTTTCCGGCGCGCGGAAGCTGAAATGGAACGGGTTGTCGACATGAGCTGGCGCAATCAGCTCCATACGCTCCAGCATCTTGATACGGCTTTGTGCCTGCTTGGCCTTGGTCGCTTTGGCGCGGAAACGGTCGATGTAGCTTTGCAGATGCGCCACACGCTCCTGCTGGCTCTCATACATCGCCTGCTGTTGCGCCAGGCGCGTGGCGCGCTGAACTTCAAACGCGCTGTAGTTGCCGGTGTACTCGAACAGAGTCTGCTGTTCGATATGGATAATTTTATCCACTATCGGGTCAAGAAAATCGCGATCGTGGGAGATCAGAATCAGGGTGCCTGGATAGCTCTTCAGCCATTTTTCCAGCCAGATAACGGCATCCAGATCGAGGTGGTTGGTCGGTTCGTCGAGCAGCAGTAAATCGGAACGGCAAATCAACGCCTGGGCCAGGTTAAGGCGCATCCGCCAGCCGCCGGAAAAGTCGCTGACCGGACGTTCCAGCTGATCGTTAGAGAAGCCGAGACCGTGTAGCAGGCTGGCGGCGCGCGAACGAACGGTCCATGCGTCGATGGCGTCCAGCTTGCCATGTATGGAGGCGATAGCATGTCCGTCGTTACGTTCGTTGGCGTCGTTAAGCTGCGCCTCCAGATGCCGGTATTCACGGTCGCCGTCAATGACATACTCAATCGCTGGCTGAGGCAACGCAGGTGTTTCCTGATTCACCCACGCTAATTGCCAGGTTCCGGGCAGGGTAAAACTCCCGGCATCGGCGCTGATTTCATTTTTTAGCAATGCCAGCAGGGTAGATTTACCGCAGCCGTTTTTACCCACCAGGCCGACTTTCTGGCCTGGATTAATGGTAGCCGAGGCATTGTCCAGTAGGACGCGCACGCCGCGACGAATTTGTAACGAGGAGAAAACAATCATAAGGCGCCGTATGTTCAGACTATGTTAATTTATCATTATGATAATGTAATATTCGGGCGTACCGCCGCGCTGGAGCGCAATGGTAGCTCAAAACAACAACGATACACAAAATCATTCAGGCCGCCTTTGGTGAGGGACAAGAATATCTCTCATTAATCCCCAGCGGCGGACATAGAGTACGTTCCTGAGTTGAACAAACGCTGTCAACGTAGAAGCGGCCCGAAGAATGGCATGTATCGACCCAAAACAACCGGGAGGGGGATTGATGTCTCAGCCAGCGAAAGTCTTGCTGTTGTATGCCCATCCGGAATCTCAGGACTCGGTTGCTAACCGGGTACTGCTTAAACCGGCCATACAGCACAATAACGTAACCGTGCACGATCTTTATGCGCGCTATCCTGATTTTTTTATCGACACGCCCTATGAACAAGCCCTGTTACGTGAGCACGACGTCATTGTTTTTCAGCATCCCCTTTACACCTATAGCTGTCCGGCTTTACTGAAAGAATGGCTTGATCGCGTTTTGAGTCGGGGGTTCGCCAGCGGACCAGGGGGAAACCAACTGGTGGGAAAGTACTGGCGTAGCGTGATTACGACCGGCGAGCCGGAGAGCGCTTACCGGTATGACGCGCTAAACCGCTATCCAATGAGCGATGTACTGCGCCCCTTTGAACTGACCGCGGCCATGTGCCGGATGCACTGGATGCCGCCCATTATTGTGTACTGGGCGCGGCGCCAGTCGCCGCAGACGCTGGCCAGTCATGCGAAAGCCTATGGCGAGTGGCTGGCGAATCCTGTGAGCGCGGGAGGCTATTGATGGAAGGTGCTGATTTATTGACAGCGGGAGTGTTGTTTCTCTTCGCGGCGGTGGCGGCGGTGCCGCTGGCGGCCAGGCTGGGCATCGGCGCGGTGCTAGGGTATTTGCTGGCGGGAATCGCCATCGGTCCGTGGGGGCTGGGATTTATCAGCGACGTTGACGAGATCCTGCACTTTTCCGAACTGGGCGTCGTGTTTCTGATGTTTATCATTGGTCTCGAACTCAATCCGTCCCGGCTTTGGCAACTACGGCGCTCTATCTTCGGCGTCGGCGCTGCTCAGGTGCTGTTAAGCGCGGCGGTGCTGGCGGGGTTATTGATGCTTGCTGATTTCTTATGGCAGGCGGCGGTCGTCGGCGGGATTGGCCTGGCGATGTCTTCGACGGCGATGGCGCTACAACTGATGCGCGAGAAAGGCATGAACCGTAGCGAGTCCGGGCAGTTAGGGTTTTCCGTCTTACTGTTTCAGGATTTAGCGGTGATCCCCGCGCTGGCGTTGGTGCCTTTATTGGCGGGATCGGCCGACGAGCATTTCGACTGGTTTAAAGTGGCAATGAAGGTATTGGCCTTCGCGGTAATGCTGATTGGCGGTCGTTACCTGTTGCGCCCGGTATTTCGTTTTATTGCTGCGTCCGGCGTGCGGGAGGTCTTCACTGCCGCGACGTTGTTGCTGGTGTTGAGCGCCGCCTTATTTATGGACGCGCTGGGACTGTCGATGGCCCTGGGAACCTTCATTGCCGGCGTTTTACTGGCAGAGAGCGAATACCGGCATGAGCTGGAAAACGCTATCGATCCCTTTAAAGGTTTACTGCTTGGGCTGTTCTTTATCTCCGTCGGTATGTCGCTAAATCTCGGCGTACTTTATACCCATTTACTGTGGGTGGCGGCGAGCGTTGTTATTCTGGTCGCCATAAAAATGCTGACGCTGTATCTGCTGGCGCGGCTATATGGAATAAGAAGTTCTGAACGGATGCAGTTTGCCAGCGTGCTGAGTCAGGGGGGCGAGTTCGCTTTTGTGCTCTTTTCTACCGCCTCTTCTCAGCGCCTGTTTCAGGGCGATCAGATGGCGTTATTATTGGTGACTGTCACGTTATCAATGATGACCACGCCGCTACTGATGAAAGGGATTGATAAGTGGTTATCGCGCCGTCTTAATGGCCCGGAAGAGAATGATGAAAAGCCGTGGGTTGAAGATGATAAGCCCCAGGTGATTGTCGTCGGCTTTGGCCGTTTTGGTCAGGTGATCGCTCGCTTATTGATGGCGAATAAGATGCGTATCACCGTGCTGGAACGCGATATCGGCGCCGTTAATCTGATGCGCAAATATGGTTATAAAGTGTATTACGGCGACGCTGCACAAGTCGAGCTGCTGCGTTCTGCGGGCGCGGAGGCGGCGGAGTCGATAGTCATCACGTGTAATGAACCGGAAGACACGATGAAGCTGGTGGCGCTGTGTCAGCAGCATTTTCCTCATCTGCATATTCTTGCGCGAGCGCGTGGACGTGTGGAGGCCCATGAGTTATTACAGGCTGGCGTCACGCAGTTTTCCCGTGAAACGTTTTCCAGCGCGCTGGAATTGGGACGTAAAACTCTGGTGTCGTTAGGTATGCATCCGCATCAGGCGCAACGCGCGCAGTTGCATTTTCGTCGGCTGGATATGCGAATGTTGCGGGAGCTGATCCCGGAGCATAGCGACATGGTACAGATTTCGCGCGCCAGAGAGGCCCGACGCGAACTGGAGGAGATTTTTCAGCGCGAAATGCAACAGGAACGGCGCCAGTTGGATGGCTGGGATGAATTTGAGTAGGGGTAAAACAATGGCAATCCGTAAACGTTTTATTGCAGGCGCGAAATGTCCGGCCTGTCAGGCGCAGGATACAATGGCGATGTGGCGTGAAAATAATGTCGATATTGTTGAATGCGTTAAGTGCGGGCATCAAATGCGGGAAGCGGATAAAGACGTTCGCGAGCATGTTCGCAAAGAAGAGCAAGTGATCGGGATTTTTCATCCGGACTAGCGATATGCCGCAGGTTTTTTTAAGCTAAGGGGTACACGGCTGCAGAATTCCGCTACAATCTGCGCCACTATTCTTCCCATGCTCAGGAGATATCATGAAAGTAGCAAAAGACCTGGTGGTCAGCCTGGCCTATCAGGTACGTACAGAAGACGGTGTGTTGGTTGATGAGTCTCCGGTGAGTGCGCCGCTGGATTACCTGCACGGTCACGGCTCCCTGATCTCTGGTCTGGAAACCGCGCTGGAAGGCCATGAAGTTGGCGACAAATTTGATGTCGCTGTTGGCGCGAACGACGCTTACGGCCAGTATGACGAAAATCTGGTGCAGCGTGTGCCTAAAGACGTCTTTATGGGCGTTGATGAACTGCAGGTAGGGATGCGTTTCCTGGCTGAAACCGACCAGGGCCCGGTACCGGTAGAGATTACCGAAGTGGAAGACGATCACGTTGTGGTTGATGGTAACCACATGCTGGCGGGCCAGAATCTGAAATTTAACGTCGAAGTTGTTGCGATTCGTGAAGCGACTGAAGAAGAACTGGCTCACGGTCATGTTCACGGCGCGCACGATCACCACCACGATCACGGTGAAGACGGCTGCTGTGGCGGTCATGGTCATGACCATGGTCACGAGCACGGCGGCGAAGGCTGCTGCGGTGGCGGTGGTAAAGGCGGCTGCGGTTGCCACTAATCCCCGTCGTCTTTCAAGCCACCGCGGTGTTGGCTACGCTTTCAAACCCCGGTCACATAGTTATCTATGCTCCCGGGGAATTTTCAAGCTTGCCGCCTTGCTGTGACTCGAAATCCTTAGGGTATTATCATTGGTTCGATAAATCATCGGGCACAAAAAAAGCGGGTTAACCCCGCTTTTTTTTCGTCTCAATAATGCGGCGGCGGCGTTTCTTCTGCCTGAGAGGCGATATTTGACGGCTGACTGGCTTTTAACTTTTCCGTGAGCAAACGCAGATGATCGCGCAGCTTCGCCATCTCCATTTCATGTGCGGTTACCGTCAGGTTTAGTTCTTCTATGGTAATCTCCTGGAACGCCAGACGGCTTTCCAGTTCAGCCAGACGAGCTTCCATCGTGATATCCTGCATGATGTACCTCTTTATGTTGTCTCCGTCGGCGGATTCTACTTAACTTTACCGGCTTTCACAGCAACCATTACGCGCCCTACGAAACTAATTTAAACAAAAAGAGTCTGAAAAGAAGTGATAATAGGGCGTGTTCGTATGTTGATTTGTTCTGCAACGATTTATAGTACGCTTCTTACGTAAGTTAACATGGGGCGAGATGCCCCGGCCCTGGAGATATGGATGAAATCACTGTTTAAAGCCACGCTGCTGGCAACTACGATGGCCGTTGCTATGCATGCACCGATCACTTTTGCTGCTGATGCGGCGAAACCGGCAGCTACCGCTGATAGCAAAGCAGCATTTAAAAACGACGATCAAAAAGCGGCTTATGCGCTGGGCGCCTCGCTGGGTCGTTACATGGAAAATTCGCTTAAAGAGCAGGAAAAGTTGGGCATCAAACTGGATAAAGATCAGTTGATTGCCGGCGTTCAGGATGCCTTTGCCGATAAGAGCAAACTGTCCGATCAGGAAATTGAGCAAACGCTGCAGACGTTTGAAGCACGCGTGAAGAGCGCTGCTCAGGCGAAGATGGAAAAAGACGCTGCCGATAACGAAGCAAAAGGTAAAACGTTCCGCGACGCTTTTGCTAAAGAGAAAGGCGTGAAAACCTCCTCTACCGGTCTGCTTTACAAAGTAGAGAAAGAAGGCACAGGCGAGGCGCCGAAAGATAGCGATACCGTTGTGGTGAACTACAAAGGTACGCTGATCGACGGTAAAGAGTTTGATAACTCTTACACGCGCGGCGAACCGCTCTCCTTCCGTCTGGACGGCGTTATCCCTGGCTGGACTGAAGGCCTGAAAAATATTAAGAAAGGCGGCAAGATCAAGCTGGTTATCCCACCGGCGCTGGCCTACGGTAAAACGGGCGTTCCGGGTATCCCGGCGAACTCCACCCTGGTATTCGACGTAGAGCTGCTGGATATCAAACCAGCGCCGAAAGCGGATGCTAAACCTGCCGATGCGGCTGACGCTAAAGCCGCAGATGCTGCTAAAAAATAAAAACTGAGAGCCGCCGCTTGTAATAGCGGCGGTTTTTTTTATGCAGGCCGGATATATTACTCACCATAATTTGATTTGCGGATAACGGCGCTTGCGCTGGTCGTTAAGGGCGAGACCGTAGGCTGAATGACCGCCAACGCACACGTAGCCTGAAATAGACGAACAAATTAGTACTGGAAAGATGAACCCTCACTGTATTAATTTAATCATCCGCGTAAATAATGAGCCTGCCCTGAAAACATAACGACAGGCTCCTGAAAAGGAGTGTTTTTTTTCATGTCCAGGTCGCTTTTAACCAACGAAACCAGTGAACTTGATTTGCTGGATCAGCGTCCCTTCGAGCAAACCGACTTCGATATTCTGAAATCCTACGAAGCGGTAGTGGACGGGTTAGCGATGCTTATAGGTTCCCATTGTGAAATCGTATTGCACTCTTTGCAGGATCTAAAATGTTCAGCCATTCGTATTGCCAATGGCGAACATACGGGCCGTAAAATTGGCTCGCCGATTACCGACCTGGCGTTGCGCATGTTGCACGACATGACAGGGGCGGACAGTAGCGTGTCGAAATGCTATTTTACGCGCGCGAAAAGCGGTGTCTTGATGAAGTCGTTGACGATTGCCATTCGCAACCGCGAGCAGCGCGTCATTGGTCTACTGTGCATCAACATGAATCTTGATGTGCCATTTTCACAGATTATGAATACCTTTATTCCGCCGGAAACGCCGGAAGTCGGCTCAGCGGTTAATTTTGCCTCCTCAGTCGAAGATTTAGTCACCCAGACGCTGGAGTTCACGATCGAAGAAGTGAATGCCGATCGTAATGTCTCTAACAATGCGAAAAATCGTCAGATCGTCCTTAACCTGTACGAAAAAGGCATTTTCGATATTAAAGACGCCATTAACCAGGTAGCCGATCGTCTGAATATCTCAAAACACACGGTTTACCTCTATATTCGCCAGTTCAAAAGCGGCGATTTTCAGGGGCAGGATAAATAATGCGTTATGCCATTATGGTCACCGGGCCGGCATATGGCACCCAGCAGGCCAGCAGCGCATTGCAGTTCGCCCACGCGCTGCTCAATGAGGGGCATGAGTTAGCCAGCGTCTTTTTCTATCGGGAAGGGGTCTATAACGCCAATCTCCTGACCTCGCCGGCGAGCGATGAATATGATCTGGTACGCGCCTGGCAGACATTGAATACGCAGCATGGCGTAGCGCTGAACATCTGTGTCGCGGCGGCGCTTCGTCGCGGTATTATTGATGAAACTGAAGCTGGCAGACTGGCGTTGCCGTCCGCCAATCTTCAGCCGGGCTTTACGCTAAGCGGACTGGGCGCGCTGGCGGAGGCATCTCTCACCTGCGATCGGGTGGTGCAGTTTTAATGAAACGTATTGCATTTGTCTTTTCCACCGCGCCGCACGGCAGCGCCTCAGGCCGTGAAGGACTGGATGCGCTGCTGGCGACGTCAGCGCTAACGGAAGCGCTGGGCGTCTTTTTTATCAGCGATGGCGTCTTTCAGTTATTACCGGGACAAAAACCAGACGCTGTGCTGGCGCGTAACTATATTGCTACTTTCAAGCTCTTTGATTTGTACGATATTGATCAATGCTGGATCTGCGCGGCATCGCTGCGCGAGCGTGGTCTGGAGAACGTTAATTTTGTGGTAGACGCCACGCCGCTGGAACCCGTAGCGTTACGCCGCGAGCTTGGCAACTATGATGTCATCCTGAGATTCTGAGGCGTTTATGCTGCATACCTTACCTCATTGCGCCTCGGGCGTTGATTTTCCCGCTTTGCTGCGCCTGCTAAAAGAGGGCGATGCGCTTTTGCTGCTCCAGGATGGCGTTACCGTCGCGATTGAAGGTAACCGCTTCCTTGAAAGTCTGCGTGATGCCCCCATAACGGTCTATGCCTTGAAAGAAGACATTGACGCCCGCGGCCTGGGTGGTCAAATTTCAGACAGTGTCGTCAGGGTTGACTATACTGAGTTTGTCAGACTCACGGTTAAGTATGCCAACCAGATGGCCTGGTGATGGCGGGATCGTTGTATATTTCTTGACACCTTTTCGACACCGCCCTAAAATTCGGCGTCCTCATATTGTGTGAGGGCGTTTTATTACGTGTTTACGAAGCAAAAGCTAAAACCAGGAGCTATTTAATGGCAACAGTTAACCAGCTGGTACGCAAACCACGTGCTCGCAAAGTTGCGAAAAGCAACGTGCCTGCGCTGGAAGCATGCCCGCAAAAACGTGGCGTATGTACTCGTGTATATACTACCACTCCTAAAAAACCGAACTCCGCACTGCGTAAAGTTTGCCGTGTTCGTCTGACTAACGGTTTTGAAGTGACTTCCTACATCGGTGGTGAAGGTCACAACCTGCAGGAGCACTCCGTGATCCTGATCCGTGGCGGTCGTGTTAAAGACCTCCCGGGTGTTCGTTACCACACCGTTCGTGGCGCGCTTGACTGCTCCGGCGTTAAAGACCGTAAGCAAGCTCGTTCTAAGTACGGCGTGAAGCGTCCTAAGGCTTAATGGTTCTCCGTTAAGTAAGGCCAAACGTTTTAAATTAATGTCAAACTAAACTCGTAGAGTTTTGGACAATCCTGAATTAACAACGGAGTATTTCCATGCCACGTCGTCGCGTCATTGGTCAGCGTAAAATTCTGCCGGATCCGAAGTTCGGATCAGAACTGCTGGCTAAATTTGTCAATATCCTGATGGTAGATGGTAAAAAATCTACTGCAGAATCAATCGTATACAGCGCGCTGGAGACCCTGGCTCAGCGTTCTGGTAAATCTGAACTGGAAGCTTTCGAAGTCGCTCTCGAAAACGTTCGCCCGACTGTAGAAGTTAAATCCCGCCGTGTAGGTGGTTCTACTTATCAGGTACCAGTTGAAGTCCGTCCGGTCCGTCGTAATGCTCTGGCAATGCGTTGGATCGTAGAAGCTGCTCGTAAACGCGGTGATAAATCCATGGCTCTGCGCCTGGCGAACGAACTTTCTGACGCTGCAGAAAACAAAGGTACTGCAGTTAAGAAACGTGAAGACGTTCACCGTATGGCAGAAGCCAACAAGGCGTTCGCACACTACCGTTGGTAATCCCTTCGGAGTCATAGTCACCAGGCGGGCGCTTCAGGTAAGTCGCCCGTTTTGGATAACTTAACTGAACGCCTAAAGATATCAACGAGGAATCAAATGGCTCGTACAACACCCATCGCACGCTACCGTAATATCGGTATCAGTGCGCACATCGACGCCGGTAAAACCACTACTACCGAACGTATTCTGTTCTACACCGGTGTAAACCACAAAATCGGTGAAGTTCATGACGGCGCAGCTACCATGGACTGGATGGAGCAGGAGCAGGAGCGTGGTATTACTATCACCTCCGCAGCGACTACTGCATTCTGGTCTGGTATGGCTAAGCAGTATGAACCGCATCGCATCAACATCATCGACACCCCGGGGCACGTTGACTTCACTATCGAAGTAGAACGTTCCATGCGTGTTCTCGATGGTGCGGTAATGGTTTACTGCGCAGTTGGTGGTGTTCAGCCGCAGTCTGAAACCGTATGGCGTCAGGCAAACAAATACAAAGTTCCGCGCATTGCGTTCGTTAACAAAATGGACCGCATGGGCGCGAACTTCCTGAAAGTTGTTGGTCAGATCAAAACCCGTCTGGGCGCGAACCCGGTTCCGCTGCAGCTGGCAATTGGTGCTGAAGAAGGTTTCACCGGCGTTGTTGACCTGGTGAAAATGAAAGCCATCAACTGGAACGATGCCGACCAGGGCGTTACCTTCGAATACGAAGATATCCCGGCTGACATGCAGGACCTGGCTAACGAATGGCACCAGAACTTGATCGAGTCCGCCGCAGAAGCTTCTGAAGAGCTGATGGAAAAATACCTGGGTGGTGAAGAACTGACTGAAGAAGAGATCAAACAAGCTCTGCGTCAGCGCGTTCTGAACAACGAAATCATCCTGGTAACCTGTGGTTCTGCATTCAAGAACAAAGGTGTTCAGGCGATGCTGGATGCGGTAATTGATTACCTGCCATCCCCGGTAGACGTACCTGCGATCAACGGTATTCTGGACGACGGTAAAGATACTCCGGCTGAGCGTCACGCAAGCGACGACGAGCCGTTCTCTGCGCTGGCGTTCAAAATCGCTACCGACCCGTTTGTGGGTAACCTGACCTTCTTCCGTGTGTACTCCGGTGTGGTTAACTCTGGTGATACCGTACTGAACTCCGTGAAAACCGCACGTGAGCGTTTCGGTCGTATCGTTCAGATGCACGCCAACAAACGTGAAGAGATCAAAGAAGTTCGCGCGGGCGACATCGCGGCTGCTATCGGCCTGAAAGACGTGACTACCGGTGACACCCTGTGTGATCCGGAAAACCCGATCATTCTGGAACGTATGGAATTCCCTGAGCCGGTAATCTCCATCGCGGTAGAACCGAAAACCAAAGCTGACCAGGAAAAAATGGGTCTGGCTCTGGGCCGTCTGGCGAAAGAAGACCCGTCATTCCGCGTATGGACTGACGAAGAATCTAACCAGACCATCATCGCTGGTATGGGTGAACTTCACCTGGATATCATCGTTGACCGTATGAAGCGTGAATTCAACGTTGAAGCTAACGTGGGTAAACCTCAGGTTGCTTACCGCGAAGCGATTCGCGCGAAAGTTACCGACATCGAAGGTAAACACGCGAAACAGTCTGGTGGTCGCGGTCAGTATGGTCATGTTGTTATCGACATGTACCCGCTGGAGCCGGGCTCTAACCCGAAAGGTTACGAGTTCATCAACGACATCAAAGGTGGTGTAATTCCTGGCGAATACATCCCGGCCGTTGATAAAGGCATCCAGGAGCAGCTGAAGTCTGGCCCGCTGGCGGGTTATCCGGTAGTTGATCTCGGTGTGCGTCTGCACTTCGGTTCTTACCATGACGTTGACTCCTCTGAGCTGGCGTTTAAACTGGCTGCGTCTATCGCCTTTAAAGAAGGCTTTAAGAAAGCAAAACCAGTTCTGCTTGAGCCGATCATGAAGGTTGAAGTAGAAACACCTGAAGAGAATACCGGTGACGTTATCGGCGACCTTAGCCGCCGTCGTGGTATGCTCAAAGGTCAGGAATCTGAAGTTACAGGCGTTAAGATCCACGCTGAAGTACCGCTGTCTGAAATGTTCGGATATGCAACTCAGCTGCGTTCTCTGACCAAAGGTCGCGCATCGTACACTATGGAATTCCTGAAGTATGATGATGCGCCGAACAACGTTGCTCAGGCCGTAATCGAAGCCCGTGGTAAATAAGCCGCAGGGTTAAAAACCAAAATCCCGTGCTCTCTCCTGAAGGGGAGAGCGCTATAGTAAGGAATATAGCCGTGTCTAAAGAAAAATTTGAACGTACAAAACCGCACGTTAACGTCGGCACCATCGGCCACGTTGACCACGGTAAAACTACCCTGACCGCTGCAATCACCACCGTACTGGCTAAAACCTACGGCGGTGCTGCTCGTGCATTCGACCAGATCGATAACGCTCCGGAAGAAAAAGCGCGTGGTATCACCATCAACACTTCTCACGTTGAATACGATACCCCGACCCGCCACTACGCACACGTAGACTGCCCGGGGCACGCCGACTATGTTAAAAACATGATCACCGGTGCTGCTCAGATGGACGGCGCGATCCTGGTTGTTGCTGCGACTGACGGCCCGATGCCGCAGACCCGTGAGCACATCCTGCTGGGTCGTCAGGTAGGCGTTCCGTACATCATCGTGTTCCTGAACAAATGCGACATGGTTGATGACGAAGAGCTGCTGGAACTGGTTGAAATGGAAGTTCGTGAACTTCTGTCTCAGTACGACTTCCCGGGCGACGACACTCCGATCGTTCGTGGTTCTGCTCTGAAAGCGCTGGAAGGCGACGCAGAGTGGGAAGCGAAAATCATCGAACTGGCTGGCTTCCTGGATTCTTACATCCCGGAACCAGAGCGTGCGATTGACAAGCCGTTCCTGCTGCCGATCGAAGACGTATTCTCCATCTCCGGTCGTGGTACCGTTGTTACCGGTCGTGTAGAACGCGGTATCATCAAAGTGGGCGAAGAAGTTGAAATCGTTGGTATCAAAGAGACTCAGAAGTCTACCTGTACTGGCGTTGAAATGTTCCGCAAACTGCTGGACGAAGGCCGTGCCGGTGAGAACGTAG
>NZ_JAGESB010000004.1:0-402302 GCF_017572865.1 Salmonella sp. 32082101201600294FB01SM01 | reverse complement strand
TTTGCCTGGCGGCACTAGCGCGGTGGTCCCACCTGACCCCATGCCGAACTCAGAAGTGAAACGCCGTAGCGCCGATGGTAGTGTGGGGTCTCCCCATGCGAGAGTAGGGAACTGCCAGGCATCAAATAAAACGAAGGGCCCTGTCGGAAGACAGGGCCTTTTGTTTTTGTCTGTTTCTGCCGGATGGCGGCTCCGCCTTATTCGGCCCACAGGAATTATCCCGCCTACGAAGCTGGTGTTCTTGTAGAACCGATAAGAGCACAACCCACCCAATCGTTAACGATGAACTATCCTTTACACGTGCTTATATAAGCAGTGAGGATTTTCATTGGCTATCAAACCTTTTAACTACCAGCAAGACTTTTCCAGCATTGACTTCCGCCAGCAGCCTGAATTGTATCAGGTTGGACGAGGCGAGCAGGGGGTGCTACTGGTTGAACCCTACAAAAGCGAAATTCTTCCTTTCTGGCGCTATAAAGATGAAACATCGGCGATGAAATCCGCAGAACAGATCTACCAGTTGTTCGAAGCTTACCGGCAGCAGGATGATTTCGTTGGTATGGACATGGCGCGTAAATTTATTCAGATGGGATACACCCGCGCCAGGCGATACGCTAACTATAAAGGCGGTAAAAAGTATGCAGAAGACGGCAGCCTGAATACACGGGGTAATGATCCTATTAAGGCCGCGGCGGCAACGGTTTTCAAAAGTTGGTGGGATAAAATTCGTCAGGACGAAGACTATCTGAAACGGAAACGCCAGCATCAGGCACGGTGGGGATAAAAATTAGCAAACAAATAATTAACACTTTATTTACTTTTTGGTCTCGCGTAATCTGAATCTCCAAAATAAAAGGCCGATTAAGCCTGGCAACAAGGAGAACAGTATGGCAGAAATTATTCAGCGTATAGATAAAAACAACGCTGAGGCTCCGGAGATGCGGCGACGCATATGGGCTATCGTGGGGGCATCTTCCGGAAACTTAGTGGAATGGTTTGATTTCTACGTCTACTCTTTCTGCTCGCTCTATTTTGCACATATCTTCTTTCCTTCTGGTAATACCACCACTCAGCTTTTGCAAACGGCAGGCGTCTTTGCCGCCGGTTTTTTAATGCGACCTATCGGTGGTTGGCTGTTTGGACGCATTGCCGATCGACGCGGGCGCAAAGCCTCAATGTTGATTTCGGTGTGCATGATGTGCATGGGGTCGCTGGTGATTGCCTGCTTACCTGGTTACGATACCATCGGCACCTGGGCACCGGCGCTGCTACTTATTGCAAGGTTATTTCAGGGGCTCTCGGTAGGGGGAGAGTATGGGACCAGCGCGACATATATGAGTGAAGTTGCGCTTGAAGGTCGTAAGGGATTTTTCGCCTCGTTTCAGTACGTTACGCTTATCGGTGGCCAACTACTGGCATTGCTGGTCGTTGTGATTTTGCAGCAGGTTCTGGAGGATGCTGAGCTTCGTGCCTGGGGATGGCGTATTCCCTTTGCGTTGGGCGCCGTGCTGGCGGTTGTGGCATTATGGCTACGTCGCCAGCTGGATGAAACCTCGAAGCATGAGACTCGCGCGTTAAAAGAAGCCGGTTCGTTGAAAGGTTTGTGGCGTAATCGCAAAGCCTTTTTGATGGTGCTTGGTTTCACCGCGGCAGGCTCGCTGTGCTTTTATACTTTCACCACCTATATGCAGAAATATCTGGTAAATACAGCAGGTATGCATGCCAATGTCGCCAGCGGCATTATGACGGTCGCGCTGTGTGTTTTCATGTTGGTGCAGCCGTTATTCGGCGCGTTATCCGATAAGATTGGCAGGCGCACTTCTATGCTATGTTTTGGCGCGCTCGCGATGCTTTTCACCGTTCCAATTCTCTCCGCGTTGCAGAATGTGACGTCGCCTTATGCCGCATTTGCTTTAGTGATGTGCGCGCTATTGATTGTGAGTTTCTATACCTCGATTAGCGGGATCCTGAAAGCGGAGATGTTTCCAGCGCAGGTTCGCGCCCTGGGCGTCGGTTTATCTTACGCGGTAGCAAATGCGTTATTTGGCGGCTCTGCGGAATATGTCGCGCTGTCGCTAAAGTCTGTTGGTATGGAGAGTTCGTTCTTCTGGTATGTTACCGCGATGGCCGTTCTGGCTTTCCTGGTTTCGCTGATGTTGCACCGTAAAGGAAAGGGCTTACGCCTTTAGTATCGCGCCATTTGCCAGATAGCGTAACCGGTTGTCGCGCCAGCGACATCCCAGACAAAATCTTTCCAGCTCCAGCCGCTGCCTTCCGGGCGGCTGTCCCAGAGTTCTTTTGAGGCTCCGAGACTCAAAGAAAACATCAGCCCTATCGCTGCGCTGCGGTCAGGGCTTACTCCCTGGTGACGCGCATACTCATTACCGGCTGCCGATAGCATCGCTGATGCTATAAAATGCTGGGCTTTATCCTGACCGCTCCAGTGGTCGTTAGCCAGATGGCTGCACCCGGAGAGAAACAACACCGTAAAAGGAATCAACACGCGCACCAGTCACTCCTAAGAGAAAACCCCGTACAGGACGGGGCTTCGATTACAGGATACGGCTAATTAATCTGTCGATGCGGATCCGGCGCAGGCGGCGAATCAATTTACGCACTTTTATCGGATAGTCGGCAATGCTCTGCAGGTCACGATAATGTTTTACGATGGTTGTGTGCATTCGGATAAGTTCCAGCTCTTTTTCCCGCTGAGGGGCAAGCTCCTGCTTAGGATCGTGGATCAGAATGGCGTTTTCCAGATCCAGACGCCAGGCGCGAGGATTCAGATTGTTGCCGGTGAGCAGCATCCATTTATCATCTACCCACATCCCTTTCAGATGATAGGTATTGTCGTCATCTTTCCACAGACGCACCACAAGCTGATCGGTATTGACGTAATACTGTAAACGGCTCAGGAAGCGGCGCAGGTTAATCTCATAGAGATAGGGCAGCGCGCCAATGATCTTGAACGGTTCATCTTCCGGAATGTAAAAATCATTCGCGGTTTTATCGCCAACAATGATTTCGACTTTCTTTCCGTCGCGCAGTAGCTGAATAATATTCCGCACCAGCACCGCTGGTAGATTGAAATAAGGGGTACAAATGGTGAGCTTATGCTCCGCACAGGGCATGAGATGGAAAATGGTTTTGTTCAGCAGACTGGATTTTCCAAGCCCGACCAGCGGCGTAACGGAGAGTTGCTCGTCATTAGCGTCACCCTGAAAATGATATGACGCATCCCGCAGCTCCTGACGGTATAAGCGGATATCGTTTTTAATCTCCGGGCTTTTCGGACGCTGGGTATTATCCAGACGATTCACACCACGGCCATTCATCAGATTTTGCGTCACCCAGTCAAACATGATGTCTGCCATTTGCCGATTGCGAATCAGCTGGTAGCGATCGTAGCGATATTTGTCATGCTGATGGAGATAGACATCGTTCAGGCTGGCGCCGCTGTACAGGACGCTATCATCAATGATAAAGCCTTTAAAATGCAGTACGCCAAGCGCTTCTCGCGTATTAATCGGTACGCCGTAAACCGGGACATCAATGCCGGGGTTTTCCTGCGCCAGTCGGCAATACCAGTCTGCATTGGTATTCGAGGCTGCTGCGCCAATGCGCCCGCGTTGCGCGCGATGCCAGTCGACCAGCACCCTCACGTCCAGTTCAGGACGCTGCCGTTTAGCCGCATAGAGCGCGTCGAGTATACCTTTACCCCCATCGTCCTGTTCCAGATACAGGGCAACGATACAAATACGCTGCGTCGCGCTGGCGATTTTCTCCAGCAGTGTCTCCCGAAAAGTAGCAGGAGTATAAAAGAAATCTACATCATCAACTGACTGAGAAATCTTAGGGAGTTGGGCAAGGTGTTGTTGATGTTTATTACGCTTAAATTTTGACAACATCACAGTGCATTTCTTCTCTGTTCATTGAAGGGTCCTCTGTGCTATGCAGACGACATAAGCGAGCAATAATAACATCAGTACCCGTTAAAGTGGTCAACATTTCCAGTACATTACTCACGATTCATCACATTTGGCCAGATTCAGCGTCAATCCCACGATGCCCTCTTCGAGCTGGATATCGACCTGAAATCCCAGTTTTCTGGCCAACGCGACCATACCGCGATTGTTCGGCATCGTAATACCGTTCAGCCGCTTCAATCCGTGATCGCGAGTATAGGCAATCAATTTCTCCATTAAACGGCGTCCTAAACCCAACCCTTTGAGATCTGAACGCACCAATACGGCAAATTCGGCATCTACGTTGTCAGGATCGGAGATCGCGCGCGTTACGCCGAGGATCTCTTCAGCGTTGTCCATCCGCCTCACGGCCACAAAGGCCATTTCTCGATCGTAGTCGATCTGCGTCATGTTGGCTAAATCTTCATGGGTGAATTCGTTGATCTCGCTGAAATAACGGTAGTAAAGATCCTCTTTGGTGACCTGGGCGATGAATTGTCGCAGTTGGGGCTCATCTTCCGGCAGGATCGGACGGAACAGGCAGCGATCGCCGTTTTTCATCTCCACCCACTCTTCGAGCTGGTGGGGATAGGGGCGTACCGCAAGTCGACTTTCGTTATCGCCATCAAACGGGGCAATATCCAGCGTCACATCCAGCGCGGTAAACTCACTGGCGGAAGCCAGCAGCGGATGGATATCCAGACGCTGAATTTCCGGGCAGTCGACAATCAGGTTTGAAACCTGGACCAGCAGCTGGCTTAAACCGACAATATCCAGCGGACGCAGCGCGCTACGGGCGCGAATTTTCCGCTGTTTAATGCCCTGAATCACCAGATAGCGCGCCAGATTCATGTTGAGCGGCGGCAGCGCGACGACCGCCTGCTCTTCCGGACGCCACTCTACACCGCCTTCACCCAACATAATCAAAGGACCAAACACCGGATCGTGCTCGACCACCACACGCAGCTCCTGCGCGCCGGCGCGGTTAGCCATACTTTGTACCAGCAAACCGTGAATCCGCGCCTGCGGCCAGGCCATCTTTACACGATCGAAAATGGCGTTTGCGGCCTGTTGTACCTCGCTTGCGGTCCGCAGGTAAAGCATGACCCCCTGAACTTCAGATTTATGCGGAATGTCAGGCGAGCGCAGCTTGAGAGCTACCGGATAGCCTATCTGTTCGGCGATATGCACCGCTTCAGCGCTGTCGCTGGCAATCCAGGTTGGGAGCGTATGCAGCCCATAGGCGTGTAAAATCGGCTGTACTTCATGGGTGTCCAGTGAGGTGGCGCCTTCCGCAATCGCCCGCTGTAACAGATTATGCGCCTCAGCGGTATTGGACGTCAGGTTACTCGGCAACGCTGGCGTTTCCCGCAGTTGCTTCTGGTTACGCCGGTATTCCACCATATGCATAAACGCGGTAATCGTGCCTTCCGGCGTGCGGTAGGTTGGTAATCCGGCTTCGCTGAATAGCCGTCTTGCTTCCTGAGACGAGAACTCGCCGCACCAGTTTGTCAGCAGCGTAACAAACTTGCCTCTGGGGTGGCGCTTAATCGTCTCGATCAGGGCATGGGCGCTTTCCGTACCCGGCGCGGCAGCGCTGGGAGAGTGGATAACCATAAGCGCGTCAAAATCCTGACTGGCGAGCAGGATATCCAGCGTTTTGACGTAATGTTCGCTGCTGGCGTCATCACACAGATCCAGCGGATTGGCAATATCAATGTGCGCGGGAAGCGCCTGCCGTAATTGCAGGCAGGTCTCTTCGCTCAACGTCGCCAGTTTGCCGTTACGCGACCACAACTCATCTAACGCCAGCGCGGCAGGCGCGGCGCCATTGCTGATAATCATCAGTCTGTCGCCGCGTAGCGGACGCATATGGCTCAGTGTTTCGACGGCGGAAAAAAGCTCGTGCGTATCCTGGACTCGCAGCAGGCCTGCGCGCTGGATGGCCGCATCCCACGCAGGGTCCATTCCCGCGCTGGTATTAAGTAAACGCTGGGCTGCCGGGCTTCGGCCGCTTTTAATCACCAGAATCGGTTTGTTACGTGAAGCGCTACGGGCGGCGGAAACAAAACGGCGGGCGTCGCTTAACTGTTCCAGGTAGAGCAAAATCGCGCTGGTCTTGCTGTCGCGCGCCAGATAGTCCAGTAGTTCATCGACATCAATATCCAGGCTATCGCCCAGCGCGATAAAGTAGGAAAAGCCCATTTCACGCTGTTGCGCCCAGTCAAGAATAGTATTAGAAACGGCGGCAGACTGGGAAATAAAAGCGAGCTTGCCCTGTTTAATCGGGACGGGAGAAAAGCTGGCATTCAGCCCTTGCCACGGCGCGAGGAGCCCAAGACTGTTTGGACCCAGCAGACGCATTTTATAATGCCGGGCACAGGCAAGAAGTTCTTCATGTTGTGACGAGGGAGCAGAAAGGATAATGCACGTTTTACAACCTTTCGCGCCAAGCGCGTCCAGTAACGCCAGGTTTCGGCTGGCGTTAGTGCATAAAATAGCCAGATCGGGGGTGAAGGGAAGACTGGCGATATCCGGCCAGGCCATGACGCCTAAAACGGCTTTCCAGGCGGGCGTCACGGGAAGGACGGGGCCATTGAATCCGCCCGCCAACAAGTTACGCATCATCAGGTAACCCGCGCGGTGGGGCTTCATTGATGCGCCAATCACCGCGATCGATTTTGGTCGCAGTAGCGCTTCCAGTCCTTGCTGGCTCATACCGGTTTCCCTTACACAGAAGTGACCGGATAATTTTAAACGCTTTCGCTATTTTATGCTGTGACGTTTCCCGGATGTTGCGTTTTTCCTGCCAGATAGCGCGTTTTAAAACGGGTAAAATGTTCACCTAAACTGGTTGCCGCCTCGGTATCTCCCGCCAGATCTAACAACGCTATGGCGACTTCGGCGGTACAATATTGCCCTTCGGCATGGATTTCACGCAGACGATAAGCTGAAAGACGCGATAAATCGACGGAAATGACCGGCAGATGATCCAGATAAGGGCTTTTACGAAACATTTTACGTGCTTCGGGCCAGGTGCCGTCCAGCATAATAAACAGCGGCGGTTTCCCGGCGGGCGGGGTGGAAATGACCTCGCGCGCTTCGCCAGCGTAGGACGCAGGAAAGACCACTATCGGCTGATAATCCGGATGCCGTACCAGCTCCAGCAACGCCTGCGGCGGCTCGGTACGCGACCACTGAAACGCCGCGGTATCCGGCAAAATATCGGCTATCAGCCGGCCGGTATTGCTGGGTTTCATCGGTTCAGTGTCAAACATGACCAGACAAAAACGGCTTTTCGCCTGAGAAGGCGTTAACGTATCACACAGGCAAGATTTTAGCGGCAGCAGGCAGCGTTGACAGCGGCGAACCCGATTGCCTCTGGCAAGAAAAGGGCGTGTAGCGCGCGCAAGCCGTTCGGCGCGTAACTGAAGGACAGCGTTATTGGTCATAGAAAGCGTTTGCGGAGAAAAACGCTATTGTGGCAGAGGTGAAAACGGGGCACAAGATGCGCCCCGTGGCGTTTACAGCGCTTCGTTCAGCCAGCTGTCGAAAGGCGCTTTAGGCACTGCGCCATTAAGCATATCGACCACCTGTCCATGTTTAAAAATCATAATCGTCGGGATGCTGCGAATACCGAAACGGGCGCTGAGTTCCCGTTCCGCCTCGGTATTTACTTTGACGAAACGGACTTTACCGCTGCGCTCTTCTGCGACATCCTCGAAGATTGGCGCAAAGTTACGGCAAGGGCCGCACCAGGGGGCCCAAAAGTCGATCACCACTGGAAGATCGTCCTTCAACAGTTTGTCCAGCGTTTCGCCGGTCGCATTAATGACTTCTCCGTCAAACAACTCATGACCGCAGCGTCCACATTTTGCCGCATCCTGAAGCCGATCGTCGGGGATGCGGTTAATGGCCTGACAATGGGTACAAACGGTGTTCATAGCTAACCTCTGAATACGTCGGAAGACGTCCCGCTACGCGCGGGATGTTTCTATAATGTTACATATTATCGAGGAGTCTGTGCTAAACAACAATGTGTTTTATTCAATGAGTACAATAGTCGCAAGCTTTTAAACGAAATCATGGCTAACCGGATGCACATCGGGTAATCTTCGCGCTTCGCGCTGCGCTGGTGGAGAAAAGCATGAACGATGAATTAAAAAACAAAAGCGGCAAAGTCAAAGTGATGTATGTCCGTAGTGATGATGACTCTGATAAACGCACCCATAACCCGCGTACCGGGAAAGGGGGAGGCCGCCCAGCAAAGTCTCGCACTGACGGTGGACGTCGCCCCGCCCGTGATGAGCGAAATAATCAGAGCCGTGACCGTAAACATGAAACTTCGCCGTGGCGCACCGTGTCCCGCGCGCCAGGCGATGAAACGCCTGAGAAAGTCGATCATGGTGGTATTAGCGGTAAAAGTTTTATCGACCCTGAAGTTTTGCGTCGCCAGCGTGCGGAAGAGACGCGCGTCTACGGCGAAAATGCCTGCCAGGCGCTATTCCAGAGCCGTCCTGACGCCATCGTGCGCGCATGGTTTATCCAAAGCGTAACGCCGCGTTTTAAAGAGGCGCTGCGCTGGATGGCGGCGAATCGTAAAGCCTACCATGTGGTGGATGAAGCCGAACTGGCAAAAGCTTCCGGGACTGAGCACCACGGCGGCGTGTGTTTCCTGATTAAAAAGCGTAACGGTACGACCGTTAAGCAATGGGTAAAGCAGGCGGCGGATCAAGACTGCGTGCTGGCGTTGGAAGATGTCGCTAACCCGCATAATCTGGGCGGCATGATGCGTAGCTGCGCGCACTTCGGCGTGAAAGGCGTGGTGGTACAGGATGCGGCGTTGCTGGAGTCCGGCGCGGCGATTCGTACCGCGGAAGGCGGGGCGGAGCATGTCCAGCCGATCACTGGTGAAAGCATTGTTGACGTACTGGATGATTTTCGTCAGGCGGGGTACACCGTGGTGACGACGTCCAGCGATCGCGGTCAGACGCTCTTTAGTACGACCCTGCCGGAAAAGATGGTGCTGGTCTTAGGCCGTGAATATGACTACCTGCCGGAAGCGGCGCGCGAACCCGACGATCTGTGCGTGAAAATTAACGGCACCGGGAACGTGGAAAGCCTGAATGTGTCGGTTGCGACAGGCGTACTGCTCGCCGAGTGGTGGCGACAGAATAAAGCGTAAGGGCTGCAGCCCGGTGACGCAACGCGCGCCGGGCCAATGATGTACTTTCTACCGCCCGGTCAGACAAGGCGCTTTCGCGCCGTTATCCGGGCGATAAAACGGCGAGTCGCCAACGTTATTCACTCTCAGCCGGTAATACTGGCGTCCAGTCGATAGTTTTCTCGCCGTGTTGTTCCAGCCATTGGTTCGTTAGCGCAAAATGGTTACAGCCAAAAAATCCGCGGTGCGCAGAGAGTGGCGAGGGATGCGGAGCTTTCAGAATATGGTGGCGCTGTGGATCAATAATCGCGCCTTTCTTCTGGGCGTGCGAGCCCCACAGCAGGAAGACGACCCCTTCGCGGTGTTGGTTAATCAGGCTTATCACTTTATCCGTAAAGGTTTCCCACCCCAGGCTGGCATGAGAGTGCGCCTGGCCTGCCCGTACCGTGAGCACCGTATTCAGTAACAGTACGCCCTGGCGCGCCCAGCTTTCCAGATAACCGTGCGCGGGGCGAACAAAGCCGGGAATGGAGGCTTCCAGCTCTTTGTACATATTCACTAATGACGGCGGGGGAGCGATCCCAGGACGCACGGAAAAAGCAAGACCATGTGCCTGGCCGGGGCCGTGGTAAGGATCTTGTCCCAGGATCACCACCTTAACGTCGCCCAGTTCCGTGAAACGAAAGGCGTTAAACACATCTTTTTGCGGCGGGTAGACCGTGATACCCGACTGACGCTCGCCAGCAACAGTGTGAAGCGTATTGATAAAGTAAGGTTGCTGTTTCTCATCAGCCAGCACATCGTGCCAGGTTAACTCAGTCGCCATCTCGCTCTCCTGCGAATTTCCAGTTCCCTTAGCTTAACTGCTTCTTTCTGCAGTGCAAAATCCTGCGTGCTACAAAAACGGTTACCTACAAAAGATAGTTGAAAATTTATGTAAAAAGTTTATAGGTATGAATGGTGTAAGTTGATGTAAAACAATAAATTCCCTTCATCACCCTTTTTATGGTGTGGTTTTTATTGATTTAAATCAAAGAATGAAGGGTGATCGAAGGGTATATATACACTCAAGCAACAATGGTTTTACCAATTGGCCGGGATTAGGCCGACCGAAATCAAATAATTTTGCCTGGGGAGGCATCACATGATTACAGGTATCCAGATTACTAAAGCCGCTAACGACGACCTGCTGAATTCCTTCTGGCTGCTGGACAGCGAAAAAGGCGAAGCGCGCTGCATCGTTGCAAAATCCGGCTTTGCTGAAGATGAAGTTGTGGCTGTCAGCAAACTGGGCGAGATTGAATACCGTGAAATTCCGATGGAAGTTAAACCGGAAGTACGCGTTGAAGGCGGTCAGCATCTGAACGTTAACGTTCTGCGTCGCGAAACTCTGGAAGACGCGGTTAAGCATCCGGAAAAATACCCGCAGCTGACTATTCGTGTTTCTGGTTATGCGGTGCGTTTTAACTCCCTGACGCCGGAACAGCAGCGCGACGTTATCGCTCGTACCTTTACCGAAAGCCTGTAAGGCTTATCCGGTAATAACAAGCGGAAGAGGCCGGGCCTTTTCCGCTTTTGTTTTATTTGGGTCAGTAAAAAATCCGCACCGCGCAGTACACCAGCAGTAACGCCAGAATGATATTTAACTGGCGACCATAATGGCGAAACGCCCGCTGAAACAGATGTCCCGCCAGCGCCCAACACACATTACCGAACGTGCCGATCAATGCCAGCAATATACTGACGCCGATGACCCAATTCAGCGCCTGCGTTTGCGGTAAAACAAATGTAGACAGAGCGGTAATGCCGTACAGAATAATTTTGACGTTCACAAACTGCAGGCCAAAGCTTACCCAAAAGCCAACCGGTTTTGGTCTGGCGTTTTCATCCGCCGCTGGACTGGTGGCAATTTTCCACGCCAGCCACAGGATATACGCAGCCCCCACCCAACTGAGTAAATGAATGATTGCCGGATCGATAACCGCAAGGGAAAACGCGATCCCGGCGCACAGCAGCATGACGACCAAAAATCCCAGACTCATACCTGCCAGTACACGAATACTCTGCCGAAAACCATGTGCAGTTGCTGCGCTAAGCGCGAGAATATTGTTTGGGCCGGGGGTAAGGGCGGTGATTAATGTATAAGTCCAGAAAGCGCTTAAAAGCATCGGTGTCACTTGTCATCTCCTCTGTTTTAGCAGACAGTACCCGATATGAAATATTTAAAAAAATGAATGTTTTTTAATTCTGAATTCGAGATTTTCGATAGGTTGGTGGTTATGGATCTGCGTCGGTTTATTACGCTGAAAACGGTAGTGGAAGAGGGCTCGTTTCTGCGGGCTTCGCAAAAGCTGTGCTGTACTCAGTCGACGGTAACTTTTCATATTCAACAGCTTGAACGTGAGTTTTCCCTGCAACTGTTCGAGAAAATAGGGCGCCGAATGTGCCTGACCAATGAGGGGAAAAAGCTGATGCCGCATATCCATGAACTGACGCGTGTGATGGAGTCGATTCGTGAAGCCGCAAGACAGGATGCGGAACCCGGCGGAGAGCTGCGCGTGGCGACAGGTGAAACCTTACTGGCGTACAAAATGCCGCAGGTTTTACAACGATTTAAGCTGCGAGCGCCGAATGTCAGATTGTCGCTACAGTCGCTGAATTGCTATGTAATACGTGATGCGTTGCTGAATGACGAGGTCGATCTGGGCGTTTTTTATCGCGTAGGTAATGATGATGCGCTCACGATGCAGCAACTGGGGGAGCAGTCGCTGGCGCTGGTGGCCTCTCCACTGCTACAGGATGCTGATTTTACGCAGCCAGATCAGCATATTCCCTGTAGCTTCATCATCAATGAACCGCAATGTGTCTTCCGCCAGCTGTTTGAAAGTACGCTACGGCAGAGGCGGATTACGCTGGAAAACACCATTGAACTGTGGAGTATTGAAAGCATTAAACAGTGTGTGGCTGCTAACCTGGGCATCAGCTTTTTACCACGTTTTACCGTTGAACGAGAACTTAGTACCGGTCAGTTGAAAGAGCTGCCGTTTGGCGCGCCGTCGCTATCGATCATGGCGCTGTGCGCCCATCATGCCGGGAAAGCGGTCAGCCCGGCAATGCAGATATTTATGCAGTGTATGGAGGCGTGTTTTACTGTGGAAGATAAAAAAATGCCGGGTTAACGAACCCGGCATTATCATCACTCTTCGCTGGATTGCTCCTGCATTTTCGTACCGCTTGGCTTGCGGCGCTTACCGATATTTTTTGTATCGCGGTGACGTTTCTTCACGCGCGGCTTCTCTTTTTCTTTCTCTTTTTTCTTCTCGGCGCGTTTCGCCAGCACTTTTTTCGACGGTTTGCCGGTCAGCTTTTCGCTGGGCGCACGCGTGGTCGGGCGAAGCTCATCAATGACGCGCGCTTTTAGCGGCTCTTCGATGTAGCGACCGATTTTCAGCAGCAACAGATGGTCGTGGGCTTCTACCAGCGAGATTGCAGTGCCTTTGCGACCCGCACGGCCTGTACGACCAATGCGATGCAGATAGGTATCGCCACTGCGCGGCATGTCGAAGTTAATGACGTGGCTAACGTCAGGAATATCAATCCCGCGTGCCGCGACGTCGGTCGCGACCAGCACGTTAACACGACCGTCGGTGAGACGCTTAATACCTTCGTTACGTTTGATCTGTGCCATCTCGCCTTCAAGATAGCAATTGTTGATCCCGGCCAGACGCAGCGTTTCAGCCAGTTCATGGACGCGTTCACGTTTACGTACAAACACGATAGAACGGGTTGCATCGTCTTGTTTTAGCAGGTGCTTCAACAGCGCAACTTTATGTTCGAAATTGTCGGCACGGTAGTACCACTGGTGAATTTTCTTACGCTCGCGGGTTGACGGATTGGCGGAAACCTCAACCGGGTCTTCCAGCAGACGCTCGGCAAAATCTTTAATCGCATCGCCTTCCAGCGTGGCGGAGAACAGCATCGTCTGTTTACGCCAGCGGGTCTCACCAGCGATATGTTCAATGTCCTGAGCGAAGCCCATGTCGAGCATCCGGTCAGCTTCGTCAAGGATCAGTGTTTCAACCGCCCGGCAGTCAAAGTTCTCTTCTTTTATATATTGCAGCAGACGGCCCGTTGTGGCGACCACGATATCCTGGTTTTCGCTAAACACTTCAGCATGGTTCATATAGGCCACGCCGCCGGTAATCGTGGCGATATCCAGATGAGTATGCTTAGCCAGTTCACGAGCGTGATCGGCAACTTGCATTGCCAGTTCGCGGGTTGGCGTCAGGATCAGAATACGCGGCGGCCCCGATTTTTTACGCGGAAAGTCGAGCAGGTGCTGCAACGCCGGCAGCAGATATGCCGCCGTTTTACCGGTGCCTGTCGGCGCAGAACCGAGTACATCACGGCCATCGAGCGCAGGCGGAATGGCGGCAGCCTGAATGGCGGTCGGGCGAGTGAAACCTTTATCCTGGAGGGCATCCAGCAGGCTTTCGTCGAGTTCAAGTTCGGAAAAAGTCGTTACAGTCATGTTCTACCTCTGTGTGGGGCGCTGATTATAGACGTTACGGCCACAATCTTCATCTGTTTGTATGGATATCCCTTCTCAGGTATTGTTTTCACCCGGCGCTGTCGCCGTTTTTTGCAAGGTTGTTTTTACATGTCTCAGTCTGGCTCCGTTCTTCGTCGTAACGGATTTACGTTTAAACAGTTTTTTGTCGCACACGATCGGTGTGCGATGAAAGTGGGAACTGACGGTATTTTACTCGGGGCGTGGGCACCGGTCGCGGATGTAAAGCGAATTCTGGATATCGGTACTGGAAGCGGTCTACTGGCGTTAATGCTGGCGCAGCGGACGGATGACAATGTGCCTATTGACGCCGTGGAACTGGATGCCGGGGCTGCCATGCAAGCGCAGGAAAACGTTGCTCACTCTCCCTGGCCGCATCGAATAACGGTGCATACTGACGATATTCAGCGTTGGGCGCCTCGCCAGACGGTACGCTTTGATCTTATTATCAGCAACCCGCCTTATTACGAACCCGGTGTGGAATGCGCCACGCCGCAGCGGGAGCAGGCGCGTTACACCGCTACGCTGGATCACCAGACGTTATTGGCTATTGCGGCGGATTGTATTACCGAAGACGGCTTTTTTTGCGTAGTCTTGCCGGAACAAATAGATAACGCTTTTACACAGCAAGCGCTCAACATGGGATGGCATTTGCGATTACGTACTGACGTTGCGGAAAACGAAGCGCGCTTGCCGCACCGGGTTTTGCTCGCATTCTCCCCGCAAGCCGGAGAGTGCTTTAGCGACAGATTAGTAATTCGCGGGTCAGACCAGCATTATTCTGAAAGTTATACGGCGCTGACCCAGGCATTTTATCTGTTTATGTGAGGCGTTAACGGCGAAAGGATCGATGGGCCTGATTCAGCCAGTTGTTGCGGATAATCCAGCGTAAAGTGCAGCCCCCGGCTCTCTTTACGCATCATCGCGCAACGCACAATCAGTTCGGCCACTTGCACCAGATTGCGCAGCTCCAGTAAATTATTCGAGACGCGAAAGTTGGCGTAATATTCGTCAATCTCTTGTTGCAACATAGTAATACGCCGTAGGGCGCGCTCCAGCCGTTTCGTCGTGCGCACAATGCCCACATAGTCCCACATCAGCAGGCGCAGTTCATGCCAGTTATGCTGAATCACCACCCGCTCATCGGCGTTCTCCACGCGGCTTTCATCCCAGGCGGGAAGGACGTCAACGCTGTGGACAGAAGGCATTCGCCTGTCGATATCCATTGCCGCGGACCAGCCGTACACTAAGCATTCCAGCAACGAGTTGGACGCCATACGGTTAGCGCCGTGCAGGCCGGTGTAACTGACTTCGCCAATGGCATATAAGCCGTCTACATCGGTACGACCATAATCATCGACGACCACGCCGCCGCAGGTATAGTGCGCGGCAGGAACAACGGGAATCGGTTCTTTGGTTAAATCCATCCCCAAATCGAGCAGTTTCGCATAGATCATCGGGAAGTGTTGGCGGACAAAATCGTCAGGCTTGTGGCTGATATCGAGAAACATACAGTCTGCGCCGAGTCGTTTCATCTCATGGTCAATAGCGCGGGCGACAATATCGCGCGGCGCCAGTTCCCCGCGTTCGTCAACGTCCGGCATAAACCGTGAACCGTCCGGACGTTTAAGGTATGCGCCTTCGCCGCGCAGCGCTTCGGTAAGGAGAAAATTACGCGCCTGCGGGTGATAAAGGGCGGTGGGATGAAACTGGTTAAATTCCAGATTAGCGACCCGACAGCCCGCGCGCCAGGCCATCGCGATACCGTCGCCGGAGGAAATATCCGGGTTAGTGGTATATTGATACACCTTTGAGGCGCCGCCGGTCGCCAGCACCACCGACTTCGCATGACAGGTTTCAACCCACTCTTTATTGCGATTCCAGATCCAGGCGCCGACGACCCGGCGAGGCCCCGGCAGACCCATTTTATCGGAAATAATTAAATCAACGGCGTTGCTGCGTTCCAGCACCTGAATATTAGGATGATTTTGCGCCCGACTGACCAACGTGGTTTCGACTTCCTTTCCGGTAGCGTCAGCGGCATGAAGGATACGGCGATGGCTATGGCCGCCTTCACGCGTGAGATGATAGCTCTCCTTGCCGTTTGGCTGGACATGCGTATCAAACAGCACGCCCTGATCGATAAGCCACTGCACGCAGGTACGAGCGTTGCTGGCGACAAACTCCACCGCGTGGCGATCGCAAATTCCGGCGCCGGCAATCAGCGTATCTTCGACATGCGACGCAATACTGTCGGTTTCATCAAACACGGCGGCAATACCGCCCTGCGCATAAAACGTGGAGCCCTCGCTCACCGGCCCTTTACTCAGGACGATAACCTTATGTTTTTCAGCCAGACGCAGCGCCAGCGAGAGTCCGGCCGCGCCGCTGCCGATAATTAACACATCACAGGACAGTTCAGGAGTTGTCATTATGGTTTTTGTTTAATTTACTAAACACGGTTGCGGCAGATTAGCACTATATGGCGCTAAAAAGCACGTGATGATTTCGCTGGTGTTGTGCTTATTAAACATAAAATAAAAATACGGCGAGAGATAAACGGCAAAAAATATTTTATAGGGCAGGGTGTTAGCGTCGGATTTTGTAGTGAAATAAAGATGCTGTTAGGTTACTCTGCAAACGACGAAATGGGCATTTCTGTACAGATAGTGCGTTGTTCAGCATCTGTAGACTTATAATGGAAGATAAGACCTGTCTACAACATGACAAACAAAAACAAATGCGTAACGGAACTTTACGAAACATAGACACTCTAACCTGTTGCTTGCTCATAGTGCGGCTTATGGAGTGGCGTTTCGAAAGCGCGTGGAAATTTGGTTTGGGGAGACATTACCTCGGATGAGCGAGCAGTTAACGGACCAGGTCCTGGTTGAACGGGTCCAGAAGGGAGATCAGAAAGCCTTTAACTTACTGGTAGTGCGCTACCAGCATAAAGTGGCGAGTCTGGTTTCCCGCTATGTGCCATCGGGCGACGTTCCCGATGTCGTACAGGAATCATTTATTAAGGCCTATCGCGCGCTGGATTCTTTCCGGGGGGATAGCGCTTTTTATACCTGGTTGTATCGCATTGCGGTCAATACCGCGAAGAACTACCTGGTTGCGCAGGGGCGTCGTCCGCCTTCCAGTGATGTAGACGCGATTGAAGCAGAAAACTTTGAAAGCGGCGGCGCGCTGAAAGAAATTTCGAACCCTGAGAACTTAATGTTGTCAGAAGAACTGAGACAGATAGTTTTCCGAACTATTGAGTCCCTCCCGGAAGATTTACGTATGGCAATCACCTTACGGGAGCTGGATGGCCTGAGCTATGAAGAGATAGCGGCTATCATGGATTGTCCGGTGGGGACGGTGCGTTCACGTATCTTCCGGGCGCGGGAAGCTATTGATAATAAAGTTCAACCGCTTATCAGGCGTTGACGATAGCGGGATACTGGAAAAGGTATTAGGCATGCAGAAAGAAAAACTTTCCGCTTTGATGGATGGCGAAACGTTGGATAGTGAGCTGCTCAAAGCGCTTACGCACGACCCGGAAATGCAGAAAACCTGGGAGAGTTATCACCTGATCCGCGATTCAATGCGGGGGGATACGCCTGACGTTCTCCATTTCGATATATCCGCTCGCGTGATGGCCGCTATTGAAAACGAGCCAGTACGTCAGGTGTCGCCATTAATCCCTGAGGCCCAACCCGCTCCGCAGCAATGGCAGAAAATGCCGTTCTGGAAAAAAGTGCGTCCGTGGGCGGCGCAGCTTACCCAAATGGGCGTGGCGGCGTGCGTTTCACTTGCAGTTATCGTCGGTGTCCAGCACTATAATGGGCAATCTGAAACATCCCAACAACCTGAAACGCCGGTTTTCAATACCCTGCCTATGATGGGGAAAGCCAGCCCGGTAAGTCTGGGAGTGCCTTCTGAAGCAGCGCCTGTCGGCAGTCAGCAACAGCAGGTACAGGAGCAGCGTCGTCGCATTAATGCCATGTTGCAGGACTATGAACTGCAGCGCCGACTGCACTCCGAACAGCTTCAGTTTGAGCAGGCGCAAACCCAGCAAGCCGCGGTACAGGTGCCAGGAATCCAAACTTTAGGAACGCAATCGCAGTAATGAAGCAACTTTGGTTTGCCATGTCCCTTGTGGCGGCTAGCCTGTTCTTCTCAGTAAACGCCTCGGCCGACCCTGCGTCCGGGGCGTTATTGCAGCAGATGAACATCGCCAGTCAGTCACTGAATTACGAGCTGTCATTCGTCAGCATCACGAAACAAGGCGTTGAATCTCTGCGTTATCGACACGCACGCCTGGATAGTCGCCCGCTTGCGCAATTGCTACAGTTGGACGGTCCCCGCCGGGAGGTCGTACAACGTGGTAATGAAATCAGTTATTTTGAACCGGGCCTTGAGCCGTTCACCCTGAACGGTGATTATATTGTCGATTCTCTGCCTTCCCTGATTTACACCGACTTCAAGCGTCTGGCGCCTTACTACGACTTTATTTCCGTCGGACGCACCCGTATCGCAGACAGATTGTGCGAAGTTATCCGCGTTGTGGCGCGCGATGGTACGCGTTACAGCTATATCGTCTGGATGGACATGGACACCAAACTACCGATGCGCGTTGATCTGCTGGATCGCGATGGCGAGACGCTGGAGCAGTTCCGCGTTATTGCGTTCACGGTGAGTCAGGATATCGGCAGCAACATGCAGGCGCTGGCGAAGGCGAATCTGCCGCCGCTGCTTTCTGTTCCCGGTGGCGAAAAAACGAAATTTAACTGGAGTCCATCCTGGGTGCCGCAAGGCTTTAGCGAAGTTTCCAGCAGCCGTCGTCCGTTGCCGACGATGGATAACCTGCCTATCGAATCGCGGCTTTATTCTGACGGTCTGTTTAGCTTTTCCGTCAATGTGAACCGGGCGACGCAAAACAGCAGCGATCAGATGCTGCGCACCGGGCGCCGAACGGTTTATAGCAGCGTTCGCGACAACGCGGAAATCACCATTGTCGGCGAGCTTCCGCCGCAAACGGCGAAGCGCATTGCCGACAGTATCAAATTCAGGGCAGTACAATGATTAAAGAGTGGGCAACCGTTGTCTCCTGGCAGAATGGTCAGGCGGTGGTGAGCTGCGACGTTAAAGCGTCATGCAGCAGCTGCGCCTCCCGTGCGGGATGCGGCAGTCGCGTGCTGAATAAATTAGGGCCGCAAACCACGCATACCATTGTTGTGCCAAGCGCGGAGCCGCTGGCGCCGGGGCAGAAAGTCGAGTTGGGCATCGCCGAAAAAAGCCTTTTAGGTTCGGCGATGCTGGTCTATATGTCGCCTTTAGCGGGGCTATTTCTTTGTGCGGCGCTTTTTCAGATGCTGTTTGGATCTGACCTTGCCGCATTAAGCGGGGCCGTGTTGGGCGGCGTGGGCGGTTTTCTGGTTGCCCGCGGCTATTCCCGAAAACTGGCGGAGCGCGACGCCTGGCAGCCGGTGATTTTAAACGTTGCCCTCCCGCCGGACCTTGTTCGCGTCGAAACTACCTCAATCGAAACGCGCCAGTAAACGTTTTGCCCAACGGTACACCTGCCGCGTTGGGTTGTTGTCCCGATAAGCATGCGCTTTTCCTGCGTTGCGGTGTTTTACAGGAAAAAAGCGAGGCGTTTTCCAGTTCCCGTTCTCCTTACACTATGAACATTTCCTCGCCTTAGCGTTGTAGTGTAGAATGCGGCGTTTCAGTTAAAACAGACGTTAAGCTCAGAACAGCGACCTCTAAAGTCTGGTCAACCAGGCGTAAGGCATAATAATTTATCTCTATGAAGAACATACGTAACTTTTCGATCATTGCTCACATTGACCACGGTAAATCGACGCTGTCTGACCGTATTATCCAAATCTGCGGTGGCCTGTCTGACCGTGAAATGGAAGCTCAGGTACTTGATTCGATGGATCTTGAGCGTGAGCGCGGTATTACTATTAAAGCCCAGAGTGTGACGCTGGATTTTAAAGCGTCTGATGGTGAAACTTATCAACTGAACTTTATCGACACGCCGGGACACGTTGACTTTTCCTATGAAGTTTCCCGTTCGTTAGCCGCCTGCGAGGGCGCGCTGCTGGTGGTGGATGCCGGCCAGGGCGTAGAAGCGCAAACGTTGGCGAACTGCTACACCGCGATGGAAATGGATCTTGAAGTGGTGCCGGTGCTTAACAAGATTGACCTGCCAGCCGCCGATCCGGAGCGTGTGGCGGAAGAAATCGAAGACATTGTCGGTATCGATGCGACGGACGCGGTACGCTGCTCCGCCAAAACGGGTGTCGGCGTGACGGATGTTCTGGAACGCCTGGTGCGCGATATCCCGCCGCCGCAAGGCGATCCGGACGGCCCGCTGCAGGCGCTGATTATTGACTCCTGGTTCGATAACTACCTGGGCGTGGTATCGCTGGTGCGTATTAAAAACGGCACCATGCGTAAAGGCGACAAAATTAAAGTGATGAGTACCGGGCAGACCTACAACGCTGACCGCCTGGGGATCTTCACGCCGAAACAGGTTGATCGTACCGAGCTGAAGTGCGGCGAAGTAGGCTGGCTGGTCTGCGCCATTAAAGATATCCTCGGTGCGCCGGTTGGCGATACCTTAACCTCAGCGCGTAACCCAGCGGAAAAAGCGTTGCCGGGCTTTAAGAAGGTGAAACCGCAGGTCTATGCAGGTCTGTTCCCGGTCAGCTCCGACGATTATGAAAGTTTCCGCGACGCGCTCGGCAAGCTAAGCCTGAACGACGCCTCACTGTTTTATGAACCGGAAAGCTCCTCGGCGCTGGGTTTTGGTTTCCGCTGCGGCTTCCTCGGCCTGTTGCACATGGAGATCATTCAGGAGCGTCTGGAACGCGAATACGATCTGGATCTGATCACCACTGCGCCGACCGTGGTTTATGAAGTAGAAACAACGGCGAAAGAGACTATCTATGTTGATAGCCCCTCCAAGCTGCCGCCGTTGAATAACATTTATGAACTGCGCGAGCCTATCGCCGAATGTCATATGCTGTTACCACAAGCCTATTTAGGTAACGTTATTACGCTGTGTATTGAGAAACGCGGCGTACAAACTAACATGGTGTATCACGGTAACCAGGTCGCGTTGACCTATGAAATCCCGATGGCGGAAGTGGTGCTCGACTTCTTTGACCGTCTGAAATCGACGTCGCGCGGCTATGCGTCTCTGGATTATAACTTCAAGCGCTTCCAGGCTTCCGATATGGTGCGTGTTGATGTGTTAATCAACAACGAGCGTGTCGATGCGCTGGCGCTGATCACGCACCGCGATAACTCGCAAAGCCGTGGTCGCGAGCTGGTGGAGAAGATGAAAGATTTGATCCCACGCCAGCAGTTTGATATCGCGATTCAGGCGGCGATTGGTACGCATATTATTGCCCGTTCGACGGTAAAACAGTTACGTAAAAACGTGCTGGCGAAGTGCTACGGCGGTGATATCAGTCGTAAGAAAAAACTGCTGCAGAAACAGAAAGAAGGTAAGAAACGCATGAAGCAGATCGGTAACGTCGAGCTGCCTCAGGAGGCGTTCCTAGCCATTCTGCATGTCGGTAAAGACAATAAATAATCCCTAAGGAGTTGGCATGGCGAACATGTTTGCCCTGATTCTGGTGATAGCCACACTGGTGACGGGCATTTTATGGTGCGTTGATAAGTTTGTTTTCGCGCCAAAACGTCGGGCGCGCCAGGCTGCCGCGCAAACGGCGTCGGGAGATGCGCTGGATAACGCTACGCTCAATAAAGTGGCGCCTAAGCCGGGCTGGCTGGAGACCGGGGCGTCGGTTTTCCCGGTTCTGGCGATCGTTCTGATCGTTCGTTCATTTCTTTATGAACCCTTTCAGATCCCGTCAGGCTCAATGATGCCGACACTGCTTATCGGCGATTTTATTCTGGTGGAAAAATTTGCCTACGGCATTAAAGATCCGATCTACCAGAAAACCCTGATTGAAACCGGTCATCCAAAGCGCGGGGATATTGTGGTATTTAAATATCCGGAAGATCCTAAGTTAGATTACATCAAACGCGCCGTCGGTTTGCCGGGCGATAAAATCACTTATGATCCGGTTGCAAAAGAGGTGACGATTCAGCCTGGCTGTAGCTCCGGTCAGGCGTGCGAAAATGCGCTGCCGGTTACCTACTCTAACGTTGAGCCGAGCGATTTTGTACAGACTTTTGCCCGCCGTAACGGTGGAGAAGCGACCAGCGGTTTCTTTGAGGTTCCGCTAAACGAGACAAAAGAAAACGGCATTCGCCTGACCGAACGTAAAGAGACGTTAGGCGATGTAACGCACCGCATCCTGATGGTGCCGATAGCCCAGGATCAGTTGGGCATGTATTACCAACAGCCAGGACAACCGCTGGCGACCTGGGTTGTACCACCGGGACAATATTTCATGATGGGCGACAACCGCGATAACAGTGCGGATAGCCGTTACTGGGGATTTGTTCCGGAAGCGAATCTGGTCGGTAAAGCGGTCGCTATCTGGATGAGCTTTGACAAGCAGGAAGGGGAGTGGCCGACAGGCGTACGCCTGAGTCGTATCGGCGGTATTCACTAACTGTGACGAAATGATCGTTCACGCTGCCGTCTTTTTAGCGGCAGCGTGAATTATTTCCTGGATAAATTCCCTCAGACTAACGACATCCCCTGTCGTTGTGTATAGAATATTCCCCCGAAGTTTTAGGTTGGCGCCGTTTGGTCGCCACGGCACACGAAACAGCGTTGGTTATAGACAACCTTCTTTCCGCTGCAGCGATGCGGCAGGACAGATGACGTGTATCAGGTCTGTTTCGTGTGCTGGATTGTTGACGCATTCATTTATTGGTATCGCATGAACCCCATCGTAATTAATCGGCTTCAACGGAAGCTGGGCTACACTTTTAATCATCAGGAGCTGTTGCAGCAGGCATTGACTCACCGCAGCGCCAGCAGTAAACATAACGAACGCCTGGAGTTTTTAGGCGATTCAATCCTGAGCTTCGTTATCGCTAACGCGCTTTATCACCGTTTTCCACGGGTGGATGAGGGAGATATGAGCCGTATGCGCGCCACGTTGGTACGTGGTAATACGCTGGCGGAATTAGCCCGTGAGTTTGATTTAGGCGAGTGCCTGCGTTTAGGGCCGGGCGAATTAAAAAGCGGCGGATTCCGTCGGGAGTCCATTCTGGCGGACACCGTGGAAGCGTTAATCGGCGGAGTATTTCTCGATAGCAATATCCAGACCGTCGAGCAGTTAATCCTTAACTGGTATAAAACCCGTCTGGATGAGATAAGTCCGGGCGATAAACAAAAAGATCCTAAAACGCGCTTGCAGGAGTATTTGCAGGGCCGCCATCTGCCGCTGCCATCTTACCTGGTTGTGCAGGTACGCGGCGAGGCGCACGATCAGGAATTTACTATCCACTGCCAGGTCAGCGGCCTGAGCGAACCGGTGGTTGGCACGGGTTCCAGCCGTCGTAAGGCGGAGCAGGCTGCCGCCGAACAGGCGCTGAAAAAACTGGAGTTGGAATGAGCACTGACAAAACTTACTGCGGATTTATTGCCATCGTCGGGCGTCCGAACGTTGGCAAATCCACCTTGCTGAACAAACTGCTTGGGCAGAAGATTTCGATCACTTCCCGTAAAGCGCAGACCACGCGCCACCGCATTGTCGGTATTCATACCGAAGGCCCGTATCAGGCAATCTATGTCGATACCCCGGGACTGCATATGGAAGAAAAGCGCGCCATTAACCGTTTGATGAATAAGGCGGCGAGCAGTTCGATTGGCGACGTTGAGCTGGTGATTTTCGTTGTGGAAGGCACCCGTTGGACGCCGGACGACGAAATGGTCCTGAACAAACTGCGCGATGGCAAAGCGCCGGTTATTCTCGCCGTTAACAAGGTGGATAACGTGCAGGAAAAAGCCGATTTGCTGCCGCACCTCCAGTTCCTGGCAAGCCAGATGAACTTTCTTGATATCGTACCGATCTCTGCTGAAACGGGTATGAACGTCGATACCATTGCCGGTATCGTGCGTAAACATTTACCGGAAGCTATTCACCACTTCCCGGAAGATTACATCACCGATCGCTCTCAGCGCTTTATGGCGTCTGAAATCATCCGTGAAAAGCTGATGCGTTTTCTCGGCGCCGAGCTGCCGTATTCCGTTACCGTTGAGATTGAACGTTTTGTTACCAACGAACGCGGCGGCTATGATATCAACGGGCTGATCCTCGTCGAGCGCGAAGGGCAGAAGAAGATGGTGATTGGCAACAAAGGTGCCAAAATCAAAACCATTGGTATTGAAGCGCGTAAAGACATGCAGGAGATGTTTGAAGCGCCGGTACACCTGGAATTGTGGGTGAAAGTGAAATCCGGCTGGGCCGATGACGAACGCGCTCTGCGCAGTCTCGGTTACGTAGACGATCTGTGAGTTAACACCGCGTGGAAGGGTGGCAGCGCGCATTTGTTCTGCACAGTCGCCCCTGGAGCGAAACCAGCCTGATGCTGGACGTCTTCACGGAAGAATCGGGGCGCGTGCGCCTTGTCGCCAAAGGCGCGCGATCTAAACGTTCCAATCTGAAAGGCGCGTTACAGCCTTTCACGCCGTTATTGCTACGCTACAGCGGACGCGGCGAGGTGAAAACCCTGCGCAGCGCCGAGGCAGTTTCTCTGGCGCTGCCGTTAAGCGGTATTACGCTCTATAGCGGCCTGTATATCAACGAACTCCTCTCTCGCGTACTGGAATATGAAACGCGCTTCTCCGAACTCTTTTTTGATTATCTGAACTGTATTCAGGCGCTGGCGGGAACCACCGGCTCGCCTGAACCGGCGTTGCGACGTTTCGAACTGGCGTTGCTGGGACATCTGGGGTATGGCGTCAATTTCACCCACTGTGCAGGCAGCGGCGAACGGGTGGATGACACCATGACCTACCGTTACCGCGAAGAAAAAGGCTTTTTCGCCAGCGTCGTCATCGATAACAACACCTTTACCGGACGGCACCTGAAAGCGCTGGAGGCGCGGGAATTCCCGGATGTAGATACCCTGCGTGCCGCTAAACGCTTTACCCGTATGGCATTAAAGCCGTATCTTGGGGGAAAACCGTTAAAAAGCCGGGAGCTGTTCCGGCAATTTATGCCCAAACGCACAGTAAAAACGAAGAAAGATTAACGAGGATTGTCATGGCTGAATTACTGTTAGGCGTCAATATTGACCACATTGCCACGTTACGTAATGCGCGCGGCACCGACTATCCGGATCCGGTACAGGCGGCGTTTATTGCTGAACAGGCAGGCGCGGACGGCATTACCGTACACCTGCGCGAAGATCGTCGCCACATTACCGATCGCGATGTGCGCATTCTGCGTCAGACGCTGCATACGCGTATGAATCTGGAGATGGCGGTGACCGAAGAGATGCTGGCGATCGCCGTAGAAACCAGGCCGCATTTCTGTTGTCTGGTGCCGGAAAAACGCCAGGAAGTCACCACCGAAGGCGGTCTGGATGTGGCCGGACAGCGCGATAAAATGCGTGATGCCTGTGCGCGCCTGGCGGCGGCTGGCATCCAGGTTTCGCTCTTTATCGATGCCGATGAAACGCAAATCAACGCGGCGGCGGAAGTCGGCGCGCCGTTTATCGAAATCCATACCGGCTGCTACGCCAACGCAGAAACCGATGCGGAACAGGCAAAAGAGCTGGCGCGTATTGCCAGCGCCGCGACCCTGGCGGCTCGCCTGGGGCTAAAAGTAAATGCGGGTCATGGCCTGACCTACCATAACGTCAAAGCTATTGCCGCGCTGCCGGAAATGCACGAACTTAATATCGGTCATGCCATTATTGGTCGGGCGGTGATGACGGGCCTGAAAGAGGCGGTGGCTGAAATGAAACGTTTGATGCTGGAAGCGCGCGGCTAATGGCGATTCTCGGCCTGGGAACGGATATTGTAGAGATTGCCCGCATTGAGGCAGTGATCTCCCGTTCCGGCGAACGTCTGGCAAGGCGTGTGCTCAGTGACAACGAGTGGGCTATCTGGGAGACGCATCAGCAGCCGGTGCGTTTTCTCGCCAAGCGTTTTGCGGTCAAAGAGGCGGCAGCGAAAGCTTTTGGCACCGGCATCCGCAACGGTCTGGCGTTTAATCAGTTCGAAGTGTTTAACGATGAGCTGGGAAAACCACGTTTGCGGCTGTGGGGCGAGGCGTTAACGCTGGCGGAAAAACTCGGTGTGGCGCACATGCATGTCACGTTGGCCGATGAACGCCATTACGCCTGCGCTACGGTCATTCTGGAAAGTTAGATTTGCCGGATGGCGGCGTAAACACGTTATCTGACCTACAGGCCGATATATTGTCGGCCTGATAAGCATAGCGCCATCAGGCATTGTTGCGTTGGAAGTGCGTTAACCCGCTTACAGTTTATCTGCGTGATGCATCAGAACAAACTTATCCCACAACTGTTCTTCGCTTTCGACATGGGCGGGATCCTGCAAAATCGTATTGGGGATTGGGCAGACTTTCTGACAGGTCGGCGTTTCGTAATGGCCTACACACTCGGTGCATTTGTCGCTGTTAATCTCATAAATGCTGTCGCCCATTGAAATCGCCTCATTCGGGCACTCCGGCTCGCACATATCGCAATTGATACATTTTTTGGTGATTAACAGCGCCATCAGGAAATTCTCAGAAACAACACAAATCGGGCGGGCATTATACGCCTATTTTCTGCTCGGGCCAGCTCTTTTCTGGCGCTGATTTGTTATCTACAGTGTAAAAATTTTTGATCTGCTTGAGCAGGCAGATGGTTGCGTTATCCAGTGAAAGGTCATTACTGTGCACCAGCATGACAGGAATAAAGAATGCGGGGATGCCCAGTGAAACCAGGCGAACATTTTTGGGTGTCGATAAATGGGTTAGCGAGCGGGTAATAAATGCGATGCCAATCTGCGCTTCGGCATACTCAAGGCATGAGTAGTGGTTATCCAGTTCGCAGATGACGTTAGGAACGACTTTGCGGTTATTAAATTCAGTGGTGATGATTCCTCTTAATAGCAGAGAGTCATTAAGCACGATAATGGGTTGGTCGTTTAAATCTTTTAAATGCAGACGTTCGCGTGTCGCCAGAGGATGAGAAAGTGGGATTGCAGCGATAATTTCATCTTCAAACAGCATGGTCGAGCTTAGCTGGGCAGGGAGCGCTATTCGATAAACAATGCCAATATCAACGGCGCTATCCGTCAGCTTTTTAATGGTTTGCTCAGTTGAGAACTCTTTAACATTTAAAGATATTTCCGGATGGTGCGCCATAAAGTTGCGAAAAGCGGGCAGGACCAGGTAGCTGCCTGACACCCCGATTGAAATAGTATCGCGCTGTTGATCTTGATAGGGAAGAAGTTCATTTTCTGCATTTTTTAAATCCAGCATTATTTTGTTAGCGTGTCGTTGCAAAATAATACCTGCTTTTGTTAATTTAATTCCTCTACCTTTTCGCTTAAATAATATTGTCTTAAGTGATGACTCAAGTTGTTTGATTTGCTGACTTAATGATGGCTGAGTGATAAACAGGCGACTGGCTGCCCGACCATAATGTAATTCATCACACAATATCAGGAAGGAATGTAGTTGTTTGATATTCATTAAAATTTAATGCCAATCGATTGGGTTTTGTTATAACGATTATAAAAAATACCAAATTGTTTGCCTATTTTGCTTTTTTTAAACTGTGATCAGTGCATTTTAAAAAGGGAAAATTATGTCGGCATCAATCAACCGCTGGGGAATGCTTGCCGCTCACGTGTGCATCAATTTTGTGCTCGGGGGCGTCTACGCATTTAGCTATTTCAAAACACCACTCATGGCGCAATATCATTGGGATCCGGCTACGCTGGCGTTAGCATTCTCTATCAACATGGGGATCATTCCTTTACCGATGATTTGGGGCGGGAGAATGATCGACAATGGTAAAGGAAAGCAGGCGATAGTTATCGGCGGTATCCTGTTTTCTTTAGGTTTTATCTTGTCCGGGTTTGTGGATAATTTGCCCATGCTGTTTTTAACCTACGGCGTCATTGCCGGGTTGGGATCGGGCCTGGCTTTTACGGGTAATCTTAATAATATTCTGAAATTTTTCCCCGACCGTCGCGGTCTGGCCAGCGGTATCGTACTGGCGGGTGTTGGCGTCGGGACGCTACTTTGCACCCGCCTGGCCGAATATTTTATGGCGCAAACTCACGATGTTAGTCGGGCGTTGTTATATCTGGGTATTGTTTATCTGGTGGTTATTTTTATCGTCCAGTTCTTTATTCGTAGCGCGCCAGCAAAAGATAGCGGAGGAATTAAAGCATCGCCAATGGATAAAAACTATCGGCACATGCTGAAAGATCTGCGCTTCTGGCTGTTGTTTATGATTCTGGCGCTGGGCGTGTTCTCTGGGATGGTAATTAGCTCAAGCTCTGCGCAAATTGGTATGACGCAGTACGGTTTACTGTCCGGTGCATTAGTCGTTAGCCTGGTATCGATATTTAACTCAATTGGTCGCCTGTTCTGGGGAGGGTTAACCGATAAATTAGGCGGCTACAATACTCTGGTTATCGTTTATCTTTTTACCTGCGTCTGCATGCTGCTATTGTTGTTCTTCAACGGTAATACTTCGGTATTCTATTTCAGCGCTCTGGGCGTGGGCTTTGCTTATGCCGGTATATTAGTTATCTTCCCTGGCTTGACCAGCCAGAATTTTGGTATGCGTAACCAGGGACTAAACTACGGCTTTATGTATTTTGGTTTTGCCGTCGGTGCGGTTATTGCTCCTTACGTCACGTCCGCTATTGCAAAATATACCGGAAGCTACAATACGGTATTTATTTTGACAACGGTGCTATTGCTTATTGGAGTCGTGTTGACCCTGATAACGAAGAAATATGTCGCAACGGTTTTAGCCAAAATTCATTAATCAGATAATAAGGAAATAAAAATGAAAATTGCAATCGCAGGTGCAGGCGCTATGGGATGTCGTTTTGGCTATATGCTGCTGGAGGCCGGGCACGACGTGACGCTTATCGATAGCTGGCAGGAGCATGTTGACGCTATTCGTAGCAAGGGGTTGTTTGTCGAAACGGAAACGACTCAGAAGTATTACCCCATCCCTGCTATGTTGGCTGATGAATCCCAGGGGGAGTTTGAGCTGGTTATTCTGTTTACCAAAGCCATGCAGCTGGATAGCATGTTACAGCGTATTAAGCCATTACTGCCAGCCGCGAAAGTAGTGATGATTTTATCTAACGGCCTGGGAAATATCGAAACGCTGGAGAAATATGTCGATCGGCAGAAAATCTATGCGGGTGTGACGTTATGGTCCAGCGAACTGGAGGGGGCTGGGCATATTATGGCCACCGGTACCGGAACGATTGAACTGCAGCCGATTGCCAGCCATGATTCGGCTCAAGAGGCTAAGGTCATTGCCACCCTTAATAGCGCTGGATTGAATGCTGAAATAAGCCCTGACGTATTATTATCGATCTGGAAGAAAGCAGCCTTTAATAGCGTAATGAACACCTATTGCGCGCTACTGGATTGTAATGTCGGCGGATTTGGTCAGCGGCCTGGTGCTTTAGATTTAGCGCAAGCGGTAGTTGATGAGTTTGTGTTAGTTGCTGCCAGCCAGAATATTCCGTTGACTGAGCAAATGGTGATGAATACGGTGAAGAAAGTGTTCGATCCGCGTGAGAGCGGCCACCACTATCCTTCTATGCATCAGGATTTACATAAAGGCCGACTGACCGAAATCGACTATTTAAATGGTGCGATTGCGCGAATCGGCGCTCAGAACAATATTGCCGTACCGGTTAACAAACTCCTGACGCAATTGATTCACGCTAAAGAAGCGCAATAAACTTGATGGCTCTTCTGCATGAGGCGGAAGAGCCATTTTCAAACCAGTTTTTTTACCAGCGCCTCGCTATGGCGAATACGCTCCGGCGCCCGCTCTAAATCCTGTTGTACCAGCGCCATAAACAGTAAGTCGGTCAACATCATTTGCGCATGTGTCGAGGAGATAGCGGCGCTGCGCGTCGCCTGCTCTTCAGCAATCGTATACAGACAGCGGGTGGCGCGCTGCTGCAAGGCGTTGGGAGAAAAACCGGTAATGGCCAGGATCTTCGCGCCTGCGCGTAATGTTTCGTCCGCCGCCAGGTTCAGCTCGCGCCGTTCCCCGGAATAAGAGATCGCCAGCAGCAGATCCTCCGGCGCCAGCGCCTGCACCGTCGCCAGCAGGGCGTGCATATCGCGCTCAACCACCGCGTTAATGCCAATCTTCAGTAGCTTCCAGGCAAAATTTTGCGCCACCAGCCCAGAGGCGCCAATCCCGGTGGTCACAATACGGCGGGCGTGGCGCAGCATCGTGACGCTTTCTAACAGCTTTTCTTCACTGTTAACGTCCAGCGTGGCGTGCATCGCCGCCACATTCTCTTTAATTAATTTTTCCCCGACCAGGCGCATCGGATCGTCGCCGCGAATATGGTTATGAACGGGAACGGAATGCGGATTAGGATTGCTGGCCAACGCTTCGCTGATAGCCAGTTTCAATGCAGGAAACCCTTTAAACCCCAGTTTTTGCGCGAACTTGACTACGCTGGATTGGCTGACGCCCGCTTCGGCCGCCAGTTGCTGCGAGCTCAGATGCCGCGCCGTATCCGGTTGCGCGAGCAGATAATCCGCCAGTTTCCTGTCGCTTTGCGCGAGATCCGGATAACGCTGGCGAATACGAATCAAACAGTTCATGGGCAGCTCCTGCGAAACGTGATGGCGACGACAAAACGAAATTTCACTCGCCTGGGGGAATATTCTATTCCATCATGGACGCTTATTATGAATTAAAAATTCCAGAGGGACAAAAATGAATCTTGGTACCTTAGTGTCTGAAACCCGTAACCCGCAAACGATGGATCTGGATGCGTTGCCTACTCCTGAATTAGTTAAGCGTTTTAATGAACAGGATACGCGGGTAGCGGAAGCAGTAAAAGCCACTCTGCCTGACGTCGCGCGTGCGGTGGATGCCGCAGCGGCGGCGCTGAAGGCTGGCGGACGTATCATCTATATGGGCGCGGGCACCAGTGGTCGGCTTGGCGTACTGGATGCCTCAGAATGCCCCCCGACGTTTGGCGTTCCGCACGGTCTGGTCGTCGGACTGATTGCCGGCGGGCCGGGCGCGTTGTTGAAAGCGGTCGAAGGCGCGGAAGACAGCCAACAGGCAGGCGAAGACGATCTTGTCGCGCTAAATCTGCAAGAACAGGATCTGGTCGTGGGGCTCGCGGCGTCGGGTCGTACACCCTATGTGATTGGCGGCCTGCGCTATGCGCGACAGTCCGGTTGTACCACTGTTGCCGTCTCCTGTAATCCAGATTCGCCTATTGCGCGGGAGGCTAATATCGCTATTTCGCCCGTTGTCGGGCCGGAAGCGCTTACCGGCTCCACGCGGCTGAAATCCGGCACCGCGCAGAAAATGGTGCTCAATATGATTTCTACCGGCGCGATGGTGAAGTTCGGCAAGGTCTATCAAAACCTGATGGTGGATATGAAAGCCACCAACGTCAAACTGGTCGATCGCGCGTGTCGGATGGTCGTTGAAGCGACCGGGATAGGTCGTGAAGAGGCGGAAACGTTGCTGAAACAGACCGATTTTGAGGTTAAGCCCGCCATTTTGATGGCGCTTACGGGGCTGGATGCTGCAGCCGCCAGGGAAAAACTCGCTGCTCATCAGGGCTTTTTAAGGGCGGCGTTAGAACACTAAAGAGGTGTGTATGGATAAGACGGCAGCGCTCGCCAGCGACATTTTACGTGGTATCGGCGGAGAGCAAAATATTCTGCGCCTGGAAAACTGTATGACGCGAGTCAGGGTGGAGGTACAGGACGACAGCCAACTGGATATTCCGCGCTTAAAAGCGTTGCCTGGCGTCAGTGGATACGTAAAGCAAGGGGAGCAACATCAGCTGATCGTTGGGCCGGGGAAGGCTGCACAGGTGGTTGATGCGATGCGCGTGCAGATTGCCGCAGGTGGTGTAAAGCCGGATGACGCTATGGCGCGTACCAAATCCGAGGCGAAAGCGAAGTATAAAGCGCCGATGAGCGATGCGTTGCGTAAGCTGGCGAATGTTTTTATTCCGCTTATCCCCGCCTTTATCGCATCCGGCTTGATTACCGGCATTATCAACATTCTTAAACGTCCGGATATCGTCGGCGACGTTGCCGTCCACTATCCTAACCTGCTGGGCCTGATGGGGATATTTGGCAGCGCGGTGTTCGCTATCATGAACATTCTGGTTGGCGTCAATACCGCGAAAGTCTTTGGCGGATCGCAGGCGTTAGGCGGCGTGATGGCGGGGATCCTTTCCAGCCCGCAACTGGCGCAGATTACGCTCTTTGGCGAGGCGCTTCAGCCGGGACGGGGCGGCGTCATCGCCGTCCTGCTGGTGGTGGCGTTAATGTGCTGGATTGAGCGCCAGTTCCGTAAGCTGCTGCCGGGGTCGCTGGAGTTAATTCTTAACCCTTTATTGACGACTGTTATCACCGGCGCGGTAGCGATTGTCGCTCTGCAACCGCTTGGCGGCTGGATTTCAGACGCTATCGCTCACGGCGCGTCCTGGGCTATCGATCGCGGCGGTTTTCTGGTGGGCGCGGTGTTAGCCGGAACCTTCCTGCCGTTGGTACTGACCGGGCTACATCAGGGGCTGGTGCCTATTCATGTGGAGCTGGTGCAAGCGCACGGCTATAACGCGTTGTTTCCCATCCTGGCGATGGCGGGCGTTGGTCAGATAGGCGCGGCCATTGCCGTACTGATGAAAACCCGCAATGCGCGACTCAAAAAGGTGATTAAAGGCGCGCTTCCGGTCGGACTGCTGGGAATTGGCGAGCCGCTGATTTTTGGCGTCACGCTGCCATTGGGTAAGCCATTTATTGGCGCTTGCCTCGGCGGCGCGGTAGGCGGGGCGTTGATCAGCTACTGGAAAGTGGCGACGGTAATTACCTTTGGTATTTCCGGTTTGCCGCTGGCATTAACAATTGTTGCCGGAAAAGTCCTGTTCTATCTGTTAGGCTATTTAATAGCGGTAATTGCCGGGTTTATTTTTACCTGGCTGCTGGGGTTCAATGATCCAGAGGAGTAAGGTTTGGTCAGCCACGAGCGTCGTGTCGTCTTTTTTGATTTGGATGGAACGTTACATCAACAGGATATGTTCGGCAGTTTTCTGCGTTATTTGCTGCGCCGTCAGCCGCTAAATGCGCTGCTCGTACTGCCGTTGTTGCCCATTATCGGTATCGGTTTACTGGTAAAAGGGCGTGCGGCCCGCTGGCCGATGAGTCTGTTATTGTGGGGCTGTACTTTTGGCCATAGCGAAACGCGTTTGCAGGCGCATCAGGCGGATTTTGTCCGTTGGTTTCGCGCTAACGTCACGGCGTTTCCGGTTGTACAGGAGCGTCTGACCACCTATCTATTGAGCTCTGACGCGGATATCTGGCTTATTACCGGTTCTCCGCAATCATTGGTAGAGCAAGTCTATTTTGATACGCCGTGGTTGCCGCGCGTTAACCTCATCGCCAGCCAGATGGCGCGACGGTATGGCGGCTGGGTATTAACCGTGCGCTGTCTGGGCCATGAAAAAGTCGCGCAACTGGAACGTAAAATCGGTACGCCGTTGCGTCTTTATAGCGGCTACAGCGACAGCAAACAGGATAACCCGCTGCTTTATTTTTGCCAGCATCGCTGGCGGGTGACGCCGCACGGCGAGCTGCAGCAGCTCGAATAGTGAAACGCATAGCGTCTGTGTATAATGCCGCCCGCTTTCATTACCGGAGTTATCTCTTTGTCTGATGTCGAATTAGATCACGAATACTGGATGCGCCACGCGCTGACGCTGGCGAAACGCGCCTGGGACGAACGCGAGGTTCCGGTTGGCGCGGTATTGGTGCATAACCATCGTGTCATTGGCGAAGGCTGGAACCGACCCATTGGCCGCCACGATCCTACTGCGCATGCTGAAATAATGGCGCTGCGTCAGGGAGGTCTGGTATTGCAGAATTACCGGTTACTGGATACCACGCTGTATGTCACGCTGGAACCCTGTGTGATGTGCGCAGGCGCTATAGTGCATAGCCGCATTGGACGCGTTGTCTTTGGCGCGCGCGATGCAAAAACCGGCGCGGCCGGATCGCTAATTGATGTGCTGCACCATCCGGGAATGAATCACCGGGTCGACATTATTGAAGGGGTGCTGCGCGATGAATGTGCGACGCTGCTCAGTGATTTTTTCCGTATGCGTCGTCAGGAAATTAAAGCCCTGAAGAAAGCCGACCGTGCGGAAGGCGCGGGGCCGGCAGTATAGCGCAATGCCGGATAAGACGTTGCGCGTCGCCATCCGATAAGACCATCGCACTATTTTTCTTCTTTCTTCTGCGGCGTAAACAGTAAAGACGGCGAATGCGTCAGGTAGCCTGATGACTGCGATAAAAACGACAGGAGGGGGAAGGGCGCTTTATTCAGCTCCTCCGGCGACACCGCCGGGTAATCCTGCGCCAGTTTCATGGCTTCCGCTTCCTGCTTTTCTTTTTCCTGCAAATACCCCACTAAACTTATCTGGTATTTACGGATATTTTCCACATAAGCATAAGCCTCATGTCCACGCGCGTAACCGTAGGTTAGCTTACTGTAATACGGTTTTTGGCTTAACAGAGGCAAACGCTGCTTCACATCGGTCCAGCTATCCGGATTGCCTTTGGTTTTTACCGTCAGCGATCTGGCATCGAGCATGTGCGCATAACCCATATTGTAGGCGGCTAAGGCAAACCAGATACGCTCGTCTTCCGGAACGGTTTCGGGAACTTTAGCCATCATATCTTCAAGATAGCGAGCGCCGCCGCTGATGCTTTGCTCCGCATCGGTACGGTCGGTCAGCCCCAGACTTTGGGCGGTATTTTTAGTCAGCATCATCAGGCCGCGCACGCCGGTTGGCGAGGTCGCCAGCGGATCCCAGTGCGATTCCTGATAAGAAATCGCCGCCAGCAGGCGCCAGTCTATCTCTTTGGCATATTTTTTAAATAACGGTTCCAGCTCCGGCAGGACGTTATCCACCGCTCGCAGGAAAGAGCGGGTATCAACGTAGTCGAAATCATCGCCATGTCCCAGATATTTCTCTTCGATCCGCGCCAGAGAACCGTCTTCATTGATCGAATTGAAAAAATCGAGCAGCGCGGCGGAGAGCGTATTATCGTCGTCCAGTCGGCTAAACCAGGTCACGGGCTGTTCATCCGTGACATCCAGCGCCACGGCCAGCTCGGGATGAACGCGCTGAAACAGACTGATCGCCACTGAATCGGCAATGGTGTAATCCAGTTTGCCGCTGATGACCTCTTCCAGCAGCGTCGTCGAGCCTTTTTTATCATCCACTTTCCAGCTCAGGTCGGGAAACTTTGTCTCTTTTAAACGCTGTAAATCATTGACCACGACGTGCCCTGGCGCAATGGTAAGCTGATTCTCGTTAACGGTCGCCAGCGAGCGTGGGCGATATTGTCCGACCCGGTAGACGAGCTGTTGCGAAACTGAATAATACATGGGGCCGGGCTGATAGTTTTTAACGCGTGCGCTGTCGTAGACCAGCCCAGCCGCGAGCAGGTCGGCATTGCCGTTATCCAGATCGTCAAACAACTGGCTGATATTCTGGCGCACCGTCACTTTCAGCTTCACGCCGAGATAGTTGGCGAACTGCTGCGCCAGTTCATAGTCCAGACCATATTTTTTACCGTTGATAACGGAATAGGTTAATGGCGAGTCGATCGTACTGACGCGCAGTACCCCCCGGGCTTGAATCGCGGCGATATGGTTTTCGGTTTTACCGAACCAGGGGATTGAGGGCCAAAGGGCTGCTGCCAGCAGCAGCGTCAATATGCCGATGAACAGATAATTAATCTTTAATTTTTTCAATTAGTTAATTCTCTGGATCGTGCGTTGCCTCGGGCTGAAAAAGATGTTTTGCTGCAATAGATAAGTCATTAATGAGCGGCATTTTGCGTAACAATGCGCCAGTTGGCAACTTATTCGCAACGATAGCCGCACCGTATGACAAGAAAAAGCGGTGATTTTATTTATACGCAAACGGTTTCGTCGGCGCGTCAGATTCTTTATAATGACGGCCGTTTCCCCCCTTGCGCACACCAAAGCTTAGAAGACGAGAGACTTATGATGGAAATTCTGCGTGGTTCGCCTGCACTGTCTGCATTCCGTATCAATAAACTGCTGGCGCGCTTTCAGGCTGCCAACCTCCAGGTCCACAATATATACGCTGAGTATGTCCATTTTGCTGACCTGAACGCCCCGTTAAATGATAGCGAGCAGGCGCAGCTTACCCGTCTGCTGCAATACGGCCCGGCGCTTAGCAGCCATACGCCGGCGGGTAAACTCCTGTTGGTCACACCGCGTCCTGGTACCATCTCCCCCTGGTCTTCAAAAGCAACGGATATCGCCCACAACTGCGGCCTGCAACAGGTTGATCGGCTGGAGCGCGGCGTAGCGTACTATATCGAGGCTTCGACGTTGACGGCGGAACAGTGGCGACAAGTGGCCGCAGAGCTGCACGACCGTATGATGGAGACGGTGTTCTCTTCTTTAACCGATGCGGAAAAACTGTTTATCCACCATCAGCCTGCGCCGGTTTCCAGTGTCGATCTGCTGGGAGAAGGCCGTCAGGCGTTAATTGACGCCAACCTGCGTCTCGGTCTGGCGCTGGCGGAAGATGAAATCGACTATTTGCAGGAGGCGTTTACCAAACTGGGGCGCAACCCGAACGATATCGAATTGTACATGTTCGCCCAGGCGAACTCCGAGCACTGCCGCCACAAGATTTTTAACGCCGACTGGATTATCGACGGTAAACCGCAGCCGAAGTCGCTGTTTAAAATGATTAAAAACACCTTCGAAACCACGCCGGACTATGTGCTCTCTGCCTATAAAGACAATGCCGCGGTGATGGAAGGATCTGCGGTGGGGCGCTACTTCGCCGACCACAATACCGGCCGTTACGATTTTCATCAGGAGCCCGCGCACATTTTGATGAAGGTCGAAACGCATAACCACCCAACCGCCATCTCTCCGTGGCCGGGGGCGGCGACCGGTTCCGGCGGCGAAATTCGTGATGAAGGCGCCACCGGGCGTGGCGCGAAACCAAAAGCCGGGCTGGTGGGCTTCTCCGTTTCCAACCTGCGTATTCCGGGCTTTGAACAGCCGTGGGAAGAGGATTTTGGCAAGCCGGAACGTATTGTCACCGCGCTGGATATCATGACCGAAGGTCCGCTGGGCGGCGCGGCGTTTAACAACGAATTTGGTCGCCCGGCGCTGACCGGTTACTTCCGTACTTATGAAGAGAAAGTGAACAGCCACAACGGCGAAGAGCTGCGCGGCTACCATAAGCCGATCATGCTGGCGGGCGGGATCGGTAATATCCGCGCCGATCACGTGCAGAAAGGCGAGATCGTCGTCGGCGCGAAGCTGATCGTCCTTGGCGGCCCGGCGATGAATATCGGCCTCGGCGGCGGCGCGGCATCGTCAATGGCTTCCGGCCAATCTGACGCTGACCTCGACTTTGCTTCCGTACAGCGCGACAACCCGGAAATGGAACGCCGCTGCCAGGAGGTGATCGACCGCTGCTGGCAGTTGGGCGACGCCAACCCAATCCTGTTTATCCATGATGTGGGCGCGGGCGGTCTCTCCAATGCGATGCCGGAGCTGGTGAGCGACGGCGGGCGCGGCGGGAAGTTCGAACTGCGCGACATTCTTAGCGACGAGCCGGGCATGAGCCCGCTTGAAATCTGGTGTAACGAATCCCAGGAGCGCTATGTGCTGGCGGTCGCGGCTGACCAGTTGCCGCTGTTCGACGAACTGTGTAAGCGCGAACGCGCGCCGTATGCGGTCATTGGCGACGCTACCGAAGAACAGCATCTCTCGTTGCATGATAACCATTTCGACAATCAGCCGATCGACCTACCGCTGGATGTCCTGCTGGGCAAAACGCCGAAAATGACCCGCGATGTGCAAACATTGAAGGCGAAAGGCGATGCGCTGAACCGCGCGGATATCACGATTACCGACGCGGTAAAGCGTGTTCTGCATCTGCCGACCGTGGCGGAAAAAACCTTCCTTGTCACTATTGGCGACCGTACCGTCACCGGTATGGTGGCGCGTGACCAGATGGTTGGCCCGTGGCAGGTCCCGGTGGCTGACTGCGCGGTCACTACCGCCAGCCTCGACAGCTACTACGGCGAAGCGATGTCGATTGGCGAGCGCGCGCCGGTGGCGCTGCTGGACTTTGCCGCCTCCGCCCGTCTGGCCGTCGGTGAAGCGTTGACTAACATTGCCGCGACGCAGATTGGCGATATCAAGCGCATCAAACTTTCCGCTAACTGGATGGCGGCAGCCGGTCATCCTGGCGAAGATGCCGGTTTGTATGACGCGGTTAAAGCGGTGGGAGAGGAACTCTGTCCGCAGCTTGGCCTGACGATTCCGGTGGGCAAAGATTCGATGTCGATGAAAACCCGCTGGCAGGAAGGCAACGAACAGCGCGAAATGACCTCGCCGCTGTCGCTGGTGATTTCCGCGTTTGCCCGCGTGGAAGACGTGCGTCACACCCTTACGCCGCAGCTGTCAACGGAAGATAACGCCTTGTTGCTGATCGATCTTGGCAAGGGCCACAACGCGCTGGGTGCAACGGCGCTGGCGCAGGTCTATCGTCAGCTTGGCGACAAACCCGCGGACGTGCGTGACGTCGCGCAACTGAAAGGCTTCTATGACGCCATGCAGGCGCTGGTCGCTGCGCGTAAATTACTGGCCTGGCACGACCGTTCCGACGGCGGTCTGCTGGTGACGCTGGCCGAGATGGCCTTTGCCGGCCACTGCGGCGTGCAGGTCGATATCGCCGCGCTGGGCGATGACCATCTGGCCGCACTGTTCAACGAGGAGCTGGGCGGCGTGATTCAGGTACGCGCTGAAGACAGAGACGCGGTCGAAGCGCTGTTGGCGCAGTACGGCCTTGCTGACTGCGTCCACTACCTTGGTCAGGCTCTGGCTGGCGATCGCTTTGTAATTACCGCTAATGATCGGACGGTATTCAGCGAAAGCCGTACTACGCTGCGTGTCTGGTGGGCGGAAACCACCTGGCAGATGCAGCGTCTGCGCGACAATCCGCAATGTGCCGACCAGGAACACGAGGCGAAAGCGAATGATGCCGATCCGGGCCTCAACGTGAAGCTGTCGTTTGATATTAATGAAGATATCGCCGCGCCGTACATTGCGACAGGCGCACGACCGAAAGTCGCTGTCCTGCGCGAGCAGGGGGTGAACTCTCACGTGGAGATGGCGGCGGCGTTCCATCGTGCGGGCTTTGACGCGATTGACGTCCATATGAGCGACCTGCTGGGCGGTCGTATCGGTCTGGGTAACTTCCACGCTCTGGTGGCTTGCGGCGGCTTTTCCTACGGCGACGTGCTGGGGGCGGGCGAAGGCTGGGCGAAATCCATTCTGTTTAACCATCGGGTGCGCGACGAATTCGAAACCTTCTTCCATCGTCCGCAGACGCTGGCGCTTGGGGTGTGCAACGGTTGTCAGATGATGTCGAATCTGCGCGAGCTGATCCCGGGCAGCGAACTGTGGCCGCGTTTTGTACGTAACCATTCTGACCGCTTCGAAGCCCGCTTCAGCCTGGTGGAAGTGACGCAAAGCCCATCGCTGCTGCTGCAAGGAATGGTAGGCTCACAGATGCCGATTGCGGTTTCCCATGGGGAAGGGCGCGTTGAGGTGTGTGACGATGCGCATCTTGCCGCGCTTGAGAGCAAAGGCCTGGTCGCCCTGCGCTATGTAGACAATTTCGGCCACGTGACCGAAACCTATCCGGCTAACCCGAACGGTTCGCCGAACGGCATCACGGCGGTGACGACCGAAAACGGTCGGGTGACGATTATGATGCCGCATCCGGAACGCGTATTCCGCACCGTCGCCAACTCCTGGCACCCGGAAAACTGGGGCGAGGATAGCCCGTGGATGCGTATCTTCCGTAATGCGCGTAAGCAGCTTGGTTAATTAGCCCGATAGCCATTAAGCCCCTCTTCACGAGGGGCTTTTTGTAGACGACGCTTATCAGGCCCACGGAGAAGCGCGGTTGTAGCTACCGTCTTGAACGTCAAGCGGTAGGCCGGATAAGGCGTTTACGCCGCCATCCGGCAATAAACTAGTGCTTATGCCGCAAGATTAAAGTGTCGGGAAATCCCGACATGAGTGGAGGTAGGCTGTCGCCAAAAAGAGACACTTAACCATTTGATTTAAAATGATTTTGTTTTTAGGTGTTGCGAGTGTTGCTGATTGGCGACAGAAAGGGCAAAAAACAGGCAGAGCCATTTTTAGCATGAATAACGATATTTTTCATATCTATCATTGTGTTAACAAAGTCTTTTGAATGTTGGCACAATTACTGCATAATAGTAACCAGTGGCTCATTCACCTTCTTATGTCAGCCCCTTAGGGACGCGCTACATAAACTTCGAATGACGCACAACAAGGTGCCTGCCGTCCAACTTCTGATAATAGCGTAGCTTTATCAACCTCCGGGCGAAACGTCGAGTTAGGCACCGCCTTATTCCATAACAAAGCCGGGTTTAGCCCGGCTTTGTTGTATCTGGCGCTCCCCTCGGTTAGCATCTTTTTTATTCTTCTTTTATGTGAGCGACACGTTGAAGCGCTGGTCTGTTTTCCCCCGTTCTTTACGACAATTGGTCATGCTGGCCTTTTTGCTGATCCTGCTGCCGTTGCTGGTTCTGGCCTGGCAGGCGTGGCAAAGCCTTAACGCGTTAAGCGATCAGGCTGCGGTGACTAACCGCAGCACGCTTATTGACGCCCGGCGCAGCGAGGCGATGACCAACGTCGCGCTGGAGATGGAGCGAAGCTACCGACAGTATTGCGTGCTTGACGATCCGACGCTGGCAAAAGTGTATCAAAGCCAGCGTAAGCGCTATAGCGATATGCTGGACGCCCATGCCGGCGTCTTGCCGGATGATAAGTTGTATCAGGCGTTACGCCAGGATTTAAACGCGCTGGCGCAATTGCAGTGTAAAGATAGCGGCCCGGAAGCGGCAGCGGCCGCGCGTCTGGAGGCCTTTGCCAACGCTAATACGGAAATGGTGCAGGCGACGCGTACTGTGGTTTACTCGCGCGGGCAGCAGTTACAACAAGAAATCGCCGAGCGCGGACAATTTTTCGGCTGGCAGGCGCTGGTGCTATTTCTGGTGAGCCTGGCGATGGTGCTACTTTTTACCCGCATGATTATCGGGCCGGTGAAAGGAATTGAACGGATGATTAATCGCCTGGGCGAAGGCCGTTCTTTGGGGAATACCGTCACCTTTACCGGTCCGCGTGAATTACGATCGGTGGGGCAGCGCATTATCTGGCTGAGTGAGCGTCTGGCGTGGCTGGAATCCCAGCGCCATCAGTTTCTACGTCACTTGTCCCATGAGCTGAAAACTCCGCTGGCTAGTATGCGCGAGGGGACAGAGCTGCTGGCCGATCAGGTGGTTGGGCCGCTGACGCCGGAGCAAAAAGAGGTGGTCGATATTCTGGATGACAGCAGTCGTAATTTACAAAAATTGATTGAGCAATTGCTTGATTACAACCGGAAACTGGTAGACAGTGCCACAGAGCTGGAATCGGTCGATATCGCGCCGCTTGTGGATATGGTGGTTTCCGCCCACAGTTTGCCTGCCCGCGCTAAAATGATGCATACCGATGTCGACCTGAAGGCCGAACGCTGCATAGCAGAGCCCATGTTGCTGATGAGCGTGCTGGATAATCTCTATTCCAACGCGGTGCACTATGGCGCTGAATCCGGTAACATTTGTATCCGTAGTCGCTCTCAGGGCTCCACGGTTTATATCGATGTGGTTAATAGCGGCGAACCGATTCCGCAAACCGAAAGAGAAATGATTTTTGAGCCTTTTTTCCAGGGAAGCCACCAGCGAAAAGGGGCGGTAAAAGGCAGTGGGTTAGGGCTGAGTATCGCCAGAGATTGTATTCGCCGAATGCAGGGAGAGATCCAACTGGTGGATGACAAAGCGCAGGAAGTCTGTTTTCGCATCTCGCTGCCATTGCCTGCATCTGACAAACACTAATATGAATTTAAGCCTGGTGCGTATGTCACACGTTTTAGTCCAAACTATTAAACGATGCCTTTTGCGGTGGGGAATACCGGTGGGCATATCGTGTCTGGCGCTGACCGCATGTGTTCCCCATGCTTCACAGCAACTGCCCGGTAGCGCAGCGCAGGACACGCTCCCCCATTATCAACTGGCGGATTATCTCCCGACGGCGTGCGCGGATATCTGGTCGCTACGCGGGCAGGCGGTGGAGACGAATCCGCTGTACTGGCTACGCACGATTGACTGCGCCGATCGTCTGATGCCGGTTCAGTCGCGCGCAGAGGCGCGCGCGTTGACGGATGATAACTGGCAGAATGCCTTCAGGCGCGGGATCTTACTGGCGGATGCAAAAATTACGCCGCCGGAGCGGCGCGCCATAGTGACCCGTCTGGAGGCGTTAAGCGCGCAAATACCGGCTCAGGTACGGCCCGTCTACCAAATCTGGCATGACGGTCAGGCGCTGCAATTAGCGCTTTCTGCCGAACGTCAGCGTTATAGCAAACTCCAGCAAACGTCAGATAGTGAGCTGGATGCGCTGCGCCAGCAGCAACAGGCCTTGCAAACGCAGCTCGATCTTACCACCCGTAAGCTGGAGAGTTTAACCGATATTGAGCGCCAGCTTTCGACACGAAAACCGGCAGGGAATTACAACGCCGATACGCCGCATACCAATGACAAACCCGCGACGTCTGAAGATGGCGCGGCGCCGTCGCCGTCACAAGATGAGGTAACGCCATGATAAGCCGTAAACCGGCGCACCTGTTGCTGGTCGATGACGATCCCGGATTACTGAAATTGCTCGGTATGCGCCTGACCAGTGAAGGATACAGCGTCGTGACCGCAGAGAGCGGCCAGGAAGGACTGCGGGTACTGCATCGGGAAAAAGTGGATTTGGTAATAAGCGACCTGCGCATGGACGAAATGGATGGTATGCAACTGTTCACAGAAATTCAGAAAGTACAGCCGGGAATGCCGGTTATCATTCTGACGGCGCATGGTTCTATTCCGGATGCGGTGGCCGCTACCCAGAAAGGCGTATTCAGCTTTTTGACGAAGCCGATCGACAGAGACGCGTTATATAAAGCGATAGATGAAGCGCTGGAGCAGTCCGCTCCCGCGACGGACGATAGCTGGCGCAACGCTATCGTTACCCGTAGCCCGCTGATGCTGCGACTGCTTGAACAGGCGCGCATGGTCGCGCAGTCGGATGTCAGCGTATTGATTAACGGACAAAGCGGTACCGGAAAAGAGATTTTCGCACAGGCGATTCATAATGCCAGCCCGCGCAATAACAAGCCGTTTGTCGCCATCAACTGCGGCGCGTTGCCGGAACAGTTGCTGGAGTCCGAATTATTCGGCCATGCGCGCGGCGCCTTTACCGGCGCAGTGAGCAATCGTGAAGGGTTGTTCCAGGCGGCGGAAGGCGGCACGCTATTTCTGGATGAAATTGGCGATATGCCCGCGCCGTTACAGGTGAAGCTGCTGCGGGTGTTACAGGAGCGCAAAGTCAGGCCGCTGGGCAGCAATCGCGATATTGATATAGACGTGCGAATTATTTCCGCGACGCACCGCGATCTGCCGAAGGCGATGGCGCGGGGCGAATTTCGTGAAGATTTGTACTACCGGCTGAATGTCGTGAGTCTGAAAATTCCGGCGCTGGCGGAGCGTACCGAAGATATTCCGCTGCTGGCTAATCATCTGCTCAGACAGTCGGCACAGCGGCATAAACCGTTTGTTCGCGCCTTTTCTACTGATGCAATGAAACGGCTGATGACGGCAAGCTGGCCGGGCAACGTGCGCCAACTGGTCAACGTCATTGAACAATGCGTGGCGTTAACCTCTTCGCCGGTGATCAGCGATGCGTTGGTCGAACAGGCGCTGGAAGGCGAAAACACCGCGCTGCCAACTTTTGCCGAAGCGCGAAACCAATTTGAACTGAACTATCTGCGCAAGTTACTGCAAATTACCAAAGGTAACGTGACGCACGCGGCAAGGATGGCGGGGCGCAACCGCACGGAATTCTATAAGCTACTCTCCCGTCACGAACTGGATGCGAATGATTTCAAAGAGTAGTTTTCATGCCGTAAAGTAGCGCGAAATATGTTACGTTTAACCGATCAAAACACAGGCGACCTTTTCAAGGAATAGCATGAAAAAGATTGATGCGATTATTAAACCCTTCAAGCTGGACGATGTCCGTGAAGCGCTGGCCGAGGTAGGTATTACCGGCATGACGGTCACTGAAGTCAAAGGCTTTGGCCGTCAAAAAGGCCACACCGAGCTGTATCGCGGCGCGGAATATATGGTGGATTTTCTGCCGAAGGTAAAAATTGAAATCGTTGTGCCTGACGACATCGTGGATACCTGTGTTGACACCATCATTCGTACCGCGCAGACGGGGAAAATCGGCGATGGTAAGATCTTTGTCTTTGATGTCGCCCGCGTTATTCGTATCCGTACTGGCGAAGAAGACGACGCGGCTATCTGATGTGCCGATTCGCTGCCCGTCTCCTCCTTGTGGGCAGCGAACCACCGTTTAATCGCCCTGCGGTAGCGCCGATGTAGTCCGGGTGCAAATCCATCTCAGGCCGACAATGGCGACGATCAGCGCCACGCAACTTAGCGTCCACTCGCCCATTTGCGAGAAAAAGTGTCCGTAGGCGGCTACCGCCGTATCACTAATTTGCGATTCCGTGGTTTGTTGCGCGACGACGCCAGCCAGCCAGTTAGCGACCGCGCCGGTCGCCAGCATATAAATACCGGTCAGCACGCCCGTGACGCCAGGCAGGTTGAGGCGGGTAATTTGCGCCATCGCGACCGGATCAATAAACAGCTCCGCAAAGCCCATCAGCGCCAGCCCTGCGATCATCATTCCCATTGATGCCTGCCCGTCTAACCGGGCCTGATGCGCGTTTAGCGCCAGCAGCATAAAACCGCCGCCCATTAATACCAGCCCCACGGCAAATTTAAGCCAGACGCGCAGCACCGAGCGGGCGCTCTCTTTCGGGCTGCTCAGCCACGCCAGCACCACGCCCGCCGCCATCACCGCAATCGCATTGACCGACTGGAACAATGCGGTGGGGACGGTCATGTTCAGCCAGTGGCGGTTGACAAAACGGTCGATGAATAAACTGATCGAACTTCCGCCCTGCTGCGCCAGAACCCAGAAGAGAGTGCCGGTGATCATTAACAGAACGATTTGCCACAAGGCGCGACGGTGTTCGGGAAATTTAACCATAATACGGGCGATAAGTTGCGCCGCGAAGACGCAGACAATGGCCAGCACATAGCCAGACCAGTTATTTTCCAGCAGGAGGGTGAAGAATACCGGCGCGATACACAGCATTAATACCAGCCAACCCCAGGTTGGAAGGGCGAATTTAACCGCCCGCAGCGCGGGGCGATTAACACCGCGCGTCTGCTGAAAGTGGCGATGACCGCTTAAAAAGATGAGCAGGCCGATGAACATTCCCACGCCCGCCAGCGCAAAGCCGACATGCCAGCCATACCACTGCGCCGCCAGACCACAGGCGATCGGCGCGGCTATCGATCCAATATTCCCGGCGGCGTAGAGCAGCGAGAATCCCCCGTCGCGGCGGTTGTCATCAGGGGCGTAAAGTTCGCCCAGCAGACAGCTAATATTGGATTTAAACAAGCCGTAGCCGCAGATAATAATGGCCAGCGCCGCATATAAACTCAGCGTTGAATCAGATTCTAAGCCCAATACCACATGACCCAGCGTCATCAATAAGGCGCCGGTGATAACCGCCACGCGGTTGCCAAGCAGGCGGTCGGCAAGCCAGCCGCCAAGAATAGGGGTAACGTAAACTAAAGAGGCGTAGGCGCTGAAGAGGTTGATCGCGTGGCTGTCATTAAAACCAAGCTGGTGGGTAAGATAAAGGATGAGTAAGGCACGCATGCCGTAAAAGCTGAAGTATTCCCAAATTTGAATCGCCACGATGTAAAAAATCGCGCGCGGTTGTGAGGGTGTTTTCATAAAGTCTCCTTGCTGCGTGAAAAAAGGGAAGTGGCAAGCCACTTCCCTTTGGTACTTATTTCGTATTTTCTTTCAGCACCTTAACGGTGTAACGTCCGTCTGCCTGACGATAGGCGCCGTGGATATCGGTTTCGAAGCCCGGATAGTGGGCGCCGATTTCGCACAGCATTTGCAGGAATTCCAGTACCGGACGGCTTTCCTCGGTGATCATTTCACCTGGCATCACCAGCGGCACTCCCGGAGGGTAAGGAAGGATCATGTTGGCGTTGACGCGACCAACCATCTCTTCAAGATACACCTCTTCCGTTTCGCCATGCAGCTCTTTCTGGAACGCAGTATACGGCGTCATCACCATTTTCGGCAGCACTTCAAACGCACGGTACATTAAGTCCGGCAGATTATGATGTTCGACCAGTTTATGAATATTCTGCGCCAGTTCCTGGATGCGCATATTTTCATAAAACTCAGGCGCTTCGCGGTACAGTGCCGGCAGAATGTTTTTGACGCGCAGGTTCAGGTCAAAGGCGCGTTTAAATTCAGTGAGCGCGCGCAGCAGGCTCAGAGCTTTGGTTTTGTCGATACCAATGCTGAACAGGAACAGCAGGTTGTATGGACCGGTTTTTTCTACGATGATGCCACGTTCATCGAGATATTTGGCGACCAGACTTGCCGGAATACCGAACTCATCCATCGTACCGTCTTTTTTCATCCCCGGCGTCAGGATAGTGACTTTGATCGGGTCGAGGTACATGTGTTCGTTATCGATATTTTTGAAGCCATGCCATGCGCTATCTGAACGCAGCGGCCAGCACTCAGCCCCATCGATATGTTCCGGCTGCCATACGTCAAAGAACCAGCCGTCGGATTCGCTTTTCAGGCGTTTAATTTCTTTACGGAATTTAATCGCACGTTCAATAGAACCGTTAATCAGGCGTTTACCCGCATTACCTTTCATCATCGCCGCTGCGGTTTCAGTAGACGCTACGATACCGTAGTGCGGAGAAGTGGTGGTATGCATCATGTAGGCTTCGTTAAAGGTTTCTTCGTTAATGTCGCCTTTAACATGAATCATGGATGCCTGTGAAAACGCCGCCAGCAGTTTATGCGTGGACTGGGTTTCATAAATGATTTTGCCTTCTACACGGTCGCCGCTCATACCGCATTTACCCTGATAAATAGGGGAGAAATTGGTATAAGGCACCCAGGCGGAGTCAAAATGAATGGACTTCACATCCAGAGTTTTCTTGATGTAGTCAGTGTTATACAACAAACCGTCATAGGTTGAGTTAGTAATAACAGCATGGACCGGCCAGGTTGCGTTAGGCGTCTCTTTTACCCGTTTAGCGATAGTGGCGTGCTGGAACTCGCTTTGCGGAATACCGCCAAGAATACCGTAGGCGTTACGGGTTGGGCGGAAATAAATCGGCGTAATGTCGCTCATCATCATCAGATGGGTCAGCGATTTATGGCAGTTACGGTCAATCAGTACCGTGCTGCCTGCCGGCGCGGAGTACATACCGACGATTTTGTTCGCCGTAGAGGTGCCGTTCGTCACCATGTAGCTACGTTCGGCGTTAAAGACGCGGGCGATATACTCTTCCGCTTCTTTATGCGGGCCGGAGTGGTCCAGCAGCGAACCCAGTTCGGAAACGGAAATCGAAATATCGGATTTCATCGTGTTCGGGCCGAAGAAATCATAAAAGATGCTGCCGACGGGGCTTTTCTGGAAAGCGGTCCCGCCCATGTGGCCAGGCGTACAGAAAGTATATTTCCCTTCGCGCACATATTTGAACAACGCTTTTGTCAGCGGCGGCAGAATATTGTCGATGTATTCATCGGTATTCTGGCGAATTTTCGCCGCGATATCGGCTGCGGCGCCTAAAGCATATTCAAAGAAGCGAACCTGCATTCTCAGATCGTTGAGGCTGACGTCCAGCGTAGAGTAGCTGTTGGCGAAGGCGTACAGCGGCATATACTCGTTCAGCTTGCTAATCTCTTCGCAAAGCTCAAGGTTATATTTATCCCAGTCGAAAATGACGCCGCAAAGGCGGGAGTTATTTTCAATCAGCTTCAGCAGGTCTTCTCGGTCGTTTGGATAGACGATACGGAAATTTAAACCTTCCAGTGCACGATGCAGTTCACGAATAGGCTCTTCTTTAAAGTAGACGCCCATGTGGTTCATGATAGCAATAACGTTCATAGTCTTGTTCCTGGTAAAGTGGGCCCCTCCCGCTACGCTATAGCAGGTGACGAAAGGGGCTTTGAGAAAAAGGAGTTAGCGGTTAAAGCGCTTCAGCCGTATTGTTGTCGCTGTCGTTGTTCTGGCGCTGGTGCATTTTGCGACCGTAGAACATCAGGATGATCAGACTGACGATAAAGGTGCCGGAGAGTTCGAAGGAGCTGGCGCCCATCAGTGCGATGAAGCAAAATGCGCAGCCCAGTACAGAACAAATCAGGCTTACCGAGTTACGGATGTTGAACCCTTCGAAGCGAATCAGGTCAACACAGGAGTAGAAGTACGGCAGCATGGTAAGCAGTACGGCAATCCCGGTCAGTTCGCCGAACAGGTCGGACGCTTTACCGCCGCTGGAGTTCATGATGGTGATCAGAATCATCAGCGCCGTCATTTTCACCGCAGCCAACAGCAGACCTTTTTTCGGAATACCGTTTTTATCCATTTCACCGTAAATTTTCGGGAAGTTGCCGTCGTTGGCGGCGCGAACCCCAGCCTGGCCGACCAGCATCATCCAGGAGCCCAGAGACGTCAGGCAGGCGAAAGCGGTAAAGGCGGAAACCAGCGGCGCAGCCCAGCCACCCAGAATCGTGGAGGTACTGATAGCGAACGGCGCGCCGGAAGAGGCCATAACGGAAGCTGGGAACATCCCGGCGATAACCTGAGTCGCAGCGATATAGATGATGCCTGCCAGCGCGGTACCCAGCATGGTTGCCAGAGGTACGGTGCGTTTCGGGTTTTTCACCATGCCGGTGCTGACGGCGGCAGACTCAACGCCAACGAACGCCCACAGGCAGAGCAGAATACTTTTAACAATGGCGTGAGAGTCGGTCGTCGTAGACGTGTTCCAGTTCGCGTGATAGGTCGCGATATCGAACCAATGCCAGCCGGCGACTGCGGTCAAGACTACCGGGATCAGCACCAGGAATAGGCCAATCGTTGTTAAGCGGCTGACCCAGGCCCCGCCCAGCATATTAATAAAGGTGAACAGCCAGACGATAGCAATACAGGCAATACCTGCCGGTATTGGATTATTTAATGCCGGGAAGAATGTAGAAAGATAAGAAACAGCGGTAATGCCGATGGCTAAGTTACCAATCCAGTTTGCGTGATAATAAAGAACACCGGTCTGGAAACCAAACGCCGGAGATATTTCCCCAGCATAAGCGATAGGGCCACCCTGTTGAGGGTTTTTGGTTGCCAGCCTCGCATAAACATAAGCCAGCGACATTGCCCCAATAATAGAAATTACCCAGCCCCAGATGGCAATGCCACCAATACTGGCAAGGTTGGCGGGTAATAATGCAATCCCGCTCCCCATCATATTACCGGCAACGACGCCAGTACAGGCAAATAGCCCGATCTTTTTGACAGAACTCATGTTCATTTCTCCTGAGCTGTATTTTTAAGAACCGGGCTTATGCTTCATATATGCTGCGTGCCCGTTCAACTGTCGACAAGATTAACGAATGGGTTGAGATAAGTCCTAAAGAAAAAGTGAAATAAACACAAACATGAAAAAACTGATAGATTGATTTTTTTGAATTAACATATAAATATCATGAAAAATATCATGAAAGGATAAACATCGTTTAATTACAAGGGGTTATATTTACATTTCTTTGCGATGAATATGTTGCCAAAATTAACATAAGCTATTTTTGGCAACATGTTTTTCACAAAATAAAAGCGAAAAATTTAATATCTTTTCGCTTTTATTTGTCATGGTTCAGCGTTAAATTTAATCTTCTGCCAGAAAACTATTCAGATAAGGGACAATTTTCTGAACGGATGTCTGAAATACGCCGTTCTCGATCCAGTACAGAGTGTTTTCACCTGGACGTAAATTAAAGGCGGTCAGATAGGCATCAGCGGCCAGACGATTCTCACCTTTCATTTCGTAAACTTTCCCCAACAGGACATAGTTAAACCACGACATTTCAAGCTCGATGCTTTTATTGATTTCCTCATACGCTGCATCGATATCACCTTTGCCTAACAGATCAACGGTCTTGATTTTATAATAAACAGACGTTTTCTCAACGCCCGGAATTTGATCTATTTTTTTAAACTCTTCGTTCAGCGCAGCCACTTGTTCTTTATCAAACGGCTGCTGTGATTGCCGTAATACATCTACCAGCACTTTATATTCATAGGCATAGTTGAAATCAGGCGTTTCCTTAATAATGCCATTCAGAATATCGCTGGCTTTACCTAGCGCCTGCGCATCGCCGCTCAGAATAAGCTGGCGCGCCTCATAAAAACGCATCAGCGCGGTATTTTGCGGCGTTCTGAACAGGGCCAGTTGTTCTCGCATACGATTAGGCCAGGGCTGTGTTAAAACGAAAGACAGGCTATTAAACAGATCATCCTGGATGGACAACTGGTTAGTATTGGTGACGAAATAACGCTTATCCAGCATGGTTGAACCATCGGCGTTATCAATGAGCACCACAGACATAAAGCACTGCTGCGCCCGATAGTGGCGCTGATTGACAAACTGAATGGTTAACGTCTTACCGGAGCTGCTTGGCTCATTGACCCGGTAATTAGTTTTATCGTGCACCATAAAGGTCGAGTAGGTGTTCAGCAGGTCGGTGATTAAGCCGCCCAGACCGATGGCGTAGGACTCCTGCGAGACCCAGTTATTACAGGAATTGCCGCCTTCAAAACGAACATCTATATCTCGTGGGTTAAGTAATAACCGCGTTTTTGTTACCGCGGCATTATGATCTACCACCGACATCACGATAAACACCACCAGCGTCGCCAGCGAGAGTAGGAACATTACCCACGTCCAGAAAGCGGCGATACGCGGCTTTTTCGCCTTTTTAGTCGGCGTTTGCAAAGAGGCGGGCGGCACAGGCGTAGCGGCAGTAGCCCCCTCTGCTGGTTCTGCATTCGTTGCTGCGATCGGCGGCGGCGGCGACGTTGATGAATTATCGATCTCATCGCTATTTTCTTCGCACCAGATAACCGGCGCCGTCAGCTTATAGCCGCGTTTAGGTACGGTAACAATGTATTCAGCATTGCTGTCTCCGCCATCTCTTAATGATTTGCGTAGTTCAGAAATGCTTTGGGTGACAACATGGTTGGTCACGATGGTGCGCATCCAGACATGATCAATAATGTTATCCCGGCTTAACACTTCATCCGGGTGATGCGCAAAATACATCAGAAGATCGATCAGCCGTGGTTCAAGAGTAATCTGGCGTCCCTGACGACTGATCTGATTAACAGAAGGTGTAACCAGCCACTCTCCAATGCGTACAACAGGTTGCTGCATAAAAAGATGCCCTAACGAGCTAAGTCAAACGTTAATAATAACACGATTTGCACAGACTTTTTTTATTCCCCTTTTTTGTAAAAGAAAGGCATAAAAAGCAGCGCAATAAGCAGGGGGCGGGAAGGAAAACGGGCGTTCGCCTTAACGATAACGCCCGTTTTTTCAGCGGATTTCTTGCAATTACAGCACTTTATGCGGGCCGAAGCATTCGTAATGAATGTTTTCGTTATTCACGCCAAGGGAAACCAGTTGTTTTGCGGCAAACTGCATAAAGCCTACCGGGCCGCAAAGATAGAACTGCATTGCCGGATCGCTGATTGCGGCTTCCAGTTTGCTTAAATCCATCAGCCCTTCGCTGTCAAAGACGCGTTGGGCGCGATCGGCCTCGGTCGGTTCGCGGTACCAGGTATGGGCAGTGAAACGTGGCAGTGTACGGCCCAGCTCGCTTACTTCGTCGGCAAACGCATGAACGTCGCCGTTCTCCGCCGCATGGAACCAGTTCACCTGCGCGGTATGCTGTTCTTTCGCCAGCGTATCGAGCATCGCCAACATCGGCGTCTGGCCGACGCCAGCGGAAATCAGCGAAACGGGGGTATCAGCGGCGACATTCATAAAGAAGTCACCTGCCGGCGCAGCCAGATGTACCACATCGCCCACGCTGGCGTGGTGGTGTAACCAGTTTGATACCTGGCCGCCGTCTTCACGCTTCACGGCAATACGGTACCCTTTGCCATCGGGTTTACGGGTCAGTGAATATTGGCGGATCTCCTGATGCGCAAAACCTTCCGGCTTCAGCCAGACACCCAGATACTGCCCGGGGCGGTATTCCGCCACCGTACCGCCGTCGACTGGTTCAAACTCAAAGCTGGTGATCAGTGCGCTACGCGGGGTTTTTGCAACGATGCGGAAGGGGCGCGTGCCTTCCCAGCCGCCGTCTTTGCTGGCGTTCTCGTGATAAATCTCGGCTTCCCGATGAATAAAGACGTTAGCCAGTACGCCATAGGCTTTTCCCCACGCGTCCAGCACCTCCTGGCCCGGGTTGAACATTTCGTCCAGCGTCGCCAGCAGATGCGTCCCGACGATGTTGTACTGCTCCGGCTTAATCTGGAAGCTGGTGTGCTTCTGCGCGATTTTTTCTACCGCCGGCAGCAACGCCGGTAAATTTTCGATATTGCTGGCGTAGGCCGCGATAGCATTAAACAGGGCTTCGCGCTGATCGCCGTTACGCTGGTTGCTCATATTGAAGATTTCTTTGAGCTCCGGATTATGCGTAAACATACGGTCGTAGAAGTGGGCGGTCAGTTTCGGTCCTGTTTCAACCAGCAGGGGAATGGTGGCCTTTACTGTAGCGATGGTTTGTGCGTCAAGCATACGTGCTTCCTTTATGTGAAAATCTAATGATGTATATCAAATGCATCTTATAAAAATACCCTTGCATTGTAAATGGATCTTCTCTGCCTTACTTTATGGAGGTAACAACGTGAAAAATCTGCATCACAAAGCTGAAAAGAAATCCGTTGAAATTCGTCAGGCTCTCGTTCAGGAAACCCTTATCTGACGCATAGGTAATCGTTTGCGTAAAAACCTTTGTCAAGACCTGTTATCGAAGAATGATTCGGTTATACTGTTGGCCGAAGTCCCACGGACTGCCTTTTCAGGCACAAATTTTATTGTTAGCTGAGTCAGGAGATGCGGATGTTAAAGCGTGAAATGAACATTGCCGATTATGATGCCGAATTGTGGCAGGCTATGGAGCAGGAAAAAGTACGTCAGGAAGAGCACATCGAACTGATCGCCTCCGAAAACTACACCAGCCCGCGCGTGATGCAGGCGCAGGGGTCTCAGCTGACCAACAAATACGCTGAAGGTTATCCGGGCAAGCGCTACTACGGCGGTTGCGAATACGTTGATGTCGTAGAGCAGCTGGCTATCGACCGCGCGAAAGAACTGTTCGGCGCTGACTACGCTAACGTGCAGCCGCACTCCGGTTCTCAGGCTAACTTCGCTGTTTACACCGCGCTGCTGCAGCCGGGCGATACCGTTCTGGGTATGAACCTGGCGCAGGGTGGTCACCTGACTCACGGCTCCCCGGTTAACTTCTCCGGTAAACTGTACAACATCGTACCTTACGGTATCGATGAGTCCGGTAAAATTGACTATGACGAGATGGCGAAGCTGGCCAAAGAGCACAAGCCGAAGATGATTATCGGTGGCTTCTCTGCCTACTCCGGCGTGGTTGACTGGGCAAAAATGCGTGAAATCGCTGACAGCATCGGCGCATACCTGTTTGTCGACATGGCGCACGTGGCGGGCCTGATTGCCGCAGGCGTTTACCCGAACCCGGTTCCCCATGCGCATGTGGTCACCACCACCACCCACAAAACCCTGGCGGGTCCGCGCGGCGGCCTGATCCTGGCGAAGGGCGGCGATGAAGAGCTGTATAAAAAACTGAACTCCGCCGTCTTCCCAAGCGCGCAGGGCGGCCCGCTGATGCACGTGATCGCGGGTAAAGCGGTAGCACTGAAAGAAGCGATGGAGCCGGAGTTCAAAGTTTACCAGCAGCAGGTGGCGAAAAACGCCAAAGCGATGGTAGAAGTGTTCCTGAACCGCGGCTACAAAGTGGTGTCTGGCGGCACTGAGAACCACCTGTTCCTGCTGGACCTGGTGGATAAAAACCTGACCGGTAAAGAAGCTGACGCCGCGCTGGGCCGTGCTAACATCACCGTGAACAAAAACAGCGTGCCGAACGATCCGAAGAGCCCGTTCGTGACCTCCGGTATCCGTATCGGTTCCCCGGCGGTTACTCGTCGCGGCTTCAAAGAAGCGGAAGTGAAAGAGCTGGCTGGCTGGATGTGCGACGTGCTGGACAACATCAATGATGAAGCCACCATTGAACGCGTGAAAGCGAAAGTACTGGATATCTGCGCCCGCTTCCCGGTTTACGCGTAAGCGCTTATGTTGTGAAAATGGCCCGATGGCGCTGCGTCTGTCGGGCATTACTTATGCGCCATAACGTGACGCCGCCGGAAGTCATTATCCGGCGGCGTTGCCGTTTGAACTTCTCCCTCCGCTTGTTAATCTTATGTTACCCTTGCCAGCGCAACCGTTTACCGCCAGACTATCGCCTCCAAACGGGAGGGAATCATGGCATTGCATTCCACGCGCTGGCTGGCGCTCAGTTATTTCACCTACTTCTTTAGTTACGGTATTTTTCTGCCCTTCTGGAGCGTCTGGCTCAAAGGTCTTGGGCTAACGCCGGAAACCATCGGTCTTCTGCTGGGCGTGGGTCTGGTCGCGCGTTTTCTCGGTAGTCTGCTCATTGCGCCTCGCGTAAGCGATCCTTCGCGGTTGATCTCCGCGCTGCGCGTACTGGCATTGCTGACGCTGGTATTTGCGCTGGCATTTTGGGCAGGAACGCATGTCGCGTGGCTAATGGTGGTGATGGTTGGGTTTAACCTCTTCTTTTCACCACTGGTGCCGCTGACCGATGCGCTGGCCAATACCTGGCAAAAGCAAATTACCCTGGACTATGGTCGGGTGCGGCTGTGGGGGTCCATCGCCTTCGTGATAGGGTCGGCGCTGACCGGTAAGCTGGTGAGTTTATACGATTACCAGGCGATTCTGGCGCTACTGACGCTCGGCGTCGCCTCGATGTTGCTGGGTATGTTGTTACGTCCCAGCGTGCCGCCGCAAGGGGAAAGCCGTCAGCAGGAGAGCGCAGGCTGGCCCGCCTGGCGTACGCTGGTGGCACAAAGTTGGCGTTTTCTGGCCTGCGTCTGTTTGCTGCAAGGGGCGCACGCCGCCTACTATGGTTTTAGCGCCATCTACTGGCAGGGGGCTGGCTATTCAGCATCGGCGGTCGGCTATTTATGGTCGTTGGGCGTGGTGGCGGAAGTGATCATTTTCGCCCTGAGTAAAAAGCTATTCCGCCGGTTTAGCGCCCGCGACTTGCTATTGCTTTCTGCTGTGTGCGGGGTGGTACGCTGGGGGCTGATGGGCTGGAGTACGGCGCTGCCGTGGCTGATTGTGATACAAATCCTGCACTGTGGCACGTTTACCGTTTGCCATCTGGCCGCCATGCGTTATATCGCTGCGCGTCAGGGAAGCGAGGTGATTCGTTTGCAGGCCGTCTATTCCGCTGTGGCGATGGGCGGCAGCATCGCGATTATGACAGTATTTGCCGGTTTTCTGTATCAACATCTGGGCGGCGGCGTATTCTGGATTATGGCGCTGGTGGCATTGCCCGCTATCTTTCTTCGGCCCAAAGTGGTTGCCGCGTCATGATTCCAGGATCTTGCGGATCTGCTGCTGTTGGTGCTCTGTGAGGGCGCGATCCGCATGAATTAACGGCGGTGAGAAGAGCGGTAGCGGCGTGGCGTAAGGGGTAACAATCAGCGCTACGCCGCGCGGGCATCCCTCTTTTTGAAACGCCTGGAGCGATATCCGTCTGATATTCAGCGGCAATAGGGTCAGTTCACGCAGTTGCTGCTCAATATGCGTCTCCAGCGCATCATTTTTATCCGCTAACAATACGATCTGTCTCTCATGCAAATCGTTATCCTGCATCAGCCAGGCGCCGAAAATCACTGCCACCAGCCCCGTCTCTTCCTCGGAAAAGTGGACACCATATTCGGCTTCAAACCCGGCGAGCGCCTCACGTGTGGTGCGAACCAGACGCGGATAAAGACGGTTAAACTCTTCCGGAAGCGTATTATCGATGCCAATCGTGAATAAACTTCGGTTCAGCGCCTGGGCGAGATGGACATACAGCTGATCGTTAAGCCCTTGTTCGTCGCTGAAGCGTACGTTCCCTTTTTCTTGAAAGCGCAGCACCAGCCGCGCCACCTCCAGTCGCAGTTGCTGCGCCCGTTGATGCGTGTCGCGAATCGGGTCGGGGAGGCGAATCATTGAAAACAGTAACGCCATAAACAGCGCTTCATTGAGCGGTGCGGCCTGCATCACGTGGCGCTGCCAGTGACGACCAATTTCCTGGGCGAGTGGATATTCCGCGCACGACTGCGCCCAAATCTGCTGTACAGGGTTGAATTCCGGGGTGATGCCAGCATGGTGTTGTAGCAGACAATACTGTAAAAAGAGACGCAGGAACTGCACGTCGCGATGTTCAAATGGTTTTTGCAACCGGCGGGCGCACAGATTGATGAGCGCGTGCAGATTAATATCGTCATACAGCGGACGCGCGATACCGCGCTGCTTTAGCGCGTTTTTTAAGGCCGGGGTAAACTGTTGCGTGACGAAGGTCGGGCATAAACGCAGGCCGCGCCTGAGCCAGTGTAAAAGGCAAAGGCGCTGATCGAGTGCTGTACCTTCGATCCGATAGCAACCGTTCTGGCATGTTGTGATGGCAAGGCGATGATAGCGCTGGATCTCCAGGCTTGTCTCAGTGATATCCTCACGGGCAGTATCATCATCAACGCCATTAAGCGCGCTGAAGATTTCCACCGTGGCAATTGGCTCCGGCTGGAAAAGCGTCAGCAATACCTGACAGCGGCGCTGGGGAGCGGAAAGTACAGATGGTGGGGCAATTGTCGGCATCATCTGTCAGGTCTCCCGTTAGTTTGTCTGGTAAGGATAGCTAAAGTTTGCGTGTGAAAAATGTGATAAGCGTGCTTTTAGGTCAGGAATGCTGAGGAGCGTCACAGAATTTTTATCGCGAGGAACAGATGAAGTCAGTGAAACGCAGCGCCTTAACACTATTTCTTGCCGTTTTATCTTTCGTGGCGGCGGCGCATCCGCACAGCTTCATCCGTCTGCAAACGCAGGTGGTCAGTGAAAATGAGCAATTTGTGGCGTTAAAAATGCGCTGGACAATGGACGCGCTGACATCCGCAGATCTGCTGTATGACGCCGGAAACGCGGCTCCGGGGTCAGAAATATGGAAAAAGTTGGCGGCGGAAGTGATGGCTAACGTACTTGGGCAGCACTACTTTACAGAAGTGTGGCGCAATGGCGCGAAAGTGAAGTTTAAAAACAGGCCGACAGAATACGGTATGACGCGTGACGTGCATCAGGCGGTATTGACCTTTACGCTACCGCTGGCTGAACCGCAGCCGTTAAGCGGACAGACTTATACCTTTTCAACGTTTGATCCCTCTTATTATGTCGATATGCATTATGACCAGGACAGCGATATCACGATGCCGGAACCGCTGCGCGAAAAGTGTCGGATTCAGGTTTATACTCCTGCGCCCGGCGAAGAGACGCTACGTTTCGCCCAGTCGCTGGATAAAGAGGACGCGCCGCCGGAGGATATGGATTTAGGTAAACAGTTTGCCCAAACGGTGACCTTGCAATGTCAGTAATTTTTTCTCAACGCACTCCGGGGTGGCGCTGGCTCTCGCTGTGGCCATTGGCGTTATTCCTGCTGCTGATGCTGGTTGGCGGTCTGTGGATATGGCAGGCCTGGCCGCAGGTGATGTTGAAAAGCGCTCTTTGGCAGCGGGACGTAAATCAGCAGTTGAGCGCGCTGCTTAACGCGGTGTCGACGCATCCTGAGCGGGCGGGCAGATCGTTGCTTCTGCTGAGTTTTATGTATGGCGTGCTTCATGCGCTGGGGCCGGGACACGGCAAAGTGGTGATCGCGACATGGCTGGCGACGCATCCTTCGAAGCTGAAATCGAGTATCGTGTTAACCCTCGCCGCCGCGTTATTACAGGGGTTCGTGGCTATCGGGTTGGTGGTGGGCGTGCTGACCGTATTGCAACTTCCGGCCAGGCAGCTCCATCTGAGCGGCTTCTGGCTGGAAAAGGGGAGCTATGCGTTAGTTGGCGGCCTGGGCATCTTGCTGTGCTGGCGGGCCATAAAAAGGTTACGCGCGCTGCTACGTAAACCTGTCTTTATCGCTTTTACGCCGCGCCATGTTCACCATGAAAAATGCGGCTGCGGACATCAGCATTTACCGACGCAGGAACAATTGCATAGCGGCGATGACTGGCGCGCGCGACTCATGATCGTACTGTCTATGGGGATGCGGCCCTGTTCCGGCGCGATAATGGTGCTGTTATTCAGTAAAGTGATTGGCGTTTTTAGCTGGGGAATGGCGTCGGTACTGGCGATGGCGGCGGGAACCTCGCTAACGATTACCTCGCTGGCGCTGCTGGTACACACTTTTCGTGCTCTGGCGGTGAAGCTCAGTGGAAACAAAGCGCCGGCGTTATGGCGGCAGGTAGGCTGGTCAACGCTGGCGCTGGCCGGAGGGGTCATACTGCTTGTCGCGGCGCTGGTCATGTGGTTTAGCGTGCCGCAGCCTGTGGGCGGGCTGCGGCCATGGCGTGGTTGATTAGTGCCCGGCGGGTTTGAGATGCATCCGCGCGACGGATTCGTCTTCGGCCCAGTAAATGCGTTCGGCGACCATCGCTTCCGGATTGAGCTGAACGCCGCGCAGTACCCGTTCTTTAAAACGCAGGTAGCCGCCTTTGTCGATCAGATGGCCCATATGGAGATAGATCGGTTTTCCGCCGAGCATCTCTTTTTCAAATTCATACAGGTTAACGATCACCTGCTTTATCACATCTTCAGTCACCCAGTTGAGGAAGAGCTTGCCGACGCGCGGCGTCTTTTTACTGGTGCGTCCGCCCAGACGGACTTGCCAGAGCTGATCCGGCTTACGTTGCCAGGCCAGCGTCGGACAGGCCAGCACGCACTCGCCGCAGCCGATACAGGCGGACTCTTCTTTGACCGCTTTGCCGTTCTTCAGCGCCAGGCAGCCTACCGCGTGGTGACTACAGGCCTTCACGCAGGCGCCGCAACCGATACAGCGATCGGCAGTGAAGCGCATTTTCGCCACGCCAATAATCCCCAGATCGGCCATTGACGCCTTCGCGCAGTCATTCGGGCAGCCGACGATGACCGTTTTGAGATGATAAGGGCTGGGATAGACCAGTTTTTCAAGACGACGGGACAGACCGGTCGTGTCAGTGTTGGCTTTCTGGCAAATGCGGTTCCCCTGACAGGCGACAATATTTCGCCCGCCAATAGCGAGATAGCCCGCTTTGGTATCCTCAACCTGGACGTCGCACAGTTCTATTTCAATCTCGCGAAGAAACGGCTCCAGCGCGGCGTTCACGTTGTCGATATCTTCGTAACGGATACCCGGCATCGCCAGCTTCTGGCGGGTAGTGAGGTGAATTTGTCCGTTGCCCCAGGTTTCGGCGATGTCACGCGCCACCGTTAGCAAATGCGCGGGCAAAATACCGCCGGGAATGCGGACGCTGATCATGGCTTCGCCGCGCACTTTTGACAGGCGATATTCGTTTTTCGCACGGGCTTTAATGATATCAATATCAATGCTCATGATGTTCTCCTTAATCGGCAAAACGTTGCGCGACGGCGTAGTTAAATATCGGGCCGTCGGTGCAGACATACACTTCGCCCATACGGCAGTGGCCGCACTTCCCGACGGAGCAGGCCATCCGGCGTTCGTAGTCCACCCAGATTTGCTCCGGCTTGAGCCCTTTTTGCAGCAGCATTTTTACGGTAAAGGTAATCATTATTGGCGGCCCAACGACGATGGCCTGCATGGTGTCGATATCGCTAAGCGTCATGTCGGCAAGCCGATCGGTCACCCGACCAATCTGGTAACGGTCATCAGCCTCGCCTTCATCCAGCGTGAGCACCAGATTATGTTTGCCGCGCCACGTTGCCATTTCTTCTTTGTACAGCACGCAATCGCGATTTTTATAGCCGAGAATCATATCCAGTTGACCAATTTCCTGCGGATTCTCAACGAAATAGCGCATTAAGCCTTTCACCGGCGCGACGCCCGTGCCGCCTGCGACAACCAGTAAGGGTTTATGGCGCAGCGTATCGACCGGATAGCCATTGCCATAGCAGCCGCGTAGCCACACGTTGTCGCCTTCTTTCAGCGTAAAGAGGGCGCTGGTCACTTTTCCGACATTACGAATCAGCAGATCTATCCAGCCGTCGCCGTAGTCGGAAACGGAGATGGGCGCTTCGCCGACGCGCGGCAGCGACACCTCAACAAATTGCCCCCAGTGCGCGGGAAAATCGACGGCCACGCGGAAATTCCACTCCAGCGGCGTGTGGCGAGTAATACTGAGGATGCGGTACGCCGCAGGCAGCAAACTGTGCTGCGGTTTATCATGACAGGAACAATGTGACATGCGTTATGCCTCCTCTGCCAGCGCCTGCCGAACGGCAGCAGTCATTTTATTGATAATCAAAGAAAATTTGATGTATTGTGGGCAGCGATCGTCGCAGCGGCCGCAGCCGACGCACATATGTTCAATGCCGTTGCGCGCTTTGTAGTCATTGACCTTATGCAGGGCGCGGTAGCGCAGACGCTCGCCGGGTTTTTCGCGAAAACCATGACCGCCGGCCATGTCGCTAAAGCCTGGCACCATGCAGCTTGCCCACTGGCGGCGGCGTTCGCCGCGCTGCGGATTTTCATCATAGGCGACGTCAAAGACGCTATAGCAGGTACAGGTTGGGCACCCGGTAGTGCAGCGGCCACAACTGATGCAGCGGCTGTCGTAAGCGTCCCATAGCGGATGGCGGGTGAGAATGTCGCGAATTTTTTGCGGATCGCGGCAAACGCTGTCCGGCGTGACGACGGTTTCCCGGTTTTCGCTGACGAAAGAGGGGGTATAGTCAGCCTCCTGCCCCAGCCCTTGTATCGCCGCCTCGATAAAGGGATCGCGGATGCTGACAAGCGCGCCTTCATCGCTAAAACGCATAGCGGCGCTATAACAGTCAGTTTTATTAGTACCCATTGAGACGCAGAAACAATTTTCGAAGCTTTCTTCACACTCAATAAGGACGAAACGAATATGCTCCCGTAGCAGTTGATAACTGTAATCGGAATTATTCCCATTTGATAAATACATATAATCCAGCCGCGACATGGCGTTAATGTCGCAGGCGCGGGCAAAGACGATTATCGGGGAGGTGTCTGTCTCGGCAATTTGAATGGTGTCTTTATCGAAATAAAAGAGCGTTTCGGTGATAGGGGCAATAATGGTATTCGGCGACATGTGCGATTTCTCGTGCCAGATGAGATCGCGCCAGCCGCTAATTCGTTGATAAATAATGTTGTCAGTGTCGGAAAAACGTCCGCCGCGAAACTCTGCGGACGGGGCAAACACGCGCCATTTTTTGTTTAATCGCTGGATAAGCAAACTAAACTCGTCAGGCGTAATTTTGATAGCCATCACATACTCCACAGTAATATTCAGGAAAAACAAATGAAAATAAATTGTTATAAAAATCAGTTGAATATTACTGTTACGCTAGCGCTAATCCACCGCCTTCGCTAACGGGAAAAAATGGTTTTTACTATCGGTATAATAAATATATTCTTAGTCATAAAATATGCATATATACAGCGTCGCGCTATTTAGCGGATAGCGCGGTCTGAATAAAATTAATCATTGCATCGCGGTAAAGGTTTTCATAACGCCCGGAAAGAGCATCAATGTGATCGCCGCCAGGAATGAAGATTTTTTGTTTGGGCTCTTGGGCGAGGGCATACAATTTCTCACTGTCCTGCCAGGGAATAACATGGTCTGCCGTGCCATGAAGAATCAATACCGGAATGGGGCTGACGCTGGCGATATTGCGATCCGCGCTATAGCGGTCATCAAGCAAATAGCCGCTGCCCGGGATCATCTGGTTGGCGATGGAGGAATAGGATAAAAACGTTGAGTCGAGGATAATCGCACGTATGCCCGCCTGGTCGGCGTAGCGCATATTTGCGCAGCCTACGCAGTGGCCTACGGCGGCCAGTACATTATTGCCGCCCAGGCTCTGCCCCAGCAGTACCAGGCGCTCGGGATTAACGTCGTCGCGATGCCGCACATAATCTATCGCGCTTTTCGTATCGTCCTGTAACCCCTCTTGTGATGGGGTGCCCTCAGATTCGCCAAAACCACGGTAATCAAACATAAACAGGTTTACGTTGCGTTCTGGCAGCCAACTGACTAACGGCCAGTGCGCCGACATATTTCCGGCGTTGCCATGGACATGAATCACCGTCGCGACGGCGTTTTCCGGCCTGCCGAAAGCAGTGGGAATAAACCAGCCGTGCAGATGCGTGCCATCTTTGGCGGTAAAGGTAATGGATTCAGCTTCGGCAGGGGTTGGCCCATAGACTTTATTGTCCGGGTAATAAAAGGCATTGATCGCTACGCGGGGTAGCAGGTAAATACAGACCACAATGATAAACAGAATAAAAAGGGATTTGACGATGCGTCGGGTATGTTGAAGGGTCATGTTCGCTTCCTTGCCGCTTTATGCCAATAGCGGAGCAGGGAGCGATCGTACAAAAACATGCAGGCAAGTAAAGCGATGAGGCTGTGTTTAGGAAAAACGCCTGAAAAGGCACGGCGGATGAGTGGCCCCATCCGCCGAAGAGACTTAGCGCTTCAGCGCATCGCTCAGTTCGTCGCGCATATTCGCCAGCATGGCTTTAACGACGCGCGGATTCCCCGCCACGATATTACCGGTCATCATGTAGTTATGACCGCCGGTGAAATCGCTGACGATACCGCCCGCTTCACGAACCAGCAGTTCACCCGCGGCGAAATCCCATGGACGAAGGCCAATTTCAAAGAAACCATCGACACGACCTGCAGCCACATAGGCCAGATCCAGCGCGGCGGAACCGGTGCGGCGGAAATCGGCGCATTCGGTGAACAGCTTGCCGATAATATTAATGTAGGTGGTCGCGTATTGTTTGGCTTTGAACGGGAAGCCGGTAGCGAGGATAGTGCCGTCCAGATCGCGAGCGGTACTGCCGCGCAGACGGTAGCCGTTCAGTTGCGCGCCCTGACCGCGGGTGGCGGTGAACAGTTCGTTACGCATCGGATCGTAAACGACAGCCACTTCAGTACGGCCTTTAATGCGTACAGCAATGGAAACAGAGAAGTGTGGCAGACGTTTGATGAAGTTGGTGGTGCCATCCAGCGGATCGATAACCCATTGAACATCCTGATCTGTGCCAACGTGCTCACCGCTTTCTTCGGTGATAATAGTGTGTTGCGGGTAAGATTTGCGAATGGTGTCGATAATTACCGCTTCAGCGGCCTTATCCACATTGGTCACAAAATCGTTACTGCCTTTTTGGCTCGCTTCTACAGCGTCCGGAGTTTCATAGTTTTTGGCAATTACATTACCCGCCTTGCGCGCTGCGCGCACGGCGATGGTCAGCATCGGATGCATCGGTCTCTCTCACTGGATGTTAAAGAACGGGAAAACGGCGCAGAGTATAGCAGCGAGATCGGAATCTGTCTTGGTTTTATGGTAAGATGTCAGAATAATCTTTAGCTGAAGAAAGACAATGCTGCAAAACATTCGAATTGTGCTGGTGGAAACCTCCCACACCGGCAATATGGGCTCTGTGGCTCGCGCTATGAAAACCATGGGCTTAACTAACCTGTGGCTGGTAAACCCGCTGGTGAAACCGGACTCCCAGGCCATCGCCCTGGCGGCAGGCGCCAGCGATGTGATCGGTAATGCGCAGATCGTCGATACGCTGGATGAAGCGTTGGCTGGCTGTAGCCTGGTGGTCGGCACCAGCGCCCGTTCCCGCACTCTGCCGTGGCCGATGCTTGATCCGCGCGAGTGCGGCTTAAAAAGCGTGGCGGAAGCGGCAAATACGCCGGTTGCGCTGGTTTTTGGTCGTGAGCGTGTCGGGCTGACTAACGATGAGTTGCAAAAATGCCATTATCACGTCGCGATTGCCGCTAACCCGGAGTACAGCTCGTTGAATCTGGCGATGGCGGTACAGGTCATCGCATATGAAGTCCGTATGGCCTGGCTGGCGACGCAGGAAAACGGCGACGCGGCAGATCATGAAGAGACGCCGTATCCGCTGGTGGACGATCTTGAACGTTTCTACGGCCATCTGGAGCAGACGTTGCTCTCCACTGGCTTTATTCGCGAAAGCCATCCGGGGCAGGTGATGAATAAATTGCGCCGTCTGTTTACCCGCGCCCGCCCGGAAAGCCAGGAGTTGAATATTCTGCGTGGGATTCTGGCGTCTATTGAGCAGCAGAATAAAGGCAAGTAACCGCGTCAATACCGCACGGAACGCTAAATACCTGACTAATTTACTCAAGTAAATAGTTGACCAAATTACTCGGGAATGTCAGACTTGTCCCTGCTATGCAATACCCCCATTTTACAATAAAAAACCCCGGGCAGGGGCGAGTTTGAGGTTAAGTAAGACATGAGACTGACATCTAAAGGGCGTTATGCCGTGACCGCAATGTTAGACGTTGCGCTCAACTCCGAAGCGGGCCCGGTACCGTTGGCTGATATTTCTGAACGTCAGGGGATTTCCCTTTCTTATCTGGAACAGCTATTTTCCCGTTTACGTAAAAACGGTCTGGTTTCCAGCGTACGCGGGCCGGGCGGCGGCTATCTGCTGGGTAAAGATGCTGGCAGTATCGCGGTCGGCGAAGTGATCAGCGCGGTTGATGAATCCGTTGACGCGACCCGTTGCCAGGGCAAAGGCGGCTGCCAGGGCGGCGATAAATGCCTGACCCATGCGCTGTGGCGTGATTTAAGCGATCGCCTGACCGGTTTTCTCAACAATATTACCTTAGGCGAGCTGGTGAATAACCAGGAAGTTCTGGATGTGTCTGGTCGCCAGCACACGCATGACGCGCCGCGCGCCAGTGGTCGTGCGCAGGACGCTATCGACGTTAAATTACGTGCTTAATTAAAATATTACGCCATCTCTTCTGGCGGCCTCATGCGGTGAATGCCGCGGTCGTCTGAAGGATGAAGCGTAAAAAAGAATTCAGAATCAGGCCGGGACGCGGACGTCCCGTCAACACGGTCGTACATCCAGCCGGTTGCCTGATTCCTTGCATTGAGTGATGTACGGAGTTTAAGAGCAATGAAATTACCGATTTATCTCGACTACTCCGCAACCACGCCGGTGGACCCGCGTGTTGCCGAGAAAATGATGCAGTTTCTGACCCTGGACGGAACCTTTGGGAACCCGGCGTCTCGTTCACACCGTTTCGGCTGGCAGGCTGAAGAAGCCGTCGATATCGCCCGCAACCAGATTGCTGAACTGGTCGGCGCCGACCCGCGTGAAATCGTCTTTACCTCAGGGGCGACGGAGTCTGATAACCTGGCGATTAAAGGCGCTGCCAACTTTTATCAGAAAAAAGGCAAGCACATCATCACCAGCAAGACCGAGCACAAAGCGGTGCTGGACACCTGCCGTCAGCTTGAGCGCGAAGGGTTTGAAGTGACCTACCTGGCGCCGCAGCGCAACGGCATCATCGATCTCAACGAGCTCGAAGCAGCGATGCGTGACGACACCATTCTGGTTTCCATCATGCACGTGAACAACGAAATCGGCGTGGTGCAGGATATCGCAACCATCGGCGAAATGTGCCGCGCGCGCGGTATCATCTACCACGTTGATGCCACCCAGAGCGTGGGCAAACTGCCTATCGACCTGAGCCAACTGAAAGTGGATCTGATGTCCTTCTCCGGTCATAAAATTTATGGTCCGAAAGGCATTGGCGCGCTGTATGTGCGTCGTAAGCCGCGTATTCGCATTGAAGCGCAGATGCATGGCGGCGGGCACGAGCGCGGTATGCGCTCTGGTACTCTGCCTGTTCACCAGATCGTCGGCATGGGCGAAGCTTACCGTATCGCGAAAGAAGAGATGGAGACCGAAATGGCCCGTCTGCGCGGTCTGCGTAACCGTCTGTGGAACGGCATCAAAGATATTGAAGAAGTTTACCTGAACGGCGACCTTGAGCAGGGCGCGCCAAACATTCTCAACGTGAGCTTTAACTACGTTGAAGGCGAGTCGCTGATCATGGCGCTGAAAGACCTGGCGGTCTCTTCCGGTTCCGCCTGCACCTCCGCCAGTCTGGAACCGTCCTACGTGCTGCGCGCGTTGGGCATGAATGACGAGCTGGCGCATAGCTCTATCCGTTTCTCTTTAGGTCGTTTTACCACTGAAGAAGAGATCGACTACACCATTGATCTGGTTCGTAAATCCATTGGCCGTCTGCGTGACCTTTCTCCACTGTGGGAAATGTACAAGCAGGGTGTGGATCTGAACAGCATCGAATGGGCACATCATTAATCGGTATCGGAATCAGGAGAATTTATAATGGCTTACAGCGAAAAAGTAATCGATCACTATGAGAACCCGCGTAACGTAGGGTCGTTTGACAACAACGACGATAACGTGGGAAGCGGCATGGTTGGCGCGCCGGCCTGCGGCGACGTCATGAAGTTGCAGATTAAAGTTAACGATGAAGGTATCATTGAAGACGCGCGCTTCAAGACTTATGGCTGCGGTTCCGCTATCGCCTCCAGTTCTCTGGTAACGGAGTGGGTGAAAGGGAAATCCCTGGACGAAGCGCAGGCGATTAAAAACACCGACATTGCAGACGAACTGGAACTGCCGCCGGTGAAAATTCACTGCTCTATTCTGGCGGAAGACGCGATTAAAGCCGCTATTGCGGATTACAAAAGCAAACGCGAAGCGAAATAAAATAGAACGTTAACATTGAGGTTTTGTTATGTCGATTACACTTAGCGACAGTGCAGCAGCGCGAGTTAATACCTTCCTGGCCAACCGTGGTAAAGGGTTTGGTCTGCGTCTGGGCGTGAGAACCTCCGGCTGCTCAGGTATGGCTTATGTACTGGAATTTGTTGACGAGCCAACGGCGGAAGACACCGTGTTTGAAGACAAAGGCGTTAAGGTAGTGGTTGACGGCAAGAGCCTGCAATTTCTGGACGGTACACAGCTGGACTTCGTAAAAGAAGGTCTGAATGAAGGGTTTAAATTCTCCAACCCGAATGTGAAAGATGAGTGTGGTTGCGGCGAAAGCTTCCACGTATAACCGTGTTCCGCTGTTATACCGAGCATTCGTGCTGCAGAAAAGCGGCAAGCGAGTGAATCCCCAGGCGCTTATTTGAGTAAGTGACTGGGGGAACCCGCGCAGACAACGCATCTGCGGCGCGAAGTAAGAAGGTATAACCCCACCGTGGTCGCCTGCGTGTGGGGTTTGTTCTGACAGGCTATCCCTGAGAATGTTATGGATTACTTCACCCTCTTTGGCTTACCAGCCCGTTATCAGATTGACACCCAGGCGCTGAGCCTTCGTTTTCAGGATCTGCAACGCCAGTATCACCCTGACAAATTTGCCAACGGCACTCAGGCGCAGCAGCTTGCCGCCGTCCAGCAATCCGCCACGATCAACCAGGCCTGGCAAACGCTGCGTCACCCTTTGACGCGCGCGGAGTATCTGCTTTCCTTACACGGGTTCGATCTGGCCAGCGAGCAACATACGGTACGCGACACCGCGTTTCTGATGGAACAACTCACGCTTCGCGAAGAGCTGGACGATATCGAACAATCAAAAGACGACGTGCGGCTGGAAAGCTTCATCAAACGCGTACAAAAGATGTTTGATGCTCGTCTTCAGCAAATGGTGGAACAGTTGGACAACGCCGCGTGGGACGCGGCGGCGGATACGGTGCGCAAACTGCGGTTTCTCGATAAACTGCGAAGCAGCGCAGAACAACTCGAAGAAAAGCTGCTCGATTTTTAACTGGAATCTAACATGGCCTTATTACAAATTAGTGAGCCTGGTCTGAGCGCCGCGCCGCATCAGCGTCGTCTGGCGGCGGGCATCGACTTAGGCACTACCAACTCTCTGGTTGCGACGGTTCGCAGCGGCCAGGCGGAAACTCTGCCTGATCACGAAGGGCGCCACCTGTTGCCTTCAGTGGTTCACTATCAGCAGCAGGGCCATACGGTCGGTTACGCTGCGCGCGACAATGCCGCGCAGGATACGGCCAACACTATCAGCTCTGTGAAACGCATGATGGGACGCTCGCTGGCGGATATCCAGGCGCGCTATCCGCATCTGCCTTACCGGTTTAAGGCAAGCGTTAATGGGCTGCCGATGATTGACACGGCGGCTGGATTGCTCAATCCGGTACGCGTATCGGCTGATATTCTCAAAGCGCTGGCCGCGCGGGCTAGCGAATCGCTCTCCGGCGAGCTGGATGGTGTGGTGATTACCGTTCCCGCCTATTTCGATGATGCCCAACGTCAGGGAACGAAAGACGCCGCGCGGCTGGCAGGCCTGCATGTGTTGCGCCTGCTCAACGAACCGACAGCGGCGGCGATTGCCTACGGTCTGGACTCAGGCAAAGAAGGCGTTATTGCTGTTTACGATCTCGGCGGCGGTACCTTCGATATCTCTATTTTACGCCTGAGCCGCGGGGTGTTTGAAGTGCTGGCGACGGGCGGTGATTCTGCGCTCGGCGGCGACGACTTTGACCATCTGCTGGCGGACTATATTCGTGAGCAGGCGGGAATTGCCGATCGTAGCGACAATCGCGTTCAGCGCGAACTGCTGGATGCCGCGATTGCGGCGAAAATCGCCTTAAGCGATGCCGATACCGTTCGCGTTAACGTTGCGGGCTGGCAGGGGGAAATCACTCGCGAGCAGTTTAACGATCTCATTTCCGCGCTGGTTAAGCGCACGCTATTGGCCTGCCGTCGTGCATTGAAAGATGCCGGCGTTGATCCCCAGGACGTTCTGGAAGTGGTCATGGTCGGCGGTTCGACCCGTGTACCGCTGGTGCGTGAGCGAGTAGGCGAATTTTTTGGCCGCACGCCGTTAACCGCTATCGACCCGGATAAAGTGGTCGCTATCGGCGCAGCGATTCAGGCCGATATTCTGGTCGGCAACAAGCCGGACAGCGAAATGCTGCTGTTGGACGTGATTCCACTCTCTCTTGGGCTGGAAACGATGGGCGGCCTGGTGGAAAAAGTCATTCCGCGCAACACCACTATCCCGGTGGCGCGCGCGCAGGATTTCACCACCTTCAAAGACGGTCAGACCGCGATGTCTATCCATGTGATGCAGGGCGAACGCGAACTGGTGCAGGACTGCCGCTCGCTGGCGCGTTTTGCGCTGCGCGGGATTCCGCCGCTGCCGGCGGGCGGGGCGCATATTCGCGTGACCTTCCAGGTAGACGCTGATGGCCTGTTGAGCGTCACCGCAATGGAAAAATCCACCGGCGTCGAGGCCTCCATTCAGGTCAAACCTTCCTATGGCCTGACCGATGGCGAAATCGCCTCGATGATCAAGGATTCCATGAGTTTTGCCGAGCAGGACGTGAAAGCGCGTATGCTGGCGGAGCAAAAAGTCGAAGCCGCGCGCGTGCTGGAAAGTTTGACCGGCGCGCTAACTGCCGACGCCGCGCTGTTAAGCGCCGCAGAACGTCAATGCATTGATGATGCCGCCGCACATTTAAGCGCGGTCGCACAAGGCGATGATGTTGACGCCATAGAACAAGCCATTAAAAACGTAGATAAACAAACCCAGGAATTTGCCGCTCGCCGCATGAACCAGTCGGTTCGTCGCGCGTTGAAAGGCCATTCCGTAGACGAGGTTTAACATGCCGAAGATTGTTATTCTGCCTCATCAGGATCTTTGTCCGGATGGCGCAGTTCTGGAAGCTGAGACCGGTGAAACCATTCTTGACGTTGCGCTGCGCAACGGCATCGAGATTGAACACGCCTGTGAGAAATCGTGCGCCTGCACCACCTGTCACTGTATTGTACGTGAAGGCTTCGACTCCTTGCCGGAAAGTTCGGAAGAAGAAGACGATATGCTGGATAAAGCGTGGGGGCTGGAGCCGGAAAGTCGACTGAGCTGCCAGGCCCGCGTTACCGACGACGATCTGGTTATCGAAATTCCACGTTACACAATCAACCATGCGCGTGAGCATTAACAGAGGGTAGTATGGGACTCAAGTGGACCGATAGCCGCGAGATCGGCGAAGCGTTATACGACGCATATCCTGATGTCGATCCTAAAACCGTTCGTTTCACCGATCTGCATCAGTGGATCTGCGAACTGGACGATTTTGACGACGACCCTAACGCATCCAATGAAAAAATTCTGGAGGCGATTCTGCTAGTCTGGTTGGATGAAGCAGAGTAAGTCAAATAACGGGCTGCCCTACGGCGGCCCGTTTGCTAATAAGGAAAATAACAATGACAGAAGCCATGAAAATTACGCTTTCCACGCAGCCTGCCGATGCGCGCTGGGGCGATAAAGCCACTTACAGTATTAATAACGACGGTATTACCTTGCATCTTAACGGTAAAGACGATCTGGGGTTGATCCAGCGTGCGGCGCGTAAAATCGACGGCCTGGGAATAAAACAGGTCGCGCTGACAGGCGAAGGATGGGATACCGAGCGTTGTTGGGCATTCTGGGCGGGTTACAAAGGACCAAAAGGCGTCCGTACCGTAATGTGGCCGGATTTAGACGATGCCCAACGTCAGGAGCTGGATAACCGCCTGACTATTATTGACTGGGTGCGCGACACCATTAATGCTCCGGCGGAAGAGCTTGGGCCGGAGCAACTGGCGCAGCGCTCGGTGGATCTGCTGTGCAGCGTCGCGTGCGATAGCGTCACTTACCGTATCACCAAAGGCGAAGATCTGCGCGAGCAGAACTATATGGGGTTGCATACCGTAGGCCGTGGTTCTGAGCGTCCGCCGGTACTGCTGGCGCTGGATTACAACCCGACGGGAGACAAAGATGCGCCGGTTTATGCCTGCCTGGTCGGTAAAGGTATCACCTTTGACTCCGGCGGCTACAGTATCAAACAAAGCGCTTTTATGGACTCAATGAAATCCGATATGGGCGGCGCGGCGACAGTAACGGGCGCGCTGGCATTCGCCATTACCCGTGGGCTGAATAAACGCGTAAAACTGTTCCTGTGCTGCGCCGATAATCTGATCAGCGGCAATGCGTTTAAACTGGGCGACATTATTCGCTACCGTAATGGTAAGAATGTCGAAGTCATGAATACCGATGCGGAAGGGCGACTGGTGCTGGCGGATGGCCTAATTGACGCCAGCGCGCAACACCCGCAGCTAATCATTGATATGGCGACGTTAACCGGCGCGGCGAAAACGGCGCTGGGTAACGACTACCATGCGCTATTCAGTTTTGACGATACGCTGGCGGGGCGCTTGCTGACCAGCGCGGCGCAAGAGAATGAACCGTTCTGGCGTCTGCCGCTGGCGGAGTTCCACCGTAACCAGCTGCCATCTAACTTTGCGGAACTGAACAACACAGGCAGCGCGGCGTATCCCGCTGGGGCAAGCACCGCCGCGGGTTTTCTGTCGCACTTTGTTGAAAATTACCGCGAAGGCTGGCTGCACATTGACTGTTCCGCCACTTATCGCAAAGCGCCGGTTGAGCAGTGGGCTGCCGGGGCAACCGGTCTGGGTGTGCGCACCATCGCGAATTTGCTGACCGCCTGAACGGTGTTTTTGTAGGCCGGGTAAGCGAGGCGCCACCCGGCATTTTGCCTGATGGCGACGCCGTGCGTCTTATCAGGCCTACAACCCATATACATAATTTGTGATTCCTATGTCCGAAACTAAAAATGAATTAGAAATCTTGCTGGAGAAAGCGGCGACTGAGCCCGCGCATCGTCCGGCATTTTTCCGTACCTTACTGGAGTCCACCGTCTGGGTGCCGGGCAGCGCTGCCGAAGGCGAGGCGATTGTGGAAGACAGCGCTCTGGATTTGCAGCACTGGGAAAAAGAAGACGGTACGACCGTCATTCCCTTCTTTACTTCTTTGGAGGCGCTGCAGCAGGCCGTGGAAGACGAACAGGCGTTTGTGGTGATGCCGGCGCGCACGCTGTTTGAAATGACGCTTGGCGAAACGTTATTCCTCAACGCTAAATTGCCGACCGGCAAAGAGTTTATGCCGCGTGAAATCAGCCTGCTTCTCGCTGAGGAAGGCAGTCCATTAAGTACGCAGGAAGTACTGGAAGGCGGCGAGTCGCTTATTTTATCCGAAGTGGCCGAGCCGCCGTCGCAGATGATTGATTCCCTCACTACGCTGTTTAAAACCATCAAACCGGTGAAACGCGCGTTTCTCTGCGCGATTAAAGAACATGCGGACGCCCAACCCAATCTACTGATTGGCATTGAGGCTGACGGCGAAATTGAAGAGATCATTCATGCGGCGGGCAATGTGGCGACCGACACGTTACCGGGTGACGAACCGATCGATATTTGTCAGGTGAGGAAGGGCGAGCAGGGTATCAGCCACTTTATCACCGAGCATATCGCGCCGTTTTACGAGCGCCGCTGGGGCGGGTTCCTGCGCGATTTTAAACAGAACCGCATCATCTGAAGAAAAGAAAGCCGCCCAACAGGGCGGCCTCCTGGCTTACCTGCTCTGGACGTTGAGCGTTACGGGAACAGAATTACCGGGGTAGCTTCTGTCTGCGTGAAGACACAACGTGCCAGAAACAAGAAGCACGACACAAAAGTATCGTACCTTCATGTTGCGGTCCTTGCGAAGACCGCATCACGGCAGCACCGCTGGCGATAATGCCGTGATAGCAGGCACTGTGGTGTGCCTGTGCTTACGGCCATGGAACATCCTCTCCTGAAGCCAGCGCCCGTTTGCGAGACGGCGGAGGGGGCCGGGAAAGATAATACCTCAAATGCTGAATAGTTTCGTCGTGAATTAACTTGACTTTGCTGTCCTTAAAAGGGAGTATTTACCTACTGTGGTGTGCCTGCGTTGCTATGGCAACAAAGCCTGCTGGAAAGGCCGCGAACCGGACCAGCACAAAAAAACCGCTCAATTGAGCGGTTTTTTTGTGGCCTGCTTAAACAGAATTTATGTAGATTCGTTTTAAATCAGCCTGAACGGTAGGCCGGATAAGCGTGAGCGCCATCCGGCATGGCAGATATTAAGCGGGTTCAACCGGTAAATCGGTACGCGCGCCCCATTCGCTCCATGCGCCGTCGTAAAGCGTGACGTCAGGCACATCCAGCGTGGCGAGCGCCAGCACCACGACCGCGGCCGTCACGCCGGAACCGCAACTGGCGATAATCGGTCTGTCGAAACTCACGCCGTGGCTGAAAAAAACCTCATTCAGTTCGTCAGTGGTCTTTAATTCGCCCTCATACACCAGTTCCGTCCACGGGACGTTTAGCGCGCCAGGAATGTGTCCGCGCCTCAGTCCCGGACGCGGTTCATCAGCCTGAGCGTTAAAACGCGCCGCCGGACGCGCGTCAACGATTTGCGCGGTTTTTTCATGACTTGCCAGCAATACGTCGGTGAGACGCACCACGGCTTGCGGCGCGAATTTCGCCTCAAACTCGCCTCCTTCATGCGCCTCCTCGCCTTCGCGCAATAGCCATTCGTCACGCTGCCAGCCCGCCAGTCCGCCCGCCAGAATGGACACTTTCTCGGCACCGAACGTGCGTAGCATCCACCATGCCCGCGGAGCGGAGAACAGATTGCCTTCATCGTATATGACCAGGTGTTTATCCTGGCGAACACCCAGTTCACGCATGGCCACCGCAAACGCTTCCGGGCGCGGCATCATATGCGGCAGCGGCGATGCGCGATCGGAAAGCGCTTCAATATCAAAAAACAGCGCGCCGGGAATATGTCCGGCGCGATATTCGCCCGCCATATCACGATGTTCCTGTCCTGGCGGCGCCATACGGGCGTCAAGAATCTGTATTTCCGGATCATCAATATGTTCGGCAAGCCAGTCGGCGGCGACAAAAAAGGCGGTGGTCATGGGCATCTCCATTGTTACCTGATTATGATCAAATTGTCGGACGTTTCCCGAAAAGGGACAAGTAGAAGAGGCTGTTTTGGCTGGCGAAACCACATTTCTGCGTAAAATTTTCGCATCATCACAGTAATACGGACTTACACAATAAAATTTCTCGCGCATAATATCTCATCAACCGTTGCTGACAGGCCGTTAAGGCCAGGGATGAAAGATGAAACATTTACGCGTGGTGGCCTGCATGATCATGCTGGCGCTGGCGGGATGCGATAACAACGATAAAACCGCCCCGACGACTAAAAGCGAAGCGCCAGCCGTAGCGCAGCCCTCGTCCGCGCAAGACCCGGCACAGCTACAAAAGCTGGCACAGCAAAGCCAGGGCAAAGCGCTCACGCTATTAGACGCCTCCGAAGCGCAGCTCGACGGCGCGGCGACGCTGGTGCTGACGTTTTCAATTCCTTTAGATCCTGAACAGGATTTCTCCCGTGTGGTTCACGTGGTTGATAAGAAAAGCGGCAGCGTTGACGGCGCATGGGAGCTGGCGCCAAATTTAAAAGAGCTAAGGTTACGTCATCTGGAACCTGAGCGCGTGCTGGTGGTCACGGTTGATCCCGCCGTTAAGGCGCTGAATAACGCCACCTTCGGCAAGTCTTATGAAAAAACGATTACCACGCGTGATGTCCAGCCCAGCGTCGGCTTTGCCAGCCGGGGATCACTGCTACCGGGGAAAATCGCGGAAGGACTGCCGGTCATGGCGCTTAACGTCAACCACGTTGATGTGAACTTTTTCCGCGTTAAGCCCGGATCGCTGGCGTCATTTGTCAGCCAGTGGGAGTACCGTAGTTCTCTCTCTAACTGGGAGTCCGACAATCTGCTGAAAATGGCGGATTTGGTTTATACCGGTCGTTTTGATCTTTATCCGGCGCGCAATACGCGTGAGAAACTGCTGCTGCCATTAAGCGATATTAAGCCGCTGCAACAGGCGGGCGTATATGTGGCGGTAATGAATCAGGCTGGACACTACAACTATAGTAATGCCGCTACGTTGTTTACCCTTAGCGATATCGGCGTGTCCGCGCACCGTTACCATAATCGGCTGGATATCTTTACGCAAAGCCTGGAAAACGGCGCGGCGCAGTCGGGAATTGAGATCGTTCTTCTGAATGATAAAGGTCAGACGCTGGCGCAGGCGACGAGCGACGCGCAGGGACATGTGCAACTGGAAGCTGATAAAGCGGCGGCGCTATTACTGGCGCGTAAAGAGGAGCAGACCACGCTGCTCGATCTCACGCTTCCGGCTCTGGATCTGTCGGAATTTAATGTCGCTGGCGCGCCCGGCTACAGCAAGCAGTTTTTTATGTTCGGCCCGCGCGATCTCTACCGCCCGGGCGAAACGGTTATCCTCAACGGATTACTGCGCGATAGCGACGGTAAAACGCTGCCCGATCAACCCGTTAAGCTGGAAGTGGTAAAACCAGACGGACAGGTGATGAGTACCATCGTCAGCCAGCCGGAAAACGGGCTATACCGTTTGAATTATCCGCTGGATATCAACGCGCCGACCGGCTTGTGGCATGTCCGCGCCAACACCGGCGATAATTTGCTGCGGAGTTGGGATTTCCATGTGGAAGACTTTATGCCGGAGCGGATGGCGCTCAACCTGACGGCGCAAAAAACACCGCTGGCACCTGCGGATGAGGTGAAATTCTCCGTTGTCGGCTATTACTTGTATGGCGCGCCTGCTATCGGCAATACCCTGCAAGGGCAACTTTTCCTGCGTCCGCTGCGCGACGCTGTCGCGGCGTTGCCTGGTTTCCAGTTCGGCAATATTGCCGAAGAGAATCTTTCGCGCAGCCTGGACGAAGTTCAGCTTACGTTGGATAAAGGCGGGCGTGGTGAAGTGAGTGCTGCCAGCCAGTGGCAAGAAGCGCATTCGCCGCTGCAGGTGATTCTACAGGCCAGCCTGCTGGAGTCTGGCGGTCGTCCGGTCACTCGTCGCGTAGAGCAGGCGATTTGGCCTGCCGATACGTTACCGGGAATTCGTCCACAGTTCGCCGCCAAAGCGGTATACGACTACCGTACGGATACCACCGTTAATCAACCGATTGTCGACGAAGACAGCAACGCCGCATTCGATATTGTTTACGCCAACGCGCAGGGCGAGAAAAAAGCGGTGTCTGGTTTACAGGTGCGGCTCATCCGCGAGCGTCGCGACTATTACTGGAACTGGTCGGAAAGCGAAGGCTGGCAGTCGCAGTTTGATCAAAAAGATCTGGTAGAGGGCGAGCAGACGCTGGATCTGAACGCGGATGAAACCGGAAAAGTCAGCTTCCCGGTGGAATGGGGCGCGTACCGTCTGGAGGTCAAAGCGCCGAATGAGACGGTCAGCAGCGTTCGTTTCTGGGCCGGCTATAGCTGGCAGGATAACAGCGACGGTAGCGGCGCGGCGCGTCCGGATCGCGTCACCCTCAAACTGGATAAAGCGAATTATCGTCCAGGCGACACCATGAAATTGCATATCGCCGCGCCGGTCGCCGGTAAAGGTTATGCGATGGTGGAGTCCAGCGATGGTCCGCTGTGGTGGCAGGCGATCGATGTGCCGGCACAAGGTCTGGAGCTCACGATTCCGGTGGATAAATCCTGGAATCGCCACGATCTCTATCTCAGTACGCTGGTGGTGCGTCCCGGCGATAAATCTCGTTCCGCGACGCCAAAACGCGCCGTGGGGTTACTACACCTACCGCTGGGGGATGAAAACCGCCGCCTCGATCTGGCGCTGGAAAGCCCGGCTAAAATGCGCCCGAATCAGCCGCTCACCGTCAGGGTGAAAGCCAGTGTTAAACACGGCGAAATGCCAAAACAGATCAACGTGCTGGTCTCCGCAGTCGATAGCGGCGTATTGAATATCACCGATTACGCGACGCCGGACCCGTGGCAGGCGTTCTTCGGTCAAAAACGCTACGGTGCGGATATCTACGATATTTACGGCCAGGTCATTGAAGGGCAGGGGCGGCTGGCGGCGTTGCGTTTTGGCGGCGATGGCGACGACCTTAAGCGCGGCGGAAAACCGCCGGTAAACCATGTCAATATCATCGCGCAGCAGGCGCAGCCGATCACGCTCAATGAGCAGGGCGAAGGCGTCGTAACGCTGCCGATTGGCGACTTTAACGGCGAACTGCGGGTTATGGCGCAGGCATGGACAGCGGACGATTTTGGTCGTGGCGAAAGCAAAGTTGTTGTCGCCGCGCCAGTGATTGCCGAGCTGAATATGCCGCGTTTTCTGGCGGGAGGGGATGTTTCGCGACTGGTGCTGGACGTCACCAATCTGACCGACCGCCCGCAGACGCTGAATATTGCGCTCGCCGCCAGTGGGTTACTGGAACTGCTTAGCCAGCAGCCGCAACCGGTCAACCTGGCGCCGGGCGTGCGCACCACCTTATTCGTTCCGGTACGCGCGCTGGAAGGTTTGGGCGAAGGCGAAATCCAGGCGACCATTAGCGGTCTGAATCTGCCGGGAGAAACCCTCGGCGCGCAGCATAAGCAGTGGCAAATCGGCGTGCGTCCGGCCTGGCCTGCCCAAACGGTAAATAGCGGCATTGCGCTGGCGCCGGGAGAGAGCTGGCATGTACCAGAGCAGCATCTGGCAAACGTCTCGCCAGCCACGTTACAGGGACAACTGCTGTTAAGCGGAAAACCGCCGCTCAATCTGGCGCGCTACATTCGCGAGCTGAAAGCATATCCGTACGGGTGCCTGGAACAAACCACCAGCGGGTTATTCCCGGCGCTGTATACCAATGCCGCTCAATTGCAGTCGCTCGGTATTACCGGCGATAGCGATGAAAAACGGCGCGCCGCAGTGGATATCGGCATCTCACGGGTACTACAGATGCAGCGTGATAACGGCGGTTTTGCGCTATGGGATGAAGATGGGGCGGAAGAGCCCTGGCTAACGGCCTACGCGATGGATTTCCTCATTCGCGCGGGCGAGCAGGGATATAGCGTCCCGCCGGAAGCCATTAACCGGGGCAATGAGCGACTGCTGCGTTATCTGCAGGATCCCGGCACGATGCTGATTCGTTATAGCGATAATACCCAGGCCAGTACTTTTGCCGCACAGGCTTACGCCGCGCTGGTACTGGCGCGTCAGCAGAAAGCGCCGCTCGGCGCGCTGCGCGAAATCTGGGAGCGCCGTAGTCAGGCGGCTTCAGGACTGCCGCTGATGCAATTGGGCATCGCGTTAAACACGATGGGTGATGCCAGACGCGGCGAAGAGGCCATTACGCTGGCGCTGAATACGCCGCGTCAGGACGAACGGCAATGGATAGCGGATTACGGCAGTTCTCTGCGCGATAACGCTCTGATGTTGTCGCTACTGGAAGAGAACAACCTCAGACCGGACGCGCAAAACGCGCTATTAAGCTCGCTTTCTGAGCAGGCCTTCGGTCAGCGCTGGCTCTCTACCCAGGAGAACAATGCCTTGTTCCTCGCCGCGCATTCGCGACAGGCCAGCGCGGGCGCCTGGCAGGCGCAGACCTCGTTAGAGGCGCAGCCGCTGTCGGGCGACAAGGCGCTGACCCGTAATCTGGATGCTGACCAGCTGGCCGCCCTTGAGGTGACGAACACCGGTAGCCAGCCGCTATGGTTGCGTCTGGATAGCAGCGGCTATCCCTCATCTGCGCCTGAGCCTGCCAGCAACGTTTTGCAGATTGAACGACAAATACTGGGAACCGATGGTCAGCGCAAATCGCTGTCCTCGTTGCGTAGCGGCGAACTGGTGCTGGTCTGGTTAACGGTAGTGGCCGATCGCAATGTGCCGGATGCGCTGGTGGTGGACCTGCTCCCGGCCGGGCTGGAGCTGGAAAACCAGAATCTGGCTGACAGCAGCGCCAGCCTGCCGGAGAGCGGTAGCGAAGTGCAAAATCTGCTTAATCAGATGCAGCAGGCGGATATTCAGTATATGGAATTCCGCGACGATCGGTTTGTGGCTGCCGTCGTTGTCAATGAGGGCCAGCCCGTGACGCTGGTCTACCTGGCGCGCGCGGTAACGCCGGGGACGTACCAGCTTGCGCAACCGCAGGTGGAATCGATGTACGTGCCTCAGTGGCGGGCAACCGGCGCGAGCGAGGGGCTGCTGATTGTGACGCCTTAAATGAACGGTTGGCGTGGTAAACGTGGCCGCTGGCTGTGGCTGGCGGGCGTGCCGCTTTTTATTTTCCTGGCGTTATGGGCGGCGGATAAACTCTGGCCGCTGCCGCTCAATGAGGTCCATCCTGCGCGGGTCGTGGTAGCCCATGACGGTACGCCGCTGTGGCGCTTTGCCGACGCCGGGGGGATCTGGCGTTATCCGGTGACGATAGAAGAGGTCTCTCCCCGTTACCTGGAGGCCTTAATCAATTACGAAGATCGCTGGTTCTGGCGGCACCCTGGCGTTAACCCTTTCTCCGTCGCGCGCGCGGCGTGGCAGGATCTTACCGCCGGGCGCGTTATTTCCGGCGGCAGTACGCTGACTATGCAGGTGGCGAGACTGCTGGACCCGCATTCGCGCACGTTCGGCGGTAAAATCCGCCAGCTTTGGCGCGCCCTCCAGCTTGAATGGCATTTGTCCAAGCGCGATATCCTGACGCTGTACCTGAACCGCGCGCCGTTCGGCGGCACGCTACAGGGTATTGGCGCTGCAAGCTGGGCCTACTTCGGCAAGCCGCCCGCGCGCCTGAGCTACGCTGACGCGGCGCTGCTGGCCGTATTGCCGCAGGCACCGAGCCGGTTACGCCCCGACCGCTGGCCTGCGAGAGCCGAAGCGGCACGAAATAAAGTACTGGATCGGATGGCGGCGCAGGGCGTCTGGCCTGCCGAAACGGTACGCGAGTCGCGTGAAGAGCCGGTCTGGCTGGCGCCGCGTCAAATGCCGCAACTGGCGCCGCTTTTTGCCCGAATGATGTTGAGTAAAAGCCAGAACGACAAAATTGTGACCACGCTGGACGCCGGATTGCAGCGGCAACTGGAAGATCTGGCGCGGGCATGGAAAGGGCGGCTGCCGGCACGCAGTTCGTTGGCGATGATCGTCGTCGATCATACCGATATGAGCGTGCGCGGCTGGGTAGGATCGGTAGACCTTAATGACGACAGCCGTTTTGGTCATGTCGACATGGTAACGGCGATCCGATCGCCGGGATCGGTACTCAAACCCTTTGTGTACGGTCTGGCGCTGGATGACGGCTTGATCCATCCCGCATCATTATTACAGGACGTTCCGCGCCGCACCGGAGATTACCGCCCGGGAAACTTCGACAGCGGATTTCACGGCCCGGTCAGCATGAGCGACGCGCTGGTACGCTCGCTGAATCTGCCTGCCGTTCAGGTGCTTGAAGCCTATGGGCCGAAACGATTTGCGGCAAAACTGCGTAACGTCGGCCTGCCGCTATATTTGCCTGCTGGCGCGGCGCCCAATCTTTCGCTGATTCTGGGCGGCGCGGGCGCGCGGCTTGACGAGATGGCGGCGGCATACAGCGCGTTCGCTCGTCATGGGAAAGCGGCGAAACTACGGTTACAGCCGGACGATCCGCTGTCGGAAAGACCATTAATGTCGCCGGGAGCGGCGTGGATCATTCGACGGATTATGGCGGATGAAGCGCAACCCTTGCCGGATAACGCGCTGCCACGCATTGTGCCGTTGGCGTGGAAAACCGGCACCAGCTACGGCTATCGCGATGCGTGGGCTATTGGCGTTAACGCGCGCTATATCATCGGTATCTGGACAGGCAGGCCCGACGGCACGCCTGTGGTGGGGCAATTTGGTTTTGCCAGCGCGGTGCCATTGCTTAACCAGGTCAATAATCTGTTACTGGCGCATACGGGACGCCTGCCGGAAGATCCGCGTCCGCAGACGGTAAGCCGCGGCGTCATTTGCTGGCCGGGCGGACAGACTCTGCCTGCCGGAGACAGCAACTGTCGCCGCCGACTGGCGACATGGCTTCTCGATGACAGCCAGCCGCCCACGCTGCTGTTACCTGAGCAGGAAGACATCAACGGTATTCGTTTCCCGGTCTGGCTGGATGATACGGGGCGGCGTGTCGCTGCCGACTGTCCGCAGGCGCGTGCGCATACGTTTATCGTCTGGCCGCGGCCGCTGGAGCCGTGGCTGCCGCCTGCGGAAAGACGTAGCGCCCGCTTGCCAGCGGCGTCCGACCACTGTCCGCCGCTGCAGGGCAATGATGCCGCGCCGTTAATGCTGTCAGGAGTGAGGGATGGCGCGGTGATCAGGCAATTGCCAGGCCAGGAAAACGTCACGCTGCCCGTCTCGACTACCGGCGGTAAAGGGCGTCGCTGGTGGTTTTTAAATGGCGAACCTGTTAATGGCGAAAATAATCGTCTTTCTTTATTACTCAATATCGCTGGACGTTATCAACTTGTCGTAATGGATGAGTCCGGTCAGGTTGCAGCGGTTAATTTTGAATTAATACGTTAACAACTCTTCAGAATAAATTATGAATTTCATTTAATTTAAAGTTAATGAGAATTATTAATTTTCCGGAATTACCCTTAATGAGGGAGCTTGATAAATATCAAGAGATCTAACACTTAAAAACGTGAGAATGGGTTTTTATTTGACGAGTCGGATCATGAAAAATATAAAAAGCCAGGGAAATGGCGAACAGCCCGCTATTTCTCGCCGCCACTTTATCCAGGCCAGCTCCGCGCTTATTGCGTTACCGTTTGTCTCCTCGCCAGCTACCGCTCAGGCGCGCGCTGTGACGGCAACTGAAAACAGGCCTGCGGAAAAAGTCGTTCAGACATGCAGCACTTTTGACTGCGGGGGCAAATGCGATATTCGGGCGCATGTTAGTGACGGTATCGTGACGCGAATTTCAACGCGACCGGATAATGCGCTGGATGCGCAAATGCCGGTGATGCGTGCCTGTGTTCGTGGACGCGCATACCGTAAATTTGTTTATCATCCTGACAGACTTAAATATCCCATGAAGCGCGCAGGAAAACGCGGTGAAGGAAAGTTCGAGCGAATTTCCTGGGATGAAGCGACAACCTTAATCGCCGATAATTTAAAATCGATTACTGAAAAATATGGCCCGGCTTCGCGCTATGTTCATGTTGGCACCGCCGTTTCCGGCGGCACCTTTTCCGGCGATAAAATGGCGCGTCGCCTGCTGAATCTGACCGGCGGCTATCTCGAAAGCTACCATTCTGTGAGTATGGGCAACACGGCGGCGGCGACGCCTTATACTTACGGCACTGCCGCCAGCGGCAGTTCGCTGGATACGCTTTTGGAGACCAAACTGGTGATTCTGTGGGGCCATAACCCGACGGAGACCATTTTTGGTCATACCAACTATTTCTTGCAGAAGATGAAGCAGAACGGTACGCGGTTTATCGTGGTCGATCCGCGCTATTCCGACACCGTTTCGTCGCTGGCGGATCAGTGGATCCCGCTACTGCCCACCACCGACAATGCGCTGATGGACGCGATGATGTACGTCATCATCAGCGAGAATCTGCACGATCGTGCATTTATTGCGCGCTACGCTATCGGTTTTGACGAAGACTCAATGCCGGAAGGCGTACCGGCTAACGAATCGCTGGTGGCGTATCTGACCGGCGCCAAAGACGGTGTCGTTAAGTCCCCCGAGTGGGCGGAAAAGATCACCCATGTGCCGGCGCAAACCATTCGCCAGTTAGCGCGTGATTACGCGAATACCAAACCCGCCGCGTTGATTCAGGGGTGGGGACCACAGCGCCACAACTGCGGCGAGCGCACCGCGCGCGGCTCGACCCTACTGGCGACCATTACCGGTAATGTCGGCATCAAAGGCGGTTGGGCTGCGGGTTACGGCGGCTGCGCTAACCGTAAATTTGCCGCGGGTCCGGAGATGCCGGATAACCCGGTAAAAGCCAAAATTTCGGTGATGAACTGGGTACAGGCCGCAGACGACGCCAGCAAAGTGACGCCGGATATGGGGCTGAAAGATGCCGATAAGCTGGACAGTAACATCCGTATTCTGTTCTCGCTGGCCGGGAACTATCTGGCGAATCAGAACCCCGATCTGCACCAGGCGGTACGCGTACTGGAGGATGAATCAAAGATCCAGTTTATTGTCGCCAGCGATCTGTTTATGACGCCGAGCGCGAAATACGCTGATCTACTGCTGCCGGAAACCAGCTTTATGGAACGCTGGAACATCGGTGAAACCTGGGGCACGGCAAGCTACCTGATACTCTCTGAAAAGCTGATCGAGCCTGAATTTGAGCGGCGCTCCGACTACGACTGGCTACGTGAGGTGGCGGCGAAATTAGGCATTGAGAATGAATTTAGCCAGGGGCGCGATGAGAAAGCGTGGATTGAACACATCTGGGAACAGACGCGCCTGGCGATGCCGGACGAAAATCTGCCGGATTTCGCCACGCTGCAAAAGACCCGTCAGCATCTGTTCAAAAGCGCGCCATTTGTCGCCTTTGAAGACAATATTCGCGATCCGGACAATCATCCGTTCCCGACGCCGTCAGGGAAAATAGAGATCTTCTCGAAGCGCCTGTACGACATGCAGCATCCGGAAATCCCGGCGTTATCGCACTACGTTCCCGCGCATGAAGGCCCGGAGGATGCGCTGGCGAAAGATTTTCCGCTTCAGTTAATTACGTGGAAAGGAAAAAACCGCGCCAACTCAACGCAATACGCTAATCCGTGGCTGATTGAAGTGCAGCAGCAGACATTGTGGATCAACCCGCAGGATGCGCAAAAGCGCGGCATTACGCATGGCGACATGGTGCGCATTCATAACTCACGCGGGATTTGCGAAATCCCGGCGGAAGTGACGCCGCGCATTATTCCCGGCGTTGTCGCAATGCAGGCTGGCGCCTGGTGGCAGCCGGATGAGAACGGTATTGATAAAGGCGGCTGTGCGAACGTCCTCAGCTCGGCCCGTATTACCGCGCTGGCGAAGGGAAATTCACATCAAACCATGCTGGTGGAGGTGGCTAAAGCATGAGTCAGTTTACACATTACCCGCCGGTGAGCGATAAACAACTGGGATTTTTTATCGACTCCTCACGCTGCTCCGGTTGTAAAGCCTGCCAGGTGGCCTGCAAAGACAAAAACAATCTGGAAGTAGGCCGTCGTTTCCGCCGCGTCTATGAAGTCAAGGGCGGAAGTTTCATCCCGACCGGGCAGGGCGGGGTCAGCAATAACGTATTTGCTTATACGCTTTCCATTTCCTGCAACCACTGTGCGGACCCTGTCTGCACCAAAAATTGCCCGACTACCGCTATGCATAAACGCCCTGGCGACGGCATCGTGCGCGTTGATACCGACAAATGCGTCGGCTGTGGCTACTGCGCCTGGTCCTGCCCTTACGGCGCGCCGCAGCTTAACGAGCAGACCGGCCAAATGTCCAAGTGCGACATGTGCGTTGATTTACAGGCGAAAGGTGAACCGCCCGTCTGTGTCGCGACCTGTCCGCTGGAGGCCATCAAGTTTGGCCCGATTGATGAACTGCGCGCGAAGTACGGTAGCGTATGCGACGTTAACGGGCTGCCAGATTCATCCATAACCAAGCCTAATCTGGTTGTAAAAGCGCATCAGGGCGCAGAAAAAGAGGGTAAACGCCATGCATGAGTTACCGCTGCTGATTTTTACGCTCTGTTTGCAAGGGTCTGTGGGGGTGACTCTGTGGCTGGCGTTGGGCCGCCAGTACGCCGTAGAGGGACGCGTGCCTGCACGCGTCGCGCTTCCCGCGATGGCGGGGGCGTTTGTGCTGGCCTGCGTGGGGCTGCTTGCTTCAGCGCTGCACATGGGCTATCCCCTGAATGCGCTAAATGCGTTACGTCATGTCGCCAGTTCGTGGCTGAGTCGCGAAATCGTCTTTGCCAGCCTTTATCTGGCGGCGCTGGGACTGGGGGTTGTGCTGCTGTTTTTCCGAAAGCCAGGCTGGCAGCCGCTGCTGGCGCTGGCGGCAGCGTTCGGGCTGGTGGATGTATTCTGCATGGCGCAGGTTTATATCCATGCCTCGGTGGCGACCTGGCAGCATAGCAACACGCTGGCGCTGTTTTTTGGCACGTCAGGCATTATCGGTTCGGTAGTCATTGCGCTGGCTTATCTGCGCAACGCTGGCACCGCAATGCGCTGCGCTGTGGTGGTGGTCGCACTGATGGTGCTGATTCGCCTGATCATGCAGCCGCTATGGCTGGCGGATATTAATGCGGTGGATACGACGATCGTCACTTTCCCGCATCATCCGCTACAGGCGCTGGCGCAGTTGCGTGACGTCTATCTTCTCGGCTGGTGTGTCTCAGCGGCGGGAATGCTCTGCTTTGCCGCAGGCGGTCTGCGAAACGCCAGAGGGACGCTGGTGGCGGGCAGCGTATTGCTGCTTATCGGCGAGATTATGCTGCGCTACGTCTTCTTTAGTATTGGCTGATGGTTAACCTGACGATCGATCCGGTGGTAGACGTGACGCAGGCCTGCGTCCGTCGTCGCTTTCGTTTTTCTTCCTGCCGCGCTTGCGCCGATGTTTGTCCGGCGCAGGCGTTTTCGCTGGCGCAGGGGCAGGTCAGCATAGATACGACGCGCTGCATAGCCTGTGGCGACTGTCTGTTTGTCTGTCCTGTTGACGCCATTACCGGTATCAAACCGGTTAAACGCTTTGTGCAGGGGGATACGTTGGTGGGGCCGTTTTCGCTACAGGCGCCAACGGTCGATGAACTGCTTCTCTGGCACAGCCAGTACGGTATTCGCTTTATTGATATTGCGGTGGAGCGATCGGCGCAGTGGCTGATGGCGCTGGCGGGGCTAAATTTAGCGCTGCGCCGCTATGGCGAGCCGGGCTGGTCTTTCAAACACGTTGTCGGCGCGGAGATTAACGCCTCGCGGCGCACTCTGTTTCATGTTCCGCGCGACGCCATTACCCCGTGCGCCGTCGAGCCGGGGAAACGGCGTCTCAGACAGGCGTTTTCCGCGTTCAGCGAATGCGTACCCGAAATCAGTCCGCAAGAGTGCAGGATGTGCGGCGCCTGCTGGCGAAGCTGCCCGGAAAACGTTATCCAGTTTGACGACAATACCCTGACGATAGCGGCGGCGCGTTGTACGGGATGCGGCGGCTGTGCGGCGGTATGTCCGCATCAGGCGCTGTGGCTGCGGTTTGACGTGGAACCCGCCTCAACGCGGCATAGTGCGGCGTATACGCTCACCTGCGAAAGCTGCAAACGTACTTTCCATGCTCTCACGCCTGAACACACGCACTGCGTGCTGTGTCAGTCCCCTGAGTTTGCTGTGCGCCTTTAACTTTTGTTGCTAATGCTCATTTTATTTTAAAAAAATGTTACCTGCATCCATAGGCAATTGATGGGATGCTCTTTATAATCCGCGCCTGACATAACAACAGAACATATTTCAGAGGTAAACATGGCTATTGAACGGACTTTTTCCATCATTAAACCCAACGCGGTGGCAAAAAACGTTATTGGCAGCATCTTTGCGCGCTTTGAAGCTGCAGGGTTCAAAATTGTTGGCACTAAAATGCTGCACCTGACCGTTGAGCAGGCGCGCGGCTTCTATGCTGAGCACGACGGCAAGCCGTTCTTTGACGGTCTGGTGGAGTTCATGACCTCTGGCCCTATCGTGGTATCCGTGCTGGAAAGTGAAAATGCGGTACAGCGTCACCGCGATCTGCTTGGCGCCACCAATCCGGCGAACGCGTTGGCGGGTACGCTGCGCGCCGACTACGCTGATAGCTTAACTGAAAACGGCACCCACGGTTCGGATTCGCTGGAATCCGCGCAGCGCGAAATCGCCTTTTTCTTCGGTGAAGGCGAAGTGTGCCCGCGCACCCGTTAATCTCCTTCGTCTTTCACGCTGTAAATGCGTTGGCGATAAATTATCGGTTCAAATATTATTTTTGCTAATGCCGCGTACAGACGTGGCATCCTTACGCCAGAATTTGTACAATGCAGCGCCCCCGGACGAGCAGTAAGCTTACCGGGGCGTTTCTTTTTTCAACCCTCCAGGGGCCATAACGTGTAATAACGAGGCCGGAATAGCATATGTCTGAACAAATTGTCACACCTGAAAGCAGTACCCCGGTAGTTCCTAACAACGAAACAAAAATCAACCTGCTGGATCTCAACCGTCAGCAGATGCGCGAGTTTTTTAAAAACTTAGGTGAAAAGCCTTTCCGCGCCGATCAGGTGATGAAATGGATGTATCACTATTGCTGCGATAATTTTGATGAGATGACCGACATCAACAAAGTGTTGCGCGGCAAATTAAAAGAGGTCGCGGAAATCCGCGCGCCGGAGGTCGTTGAAGAGCAGCGTTCCTCAGACGGCACCATTAAGTGGGCGATTGCTGTCGGCGATCAGCGCGTTGAAACGGTCTACATCCCGGAGGACGACCGCGCTACGCTGTGTGTCTCTTCACAGGTAGGGTGCGCGCTGGAGTGCAAGTTTTGTTCAACTGCGCAGCAGGGCTTTAACCGTAACCTGCGCGTATCGGAAATTATCGGTCAGGTCTGGCGTGCGGCGAAAATCGTCGGCGCGGCCAAAGTCACCGGCCAGCGTCCGATCACCAACGTGGTCATGATGGGGATGGGCGAGCCATTGCTTAACCTGACCAATGTTGTACCGGCGATGGAAATTATGCTCGATGACTTTGGTTTCGGCCTGTCCAAACGTCGTGTCACGCTCTCAACGTCCGGCGTGGTGCCTGCGCTGGATAAGCTGGGCGATATGATAGATGTCGCGCTGGCTATCTCCTTACATGCGCCGAATGACACTATTCGCGACGAAATCGTCCCGATCAACAAAAAATACAATATCGAAACGTTCCTGGGTGCGGTTCGCCGCTATCTGGAGAAATCCAACGCCAATCAGGGGCGCGTGACGATTGAATACGTGATGCTTGACCACGTCAACGACGGCACTGAACACGCGCATCAACTGGCGGAGCTACTAAAAGAGACGCCTTGTAAGATTAATCTGATTCCGTGGAACCCGTTCCCTGGCGCGCCGTATGGCCGCAGCTCTAACAGCCGTATCGATCGCTTTTCTAAAGTTTTGATGAGTTATGGTTTCACGACCATCGTACGCAAGACGCGTGGCGATGACATTGATGCGGCATGCGGACAGTTGGCAGGCGATGTGATTGACCGTACTAAACGTACCCTGCGTAAGCGTATGCAGGGAGAGGTGATTGACATCAAGGCTATTTGATAGCAGTTGCGCCACGGTGCATTCATTATACCGTGGCGCAATGTCAGTTGAATAATGTCTGGCGTTGTACTTGTCTGGTCAATAATAACGGTGCGTTTTTGTCGACTTTAAGGCAGTATGTAACGGTGCAACAAGAGTTTAGCCTTGTGTCTTACGCGGTTTTGTCATCTGCGGCCTGACAGGCTTATACTGTCTGACTAAGGTTAACTAACCTGATGTTTCGCGGTGTGGGCGGGCATTACGGCTCGTCGGCGCCTGAATCCTAATTTACACGTACCTGTAGCTGTAGCGAATGAATACTGAAGCCACGCACGACCAAAATGAAGCACAAACCACCGGCGTTCGTCTGCGCAATGCCCGTGAACAACTCGGACTCAGCCAGCAGGCTGTCGCTGAGCGACTTTGCCTGAAGGTTTCTACGGTACGCGATATTGAAGAAGATAAGGCGCCGTCCGATCTTGCTTCAACCTTCCTGCGCGGATATATCCGCTCATATGCGCGTCTGGTGCATGTTCCAGAAGAGGAACTGCTGCCGGGACTGGAAAAACAGGCCCCGCTGCGCGCCGCCAAAGTCGCTCCGATGCAGAGTTTCTCATTAGGAAAGCGTCGCAAAAAACGCGACGGCTGGTTAATGTCTTTTACCTGGCTGGTACTGTTTGTGGTCGTAGGGCTGACCGGCGCCTGGTGGTGGCAGAACCATAAGGCGCAGCAGGAAGAGATCACGACAATGGCCGATCAAAGCACGGCTGAACTGAACGCAGATAAAGACAGCGGCCAAAATGTACCTCTGGACACCCGTGACGCGACAAGCCAGGATACGACGCCAGCGCAAACGGCTCCGGCTCCTGCGACGCCGGTTGATTCGACAGCGGCGACGCAAACGCCAGCGCCAACGGCAACGGCAACGCAAAATACGGTAGTCGCGCCTTCGCAGGCGAATGTCGATACGGCTGCGACATCTGCCGCGCCAGCGGCAACGGAAACGCCGTCCGCGCTGCCGACCAGTCAGGCTGGCGTAGCGGCGCCTGCTGCCGATCCGAACGCGCTGGTGATGAATTTTACCGCTGACTGCTGGCTCGAAGTCACTGACGCCACGGGTAAGAAGCTGTTTAGCGGTATGCAGCGTAAAGATGGTAATTTAAACCTAACAGGTCAGGCGCCTTATAAACTTAAAATTGGCGCGCCGGCCGCGGTGCAGATCCAGTATCAAGGAAAACCTGTCGATCTGAGCCGCTTTATCAGAACTAATCAGGTTGCGCGTCTGACCCTTAATGCCGAACCGACACCGGCGCAGTAACAGACGGGTAACGCGGGAGATTTTTCATGCATAACCAGGCTCCGATTCAACGTAGAAAATCGACACGTATTTACGTTGGGAATGTGCCGATTGGCGATGGCGCCCCCATCACCGTCCAGTCGATGACTAACACGCGTACCACTGACGTGGAAGCGACGGTTAATCAGATCAAAGCGCTGGAACGCGTTGGCGCAGATATTGTTCGTGTTTCTGTACCGACCATGGACGCCGCCGAAGCATTCAAGCTTATCAAACAGCAGGTTAACGTCCCGCTGGTTGCCGATATTCACTTCGACTACCGCATTGCGCTGAAAGTAGCGGAATACGGCGTTGACTGTTTGCGTATCAACCCCGGCAATATCGGTAACGAAGAACGCATTCGCATGGTGGTGGACTGCGCGCGCGACAAAAACATCCCTATTCGTATCGGCGTAAATGCCGGATCGCTGGAAAAAGATCTGCAGGAAAAATACGGTGAGCCGACGCCGCAGGCGCTGCTGGAATCAGCCATGCGCCATGTCGATCATCTCGATCGTCTCAACTTTGATCAGTTCAAAGTGAGCGTAAAAGCGTCCGATGTATTCCTTGCCGTTGAGTCTTATCGTTTGTTAGCCAAGCAGATCGATCAGCCGCTGCATCTGGGGATCACCGAAGCGGGCGGCGCGCGTAGCGGGGCAGTCAAGTCGGCGATCGGTTTAGGTCTGCTGTTATCGGAAGGCATCGGCGACACGCTGCGCGTATCGTTGGCGGCCGACCCGGTGGAAGAGATCAAAGTCGGTTTCGATATTTTGAAGTCGCTGCGCATTCGCGCGCGCGGCATCAATTTCATCGCCTGCCCGACCTGTTCTCGCCAGGAGTTCGACGTTATCGGCACGGTGAACGCGCTGGAGCAGCGTCTGGAAGATATCATCACCCCGATGGACGTCTCGATCATCGGTTGCGTAGTGAACGGGCCTGGCGAAGCGCTGGTATCGACGCTGGGCGTGACGGGCGGCAATAAAAAAAGCGGCCTGTATGAAGACGGCGTGCGTAAAGACAGACTCGACAACGACGATATGATCGCGCAGCTTGAATCCCGTATTCGCGCGAAAGCAAGTCAACTTGATGAAGCGCGTCGGATTGACGTGCTGCAGGTTGAAAAATAAGAACGTGATGGGAAGCGGCGCGCTTCCCGTGTATGATTGAACCCGCATGGCTCCCGGTTCGTTCGGGGAAGCGCTGAGGGTTCATTTTTATATTCAGAAAGAGAATAAACGTGGCAAAAAACATTCAAGCCATTCGCGGCATGAACGATTATCTGCCTGGCGAAACCGCCATCTGGCAGCGCATTGAAGGCACACTCAAAAACGTGCTCGGCAGCTACGGTTACAGTGAAATCCGCTTGCCGATTGTAGAGCAGACCCCGTTATTCAAACGCGCGATCGGTGAAGTTACTGACGTGGTTGAAAAAGAGATGTACACCTTTGAGGATCGCAACGGCGATAGCCTGACATTGCGCCCTGAAGGTACGGCGGGCTGTGTACGCGCCGGCATCGAACATGGTCTCCTGTACAATCAGGAACAGCGTTTGTGGTATATCGGCCCGATGTTCCGTCATGAGCGTCCGCAAAAAGGCCGCTACCGTCAGTTCCACCAGCTAGGCGCCGAAGTCTTCGGCTTACAAGGCCCGGATATTGACGCGGAGCTGATTATGCTGACCGCACGCTGGTGGCGCGCGCTGGGCATCGCTGAACACGTTAGCCTGGAGCTGAACTCTATTGGTTCGTTAGAGGCGCGTGCGAACTATCGCGATGCGCTGGTCGCGTTCCTCGAACAGCATCAAGAGACGCTGGACGAAGACTGCAAACGCCGCATGTATACCAATCCGCTGCGCGTGCTGGATTCAAAAAATTCGGACGTGCAGGCGCTGCTCAACGACGCGCCCGCTCTCGGCGACTATCTTGATGACGATTCACGCGAGCACTTTGCCGGCCTGTGTAAATTGCTGGACGCGGCGGGGATTGCCTACACCGTCAACCAGCGTCTGGTACGCGGTCTGGATTACTACAACCGCACCGTATTTGAATGGGTAACAAACAGTCTGGGGTCACAAGGCACCGTCTGTGCGGGTGGTCGTTATGACGGTCTGGTGGAACAACTGGGCGGTCGCGCTACCCCGGCAGTGGGCTTTGCGATGGGCCTGGAACGACTTGTTTTGTTAGTTCAGGCAGTTAATCCGGAATTTATTGCCTCTCCTGTTGTCGATATATACCTGGTAGCTGCCGGCGCACAAACGCAGTCTGCGGCAATGACGCTGGCGGAGCGGCTGCGCGATGAAATGCCAGGCGTGAAGCTAATGACAAACCACGGCGGCGGCAACTTTAAGAAACAGTTTGCCCGCGCCGATAAGTGGGGCGCCCGTATTGCACTGGTTCTTGGCGAATCTGAAGTCGCCGATGGAACTGTTGTAGTGAAGGATTTGCGCTCCGGTGAGCAAACGGCAGTGGCGCAGGACAGCGTCGCCGCGCATTTGCGCACTTTATTGGGCTAAGGAGAAGGACAGCGTGGAAATTTACGAGAACGAACACGACCAGGTGGATGCGATTAAACGCTTCTTTGCCGAAAACGGCAAAGCGCTGGCTGTCGGAGTGATTTTAGGGGTTGGCGCGCTGGTTGGCTGGCGTTACTGGAGCAGCCATCAGACGGAGTCCGCGCGTGCTGCTTCTCTGGCGTATCAAAATGCGGTGACGGCGGTAAGCGCCGATAAGCCGGATAGCATTCCGGCCGCTGAAAAATTCGCGGCTGAGAATAAAAATACCTATGGTGCGCTGGCGTCTATGGAACTGGCGCAGCAGTTTGTGGATAAGAATGAACTTAAAAAAGCCGAAGCCCAGTTGCAGCAGGGGTTGGCGGCCACCAGCGATGAAAATCTCAAAGCGGTGATTAATCTGCGTCTCGCTCGCGTTCAGTTACAGCTTAAGCAAGCTGATGCCGCGCTGAAAACTCTGGATGCCGTTAAAGGCGAAGGATGGACGGCCATTGTCGCGGATTTGCGCGGCGAAGCGTTGCTGAGTAAGGGTGATAAAAAAGGCGCGCGCAGCGCATGGGAAGCTGGCGTCAATAGCGATGCTTCTCCGGCGTTGAGCGAAATGATGCAGATGAAAATCAATAATTTGTCCATCTGAGAGGGACCCGATGCAATTGCGTAAATTACTTCTGCCAGGGTTGCTTTCCGTTACCCTGCTCAGCGGCTGTTCACTGTTTAGCGGCGAAGAAGATGTCGTCAAGATGTCTCCATTACCGCAAGTTGAAAACCAGTTTACCCCGACCACTGTCTGGAGTACCTCTGTCGGTAACGGAATTGGCGAATTTTATTCTAACCTTCATCCGGTAATGGCAGATAACGTGGTCTATGCAGCCGATCGCGCGGGCGTGGTAAAAGCGCTCAATGCGGATGATGGCAAAGAGATCTGGTCTGTGAATCTGGGCGAGAAAGACGGCTGGTTCTCTCGTTCGTCCGCGCTGTTGTCCGGCGGCGTCACGGTCGCGGGCGGTCACGTCTATATCGGCAGTGAAAAGGCCGAGGTTTATGCGCTGAATACCAGCGACGGTACCACAGCATGGCAGACGAAGGTCGCAGGAGAAGCGTTGTCTCGCCCGGTTGTCAGTGATGGAATCGTCCTTATCCATACCAGCAACGGTCAGTTGCAGGCGCTAAATCAGGCGGATGGCGCCATTAAATGGACGGTGAACCTGGATATGCCTTCGCTGTCGCTGCGCGGCGAATCTGCGCCGGCAACCGCGTTCGGCGCGGCTATCGTTGGTGGCGACAATGGCCGCGTCAGCGCCGTGTTGATGCAACAAGGCCAGATGATTTGGCAACAGCGTATCTCCCAGGCCACTGGCCCAACGGAAATTGACCGTCTGAGCGACGTTGATACCACGCCGGTTGTGGTAAACGGCGTCGTTTACGCGTTGGCGTATAATGGTAACTTAACGGCGCTGGATCTGCGCAGTGGTCAGATTATGTGGAAACGCGAGCTGGGTTCGGTCAATGACTTTATCGTCGACGGCGACCGTATCTACCTGGTCGATCAGAACGATCGCGTGCTGGCGCTGACCACTGAGGGCGGCGTAACGCTGTGGACGCAAAGCGATCTGCTGCACCGTTTGCTGACCTCCCCGGTACTGTATAATGGTGATTTAGTCGTCGGCGATAGCGAAGGTTATCTGCACTGGATTGATGTTGATGACGGGCGTTTTGTGGCCCAACAAAAAGTAGACAGTTCCGGTTTTCTGACCGAACCGACGGTGGCGGATGGTAAACTGCTCATCCAGGCCAAAGACGGTACGGTCTACGCGATTACGCGTTAATCGTCACGGTTGTGCGTTTTAAAAAACGGCTCCTGGTGTAGGGGCCGTTTTCCTGTTTTTAACAATGGCGCAAAATGCGCGCGTTGTCTGATGATTTTTTTAATGAGGCTTTAAACATGGTACCTGTGGTCGCGCTTGTCGGGCGCCCTAACGTCGGAAAATCCACGCTATTTAACCGTCTGACCCGCACCCGAGATGCGCTGGTTGCGGATTTCCCGGGTCTGACTCGTGACCGTAAGTACGGTCGTGCGGAGGTTGAAGGCCGCGAGTTTATCTGTATCGACACCGGCGGTATTGACGGCACCGAAGATGGCGTCGAAACGCGGATGGCGGAACAGTCGCTGCTGGCGATTGAAGAAGCGGATGTGGTGTTATTCATGGTAGATGCGCGCGCTGGCCTGATGCCGGCGGATGAAGCGATTGCCAAACATCTGCGTTCCCGTGAAAAACCGACCTTCCTGGTGGCGAATAAAACGGATGGTCTCGATCCCGATCAGGCGGTTGTCGATTTTTACTCGCTGGGGTTAGGCGAAATTTACCCTATCGCCGCCTCACATGGTCGCGGCGTATTGAGCCTGCTGGAACATGTGCTTCTGCCGTGGATGGATGATGTCGCTCCGCAGGAAGAGGTGGATGAAGACGCGGAATACTGGGCGCAGTTCGAGGCGGAACAAAATGGCGAAGAAGCGCCGGAAGATGATTTTGACCTGCAAAGCCTGCCGATAAAGCTGGCGATTGTCGGTCGCCCGAACGTAGGTAAGTCCACACTCACTAACCGTATTCTCGGCGAAGAGCGCGTGGTGGTATACGATATGCCGGGCACCACTCGCGACAGCATTTATATCCCGATGGAACGCGACGAACGGGAATATGTGCTGATTGACACGGCGGGGGTGCGTAAGCGCGGAAAAATCACCGATGCGGTAGAAAAGTTCTCGGTGATTAAAACGTTGCAGGCGATTGAAGACGCTAACGTCGTACTGTTGGTTATCGATGCGCGCGAGGGGATCTCCGACCAGGATTTGTCTCTGCTGGGCTTTATCCTCAATAGTGGGCGCTCACTCGTTATCGTAGTCAACAAATGGGATGGCCTGAGCCAGGAAGTCAAAGAGCAGGTGAAAGAGACGCTGGATTTCCGTTTGGGCTTTATTGATTTTGCCCGCGTTCATTTTATCTCTGCGCTACACGGCAGCGGCGTCGGCAACCTGTTTGAGTCCGTACGCGAGGCTTACGACAGCTCCACTCGCCGGGTGAGCACTGCGATGCTGACCCGTATCATGACGATGGCGGTGGAAGATCATCAGCCGCCGCTGGTGCGCGGTCGCCGTGTGAAACTGAAATATGCCCACGCTGGCGGCTATAACCCGCCGATTGTGGTTATTCACGGCAACCAGGTAAAAGATCTGCCAGACTCCTATAAGCGCTATCTGATGAACTACTTCCGCAAGTCGTTGGAAGTGATGGGTACGCCGATTCGCATTCAGTTTAAAGAAGGGGAGAACCCGTATGCGAACAAGCGTAACACACTGACGCCAACGCAAATGCGCAAACGTAAGCGTCTGATGAAACATATCAAGAAAAGCAAGTAATGCTTTTTCAGTAATATTCCAGGCCTGACAAGCGCTGCGCTATCAGGCCTTTCAAGTAAAAGTGAGTCACGCGCCTGAGGAGAATGTTATGGAAATAACCTGTCCCGTTTGCCATCACGCGCTGGAGCGCAATGGCGATACAGCGCATTGCGAGACATGCGCTAACGATTTCTCGTTACAGGCAATTTGTCCTGACTGCCGCCAGCCGTTACAGGTTTTGAAAGCCTGCGGCGCAGTGGACTATTTTTGCCAGAATGGTCATGGTTTAATTTCAAAAAAACGGGTTAACTTCGTCATTTCCGATCAATAAAACCGCTGTCGACGTTGCGCCGCAGAGCAGAGGCGCCGACGTCTTATCCGGCTAAGGACAAAAGCGTTATTCGATACTCCCGTAATATCAGCATCGTATCCTGCCCGGTAGCTATTTTATTCTTTTTATTTATTCAACTATTTATAGGGAATATTATTTCCGAAAATTAATATTAGAAATAAATAATAGCTTTCTTTTTTATTTATTATATCAATATTATAAATCTGTTTCATATTAAACTTTTCTTTTTAGGAATATATTTAGGTCTGTTAGTTATGATTCCATCTGAATCATCCATATAATATCTTTTCATAGCGGCGTGTTTATTTAACGACAGGGATATCATATGGTGCGAAGGATTCGCATTCTGGTTTTGCTATTAGTGTCTGGAGTATCAGTTGCGGCTTCCGGCGCAGATAACTCTGTATCTGCAAATGATGAAAGCCACTCCTCCCTGCCTGATTTAGCCAGCGAATCCGCGAAAAAAGAAGAACAGGAAAATAAAGGAAAGACCTTTAAAGAACAGGGCGCTAACTACTTTATTAATTCCGCCACCCAGGGCTTTGATAATCTCACTCCGGAAGCGCTGGAATCCCAGGCGCGCGGTTATATTCAAGGGCAAGTCACGTCTTCTGCGCAATCCTATCTCGAAGGTATGCTTTCGCCTTATGGTAAAGTGCGCACCAGTTTATCTATTGGCGAAGGCGGCGATCTGGACGGCAGTTCGCTGGATTATTTTATTCCCTGGTATGATAACCAGAGCACGCTTTTCTTTAGCCAGATTTCGGCTCAACGTAAAGAAGACCGCACCATTGGTAACGTTGGGCTTGGCGTGCGCCAGAACGTCGGCAACTGGCTGCTTGGCGGCAACGCATTCTATGACTACGATTTTACGCGCGGTCACCGTCGATTAGGTCTGGGAACCGAAGCCTGGACGGATTACCTGAAATTCTCCGGCAACTATTACCATCCTCTTTCTGACTGGAAAGATTCCAAAGATTTCGACTTTTATGAAGAACGACCCGCGCGCGGCTGGGATATCCGCATGGAAAGCTGGCTGCCGTTTTATCCGCAGCTTGGCGCTAAATTAGTTTATGAACAGTACTACGGCGATGAAGTGGCGCTGTTTGGCACCGATAACCTGCAAAAAGATCCTCATGCCGTTACCGTCGGACTAAATTACACGCCGGTACCGCTGGTCACGGTTGGTACGGATTACAAAGCCGGTACTGGCGATAGTAACGATTTTAGCGTTAACGCGACCGTGAACTACCAGATAGGCACGCCGCTGGCGGCGCAGCTCGATCCGGAAAACGTTAAAATTCAGCACTCCTTAATGGGCAGCCGCACCGATTTTGTCGATCGTAACAATTTCATCGTTCTCGAATATCGCGAGAAAGATCCGCTGGACGTCACGTTGTGGCTGAAGGCCGACGCCACCAACGAACACCCGGAATGCGTGATTGAAGATACGCCTGAGGCCGCGGTGGGTCTGGAAAAATGCAAATGGACTGTCAACGCGCTGATTAACCACCATTACAAAATTATTTCTGCTTCCTGGCAGGCGAAAAACAACGCCGCCCGTACGCTGGTGATGCCGGTGGTGAAAGCGGATGCGTTAACCGAAGGTAACAACAACCGCTGGAATCTGGTGCTTCCTGCCTGGGTTAACGCCGATACCGAAGAGCAGCGCACCGCCCTGAACACCTGGAAAGTACGCATGACGCTGGAAGACGAAAAGGGCAATAAGCAGAACTCCGGCGTGGTGGAAATCACTGTCCAGCAGGATCGCAAAATTGAGCTGATCGTCGACAACATTGCCGATACCGATCGCAGCGATCATAGCCATGAAGCCAGCGCGTTGGCCGATGGCGAAGACGGCGTGGTGATGGATCTCCTGATCACCGATTCCTTTGGCGACGCCACGGATCGCAATGGTAACGAACTGGTGGACGATGCCATGACGCCCGTGTTGTACGACAGCAATGATAAAAAAGTCACCCTGGCCCAGACGCCCTGCACTACGGAAACCCCCTGCGTGTTTATTGCCAGCCGTGATAAAGAAGCGGGGACGGTGACGCTTTCCAGCACCCTGCCGGGCACTTTCCGCTGGAAGGCGAAAGCAGACGCCTATGGCGACAGTAACTACGTTGATGTCACTTTTATCGGCGACAACCTGAGCGCGCTGAATGCGGTGATTTATCAGGTCAAAGCCGCCAACCCTGTCAACCTTATCGGCAAAGAAGATAAGCACCCTACGGTCAATAATACCTACCGTTTCCTGCTGTGGCGCGACAAGAATAAAGACAATGTTTTTCAGATGTCCGAGCAGCTCACGGAAGAAGAGATGGCGCTGTACGACTACCAGTGGGAGTTTACCGGGCAGAGTACAAACGGACATACCGGCGCGCTGGCCAACACCATGAATGAAGATCTTGTCCTGCCAGTAACCAATAAAGAGGCGGCACAGAAGTTTGCCGCCAATGAGGAAGATGGCGTTCAGGGTTACGGCATACGCGTTACGTATAGCCAGAAATAGCGTCAGCGTTATGGCTGACCAGCCAGCCGCTGAATTTTGAGAAAAAGGAGAGTCTGAATGCAAGCAACAGTAAAACGGCGGCTGACGAAGGTCGCTTTAGCATTAGTAGTTGCCGGGTATTGCGCCGCGCCAGCGGTGGCGGCAAACGGTAATCTGAAATCGGGGCAGTGGCAGATTGTCTCTGAACAGACGGGCACCATTCAGGGTTCGGTGCCGTGGATTACCCGTGCAGCGGATAAAACCGCGGATACCGACAAAGATCACGTGACGGTAACTATCGATCGCGGCGATCGTACCGTTGTGACCGAAGGCGATAAGCAGTTCCACGTTGGCGATAAGGTCACGGTGAACTGGGCGATTGGCGATACGGAAGGCGACCTTGACGCCAACAACACCGCCACGAAACAGACGGTGCAGTGGATGAGATACAGCGACCAGAATGGTAGCAATCCCGAAGAGATTGGCACCAAAGGTAGCGATACCTATGAAATTCAGGCGAGTGACGCAGACCATTATATCGGTATCAAAATCACGCCAACCACCACCACCGGTGATCCTGCCGTGGCAACCGAACTGCTGTTGAAAGACCTGTCGACCGATGCGGGCGGTGGTGCGGATGGTGACGATATTCCGGAAGGTCCGGTGGTGGATGAAAACGTCCATGTGGTTATTCATGAGAAAGATTCGAATACCAACCTGTTGAAGAATACAGGGACGAAACTCAAAACGAATACCACCTACCAGGTATTGCTGTGGAGCGATAAGAACGGCAACGGCACCTATGATGCCGGTGAAAACGTTACCGACCAGTATGACTACCGTTGGAAATTCGTTGGCACCAGCGCAATTGCAGGTACTGGTACCGGCGGTATCGTTAACGAAAGCTGGAACGATAAAGACCTTGTCATCCCGCTTACCAACGCCGAAGCGAAAACGGCGTTCGAGGGAGCAGACGGCGGCGTTACCGTGGGTACCGACGGTGTCCAGGGCTTTGGTTTGTCCATCGACTACAGACGCAAATAAGTTGTCCTCAACATACCACTCCCCGCGGGGAGTGGTATTTTCCGCGCACTTTGCTTAGCTGCACGCTAAGCAAAGTGGGTTGAATCACGACAGAGAATGAATACGGGTGGCTATCGCTCATGAACAGGAATCGGCAAGTGAATAAAGTGGTACATTTCTTACTGACATTACTGATCATGTTTGCAGTGTCGATCGCGCCTGCGCAGGCGCTATTGAAGGGCGGAACCTGGCAAGAGCTGAACTCGACGACCGGCGCGGTTAACGGCACCGCGCCGCTGGCCGACGGTGCCACTATTCCCCTGTATCAGGGAAGTATGCTGCTTGACCCTACCAAGACCTACGATATCGAGTTTACCGCCATGCCGCGCGATTTTAGCGCTGATGCCTCCTCAACCTCGATGCGTGCGGTCAACTCCACCGATACGGAAGGCGATCTCTTTACCGATCCGCCCTCCATCGCCTGGGAAAATCAAGAACCGCCGACCATGAGCCTGGTATGGGCCGATGCCGCCACGCCGGATACACCGCTCTCGCCGCAGCCGATTCTTAACCAGACCTTTTGCGCCCAAAACCTCGCCGGGCGGCAACTGGTTGCCTGGGCGCAGGTGGAAGATGAGAACAGCGTTCCCGCACTGTGGCTTTATACCCGTACCGGGGTGCCGAACAGTGCGGTCATTCCGCTACTTAGCCCGAAAGTGACGCTGAATATCAAACCGGCGGTGAGCGATCCTGTTTCTGTGAGCGGCGATCATATTGACGCCAACTTTGCAGCCTCGAAAGTCAAAGCGGGGGAGAGCATTACCCTCACTGTCTCCACCAAAGCCTGTAATGGCGACGTAGCGCCGAATGCTGCCTTCGTGATCCGTCGCGAGGATGCAATAAATCGCCAGGGCGTGGTCAATAACGCTAACCCGGTGCGCGTTGGCGATACCGAGTTAACGACTACGCAAACAGAATATCACGGTGTAACGGACGGGCAGGGCAACGCCACGGTGGTGGTGACGCAAGAGCAAGGTCCGGGGGTAAAAACACGACTCATCGTCTCTTCGCAAAGCTATCCCACGCTGACCGACAATGTCGACGTCATTTTCACTACCATCACCAGTCCTGACAGTGATAAGGCCAACATGTACGGTCATATGCTTGAGAACGCCACGGCGACGCTGAACGGTACGACCTACACTTTCACCCGCCCGAAACTGGCGGCGGAAACCAGCGGAAATGGCGGCACCGTTGTGGACACCAACGAAACCTGGGCGCAGTTTACCTGGAGTGGCGCGGATAACCATTGCGACATTCTGCCGAATGCCGAACAACTGGTGGCGCTAAGGCATGAGCATAGTGCGTTGGCAACGTACACCGGCTGGCCGGTGACGGGCGATGCGGAATACTGGTCGTCAACCAAAGATCAGATAAACGACTACCACGCTGCCGTGCATATGAACAGCGCGTCGGTCGTCAGGGCCGCCAACAGCGACACGCTACTGGTCAGTTGTGTGGATAAGGCCCAGCCTGCGGCGCATCCGCAGATAACGCTCTCTCCAGAGGGGCCGTATAAAGCACAGGTGGGGGAATCGATTGATTTAGTGATGACCGTTGTGGATCGCGACACGCAAAAGCCGCTGCCTTATCGCTATATGGAGCTGTTCATTGACCCTGCGAAAAACCGCAAAGGAGAGCATCAGGACGCGTGGGATAACCAACGGGTTACAATCAACACCGAAGATATGCGCGCCTCGTCGCCGGAACACTATACCGGTGTGACCGACGCCAACGGCCAGGTACACCTGACGTTAAAACACGACAGCGGCCTGGGCGTAGAAACGCCCATCCGCATCGTGATGCCGGATGATGAAGGCGGCAGCATCGAGTTGCCCTTTAGCGTAATTTTCACCGTGATAACCAGCCCGGATGTGGACGGCGCCAACATGTGGGGCCATATGCAGGGCGTGGTGGACGCGGGCAACCTGTATAGACGCCCGCTGCTGGCGGTGGAAACCAGCCACAAAGACGGTCAGTTCAGCGAAAACAACGAAGAGTGGGCGACGTTTAATTCAGTGGAAAAAGCCACCGCGCAGTGCGGCATCGGCCAGGTGCCGGATCAGTCATCGCTGACGCATTTATACAGCGAACATGCTGGCGGCAAGATGGAAAGCGAACACGGCTGGCCAACCGAAGACTATTACATCGCCGCGGACAGCGACGCTTCGGGAACGGCGCACGTCAACCTTGAAAACGGCGATAGCGGTAAATTTACCAATCAACCGAATTACCTGACCTGCTCGGCCAACGAAATGGTGGCGGTGCTGGACGTCTACTTCAACGATGACCCGGCGACCAAAAACAGCGATGCGGTTGCCAAAGTGGGTGAGCAGATTAAGCTGAACATTCATTCGCGCAACGCCCTCAACGGCATGGCGATCGCCTATACCGACTTCACCGTCACCATGGCGAACGGCAAACGGCGCGACGGGTTGACGACCGGTTTTACCGACACCAGCAATGGTCAGATGCTGTTTGATGACGTGGGCTACCTTGCCGGGCAGGCTTATCATGGGATCACCGACGCCAACGGCGATGCGACCATTATCCTCACCCAGCCGAAGGGAGTAGGGCTGCTGACGCCGTTAAGCATTGCGCCCGTCGATTCATTAATCAGCACGCCCGTTTCCCGCAGCGTGAAGTTTACCGTCGCCACCAGCCCGGATACGCCAAAAGCCAAAATGTGGGGCCATATGGCTGATACCATCACCGTCGGCGATCTGACCTTTGAGCGGCCTAAGCTGGCGGATGAAGTGACGCCGGAACGTACTCAGGCTGAGGCTAACGAAACCTGGGCGCGCGTTCTGCATCCTGACGCGGCGGGCAACCCGGATAAGGGCGGCTGCGCGGCGAACCGCCTGCCGCGCATCGATCAGCTTGAGGCGTTGTACAACGCCAACAGCGACGGCGTGATGAAAAGCACCCAGGGCTGGCCGACACTGCTTAACTACTGGTCTTCGACCTTCCAGAGCGCTACCACGTGGAAACTGATCTCGCTGTTTAGCGGCAGTGAATTCGCCAACGCCAACGTCTCCATTTACGCCAGCTGTCTGGCCAGCGATAACCCGGCGGCGGCCTCGATTACCATTGAACCGGTGGATGCGTCGCAGTGGTACGATGGCAGCGGCGTTCACGCGGTCAAAGCGAAAAAAGGCGACACGATGCAACTGAAGGTGACGGTGAAGGACGCCAGCGGCAACCCGATCCCGGAAGCGCCGTTTGTGCTCACCCGCGGCGACGGTTACGATCGCAGGGGCGAGAAGTACACCGCCAGTGAGGGCAACGATCAGCAAGGCATCGTCACGCCCGTGGTGATCGATGGCGAATCCCTGGCCTGGACCACCACCAAAATGGGGATGCTGACCGGCGCTGACGGCACCCGCATCATCAGCGTTACCCGCCCGGACACACACGGCACCCGAACGGCCATTATCGCCGCGCTGTATGAAAATGCCGCCGTGAGCGCCAGCATTGACACCATCTTTACCGTCATCACCAGCCCGGATGTCGACGTTGCCCGCATGTGGGGGCATATGTTGCCGTCGCTCACGGCGGCGGATGGCGCGGAGTATCAGCGTCCACAGCTCTACGCTGAATTAGCCAATCAGGCAAGTGCCGCGCAATATACCGAAGACAACGAAATCTGGGCGGGGCTTTATGGGCCAGACAGTTCAAAAACCGACCCCGCTGTTAACTGCGCTGCGGGCTATTTCCCTTCCGTCGAGGCGCTGGATTCGCTCTACAGCAAATACCCAAACCGCACGATAAAAACCGCCCAGGGCTGGCCGATCAACCGTTCTTACTGGAGCGGTTCCAGTTCCGGGTCGTTAACCGGCGGAAAGCCCCGATCCTATTACATTGTCGATCTGGATGATGATTCGCGCCGGGGCGTCGTTAATGACGGTGTGAACGACAGGCAATACCAAATTTGCGCAACGACGCCGAAGACGCAGGCTACGCAAATTACGCTCACCTCCACGCTGGCGACGGATGACACTATTCAGGCGGTGAAGGCTAAAAACAGTGAGTCGATCCCACTGCTCGTCACCACCACCGATGCGGCGGGTAATCCGGTGCCTTATACGACGTTTTCGCTTAAGCGCGACGCCGGGACGCCGCGTAAAGCTGACTACCCGTTTACCAACAGCTACACCATGACGATGACGCAGTCTGGTGGCGCGACGCAAGAGTTTGCCTACAGTTCATCGGTTCTTTATGGGGCGACCGGGGCGAACGGTACGTTGGCCCTTTCGCTTGACGAACCTGGCGGAGTCGGGGTGAAAAGCGTGGTGACTGCCAGCCTGTATGATACGCCGACAGTAACCTCGTCGCTGCCGGCAGTGTTTACCGTCATCACCAGCCCGAACAGCGACAAGGCCAATATGTACGGCCATATGCCGGAAACCTTCACCGCCAGCAACGGCGCGGAGTTTATGCGCCCGCTGCTGTATGGCGAACTCTCATCGCAGAATCATACGTCGAGTTACTTCGAAACCAATGAAACCTGGTTTACGGTGAATAATTTTAATACCGGGAATTATGGCGCGTGCCCGATAAATCAGATGGCCACGCAGGATGATCTCCAGTCGCTGTACCGCGATCACCCCAAAGGTAAGATCACGACCGACATTGGATTACCCATCAAGAAAAAATGGTGGGCAGGCGACAGCCTGGTAAAAAATCAATCCATTTACTGGCAATTTACCGATCTCAATACGGGTAATGGCGGCACCACGTTGGAAACTCCGGGGAATTTCTATTACCAGCTCTGTCTGACGGAACCGCGACAGATGAAGATTGCGTTATCTACGGACGTGTGGAACGCGGATAAATCGGCGGCGGTGGCGAAAACAGGCGAGGCGATACCGATGACGGTAACGGTGACTAACGGCGCCGGGCAGCCGCAGGCGGGGGCGACGGTTATGCTGACGCGTGATTACTCTTATTCGCGTGGCACGGTGGATAGCAAATACATTCAGGCCGGTGTGATTGGCGAGCCGGTTGCGTCCAAAGGCGCGTTATCAGACATGACCCTGACGCCGGTATCGCCTGCGGGTGCGGCAGTGGTGTTTAATAACCAGAGGGGAACCAGCACGAAATGGTATGGCGTCACCGGCGATGACGGTAAGTTGCGGTTCACGTTAAACCAGGATAAATCGCTGGGTTTGAGAACATCCATCACGGCGACGCTTTCGGAGCTGGCTGGCGAGACGGCGAGCGTCGATGCGATCTTTACGGTACCAACCAGCCCGGATACGCCGTATGCGTCATACTGGGGCCATATGCCGGATACCGTTGAGGTTAACGGCGTTACGCTGCGCCGCCCATTCCTGAAAACAGAGATGTCCAAAATGCCGCCAGGCACCTGGCCGCTTAATAATGAAACCTGGGCGGCGAACTATATTGATTATGGTGAAACATCCATTCATGCTACGACATCGCTGCCTTATCTTTGCGGCTCGCTGGAAAACGCCGCGACGCTGGACGATCTGAAGGCGCTGAAGAACATCATTGGCGACCTGCACTGGCCTACGGCTGCGCCGGCGTCGTCGTATACATATGACTATGCATCGCAAACGATGGTTGGCGGTAAGTATTGCTCATTTAACGAAACGACCAATACGGAAAACTGTACGCTTTCAAGTCAAGGTTTTGCTTATGCCTCGTGCCGGGTGCAGTAGGTTGGGTGAGGCGCGCCCAACCTGAGTATCCCTTGCGGCTGGCGTTGTGCCGGTCGCGATGCATTTTTAATTCCTTGTATTAATGGAATGAGCTGCAACGAAATGGACTTTTCTCAGGTACGTCAGTGAAATCGAAAAAGTGTGTCGGTTTTTTATCCTGGTTGCTGTTATGCGCCTTTATTTTAACGCCTTTCTTCGCGCAGGCCGTGCGAAGCAGCGGCGCATGGCAGGAACTCACTGAGCAAACTGCGGCTATTAACGGTACTCCCCCTCAGGCCGATAGTGTGACGATCCCGGTCTATCAGGGCAGCGTTCAGTTGCGATCTGATGCGGCTAATTCTGTTGATTACTCCGCGAAACCCAGCCAGTTCAGCACCAGCGATGCCGGCAGCGCGCTGACCTTAACCAATCCGCACGATACTGAAGGCGATATTTTCGCCGATCCGCCGCTGGCCTGGCAGGCTGAACGCGCGCCCACCGTCACGCTGGTGTGGGCCGACGCCGCCACGCCGGATACGCCGCTGTCTCCGCAGCCATCGGCAAACCTGACGTTCTGTGAGCAAAATATGGCGGGCCGCCACCTGGTGGTCTGGCCGCAACTGGATACCTCAACCGCCGTACCGCCGCTGTGGCTGCTTACCCGCACCGGCGTGCCTTATGACAGCGCGGTAGAGATACTCAATCAAAAGATTGCGGTGGATATTGCTCCCGCCGTGGGCGACCCGGTTACTCTCGTCGCCGATCATCTGGACGAGTCGCTAAACGCCGCGAAGGTCAAAGCCGGTGAAAGCATCACGCTGACGGTGAATACCAAAGGCTGTAACGGCGAGCCTGCGGGCAATATCGCGTTCGTGATTACCCGCGGCGATGCGCTGAATCGCCAGGGCGTGGTGAACAATACCGCGCCGGTACGCGTCGGCAATACCGAACTGACCACCACCGCCACAGAATATCACGGCACCACCAATGCGGAAGGCGTGGCGACGGTGACCGTCACCCAGGCTAACGGTCCGGGGGGTAAAAACCCCGCTGGTGGCGCACCCGTCAGGCGCGCCTGCGCTGAAAGCCGACGTGGACGTGATTTTTACCACCCTCACCAGCCCGGACAGCGGCAGCGCCAATATGTACGGCCATATGGCGGACAATTCCACCGCCACGGTGGATGGCGAAAGCTACACCTTTAGTCGCCCCAAACTGGCGGCGGAAACCGACGGCGAAGACCGCGCCGTCAGTATCAACAATGAAAGCTGGGCGCAGTTCAACTGGGCTAATGCGGATAAACACTGCGATATTCTGCCGGATGCGCGCCAACTGGAAGGGTTAAAAATTGAGCGTGGCGATTTATCCACCACCCTCGGCTGGCCGGTGGGGCTGACATCCGGAGATGAAGAGTACTGGTCCTCCTCCCAGGGGTCGATCGCCGCCGACCATATCAGCATTGATATGCGCAGCCGCAGCCTTACGCAAATGCCGGACGCCACGCAATCGCTGGTAAGCTGCGTGGATAAAGCCTCGCCGGAGGTTACGCCGAAGTTAGTGATTAGCGCCGACAGTTTTGATTCAACGGTCAATGCCGCGAAAGTCGAGGTTGGCGATGAGATCAATATGAAGATCAGCGTGACCGACAGCGCCACCAACAAACCGCTGCCCTATCGCTACTTTAATGTCTATCTGGGCGACGAACAGAATCGCCAGAATCAAAAGAACGCCGATATTGACGCGGCGCATCAGTGGTCGGATGAACCGGTCGTCATCACCAATCTGGAAGGCAGCGACGGTCACTATCACGGCGTCACCGACGCCAACGGCCAGTTCTCGCTGGCGCTGACCCAGGATCGGGGCGCGGGCGTGTTAACCCCGGTGCGCGTGGTGCTGTTCGACGGGACGGAAGCGACGCAGAACGTCATTTTTACCGTAGTCACCAGCCCGGACGTGGCGCAGGCGCGCATGTGGGGCCATATGCAGGGCGTGGTGGAGGCGGGCAATATCTACAAACGTCCGCTGCTGGCGGACGAAGCCGCGCAGGACACCGGCTCTGAATTTGAGAATAACGAATACTGGGCCACGTTTAACTCGGTAACGGCGGCGACAAACCAGTGCGGCGCGGGCCAGGTGCCGGGGCAACTGCTGCTGGATACGCTGTATGCGGCCCATTCCGGCAACGCGATGGAAACGACCTACGGCTGGCCGACGCAGAAACACAGCTATATCGCGGCGGATACCGATGGCTCTACCACCGCGCACGTCAACCTGGCGACCGGCGCGGACAGCATGTTCAGCGGCGCTGAACCGAACTATCTTTCCTGTTCCGGCAACGAACTGGTGACCATCCTGAACGTTTACTTCGATGGCAACGAGTCGTTACGCAATGCGGTCGCCAAAGTGGGCGAACAGGTAACGATGAACGTGCACTCCGTCAACGCGCTGAACGGACTGACTGTGCCTAACGCCGCGTTTACCGTGACCATGTCGCATGGCAAAAATCGCGACAACGCGACGACCGGTTTTACCGATTCCAGCGACGGAACGTTGGTCATGGGGGGAACCTCGTTTGGCTCCTCCCAGGCGTCGATGACGTATCAGGGCATCACCGATGCCGAGGGGAACGCCACGCTGGTGATTGAACAGCCGCAGGGCGTCGGCTTGCTGACGCCGCTGACCGTACTGCCGCTCCACTCGCTGATCACCGCCCCCGTCAACCGCAGCGTGAAATTCACCGTACCCACCAGCCCCGACACGCCAAAAGCGCATATGTGGGGACATATGGCGGATACTATCACCGTGGACAATATGGAATTCCAGCGGCCAAAACTGGCGGCGGAAGCGACTGCCGCGACCAGGACCGAAGATCAGAATAACGAAACCTGGGCGCGCGTTACCCATGCCGATGCGCTGAACAACCCCGACGCCGGAGGCTGCGAGGTTAATCATCTGCCGCAAGATCACCAGCTTAGCGCACTCTATACCGCGAACGATGGCAATAAAATTCACACCGTATCCGGCTGGCCGACGTCGTATAACTACTGGTCTTCCACCTTCGCCAGCGCCAGTTCGTGGCAGACGGTATCGCTGGCCTCCGGCGACAAAACCGCTTCCGGCGACGCTTCCGATTTTGTGAGTTGCCTGGTTGGCGTCAATCCCACGGCCGCCTCAATTACCATCGAACCGGTAGATACGTCGCTGTGGTATGACGTCGGCGGCGAGCACGCGGTGAAAGTGAAAAAAGGCGACACCCTTCAGCTCAAGGTGACGGCGAAAGACGCCAGCGGCAATCCGGTCCCGGATGCGCCGTTTGTGCTCAGTCGCGGCGACGGCTATACCCGCCAGGGGGAAAAACACATCGCCGGTAGCGGCGACGGCATCGTTTCTGCGGTGGTCATCGACGGTGAATCGCTCAACGATACCGCCACCAAAATCGGCGAACTGACCGGCGAGGACGGCAGCAAAATTATCACCGTCACCCGCCCGGATACCCACGGTACGAAGGTCGCGATTACGGCGGCGCTGTACGATAACGCCAGCGCGACGGCCAGCATCGACACCATCTTTACCGTGGTCACCAGCCCCGACAGCGATAAGGCTAAAATGTGGGGCCATATGCCGGAAACGGTAGCGGCGGCCAACGGCGAGGTATTTAAGCGCCCGCTGTTATCGGCTGAAATCGCCAGCGGCATTACCCACGGCAGCAATACGGAAAATAACGAAACCTGGGGCAGCGTGAATTTTGAGGTGGCGAAAGACGCCTGCGGCGCGGGATTTGTGCCCTCGCTTGCCGATCTCCAGTCGCTGTACGACGCCTGGCCAGGCGGCGCCATGAATACCCAGCAGGGCTGGCCGCTGGACGGTAAAAACTACCAGGACAGCACCGCCGATTTAAGCAGGACATCGGAAAACCGCTACGTTAAGTCGATTAATCTGCGCGACGGCGGCATCGGTTCGCTGCTGTGGGATGAAAAACTCTATTTTGTCTGTCTGCAAAACGCCCATCCGGTGGCGACGCAGATAACGCTGACTTCGCCGCAGTATAACGACAGCGATGGTTTCGCTAAAGCGAAGGTCGGCGAGACGATTCCGGTCACCATCACCACGCTGGATGCCCAGGGCAAGCCGGTGGCGGACACGCCGGTTATCTTTACGCGCGGCGACAGCATTGGGCGGGCGAATCAGGAGGTTAACGGTTCGCAGGCGGCAGCCATACAGATTAACCACAGCGACGCGCGTAACAGCGGCGTTGAGTATTACACCGCTACCGGCGCGGACGGTACGCTGACGCTGGATATCAGCCAGGACGGGAGCGCTGGCTTTAAAACGCCGCTGATGGCGTCGATAGAGCACAGCAACGCCACAACGACCGCGCCATTGCCGGTTATTTTCACCGTGGTTACCAGCCCGGACACCCCGAAGGCCAGCTACTGGGGCCATATGGCGGAAACGTTAACCGACAGCAGCGGCGTGGCGTACAAACGTCCGCTGCTGGCGAGCGAGTTCAGCGCTACGCCCGGCAAAACGCTGACCATCGCCAACGGCTACTACGACAAGGGCGAAACCTGGGGCATGATAACCGTCGATAAAGCCTGGAACGGCGTCAGCGGCGGCTGCGGGCGCGATTATCTGCCCAGCGTCAGCAACCTCCAGACGCTGTACAATACCTGGCCTGATAATGCCATGCGCAGCCGTAACGGCTGGCCGATGACCAGTTCGGGCAACAACAACGTCAGCCGCTACTGGTGGGCGGGGGATTACGTGATATCGTCAGACGGCGCGCAGTCGCTGTACGCAGCGGTCAACCTGTTTAACGACGGCAATGATGTCAAAACGACGACCAGCACCACGGCTTACTACATGCAGACCTGTCTTGTCTCGGCGCGCCGCGCCGCTGCCAGCCTGACGCTGACGCTGGCAGGCCAGGATGAAGCCACCGGAATCGCAAAGGCGAAGAAGGGCGAGCAGATTGCCGCTACCGTCACGGTGAAAGACGCCGCAGGCCAGCCGATGAAAAACGTGATGGTGAAAATCAGCCGGGGAACGTCGTACAATCGCGCCAATAGCGCCGCATCGGCTTCAGGCGCCACAGACGATATTACGCTACGTAATGTGATGCCGTCCGGCCTTGCGACATCCCTGCTGGATACCTCCGCGAAATATCTGTACGTGGAAACTGATGAACTGGGTCAGGTGACATTTACCCTGGCTCAGGACAGTACCACAGGTTTAAAGACCACTATCAGCGCCGCCACGATGGATGGCAGCAACCTGACGGACAGTAAAGACGCAATCTTTACCGTAGTGACCAGCCCGGATACCGACAAGGCCATATACTGGGGCCATATGCCGGAAACCTTTACCAACAGTAAGGGGGTTGAATTTAAGCGACCGCTGCTGCGCGCTGAACTTTCTTCAACGGCGGACACGTCGGGTTATACGGAAAATAACGAGTCCTGGTATACCTGGAGCCGTTATCCGAATATGTATCAGGACACCGCCAGCCCGTGCGATAGGCTGGGGTTGCCGACGATGGATGAGTTAAAAACGCTGTATGCCGACTATCCGCAGGGCGGGCTAACGGCGGCCTTTGGGCTACCGGTGGCTGGGGGGAAATACTGGGGGGCGGGGGATTCGAAAGTCAACGATACGCACTCGACGAATAATTTCCAGTACATCAGGCTAAATACCGGCGAGACGACAACGACAAGCACCAATACTGCAACGGCGCAACTCTGCCTGGCGAAGTGCAGGGTGCTGTCGATAGCGCTGACTTCCAGCGCCATGAATGCCGAAAAATCCGCGGCGCTGGCGAAAAAGGGGGAAAAAATTCCGCTTACGGTGACCGTCACTGACGGCGCTGGTACGCCGCAGCCCAACGTCCCCATTCGTCTGGGGCGAGGGAACTATTCGCAAAACCGGGCGGGCGGCAATGAAAACGGCAGCAATAGCGACATGCTGTTAACGCCGATTGCGCCGCCAGCGGATGCCAAAGCGTTTGCCTATCATTATTCCGGCGAGCAACTCTGGTACTGGTACGGCACCACGGATGAGAGCGGCAGAGTGCAGTTTGAACTGACGCAGGATAACACCCCCGGCCTGAAAACACGGCTGGAAGCGATGCTTCCCGACAATCCGCCGACGGTCAGCGATATGGACGCGATTTTCACCGTCATCACCAGCCCGGACAGCGTGAAAGCCAAATACTGGGGACATATGCCGGAAACCGTGACCAACAGCGCGGGCGTGGAATTCCGCCGCCCGCTACTGGCGGCTGAGATGACGTCGAACAGCGGCACCTACCTTGACAATAATGAAACCTGGCCGCTGGTGACCATCGCGAACACCCAAAAAGCGGGCGCGACCGGCTGTGATGCGCAGTACCAGCCGTTATTAAACGACCTGCAAACGCTGTATGGCGACAATCCCAACAGCGCTATCGGTACGGCGTTCGGCTGGCCGGTTGGGGCGGGTAAATCCTGGCTGGCGGTAGACCAGGAAACAGGCACCGGGTATTACCAGTATCTGCGGCTGGATACTGGCGCCAAAGGCCGTTCCAGTTCCACGAGCGTGACCGGCGCGCAGGTGTGTCTGGTCGAGCCGCATACTTCTACTCCTGCCAGTATTACGCTGACCTCGACGGCGATGGACGGCGCGAAAAACGCGGCGGTAGTGGAGAAGGGAAGCGCGATGCCGTTAACGGTGACGGTAAAAGATAGCAGCGGTAACCCGGTCGCCAACGTCGGTTTTACGTTGTCACGTGGCGATTCGAAAAATCGGGCAGGTACGGTGGTAACGGATGGCGACGTGGCAGCGGATGCCGGAGCAGACGATCTCATGCTTAAAGCGCTGACACCCGCAAGCGCCAGCCAAAGTATGACCACCACCGGGATTGTCTTTACCGGCACTACCGGCAGCGACGGTACGGCAACGTTTACGCTTAATCAGGATAAAAGCCTGGGACTGAAAACGCCACTCACGGTGAAACTGACGGACAATACGACTCTTCACGCATCACTGGATGTGATTTTTATGGTACTTACCAGTCCGGATACGGATAAAGCGTTGTTCTGGGGAAATATGGCGGATACGACATCCGTTAACGGAAAAACGCTGCATCGTCCGTGGCTTCAGGCTGAGCTGCTGTCAGGCGTGACGCCAGTATTTACCAACGGAGTGCATACAAATAACGAGTACTGGGCGATGGCGCATACGGTGGACAACACTAAATGGGATATTGCCAAGCAGTGCGGTAGCCTTAGCAAAGCACCGGATAATAACGACCTGTTGACGCTGTATCATTCCATTAGCTCGTTAGGCTGGCCGACGCAGGGCTACCCCTATTTATCTAAATCAACCTCGAGCGGCGGCATGTATTGCGGCGTGGATGAGAATACCAGGAATCAAAACTGCGCCATTAAGCCGGCAAGTTCAGCAGGTTATGCGACGTGCGTGGATTAACGTATTAAGCGTCTGGCACGAAAAAAATCTGCTTTTCACGTTCCATTGAGCTTCATGAAAAAGTAATCGACGCATTCATTGAAAAGTATATGTTCTGCTAATTGGAGTCACCACCGTTTGCCGCGAGTGTGTAAAAGCGCCGTCTCGCTTCTGCAACCCGGCATCTGGCGCTACCCATATACTCTAAATAATTCGAGTTGCAGGAAGGCGACATAAAGTAAGTGACTGGGGTGAGGGAACGCAGCCGCAGCACATGCAACTTGAAGTATGACGAGTATATTTACAATAACACCAGGTGTCGCATGATAATCACACCTTTTTCCTCACGCATCTATTTATCTCAATATATGAAACCATTAAATATCATTCATAATATAAATTTTTATAAAATGGATAGATATATTTATATCAATTATGAATTAATCAAAGGTTGACCTGGCATTGAAATAGGCCTTGAAATTAGTTAATAATCTGTCTTTGATAATATATTGTTACAGATGATTGTAATCATTCATAGAACTATATTTTTGTTATTTATTATTTATCTCATTTATATACACCATTTAAAAGCTATTTACAGCCAATCAAAATCAAGTTTGCTTCGTGAACGTTATTAAAAGGAAATTTAAAAATTGAACAGGACCTACAGTATCGTCTGGAGCGCCGTGCGAAATATGTATGTCGTGGCTTCAGAACTGGCGCGAGGCCACAGCAAAGTTAAAATACAGGCGCACGCTAATGAAGTCGCCCCTTCTATTGAAAAGCCTGAGTCAGGATGGACAATTAGTGCAAAACACAATGCGCTGGCCTTCGCAATTGTTGCCGCGCTTGGGTTCGCCAGTCCGCTGGCTATGGCCGATAATCCGGTGTCCTACATTGACGGAACCGACCACGACCTGAACGCAGAAACGTCGCCAATTTCTTATTCAGGTACTGGTGAAGGCACCGCACTGTACCTCGAAGGTTTGCCCACACAGAACCAGGGCTGGCAGCCAACCTCAGCCACAGGCACGGGTGTTGTGATTGAAACGGACGGCGGCGGGGCTCCCCTTTCGGACGGTAGCAGCCATGCAGCCGCCACGGCGGTTAAGCTTACTAACGGCGCGATGCTTAATCTTACCGACGCGGTAATCACGACGTCGGGAGAATATGCTATGGGTATCGAGCTATCAGGACAGAGCAGCATAATGCTAACGGGAGGGACTCTCCTGGCCGGAGGCAATTATGGCATCATGACGCTCAGCGGCGAGTCGCAAGCGACATTGAGCGACATCAAGGTAACAGCAACAGCGGAAACCGGCAGCGATGTAGTTTCGCAAGAAGGCAGCACGCTGAACATCACGGACGGGAGTGAAATCACGCTCACGAGGGGACAACTGCGCGTGGTTGGCAGCACAACAGGCAACGCTTTCCTGAATGTGAGCGATAGTACAGTGAGTTCCACGGGTACAGACAGTACTGTTATCGCGTCCAACAAGGGCGTTCTTGATATTACGAACTCTACCGTCACGCACGATAATGCCAAAGGCGCAGCCATTGAGGCTGGTAATGCCTCAACGGTGACTATTTCCGGCGATAATAAAAGTTCGATGGTCATCAACTCCAAAGATATAGGCATTAAGAGCGCCAAATCTTCCGTCAACATTGACGGCGCCACCATCATCGCCAAAGGCGATGGTATTTTGATGACCACGGGGGGCAGCAGTTTTTACAGCAATAACTCCGGGCTGATGGTCAATAATGCGGACGTGACCTCAGACGACGCCGCCGCGCTGCACGTTGATAAAAACACGGTGATGGAAAAGCCCATTACATTAACCGACAGCACATTGACTGGCCCAACGGCTATTAAACTGGATAATGCGGCAACCGTAGAGGCCAACAACACAACGCTGAATGGCAACATTGACGCGGGGAGCACAGTATCGTCCTTGTCGCTGGCCGAAAAATCCTCACTGCAAGGGAGCGTCAACGGCCTGAACAGTTCATTGACGCTTGACGAAACCAGCCAGTGGAACATGACCAACCCGTCAACCGTCGGCAACCTGACCAACGATGGCGGCATTACGCTGGGCAACGCGAGCGGTTCGACAGGTACGCTGCTGACGGTGGACAATACCCTGACCTTGCAGGACGGCAGCCAGATAAACGCGACGCTGGATACCGCCAACAGCTCGCCAATTATCAAAGCCACCAACGTCACGTTGGACGGGACGCTGAACCTTAGCTCAACGGCCACCTTTGTCGCGCCCGAAACCGACGAGCACTTAGGATCGTTCACGCTGATTGATTCGCAAACTGCGATCACTACCGATTTTGACAGCGTAACGCTGGATGCCGACATCTCTGCTATGCCGGATTACCTTACGATCAACGCGGGCGTTGATGCGAATGATAATACCAACTACGAGTTGTCTACGGGCTTGAGTTGGTACGCGGGCGCAAATTCTGCGCGCGCTGCGCATGGCACTTTTACCGTTGATGCAGGCAGTACCTTTACCGTCACCAGCGAACTGGATGAAACCACGGCGACCTCCAACTGGGATGGCAGCAAGCTAACCAAACAGGGCGACGGCACGCTGATCCTCAGCAACACTGGCAACGACTACGGCGACACTGAAATTGACGGCGGCATTCTGGCCGCCAAAGACGCCGCCTCGCTCGGTACTGGCAATGTGACGATTGCAGAAAGCGCAACGCTTGCGCTGAGCCAGGGCACGCTGGATAACAACGTGACCGGCGGGGGCAAAATTGTCAAAACCGGTAACGATGAGCTGATCGTGACCGGCGATAACACTTACTCCGGCGGCACCACCATAACCGGCGGTACGCTGACGGCTGACCATGCGGATTCGCTGGGCACTGGCGCTATCGTTAACAGCGGCGTGCTTCAGGTGGGCGAAGGCGAGCTGGAAAATACGCTTTCCGGCAGCGGCGCGTTGGTGAAAACCGGTACGGGCGAGCTGACGTTAAGCGGCGATAACAGTTACTCCGGCGACACCACCATTACTGGCGGCACGCTGACGGCTGACCATGCGGATTCGCTGGGCACTGGCGTTATTGCCAACAGCGGCGTGCTTCAGGTCGGCGAAGGCGAGCTGGAAAATACGCTTTCCGGCAGCGGCGCGCTGGTGAAAACCGGTACGGGCGAGCTGACGTTAAGCGGCGACAACACTTACTCCGGCGGCACCACCATAACCGGCGGCACGCTGACGGCTGACCATGCGGATTCGCTGGGCACTGGCGTTATTGCCAACAGCGGCGTGCTTCAGGTGGGCGAAGGCGAGCTGGAAAATACGCTTTCCGGCAGCGGCGCGCTGGTGAAAACCGGTACGGGCGAGCTGACGTTAAGCGGCGACAACACTTACTCCGGCGGCACCACCATTACCGGCGGTACGCTGACGGCTGACCATGCGGATTCGCTGGGCACTGGCGTTATTGCCAACAGCGGCGTACTTCAGGTGGGCGAAGGCGAGCTGGAAAACACCCTTTCCGGCAGCGGTTCGCTGGTGAAAACCGGTACGGGCGAGCTGACGTTAAGCGGCGATAACACTTACTCCGGCGACACCACTATTACCGGCGGTACGCTGACGGCTGACCATGCGGATTCGCTGGGCACTGGCGATATCGACAACAGCGGCGTGCTTCAGGTCGGCGAAGGCGAACTGGAAAATACGCTTTCCGGCACCGGTTCGCTGGTGAAAACCGGTACGGGCGAGCTGACGTTAAGCGGCGACAACACTTACTCCGGCGGCACCACTATTGACGACGGTGTGCTGATTGCCACCAACGTTAACGCGCTGGGCGGCGGTGATGTCGATAACACGGGTACGCTGAAGCTGGACGCGGAGGGCGAATTCAACCTTGCGAATGTCACAACCCAGTCTGGAGCAACGACTGAGCTGGCCAAAGGTACGACGCTCAACGTCGACTCGCTGACTCAACAAGCCGATAGTACGCTGAATATTGACCTCAGTAAGGCCAACGGTGAAAGCGCCATTACCGCCGACAGCGTCACGCTGGGCGGCACGCTGAACGTCACCGGCATCGGCAGCGTTACAGACAGCTGGACGCCTGAGGTATACACCTACACGCTGATTGACAGCGACAGCGCCATTACGAGCGATTTCGACAATCTGACCGTCGCGGGAATGAACAGAGAAGATGTTGACTTCCTGACTATCGACGGAAAAGTCGACGAAGCAGACAACACCCACTATGATCTGACGGCCTCCCTCTCCTGGTATGCGGACAGAGACAACGCTTCTACCGACGCTCACGGTACCTTTACCCTTAGCGACCCTGACGGCAGCTTTAACGTTGCGGCTAATCTGACAGACGTTGACGACACGCTTGATCCGAATAGCACATGGGACGGTAAATCGCTGACCAAAGAAGGCGCAGGCACGCTGATCCTCTCCGGCGACAACGACTACAGCGGCGGCACCACCATCAATGAAGGTACGCTGGTCGCCGCCAGTACGACGGCGCTGGGCACCGGCCTGGTCGACAATAACGCCACGCTGGTGCTGGACGCAGATGGTGAAGTCAGCGCGGTGGGCGGCATCACCACTCATAGCGGCGCGACGACCCAACTGGCGCTCGGCACCTCGTTGGATCTCGGCGACAGCGCGTTAATTCAGGAAGATGGCAGTACGCTGAACGTTGAGCTGAATAGTGACTCAGTGCAACCGCTGATTACCGGCGGCAGCGCCACGCTTGGCGGCGATCTGGTCGTCAGCGACGCCAGCCTGGAAGCGCGCGCCTCCGACGCGGAGTTCCAGTCCTTTAAACTGATGGATATGGACAGCGATATCAGCGGCGACTTTACCAGCCTGACGATGAACCTTACTGACAAGCCGGACTATCTGACCGTAACCGGGACAATCAATCCTGAAGATGCGTCAGAATATCTGCTTACCGAAGGGCTGAGCTGGAATGCGACCGCCACGTCAGCGACGCCAGCACATGGCACGTTTACCCTGGGCGCAGGCGACAGTTTTGAAGTCACCAGCGTACTGGGCGATAAAACCGGCAACGGCGACTGGGACGGTAAATCGCTGACCAAACTGGGCGCGGGTAAACTGACGCTGAGCGGCGCGAATACCTATAGCGGCGATACCAACGTACAGGAAGGCACACTGTGGCTGTCCGGGGACGGTACGATCGGTGAAATGGGCAGCCAGCAAGCGGTGAACGTCGCCTCTGACGCGACCTTCGGCGGCAGCAACGGTACTACCGTTAACGGTAAGGTGACCAACGAAGGGACTCTGGTCTTTGGCGACAGCGAGGAAACTGGCGCTATCTTCACCCTCAATGGCGATCTGATCAACATGGGGACAATGACCAGCGGCAGCTCCTCCAGCACGCCTGGCAATACGCTTTATGTCGATGGTAATTACACTGGCAACGGCGGCTCGCTTTACCTGAATACCGTCCTGGGCGATGATGATTCGGCGACCGATAAGTTGGTCATTACCGGCGATGCCTCCGGCACCACCGATCTGTACATCAACGGCATCGGCAATGGGGCGCAGACCACTAACGGTATCGAAGTGGTGGATGTTGGCGGCACATCGACAAGCGATGCGTTTGTGTTAAAAAATGAAGTTAACGCCAGTCTGTATACCTACCGTCTGTACTGGAATGAAAGTGACAACGACTGGTATCTGGCGTCAAAAGCACAGTCTGATGATGACGACAGCGGCAGTGATGTCACGCCTCCAGATGATGACAGTGATGTCACGCCTTCGGACGACGGCGACGATGGCGGCGATGTCGCACCGCAGTACCGTGCGGATATCGGCGCGTACATGGGCAACCAGTGGATGGCGCGCAACCTGCAAATGCAGACCCTCTATGACCGCGAGGGTAGCCAGTATCGTAACGCCGATGGCAGCGTATGGGCGCGCTTCAAAGCGGGTAAAGCGGAATCCGAGGCTGTCAGCGGCAATATCGATATGGACAGCAACTACTCCCAGTTCCAGTTAGGCGGCGACATTCTGGCCTGGGGCAACGGCCAGCAGAGCGTTACCGTTGGCGTCATGGCGAGCTACATCAACGCCGATACCGACAGTACCGGTAACCGTGGCGCAGACGGTAGCCAGTTCACCAGTAGCGGCAACGTAGACGGCTACAACCTTGGCGTCTATGCCACCTGGTTTGCCGATGCTCAAACGCATAGCGGCGCGTATGTCGACAGCTGGTACCAATATGGTTTCTACAACAACAGCGTAGAGAGCGGTGATGCGGGTTCTGAATCTTACGATTCAACCGCTAACGCTGTCTCGCTGGAAACCGGTTATCGCTACGATATTGCGCTGAGTAACGGCAATACCGTCAGTCTGACGCCGCAGGCGCAGGTTGTCTGGCAGAATTACTCAGCGGATAGCGTGAAGGATAACTACGGCACCCGGATCGACGGTCAGGATGGCGACAGTTGGACAACGCGCCTGGGTCTGCGTGTTGACGGCAAGCTATACAAAGGCAGCCGTACGGTTATCCAGCCGTTTGCTGAAGCTAACTGGCTGCACACCAGCGATGATGTGTCGGTATCGTTTGATGATGCTACGGTGAAACAGGATCTTCCGGCTAACCGTGCGGAGCTGAAAGTGGGTCTGCAGGCAGATATCGATAAGCAGTGGAGCGTTCGCGCTCAGGTTGCCGGGCAGACTGGCAGCAATGATTTTGGCGATCTGAACGGTAGCCTCAATCTGCGCTATAACTGGTAAGTTAGTGACAAAACCGGGCAGGTATTCTCTGCCCGGTTTTGAGGCGAATGACAAACCGGTTGATCGTCAGATTATGGCTACACCTTATCCGATGTGGCGCGTAGGTTGGCTGAGGCGAAGTCGAACCCCAACATCGCGCTGCAAAGGGGGGGGGGAATGTTGGATTACGTGCCCGGCGTGACGGATTTGACTTCACTTTCAAGCCAGCCGTCCTCCAGTCTCGTGGTCATAATATCGCCTGCTTTAACCTGTTTGATCTTTTTCAGCACTTTGCCGTCCGTTGTCGTCGAAACCGTATAGCCGCGCGCCAGCGTGGCTAACGGGCTGACCGCCTCCAGATGCGTGACCGCGTTGCCAAAGCGTTCGCGCTGTTCGCTTAACCGTGAGCGGATATTCTCCGTCAGACGATATTCCAGCTGTTGGATGCGCGACTGCGCACGGTGAATGCGCGGCTGCGGATTTTGCTGGCTCAGGCGTTGACTTACGCGCTGTTGGCGCTGAGTGGCCTGCTTAATCCTGGCCTCAAGCGCAAATCCCATCCGTTGGCGTAGACGTTCCAGCGCGGTTTGCTGGCGGGCCAGACGCAGTTGCGGATGTTGCTGTTGCAGACGGTGAAAAATCTGCGTGAAACGGCAGCTACGGTTAGCGAGGTAGTAGTCCATCGCCATGCCCAGACGCTGCTGGGCGGATTGAATCTGGCGCAACAACTCCTGCTGGTTACGGCTGACAATTTCTGCCGCTGCTGATGGCGTCGGCGCGCGCAGGTCGGCGACAAAATCAGCTATCGTGACGTCCGTTTCGTGACCGACGGCGCTGACCATCGGAATGCGGCTGGCAAAAATAGCCCGCGCCACGCGTTCGTCGTTAAAACTCCACAAATCTTCCAGCGAACCGCCGCCGCGTCCGACGATCAGTACATCACACTCGCCCCGCGCGTTCGCCAGTTCGATAGCACGAACAATCTGCCCCGGCGCGTCGTCGCCCTGGACCGCCGTCGGGTAGATAATTACGGGCAGGGATGGGTCACGACGCTTTAGCACGTGGAGAATATCGTGCAACGCTGCGCCGGTTTTCGAGGTGATCACCCCCACGCAGTGGGCCGGGGAGGGTAACGGTTGTTTATGCTGCTGATCGAACAACCCTTCGGCCTGCAGTTTGGCTTTTAGCTGCTCATATTTCTGCTGCAACAAGCCTTCGCCCGCGGGCTGCATACTTTCGGCGATGATTTGATAATCGCCGCGCGGCTCGTACAGCGTAATATTGGCGCGTACCAGCACCTGCTGCCCGTGCTGCGGGCGGAACGTCACCCGGCGGTTGCTGTTACGGAACATCGCACAGCGCACCTGAGCGGTATCGTCTTTGAGCGTAAAGTACCAGTGGCCCGACGCAGGCTGCGTGAAATTAGAAATCTCGCCGCTGATCCATACCTGTCCCATCTCCTGTTCTAACAGCAGACGAACCGTCTGGTTAAGGCGGCTTACGGTAAAAATTGAGGAAGTTTGAGAGGATAACATGTGAGCGGGATCAAATTCTAAATCAGCAGGTTATTCAATCGATAGTAACCTGCTCACGGGGGATCGCAAGCACTATTTGCAAAAAAATGTAGATGCAACCGATTACGTTCTGTATAATGCCGCGGCAATATTTATTAACCTCCCAGGTGAGATATTGCCCATGCTACGTATCGCTAAAGAAGCCCTGACGTTTGACGACGTCCTCCTTGTTCCCGCTCACTCCACCGTTTTGCCGAATACTGCCGATCTCAGCACGCAGTTGACGAAAACTATTCGTCTGAATATTCCTATGCTTTCTGCGGCGATGGACACCGTGACGGAAGCGCGCCTGGCAATTGCCCTGGCTCAGGAAGGCGGCATTGGTTTTATCCACAAAAACATGTCCATCGAGCGCCAGGCGGAAGAAGTTCGCCGCGTGAAGAAACACGAGTCCGGCGTAGTGACCGACCCGCAGACCGTCCTGCCAACCACCACGTTGTATGAAGTGAAAGCCCTGACCGAGCGTAACGGTTTTGCGGGCTATCCGGTGGTGACTGAAGATAACGAGCTGGTGGGTATCATCACCGGTCGTGACGTGCGTTTTGTGACTGACCTGAACCAGCCGGTGAGTGTCTACATGACGCCGAAAGAGCGTCTGGTGACTGTTCGTGAAGGCGAAGCCCGCGAAGTCGTGCTGGCAAAAATGCACGAAAAACGCGTAGAAAAAGCGCTGGTCGTTGATGATAACTTCCATCTGCTTGGCATGATTACCGTAAAAGATTTCCAGAAAGCGGAACGTAAACCAAACTCCTGTAAAGATGAGCAGGGCCGTTTACGTGTCGGTGCGGCGGTCGGCGCAGGCGCGGGCAACGAAGAGCGCGTTGACGCGCTGGTGGCGGCAGGCGTTGACGTTCTGCTGATCGACTCCTCTCACGGTCACTCTGAAGGCGTGTTGCAACGTATCCGTGAAACGCGCGCAAAATATCCTGACCTGCAAATCATCGGCGGCAACGTTGCGACGGGCGCAGGCGCTCGCGCACTGGCGGAAGCCGGTTGCAGCGCGGTGAAAGTGGGCATCGGCCCGGGTTCCATCTGTACGACTCGTATCGTGACTGGTGTGGGCGTTCCGCAGATCACCGCTGTTTCCGACGCGGTGGAAGCGCTGGAAGGCACCGGGATTCCGGTTATCGCTGACGGCGGTATCCGTTTCTCCGGCGACATCGCCAAAGCCATCGCCGCAGGTGCAAGCGCGGTAATGGTGGGTTCCATGCTGGCGGGTACCGAAGAATCCCCGGGCGAAATCGAACTCTACCAGGGCCGTTCGTACAAATCTTACCGTGGGATGGGCTCGCTGGGCGCGATGTCCAAAGGCTCTTCTGATCGTTACTTCCAGAGCGATAACGCCGCCGACAAACTGGTGCCGGAAGGTATCGAAGGCCGCGTAGCCTATAAAGGTCGCCTGAAAGAGATCATTCACCAGCAGATGGGCGGCCTGCGCTCCTGTATGGGGCTGACCGGTTGTGCTACCATCGACGAACTGCGTACTAAAGCGGAGTTTGTGCGTATCAGCGGTGCGGGCATTCAGGAAAGCCACGTTCACGACGTGACCATCACCAAAGAGTCCCCGAACTACCGTCTGGGCTCCTGATTCTCTTCGCCCGACTTCATGTCGGGCGATTTATTTAATCTGTTTCACTTGCCTCGGAATAAGCGTCAATGACGGAAAACATTCATAAGCATCGCATCCTCATTCTGGACTTCGGTTCTCAGTACACTCAACTGGTTGCGCGCCGCGTGCGTGAGCTGGGCGTTTACTGCGAACTGTGGGCGTGGGATGTGACAGAAGCGCAAATTCGTGACTTCAACCCAAGCGGCATTATTCTTTCCGGTGGCCCGGAAAGCACCACCGAAGAAAACAGCCCGCGCGCGCCGCAGTATGTCTTTGAAGCAGGCGTGCCGGTATTTGGCGTCTGCTACGGGATGCAGACCATGGCGATGCAGCTTGGCGGTCATGTAGAAGGTTCTAATGAGCGTGAATTTGGTTACGCGCAGGTCGAAGTGTTGACCGACAGCGCGCTGGTTCGCGGTATTGAAGATTCCCTGACCGCCGACGGCAAACCGCTGCTGGACGTGTGGATGAGCCACGGCGATAAAGTGACGGCGATTCCGTCCGATTTCGTGACCGTCGCCAGCACCGAAAGCTGCCCGTTCGCCATTATGGCCAACGAAGAAAAACGCTTCTACGGCGTACAGTTCCACCCGGAAGTGACTCACACCCGCCAGGGTATGCGTATGCTGGAGCGTTTTGTACGCGATATCTGCCAGTGTGAAGCCCTGTGGACGCCGGCGAAAATTATCGACGACGCCGTGGCGCGCATTCGCGAGCAGGTGGGCGACGACAAAGTGATCCTCGGTCTCTCCGGCGGCGTGGATTCCTCCGTAACCGCCATGCTGCTGCACCGCGCGATCGGTAAAAATCTGACCTGTGTTTTCGTCGATAACGGCCTGCTGCGCCTCAACGAAGCCGAGCAGGTGATGGACATGTTTGGCGACCATTTTGGCCTGAATATCGTTCACGTACCGGCAGAAGAGCGCTTCCTGTCCGCGCTGGCTGGCGAGAACGATCCGGAAGCCAAGCGTAAGATCATCGGTCGTGTTTTTGTAGAAGTGTTCGACGAAGAAGCGCTCAAACTGGAAGACGTGAAATGGCTGGCGCAGGGCACCATCTACCCTGACGTTATCGAATCTGCGGCGTCTGCAACCGGTAAAGCGCACGTCATCAAATCTCACCACAATGTCGGCGGCCTGCCGAAAGAGATGAAGATGGGGCTGGTTGAACCGCTGAAAGAGCTGTTCAAAGACGAAGTGCGTAAGATTGGTCTGGAGCTGGGCCTGCCGTATGACATGCTGTATCGCCATCCGTTCCCGGGGCCGGGCCTCGGCGTGCGCGTACTGGGTGAAGTGAAGAAAGAGTACTGCGACCTGCTGCGCCGTGCGGACGCTATCTTCATTGAAGAACTGCGCAAAGCGGATCTGTACGACAAAGTTAGTCAGGCGTTCACCGTCTTCCTGCCGGTCCGTTCCGTAGGCGTCATGGGCGATGGTCGTAAGTACGATTGGGTGGTCTCTCTGCGTGCCGTCGAAACCATCGACTTTATGACCGCGCACTGGGCACATCTGCCGTATGACTTCCTGGGTCGTGTTTCCAACCGCATTATCAATGAAGTCAACGGGATTTCCCGTGTGGTGTATGACATTAGCGGTAAACCACCGGCTACCATTGAGTGGGAATAAGCCGATAACCCTTCCTGTGTTTTCATGAACAGGTAAAAGGAAATTTAACCCTCTGTTTTTGCAGAGGGTTTTTATTTATGTGCATAGATGAGTTTTCTGTGTAGCGCACAGCTCCTGACGGTAAATTTGACGTAATCGTCGAAAAAGTAGACAGCCCTCATTAGTCAATACATACAGTAATTAGTCAATTCTGACGGTATTTCCGGAGGGCGTATGCTTACCGATATCCAGCTTAAAAGACTTAAACCGCAGGAAAAAATCTACAAAGTTACCGATCGTGATGGGCTCTATGTAGCCGTATCGCCCACCGGAACTCACTCATTTCGTTACGATTATCGGATTAATGGCCTGCGCAAAGCCGCCAGTCAGATAGTGGCTGCCCTGAAGGATGACATTGTTGCCACCGGGACCGATAACCTCATCCGGCAGCACATACACCCCGCAGTGCCAGCCGGTTTTCTCCACGCAGGTGACCCGGCGTCCGGGGAGTGACCGTGAGATGTACTCGCACAGCAGGCTGCGCAGGGCGGGGCGGGTGGAGATATAGGTCAGGCCATTCTCCAGCAGGATGCGCCGCAGCTCCTCGCCGTTGCCGCTGAGCATCGCCATCGGCATGGCCCAGTGCCGCAACTGCCCGGTGGTGGTGTGCCATTCCAGCAGGCGGCCATAGCTGCCGTCATGGCTGTCGCAGGTGATGGCGGTGACGCGTAGCGGGGAACAGATGCGCTGGGGCTGGACGCCGCTTTCGCCGTCACGGCGTTCGATGAGCTTGTCAAACCACAGCGCCTCTTCATCGAGGCGGAAGTGCTCCGGCAGGATGTCAGAGGGCCTTTCCTGTCGAAGGCGTTCAAGCTGCCCGGTCCAGTTCTCCAGCAACTCCTCCTCGCGGATATCGCCTGTGCGAAGCACCCGGACGTAGAGCGCGTCAGGTCTGATTATGGTCAGGTTATCCAGATCGGCCCGTTCATCCGGTCCGAGAACCACCGGAGGAATATCATCTTCCCGGTCGGGATCTTTTCGCCAGGCGCGTGAGGTCTCCCATGCCAGGCTTCCGGCCAGGATCACCACCTTGAGCGTGCGCTCGGGAGACTGCTTATTGAGAAAAGGGGCGTGTTTCATGATGGGATATCGGTCGGCTCATCCCTGAGCATGGATTAAAGGATGGCGGTGCGGCGCTGTTGTCACTGGCGGATTTCAGCGGCATCGAAGACCACCAGTCGGGAAGAGAGGTGGACGGGGCGGGGGAACCCGGTCTCTTTCACTCTGCGATGGACAGTGGATTCAGTCATTGCTAGGAACTGTGCGACCTGACGGATGCGCACATTTCCTGAAAGAGGAAATTCCGAGGCTGAGGTTGGTAATATATTCATAATCGCTCCTGCTTGGAGTTGAGGTGGCAAGGCCGATAGTATTCAGCTGGTTAGAACACGTCTATAGGGTTGAAAAAATACAGTGAAAGATGCAGTCGTCCAGTGAAAGAAAGTGCTATCTGATGAATAACGATGGATAGGATAAAAAGGGAAGTATAGTTCCAAAATATGTTCTATCTTTATGTATTATAAATAAAAAAACATGGATTGAGCTAATGGGATGACAGAACAGTGAACGACTACGAACCCGTACGAATACGTCCTGAGACGTCCAGGGATGACTGTGGAACACAAAAAGTTAATCTGCGTGGCGATGTTGGACAGACAGAGCCGATTTTAACTTGTTGTAAATGGTAGCGCGTGAGAGACCTTCAGACGAAAATCCTTCGTCTTCCGCAAGGGTTTGTAAATCCCGATAGAGGTTAGACAGACGAGGTGAGTCGAGTGTTCCATATGTACCATTGGCATTTTTGACTAACAGTGAGAGTAATAAAAAAAGCAACCTGTAGGTGTTTTCCTGCTCTGCCGCTTTCCTGTACTGGCCGCGCTGATTGCGGCGTAGTTCCAGACCGCACTCCAGCAATTGCTGGCCTCCAAGTTGCATCAGTAGATCTCTGGCTTTGTTGCGTTTGGCAATAGCAGCTACTGCTCGAAGGCAACGTTCTTGCACTGGTTTTGGTGTGATCTCTTCATCAATCATCAGGTATGCCAGCGCGAACATTTCATCAGCCGAGTGAGTCTGCGAGTTTCTGCCCGGAGGGAAGCATCCGGCAGATTTGATTTGCCGGATAATTTGGTGAAGGAAGATATCGTAGTACTCGTGTTTATCGTCAGGAATTGCAGCGGTTGTGAGGTGTGGTTCCAGAGCACACAACATCAGCGCCAGTTCACGGGCACTGACGGCAGGTAGGTTAGCAGCCCGTTCGAATAGGCTCTGGCGAATAGGACTTATCATAAGAGAGATACTCCAGTTATTTATTAAATACTTAACATGAGGAAAGCTTAAGTTTCTAAGTGGCTTACGAAAAGTGTGTTGCAAGTAACATCAAGTGTCAGTGCCAAGCATACAATCCAGCATTATGTAGGTTAGTCTACACTTAAAATAATGGCTTGGATGAGACTGGTTTTTTAAAATATTGAATTTGGATTTTGGATCTAAGAGAGACTCTCTCTGATCTCCATCAGAGCAATTTTCGTGGAACTATTTTAGCAGGTTTTGTAAAGTGGGAGTTTTTTGCAAGATTTTTCGACTTTTTTGCAACTTGTGTTCTTGCTCTGGATACTATAGATAAAGAGTGTGATATATTTATTAAAATTTACTAAATATATGTTTTAATGTAAAAATATATTCGATTTTGAAATATTATTAAGGATTGGTGGATATTTTATGGCATTTACACTTGATGATTTAATAAATGATAATCGATTAGGGCGATTGTTTTCTGCGGATGAGCGTAATTGTGCGTTGCAACTATGGGTCTTACAGATAACATCCAATTCAATGACGCAAAATCGTATTCTTTATGGGCGTTTGCTCCCATATAACCATTCTAATAATAGCTGGTCCTTTAGTGATAATAATAAATTTCAATCGCTTGGTCAATTCAAAGTAAATGTCACTCGGCTAAATTTATATATTAAAAATAATATTTGTGCCGAGTTGTTAAAAAAAATAAATGATGGTTTGACTATATCTGTAATAAGTGAGGCATTAGGTTTTAAATTTCCTGATAAACTAAATAAACGATTTGGAGAAACAAAGCTTTCTACTGAGGCCTTGGCTTATCGTCCTGTTTCATATTTACTTAATCGAGATGCCTATGACTTTCATACTCTTTCTAGCCCTCATGGCGGAGCAGGGGCACTGAGCGCCTCTATAATCCAGACGGATAAGGCTGCGTTGTTTCGCTTGGGGCCAGATTATGACACTGCGTTAATGGACATGGTAGTCAAGGATCTTAATGAAGATACTGGACTGGACTTCGGAAGAACTGATATTGCCCGATTTGGCGAAATCGAGTTGTTGGTTTTTCCTGCTCTGGATGATAAAGAACGTAAACTACTTGATGTTAGTTGGGTAAATAGACCTAGGGCTTTAGTTGTAAGATTTAATTCTATGCAGGTTCCACAGTTTACGGCTTTTCAGTTTCGCCTGAATATAATGAATAATGGACAGGTTATTTTCTCAGGTATTGCTGTTGGTATTCGTGACTCTGAAGGGATATTTGAATGTTCGTTTGAATTAAGTGACCAAATCCGAACTATTACCGACAGTACAGAAATTGAAATTTTTGGTTTCGTTGATGAATGTTATCGCCTCGGAATGCTGTGTTGCCGCTGGCGTATAGGATATATCCGGGAAATTAATATTCTAGGTCATGCGATTGGACAAAAATCTAATCCAGTAAAATTTGATTGGTTAGAAAAAACGATAAAGCCATCAATGTCAGATCGTGCGAAATCTGCACTCACAATTAATCGCGGTAATTTGGGTTTTACCAGTCATGTTGGAGGGCGTGAAATTGATGTGTGGGTTCCTGCTAACAAAGAGTTGTTATCTATTTTTGAACAGCTTCACCCGAAAAAATCTGAGGGTATGTTTTTCTTGCGATGGGGACAAAGTGATGGTGAAGGACGGTTGCAATTTGTAGAATGGTTTAGGAAAGTTCTATCTCAATACCAAGAACACCAAATAGTTATTTTTGACCCATATTTTGAAGATGCGGGTTTAGGGTTAGTTTTGCTTTGTGCAGCATCAAACTCTGATTATATTATTTTTACGTCTCTTCCAAAAATACCGAAGTTTGATGAAACGGTTGTAGAGGTAGAGTCAGATAAATTATTCACAGGACGAGTTAATAATCTTGTTGCCTGTTGTGAAAATAATATCAACCTGTTAAGTAAGCTTAAGTTACGTATTTATGGAATGAAAGAAGGGCGACTGCATGATCGCTATATCCTAATTATGGGAAGAAATGGATTACCAGTTACTGGGTTTAACCTATCAAATTCTTTCCAGAAAGCCGCAGAAAATCATCCTTTGTTGATAACTCCAATCCCATCAGATGTATTACTTCAGGTGGAGGAGTATATGTCTAGCCTATTGCAGGAAATTGGAACTAATAAGAATGATGATATAGAGGGAAGTACTGCTATACGACTTCTTTTTGACTCAAAGTCATTAGTTATGAGTCCGAAGCGCTATGAACCATTACGTTTTCTTGAGAAAAAGGATGCTGGAAGTGCATTAAGTTTATGGTTTAATCAAATAATATTACGAGATTTAAGTGGTGATAAATTAAAAGAACAGCTAGTAGCACTCGGTTTACTTAAAGGAGACTCACATATTCTGGGTGAAGCCGGTAGCATTCGGTATTATTTAGATAACTTGGCAGTGGATTTATCTGGTTTTATTTCTAGTTGGGATGTCATTGGTGATTTGCTGGCTCATTCCCATAATGATGAGATCAATATACAAAATGAACATAATTTTATTGAATTGTTGACGCAATACCTTGGGTTATCATTTAATCGCTCACATGATGATACTAATAAAGAGTTGGCAGTTGTTGATTCACAACTATTTCAACGAACACTTAAATCTCTCTTACAAACCTCTTATCGTGTAGAACATCTATTTCATTCTACAAAATATACGGTTCTTACTTGGGCTGAATATTACGCAGTCTGTTTATTGTGGCGATATGCTCCTAAACAATTGCTGTTACTTGCTGAAGAGCAAATTACTAAAATGCCAAAAGATACGCAAGGCATAGAAATAGTTAGAATATCTTTATTAAGTCAGATCGTTAGCCAAATTTCCTTATCTATGAATTTTAATCTTAGTGAGGTTCAACAAGAATGTCTTCTCCGAAGTGGCAATGGCTTACTACAATGGATGGGGATAAGTGCTATTGAATCAAAGTTAGAGAAGGTTAAATGTGTTTCCACTGTTTTACCGTTATTAAATATTTTTTCCCATACTGAGCGTGTAATGATATTAGGATGGATGGTTAATCATGCAGCAAGAAACAAGCATGAAACACAGCCCTATAAGGATTTAATCAAAGCATTACATACAGTACTGCCAGAAATTATATCATCAGATGAGTTGCAGCATTTGGTTGACTCTTTACGAGGCCATATGCAGCGATTGGCTTGGGCAGAACCATGGTTATTTACGGATGTAGTTGCTCCTTTGTTGCAAGCGGGAAGAGTGTCTAATGACGACGCTTGTAAAATTTGGACAGAGGAGCTTGTTTATATGCTTGAGGCCCATTCACCGAAGTTGTTTGAGGAATCTAGAGAGGGGCAAACAACTAACATCGCCGCTTTCCTTCTTGCTAATAGTAATCCTGAGGCACAATCGACTAGCGTTAAATTGATACACAATATATTGAAACGTCAGCAACGGATAGTACAACAACCACTTGCGAGTACTTCTAACTGGACTCGATGGGATGGTGCGCTTTTGATTTCTATGTGGATACTGATCTTTGCAAGATGGGGGAAATATTACTTGCGTCAGCGTTCCATGGTTAATGCTGAGTTGGAGCATTTATCACAAGAGGCGTATAGGTTGGTTGTATTTAGACCAGAAGATGAATGGCGATCGAAAAATACAGGTAAAGAAGGTGCATTAATGGCTGTTCTTGATCAAGTAGAGCTACTTTTGACCGAACAGGACGGTGCTGAGGTAAGCCCTCAATAGGCTAAGGTGTTCGCAAGGCAGTTATCAGCACTCATGAATCTTGCTGATGGTCTAAATATAGTCTATATTAAAACCAAAGGATGACTATTAGGCGGACCAATCATGAAAGTAGAGACAATCAGCTACGTTAAAAAGAACGCAGCAACGCTTGATCTGTCAGAACCCATCCTGGTCACACAAAATGGTGTGCCTGCTTATGTTATAGAGTCCTATGACCAGCAACAGGAACGGGAGAACGCCATTGCTTTGCTGAAGCTGCTTACCCTGTCAGAGAAAGATAAAGCTGAAGGGCGCGTGTTCTCGAAAGACCAGTTGCTGGATGGCCTTGCGGATTAAACGCAGCGCGCTAAACGTTAAGGGATTTCCATGGAACAGCAGGTGACCTTTGAGTACACGCTTACGGTAAGACACTGCATTGACACAATAGCCGGTTTTCTGAAGCGTGTTGATGTTGAGCCTCGTCCGGTTATCGCAGATATTCTCACACAGTTTGAGAGTACCGTGGGTCAGTTCCCGCTGGGATGCCAGATTTGCCCTGAATTGCTGAAAATTGGCTGCGCCAAATACCGGGAATTTAACCACTCTGAAGGCTACCGGGTTTTGTATTCAGTAGACGGAACGTTAGTGACAGCACATGCGATCCTGGCACATCGGCAGGATGTTCAGCAGCTGCTGTTTAAGCGTCTGATAATGGCCTGAGAACCCGATCAGTTTACCAATGTCCGCTGTCTGGCAATGGTGAGAGTTCAAAGAAGGCTGGATGTAACTTATGTGTAAAAAATAGTTTACAGCCTCAGCTTTATCATTCTTACGGTATTAATTACGGTATCACAAGAAAGCTTATCTCATAAAACCAATTAATAACAATTAGATAGAATTATTATAAACCATTGAGTGGGAATAAACCGATAACCCTTCCTGTGTTTTCATGAACAGGTAAAAGGAAATTTAACCATCTGTTTTTGCAGAGGGTTTTTATTTATGTGCATAGATGAGTTTTCTGTGTAGTGCACAACTCCTGACGGCAAATTTGACATAATTACGAACCCACGAAGGTTGGCTGTATCTTGCCGTGGTCGTTGATTTGTTCTCGCGCAAAGTTATCGGTTGGTCAATGCAACCACGAATGACAAAAGATATTGTCCTGAATTCGCTTCTGATGGCCGTGTGGTGACGTCATCCCCAAAAACAGGTGCTGGTTCATTCTGATCAGGGTAGTCAGTACACCCGCTATGAATGGCTGAAATCGCACGGACTGGAGGGCAGTATGAGCCATCGTGGCAACTGTCATGACAATGCGGTTGCAGAAAGCTTTTTCCAGCTACTGAAGCGTGAACGGATAAAGAAAAAGATCTACCAACGACTCAGAAGTGCCCAGGTTATCCGTGGCGATTCAGCCCAAATAAGGGGTATTTAAAATATAGTAACTTTATTCTTCAACTATATAACCAACGTCCAGCTTTAGCACTTTCAACGAGCATACCAACTGTTAGTGGCTTACGCGGATCAGGCTCTTTACTTCCAAAGTACTCTGGATTCAGATAGTTGAGTATGTCAAATCCTTCTGAATCTATATTCCAACGCTTGAAGTACTCTTGTAGAAGTTCTTCACTATCTTCAAAAACGAGTTTTAGATCATCCCTAATACTGGTATCAAGCGTGATGGTTCGCTTTGGCCCACAGAGAAAGTACTTTTTAGTGTTATATTCCTGATCGATAAAATCGATAATTTCTTTCTCAATATCTCTCATTAGAAGCACGTCCACTGAATGCGATCTTTAGGAACCGCCACACGATTAAATGTATCTTTAATATCACGCTGGATATCATAAATCGTAGTGAATGTCATAACCCAACCGAGCCAGGGTACATTACGACCAACGAAACGACCTAAATTATTCGTTGAGCTTAGCTGTAATGAGTTGATGGTTTTGCCTGTCAACGTTGGTAATCTGATCCCAGGTGGCAGTTTATAGTTCAACCAATTACTGATGTACTTAGAAGCAATTGATGTTCCTGGAGTTGTTCCACGAGGTTTACCCCTCGTAGGTAGAACTGGTTGCCCTGAACTGCTGAAAATTGGCTGTGCCAGCTACCGGGAGTTTAACCACGCTGAAGGCTATCGGATTTTGTATTCGGTCGAGGGAATCTTAGTAACCGCGCATATGATCTTGTCACCCAGGCAGGATATCCCGCGGTTGCTCTTTAAGCGTCTGATCATGGCCTGAACCCATTGAGTGGGATTGTCTTTTTGCGTTAACGCTAAAGCTTCTTTTTCTTGCGCGGGCTTTTTTATGTAGGGTGACCCGTCCTGAACAGCGAAAATACTGTGCGACCAGACAGAAACCTCCGCTCACGCAGAGGTTTTTTACTGGTCATAAATGATTAGCGAAATCAGTTAAACCAGCCGCTTGCCTTTTCCTCACGGGCTTTACCTTCGCTTTGCAGCAGATCGCGACCGCCTTCAGATAGATTTCTGTTTGCATCAGCATGAGATTGAATAACATCTGTCTGGGCAGCTTTACTTTTCAGCTCTTGATCGATGAATTCATTTTCTCTTTTTACCCGGGCCTCTTCCCTGGCCAGCGCCAGTTTTTGTTTCTGAATTTCTAAACGACGAAGCTCATCTTCGTAGCTTTGATCGCGCGCTTTATCTTGCGCGGCTTCCGCTGCCAATTTTGCTTGCCGTGCTTTCCGTTCAGCTTCTGCCGCTTTTGCTCGCTGCTTAGCAACCGCGGCCGCATTGGCTTGCCTTTGTCTTTCCTGTTGAGCCTCTTGATCTCGTTTGGCTTGCAGAGCATCACGTTGTCTGTTTTCTTCATTTTTTCCTTGCTGTTCAGCCTGGGCTACCGCCGCAAGCTGATCCTGCAAAGAAGAAGATAAAACCGAGCCGCTTAGGGTGAATAAAACAGCGCCGAAAATAACTTTCTTCATAAAATCTCCCGATAGTTAGCTTTTCTCAGGACATTTCGTATTGGGTTGAATTCGCGTTTCGTTATCTTTGGTCGATATCACCATCGCCAGACCGGTGGTAAATTGGCACGTTTTTCCAACCTGGGTGGAGGTATAAACCTTCGTTCCTTCTTTGTAAGTCAAAGATACAGCTTCAACTAACGTTTTATCTTTAACTAATGAACCCGCCGCTGCGCCAACGGCTCCGCCGCCAACCGCGCCGGCAGTAGTACCCAAACCGCTACCTGAACCCACGTTATGACCAGTAACGCCGCCCGCTACAGCCCCAAGAATTGCGCCGAAGGTCTGAGCGGTTTTTTTATTGGCGGTGTTATCTACGGCAACTTTCGCTGGCAAAACAGAGATAATATTGACGGTCTTTGTTTCTTGCTTCGCGTTTAACTGCCCGGTTTGGTAAACATCTGCGGCATAGTCATCCGCATTGGACTGGCATCCGGCAAGAGAAAAAGAGGCAAACAAAACCAGAGGCAAAGCATTTTTTTTAAAATTCATCACAATTCCTTGTTTAGGTAATAACGCAAAAAGGAATGTATTTAAGACTAATCTTAAAAAAAGTAAACTATCGTTTCTTGTAGTTGATTGTTTTTTTAGACTAAAAAACAAAGCATTAGATAGTACGATGCTTTGTTTTTATCGGTTCATGCTAAGCCAGGGAAGGGAAAACAGAGTTCTGGATAACACAGTAAGCCTGTGACGATAATATCGCCAACGGATAACAGCTTAACGTTGTCCCGGCGTGGTGACAGAAAGCGATGACTGTTGCGCTTCTTTTTTATCCTGATGGTGCTGCCAGGCGCCGATAGAAGAGTAGACGAAACGTCCAAAGAAGAAGAGAAAACTGATAAGCAGTACGATACGGGTCATGCGAGTGTTAAATCGATGTCGTTTTCGCATACTGTTGGCCTGACTCACAAAGGGTTCCTTAACGTTGGCCCAGCGATATGGGCGGGATCAGGCCGGGTTCTTCAAGGGTATTATCAAGGCGAAGAACGTAACAAGCCTGCGTTCACTCTACATTAAGGCATACTGCGAACCGATGGTCAATTCCTCTTAATGTAAAATTGCGTCAGTTGATTTATCTTATATTGTTATGGAAGATAATTTTAGTATTTACATTAATAATAAATTAATGATAACAAAGAATAAAAAGACGAATAAAGGCTGCAGGAGAAAGGTAATAATTGACTTAAATCAAATGTTACTTTTGTTTAATAATTACAATCGATGACTATCGTGTGATGTATATCGCATCATCAATTTAAAGTCAGGTGGGATGCCTGTCTGTTAACGCCCCTTTGGGATTGGGGGGTTCTGCTGAGCATCTATGAAACTAAATAAAACTTATATAAATATCAGAGATAAATGGTGGGGACTACCGCTCATTCTCCCTTCGATTTTACTACCTGTTTTAAGTAGCGCAAATACTTATGCGCTTACCAGCACTGGAAATGTGGTTCTTTTTTACCTGCCGTTAGCTTTTATGCTTAGTCTGATGCTCTTTTTCGGCTGGGCAGCACTGCCGGGTATTGTGCTTGCTATCTTCTGGCGCAGATACCCGCAGACAGGGCTGTATGAAACCCTTTCTGTGACGATGCACTTTATCATTACTATCGTGCTAAGTTGGGGCGGCTATCGTGTCTTTTCCCCCCGGCGAAATAATGTTTCCCACGGCGACGCCCACCTGTTGTTTCAACGAATGTTCTGGCAGGTATTTTGTTCAGCAACATTATTTCTGGTCATCTACCAGTTTGCCGCTTTTGTTGGCATGTACGAAAGTAAAGCCAGCCTGATGGGGGTAATGCCCTTTAATATCAACACGCTGATTAATTACCAGGCGTTACTGGTCGGTAACCTTATCGGCGTGCCATTGTGCTATTTTATTATTCGTACTCTCCGCAATCCGCTGCACCTGCGCGGGTATTATCAGCAATTAAAGCTACAGATTGATAGCAAGGTCACTAAAAAAGAGATCGTTATTTGGCTGGCCGTATTGACTACACTAATGTTTATACTGTGTATGCCATTGACTGATAATAGTTCAATATTTAGTACCAACTATACGCTTTCGTTATTATTGCCGGTCATGCTGTGGGGCGCGATGCGCTATGGCTATAAGTTTATTTCAATTATCTGGGCCGTCGTGCTAATTACGTCAATTCATTATTATCAGCGTTATATGCCCTGGTATTCAGGTTATGATACGCAATTAGCGATTACCTCTTCGAGCTATCTGGTTTTTTCTTTTATTGTTAATTATATGTCTGTACTGGCCACGCGCCAGCGCGTAGTGAGTGGTCGCGCACGGCGGCTGGCCTATCTTGACCCGGTGGTACATCTTCCCAATTTACGTGCGTTAAACCGCGCGCTCCAAAATGCGCCCTGGTCTACGATCTGTTTTTTACACGTGCCGGGTCTGGAGCTATTGGGTAAAAATTATGGCGTCATGCTACGCATCCAGTATAAGCAAAAGCTCTCTCACTGGATTACGCCGATGTTGGCCTCAAATGAGTGCGTCTACCAGATGTCAGGGCACGACCTGGTGCTGCGTCTTAATACAGAGGCGCATCAGCAGCGTATTGAAGCGCTGGATAAACATATTAAGCAGTTTCGGTTTATCTGGGATGGACTGCCGCTACAGCCGCCTGTCGGCGTGAGCTACTGCTGCGTGCGTTCTCCGGTTAGCCACCTTTATCTTCTGCTGGGCGAATTAAGCACCAGTTCCGATCTTTCGTTGACGACTAACGCGCCGGAGGATTTACAGCGGCGCGGCGCAATGCACCTGCAGCGCGATTTGAAGGGCAGAATTGCGATGATGAATCGCCTGCAACAGGCGTTGGAGCACGATCATTTTTTCCTGATGGCGCAGCCTATTTTCGGTGTTCGTGGGGACGTTTACCATGAAGTTTTACTGCGACTCAGGGATGACAACGGCGACGTTATCAACCCGGACAATTTTTTACCCGTGGCGCATGAGTTTGGTTTGTCTTCCGCTATCGATCTCTGGGTGATTGAAAACACGCTGCGGTTTATGGCGGCCAGCCGGGAATATATGCCCGCGCATCGTTTTGCCATTAATCTGTCGCCAACATCGGTATGTCGCGCCCGTTTTCCTGCAGAAGTTAAGCAGTTGCTTAAACAATATCAGGTTGAACCCTGGCAACTGGTTTTTGAGGTAACGGAAAGCAACTCTCTCACCAATGCTGAGCAGGCGCAGTTGACGCTGGGACAGCTACAGCAGTTTGGCTGTCAGATAGCGATTGATGATTTCGGTACAGGCTACGCCAGCTATGCGCGGCTGAAAAACGTTAACGCCGATATTCTTAAAATTGACGGCAGTTTTATTCGCAATATAGTGTCAAACAGTCTCGATTATCAGATTGTGGCTTCTATTTGTCATTTAGCGCGAATGAAAAAAATGCAGGTCGTCGCGGAGTATGTCGAGAGCGAAGAAATACGAAGCGTCGTGCTGTCGTTGGGGATCGACTATCTTCAGGGATATTTAATTGGCGAGCCGCAGCTATTATCTGAGATTCAGTAAAGGCAGACGCCGCGGCGCGGCGTCTGATCCACAATTTACGCGGCGATCTCCGGCGAGCTTTCTTCCTCAATATTGAGACGCCAGCCAGTTACCGCTTCCCAGTACTGCTGTTCTTTTTCCAGATCAAGCAGTACCAGCGCATTCTGGCTGAACCAGTCATGCGGAAAACATAACGTCCAGTGGCTGTCATCGGTCGTTAGCCGCAGCGTCGGCGGCGTGGTGGTCGCCTGCCGCTGGTTGTTCAGTAATACGCCCAGCCGAAGTAGCTGAATTAACGGCAGATACTGTTTTTTCTTAAACAGCGTAAAGCGGGGCATATCATCCAGTTTTATGGCTTTACGATGATAACGCACCAGCGTCGCCATCATCATTTGCTGCTCCTGATTAAAGCCGGGCAAATCGCTGTGTTGCAGAATATAAGCCGAATGGCGATGTAAACCGCTGTGATTAATATTCAGTCCAACCTCATGCAGCATTGCCGCCCAGCGGAGCAACGCTTCAAGCTGCGGATGCGCCAGTTTTGGCTGCTGGGCCTGCCACTGCTCGTACATTTGCATGGTGGTTTCCAGCACGCGTCTGGCCTGTTCTCTGTCAATGTTGTATTGATTGGCCAGACTTTTTGCGGTACGGCTGCGAACATCCTGATGGCGGAAGCGGCCTTCCATTTCATACAGCACGCCTTCGCGCAACGCGCCGTCGGAAAGGCGAAGCTCGCGGATAGCCAGAGCATCAAAAACGCCGCACAGAATCGCCAGGCCCGGCACAAAGACCGCTTTTCGTTCTTCAGACAGACCCGGCAGGCTGAGCGCATTAAAGGAGCGGTGCTTCAACACTTCTGACTTCAGTTTATCGAGGCGCTCCGGCGTAATGAAGCCATTTTTCTCACCCAGCGCCAGGAGAACTTCATGAGCGGCCTTAATCGTACCGGAAGCGCCCATCGCCACGTTCCAACCCTGAATACGATACTGCCAGGTTAAGGTTTCCAGTTTTTGCGCCGCCGCCATTCGGGCGCGCTGGAAGTTTTCTTTATTGATAACGCCGCCGGGAAAGTAGAGCTGCGCGAAGCTCACGCAGCCCATACGACGGCTTTCAACCAGCCTGGGTTCGAAGTTTTCGCCAATGACCAGCTCTGTTGACCCGCCGCCGATATCGATCACCAGCTTGCGGCCTTTTTCCGGCTGCGTATGTTCTACGCCCATAAAAATCAGGCGCGCTTCTTCGTTACCGGAAATAATCTCTATCGGGTAGGGAATAACCTTTTCCGCGCGTTTGAGAAAATCAGCGGCATTTTGCGCCTGACGTAACGTATGGGTACCTACGATACAGACGCTGGAAGGGGAGAAACCTTGTAAGCGTTCAGCAAACAACGACAGACAGCTAAGCCCTCGTTCCATGGCTTCTTCGCTGAGTTTGTTATCCGCGCCCAGCCCGTCCGCCAGATGGACGCGCTGTTTTAAGCGCCCGATAATCTGCATTGCGCCGTCAACCACGCGGGCAATGACCATATGAAAGCTGTTTGAGCCGAGATCGACCGCAGCGAACTCCTGCGGGCGAGGGGATTTATCGTAAATTGGCATAGCGTTAGTCTGGTTGCTCGAGTGATTTGATGTAGTCATAAATTGCCAGCTGCGCCTGAACTTTACGGCGATTGCCGCGCGGCACGTAGCGGTTGCTGAGTTCTTTATCGATAAAACGCGCTTTTACCGTGTCGCTAAACAGAATGTCAATGATATCCAGGACGCGTTGTTTAAGCCGCGGGTCGAGGATAGGCGTAGCGACTTCGATACGGTAGTCAATATTACGCGTCATCCAGTCAGCTGAAGAGAGCCAAACTTGCTTATCACCGCCGTTTTCGAAAATATAAACCCGATCGTGTTCCAGATAGCGATCCACGATGCTAATCGCGCGAATATTATCGCTAATGCCTTCCAGCTGCGGAATAAGAGAACACATACCGCGCACCAGCAGATTGACCTGGACGCCCGAACCCGACGCGGCGTATAGCCTGTCGACTAACCCTTTATCAACCAGGTTGTTAAGCTTTAACGTAATCCCTGACGGTAAGCCTTGCTGGGCGTTGGCGATTTCACGATCGATCATCTCATACAGCAGACGCCGTGAGTTTTGTGGAGAAACCATCAAATAATCGAAAGTGACCGGGCGATAGGGGTTTTCAATAAAATTAAAGACCCGACGCACTTCATTGGTAATGCGCGCATCGGCGGTCAGCAGCGAATAATCGGTATACAGCCGCGCTGTTTTTTCGTTGAAGTTACCGGTGCCGATATGCGCATAACGCACCACGTCATCGCCCTCTTTTCGTGAGATGAGAAAGAGTTTGGCGTGAATTTTCAGCCCAGGCGCAGAGAAAATAACATGGACGCCCGCTTCGGTTAACCGCTTGGCCCAGTGAATATTCGCCTCTTCATCGAAGCGCGCCTGCAACTCCACCACCACGGTGACTTTTTTGCCGTTATGGGCGGCATGGATCATCGAGTCAATAATGCGCGAGTCTTTCGCTACGCGATAAATATTGATTTTGATCGCCAGCACGCTTGGGTCAAACGACGCCTGGCGTAGCAGTTCCAGTACATGCTCGAAGGTATGGTACGGATAATAGAGCAGCACATCACGTTCACGAATCGCGTCAAAACCGTTACGAAACTTCTCTTTATCAAACCAAAGATGGCGTAACCGCGGTAACGGTTTATTGACCAGGTTGGCTTTACCGACATTCGGAAAATTAATAAAGTCTTTAAAATTGTGGTAGCGCCCGCCGGGTACGATTGAGTCATACCGGGAGATCGTCAGTTTTTCCCGCAGCACGTCGACCAGCGCGGCGGGCATATCGCGTTGATAGACAAAGCGCACAGGTTCAGCGGTCAGGCGCTGCTTCAGGCTGGAAGACATCAGCTCCATCAGACTGGATTCCATCTCATGCACCAGGTCATATTCGGCATCGCGGGTCATTTTCATCGAATAGGCATTAAGCGCGTCATAGTCGAAGAACCCTTTAAAAATGTCATCCAGGCAGTAGCGCAGAATATTATCCAGAAGAATCATCGGCTTGCGTCTGCGCGGTGTCTCCGGCGGCAGATTAACGAAGCGTGGGACTTTGTCGGACGGTATCTCCAGCAGCGCATAGTTGATGGTATCGCCGCGGATAATCTCCACCGCCAGATAGGTGTAATCATCTTTTAAAAACTGAACAAGATCCGTCTCCCGGTTAATGAGAATCGGGGTAATATGCTGGCGCAAATAGTGCTTAAAATAGTGGCGCAACCAGCTTTGTTGGTTCACCGAGAGCTGACGCTCGTTGATCAGAAAGATTTGATTACGCGCCATTTCCAGCAGTAATTCGTTGTACAGGCCGTCGAACTCCTGGTCTGCTTTCAACACGCGGGACTGAATTTTGCCTAACAAATGGCGTGAATGAGAATTTGAACCCTGTTCTTCGCTGATAATAATGCGTCGTTTCAGTTCAGCGAAACGCACTTTGTAGAACTCGTCGAGGTTATTAGAATAGATTCCCAGGAACCGCATCCGCTCAATCAACGGGTTGGATTTATCCGCTGCTTCCTGTAACACGCGTTCGTTAAATGCTAACCAGCTCAGTTCTTTCTCGATATATAGCTTTTCCTGACCCATTACTACCTATACTCCGTTTTATTCACGGGACACTGCCTGATGATTATGGCGAGCATTACGCGTTAATGTCCAACTGCGCCAGAAAAATATGACAATAAACTGATAGCATAAAGGAAGGGAAAAGAGTAGGCCGGATAGGCATTTATGCCGCCATCCGGCAAGCAGACGCAGTCCTGTCCGATGACGTATTATTCGTCAGACGCATAACCTTGCGGCGGCAGACGACGCCCGTCCAGCCAGGCGGCGTTATCGCGCATCTTTAGACGCCCCTGCGCAAACCAGCCAATCACCAGCGGATAAATCGCATGTTCCTGAGTTTGTACGCGTGCGGTGATATCATCTTCGCTGTCGTCGGCAAAAACCGGCACCTTCGCCTGGAGAATGACCGGGCCGCCGTCGAGTTCGTCTGTCACGAAATGCACCGAGGTACCGTGCTCCTCATCGCCGTTTTCCAGTGCCTGGCGATGGGTATGCAACCCCGGATATTTTGGCAGCAGGGAAGGGTGAATGTTCAGCAGACGCCCGTAGTAATGCGCGACAAACATCGGACTCAGAATACGCATAAAACCAGCCAGCACGACCACATCGGGCGCATACGCGTCTATCTTGCGAATCAACTCGCGATCGAAGGCGTCGCGGCTGTCAAACCGATCGGCAGTCAGCGCTTGCGCCGGAATACCGGCTTCTCTGGCGCGTTCAAGGCCGAACGCGTCGGCCTTATTGCTGAATACTGCCCTGAGGGTGCCTTTAATTTTCTTCGCTTCGCAGGCATCGATAATCGCCTGTAAATTGCTTCCATTGCCGGAAATCAGCACCACAATATTCATTATTCAATAACCACACGCTGTTCGGAATCAGAGGCTTTGATGATACCGATTTTCCATGCGTTTTCACCTTTCTCGTTTAACAGAGCAAGCGCTTTGTCCGCTTCCGGAGCGGAGAGCGCAATCACCATGCCGACGCCGCAGTTAAAGGTACGGTACATTTCATGTCGGCTGACATTACCGGCGGTTTGCAGCCAGGTAAAGATGGCGGGCCACTGCCAGGACGACTCATTAATTACCGCCTGGGTATTCTCCGGCAGAACGCGCGGAATATTTTCCCAAAAGCCCCCGCCGGTGAGGTGGGCGATAGCGTGTACATCGACGTTTTCAATCAGTTCCAGAACCGATTTTACGTAGATACGGGTCGGTTCAAGCAGATGATCGGCCAGCGGCTTCCCTTCCAGCAGAGTGGTTTGTGGGTCGCAGCCGCTAACGTCAATAATTTTCCGCACCAGCGAATATCCATTCGAGTGCGGGCCGCTGGAGCCGAGTGCAATCAGCACGTCGCCTTCGGCAACCCGGGAGCCGTCGATGATTTCTGATTTTTCGACTACGCCGACGCAGAAACCCGCCACATCGTAATCTTCGCCGTGATACATGCCCGGCATTTCCGCCGTCTCGCCGCCAACCAGCGCGCAGCCGGATTGCAGGCAGCCTTCGGCAATACCGTTGATCACGCTGGCGGCGGTATCGACATCCAGTTTACCCGTGGCATAGTAATCGAGGAAAAACAGCGGTTCCGCGCCCTGAACGACCAGATCGTTTACGCACATCGCCACCAGATCAATACCGATAGCATCGTGACGCTTTAAGTCCATCGCCAGGCGAAGTTTGGTGCCTACGCCGTCAGTGCCGGAAACCAGTACCGGTTCACGATATTTTTGCGGCAACGCGCACAGCGCACCGAAACCGCCCAGACCGCCCATAACCTCCGGGCGGCGAGTTTTCTTCACTACGCCTTTGATTCGATCAACCAGAGCGTTACCCGCATCAATATCGACGCCGGCATCTTTATAGCTAAGAGAGGTCTTATCGGTCACTGCCTGGTTCCCCACGTTTTTTCTTGCGGTAAAAGTTAAATTCGGCGCAATTCTAACAGGGAAAGCAAACGTTTGCGAGCGTGGTCTGCGCCCTGGATATCCGGGCGATTTTTTTGGCATGGTTTCGGTCGCTGCTTGAAAATTTCTCTGTTGGTAAAAAAGAAAAGGATATCCAGCACTTGGTTTACGACAGGCGATCAGGACAGGCCATTCATCCTTAAAATTGCTAAGATTCAAACGGTTGTTAGCCTTTATCACCTGTTTCAACGTGAGTGATTTATACTCACTTTTCCGCTATCTGCGCTTTTGGTTGATCCAGGTCAAGCATACATTGTGTTGCGCCAGAGAGGAAAAGCGGTATAATCCGGCGATTTTTTTTGTGGTTGCCAGTCATCTGAGGATAGGAGAAGAGTATGAAGATCGTGGAAGTCAAACACCCACTCGTCAAACACAAGCTGGGTCTGATGCGTGAAAACGACATTAGCACTAAACGCTTTCGTGAACTCGCCTCAGAAGTAGGCAGCCTGCTGACGTATGAAGCGACAGCCGACCTGGAAACGGAAAAAGTCACCATCGAAGGCTGGAATGGCCCGGTGGAAATCGACCAGATCAAAGGTAAAAAAATTACCGTTGTGCCGATTCTGCGGGCGGGTCTGGGCATGATGGAAGGCGTTCTGGAAAATGTACCGAGCGCGCGTATCAGCGTAGTCGGGATGTACCGTAACGAAGAGACGCTTGAGCCAGTACCTTATTTCCAGAAACTGGTATCGAACATTGATGAGCGCATGGCGCTGATCGTCGACCCGATGCTGGCGACCGGCGGTTCTGTCATCGCGACCATCGACCTGCTGAAAAAAGCAGGCTGTAGCAGCATTAAGGTGCTGGTGCTGGTCGCCGCGCCGGAAGGCATTGCGGCGCTGGAAAAAGCGCACCCGGACGTTGAACTGTACACCGCCTCTATCGATCAGGGGCTTAACGAGCACGGATACATTATTCCGGGGCTTGGCGATGCCGGCGATAAGATTTTTGGTACCAAGTAAGTGAATAAATAATTAAAAGCCGACTTTAAGAGTCGGCTTTTTTTTGAATAAAACAACTCATAACAAACACACTTAGAGGAAAACACTATGACGCGCCGTGCTATCGGGGTGAGTGAAAGACCGCCGCTTTTACAGACAATCCCGCTTAGTTTACAGCACCTTTTCGCCATGTTTGGCGCGACCGTGCTGGTGCCAGTTCTGTTTCATATCAACCCCGCGACGGTGCTGCTGTTTAACGGTATCGGAACGCTGCTGTATCTCTTTATCTGCAAAGGTAAAATTCCGGCCTACCTCGGATCGAGCTTTGCCTTTATTTCCCCGGTACTACTGCTGTTGCCGCTGGGTTATGAAGTGGCGCTGGGCGGTTTTATTATGTGCGGCGTGTTGTTCTGTCTGGTTTCTTTCATCGTTAAAAAAGCGGGCACCGGCTGGCTGGATGTGATGTTCCCGCCTGCGGCAATGGGCGCAATTGTTGCCGTCATCGGTCTGGAGCTGGCTGGCGTCGCGGCGGGGATGGCCGGATTGCTGCCTGCGCAAGGGCAGTCGCCGGACACGAAAACAATTATCATCTCCATGGTCACGCTGGCGGTGACGGTGTTCGGCTCCGTACTGTTTCGCGGTTTCCTGGCGATCATTCCGATTTTGATCGGCGTGCTGGCAGGCTATGCGCTGTCATTCGCGCTGGGAGTGGTCGATACCACGCCCATTGCCCAGGCACACTGGTTTGCGCTGCCGACCTTCTATACGCCGCGTTTTGAATGGTTCGCGATCCTGACGATTCTGCCCGCGGCGTTGGTCGTGATCGCCGAGCATGTCGGTCATCTGGTGGTGACGGCGAATATCGTCAAAAAAGATCTGGTGCGCGATCCCGGTTTGCACCGCTCGATGTTCGCTAACGGACTGTCGACGATCGTCTCCGGTTTCTTCGGCTCCACGCCGAATACCACCTATGGGGAAAATATTGGCGTCATGGCGATCACCCGCGTTTACAGTACCTGGGTTATCGGCGGCGCGGCGATTTTCGCCATTCTGCTTTCCTGCGTCGGCAAACTGGCGGCGGCGATTCAGATTATCCCGTTACCCGTGATGGGCGGCGTCTCACTGCTGTTGTACGGCGTTATCGGCGCGTCGGGGATTCGCGTCTTGATCGAATCGAAAGTCGATTACAACAAAGCGCAAAACCTGATCCTCACCTCGGTGATTTTGATCATCGGCGTGAGCGGCGCGAAAGTGCATATCGGCGCGGCAGAATTGAAAGGGATGGCGCTGGCGACCATCGTCGGGATTTGCCTGAGCCTGATTTTTAAACTGATTAGCCTGTTGCGTCCGGAAGAAGTGGTACTGGAGGCAAATGATGCGGAGTCTCCGCATCAGTAACGGGTTGCCGGGCAGCGATGCTGCCCGGTTCTATCTCAAGGGAATTATGTGGTAAACTCAGCGCGATTTTATGTCATCCTGGGTTGAGGTATCTCTGAACACACCGGCACAGCTCTCTTTGCCACTTTATCTTCCTGACGACGAAACTTTCGCAAGTTTCTGGCCGGGGGATAACGCCTCTCTACTGGCCGCGTTACAAAACGTGTTGCGCCAGGAACATAGTGGATATATCTACCTTTGGGCGCGTGAAGGCGCGGGCCGCAGCCATTTGCTGCACGCCGCCTGCGCTGAACTGTCGCAGCGTGGAGATGCGGTAGGCTACGTCCCGCTCGATAAACGTACCTGGTTCGTGCCGGAAGTGCTCGACGGTATGGAACACCTCTCGCTGGTGTGTATTGATAACATTGAATGTGTCGCTGGCGATGAACTGTGGGAGATGGCGATCTTTGATCTCTATAACCGCATTCTGGAGTCCGGTAAGACGCGGTTATTGATCACCGGCGATCGTCCGCCAAGACAGTTAAATCTGGGCTTGCCCGATCTCGCTTCCCGTCTGGACTGGGGGCAAATCTATAAACTCCAGCCTCTTTCCGATGAAGACAAACTTCAGGCGCTACAGTTGCGCGCCCGGTTACGGGGGTTTGAACTGCCGGAAGATGTCGGGCGGTTTTTACTCAAACGTCTTGATCGCGAAATGCGCACGCTGTTTATGACGCTGGATCAGCTCGATCATGCGTCGATCACTGCCCAGCGAAAACTGACGATCCCGTTTGTCAAAGAGATCCTGAAACTGTAATACGCCGCGACGGCGGCGTTCAACGGTTAACCGAGGATGTCCAGCACCTGCTCAGGCGGTCGGCCAATGCGCGCCTGACCATTTGCCACCACAATGGGGCGCTCCATCAGTTTAGGGTGTTCAACCAGCGCCTGGATTAACGCCTCTTCACTCAGCTGGCTATCCGCCAGATGAAGCGTTTTATAGAGATCTTCTTTTTGGCGCATCAGTTCGCGCGCGCTGGACATGCCCAACATACGCAGCAGTTCTCGCACGGTGGCGGCGTCAGCGGGCGTATCCAGATAAAGCACCACTTCCGGTTCCACGCCGTTAGATTTCAGCAGGTTCAGCGTGTCGCGGCTCTTCGAACAGCGCGGGTTATGGTAGATTTTAATCGTGTCGGTCATGAGTTCTCCTTGTGACGCCATCCGGCTAATAAACGGCGATTACATTTTCGTGTATGGCTTGAAGCGTTCCTGTAACTGGCGCAACTGGTCGATACGCGCATCGTAACGCGCCTGTTGCTGGCTACCCAGTTTTGCCTGGGCGCTGGCGCTACTGAGCAGTGAAATTGCCTGATCCAGTCGTCCCGCCAGCGCATAACTTTCAGCGCGCGCCGCCAGCTCCTGATCGCGGTTGTTCAGCGCGGCTTCGGCCTGAGCAAGCAGATCCCAGCCGTTACCGTCATCTTTATGGCTAAAGGTGTAGCGATTCAGAATGGTTTCCGCCGCTTTGGGCTGGCCTCCCTGGAGGTACGCATTGGCGAGGTTTAACTGCAGCACAGGATTAACGCGCAGATCGCGGGCATTTTTCAGGCGATTAATCGCGTCGTTGGCTCTTTTCTGCCCCAGGTCAATATCGGTGGCGAGGTCAAGATACCAGGCATTGTTCGGTTCCGCGCTTAACAGCGGCTGCAACGTTTTGCGCGCTTCATCGTATTTGCTCGCTTCCATCGCCTGCAACGCCCGGCCATATTGCGCCGCATGTTGCTGACGCACGTTGCCTTTAGACCACTGATCCAGCAGGTCGCTGGTAAGCTGGTTACGTCCGGAATTGTACATTCCCAGGGCGCGCGCTTTGGCGAGATAAAAGTCGGCGGAAGATTGCACCACGACCGGGCGCATCTGGTTGGCACGGTTGCGGGCATCCGCAAGGCGGCTTTCCGGTAAGGGGTGAGTGAGCAAAATTTCAGGCGGACGCGTGGAGTAACGCGCCTGGTCGAGCAGTTTTTCGAGGAAAGAGGGCATCGCCTGTGGGTCAAATCCGGCGCGTTGCAGTACCTGAATACCAATACGGTCGGCTTCTTGCTCATTTTGCTGGGTGAAACTTATCATTCCCTGGCGCGTTCCCGCCAGAGTACCGGTTAGCGCCGCCATACCGGCCTGTGGGCTGGCCATGGCCAGCAAAATGGAACCCAGCGCGCCCACCCAGGTAAGCGGCGCGCTGCGCTTTTGATCTTCCATCGCGCGCGCCAGATGGCGCTGCGTCACGTGGGAGATTTCATGCGCCATGACTGAAGCTAGCTGGCTTTCGTTATCCGCGTAGCGAAAAAGTGCCGAGTGCAGCACCACATTGCCGCCAAAGAACGCGAACGCGTTGATTTCGTCATTATTGATCAAGAAAAAATGGAAGGGCGTTTTGACGGAGTCGGCGTGCGAGACCAGACGCATACCCAGCGCGTTAATGTATTGCACCAGCAGCGGATCGTTGATTAACGGCGCGCTGCCGCGTAGCTGGCGCACATAAAAGTCGCCCATTTGCATCTCTTGTCCGATAGAAAGCGTGCTTCCTGCCGAGGTTCCCATATCGGGCAGCGTGTCGGCAGGGTCGGCAAATGCGGGCGCGACCTGACCGAGAGCCAATGCTGCAATGAGGGTTGCCACCAGGTTTTTTTTCAACTGCCTGAACATAACCTCTATCCTGTTGTTTTGAGATAGCCCTTTGACCAACGTCGTGAAATATCGTTCCACGCTCCGACACTTCATAAGTGTAACTGTGATGAGCACAGACTCACTATTTTAGTTTCCTGAATCAACGATAAAAAGCGAAGTCTTTTTTGTGACATTTCGATACAATTCGGCATCACAATCCCGCAGTTGAGTTCTGGGAAGGGTTTTATGCTCGAAATGTTAATGCAATGGTATCGCCGTCGCTTCAGCGACCCGGAGGCGATTGCCTTGCTGGTCATTCTGGTGGCTGGTTTTAGCATCCTCTTTTTCTTTAGCGGCCTGTTAGCGCCGCTGCTGGTCGCTATCGTACTGGCCTACCTGCTGGAGTGGCCGACGGCGCGCCTGCAGGCGATTGGCTGTTCCCGGCGCTGGGCAGCCTCCATTGTCCTTATCCTCTTTGTCGGCATTTTGTTATTAATGGCGTTTGTGGTGATGCCGATTGCCTGGCAGCAGGGTATTTACCTGATTCGTGATATGCCCGGTATGCTGAATAAACTGTCCGATTTTGCCGCGACCTTGCCGCGACGCTATCCGGCGCTGATGGATGCGGGCATTATTGATGCGATGGCGGAAAACATGCGTACCCGGATGCTTAACATGGGCGATTCGGTGGTGAAGTATTCGCTGGCTTCGTTAGTCGGGCTACTGACGCTGGCTGTATATCTGGTGCTGGTGCCGCTGATGGTCTTTTTCCTGGTAAAAGATAAAGAGCAGATGCTGAATGCCGTGCGCCGCGTGCTGCCGCGTAATCGCGGGCTGGCGGGGCAGGTGTGGAATGAGATGAATCAGCAGATCACCAACTATATCCGCGGAAAAGTGCTGGAGATGGTGGTGGTGGGCGTAGCGACCTGGCTGGGCTTTTTGCTGTTTGGCCTCAACTATTCGCTACTGTTGGCGGTACTGGTGGGCTTTTCGGTTCTGATCCCCTATATCGGCGCCTTTGTGGTGACAATTCCGGTGGTGGGCGTCGCGCTGTTTCAGTTTGGCCTGGGGACGGAATTCTGGAGCTGTTTTGCCGTTTATCTGATTATTCAGGCGCTGGATGGCAATCTGCTGGTACCGGTACTTTTCTCCGAAGCGGTGAATTTGCATCCGCTGGTGATTATTCTGTCAGTGGTGATTTTCGGCGGTCTGTGGGGGTTCTGGGGAGTGTTTTTCGCCATTCCATTGGCGACGCTGATTAAAGCCGTTGTCCATGCCTGGCCGGATGGTCAGGTGACGGATACCTCATCCTGAGCGGTCTGTACAAAAGTTGTAAAGCGTGAACGACATCATAGTGCCCTGCCGCCATTTTGCGCACGCCTGATGAGGGACAAGCGCTTAGAAAGCCGCTCTTTTTTTTAATGCCGCACCGTGTTGCGGCATTTTTATTGTCGGAACCTACAAAATTCTCGCTGCTGAAGGAAAACTGTATTGTAGAAATTGATTCCGCTACCGCCAATCAGCTTAAAGGCGTGCGATGTCAACAATCCGCTGTGTGGTCCCCAGGGCGCATCGGCCATCTTTGGCCCACAAAAAGGGGCGACAGCGGAAATGGTGAACACCCTGGACGAGGCGCTGGAAAACTGGGGCCGGCATATTTATCAGGCTACGGGACGTGAGGTGATTAACGCTCCCGGCGCGGGCGCGGCAGGTGGAATGGGCGCCGCGCTTTTAGGATTGCTCAATGCGGAATTACGCGCCGGCGTAGAGATTGTCGTGGAAACGCTACAGCTTGAGCAGGCGGTTAAAGATGCCGATCTGGTGATTACCGGAGAAGGGCGTCTGGCGCGGCAAGCCTGACGGCGCATTCCCTTTCCAGGCCGCACATCAGCGCGGCCTGAGGCTTTTACGCGTTTTCTTTCAGCCAGTTCAGCACCACATCATGGTGATTGCTGGTTTTAAAATCATTAAAGACGTGTTCAATCTTACCATCAGCGTCAATCAAAAAGCTGATGCGGTGAATGCCGTCATACGTTTTGCCCATAAACGACTTTTCGCCCCAGACGCCGAACTGTTCACACACCTGATGGTTTTCATCGGACAAAAGGGTAAAGTTCAGCAGCTCTTTTTCAGCGAAACGGGAGAGTTTTTCAGGTTTATCGGTGCTGATGCCCAGCACGTCCACGCCTGCTTTTTTGAGCTCGTCCATGTTATCGCGTAAGCCGCAGGCCTGCACGGTACAGCCGGGTGTCATGGCTTTTGGGTAGAAATAAACCAGAACGCGCTGTCCCTGGAAGTCGGTCAAATTTACTTGTTCCCCGTCTTGATCCGGCAAGCTAAATTTCGGTGCGATATCACCGGCTTTCAGTGGATTCATTACTTAACTCCATCCTGTTCATCATGTTGTGAGTAATTGACGACGTTTATACTGCCTTGCGCATTGAGTTCTGTACATAGTGCTTTAAAGGCTTGCTCAATATTTGCGGAATTTTGCGACGCCGGGCTATGTGCGGTGATTTGAATAAATAATTGCGCAGCTTTATCACCTTCAGCCGGCTGCGTGCGGGAGACCAGCTCCGCAATGTTCATTTCATGACTATTAAACAGCGCGGTGAATCGCTCAATTAAATGCGGGGAGTCGGCGACCTCAACCTGAACCCATACCGTCGCGGGCATTGCCGGGCGGGGGCGGTCGGACGTCCGTTTCATCACAATCAGCAGATCCAGCTCCGCGCCTTTTAACGGCAATGTCGATTCAATCAAGGTAATCGCGTTCCACGTGCCGGACAACAGCATAATAAACGTGAATTCATCGCCCAGCATCGCCAGTCGGCTGTCTTCGATATTACAGCCGCAACTGCTGACATGGCGAGTAATGGTATTCACAATACCGGGCCTGTCGGCGCCCAGCGCAGTGATAACCAAATAGTGTTGTGATGACGGTGTCAAACCAGTTATTCCTTTGAGCGGTGAGGTAATCTTAAGGAAACCATAAAAAAAACCTGCATACAACAATCAGAACGGCTTTGGTCGCTTGCTTTTATTGCCATACCAAACGTACCATTGAGGGACTTGTTTGCACAGAGGATGGCCCATGTTCACGGGAAGTATTGTCGCGCTTGTTACGCCGATGGATGAGAAAGGTAACGTCAGTAGGTCTTGCCTGAAAAAACTCATTGATTATCATGTCGCCAACGGTACCTCGGCGATTGTTTCGGTTGGCACCACCGGCGAGTCTGCCACGCTAAGCCATGATGAACATGGCGATGTCGTGATGATGACGCTGGAACTGGCTGACGGACGTATTCCGGTTATCGCCGGCACGGGCGCAAACGCGACCGCGGAAGCGATTAGCCTGACGCAGCGTTTTAACGATAGCGGCATTGTTGGCTGCCTGACGGTAACGCCGTACTACAATCGCCCCACGCAGGAAGGTTTGTTCCAGCATTTCAAAGCCATCGCGGAACACACTGACTTGCCGCAAATTCTGTATAATGTGCCGTCCCGTACCGGTTGCGACATGTTGCCGGAAACCGTGGGTCGTCTGGCGGAAATAAAAAATATTATCGCTATCAAAGAGGCGACAGGGAACTTAACCCGCGTTCACCAGATCAAAGAGCTGGTTTCAGACGATTTTATTCTGCTTAGCGGCGATGACGCGTCTGCGCTGGACTTTATGCAGCTGGGTGGTCATGGCGTGATTTCCGTTACGGCTAACGTAGCGGCGCGCGAGATGGCTGACATGTGCAAACTGGCGGCGGAAGGGCAATTTGCCGAGGCGCGCGCTATCAACCAGCGTCTGATGCCGTTACACAACAAACTATTTGTCGAACCCAATCCTATCCCGGTGAAATGGGCATGTAAGGCATTGGGTCTTGTGGCGACCGACACGCTGCGCCTGCCAATGACGCCTATCACAGACCATGGTCGTGACATCGTCAAAGCAGCGCTTCAGCATGCTGGCCTGCTGTAAAGTTTAGGGAGATTTGATGGCTTACTCAGTACAAAAGTCGCGCCTGGCGAAGGTTGCGGGTGTTTCGCTTGTTTTGCTGCTCGCTGCCTGTAGTTCCGATTCGCGCTACAAGCGCCAGGTAAGCGGCGATGAATCCTATCTGGATGCCGCGCCGCTTGCTGAACTTCACGCCCCGGCAGGAATGATCCTGCCGATAACGACCGGCGACTACGTTATTCCGGTCACGAAGGGGAGCGGCGCGGTTGGTAAGGCGTTGGATATCCGTCCGCCAGCGCAGCCGTTAGCGTTAGTGAGCGGCGCGCGTACCCAGTTCTCTGGCGATACCGCTACGCTATTGGTGGAAAATGGTCGTAGCAGCACGCTGTGGCCGCAAGTCGTCAGCGTGATTCAGGCGAAAAATTATCCGATTGAAAAACGTGACGATGCCAGCCAGACCCTGACGACCGATTGGGTGAACTGGAACCGCCTGGATGAAGACGAACAGTATCGTGGACGTTATCAAATCTCGGTGAAGCCGCAGGGCTATCAGCAGGCGGTAACGGTAAAACTGGTTAATCTGGAACAGGCTGGCAAGCCGGTCGCTGACGCGGCGTCGCTGCAGCGCTATAGCACGGAAATGATGAACGTCATTTCCGCCGGTCTGGATAAGACCGCTACGGATGCGGCAAATGCCGCGCAGAACCGTTCCGCCGCAACGATGGATGTGCAGAGCGCCGCTGATGATACCGGTTTACCTATGCTGGTCGTTCGCGGTCCGTTCAACCTCGTGTGGCAACGCCTCCCGGCCGCGCTGGAAAAAGTGGGCATGAAAGTCACCGACAGCACTCGCTCTCAGGGCAGCATGGCGGTAACGTACAAACCGTTGTCTGACAGCGACTGGCGGGACCTGGGCGCTAGCGACCCGGGCCTGGCATCCGGAGATTATAAATTGCAGGTCGGCGATTTAGATAACCGCAGCAGCTTGCAGTTTATCGATCCTAAGGGGCATACTCTGACGCAAAGCCAGAACGACGCGCTGGTTGCCGTCTTCCAGGCAGCGTTCAACAAGTAATTTAACAGGGCTGGAGCAATCCGGCCCTTTTTTCTGATAAGATACGCAAACGTGTGCGTCGGTACAAAAACGCGATTTAACCGCTATTTCGCACCACAATTACAGGCCGGCGTCTCCGGCAGGCGTAGCAGGAAATGAATACTTATCGTTAATTCACACCCAGGAGTGTTAAAGATGCAAAAGCAAGCTGAGTTGTATCGTGGTAAAGCGAAAACCGTATACAGCACGGAAAACCCGGACCTGTTGGTGCTCGAATTCCGCAATGATACGTCAGCAGGGGATGGCGCGCGCATTGAACAGTTTGATCGCAAAGGCATGGTAAATAACAAATTCAACCATTTCATTATGACCAAACTGGCCGAGGCGGGCATCCCGACCCAGATGGAACGTTTGCTGTCTGATACCGAGTGTCTGGTGAAGAAGCTGGAGATGGTGCCGGTTGAATGTGTGGTGCGCAACCGTGCGGCTGGGTCGCTGGTCAAGCGTCTGGGCGTGGAAGAAGGCATGGAGCTTAACCCGCCGATATTCGATCTGTTCCTGAAAAACGACGCGCTGCACGACCCGATGGTGAATAGTTCCTACTGTGAAACGTTCGGTTGGGTAAGTCAGGAAAATCTGGCGCGTATGAAAGAGTTAACCTACAAAGCCAACGACGTACTGAAAAAACTGTTTGATGACGCGGGTCTTATCCTGGTGGATTTCAAACTGGAGTTTGGCCTGTATAAAGGCGAAGTGGTGCTGGGCGATGAGTTTTCACCGGACGGTAGCCGCCTGTGGGATAAAGAGACGCTGGACAAAATGGACAAAGACCGCTTCCGCCAGAGCCTGGGCGGTCTGATTGAAGCCTATGAAGCCGTCGCGCATCGCCTGGGCGTGAAATTAGATTAATTCCGCTTCTGACCGGGGGGCAACCGCTCTCCGGTATCATCCTTTCCTCATTCTGATAGCGTTTACCTGTGGTAATCCTGCGCCTGACCGCCTACGATCATCTGTATAACAAAGAGAGAATGAGGTGATTATGCGCTGGCAAGGGCGTCGTGAAAGTAACAATGTAGAGGACAGACGTAATCGGCCAGGCGGCCCCTCGCTGGGTGGCCCTGGCTTTCGTCTTCCGCGCGGAAAAGGCGGCATCATTCTGTTGGTGGTGGTGTTGGTCGCAGGGTACTATGGGGTGGATTTAACCGGTCTGTTGACCGGCCAGCCGGTTTCGCAGCAGCAGTCGACGCGTTCGATAAGCCCCAATGATGATGAAGCGGCAAAATTTACCTCGGTGATTCTGGCGACGACCGAAGATACCTGGGGGCAACTCTTTCAAAAAATGGGGCGCGGCTATCAGCAGCCAAAACTGGTGATGTACCGTGGTATGACGCGCACCGGCTGTGGCGCGGGTCAGTCCGTGATGGGGCCGTTTTACTGCCCGGCGGACGGTACCGTCTATATCGATCTCTCATTTTACGATGATATGAAAAATAAGCTGGGCGCGGACGGTGATTTTGCCCAGGGTTATGTCATCGCCCACGAAGTCGGCCACCACGTACAAAAACTGTTAGGTATTGAGCCGAAAGTACGCCAGTTGCAGCAAAACGCGTCGCAAACGGAGGTGAATCGCCTTTCGGTGCGCATGGAGCTACAGGCGGATTGCTTTGCCGGCGTGTGGGGACACAGTATGCAGCAGCAAGGCGTACTGGAGGCGGGCGATCTGGAAGAGGCGCTCAATGCCGCACAGGCTATCGGCGACGATCGCTTACAGCAACAGGGGCAGGGGCGCGTCGTGCCGGATAGTTTTACCCACGGCACCTCAGAACAGCGCTACAGCTGGTTTAAGCGTGGCTTTGACAGCGGTGACCCGGCGCAATGTAATACGTTTGGCAAAAACTTTTGATAAACCGGGGCAGGGATGTCTGATATCGATGCGCTACAGGCGTTAACGTCGCAAATGACACAGGAAGGCATTCGCCGTTTACTGGTCATCAGCGGCGATGCGGCGTGGTGCCGGGAGCGGGCCGAGGCGATACGCGCTGCGCTGCCCGGTGACTGGCTGTGGGTCGCGCCTGACGCGCCCGCCCAGCCGCGCTGTACGCCACAGGCGTTACAAACGCTGCTGGGCCGTGAATTCCGTCATGCGATATTTGATGCCTGGCAGGGCTTTGACGCCGCAGCGTTTGCCGCCCTGAGCGGGACCTTGCAGGCCGGAAGCTGGCTGCTTCTGCTGATGCCGCCGTATGAGACGTGGGAAAGCAGGCCTGATATCGATTCACTGCGCTGGAGCGACTGCGCGCAGCCTATCCCCACACCGCAGTTTGCACAGCATCTTAAACGGACTCTTTCCCGCGATCCGCAAACGCTGCTTTGGCGACAGCGCCAGCCGTTTTGCTGGCCATCTTATCCTTCCCGTGAACGCTGGCGACCCGCCACCGGCGAGCCGCAGCCGGAGCAGGCGGCTATCTTATCGCGTTTACGTGAAATGCCGCCCGGCGTGGCGACGGTGATTGCCCCCCGTGGGCGCGGCAAATCGGCGCTGGCCGGGCAATTCATCTCCCGGATGGCGGGCACGGCTATCGTGACCGCACCGGCGAAAACGGCAACGGATATCCTGGCCGCGTTTGCCGGTGAGCGGTTCTGCTTTATGGCGCCGGATGCGTTGCTGGCGAGCGGGGCAAGAGCCGACTGGCTGGTGGTTGACGAGGCGGCGGCAATCCCCGCGCCGCTACTGCTGCAACTGGTTTCGCGCTTTCCCCGCATACTACTCACCACCACCGTTCAGGGCTACGAAGGCACCGGACGCGGTTTTTTACTTAAGTTTTGCGCCCGTTTTCCGCAGCTTCACCGCTTCACGCTTCGTCAGCCTGTCCGCTGGGCGCCAGAATGCCCGCTGGAAAATATCGTCAGCGAGGCGCTGATATTCGACGATGAAGCGTTTGCGCAGGCGCCACATGGCGCGATAGCAATCTCGGCGTTTTACCAACAGGCCTGGGTGAATACGCCCGCGTTGCCGAGGGCTGTGTATCAGTTACTGTCGGGGGCGCACTATCGTACTTCGCCGCTGGATCTGCGCCGAATGATGGATGCGCCAGGACAGCATTTCTTGCAGGCCACGGCGAATAACCGTGTGGCGGGCGCCCTCTGGCTGGTCGAAGAGGGCGGGTTATCCGCAGAACTCAGTCAGGCTGTATGGGCCGGTTTCCGGCGTCCGCGTGGAAATCTGGTGGCGCAGTCGCTGGCGGCGCACGGTAGCGACCCTTTAGCCGCGACGCTGGTCGGGCGTCGCGTAAGCCGTATCGCAGTGCACCCCGCTCGCCAGCGTGAAGGCATCGGTCAGCAGTTGATTGCCTGCGCGTGCATGCAGGCGGCGCAGTGTGATTATCTTTCCGTCAGCTTCGGCTATACGCCGGAGCTGTGGCGTTTCTGGCAACGCTGCGGCTTTGTACTGGTACGGATGGGCAACCATCGGGAGGCGAGCAGCGGTTGCTATACGGCGATGGCGTTATTGCCGCTGAGCGACGCGGGAAAACGGCTGGCGCAGCAGGAACACCGACGTTTGCGCCGCGATGCGGATATCCTGACGCAGTGGAACGGCGAGGCGATACCGCTGGCGGCGTTACGCGAACAGGCGCTTAATGGTGAAGACTGGCGTGAGCTGGTCGGTTTTGCGTTCGCGCACCGCCCGCTACTGACATCGTTAGGTTGCCTGCATCGTTTACTGCAATACAGCGCATTGCCATTACCGGCGCTGAGAGGGCGGCTGGAGGAAAAAGCCAGCGATGCCGAACTGTGCGCCCGGCTACGCATTTCAGGCCGTAAAGCTCTGCTGGCGTTGCAGCGTGCGCAGGCGGCGCAGGCGCTGATTGCGCTGGATGCCGGACGAACGCAGCGTTTGCGCGACGTAATGCCCGGCGGTGGGGAGCATGCCGGATAGCGATAGCTGTCCGGCATGTTATCCGGTTACTTTTTCGGCTGATCTTTCTTCGGCCAGTCTTCTTCATCGTCCCACTTATCGTTAAAATCGCGATGCGGGGGCAGCTCAGGTTTATTGGCAAGGAATTTCTTATGGTCGATGCGTTTGAGATCTTTGATCACATTCAGCAGTACGCCTACCAGAAACACCAATACCAGAATCCACCAATATTTTGCCAGCCAGTCCATGCTTATTTCCTCTTACAGGAACGCTCATCAGGCGACGAGCTGTTCCATAATACGTTGATACATACGAGCCAGTAGCTGGAGATCGGCGGCATTCACACATTCATTAATTTTATGAATGGTGGCGTTCACCGGCCCCAGTTCTACCACCTGCGCTCCCATACGGGCGATAAAACGTCCGTCGGACGTACCGCCCGTCGTCAGTAATTGCGGTTTAATTTCATTATAGTGCTCAATGGCGTTTACCACCGCGTCCACCAGCTTGCCGCGTGCGGTCAGGAACGGCTGGCCGGAAAGCCACCAGTCTACGGTATAACGCAGCTGATGCTTCTCAAGCAGCGCATGTACCCGCTCTTTGATCATCTCATCGGTCAGTTCCGTGCTGAAACGGAAGTTAAACTGCACGAACAGTTCGCCCGGAATGACATTATTGCTGCCGGTGCCTGCCTGGATATTGGCTACCTGCATACTGGTGGCCGGGAAAAAGTCATTGCCCCGATCCCACTCGATAGCGACCAGTTCATTAAGAAAAGGCGCGGCGCGATGAACAGGGTTATCCGCCAGATGCGGATAGGCGACGTGCCCCTGAACGCCATGAATAGTGAGGTTACAGGTGAGGGAACCGCGACGCCCGTTTTTGACGACATCGCCCACAATTTCAGTACTGGAAGGTTCGCCGACCAGACAGTAATCCAGCCGCTCGTTACGGGCCATCAGCGCTTCAACCACCTTTACGGTGCCATTTTTTGCGCTGGCTTCCTCATCAGAGGTAATCAAAAATGCGAGACGGCCCCGGTGATGAGGATGCTGCGCAACAAAACGTTCAGCGGCCACCACCATGGCCGCCAGTGAACCTTTCATATCCGCCGCGCCGCGACCGAACAACATTCCGTCACGAATCGTAGGTTCAAACGGCGGATTGATCCAGCGATCGACATCGCCAGCCGGTACGACGTCAGTATGCCCGGCGAACGCCAGCGTTTCGCCACGCCCACGCCATGCCCAAAAATTTTGCGTGTCGCCAAAATCCATATGCTCAATGGTAAAACCGATTTTACGCAGGCGTTCAATCATTAATGCCTGACAGCCTGCGTCATCCGGACTCAGGGAGGGGCGACGAATAAGTTGCTGTGTCAGCTCAATAACCGGGCACGACATAGACTACACCTCATCAAAAAACTGCTGATAACGGGATTCACTGAAACCAAGCAGCATAGGCTTCCCGGGCGCGCAGAGCAATGGGCGTTTGATGATTGCCGGCTGTTCAACCATGAGAGCAGCGGCGGAGTCGGCATCGGTAATCCCGCTGCGGTCGCCTTCATCCAGTTTGCGCCATGTTGTGCCGCGCGTATTCAGTAAAGGCTGCCAGCCGAGTTCGGCAATAAAGGTATTAAGAAGAGGGAGGTCTATGCCATCCACACGGTAATCGTGAAAACGATAATCAATGCCATGCTCCTCCAGCCAACGGCGCGCTTTTTTGATCGTGTCGCAATTCTTAATGCCATAGAGGGTAATCATATTGAATCCTTTAACGCGAAATTCGAATAAATAATCAATAGTATCGTCTGCGGGATAATAAGTGTGGCTGTTAATGGTTATTTATCCAGCGCTGATCGGCAATCAATATAACATTGTTGAGTGAATGTGAATAATGATTCCAAAACGTTCCAAATGTGGCTTGTTTATAATTCGCGGGACAAATCCTATTTTGCGCACATGCAATTGATTGTTTTTTAACCCGATTTGATAAAGTAGTAGAAAAGGTATTAATGTTGCTAAATATTGCAGTAAGTCACATAAAATTTACGGCTACAGCGCCATAGTAATATCATAGACAGCGTAACCAGAGGATATCGCAACAATCGGTTAAATGAACTTCTCTCTATACCGCTAACTACGTAGAATACCCATAATAATAAGAGAGGCTATTATGATTGAACGTGAACTGGGGAACTGGAAAGATTTTATCGAAGTCATGCTTCGTAAATAAATGACTGGAAGGCACCGCGCTCCCATAGGTGATAAGAAAAGGCGACTCAACGAAAGTCGCCTTTTTTGTGCCCGACACCTCGTATCAGGCTGGCCAGGAGCTTATTCCGGGCGCGGCTTCAGCGGGAAGCGGCGACGTATCAGCACGAAAAACAGGGGTACAAAGAAGATAGCCAGAATGGTTGCTGAGATCATTCCCCCCATCACGCCGGTTCCGACAGCATGTTGGCTACCCGAGCCTGCCCCGGTGCTGGTGGCCATCGGCAATACGCCAAAGATAAACGCCAGCGAAGTCATCAGTATCGGTCGCAGGCGCTGGCGGCTGGCGTACAGCGTGGCGTCTAACAGCGCGTGTCCCTTCTGATTCATTTCGTTGGCGAATTCCACAATCAGAATCGCGTTTTTCGCCGAGAGGCCGATAACGGTCAACAGCCCCACCTGGAAGTAAACATCGTTTTCCAGCCCGCGCATCCAGGTGGCGAGTAACGCGCCGATGACCCCGAGCGGCACAACCAGCATCACCGAGAAGGGCACCGACCAGCTTTCATACAATGCCGCCAGACACAGGAAGACGACTAATAGCGAAATAGCGTACAGCGCAGGCGCCTGCGCGCCGGAGAGCCGTTCCTGGTAAGACATGGCTGTCCATTCCAGGCCAAAACCGCCCGGTAGCTGATGTACCAACGACTCCATGACATCCATCGCCGTCCCGGTACTGACCCCCGGCGCGGCCTCTCCGACAATTTCTACCGCCGAATAGCCGTTATAGCGTTCCAGACGCGGCGATCCGGTTTCCCAGCGCGAGGTGGCGAAGGCGGAGAAGGGGACCATGCCGCCGTCTTTGTTACGGACATACCAAAGATTAATATCATCCGGCAACATACGATATTTCGCCGCGGCCTGAACATAGACCTTCTTCACGCGGCCCCGGTCCATAAAGTCGTTGACGTAGCTCGATCCCCAGGCTGTTTGCAGGGTGTCGTTGATATCGTCAATCGATACGCCCAGCGCCTGCGCTTTTCGTTGGTCAATATCAATTTGCAGTTGCGGGCTGTCGTCCAGGCCGTTGTGGCGCACGCGGGTCAAGGAACTGTTTTTCCCGGCCAGCTCAATGAGTTGATCTCGTGCGGCCATCAGCGCGTCATGGCCTGCTCCGGCGTGATCCTGTAATTCCATATCAAAACCGGCGGAGCTGCCCAGACCGCTAATTGCCGGCGGGCTGCTGGCGAAGACGCGAGCTTCTTTAATCTGGTTAAACGCTTTTGTCGCCCGCTCAATAATGGCGAACGAGGAGCCGGTGGTGGGATCGCGCGCGTCCCAGTCTTTCAAGCGAACAAACATGCGCGCGACGTTTTGCCCATTCCCGCCAGGGCCGGAACCTACCGTCGAGAAGACCGACATAATGTTGTCTTTCTCATGGGTGAAGTAATAGTTTTCAACCTTTTCAACGACTTTCAGGGTCTGCTGTTGCGTAGAGCCGCTCGGTAGCTGGATAGACGTAGTGAACATGCCCCGATCTTCTTGCGGCAGAAAGGAGGTGGGGAGGCGCAGAAACAGGAACACCATGCCGCCAAGCAACAGAACATAAATCAGAATCCAGCGCAGGCTGCGATGCAAAATTTTCGCTACGCCTTTCTCATAACGTTCGGCATTACGATTGAAAGTACGGTTAAACCAGCCGAAAAATCCGCGTTGCCCGTGTTGTTCGCCTTTGTGCAACGGTTTTAATAACGTTGCGCACAGCGCCGGCGTCAGGATCATGGCGACCAGCACCGACAGCACCATTGCCGAGACAATGGTGATAGAAAACTGACGATAAATCGCCCCGGTGGTACCGCCAAAGAACGCCATCGGCACGAATACCGCAGACAGCACCATCGCAATACCGACCAGCGCCCCCTGGATCTGCCCCATGGATTTGCGCGTCGCTTCACGCGGCGTGAGCCCTTCTTCGCTCATGATACGTTCGACGTTTTCCACCACCACGATGGCATCGTCGACCAGGAGCCCGATCGCCAGCACCATCGCGAACATGGTTAATGTGTTAATACTGTAGCCAAACGCGTAAAGCACGGAGAAGGTGCCCATTAATACCACCGGCACGGCGATCGTCGGAATCAGCGTGGCGCGAAAGTTTTGCAGGAACAGGTACATCACCAGGAAAACCAGCGCGATAGCCTCCAGCAACGTTTTGACCACATCGATAATCGAGGCTTTAACAAAGGAGGTGGTTTCATACGCGATCTTGTATTCCAGGCCGTGAGGGAAGTACTGCGCCAGCTCGTTGAGGCGATCCAGCACCAGCTTCGCGGTCGCCATTTCATTCGCGCCGGAAGCCAGCTTAACCCCAAGACCGGAAGCCGGATTGCCGTTAAAACGGCTGAGGTAGTCATACTTTTCCGCCCCCAGCTCCACGGTGGCGACATCGCCCAGTTTGACCTCGGAACCGTCCTGATTAACGCGCAGGGTGATATCGCGAAATTGTTGCGGCGTTTGCAGCAGTGACTGCGCATTAATGGTGGCGTTCAGCGCCTGCTTGTCGACCGAAGGCGTACCGCCAAGCTGCCCGACGGCGATTTGCGCATTCTGCGACTCAATTGCATCGGTCACGTCTTTCGTGGTCATCTGAAAACTATTCAATTTGGCCGGATCGAGCCAGATACGCATAGAGTACTGTGAACCATAAGCGTCAATATCGCCCACGCCGTTGACGCGGCTGAGCGGGTCCTGAATATTACTGGCGACGTAGTCGGCGATATCCTGCTTGTCCATAGAGCCGTCGGTAGAGACGAAAGCGATGGTCAAAATATTGGTATCACCCGTTTTGCGTACCGTGACGCCTTGATCCTGTACTGCCTGCGGCAGTTTACGCATCGCGGACTGTAACTGGTTTTGCACCTGCTGAACCGCCTCATCAGGATCGGTTCCCGCAATAAAGCTCAGGGTGATGGTCGCCTGCCCGGTTCCGCTGCTTTGTGATGACATGTACATCAGATTATCGAGGCCCGTCATATTCTGCTCAATAACCTGGGTTACGGTATTTTCCAGCGTTTGCGCCGACGCTCCCGGATAATTCGCGGTAATACGTACGTTGGGCGGTGCCAGATCGGGATATTGTTCAACAGGTAAAGAAAAAATGGCTAACGCCCCTGTCAGACACAACAGGATAGCCAGCACCCAGGCAAAAATGGGGCGATCGATAAAAAAATTCGCCATTAAAGGGGAACCTCGTGTTTCTACATATCGTTATAGATTTGAACTGCTTCACTGTAGCGGCAAGCTACGAGCCAAACGTGGAGAAATAAAGGAGATAATGTAAATTATCATGCGCTTTTACAGCATACTTTTTGTGCCAACGCCGGAAAGCCTGATATCTGGCCTTCCGGCGATTTGCCGTTCTTTACGTTAACTGACTCTCTTCCTTGTTGGAGGAGCGAAAACTGATACTGACCAGTGTGCCGCCGCCGGAGGGTTGCGAAAAATTCAGCGTGCCGCCAAGGCGCTCCGCGCGCTCACGCATTATATTCAGACCATAGTGTCCGGCAGGCTCATGCGGTTCGCCGATACCAATGCCATTATCGCGAATATAAACGGTATGATCGCCGTCAGGCGCGGTGACGCAGCTCACGGCGATTTCGCTCGCGTTGGCGTGTTTAATGGCGTTCAGGACCGCTTCACGCACAATTTGCAACAAATGCACCTGCATTTGCGCATCCAGCGCCAGCGTGGGTAAACGGCAATCCAACGTGAGTTTGGCCGGGGTCTGACTCTGTAAATCTTCCAGCATCTCATGCAATGCGGAGGGTAAATCGGCCTGCTGTAACGTCAGACGGAACGTGGTGAGTAGCTCGCGAAGCTGACGGTAGGCGTCGTTCAGCGCTCTGGAAAAATCCGCCATGATGCTTTGCGCGCCGGCGTTATCCTGAGGAATGGCGCGCTTCAAAAGCGTTAACTGAATACGTAAATAAGAAAGTACCTGCGCCAGCGAATCGTGTAGCTCACGGGCAATCGTCGCGCGCTCTTCCATTAACAAAAGTTGCTGGAAGTGTTTTTGTGCCTGATTAAAGTACAAACCACGCCCCAGCATCGTGGAGACGCTGTTTAGCAGCGGCGTAGAGGCATTAACGTTGGGGCTTTGCCAGTGGAGTTCGCCATAAACCGTGTCCTGCATCGTCACTGGCAGCATTTGCATCGGCAGGTCGGGGCTTTGCGTGCCTTCGCTAATCCGCCAGTTATCGCCCACGGTTAACTCCAGATACCAGGCGGCGTCATGTTCACGGACAATTTGCAAAATATGGCGAAAACAGTGGACATCGATTTGGCTGGTATTCAGCGCCTGAGAGCACTGGTATAACACCTCCAGGCGGCGATGCGCTTCGTGCAGATCGTGCGTTTTTTCTTCCACCGAGGCTTCCAGCGAACGGTAAAGTTTATGCAGCTCGCTCGACATCTGACTAAACGTTTTCGCCAATAATCCCAGCTCATTGGGTAAGCTGGTATCCAGCGGCAGCGGGGCGAACTGACCATGTTCAATACGCTGACTGGCGGTGACCAGTTGATTCAGCGGACGAACGACCTGCTGGCGAATACGCCGTAGGGTAAAAAAGACCAGCGTAAATATGCCGATACCGCCCGCCAGCGATATGGCGACGACCAGCATGACTTTACGCTCGGCGTAATGCTGTAACGCCAGAACGAAGAGATCAATTTGATCGACGTAATTGTTGATATTGGTCTGATACCAGGCAATGTCGCCGTCCTGTAGGCGGCTATTCATCTCCAGCCAGTTGGCGTGCAGGCGCGCGTAGCGAGTTTTCACCGCCTGCGGCACATACCAGGCGTTGAGATTTTGCAGTACCGGCGAGTTGAGCGCGTGCTGGAAAAGTTGACGATGCGCATTAATCTGCGGGCTACGGCTTTGCAGATCGTAACCCAGCCGATAGCTCTGCATTCGTAGCGAACCGGCGATATTGATCGCTTCGGCATCCCGTAAACTGCTGGTCAGCGTCAGTAATGCGCTGCCGGTGGACAGAATAGACAACAGCACAATATAGAAAAAAGCCTTAGCCAGACTGGCTGAGACCGGGCGTTTAACCGTCACGCTGGCACTCCCCGCATTTAGCTGAATCGCAATTGCATTTGCTTTGAAATAAATTGATCTGCCACAGGTTCTGGACAGATAGTTGTGCTTCCTGGGCAGATGAACATTGCCGACCCCGCCTTCGTCAGTTAATAACAATGCTCATATAAAGAATAAGGTTTTTACAACCAAAACAGAAGGATGCCATGAATCGTTTTATTATGGCCAATAGCCAGCAGTGTCTGGGCTGCCATGCCTGCGAGGTCGCCTGCGTAATGGCTCACAATGATGAGCGACATGTCCTGACGTCACAGCGCTATCAGCCCCGAATTACTGTCATCAAACATCAGCACCAGCGCAGCGCGGTCACATGTCACCATTGCGAAGATGCGCCCTGCGCCCGTAGCTGTCCGAACGGCGCGATCGCGCATATTAACGACAGCGTGCAGGTCAATGCGCAGAAGTGCATCGGCTGTAAATCCTGCGTCGTCGCCTGCCCATTCGGCACCATGCAGATGGTATTGACGCCCGTCGCGCCAAACCAGTTCAAAGCCAGCGCGCATAAATGCGATCTGTGTCAGGGACGTGAACAGGGTCCGGCCTGTGTGGAAAATTGCCCGGCGGATGCGCTGCAATTGGTCACCGAAGACTCGTTGACCCGTCTGGCTAAAACGCGACGGCTGCGTACCGCCCGGCAGGAGATTCGCCCCTGGCATACCGTGGATACACAACACAGTGGGACAGCAAGCAGCAAAGTCGAGCGTATGCAGGCGACGCCGCCGCGCGGCGAACCGGATAAACTGGCGATTGAAGCGCGTAAAACCACCTTTGAGGAAATTTATCTGCCGTTTCGCGCCGCGCAGGCGGAGCGTGAAGCGTCCCGCTGCCTCACATGCGGGGAACACAGTATCTGCGAATGGACTTGTCCGCTGCATAACCATATTCCCCAGTGGATCGAACTGGTGAAAGCCGGCGATATTGATGCGGCGGTAGAGCTTTCCCACCAGACCAACTGCCTGCCGGAAATTACCGGGCGCGTCTGTCCGCAGGACCGGCTATGTGAAGGCGCGTGTACACTCCGCGATGAGTATGGCGCGGTTACCATCGGCAACATTGAGCGCTATATCTCCGATCGCGCTCTGAGCAAAGGCTGGCGTCCCGACCTGTCGGACGTACAGAAGAGCGATAAGCGCGTGGCGATTATCGGCGCGGGGCCGGCAGGTCTTGCCTGCGCTGACGTGTTGGCGCGCCATGGCGTAAGCGCCACCGTCTACGATCGCCACCCGGAAATCGGCGGTTTGCTCACCTTTGGTATTCCGGCTTTCAAACTGGATAAATCTCTGCTGGCGCGCCGTCGGGAGATCTTCAGCGCGATGGGGATTTGTTTCGAGCTTAACTGCGAAGTAGGGAAAGATATTTCTCTGGAGACGCTGCTGGAGAGTTATGACGCCGTCTTTGTCGGGGTAGGAACCTATCGTTCCATGAAGGCTGATTTACCGAATGAAGACGCGCCGGGGGTATATGATGCGTTGCCATTCCTTATCGCCAATACCAAACAGGTGATGGGGCTTCCGGCGTTGCCTGACGAGCCGTTTATTGATACTGCGGGCCTTAACGTGGTTGTGCTGGGCGGCGGTGACACCGCAATGGACTGCGTACGTACGGCGCTGCGTCATGGCGCTGCCAACGTCACCTGCGCTTATCGCCGTGATGAGGCCAATATGCCGGGGTCGAAAAAAGAGGTGAAAAACGCGCGGGAAGAGGGCGCGAACTTTGAATTTAACGTTCAGCCGGTTGAGTTGGTGCTGGATACGCACGGGCGCGTCAGCGGTATTCGCTTTTTGCGTACGCGGCTTGGCGAACCGGATGGTCAGGGGCGACGCCGTCCGGTACCTGTACCGGACAGCGAGTTCGTGATGCCGGCGGATGCGGTCATTATGGCGTTTGGTTTTCATCCGCATGGTATGTCGTGGCTGGAATCGCATGGCGTGAAGGTGGATAACTGGGGACGTATTGCCGCCAGCGTCGAGAGCGAGTTTCGTTACCAGACGTCCAACCCGAAAATTTTCGCCGGCGGCGATGCGGTGCGCGGCGCCGATCTGGTGGTGACGGCGATGGCAGAAGGCCGACATGCCGCGCAGGGGATACTCGACTGGTTAGCTAAATAAGCGTATTTGTAGGCCGGTTAAGGCCTGGAACGGTTAAATGATTGAGTGATAAAAAATCTTAAACTTATTGGCTAACCTTACTCCGTTTGCAGAAATGTTGACGCTCGCAGGGCTGGACGCCCTGCGATAAACATTTTCCCGTCGGGGCGACGTTTAACAGGCCTGATGAGGCCAATCTTAGTATTGAAAATAGAGTGTAAATTGAAGGAAGGGACGCTATCAGAATCCCTTCTTAGAGCCTATCCCATTACGACTATTTTACTTGTCATTTTGGTCCTGGGCAGTGCTCGCCAAAACGCGTTAGCGTTTTGAACGCCGCTAGCGGCGGCCCGAAGGGCGAGCGTAGCGAGTCAAACCTCACGTACTACGTGTACGCTCCGGTTTTTGCGCGCTGTCTGTGTTCAAACTGGCTGCGCCAATAACGCCTGGTGAGATAGGCTCTTAATTTTTATTTTAAGGAACCATATATCTGGTCAACAATCCAGCCATACGTCGCCGCAGGTAATAATCCACTGACAAAAACATTCGGATTTACTTTAGGATTTGCTACCGGAGAGTGCGGCCTGTTACCTAAAATCACAATCGCCATATGATTAACCGGATCGATAGACGTCAGCGTTCCGGTTCATCCGGTATGTCCATACGTTTGCGGACTGGCTAATACCCCGAACGTGGGGGTCATTGAGGCGTTGCCGTTAACGCGCCACCCCAGACCAAAGGTAGCGTCTTCTGGCGAGCGGCGAGTAAACTGCGCAACCGTTTTGTCGTCGAATAGCTTCACGTTACCGTAGCCGCCCCCATTGAGCATGACTTGCATTAACACAGCCATATCATGGGTGTCAGAAAACAGTCCGGCGTGTCCTGAAACGCCGCCCATTGAGTACCAGGCTTTTTCATCATGCACCTGGCCCCATAGTGTATTGGTGCGAATATTGGGGAAATGAATCACGCCGTCACGCGTATTGCCGTGTAGTTCCGTTGCGGCGATTTGCGGCGGCGTGAAGCCTTTCATCAGCGGGTTAAAGACGGTATGTTTTAATCCGAGCGGTTTATAAATGGTGGTTTCGACGTAGCGATCTAATGGCATTGCCGTTATCGATTCAACGATAAAACCAAGAATCATATAATCCACGTCGCTGTAGATATGCTTTGATCCAGGTTGATATTCCAGCGGCGTCTTTTTAATCATCTCCAGAGTAGTGCTTTTACTCTGTGAAAATAATTTACCGGCGACGTTTTTATTGGGATATTGTGGGTCGGCAGGAAAGCCCGCGACGTGATGAAGAATATCAATAATGCGGAGTTTATCTTTGCCTTTTATTTTATCCCCAGGCATATCCTTAAAGCCGGGGATGTATTTTGATACCAAATCATTGACATCTATTTTCCCTTCATACACCAGTTTTTGCAATGCAAAGTTAGTGGCATACATTTTTGTGTTTGAAGCCAGGTCATACATCGTGTTAGTGGTCGCCCGAATGGGATGGGCTAACAGCGTGGAACCGTCATATTTTTTGGCATAGCCCCAGGCTTTTTGTAGAACAATATGATTATCTTTTATCACCAGAAGATTAATACTGGGATATCCGGCATCAATTTGATTTTGAATCCAGCCATCAAGTCGGTGAAGTTTTTGGCTATCAAATCCCACCTGATCAGGGCTCGCGGTGGTCAATACCGGATACTCAACGGCAAAAGCTGAAAGGGAAAACGTCAGTAGAACCGTCGCAACGAGAGTAAATTTCATGATGATTCCCTCAGTCTCACTCCGGCCGTCAAATCATATCGCGAGCATGGACTTTGCGGCCCGGAGAAGCAGAATATGGTCATGGCAGTGACAGAAAAATATGGCTGTACATCTGTTCAGTCGGCGTTAAGGATTAACCCTTCAGCAGACAAAACCGACCTCACGGCGTAATATTAATGCTCTTTTTACACCCTGGAGCCAGCATGTCGCAAACCATTACGCTTATTAAGGATAAAATTCTTTCTGATAATTATTTTACTCTGCGCAACATTACCTATGACCTGACCCGTCGTAATGGTGAGGTTATCCGTCACAAGCGTGAAGTTTACGATCGCGGGAATGGCGCAACCATTCTGCTTTACAACTCAACTAAAAAAACCGTGCTTCTGGTTCGTCAGTTTCGCGTGGCGACATGGGTCAACGGTAATCAAGACGGTATGTTAATTGAAACCTGCGCTGGCCTGCTTGATAACGACGAGCCGGAGGTCTGTATCCGTAAAGAGGCCATTGAAGAGACAGGGTATGACGTTGGTGAGGTACGCAAGATATTTGAGCTTTATATGTCGCCAGGCGGCGTCACGGAGCTGATTCATTTCTTCATTGCCGAATATCATGATAGCGAGCGTGCCAGCATCGGCGGCGGCGTGGAGGACGAAGAGATTGAGGTGCTTGAACTGCCGTTTTCCCGGGCGCTGGAAATGGTGCGCTCAGGTGAGATTCGGGACGGTAAGACCGTGTTATTGCTTAACTATTTACAGACGTCTCATCTAATGGACTGAAAAAAAAGAAATATATTTCTTTACACAAAAAAGACCAATCCGATAAATCTGATTGAGAACCCTGAGGCGCGCAAGGAAGATACCGCCTTAGCTGTGTTGTTCTGAATCTGGGGTTGTTCCGTTCATGCGCTACCGCGTTATTCTTTTTTGTCTGTTTGGCCTGTTGCCGGTCCAGCTACTGTGGGCTGCGCCAGCGCAACGGACTTTTTCCGACTGGCAGGTCACCTGTAATAACCAAAATTTTTGCGTAGCGCGCAATACTGGCGAACATCATGGGCTGGTGATGACATTAAGCCGCAGCGCCGGGGCGCGTACCGATGCGGTACTGCGTATCGACCGCGGCGGTTTGGCGCCGCCCGACGCCAAAGAAGCCGCAATTGCGCCTCGCTTATTGCTGGATGGCAAACCGCTTTCGTTCAACAGTCCACACTGGCGCGTGTCGCCCTGGCATCTCATGACCGGCGATCCTGCCACCATCACCGCATTTTTACAGACGATTCAGGATGCGCAAGCTATCACCTTAAAAAACGGCGTTCAGACGCTTTCGCTGGCGGGATTAAAAGCGGCATTACTGTTTATCGACGCGCAACAAAAACGTGTGGGCAGCGAAACCGCCTGGATTGAAAAAGGAAACGAACCGCCGCTCAGCGTGCCCCCGGCACCGGCATTAAAGGGGATCGCCGTGATTAATCCAACGCCCGTACCGCTGAGTGAGGAAGAACGCGACGATCTGCTGGACTACGCAGCATGGCGGGTAAACGGCATTCGCTGTTCGCTTGACCCGCTGCGTCGCGAGACGCAGGTCAGCGCGTTGACGGATGATAAAGCGTTATTGATTGTTAACTGCGAAGCCGGCGCCTATAACACTATTGATCTCGCCTGGGTAGTTTCACGCAAAAAAACGCTCGCCTCGCGCGCCGTACGTTTGCGGCTGCCGTTTAATCGCGGCGTCGAAAGTAATGACATGGAGTTGATGAACGCCTTCTTTGACGAGAAAACGCGCGAGCTGGTGACGTTGGCGAAAGGGCGGGGGTTAACCGACTGTGGTATCCAGACGCGCTGGCGTTATGATGGCGATCGTTTTCGTCTGGTACGTTATGCCGAAGAACCGAGCTGCGATAACTGGCACGGGCCGGATGCCTGGCCTACGCTGTGGATCACGCGTTGAATCCTGGTTGTTATCCCCCTTTTCAGAATAGGGATACACCTATTGAGGTTTCATTTATGGTATAGAGATTGCTACGTTACGGTAGGATTGTTATTTTACCCGATAGCCTCACCACAGCAGGAAATAGTATGAAAATAAATAATGGCCCCGTATTATGCCCCCATTGTGGCTGCCTGAGCGCTTATTATGAAATAGATCGGCTGGCGGCGATAAGAGAAAAAGTGAATAAAGAAGGCGGATCAGCGGCGTGGGATTCAACATTGCAGGCGCATAAAAAAAAGGCCTTTTGCCTGATGTGCCATAAATCCATTGATGAGGTCGTCATCGGGCAGTCAGATGCGCCTGAGTCTACGAAGTAATTTTGCACAGCCTACAGAACAGGTCTGCAGACTGCGCAAAGTCTGTGTTGCTAACGCTCGCCTTAGCCTTTGATGTTCAGCACCCGGCGGGCTTTTTCTACAATATTTTCCACGGTAAAGCCAAAATACGGGAACAGTTTGTCAGCCGGGGCGGATTCACCGTATCCCGTCATGCCGATAATTGCGCCTTTTAGGCCAACATATTTATACCAGTAGTCGGCTATACCGGCTTCCACCGCGACGCGGGCGGTCACGTGCGCCGGTAGCACTGATTCGCGATATGCCTCGTCCTGCGCATCGAAAATATCCGTTGAAGGCAACGACACCACGCGAACGTTATGCCCCTCGCCAGTCAATTTTTCCGCCGCCTGGAGGGTAATTTCCATTTCCGATCCGGTAGCGATCAGAATGATATCCGGCTTGCCGCCGCTATCCTTCAGAATATAACCGCCGCGAGCAATTGCTTTCACCTGTTCCGGCGTGCGTTCCACCTGCGCCAGATTCTGCCGCGAGAGAATCAACGCCGTCGGCCCGTGCTGACGTTCAATGGCCAGCTTCCAGCCGACCGCCGCCTCAACCTGATCGCAGGGACGCCAGGTGCTGAAGTTAGGCGTTAAGCGCAGGCCCGCCAGTTGTTCCACGGCCTGGTGCGTCGGGCCATCTTCGCCCAAACCGATGGAGTCGTGGGTATAGACCATAATCTGCCGGGCTTTCATTAAGGCCGCCATACGCGCCGCGTTACGCGCATATTCGACAAACATCAGAAACGTGGCGGTATACGGTACAAAGCCGCCGTGGTGGGCGATGCCGTTGGCAATGGCGGTCATGCCGAATTCGCGCACGCCATAGTGGATGTAATTACCTGCCGGATCCTCTTTCAACGAGGTCGAACCTTTCCAGATAGTCAGGTTGCTCGGCGCCAGATCCGCCGATCCGCCCAACAGTTCCGGCAACAGGGGACCGTAGGCATTGAGCGTATTTTGCGATGCTTTACGGGTGGCGATTTTGGCCGGATTAGCCTGCAAGTCGTTAATAAATTTTTGCGTGGCGGATTCCCATGTCTCCGGCAGTCCGCCGCTCATCCGGCGGGTAAACTCTGCGGCCAGCTCAGGATAAGCCTTCTCATAAGCAGCAAACTTTTCCTGCCACTGCTGCTGCGCTTTCTCACCTTTTTCACGGCCATCCCACGCGCGGTAAATTTCTTTTGGGATCTCAAACGCCGGATGATGCCATCCCAGCTTCTGGCGGGTCAACGCCACCTCTTCTTCGCCCAGCGCCGCGCCGTGCGACTCCTCCTTCCCGGCTTTATTCGGCGAGCCAAAACCTATCACCGTCCGACAGATAATTAGCGAAGGTTTGTCTTTTACGCTCTGGGCTTCCAGAATGGCTTTTTTCACCGCCTCCGGATCGTGCCCGTCAATGTCATGCACGACATGCCAGTGGTAGGCTTCAAAACGTTTGGCGGTATCGTCGGTAAACCAGCCTTCGGTTTCGCCATCAATGGAGATGCCGTTGTGATCGTAAAAGCCGATCAGTTTGCCCAGCCCCAGCGTACCAGCCAGCGAACACACCTCATGCGAGATCCCCTCCATCAGACAGCCGTCGCCCATAAAGACATAGGTGTAGTGGTCGACAATCTCATGGTCCGGCCGGTTGAACTGTGCGCCTAACGTACGCTCGGCAATCGCCAGCCCGACGGCATTCGCCAGCCCCTGGCCCAGCGGCCCGGTGGTGGTTTCAACGCCGGGCGTATAGCCAATCTCCGGGTGACCGGGCGTTTTAGAGTGCAGTTGACGGAAGTTTTTTAACTCCTCCAGCGGCAGGTCATAACCGGTTAAATGCAGCAGACTATAGAGCAGCATGGAGGCGTGACCGTTGGAAAGGATAAAACGGTCACGGTCATACCAGGTTGGATCGGTGGGGTTATGTTTAAGAAAATCGTTCCATAGCACTTCAGCGATATCCGCCATCCCCATCGGCGCGCCGGGGTGCCCGGAATTGGCTTTTTGAACGGCATCCATGCTCAGCGCACGAATCGCATTGGCAAGGTCTTTACGGGACATAAATCACTCCATGCAAGGTTTATAGTTTGGCGGCAAGCAGGTCTTCCAGTTTGCGCTGGTCAACGGCAAAAAGACGGATACCTTCCGACAGCTTCTCTACGGCCATCGCGTCCTGATTATGTTCCCAGCGGAACTCCGCTTCCGTCATTGGCGTAGGACGGTGGAACATCTGCGAGGAAGGCACCAGTTTACGGATCACCGGTTCTTCTTTTTCTTTCAGCTCTTTAAGCAGGTTAGGGGAGATAGTCAGTCGATCGCAGCCGGTTAGCGCGAGGATTTGCTCAGTACGGCGGAAACTTGCCCCCATCACGATGGTTTCATAGCGATGCTGTTTAAAGTAATCGTAGATATTGCGTACCGATTTCACGCCGGGATCTTCCTCCACGACATACGGCTCCAGCGGACTACGCGCCTGATACCAGTCGTAAATTCGGCCCACGAACGGAGAGATCAAATAGACGCCCGCTTCGGCGCAGGCGCGCGCCTGGGCAAAAGAGAACAACAACGTCAGGTTGCAATTAATGCCCTCTTTTTCGAGCTGCCCGGCGGCGCGGATACCTTCCCAGGTTGCGGCGAGCTTGATCAGAATGCGCGATTTATCAATACCCTGCTGCTGGTAGAGATCCACCAGATGGCGCGCTTTCTCGATACTTTTTTCTTTATCGAATGATAACCGCGCGTCGACTTCAGTGGAGACGCGACCGGGAATACTTTTCAGTATTTCCGCGCCAAAATTGACCGCCAGTTTATCGCTGGCTGCTGCAACTTGCTGTTCCTGCGTACCGCCGTGTTTTTTTCCCCAGGCAATCGCATCCTCAATCAAATGACCATACTGCTCAAGCCCGGCGGCTTTCAACAGTAAAGAGGGATTTGTCGTGGCATCCTGCGGCTGGTAGTGGCGGATGGACTCGATGTCGCCGCTGTCGGCGACGACGGTAGTGAATTGTTTGATGCCGTCTAGCTGGTTCATAGGAAATACTCCTTGAAAAGTAAAGTGTTAGATGAGTGTGTTGATTCACACTTCTGAAAGATTGATACACTACATAACCAAAAAGCATAGCAGACAGGCATGGTATTGCTGGTATAAGCAGGTAACATGGCCGTTATAAGTTGATAACAAACTCTTGCGCCGCGTCGTGATAGTTTGCAGACCTTCAAAGTTTGTGTTGCGCAGTACGGTGATAATGTGCGGCGCACCAGGCCGCGTCACTTTTTGAACGATACGTGAAAGGAACAACAAGATGGATGAGCAGTTAAAACAAAGCGCCCTTGATTTCCACGAATTTCCGGTACCCGGTAAAATTCAGGTTTCTCCGACTAAGCCCCTTGCCACCCAACGCGATCTGGCGTTGGCTTACTCGCCAGGCGTGGCGGCGCCCTGCCTGGAAATCGAAAAAGATCCGCTGGCAGCCTACAAATACACCGCGCGCGGCAACCTTGTCGCGGTCATTTCCAACGGTACAGCGGTGCTGGGGTTAGGCAACATTGGCGCGCTGGCCGGCAAGCCGGTCATGGAAGGCAAAGGCGTTCTGTTTAAAAAATTCGCCGGCATCGATGTGTTTGACATTGAAGTCGATGAGCTTGACCCGGACAAATTTATCAACGTGGTCGCGGCGCTGGAGCCGACCTTTGGCGGCATTAACCTCGAAGACATTAAAGCGCCGGAATGTTTCTATATTGAACAGAAACTGCGCGAGCGCATGAACATCCCGGTTTTCCATGACGATCAGCACGGAACGGCGATCATCAGTACGGCCGCCATTCTTAATGGCCTGCGAGTCGTAGAGAAAAATATTTCCGACGTGCGGATGGTCGTCTCCGGCGCAGGGGCGGCGGCAATCGCTTGTATGAACCTGCTGGTCGCGTTGGGGATGCAAAAGCACAACATTGTGGTGTGCGACTCTAAGGGCGTTATTTACAAAGGCCGTGAGCCGAATATGGCAGAGACCAAAGCGGCCTATGCGGTAGACGACAGCGGCAAGCGCACGCTGGATGAGGTCATTGACGGCGCGGATATTTTCCTCGGCTGTTCAGGCCCGAAAGTGCTGACTCAGGAGATGGTGAAGAAAATGGCCCGCGCGCCAATGATTCTGGCGCTGGCCAACCCGGAACCGGAAATTCTGCCGCCGCTGGCGAAAGAAGTGCGTCCGGACGCCATCATCTGTACCGGTCGTTCCGACTATCCGAACCAGGTGAACAACGTATTGTGCTTCCCGTTTATCTTCCGCGGCGCACTGGACGTTGGCGCGACGGCGATCAACGAAGAGATGAAACTGGCGGCGGTCCGTGCGATTGCCGAGCTGGCGCACGCCGAACAGAGCGAAGTGGTGGCCTCGGCCTATGGCGATCAGGACCTGAGCTTTGGGCCGGAATACATTATTCCGAAACCGTTCGATCCGCGTCTGATTGTCAAAATCGCTCCGGCGGTCGCGAAAGCGGCAATGGATTCCGGCGTGGCGACGCGCCCGATTGCTGACTTTGATGCCTATATCGATAAACTGACCGAGTTTGTCTACAAAACCAACCTGTTCATGAAGCCGATCTTCTCGCAGGCACGCAAAGATCCGAAGCGCGTAGTGCTGCCGGAAGGGGAAGAGGCGCGCGTGCTGCACGCAACCCAGGAGTTGATAACCCTGGGGCTGGCGAAGCCCATCCTGATCGGGCGTCCGAGCGTGATCGAAATGCGTATCCAGAAACTGGGGCTACAGATCAAAGCGGGCGTTGATTTCGAGATCGTGAATAATGAATCCGATCCGCGCTTCAAAGAGTACTGGAGCGAGTATTACCAGATCATGAAGCGTCGCGGGGTAACTCAGGAACAGGCGCAGCGTGCGATGATCGGCAACCATACGGCCATTGGCGCGATCATGGTGCAGCGTGGGGAAGCGGATGCGATGATCTGCGGCACCATCGGCGACTACCATGAGCATTTCAGCGTCGTGAAAGCCGTCTTTGGCTACCGTGACGGCGTGCATACGGCAGGGGCGATGAACGCCTTACTGCTGCCAAGCGGCAACACTTTTATCGCCGATACTTATGTTAACGAAGATCCCACGCCGGAACAGTTGGCGGAGATCACCGTAATGGCGGCGGAAACCGTTCGCCGCTTTGGTATTGAGCCGAAAGTCGCGCTGTTGTCGCACTCTAACTTTGGTTCCTCAAATTCGCTGTCCGCCAGCAAAATGCGCGAAACCCTTGAGCGGGTACGCGAACGAGCGCCCGATCTGATGATTGACGGTGAGATGCACGGTGATGCAGCGTTGGTGGAAAGTATTCGTAATGACCGGATGCCGGATAGCCCGCTGAAGGGAGCCGCCAATATTCTGGTGATGCCGAATATGGAAGCCGCCCGCATTAGTTACAACTTACTCCGCGTCTCCAGTTCCGAAGGCGTCACGGTCGGCCCGGTCCTGATGGGCGTGTCTAAACCGGTACATGTATTAACGCCGATCGCCTCTGTACGCCGTATCGTGAATATGGTGGCGTTAGCGGTAGTTGAAGCGCAAACCACGCCGCTTTAATAACGCATTACTCTCTCTTCTGGCGCAGGTTCTCCTGCGCTTTTTTTATGCGCCGCTGGGCTTCGCCATGGCATGAAAGGCTCGGGTGGGGATATTCTGGAACCTATTGCGTTACCCCTACTTATTTCACTGAATCTGTACTATGCACAAATCGAGTGATACGCATTATTTTTATCAATAGTAGTAATGCAAAGAATAGCCGGTGGGTATTTATTGCGGAACAGGTTTAAATTCAGAATGACGCCTGAAAATGTGATGTACCACGATATTTATCGTTAACACCTTCGACAGAAGTCACTTTTATTTTCTTTCTCTTAGTGATCTACCTCACCTTTTACATCACCTTGCCGAATTTTGTTATTTACTCCGACAAAAAATTGCCACGATGACGGCAGTTTCAGTGGAGACGGTGAGCAATGAATAAAGAACGCATTATTCAGGAATTTGTGCCGGGCAAACAGGTCACGCTGGCGCATCTCATTGCGCACCCTGGTGAAGAACTGGCGAAAAAGATCGGCGTTCCCGATGCCGGCGCGATTGGCATTATGACCTTAACGCCGGGGGAAACGGCCATGATCGCTGGCGATTTAGCGATGAAGGCTGCGGATGTACACATCGGTTTTCTCGACAGATTTAGCGGCGCGCTGGTGATTTATGGCACCGTCGGCGCAGTAGAAGAAGCGCTATTACAGACGGTCAGCGGGCTGGGGCGATTATTAAACTTTACCCTGTGTGAGTTAACAAAAAGTTAATTGGTGGCGGTAATGAAACGTATTGCTTTTGTCGGCGCGGTCGGTGCCGGAAAGACAACGCTTTTTAACGCGTTACGGGGAAATTATTTCCTCGCCAGAAAAACACAGGCCGTGGAATTTAATGATCATGGCGATATCGATACGCCAGGTGAATATTTTAGCCATCCCCGTTGGTATCACGCCTTAATTACCACGTTGCAGGATGTGGACACGCTGATTTATGTCCACGCGGCAAACGATAAAGAAAGTCGCTTACCTGCCGGGTTATTGGATGTTGGAACCCGTAAACGACATATCGCCGTTATCAGCAAAACGGACATGCCGGATGCCGACGTCGCCGCTACGCGGCAGTTGCTTTGCGAAATTGGATTCCGGGAGCCGATTTTCGAGCTCAACGGCCACGACCCGCAAAGCGTGCGGCAGTTGGTGGATTATCTGGCGGCTCTCAGTCAACAGGAGGAAGAGGCAGGTGAAAAAACTTATCACAGCTAACGATATTCGTGCGGCCCACGCCCGCGGCGAACAGGCGATGTCGGTAGTGCTGCGCGCCAGCATTATTACCCCGGAGGCTCGCGAAGTGGCGGAACTACTGGGATTCACGATTACCGAATGCGACGAGTCCGTCCCGGCATCCACATCGGCGCAGGCGTGTAAAAGCGAAAGCCAGCGCATTCGGGAAGCCATCATCGCGCAGCTCCCGGAAGGGCAGTTTACTGAAAGCCTGGTGGCGCAGCTGATGGAAAAAGTGCTCAAGGAAAAGCAGTCGCTGGAACTGGGGACGATGCAGCCGAGCTTTACCTCCGTCACGGGTAAAGGCGGCGTGAAAGTCATTAACGGCAGCAGCGTGAAATTTGGCCGCTTCGACGGCGCCGAACCGCACTGCGTCGGCTTAACCGATCTGGTTACAGAGCAGGACGGCAGCAGCATGGCCGCCGGGTTTATGCAGTGGGACAACGCCTTTTTCCCGTGGACGCTGAACTACGACGAAATCGACATGGTGCTGGAGGGCGAACTGCACGTACGCCATGAAGGCGAAACCATGATTGCCAAAGCCGGAGATGTCATGTTCATCCCTAAAGGCTCCAGCATTGAATTTGGCACGCCAACGTCCGTGCGCTTTCTGTACGTCGCCTGGCCTGCGAACTGGCAATCCGTATGAACGATTTCATCACCGAAACGTGGCTCAGAGCGAATCATACGCTCAGCGAAGGATCGGAAATCCATCTGCCCGCTGATGCACGACTGACGCCCTCGGCCCGGGAACTGCTGGAAAGCCGCCGCCTGCGCATTAAGTTTCTGGATCAGCAAGGCCGGCTGTTTGTCGATGATGACGAACAGCAGCCGCAGCCGGTACATGGCTTAACCAGTAGCGATACGCACCCACAGGCCTGCTGTGAACTGTGCCGCCAGCCGGTGGTGAAAAAGCCCGATACGCTGACCCATCTGACGGCGGACAAAATGGTCGCCAAAAGCGACCCGCGCCTCGGCTTTCGCGCCGCGCTCGACAGCGCCATCGCGCTGACCGTGTGGCTACAAATCGAACTGGCGGAACCCTGGCAGCCGTGGCTTTTCGATATCCGGTCGCGGCTGGGCAACATTATGCGCGCCGACGCTATAGATGAACCGCTGGCGGCGCAGTCTATCGTCGGGCTGAACGAGGATGAGCTGCATCGGCTTTCCCACCAGCCGCTGCGCTATCTCGACCACGATCACCTGGTGCCGGAGGCCAGCCACGGTCGCGATGCGGCGCTGCTTAATCTCCTGCGAACCAAAGTCCGCGAAACGGAAACCCTCGCCGCACAAGTGTTTATTACCCGTAGTTTTGAGGTCTTGCGCCCGGACATTTTACAGGCGCTGAACCGACTCTCCAGCACGGTTTACGTGATGATGATTTTGAGCGTGGCGAAACATCCGCTGACGGTCGCCCAAATTCAACAACGGTTGGGAGAGAAGCCATGATCATTGAACGCGCCCGCGAACTGGCGGTACGCGCCCCCGCCAGAGTCGTCTTTCCCGATGCGCTGGACGAACGCGTGCTGAAAGCGGCGCATTACCTGCAACAGTACGGTCTGGCTCGCCCCGTTCTGGTCGCCAGTCCGTTTGCGCTGCGTCAGTTTGCCCTGAGTCATCGTATGGCGATGGATGGCATTCAGGTCATCGACCCACACAGCAACCTGAGTATGCGCCAGCGTTTTGCGCAACGCTGGCTTGCCCGTGCCGGAGAAAAAACGCCGCCGGACGCAGTGGAAAAGCTTAGCGACCCGCTAATGTTCGCTGCCGCCATGGTGAGCGCCGGTGAGGCTGATGTGTGTATCGCAGGCAACCTGTCGTCAACGGCGAATGTGCTGCGCGCAGGGCTGCGGGGGATTGGCCTGCAACCCGGGTGCAAAACATTGTCGTCTATTTTCCTGATGCTGCCGCAGTATGCCGGTCCGGCATTAGGGTTCGCCGATTGCAGCGTAGTGCCGCAGCCGACGGCGGCGCAGCTGGCGGATATCGCTATCGCCAGCGCCGACACCTGGCAGGCCATTACCGGCGAAGAGCCGCGCGTGGCGATGCTGTCATTTTCAAGCAACGGCAGCGCCCGTCACCCCAATGTTGCCAACGTGCAGCAGGCGACAGAGCTCGTTCGCGAACGTGCGCCGCAACTGCTTGTGGACGGTGAATTGCAGTTTGACGCCGCTTTCGTACCGGAGGTCGCCGCGCAAAAAGCGCCTGACAGCCCGCTGCAAGGCCGCGCCAACGTGATGATTTTCCCGTCGCTGGAGGCGGGCAATATTGGCTACAAAATCGCTCAGCGTCTGGGAGGCTATCGCGCTGTTGGGCCGCTAATTCAGGGGCTTGCCGCGCCGCTTCACGACCTCTCCCGAGGGTGTAGCGTGCAGGAAATTATCGAACTGGCGTTGGTGGCAGCCGTGCCGCGCCAGGCTGACGTGAGCCGCGAACGCAGCTTACACACACTGGTTGAATGAACGGTCCCGTTCTGGACCCCTTTAATGAGAGGAAAACACGATGGAAGCATTAGGAATGATTGAAACCCGGGGCCTGGTTGCGCTGATTGAGGCCTCAGATGCGATGGTAAAAGCCGCACGCGTGAAGCTGGTCGGCGTGAAGCAGATTGGCGGTGGCCTGTGTACGGCCATGGTGCGTGGCGACGTGGCGGCGTGCAAAGCCGCAACCGATGCTGGCGCCGCTGCGGCGCAGCGCATTGGCGAGCTGGTCTCTGTACACGTGATTCCACGCCCGCACGGCGATCTGGAAGAAGTGTTCCCGATCAGCTTCAAAGGCGACAGCAACATTTGATGGTAGGCCGGATAAGACGCGCAGCGTCGCCATCCGGCATGAATGCGCGCCATTGCCTGATGGTGCGCAGATTCAAGGCCTACGACCCAACGGGCAATCCATGGAGGCGGATATGAAACTGGCAGTCGTCACAGGACAAATCGTATGTACCGTCCGCCATCAGGGACTGGCGCATGACAAATTGCTGATGGTGGAAATGATCGATGCCCAGGGCAACCCCGACGGGCAGTGTGCCGTCGCTATCGACAGTATCGGGGCGGGAACCGGAGAGTGGGTACTGCTGGTCAGCGGCAGTTCCGCACGCCAGGCGCATCGCAGCGAATTATCACCGGTCGATCTGTGCGTCATTGGCATCGTCGATGAAGTGGTGGCTGGCGGGAAAGTGGTTTTCCATAAATAGGACTGAACATCATGAATCAACAGGATATTGAACAGGTGGTGAAAGCGGTACTGCTGAAAATGAAAGACAGCAGCCAGCCGGCCAGTACTGTTCATGAGATGGGCGTTTTTGCCTCCCTGGATGACGCAGTGGCGGCAGCAAAACGGGCCCAGCAGGGGCTGAAGAGCGTGGCGATGCGCCAGCTTGCCATTCATGCCATTCGCGAAGCGGGCGAAAAACACGCCCGAGAATTAGCGGAACTTGCCGTCAGCGAAACCGGTATGGGACGCGTTGACGATAAATTTGCTAAAAACGTGGCGCAGGCGCGCGGCACGCCGGGCGTCGAGTGTTTATCCCCGCAGGTGCTGACCGGCGATAACGGCCTGACGCTGATTGAAAATGCGCCGTGGGGCGTGGTGGCCTCGGTCACGCCGTCCACCAATCCGGCAGCGACGGTGATTAATAACGCCATCAGCCTGATTGCCGCAGGCAACAGCGTTGTGTTTGCTCCGCATCCGGCGGCGAAAAAGGTCTCTCAGCGGGCAATCACCCTCCTCAATCAGGCGGTGGTCGCCGCCGGCGGCCCGGAAAATTTGCTGGTCACCGTGGCGAACCCGGATATCGAAACCGCCCAGCGGCTGTTCAAGTATCCCGGTATTGGCCTGCTGGTGGTGACCGGCGGCGAAGCGGTGGTGGACGCGGCGCGCAAACATACTAATAAACGCCTGATTGCCGCGGGTGCCGGTAATCCCCCGGTGGTGGTGGATGAGACCGCCGACCTGCCTCGCGCTGCACAATCCATCGTCAAAGGCGCGTCGTTTGATAACAACATCATCTGTGCTGACGAAAAAGTGCTGATTGTGGTGGATAGCGTCGCCGACGAGCTGATGCGTCTGATGGAAGGTCAACATGCGGTGAAACTGACCGCCGCTCAGGCCGAACAGCTCCAGCCGGTGCTACTGAAGAATATCGATGAACGCGGTAAAGGCACCGTCAGCCGTGACTGGGTCGGTCGTGACGCGGGCAAGATCGCCGCAGCCATCGGCCTGAACGTCCCGGATCAAACGCGCCTGCTGTTTGTGGAAACGCCCGCTAACCATCCGTTTGCCGTCACTGAAATGATGATGCCGGTACTGCCGGTGGTGCGGGTCGCCAACGTCGAAGAAGCCATCGCCCTGGCGGTACAACTTGAAGGCGGTTGCCACCATACGGCGGCGATGCACTCGCGCAATATCGACAACATGAACCAGATGGCGAACGCCATCGACACCAGCATTTTCGTCAAAAACGGGCCGTGCATTGCCGGGCTTGGATTGGGCGGAGAAGGCTGGACCACCATGACCATCACCACGCCAACCGGCGAAGGCGTGACCAGCGCGCGTACCTTTGTGCGGCTGCGTCGATGCGTGCTGGTGGATGCGTTTCGCATTGTATAAGGGATGACTCATGGCGCACGACGAACAACTCTGGCTCACCCCAAGACTGCAAAAAGCGGCGGCCCTGTGTAACCAGACGCCCGCCGCCAGCGACACACCGCTGTGGCTGGGCGTCGATTTGGGCACTTGCGACGTGGTGTCGATGGTGGTCGACGGCAACGCCCAGCCGGTGGCGGTGTGCCTTGACTGGGCCGACGTTGTGCGTGACGGCATCGTCTGGGATTTCTTCGGCGCCGTCACCCTCGTGCGCCGCCATCTCGACACCCTTGAACAGCAGCTCGGCTGCCGCTTTACCCACGCGGCGACCTCGTTCCCGCCAGGCACCGACCCGCGTATTTCGATCAACGTGCTGGAGTCTGCTGGGTTAGAAGTCAGCCACGTACTGGATGAGCCGACGGCGGTGGCGGATCTGCTGGCGCTTGATAATGCAGGCGTGGTGGATATTGGCGGCGGTACTACCGGCATTGCCATCGTCAAACAGGGCAAGGTGACTTACTCCGCCGATGAAGCCACTGGCGGGCACCATATCTCCCTGACGCTGGCGGGCAACCGCCGTATTCCCCTGGAAGAGGCGGAACAGTACAAGCGCAGCAATGCGCAGGAGATTTGGCCGGTAGTGAAGCCGGTGTACGAAAAAATGGCGGAAATCGTTGCTCGCCACATTGAAGGGCAAGGAATTGCTGATTTATGGCTGGCGGGCGGTTCCTGTATGCAGCCGGGCGTGGAGGCGTTATTTCGCCAGCGTTTCCCGGAGTTACAGGTGCATTTACCGCAGCACAGCCTGTTTATGACCCCGCTGGCGATAGCCAACAGCGGGAGAGCGAAAGCGGAGGGACTCTATGCAAGCTGAACTACAGACGGCGCTGTTTCAGGCATTCGACACCCTGAATCTGCAACGGGTGAAAACGTTCAGCGTACCGCCGGTCACGCTGTGCGGACTTGGGGCGCTCGGCGCCTGTGGACAGGAAGCGCAAGCGCGGGGCGTAAGCCATCTGTTTGTGATGGTCGACAGCTTCCTGCATCAGGCGGGAATGACCGCGCCGCTGGCACGCAGCCTGGCGATGAAAGGCGTGGCGATGACGGTCTGGCCGTGTCCGCCAGGCGAGCCGTGCATTACCGACGTTTGCGCGGCGGTGGCGCAACTGCGTGAGGCGGCGTGCGATGGCGTAGTGGCCTTTGGCGGCGGTTCGGTGTTGGACGCGGCGAAAGCGGTTGCCCTGCTGGTGACTAACCCTGATCAGACGCTGAGCGCCATGACCGAGCGCAGTACATTACGCCCGCGTCTGCCGCTGATTGCGGTGCCGACCACCGCCGGAACCGGTTCTGAAACCACCAACGTGACGGTGATTATCGACGCGGTCAGCGGGCGCAAGCAGGTGCTGGCACACGCGTCACTAATGCCGGATGTGGCGATTCTTGATGCTGCCGTGACCGAAGGCGTTCCGCCAAACGTGACGGCGATGACCGGTATCGATGCGTTGACGCATGCGATTGAGGCCTACAGCGCGCTCAACGCCACGCCGTTTACCGACAGCCTGGCGATTGGCGCGATAGCGATGATTGGCAAATCGCTGCCGAAAGCCGTGGGTTACGGCCACGATCTGGCGGCGCGTGAAAATATGTTACTGGCCTCCTGTATGGCGGGAATGGCCTTTTCCAGCGCCGGTTTGGGGCTGTGTCATGCGATGGCGCACCAGCCAGGGGCGGCGCTGCATATTCCGCACGGCCAGGCCAACGCTATGCTGCTGCCAACGGTCATGGGCTTTAACCGGATGGTATGCCGCGAACGCTTCAGTCAAATCGGTCGGGCGCTAACCAATAAGAAATCGGACGATCGCGATGCGATTGCGGCGGTGAGCGAGCTGATTGCCGAAGTGGGGCAGAGCAAACGGCTGGCTGACGCTGGCGCCAAACCCGAACACTACAGCGCATGGGCGCAAGCCGCGCTGGAGGATATTTGTCTGCGCAGTAACCCACGCACCGCCACACAGGCACAGATTATCGACCTGTACGCGGCTGCCGGGTAATGCCTGTAGGCCGGATAAGGTGCTCGCACCGCCATCCGGCAATAACACGGCGTTAATGCCGGAGGCGACGTAAACGTCTTATCCGGCCTACAAATCATAAATGGCAGGGAGTAAGGGCTATGGGAATTAACGAAATCATCATGTACATCATGATGTTCTTTATGCTGATTGCCGCCGTGGACAGAATCCTGTCGCAGTTCGGCGGGTCGGCGCGCTTCCTCGGTAAATTCGGTAAGAGTATTGAGGGGTCTGGCGGCCAGTTTGAAGAGGGCTTTATGGCGATGGGCGCGCTGGGGCTGGCGATGGTCGGTATGACCGCGCTGGCGCCGGTGCTGGCGCATGTACTGGGGCCGGTTATTATCCCGGTATACGAAATGCTGGGCGCGAACCCATCCATGTTCGCGGGTACGCTGCTGGCCTGTGATATGGGCGGATTCTTCCTCGCCAAAGAGCTGGCCGGCGGTGATGTCGCGGCGTGGCTATACTCAGGGTTAATCCTTGGGTCGATGATGGGGCCGACCATTGTGTTCTCCATTCCGGTGGCGCTCGGCATTATCGAACCGTCTGACCGCCGCTACCTGGCACTTGGCGTACTGGCGGGTATCGTCACCATTCCCATTGGCTGCATTGCGGGGGGATTGATCGCCATGTACTCAGGCGTGCAGATCAATGGTCAGCCAGTGGAGTTTACCTTCGCGCTGATCCTGATGAACATGATCCCGGTATTGATCGTCGCGGTGCTGGTAGCGCTGGGGCTGAAGTTCATCCCGGAAAAAATGATCAACGGTTTCCAGATTTTCGCCAAATTTCTGGTGGCGCTGATCACCATCGGCTTGGCAGCTGCGGTGGTTAAATTCCTGTTGGGTTGGGAGTTGATTCCGGGACTCGACCCGATCTTTATGGCGCCAGGCGACAAACCCGGCGAAGTGATGCGCGCCATTGAAGTGATCGGCTCTATCTCCTGCGTGCTGCTCGGCGCGTATCCGATGGTGCTATTACTGACTCGCTGGTTTGAAAAACCGTTGATGAATGTCGGTAAACTGCTGAACGTAAATAATATTGCGGCGGCAGGCATGGTAGCGACCCTGGCGAACAATATCCCCATGTTCGGCATGATGAAGCAGATGGATACCCGCGGCAAAGTGATTAACTGCGCATTTGCCGTCTCTGCGGCGTTCGCGCTGGGCGACCATTTAGGCTTCGCCGCCGCCAACATGAACGCCATGATCTTCCCGATGATCGTTGGCAAGCTGATCGGCGGCGTGACGGCGATTGGCGTGGCGATGATGCTGGTGCCGAAAGATGACGCCGCCCAGGTGAAAACCGAAGTGGAGGCGCAATCGTGAACACTCGCCAGCTACTGAGCGTCGGTATCGATATCGGCACCACCACCACGCAGGTGATCTTCTCGCGCCTGGAGTTGGTTAACCGTGCGGCGGTGTCGCAGGTGCCGCGCTACGAATTCATCAAACGCGACATTAGCTGGCAAAGCCCGGTCTTCTTTACGCCCGTGGATAAGCAGGGCGGTCTGAAAGAGGCCGAACTTAAAGCGCTGATTCTGGCCCAGTATCAGGCCGCAGGCATCGCGCCTGAATCGGTGGACTCCGGGGCTATCATTATCACCGGCGAAAGCGCCAAAACCCGCAACGCCCGTCCGGCGGTCATGGCGCTCTCGCAGTCGCTGGGCGACTTTGTGGTCGCCAGCGCCGGGCCGCATCTGGAATCAGTCATTGCCGGTCACGGCGCCGGAGCGCAAAGCTTGTCTGAGCAGCGGATGTGCCGGGTGCTGAATATTGATATCGGCGGCGGCACGTCTAACTACGCGCTGTTTGACGCGGGAAAAGTCAGCGGCACCGCCTGCCTTAACGTCGGTGGTCGCCTGCTGGAAACCGACGCTCAGGGGCGCGTGGTTTATGCCCACCAGCCGGGGCAGATGATTATCGATGAGGTGTTCGGTTCGGGTACTGATGCTCGCGCCTTAGCTGCCGCACAGTTGGGGCAGGTGGCGCGGCGGATGGCGGATCTCATCGTCGAGGTTATCACTGGCGCGCTCTCGCCGCTGGCGCAATCGCTGATGCAAACCGGGCTACTGCCCGCCGATATTACGCCGGAGGTGATTACCCTTTCCGGTGGGGTAGGTGAATGCTACCGCAATCAACCTGCCGATCCGTTCTGCTTTTCTGATATCGGGCCGCTGCTGGCGACCGCGCTGCATGAGCACCCGCGTCTGCGCGAGATGAACGTGCAGTTTCCGGCGCAAACCGTGCGCGCCACGGTGATTGGCGCGGGGGCCCATACGCTCTCGCTTTCCGGCAGTACTATCTGGCTGGAAGACGTCCAACTGCCGCTGCGCAACCTGCCGGTGGCGATCCCGCAGGATGACGCCGATCTGGTGAACGCCTGGCGGCAGGCGCTTCTCCAGCTTGATCTCGACCCGCAAACCGACGCTTACGTGCTGGCGCTTCCCGCCACGCTCCCGGTGCGTTACGCCGCATTACTCACGGTCATCAACGCGCTGACGGCTTTTGTCGCGCGTTATCCCAATCCACATCCCCTGCTGGTGGTGGCCGAGCAGGATTTTGGTAAAGCGCTGGGCATGTTATTGCGCCCACAGTTACCGCAACTTCCGCTGGCGGTCATCGATGAGGTGGTCGTGCGGGCGGGAGACTATATCGACATTGGTACGCCTCTTTTTGGCGGATCGGTTGTGCCGGTGACGGTGAAATCACTCGCATTTCCTTCCTGAGGGAACGACTTATGAAACTAAAGACCACATTGTTCGGCAATGTTTATCAGTTTAAGGATGTAAAAGAGGTACTGGCTAAAGCCAACGAACTGCGTTCGGGGGATGTGCTGGCCGGGGTTGCCGCGGCAAGTTCGCAGGAGCGCGTAGCGGCAAAACAGGTACTGTCGGAAATGACGGTGGCGGATATCCGCAACAATCCGGTGATTGCCTATGAAGAGGACTGCGTGACGCGCCTGATTCAGGACGACGTCAACGAAACGGCCTATAACCGGATTAAAAACTGGAGCATCAGCGAACTGCGTGAATACGTGCTGAGCGATGAAACCTCCGTGGACGACATCGCGTTTACCCGCAAAGGCCTGACCTCCGAAGTGGTGGCGGCAGTAGCGAAAATCTGCTCCAACGCTGACCTGATCTACGGCGGCAAGAAAATGCCGGTGATCAAAAAAGCCAATACCACCATCGGTATTCCGGGCACCTTTAGCTGCCGTTTGCAGCCGAACGATACCCGTGACGATGTACAGAGTATCGCCGCGCAAATCTACGAAGGGCTTTCTTTCGGCGCGGGCGATGCGGTGATCGGCGTTAACCCGGTGACCGATGACGTGGAGAACCTGACCCGCGTGCTCGACACCGTTTACGGCGTTATCGATAAATTCAATATTCCGACCCAGGGCTGCGTGCTGGCGCACGTCACCACCCAGATTGAAGCGATTCGTCGCGGCGCGCCGGGCGGACTGATTTTCCAGAGCATTTGCGGCAGCGAGAAGGGCTTAAAAGAGTTCGGCGTCGAGCTGGCGATGCTCGACGAAGCGCGGGCTGTGGGGGCGGAGTTCAACCGCATCGCCGGGGAAAACTGCCTGTACTTTGAAACCGGGCAAGGGTCTGCGCTCTCTGCTGGCGCGAACTTTGGTGCCGACCAGGTGACGATGGAAGCGCGTAACTACGGGCTGGCTCGCCACTACGATCCGTTCCTGGTGAACACCGTGGTGGGCTTTATCGGGCCGGAATATCTCTACAACGACAGGCAGATTATCCGCGCCGGTCTCGAAGATCACTTTATGGGCAAGCTGAGCGGCATCTCGATGGGCTGCGACTGCTGCTATACCAACCATGCCGACGCCGACCAGAACCTTAACGAAAACCTGATGATTCTGCTCGCCACTGCCGGCTGTAACTACATCATGGGGATGCCGCTCGGCGACGACATCATGCTCAACTACCAGACCACCGCTTTCCACGATACCGCCACCGTCCGTCAGTTGCTGAATTTACGGCCGTCGCCGGAGTTTGAACGCTGGCTAGAAACGATGGGCATTATGGCAAACGGTCGTCTGACCAAACGGGCGGGCGATCCGTCACTGTTCTTCTGATGACGCGGGGATAACACCATGGATCAAAAACAGATTGAAGAAATTGTACGTAGCGTGATGGCGTCAATGGGACAGGACGTACCGCAGCCCGTCGCGCCGTCAACGCAGGTAGGCGTAAAGCCGCAGTGCGCCGCGCCGACGGTGACCGAAAGCTGCGCGCTGGATTTAGGTTCCGTGGAGGCAAAAGCCTGGATTGGCGTCGAGAATCCGCATCGTGCGGACGTGCTGACCGAACTGCGTCGCAGTACTGCGGCACGCGTCTGTACGGGTCGTGCCGGGCCGCGTCCGCGCACCCAGGCGCTGTTGCGCTTCCTGGCGGATCACTCCCGTTCGAAAGATACCGTGCTCAAAGAAGTGCCGGAAGAGTGGGTAAAAGCGCAAGGGCTGCTGGAAGTGCGTTCGGAGATCAGCGACAAAAACCTGTACCTGACGCGCCCGGATATGGGGCGTCGCCTGAGTCCGGAAGCCATTGACGCGCTGAAGTCACAGTGCGTGATGAACCCGGATGTGCAGGTAGTGGTCTCCGATGGCCTCTCTACGGATGCGATCACCGCCAACTATGAAGAGATCCTGCCGCCGCTGCTTGCCGGTCTGAAGCAGGCCGGGCTGAACGTCGGCACGCCGTTCTTTGTGCGCTATGGCCGCGTGAAGATTGAAGATCAGATTGGCGAAATTCTCGGCGCGAAGGTCGTCATCCTGCTGGTGGGCGAACGTCCGGGGCTGGGGCAGTCGGAAAGCCTCTCCTGCTACGCCGTCTATTCCCCGCGCGTGGCGACCACCGTCGAGGCCGACAGAACCTGTATTTCAAACATTCATCAGGGGGGGACGCCGCCAGTAGAAGCTGCCGCCGTGATTGTGGATTTGGCCAAACGGATGCTGGAGCAGAAAGCGTCCGGCATCAACATGACCCGTTAAGGAGACATCATGCCTGCATTAGATTTGATTCGACCTTCAGTAACTGCCATGCGCGTGATTGCCTCCGTGAATGACGGCTTTGCGCGGGAACTTAAATTACCGCCACATATCCGTAGCCTCGGACTCATCACGGCAGATTCTGATGATGTGACCTATATTGCCGCTGACGAAGCGACCAAACAGGCGATGGTGGAAGTAGTCTATGGCCGCTCCCTCTATGCCGGGGCGGCTCACGGGCCGTCGCCTACCGCTGGTGAGGTGTTGATTATGCTGGGCGGACCGAACCCGGCGGAAGTCCGCGCCGGTCTGGATGCAATGGTCGCCAGCATTGAAAACGGCGCGGCGTTCCAGTGGGCGAACGATGCGGAAAATACCGCATTCCTGGCGCATGTGGTTTCGCGTACCGGCTCGTACCTCTCGTCTACCGCAGGTATCGCGCTGGGCGATCCAATGGCCTACCTGGTGGCGCCGCCGCTGGAAGCGACATTCGGCATTGACGCGGCGATGAAATCCGCTGACGTTCAGCTGGTGACTTACGTGCCGCCGCCGTCGGAAACCAACTATTCGGCCGCGTTCTTAACGGGAAGCCAGGCCGCGTGTAAAGCCGCCTGCAATGCCTTTACCGACGCCGTGCTGGATATCGCCCGTAACCCTGTCCAGCGTGCGTAACGGAGGCTGCCAATGATCAATGCCCTGGGATTACTGGAAGTGGACGGAATGGTCGCCGCCGTCGATGCGGCGGATGCCATGCTGAAAGCGGCCAACGTGCGTTTGCTCAGTCATCAAGTGCTCGACCCTGGCAGGCTCACGCTGGTGGTGGAGGGCGATCTGGCGGCGTGTCGTGCGGCGCTGGATGCCGGAAGCGCCGCCGCGCAGCGCACAGGCCGTGTGATTAGCCGCAAAGAAATTGGTCGTCCGGAAGAGGACACCCAGTGGCTGATTGGCGGGTTTGCGCGTGCGACAACGCCGACTGAGAAAGCGCCCCAGGTACCCGCAACGCCTGAGTTCGCTGAAGCGTTACTGGCGCTGCTGGCATCAGTACGCCAGGGAATGACGGCGGGAGAGGTTGCCGCGCATTTTGGCTGGCCGCTGGAGCAGGCCAGAAACGTGCTGGAACAACTCTTTTCTGACGGAGCGTTGCGTAAACGCAGTAGTCGCTATCGCATCAAAAATTAATCTGTCGGAGGGCCGGGCATCCTGGCGGGCGTCCGGCATAGAAGATCATGAAAAAGACCCGTACAGCGAATTTGCACCATCTTTATCATGAAGCGTTACCCGAAGACGTTAAACTTACGCCCAGAGTCGAGGTGGACAATGTTCATCAGCGACGGACGACGGATGTCTATGAACATGCTCTGACTATCACCGCCTGGCAGCAGATCTACGATCAGTTACACCCGGGTAAATTTCATGGCGAGTTCACGGAAATCCTGCTTGATGAGATTCAGGTGTTCCGTGAATACACCGGCCTGGCGCTGCGTCAGTCGTGTCTGGTTTGGCCAAACTCTTTCTGGTTTGGTATTCCGGCGACGCGCGGCGAACAGGGATTTATCGGCGCGCAGGGGCTCGGCAGCGCCGAGATTGCCACCCGACCGGGAGGCACCGAGTTTGAACTGAGCACGCCGGATGATTACACCATTCTGGGCGTCGTTATCTCGGAAGATGTTATTTCCCGTCAGGCCACGTTTTTGCATAACCCGGAAAGGGTGCTGCATATGCTGCGTAACCAGTTAGCGCTGGAGGTAAAAGAGCAGCATAAAGCGGCGCTGTGGGGCTTTGTGCAGCAGGCGCTGGCCACCTTTAGCGAGAGTCCTGAAACCCTGCATCAACCTGCGGTGCGTAAGGTCTTGAGTGATAATTTGTTGCTGGCGATGGGCACGATGCTGGAAGAGGCGAAGCCGATTCATAGCGCCGAGAGCATCAGCCATCAGGGATATCGTAGGCTACTGTCGCGGGCGCGGGAATATGTGCTGGAAAATATGTCGGAGCCGCTGACAGTGCTCGACTTATGTAACCAGCTACACGTTAGCCGCCGCACGCTGCAAAATGCGTTTCACGCCATTTTGGGCATTGGCCCCAATGCGTGGCTGAAACGTATTCGCTTAAACGCGGTACGCCGGGAACTGATTAGCCCGTGGTCGCAGAGCACCACGGTCAAAGATGCCGCGATGCAGTGGGGATTCTGGCATCTGGGGCAATTTGCCACCGATTATCAGCAATTATTTGCCGAAAAACCGTCGTTGACGCTGCATCAACGGATGCGGCAATGGGCTTGATATTGATGGGTAGGCTCTCCGGTTGCTGATAACGTGCGCGTGTCGGGAATTGCCCGGTGGCGGCTGGCGCCTTACCGGGCCTACGGATTCGCTGCTGTCTGTGGTTGGTAGCCCGGACAAGGCGCGCCAGCGCCGCCTCCGGGGAACCGCGCGCACAACGTGCAAAACAGTTTTGTCATCAGGTCATGAGGATGAGCGTTTATGTTTGCTGATAAGACGTTGCCGTTGTTTGGCAGAAGGGGCAGATAAACCCGTAAAGCATCATAAATTCCCTTCAATCATGATGCTATCATATTGATGCAGAAGCGGTTGTATCCATTCTATAACATATTGAATAAAGGAAGCGTACTCTCCGTTACTGCGCGCAATTATCAGCCAGTGCGAGATTATTTTCTCGCATTCAGCAAGCGTAAATTCATTCCAGCTTGTGTAATCAAAGGATTTATCCTCACGATTTCGTGGGTATAGCTTATTAATTCCAGCGGCCAGTATCTCAAAATCGGACTCGTAAATCATCAGACAGTCAACATTATAATCCCATCCCCCATCCGGATCTTCTTTATAAGGATAGATAAAACATCCAATTTTACTCTCTGTGCGACGATGTCTTTTTCGTAGAGTTGTTCGGCGCCCTTTAACATTAAAATCAAGGTAATAAGGTGGTATTGGGGTATGCAGTGCGGTGGTTATTGCGATCAGGAACTTAGACCACTCTTTATGGTGTATTTCGCGGCTACACCAATAATCGACATCAATATATTTTTCTGACCATCGTAGATCGCAATACTGTTTTTTATGGTTCACGTGGAACGTTGTATCTGTATGGTAATCGTTTATTTGTTGCGTTCCCCAGTATTCGCGAAAAAATTCAGCTAACCTGTTTTTTTGCTCTTCAGGGGATAATGAGGGCGCAGATATGAGGCGGGCGTTCATTGCTACTTCCTTAATGTCATATGTGTTTAAATCCAGTCGCGTACCTGAATAAACTCGCTCAGCGCCGCTTCCGGGCTACCCGCTTCTGGCTGCCAGTCGTATTCCCAGCGCACCAGCGGCGGCATCGACATCAGGATAGATTCAGTGCGCCCGCCGGTTTGCAGACCAAACAGGGTGCCTCTGTCCCATACCAGATTGAACTCCACGTAGCGACCGCGGCGATAAAGTTGAAAATTACGCTCCCGCTCGCCCCAGACCATCGCTTTGCGTCGTTCGACAATCGGTAAATACGCCTCGGTGTAGCCGTTACCGACCGCCTGCATAAAAGCAAAACAGTGGTCGAAATCCGGCGTATTCAAATCGTCAAAAAAAAGGCCGCCAACGCCGCGCTGCTCGTTACGATGCTTGAGGAAAAAGTAGTCGTCGCACCACTTTTTATAACGCGGATACACATCGTCGCCAAACGGCTGGCACAGGTCGCGGGCGGTGCGATGCCAGTGAACGGCATCCTCTTCAAAGCCGTAATAGGGCGTTAAATCGAACCCGCCGCCAAACCACCACACCGGATCGGCGCCCGGTTTTTCGGCAATAAAAAAGCGCACGTTAGCATGGCTGGTGGGAATATACGGATTGTGCGGATGCACCACCAGCGATACGCCCATCGCTTCAAAGCTACGCCCGGCCAGTTCTGGCCGATGCGCGGTGGCGGATGCGGGCATTGCATCGCCGTGAACGTGAGAGAAATTAACGCCCGCCTGTTCGAAAATCCCGCCGTTGCGTAATACCCGGCTACGTCCGCCGCCGCCCGCTTCGCGTCGCCAGCTATCTTCGACAAAGTTTGTGCCATCCACAGCGGATAACGTTTGGCAAATATCATCCTGCAGGCGTAGCAGAAACTGTTTTACGTGATGTGCATCGGGTTTCATGATTACCGTTTCTTCGTGTGTGCTTTCTGATTATCAAACCAGTGAAAATAACTGATGATGCCGTTGGCGATCGCCGTAGCGATTTTCTGGCGAAACGCCGTCGTGCCCAGCAGGCGTTCTTCTTCCGGATTGGTAATAAACGAGGTTTCGACCAGTACCGACGGAATTGACGGTGATTTTAGCACCACGAAAGCCGCTTGTTCGGTAGTGCGGCTGTGTAATTTATGTATAGGTTTGATTTTCTTGAGAATATGCGAACCCAGCGTCAGACTGTTTTTAATCGTATCGGTTTGCACCAGATCAAACAAAACTTGTTGTAATAGATGATCCCGGTCAGTGGCTTTTTTACCCGCCACTTCGTCCGCGCGGTTTTCACGCTCGGAGAGATACTTCGCCATGGCGCTACTGGCCCCGCGGTTGGAAAGCGCAAAAACGGAAGCGCCCGCCGCTTTCGGGTTGGTAAAACCATCGGCATGAATGGACATAAACAGATCCGCGCCGTGCTTATGGGCGATTTCCACCCGATCGTACAGCGGAATAAAGGTATCCCCTGTCCGGGTTAAACGCGCATCGATTCCGTGATTTCGCAAAATAGCGCGTACGTTTTTGGCAATTGCCAGTACGACGTGTTTTTCCTGAGAACCGTTGCGGCCAATCGCGCCGGTATCGATGCCGCCGTGTCCGGGGTCGAGCATCACCAACCGTTTACTGCCGGTTTTTTTGGTTTTGGGTTTGCTGTGACCATTACTGGTTTTTAGCGTTTCTTCTTTGGCTATTGCGTGCGACATACCTGACAGCGTCAGGGCCGCCAGACCTGTTTTGAGTACCTGGCGGCGCGAAGTGAGAGTTTTTAGGAGTTTAAAAGTGCTCATACGGCCTGAGTTGTGAAAATTAAGTTCAAGATGTTATATCGTATCGCGTAATCCGTTACGACAGTTGGTGATGAGAATTGTTTTACTTTTCATTTCAATACGTGACACATCGCCATTATGCCATTTTTTCCGCTACATCGCGTCAGATATTGGCTGAATCAGATGTTTGCGCCATAATCTTGGTTTTTCCACCCGAAAAGGCAACGAATACCATGGAAATACGCGTTTTTCGCCAGGAAGATTTCGAAGAGGTGATCACCCTCTGGGAGCGTTGCGACCTGCTGCGTCCATGGAACGATCCTGAAATGGATATTGAACGCAAGGTGAATCACGATGTCAGCTTGTTCCTCGTTGCGGAAGTTAGCGGCGAAGTCGTCGGTACGGTAATGGGCGGTTATGACGGGCATCGCGGCTCGGCGTATTACCTGGGCGTTCACCCGGAGTTCCGCGGGCGCGGCATTGCGAATGCGTTGCTTAACCGGCTGGAAAAAAAACTCATCGCCCGCGGGTGTCCGAAAATCCAAATTATGGTGCGTGATGATAACGACGTTGTGCTGGGCATGTATGAACGTCTGGGGTATGAGCATTCTGACGCCCTAAGTTTGGGTAAACGCCTGATTGAAGATGAAGAGTACTGAGTTTCATCCAGCCGATTATGATGTACACGGACGTTTACGCCTGCCGTTTCTGTTCTGGTGCGTACTGCTACTTCAGGCGCGCGCTTGGGTACTCTTTGTCATTGCCGGTTCATCCCGTGGACAGGGTAATACTTTGTTAAACTTTTTTTATCCCGACCATGACAATTTTTGGCTGGGGCTGTTGCCCGGCGTTCCGGCGGTAGTGGCGTTTTTACTCAGCGGGCGGCGTGAAGCGGTTCCTGGTGTGTGGCGCTGGCTGCGCAGACTCCTGATCCTCGCTCAACTGGTGTCGTTGTGCTGGCTGCCGGTGATGTGGCTGGGTGGCGACCCGGTCAACGGCGTCGGGCTGGCGCTGCTGCTGGCGGACATCGTCGCGCTGATCTGGCTGTTAACCAATCAACGTTTGCGTGCCTGTTTTTCCCTTGAGAAAGAATAACGGCACTTTTTGGCGAACCCGCACTCCAACCAACGTTAATTAATAAAAGAAAGGAAGTGAGATGAAATCGCTGCGTTTGACTTTACTCGCACTGCCGCTGGCGCTGACCGGCTGCTCGACGCTCTCCTCGGTCAACTGGTCTGCCGCAAATCCATGGAACTGGTTTGGTTCCTCGACAGAAGTTACTGAGCAAGGCGTGGGAGCGCTGACCGCCGCCACGCCGCTGGAAGAGCCGGCTATTGCAGAGGCATTAGATGGCGATTATCGCCTGCGTAGCGGTATGAAAACCGATAACGGCAACGTGGTGCGCTTTTTCGAAGCGATGAAGGGCGACAATGTCGCGATGGTGATCAACGGCGAGCAGGGAACCGTGAGCCGTATTGATGTGCTGGACAGCGATATCCCAACCGCCGCGGGGGGCAAAATCGGTACGCCGTTTAGCGACCTTTACAGCAAAGCGTTTGGTCACTGCGAGCCGGTTTCCAGCGATAGCCATACCAGCGTCGAATGTAAAGCCGAGGGAAGTCAGCATATTAGCTATGTTTTTTCCGGCGAGTGGAGCGGACCGGAAGGCTTAATGCCTCCTGATGACATCTTAAAAAACTGGGACGTGCGCAAAATTATCTGGCGTCGTTAATTTGCGCCTGAACAAACCGCTTCGCTTAAAAACAAGGTAAAATAGCCTCCATTAATGCCACGACTGCGTGGCATTCTCATTTTCAGGAGGAATCATGTCTCAGGTTCAAAGTGGCATTTTGCCGGAACATTGCCGTGCGGCAATTTGGATTGAAGCCAATGTGAAAGGCGACCTGGACGCCCTGCGCGCGGCCAGCAGAACATTTGCCGATAAACTGGCGACCTTCGAAGTCAAATTTCCGGACGCCCATCTTGGGGCCGTTGTGGCGTTTGGCAACAACACCTGGCGCGCCCTGAGCGGCGGCGTCGGGGCGGAAGAACTGAAAGATTTTATTCCTTATGGTAAAGGGCTGGCGCCGGCCACGCAGTATGACGTGCTGATCCATATCCTTTCCCTGCGCCACGATGTGAATTTTTCTGTTGCCCAGGCGGCGATGGAAGCCTTCGGCGACTGTATCGACGTGAAAGAAGAAGTTCACGGCTTCCGTTGGGTGGAAGAACGCGATCTGAGCGGCTTTGTCGACGGGACAGAGAACCCGGCGGGCGAAGAGACGCGTCGTGAAGTGGCGGTGATCAAAGATGGCGTGGATGCCGGCGGCAGTTATGTGTTCGTGCAACGTTGGGAACACAATCTCAAGCAACTTAACCGGATGAGTATCCACGATCAGGAGATGATGATCGGGCGTACCAAAGAAGCCAATGAAGAGATTGACGGCGATGCGCGTCCGGCAACGTCTCACCTGAGCCGCGTGGATCTCAAAGAAGATGGCAAAGGGCTGAAGATTGTGCGCCAGAGCCTGCCATACGGTACCGCCAGCGGTACTCATGGTCTCTATTTCTGCGCTTACTGCGCACGTCTGCACAATATCGAACAGCAGCTTCTGAGTATGTTCGGCGATACCGACGGTAAACGCGACGCGATGCTGCGCTTCACCAAGCCGGTGACTGGCGGCTACTATTTTGCGCCGTCGCTGGATCGCCTGTTAGCGCTATAAGTAAAACCCTGTCGGATGGCAGCGCAAACGCTTTATTCGACCTACGATTGGTAGGCCTGATAAGCGCCGCGCCATCAGGCAGAACAGCATAAAAATGCCCATCCTCGCCTCCGCGGGGATTTTTTTACCTAATATTTACCTGAATTAGTGAGCTATTCCTCAGCACTTATTTGTTATTACTGTATTTTCAGTGTTAATGGAGTGTAAGACTCCATATTCAAAAGGAGACATTGAAAATGGGTAAACTCACGGGCAAGACAGCATTGATTACGGGCGCATCGCAGGGCATTGGCGAAGGGATCGCTCGCGTATTCGCACGCCACGGCGCGAACTTAATCTTGCTGGATATCTCCGATGAGATTGAAAAGCTGGCGGATGAGCTGGGCGGGCGCGGGCATCGCTGTACTGCCGTTAAAGCCGACGTCAGAGATTTTGCTTCGGTGCAGGCGGCGGTTGCGCGCGCCAAAGAGACTGAAGGTAGAATTGATATTTTGGTGAATAACGCTGGCGTGTGCCGTCTGGGCAACTTCCTCGATATGAGTGAAGAAGATCGCGATTTCCACATTGATATTAATATTAAAGGTGTCTGGAACGTCACCAAAGCCGTCCTGCCGGAGATGATTAAACGTAAAGATGGCCGCATTGTGATGATGTCTTCCGTCACGGGAGATATGGTGGCGGACCCGGGTGAAACGGCCTATGCGCTGTCAAAAGCCGCCATTGTCGGTTTAACCAAATCGCTGGCGGTAGAGTATGCGCAGTCCGGTATTCGTGTGAATGCCATTTGCCCCGGTTATGTAAGAACGCCGATGGCGGAAAGCATTGCCCGTCAGTCTAATCCTGACGATCCGGAATCGGTATTAACGGAAATGGCAAAAGCTATTCCGCTACGCCGTCTTGCCGATCCGCTGGAAGTAGGGGAACTGGCGGCATTTCTGGCTTCCGATGAGTCCAGCTATCTTACCGGAACGCAAAACGTCATTGATGGCGGCAGTACCCTGCCTGAAAGCGTAAGCGTAGGCGTCTGATTGATGCCGGTCTCCTCCCCGCGCCGCGTGGGGAGGGATTCTCTTATTCCCTTTTCAACTTTCAAATCATCAAACGGTATATAAAACCGTTACTCCTTTAGCGCTGGTTATAAATATGATGACCATAAGAAAGTCATTAAATTTATAAGGGTGCGCAATGGCCGTTAACTTACTGAAAAAGAGACCCCTGACGCTGGCAGCAATGCTGTTACTGGTAGGGCAGGCGCAGGCAACGGAGCTGCTGAACAGCTCATACGATGTCTCCCGCGAGCTGTTTGCCGCCCTTAACCCGCCGTTTGAGCAACAATGGGCGAAGGAGAACGGCGGCGATAAGCTGACGATTAAGCAGTCTCATGCCGGGTCATCAAAACAGGCGCTGGCGATTTTGCAGGGACTGAAGGCAGACGTCGTGACCTACAATCAGGTGACCGACGTACAGATTCTCCATGATAAAGGCAAACTGATCCCTGCCGACTGGCAAAGCCGTCTGCCGAACAACAGTTCGCCATTCTATTCCACGATGGGCTTCCTGGTGCGCAAGGGGAACCCGAAAAATATTCACGACTGGAGCGATCTTGTACGTTCCGACGTGAAGCTGATTTTCCCTAACCCGAAAACCTCCGGCAACGCCCGTTACACGTATCTGGCGGCATGGGGCGCGGCGGATAACGCGGACGGCGGCGATAAAGCCAAAACCGAACAGTTTATGACCCAGTTCCTGAAAAACGTCGAAGTGTTTGATACCGGCGGTCGCGGCGCTACGACTACCTTTGCCGAGCGTGGTCTGGGCGATGTGCTGATTAGTTTTGAATCGGAAGTGAACAACATCCGCAAACAATATGAAGCCCAGGGATTTGAAGTGGTGATCCCGAAAACGAACATTCTTGCTGAGTTCCCGGTTGCCTGGGTGGATAAAAACGTGAAGGCCAACGGCACAGAAAAAGCCGCCAAAGCTTACCTGAACTGGCTGTATAGCCCGCAGGCGCAGACCATCATCACCCATTACTACTACCGCGTGAATAACCCGGAAATCATGGGCAAGCAAGCAGATAAATTCCCGCAGACCGAACTGTTCCGCGTGGAAGACAAGTTTGGCACGTGGCCGGAAGTGATGAAAACGCACTTTGCCAGCGGCGGCGAGCTGGACAAACTGTTGGCGGCGGGGCGTAAGTAATGCTTGCCGTTTCTTCCCGACGCGTGCTGCCCGGCTTTACGTTAAGCCTCGGCACCAGTTTGCTGTTTGTCTGCCTGATCCTGCTGTTGCCGTTGAGCGCGCTGGTGATGCAGCTCTCACAGATGAGCTGGTCGCAATACTGGGATGTCGTGACCAACCCTCAGGTGGTGGCTGCCTATAAAGTGACGCTACTGGCGGCATTTGTGGCGTCGATTTTTAACGGCGTGTTTGGCCTGCTGATGGCGTGGATTTTAACCCGCTACCGTTTTCCTGGGCGCACGTTACTGGATGCGCTGATGGATCTGCCGTTTGCGCTGCCGACAGCGGTGGCGGGGTTAACGCTGGCCTCGCTGTTCTCAGTGAACGGTTTCTACGGTCAGTTTCTAGCGCAGTTTGATATCAAAGTGACCTATACCTGGCTCGGTATTGCGGTGGCGATGGCCTTTACCAGCATTCCATTTGTGGTGCGCACTGTCCAGCCGGTACTGGAAGAGCTGGGGCCGGAATATGAAGAAGCGGCACAAACGCTGGGGGCCACCCGCCTGCAAAGTTTTCGCAAAGTCGTGCTGCCTGAGCTGTCGCCTGCGCTGATTGCCGGCGTGGCGCTCTCTTTTACCCGTAGCCTGGGCGAGTTTGGCGCGGTGATTTTTATCGCCGGAAATATCGCCTGGAAAACAGAAGTGACCTCGCTGATGATTTTTGTGCGCTTGCAGGAGTTTGATTACCCAGCCGCCAGCGCGATTGCCTCGGTGATCCTTGCGGCGTCACTGCTGCTGCTGTTCTCAATTAACACTCTGCAAAGTCGCTTTGGTCGACGTGTGGTAGGTCATTAATGGCGGAAGTGACTCAATTGAAGCGATACGACGTCCCCCGCATTAACTGGGGAAAATGGTTTTTGATTGGCGTCGGGATGCTGGTTTCGGCGTTTATCCTGCTGGTGCCGATGATTTACATCTTCGTGCAGGCGTTCAGCAAAGGGTTAATGCCGGTACTGCAAAATCTGGCCGATCCGGACATGCTGCACGCCATCTGGCTGACGGTGTTGATTGCCTTGATCGCAGTGCCGGTGAATCTGGTGTTCGGCATTCTGCTGGCGTGGCTGGTGACGCGCTTTAACTTCCCCGGACGTCAGCTACTGCTGACCCTGCTGGATATTCCCTTTGCCGTCTCGCCGGTGGTGGCCGGTCTGGTTTATCTGCTGTTTTATGGCTCCAACGGCCCGTTGGGCGGCTGGCTGGATGAGCATAATTTGCAAATGATGTTCTCCTGGCCGGGGATGGTACTGGTCACTATTTTTGTCACCTGCCCGTTTGTGGTGCGCGAACTGGTGCCAGTGATGCTCAGTCAGGGCAGTCAGGAAGATGAGGCGGCGATTTTACTGGGCGCATCCGGCTGGCAAATGTTTCGCCGCGTGACGTTGCCGAATATTCGCTGGGCGCTACTTTACGGCGTGGTGTTAACCAACGCCCGCGCGATTGGCGAGTTCGGCGCGGTGTCGGTGGTGTCCGGCTCGATTCGCGGCGAAACGTTATCGCTACCGTTACAGATTGAATTACTGGAGCAGGACTACAACACCGTCGGCTCCTTTACCGCCGCCGCATTGTTGACGCTAATGGCGATTATTACCCTGTTTTTGAAGAGCATGTTGCAATGGCGTCTGGAGAATCAGGAAAAACGCGCGCAACAGGAGGAAAATCATGAGCATTGAGATCGCCAGAATTAAGAAATCGTTTGGTCGTACTCAGGTACTGAATGATATCTCGCTGGATATTCCTTCCGGCCAGATGGTTGCCTTGTTGGGGCCGTCAGGTTCCGGCAAAACGACGCTGCTGCGCATTATTGCTGGGCTGGAACATCAGTCCAGCGGCCATATTCGTTTCCACGGTACGGACGTTAGCCGCCTGCACGCGCGTGAGCGTAAAGTCGGTTTTGTGTTTCAGCACTATGCGCTGTTTCGCCATATGACGGTGTTTGACAACATTGCTTTTGGTCTGACGGTGCTGCCGCGACGCGACCGCCCAACTGCGGCGGCGATTAAAACGAAAGTGACGCAATTGCTGGAGATGGTGCAACTGGCGCACCTCGCGGATCGCTTCCCCGCCCAGCTTTCCGGCGGACAAAAACAGCGCGTGGCGCTGGCGCGCGCGCTTGCCGTGGAACCGCAAATTCTACTGCTGGATGAACCCTTTGGCGCGCTGGATGCCCAGGTACGTAAAGAGTTACGTCGCTGGTTGCGCCAGCTACATGAAGAACTGAAATTCACCAGCGTCTTTGTCACCCACGATCAGGAAGAAGCGACGGAAGTGGCGGATCGGGTGGTGGTGATGAGTCAGGGCAATATCGAACAGGCTGATGCGCCGGATCGAGTGTGGCGTGAACCGGCAACCCGCTTCGTACTGGAGTTTATGGGCGAGGTGAACCGCCTGACAGGCACCGTCCGCGGCGGGCAGTTTCACGTTGGCGCGCATCGCTGGCCGCTGGGTTATACGCCCGCGTACCAGGGGCCGGTCGATCTGTTCCTGCGTCCGTGGGAGGTGGATATTAGCCGCCGCACCAGCCTGGATTCTCCGCTACCAGTACAGGTCATTGAGGCCAGCCCGAAAGGTCACTATACACAGCTAGTGGTGCAGCCGCTGGGGTGGTATCACGATCCGCTGACGGTGGTGATGGCGGGTGAGGATGTTCCGGTTCGCGGCGAGCGTTTGTTTGTTGGACTGCAAAAAGCGCGTCTGTATAACGGCGACCAGCGTATTGAAACGCGTGAAGAGGAACTTGCTCTGGCGCAATCGGCCTGATAGGTTAATTTGTATAGTTATCGCCCGGTGGCGCTACGCATACCGGGCTTTTTTACGAGCTGAAAACGTGAATACATTAGAACAAACCATCGGTAATACGCCGCTGGTCAAATTACAACGTCTGGCGCCGGATAACGGCAGTGAAATCTGGGTCAAGCTGGAAGGCAATAATCCGGCAGGATCGGTGAAAGATCGCGCGGCGCTATCGATGATTGTCGAGGCGGAAAAGCGCGGGGAAATTAAACCGGGCGATGTCCTGATTGAAGCGACCAGCGGCAACACTGGCATTGCGCTGGCGATGATCGCCGCGCTGAAAGGTTATCGCATGAAGCTGTTGATGCCGGACAACATGAGCCAGGAGCGTCAGGCGGCAATGCGGGCCTATGGCGCGGAACTGATTCTGGTCACTAAAGAGCAGGGAATGGAAGGGGCGCGCGATTTGGCGCTCGCTATGTCTGAGCGAGGCGAGGGCAAACTGCTCGATCAGTTTAATAATCCTGATAACCCCTACGCCCACTACACCACCACCGGCCCGGAAATCTGGCGGCAAACGTCAGGTCGCATCACCCATTTTGTTTCCAGCATGGGCACCACCGGCACCATTACCGGCGTGTCGCGTTTTCTGCGCGAGCAGGAAAAGCCGGTCACTATCGTTGGCCTGCAGCCGGAAGAGGGCAGCAGTATTCCGGGAATTCGCCGCTGGCCTGCGGAATATATGCCGGGCATATTTAACGCTTCGCTGGTGGATGAGGTGCTGGATATTCATCAGAATGATGCCGAAAACACCATGCGTGAACTGGCGGTGCGTGAAGGGATTTTCTGCGGCGTGAGTTCCGGCGGCGCGGTAGCGGGTGCGTTACGCGTCGCACGAGCCACGCCCGGTGCGGTAGTGGTGGCAATTATCTGCGATCGCGGCGACCGTTACTTGTCTACCGGCGTGTTTGGTGAAGAGCATTTTAGCCAGGGGGCAGGGATTTAAATATGATCGCCAATGCTATGAAATTGACCAGGAATTGCGCGATTTTTCCTGCTAGTTGCACCATGTCTCCTCTGTTCAAACTGAAACTCATTGGATAAGTGACTGCAAAAGGGATATGACCGCACAATTTCAACTGGGCCGGAAATATCACATTGTCGATGGTGCGGAATCAGACATACAGAAAGCTATCTTTAGGCATAAAAACACGTCAAAAAGGATGATGACGCTACGTAATTAAAGGAATTAATTTCATGAAATCTGCTTTCCGGACACTGATTTTTGTCGGTTTGTTTTACGCCATTGCCCCTCTTGCCTATGCAGAAACCTCGTTGGATGAGTTACAGCAACAGGCAGATCGAGGGGATATGAATGCGCAGTTTCAACTGGGCCGTAAATATCATATTGGCGATGGTGTGGAGCGTGATGTGGAGAAAGCCGTTTTTTGGTATCAAAAAGCCGCAGCTCAAGGGAGCGCAAAAGCGACAAATAATCTGGGCGTGTTATATGAGCATGGACATGTTGCCCCCGAGGATGAGCACCGTTCAGTAGAATGGATAATGGAAAAATCATTTGCCTATTTTACGGATGCCGCTAAAAAGGGTCAGTGTACCGCCCAGCAAAATATTGGTGCGACTTATGCTTATCGACACGAATATGTTCAGGCGTGGGCATGGCTCACGGTAGCAGCGACGCGAGGTTCTAAATGGGGATTGATAGACCGGGGACGTTTTGAGAACAGTATGAGTTCCGATGAACGAAAACAGGCGGAGAAACTGGCGAAGGAATACCTGCAAAAATACGACACGAAAGAAGGGCGGTGTAACGAGCAGACGATTGATTTGAGTACTTATAAGCGTTAATCCTGCTCTACTTTTTAAGCAACAGATCTGCCTGGCAGGTCTGTTGCATGAGAATAACCCATTGCGCACCGCCAGCTTCATTGCTGCGGTTTACTTCCCTTACGGCGCAACCGTTTTATCCGTTTCCGCAATAAGCGCATGTAAATAAGGCTGCGCGTTTTCATCGCTTTTACCGGGAATTTTAACGATATAGGGTTTTCCGGTGATGGACGACGACGACGCGACTTTATCGATAAACTGTTCGGCGGTGTCGATACGATTGCGCGTGTTACCCAGTTTTAAGCGCAGGTGCGATACGGCTTCCTCGCAGTTATGCGCATCACCGTTACGAACGAATGTCAGATCCTGTTTCTGCGCCAGCGCATTAAGCATGGCGTTAATGCGAGCTTCTTCATGGGCGTTTAGTTTCGCCCAGGCGGGTAGAGTCAGCAGGAGCGCAACGACGGCGCAGACAATTTTCTTCATGGTAAAATCCTTTTTCATGCGAGAATCACTGCACCTCAGACCGTTAGCCGGGTAATAAGTTGCACTCCTGGTGGGGTTATTTCTGTGAGTGCGCCAGCGTGAGTTCATCCAGAAAACGCCACAGCTTTTCATTCATTTGCTGGTAATCCCATGCGCGCATCTCGGCGACCGAGCGGATAAAACGCTTCCCTTGCGCGTCGGCCAACTCCTGTTGCGAATGTTGGATTAATCCTTCAACCGCCTCGACGGTAAATTCCATATGACACTGGAAGCCGTAGACAAAATTGCCGTACTGCACTATCTGACGTGGACAGCCGGCACTTTCAGCCAGCACGGTCGCCTGATCGGTGAGTCCTGGCATATCGTTGTGCCAGTGGCCGACGGTTAACGGGGAGCCAAAGTGGGTGATAAGCGGATGCCGCAGACCGGCTTCAGTGAGCGTAATAGGGTAGTGACCAATCTCTTTTTCCGGACTTTGGCACACAGCGGCGCCCAGCGCCTCGCCAATGAGCTGCGAACCAAGACAAATGCCGATAACCATTCGCCGGGCCGTAATCGCCTGATTAATTAAGTGCTGTTCGGCGTGAGAGTCAAAGTACGGGCACTCTTCGCGGGTGGTGCGCGGCGACTGCGGACCGCCAAATACCACGAGCATATCGAACTCATCGGCATTGGGCGGTAGCGCTTCTCCGGCATAGACGCGCGACCATGAAATGGTATAACCGCGATCTTCAGCCCATTTCAGATAAGCGCCAGCGGATTCAAACGACTCATGGACAACAAAATGAACTCGCACGTTATTTTCTCCTGTTAGCGATTTAGCGCCTGATGGATATCAGCCGCCAGCGTGTTGATCTCGCCGTCATTTAATGTCGACAGCGTGATACGTAGACCGTGAGACGGCGCGCTTACGCCAAAGGCTTCTCCCTCACGTACCAGCCAGCCGGATTTTGCCAGCGTAAACGCGGTAGCCTGGCTATGGGTGTCCAGCGGGAGCCAGGCATTCACGCCGTCGCCGGGAGAAATGGCGATGCCATATTGCTGTAGGGCGCAGGCCAGTTTTTGTTGCCGGGCGGCGTAAAACAGCCGCGTTTGCGCCAGCCTGTGCTGATACTCAGGGTCGGTCAGGCAGGCGTAGACCAGATCCTGTAACAGATGGCTGACCCACTGACTACCGGCATTTAGCCTCAGCCGAAGTTTTTCCGAGGTCGCGCTGTCGCTGGCGACAATAGCAAGACGTAAATCGGGGCCGAGGGCTTTGGAAACGGAGCGTATCACCGCCCAGTGTTGCGTTGTCTGCGCAATAACCGGCTGCCAGGGCGACGAAGAAAGTAGAGCGAAGTGATCGTCGATAATGACCAGTACCTGAGGGTAACGCGCCAGTATATTTTGCAGCGCAGCGGCACGGCGAGCGCTCAGACTACAGCCGGTAGGGTTGTGCGCGCGCGGCGTTAAGATCACTGCCCGCGCGCCCTGATTTAGCGCCTGCTCCAGCTTTTCAGGCTGCATTCCTTCGCTATCTACGCTGACCGGGCTGGCGCTAAAACCGGCATAGCGCAGCATATTGATACTGCTTAAAAAACAGGGATCTTCCACCGCGACGCTGTCGCCCGGCAGCAGATGCGCGCAAAGCAGTCTTTCGATAGCGTCGATAGCTCCGCTGGTGATATCAATTTCGCCTGCGACGGGAGTGGCATCCCGTAGCCAGCGCGCCGCCCAGGCGTGTAGTTCAGGGGAAACGGGCGCATCGCCGTAGAGATGCGGCGTGCGGTTGAGACGGGCAAAATAATGGCTGAGGTCAGGCAGACGCTGCGGATCGGGATTGCCGCCGGAAAGGTCGTGCAGAGGCGTATGCGGATCGCCGCCTTCCAGCGCTACGGGAGACGGACTGCCTTTAATCACCGTCCCATTGCGGCCTAAACTTTGCGCCAGTCCCGCCGTTATCAGCCGTTTATACGCCGCTGCGACGGTATTGCGGTTCACCTTTAATTCGTTTGCCAGCTCCCGTACCGGCGGGAGCGAATCCTCTGCCCGTAACGTGCCGGCAATAATGTGTTGACGGATACTGTCAAAAATTTCGTTAGCGGTTTTTCCGTCGATCATTATTGACCTATGACAAAATGAATTTTAGCATATGACAATGATAATGAGGCGGTAGCCTGCTGTCCAGCGAGAGGAAAATTTTATGGGACAAGAGAGTGATATTCAGTCAGTGCTCTTCGACGACAACCATCGGGCGTTACAGACCGATATCGTCGCCGTCCAGTCACAGGTCGTGTACGGCAGCGTAGGCAACAGCATCGCTGTTCCGGCCATTAAAGCGCAGGGATTACGCGTGGCGGCTGTCCCGACGGTGCTGTTCAGCAATACGCCGCACTATAAAACGTTTTATGGCGGCATTATTCCCGCCGAGTGGTTTGCAGGCTACCTTACGGCGTTGAATGAGCGCGATGCTCTACGTGAATTAAAAGCGATTACCACCGGTTACATGGGCAGCGCAGACCAAATTGTCTTGCTTTCGAAGTGGCTAATGGCGATCCGGGCTTCGCATCCGGATGTGTGTATTCTTGTTGATCCGGTCATTGGCGATACCGACAGTGGAATGTATGTGCAGGCGGAAATTCCGCAGGCTTATCGCACACATTTGTTGCCGCAGGCGCAGGGGCTAACGCCGAACGTATTTGAGCTGGAGATGCTGAGTGGTAAACCGTGTCGCACGCTGGAAGAGGCGGTGGCGGCGGCGCAATCGCTGCTTTCCGATACGCTGAAATGGGTGGTTATCACCAGCGCGCCGGGCGAATCGCTGGAGACCATAACGGTTGCCGTCGTTACCGCGCAGGTCGTGGAGGTCTTTGCCCACCCGCGGGTGGCGACGGAATTAAAAGGGACGGGAGATCTCTTCTGCGCCGAGCTGGTCAGCGGTATTGTGCAGGGAAAAAAACTGACGACCGCGGCAAAAGATGCGGCGCAGCGCGTGCTGGAGGTGATGACCTGGACACAGCAGTGTGGCTGTGATGAGTTAATTCTGCCGCCGGCAGGGGAGGCGCGATGAAGAGTTATCGGCTGGTAGTTCGCCAGCAGGGACGTATCGTGGGGCATTTTGAAACGAGCGGGCTGGACGCGCTGGAAGATATTTGCGTAGCGCGGGCGATGTTTGGTATCACTGGCGGCTATCAGTGCGAGTTGCAAGTGTCCGATTCCGAACGCAGGATGCTGGAGAGTGGCCCGGATGGGATGAAGATCCTGATGCGCGAGAAGTGCTTTCGCCCGGTGACCTCGCAGTTGTAACCCGTGGATTGGCGCTGAAATGTTCGCAACCTTGTAGGCCTGATAAGCGTAGCGCCATCAGGCAGTGCGCCGCACCATCGCCGGATGGCGGCGCAAGCGCCTTATCCGGCCACAGGCAAAAAAAATGGCGCCCAAAGGCGCCATTCTTCACTGCGGCAAGAATTACTTCTTAATGCGGATAACCGGAGTTTCACCCACGGTCACGCTACCGGACAGTTTGATCAGTTCTTTGATTTCATCCATGTTGGAGATAACAACCGGAGTCAGGGTAGACTTGGCTTTTTCTTCCAGCAACGGCAGATCGAACTCGATGACCGGATCGCCAACTTTCACGCGCTGACCTTCTTCAGCAATACGCTTGAAGCCTTCACCTTTCAGCTCAACGGTGTCGATACCGAAGTGAACGAACAGCTCAATGCCGCTATCGGATTCGATAGAGAACGCATGGTTGGTTTCAAAGATTTTGCCGATGGTACCGTCAACAGGGGCGACCATTTTGTTACCGGTTGGTTTGATAGCGATGCCATCACCAACGATTTTTTCAGCAAAAACTACATCCGGCACGTCTTCGATGTTGACGATCTCGCCAGAGAGCGGGGCAACAATCTCAATAGTTCCGGTGTCTTTCTTATCATCAGAAACCAGAGATTTTAGTTTATCGAACAAACCCATGATCTTCTCCTAAGCAGTAAATTGGGCCGCATCTCGTGGATTAGCAGATTGTTTTTTCTTCAATGAACTTGTTAACCAGCGTCATTAACTCGTCCGTTGTCGGTTGAGCAAGAGCCTGCTCTGCTAACACCTTCGCATCTTCGAAGTTCGTGTTACGGATAATCTTCTTAATGCGCGGGATAGAAATGGCGCTCATAGAGAATTCGTCCAGACCCATCCCCAGCAACAGAAGTGTAGCACGTTCGTCGCCTGCAAGCTCACCACACATGCCAGTCCATTTACCTTCTGCATGAGAAGCATCAATAACTTGCTTGATCAAGTTCAGTACGGACGGTGACATTGGCTGGTAAAGGTGTGAAATCATATCATTACCACGGTCAACTGCCAGGGTGTACTGCGTTAAATCATTGGTGCCGATACTAAAGAAATCAACTTCTTTGGCTAAATGACGCGCAATTGTCGCCGCAGCCGGTGTTTCCACCATCACGCCAATCTCAATGCTTTCGTCAAATGCTTTACCTTCGTCACGCAGTTCCTGTTTGTAGATTTCAATCTCTTTGCGCAGCGCGCGAACTTCTTCAACAGAGATGATCATCGGGAACATAATGCGCAATTTACCGAAAGCGGAGGCACGCAGAATCGCGCGAACCTGGTCACGCAGGATCTCTTTGCGATCCATGGCGATACGCACGGCGCGCCAGCCCAGGAACGGGTTCTCTTCTTTCGGGAAGTTCATGTACGGCAGCTCTTTGTCGCCGCCAATGTCCATGGTACGGACGATAACCGCCTGCGAGCCGCACGCTTCAGCGACCGCTTTATAGGCGGCAAACTGCTCTTCTTCCGTCGGCAGCGCGTCGCGATCCATGAACAGGAATTCAGTACGATACAGACCAACGCCTTCCGCGCCGTTGCGCTCAGCGCCTTCAACGTCACGAACGGTACCGATGTTGGCGCAAACTTCAACCTGATGTCCATCCAGCGTGATTGCCGGCAGATCTTTCAGTTTTGCGAGTTCCGCTTTCTCGGTCGCAACCTGCTCCTGGACGGCGCGCAGTTGCTCAATAACATCGTTGGTCGGGTTGACGTAAACCTGGTTGTTTACGGCATCCAGAATCAGATAGTCGCCGTTTTTCACCTGAGAGGTGACGCTACCGGTACCTACGATCGCCGGCAGTTCCAGAGAACGCGCCATGATGGAGGTATGAGACGTGCGTCCGCCCGCGTCGGTGATGAAGCCCAGCACTTTCTGCAGGTTCAGCTGTGCAGTTTCTGATGGCGTCAGGTCAGCGGCAACCAGGATAACTTCTTCCTGAATCGCGCTCAGATCGATAATGGCCAGACCCAGGATGTTGCGCAGCAGGCGCTTACCGATATCACGTACGTCAGCCGCGCGCTCTTTCAGGTATTCATCATCCAGTTCTTCCAGGGCAGTGGCCTGACCTTCGATAACTTCATGTGCGGCTGCGTCAGCCGTCATGTGCTTATCTTTAATCAGGGCTATGATTTCCTGCTCCAGCTCCTCATCTTCGAGCAGCATAATATGCCCTTCAAAGATGGCTTCTTTTTCTTCACCGAACGTTTCACCAGCTTTTGTCTTGATCGCTTCCAGTTGCGCAGATGCCTTGGCACGACCGCTCAGAAAACGTTCAACTTCCTGATCAACCTTGTCGGCAGAAATTTTTTTCCGGTCAATGACGATTTCGTCTTCTTTCAGCAGCAGTGCTTTGCCGAAAGCGATACCCGGGGATGCTAAAATGCCTGAAATCATAACCCTACCTTACTTGTGACTGATTTTTAAAAGAACCCGGAAAAAAACTTACTCGAGTTCCGCCATCAGTTTGACCAGATGTTCAACCGCTTTCTGCTCATCTTCACCTTCTGCGGAGATGGTGACGACGGTGCCTTGAGTCAGGCCCAGAGTCTGCAGTTTAAACAGGCTTTTCGCGCTGGCGCTTTTGCCGTTGGAAGTCACAGTAATCTCAGAAGTGAAGCCTTTTGCTTCTTTAACAAACTGAGCAGCAGGGCGGGTGTGCAGACCGTTCGGAGCGGTAATGGTAACTTCTTGCTGGAACATTGTATTTCCCCAACTTATAGGTTTAGTGTTGTGGAACTAAAGTCTAGCCTGGCGGCTCAACTTTAGCCTGTATTGTTAGCGCCGGCGTAAACGGGACGCGACACAAAAGGTGTTCTACGCAATCCGTTGCTGGCAACTTATGGCCGCTGACGTTTCGCTCGTCATTAAACATTATGCCGCGAAAGGAAGATTTGAACCAAATCATAAAATCGATTCAGCTAACGCTTTTCCTGTAACGATTAATTTCGCGCATCAAAATAATTAGTCTGGTTAAATACCAGTTCCGGCAGGGTGAATCAATGCCAGGTGAGGTGAAAGTTTGAAGCAGGCCACAAAAAAGCACCCAAAAAGGTGCTTTTTTACGCGTTTTTAACATGCTGGCATCACTGTTGCAGTTCTTTCTCAGTAAAGAGATCGGCGAACAACGCGGTGCTCAGATAACGCTCACCCGATGAAGGTAGGATAACCACAATATTCTTATTGGTAAAGCTTTCATCTTCCTGCAGCTTAAGCGCTGCAGCAACCGCGGCGCCGGAAGAAATTCCTGCCAGAATACCTTCCTCTTCCATCAGACGGCGCGCGGTAGAAATGGCTTCTTCATTGGTGATGCCAACCACTTTATCAATCAGTTTCAGATCCAGGTTGCCCGGGATGAAGCCTGCGCCGATGCCCTGAATTTTATGCGGGCCTGGTTTGATCTCTTCACCAGCCAGCGCCTGGGCGATAACCGGGGAGTCAGTGGGTTCTACCGCAACGGTGATAAGATCGGTTTTACCCTTCGTCCCTTTGATATAACGCGTGACGCCGGTTAACGTACCGCCAGTGCCGACGCCGGAGATAAACACATCCACCTGACCATCGGTGTCTTCCCAGATTTCCGGGCCGGTAGTTTTTTCATGGATTTCCGGGTTGGCAGGGTTGCTGAACTGCTGGAGCAGGAGATATTTTTGCGGATCGCTGGCGACAATTTCTTCGGCTTTCTGAATAGCGCCTTTCATCCCTTTCGCCCCTTCGGTCAGCACCAGATTCGCGCCTAATGCTTTGAGTAGCTTGCGGCGTTCAATGCTCATGGTCTCCGGCATGGTCAGGGTGAGTTTGTAACCGCGCGCGGCGGCGACATACGCCAGCGCAATACCGGTGTTGCCGCTGGTCGGCTCCACCAGTTCCACGCCAGGTTTCAGTACGCCACGCTTTTCGGCATCCCAAATCATATTGGCGCCGATACGGCACTTGACGCTGAAGCTCGGGTTGCGCGACTCCACCTTCGCCAGAATGCGTCCATTACCGATACGGTTCAGTCGAACCAGCGGCGTATGACCGATAGTCAGCGAGTTATCTTCATAAATCTTACTCATGGCCTGTCCTTAACTGTATGAAATTGGGATACCTTCCCAGCATACCTTCCAGCCAGATATGGGGAAGTAAGGATTTCGCATATCTATATGCTGATGGGAAATAATGGTTATCAGTATGGAATAAGAGACAGCATAAGCCATCTCTTATTTATACATTTTTACGTTATTTCCATAACGCGTGCTTAGCACGCCAGCAATCAACCCACATTGCCGTCGCGCCACAGACGGCGACAGGCATAATGAAAAGGTTAAGCACCGGAATCATCGTAAAGAGGCTGGTGAGCGCGCCAAATTGCATATTCGCGACCTTCTGCGTGCGCAACGCGGCGCGCATCGTTTTAAACGGCACTTTGTGGTTATCAAACGGGTAGTCGCAATACTGGATCGCCAGCATCCAGGCGCTGAACAAAAACCACAGCACCGGCGCGATGGTTTGGCCAATGCCAGGAATAAAATAGAGAACCAGCAGCACAATAGCACGCGGCAGATACCACGCCAGCTTTTGCCATTCACGTTTCATAATGCGCGGTACATCTTTCATGATGCCAAGTATGCCGGTATCTGGCGGCGTGGCGCCGGTTAACCGCGCCTCAAGCTGTTCGGCTAAAAGGCCGTTAAACGGCGCGGCGATCCAGTTGGCGAGGGTAGAGAAAAAATAGCCAAAGACCAGCAGAACAGAGATAACCGCAATCGGCCACAGCAGATAGCTCAGCCATTGCAGCCAGTCCGGCACATGACTCATCAACGAAGGTATCCAGGCGTCAAGCTGCGTAAACAGCCACCAAAATGCGCCGCCCATCAGCACAATGTTGACCAGCAAAGGTAAAATAACAAAGCGGCGGATTCCCGGTAGGGTGACTAACTTCCATCCTTGCGAGAAATAATAGACGCCGCTACGTGGTACGGTTGTGGATGATGAAACCATATTCAGGACATACTCCTTTTTCTTAAAGCCCTGGGTAAACGTGGGATATCTTACCCGGTTATCAGACGGTGGATAGTTCGGAAATGTTCGAAAAAACAGCAAAAAGTACATTTTCCTTCATCTTTATGCTGCGAAAGCCAACAGTACACTTGCACTTGACGTAATCGGCAAATACTCTTAGTGAGTAAATGTTTGCCGTGGTGGCAAGGTGTTAGAACAACAGAGAATATAATGATGCAGGATTTGCGTCTGATATTAATCATTGTTGGCGCGATCGCCATAATCGCTTTACTGGTACATGGTTTCTGGACCAGCCGTAAAGAACGATCTTCTATGTTCCGCGATCGTCCACTAAAACGCATGAAATCGAAACGCGACGACGACTCGTATGACGACGATGTTGAAGAAGACGAAGGCGTGGGTGAAGTTCGTGTTCACCGCGTAAATCATGCCCCCGGCCAGCCGCAGGAGCATGATGCCCCTCGTCAGTCGCCGCAACACCAGTACCAGCCGCCTTATGCGTCTGCGCAACCGCGTCCAGCGGCGCCGCCGCAGCCGCAAGCGCCGATGCAACAGCCGGTTCAGCAACCGGTCCAACCTGCGCCGCAGCCTCAGCAGGTTCAGCCATCTGCGCCGCCGGTACAGCCGCCGCAACAGCAGCCTGCACCGCCGTCGCAAACGCCGCAGCCTGTTGCGCAGCCCGCGCCGCCGCCATCAGCGCAAACCTTCCAGCCTGCGGAACCTGTGGTTGAGGCAGAACCGGTAGTGGAAGAAGCGCCGGTTGTGGAAAAACCGCAGCGTAAAGAGGCGGTCATCATTATGAACGTCGCGGCCCATCATGGCAGCGAGCTTAATGGTGAAGTGTTACTGAACAGTATTCAGCAGTCAGGCTTTAAATTTGGCGATATGAATATTTTCCATCGTCATTTGAGCCCGGACGGCAGCGGCCCGGCCTTGTTCAGTCTCGCGAATATGGTCAATCCGGGAACGTTTGATCCTGAAATGACGGACTTCACTACGCCTGGCGTCACTATCTTTATGCAGGTTCCGTCTTACGGCGATGCGCTGCAGAACTTCAAGCTGATGCTGCAATCCGCGCAGCATATCGCTGATGAGGTCGGCGGCGTCGTGCTGGATGACCAGCGTCGGATGATGACGCCGCAGAAACTGCGCGAATATCAGGACCGCATCCGCGAGGTGATGGACGCTAACGCCTGAGGTTAACGCAGGTGTGATATTTTTAACGTAACCCCCGCCTGTCGGGGGTTTTTTATCATTGATGGTGTGATATGGAACCAATCGAACAACAACTGACAGAACTGCGAACCACGCTTCGCCATCATGAATATCTGTATCATGTGATGGATGCGCCCGAGATTCCCGACGCCGAATATGACCGCCTGATGCGGGAACTGCGAGAGCTGGAGGCGCAACGTCCGGACCTTATCACGCCGGATTCGCCCACGCAGCGCGTTGGCGCGGCGCCGCTGACGGCATTCAACCAGATTCGCCATGAAGTACCGATGCTGTCGCTCGATAACGTATTTGATGAAGAAAGCTTCCTGGCGTTTAACAAGCGAGTGCAGGATCGTCTAAAAAGCACGGAAAATGTCATCTGGTGCTGCGAGCTAAAACTGGATGGCCTGGCGGTCAGCATTCTGTATGAAAACGGCGTGCTGGTGAGCGCTGCGACGCGTGGCGACGGCACCACCGGTGAAGATATCACTTCAAACGTGCGCACGATTCGCGCCATTCCTTTAAAGCTGCATGGCGATAACATTCCGGCGCGTCTTGAAGTTCGCGGAGAGGTATTTTTACCGCAGGCCGGGTTCGAAAAGATCAATGAAGACGCGCGCCGTACTGGCGGCAAAGTGTTTGCTAACCCGCGTAACGCGGCGGCGGGCTCGCTGCGTCAGCTCGATCCGCGTATTACGGCGAAGCGACCACTAACATTTTTCTGCTACGGCGTCGGTATTCTGGAAGGCGGCGAGTTGCCGGATACGCATCTGGGACGTTTGCTGCAATTTAAAGCGTGGGGGCTACCGGTCAGCGATCGCGTGACGCTGTGCGATTCTCCCCAGGCGGTACTGGATTTTTATCACAACGTCGAAAAAGATCGCCCCACGCTCGGTTTTGATATCGACGGCGTGGTGATTAAGGTCAACTCGCTGGCTTTGCAGGAACAGCTGGGCTTTGTGGCCCGCGCGCCGCGCTGGGCGGTGGCGTTTAAATTCCCTGCTCAGGAGCAGATGACTTTTGTGCGCGATGTTGAGTTTCAGGTCGGGCGCACCGGGGCGATTACGCCGGTGGCGCGTCTGGAACCAGTTCAGGTGGCTGGTGTGCTGGTCAGCAATGCCACGTTGCATAATGCCGATGAAATTGAACGGCTTGGCTTGCGTATTGGCGATAAGGTGGTTATCCGTCGGGCAGGCGATGTGATCCCTCAGGTGGTCAACGTGGTTCTGTCCGAACGCCCTGAAGAGACGCGTCCGATTGTGTTTCCAACGCACTGTCCGGTGTGCGGATCGGACGTAGAGCGCGTTGAAGGCGAAGCCGTTACCCGTTGTACCGGCGGGCTGATTTGCGGCGCGCAGCGTAAAGAGTCGCTGAAACATTTTGTGTCGCGCCGGGCGATGGATGTAGACGGGATGGGCGATAAGATCATCGACCAACTGGTGGAAAGGGAGTATGTCCATACGCCAGCGGATCTGTTCCGTCTGACGGCGGGTAAACTGACCGGCCTGGACCGAATGGGGCCAAAGTCCGCGCAAAATGTTGTAAACGCGCTGGAAAAAGCCAAAGCGACGACCTTTGCGCGTTTTCTCTATGCGCTGGGCATCCGTGAAGTGGGTGAGGCGACGGCGGCGGGGCTGGCGGCTTATTTCGGCACGTTGGAGGCGCTGCAGGCCGCCACCATTGACGAGTTGCAGAAAGTGCCTGACGTGGGGATTGTTGTCGCTACGCACGTCTTTAACTTTTTTGCCGAAGAGAGTAATCGTGACGTGATTGGGCAGCTACTGGCGGAAGGGGTTCACTGGCCCGCGCCGGTAGTCATTAATGTGCAAGAGATCGATAGCCCGTTTGCCGGTAAAACCGTGGTACTAACCGGTAGCCTGAGCCAGATGTCCCGCGATGACGCTAAAGCGCGTTTAGTGGCGCTGGGCGCGAAAGTGGCAGGCAGCGTATCGAAGAAAACCGATCTGGTGATTGCCGGTGAAGCGGCGGGTTCCAAACTTGCCAAAGCGCAGGAACTGGGTATTACCGTGATTGATGAAGCGGAAATGATCCGCTTACTGGATGCCTGAGATGGAAAAAGAGCAGCTGGTTGAAATCGCCAACACCGTGATGCCGTTCGGCAAATATCAGGGACGTCGATTGATCGACCTTCCGGAAGAGTATTTGCTGTGGTTTGCCCGTAAAGATCAATTTCCGGCGGGTAAACTGGGGGAGTTGATGCAAATCACGCTGCTGATTAAAACCGAGGGGCTGACGCAACTGGTACAGCCCCTGAAACGCCCGCTTTAAGCTTTCGCGGCGCGGCTTTCCTGCTGCGCCTGTAACTTCTCGGTCTGACGTTTGTAGCGCCGCGCCAGCCCTGCGCAGACCATCAGTTGGATCTGGTGGAAGATCATCAGCGGTAATACCATCATACCCAGCACTGACGTCGGAAAAAGAATATTGGCCATCGGGATCCCGTTGGCCAGGCTTTTTTTCGAACCGCAGAAAACAATAGTGATTTCGTCGGCTTTATTGAAGCCGCATTTACGGGCGACAAAGACGTTAATAGCGATGACGATCGCCAACAGTATGAGGCTGACCACGACGATAAACAGCAGCGATCCCCAGCCGACTTTGTGCCAGATGCCGTTGACCACCGCTTCGCTGAACGCCGAGTAGACCACCAGCAGAATAGAGGTCTGATCCGTTTTCGCGATCCACTTTTTGTTGCGCGCGACCCAGTTGCCGATCCACGGGCGAGACAGGTGTCCCAGCACAAAAGGCAGCAGCAGTTGCAGCATAATTTTGCCCACCTCTTCCAGACTGCCCTGCGCGCCATGAATATTCATTACCAGACCGACCAGCAGCGGCGACAGGAAAATGCCCAGCAGACTGGACGCAGACGCTGAGCACACCGCGGCCGCGACGTTACCGCCCGCGAGTGAAGTAAACGCAATCGCAGACTGCACGGTGGCGGGCAAAATACACAGATACAGAAAGCCGCTGTAGAGCATAGGGTCGACATTGACAGGCGCCCACCAGGCAAACAGTACGCCGAGGACAGGGAAGAGCACAAAAGTGCTGCACATGACCCACAGATGCAACCGCCAGTGGCTGCCGCCAGCGATGATCGCTTCACGTGAAAGCTTCGCGCCATGCATAAAAAACAGCAGAGCGATGGCCGCTGTCGTAATGCCTTCAACGACAGGCACAAAGCCACCTTCCGCCGGGAAAAAAGAGGCCAGCAGTACCACGGTGATAAGTGTCAGCGTGAAAGGGTCAAGGATACGAAAAAGTTTCATAAAAACTCCTGAAAGTCGGTGCAGCTATTTTGCGTTTTTCGCTTTGAGAAATAAAATTGATTTATTGCATCTATATATGAATCTAGTCGATGAACTATTCACTGCGTCAACTGCGTATTTTTATTACCGTCGCCCAGGCCAAAAGTTTTAGTCGGGCAGGGGACAGGATTGGACTGAGCCAGTCTGCGGTCAGTCATAGCGTAAAAGAGCTGGAGCGGCAAACCGGCGTCAGACTGCTGGATCGCACTACGCGTGAGGTGGTGCTGACCGAGGCGGGGCAACAACTGGCGACGCGTCTGGAGCGGGTGCTTGATGAACTGAACAGCATACTGCGCGATGCAGGCAGAGTAGGGACACAATTAACCGGCACCGTGCGCGTTGCCGCGAGCCAAACCATTTCTGCGCATCTTATTCCGCAATGCATTGCCCAAAGTAATTCACTTTATCCCGCTATTGATTTTGTATTGCACGATCGTCCGCAGCAGTGGGTGCTGGAGAGTATCCGCCAGGGAGAAGTGGATTTTGGCATCGTTATCGATCCTGGCGCAGCGGTGGATTTACAGTGTGAAGCCATCTTATCAGAGCCTTTTTTACTGTTGTGTCGCCAGGATCATCCGCTGGCGCATCAGGAATGGGTAAGCTGGCAGGATCTTAAACAGGCGTCGCTGGTCTTACAGGATTATGCTTCCGGCAGTCGACCGCTGATTGATGCGGCGCTGGCCCACTTTTCGATTGATGCCAATATTGTTCAGGAGATTGGTCACCCGGCCACGCTTTTTCCAATGGTGGAAGCGGGAATCGGCATCAGCGTACTGCCCGCGCTGGCGTTACCGCTCCCGCAGGGCAGCCACTTACAGGTTAAACGGCTGACGCCCGTAGTTGAAAGGCAGCTCATGCTGGCGCGGCGAAAAAACCGTTCTTTATCCACCGCGGCGCAGGCGTTATGGGATGTAGTACGCACCCAGGCCAGCGAATTAACCGCCGCGAGGGCGAAAGATCCACTGTATCAGCTATAAATATCTATCTGTCCGTGCGTGAGGTGCGGTCTTGCCCTGCCATTTTTGACAGGGCAGTGCATTAAAACAGGTATTTGATGGAATAAATAATGCCATCCTGCAGGAAGGATTCTCCTAACTTATTATCAGCGTAACGATATTGTACTCCTGCGGTCAGGTGAGGAGTCGCATTCCACCACAGCGCTACTGCGCCATTAATGCCATCTTTCCCGCCATTGCCCGCAGCGTAGGACGCATCGCGGTCAAACTCATACTCATTCCAGTTCGTTACGCTGAATTTCTCACTACCCAACGAGAAGCTATAGCCGGCCACCCAACCTAATACATAACCATTATCGCCTGTGTAGTAGGTCTGATCGGTATAACGTTTGGCAAAGAAGGGTTTAAACCAGTAACCGTTACCTGCGAAGTTATAGCCTAAACCATAGAGAAACATGTCATCATGGAAATTAGCGCGATGAGGTGAACCGTACGTCCCGTAGGCATGGAGATAGAGGTTTAATCCTGTATCGCCCAGATAAATACGGTTAGTATTTTTAAAGGTGTAACGCTGTTCGCTGCCGGGTTTAGCGTGGCGGCCATTGTAAAAATTTTCCCAGTCGAAAAAAACGTACATTTCTCCCCAGCTAAAATTCGCTCCGCCTTCCAGTTCCAGGTACCCAAAATCATCTTTATGAGATTTTTTACTGGTTTTTTCCGTGGTGTCTGATGTCCAGTCGAGGTAATGGAGGCCGATATCGGCGAACCCGCCTTTAAATTCCGCATGGGTGAGTGTGGGAATAATGAGCAAAGAAGAAAGCGTCAGAGTAAGAATTTTTTTCATAGCATATTTCCCTATGCCGATAATTATTAATGGGTTAATTAAAAAGAGGCAATTTATAAATATGAAAGCGGCATATTGTTAATATGAAGTGCAAGCAAAAACCAATACTGTTTTACCTCTGTATTAATACAGAAGCGATCTAAATCTATCGATATTAAATGGCTATTGATGACACGTGAAAAGTGTATTGGTCAGCAAGGGGCGATGGTCGTTATAAAAAGGAGTCAAATTAAATCCGATAGAACAAGGAAACTTATGCCTCACGCTCTTTTTTCTCATAATCCTGAGTATTGTGTTGATATTATTCATGCACATAAACCGGCATTTACCCCGCGAGTCGCGTTTATTTTAGGTTCCGGGTTGGGTGCTCTGGCGGATCAAATCGAAGATGCGGTAGCCATTTCTTACGAGAAATTGCCGGGATTTCCCGTCAGCACCGTACACGGCCATGCTGGTGAACTGGTGCTCGGCCATCTGGCGGGTGTTCCGGTGGCCTGTATGAAAGGCCGCGGGCATTTTTATGAAGGGCGTGGAATGGCGGTGATGACCGATGCCATTCGCACGTTGAAATTACTGGGCTGTGAAGTGTTGTTCTGCACCAATGCGGCAGGATCTCTGCGTCCGGAAGTGGGGCCGGGTAGCCTGGTTGCGCTTAGCGATCACATTAATACGATGCCCGGTACGCCGATGGTGGGGCCAAACGATGATCGTTATGGCGATCGCTTCTTCTCGCTGGCTAATGCTTATGACGCAGATTATCGCGCCATGCTTCAGTCCGTTGCGGCAGAGGAGGGATTCCCCCTCACTGAAGGCGTATTTGTTTCTTATCCGGGTCCGAACTTCGAAACGGCGGCAGAAATCCGCATGATGCAGATTATTGGCGGCGATGTGGTCGGAATGTCCGTTGTCCCTGAGGTGATTAGCGCACGTCATTGTGGTCTCAAAGTTGTTGCTGTCTCAGCGATCACCAATCTGGCGGAAGGGCTGGGCGATGTAAAACTCTCCCATGCGCAAACGCTGGCTGCGGCTGAACTTTCCCGGCAGAACTTTATAAATCTGATTTGCGGCTTTTTACGTAAGCTGGCCTAAACACAATGACTACGGCCCCGTATTGGGGCTTTATCTCACGGCAAGGAATAAAAAATGGGTATTACGTCCCGCTTAAAAGTCATGTCGTTCTTGCAATATTTTATCTGGGGGAGCTGGCTGGTTACCCTGGGCTCTTACATGATCAATACACTGGATTTTACCGGCGCGAATGTTGGTATGGTCTACAGCTCAAAAGGGCTGGCAGCGATTATCATGCCGGGCATTATGGGGATCATTGCTGATAAATGGCTGCGCGCTGAGCGAGCCTATATGCTTTGCCATCTGGTTTGCGCGGGGGCGTTATTGTACGCCACCACCGTTACCGATCCCCAGACGATGTTCTGGGTGATGTTGGTTAATGCGATGGCGTATATGCCAACGATTGCATTATCCAATAGCGTTTCGTACTCCTGTCTGGCGAAAGCAGGTCAGGATCCGGTAACGTCATTTCCGCCTGTGCGCGTTTTCGGCACAATAGGTTTTATTGTTGCGATGTGGACGGTGAGCCTGATGGGGCTGGAACTGAGCAGTGCGCAATTATACATCGCTTCTGGCGCATCGTTATTGCTGGCCCTGTATGCACTGACGTTACCGAAAATTCCGGTAGCCGAGAAGAAGGCGAACACCACGCTTGCCAGTAAGCTCGGACTGGATGCTTTTGTTCTGTTTAAAAATCCACGCATGGCAATCTTCTTTTTGTTTGCGATGATGTTGGGGGCGGTGCTGCAAATTACCAATGTCTTCGGTAATCCGTTCCTGCATGATTTTGCCCGTAATCCTGAGTTTGCCGGTAGTTTTGTGGTGAAGTATCCCTCTATCTTGCTTTCAGTTTCGCAGATGGCGGAAGTGGGCTTTATCCTCACCATTCCGTTCTTCCTTAAACGCTTTGGTATTAAAACGGTAATGCTGATGAGCATGCTGGCATGGACGCTGCGTTTCGGCTTCTTTGCCTTTGGCGATCCATCCCCGTTTGGCTTTGTGCTATTGCTGCTGTCGATGATTGTTTATGGCTGCGCATTTGATTTCTTCAACATCTCAGGGTCAGTATTTGTAGAGCAGGAGGTGGACTCAAGTATTCGCGCCAGCGCGCAGGGGCTATTTATGACCATGGTTAACGGCGTGGGGGCGTGGATTGGGTCTCTTTTAAGCGGTATGGCCGTGGATTATTTTTCTATTGATGGCGTAAAAGATTGGCAAACCATCTGGCTGGTCTTTGCCGCCTACGCTCTGGCATTGGCCGTTATTTTTGCATTGTTCTTTAAATATCAGCACCATCCAGAAAAACTGTCGACCAAATCATTAGCACATTAATTTTATTTGACTGGCGAGAGGATGTTCGCCAGTCCATTTTTATGAACAAGGACACAGCATGAAAGAAATTATTCTCTCCTCCGGTATTGGATTTGGTATTGGCGCATTTTTTACTTTATGCCGTATACCTATTCCTGCACCAAATGTTTTACCCGGGGTGTTATCTATTGTATTTATGTATATTGGGTATCTTGTCGTTAAATCTATTTTTTACTAGGTAATATGGTAAATTCCAGACGTTATCCCTTATTGCTGGAGTGCGATAGTGATGGAACGAGCCCATCGTATTGATCTAAAGCTATTACGTTATTTCCTCGCTGTTGCAGAAGAATTGCATTTTGGCCGGGCTGCTGCCCGGTTAAATATGTCACAACCTCCCTTGAGTATCCATATCAAAGAACTTGAACAGCAACTGGGTACATTGTTGTTTATTCGTCATTCCCGCAGCGTTGCATTAACCCATGCCGGGAAAGTTTTGATGGAAGAGTCACGTCGCTTGTTAGCCAATGCAAATCAGGCGCTGGCGCGAGTGGAGCAGATTGGTCGCGGTGAAGCGGGGCGCATTGAACTGGGTGTGGTTGGTACGGCGCTGTGGGGAAGAATGCGCCCTGCGATGCGTCACTTTTTGAAAGCAAACCCCAATGTTGAAGTACTTTTTCGCGAAAAGTCTCCAGGTATGCAAATGGCGTTGTTAGAGCGTCGGGAGCTTGATGCAGGGATCTGGCGTATGGCTATCGAACCGGCAGTCGGTTTTACCAGCATACGTTTGCATGAATCTGCATTCATGGTTGCAGTTCCGGAAGATCACGATCTGGCATCCAGAGATTCTGTGCCGCTGGCGGCGTTGCGCAATGAATATTTTGTCACGCTGCCTTCCGTGCATTCTGATTGGGGATTTTTACAACGTGTATGCCAACAGGCGGGTTTCTCGCCAATGATTATTCGGGAAGTGGTTGAGCCGCAAACGGTGTTGGCGATGATCAGTATGGGGATTGGGATTACGTTGATGGCTGATGGCTATGCGCAAATGAGCTGGCCGGGTGTGGTGTTCCGTCCGTTAGAGGAACGTATTCCGGCGGATTTGTATATTGTGTATGACCAGCAGCAGGCAACGCCAGCACTGGAGAAACTGGTGGCGGCGTTGACGGTATGATGTCTGTGCCGGATGGCGACTAACGTCTTATCCGGCCTACGAGTGCGGTGTCGTCTGTAGGCCTGATAAGCGCAGCGCATCAGGCAAGACCCGAACCTGTGGCAGGTTCGAATCTTATAAATCGCAGATAGCAAAAAAGCGCCTTTAGGGCGCTTTTTTACATTGGTGGGTCGTGCAGGATTCGAACCTGCGACCAATTGATTAAAAGTCAACTGCTCTACCAACTGAGCTAACGACCCGAAGTGGTGGGTGATGACGGGATCGAACCGCCGACCCCCTCCTTGTAAGGGAGGTGCTCTCCCAGCTGAGCTAATCACCCACTTCGGTACTTCACAATAAGAAATTTAGCTGGCGAGAAAGTGGTGGGTGATGACGGGATCGAACCGCCGACCCCCTCCTTGTAAGGGAGGTGCTCTCCCAGCTGAGCTAATCACCCACTTCTCAATTTCTTATCTACACGGCGGAGACTACATAAAGTAGTTGGTGGGTGATGACGGGATCGAACCGCCGACCCCCTCCTTGTAAGGGAGGTGCTCTCCCAGCTGAGCTAATCACCCCCGCTGTGTGGAGTCGCATTATAGGGAGAGTTGAAAATGAGTCAACGCATTTTCTAAAGTTTTTGTTTGTTCGTCGTAAAATTAAACAAAACGATCGTGAATTACTCCGCGCTGCATGATTTCTATACGGAAATAGCAAAGCGTAGCGTTCTGACCGGATCAACATTGAGGAATCAAGCCACAGTGATAGAATACAAGGCTATTCATCTTTCCAGGATTTGCCGGTTGTCGGCATCTTTATAAACGTAAGGCCATTTCATGAAAATCAAAACTCGCTTCGCGCCTAGCCCGACAGGTTATCTGCACGTCGGCGGCGCGCGTACTGCTCTTTATTCCTGGCTTTTCGCACGTCACCACGGCGGTGAGTTCGTGCTGCGTATTGAAGACACCGATCTTGAGCGTTCCACGCCGGAAGCCATTGAAGCCATCATGGATGGTATGAACTGGCTGAACCTGGAATGGGACGAAGGCCCATATTTCCAGACCAAACGTTTTGATCGCTATAACGCGGTGATTGACGAGATGCTGGAGGCGGGAACGGCCTATAAATGCTACTGCTCTAAAGAGCGTCTGGAGCAACTGCGTGAAGATCAGATGGCGAAAGGCGAGAAGCCGCGTTATGACGGGCGCTGCCGCCACAGTCACGAACATCATGCCGACGATGAGCCATGCGTGGTGCGCTTTGCTAACCCGCAGGACGGTTCCGTTATTTTTGATGATCAGATCCGTGGCCCGATCGAATTCAGCAATCAGGAGCTGGACGATCTGATCATTCGTCGTACCGACGGTTCGCCGACCTACAACTTCTGTGTGGTGGTGGACGACTGGGATATGGAAATTACCCATGTGATTCGTGGCGAAGACCATATCAACAATACTCCGCGCCAGATTAACATTCTGAAAGCGTTAAACGCGCCGGTGCCGATGTACGCGCATGTGTCGATGATTAACGGCGACGACGGTAAAAAGCTGTCTAAACGTCACGGTGCGGTGAGCGTGATGCAGTATCGCGATGACGGTTATCTGCCGGAAGCGTTGCTGAACTATCTGGTGCGTCTGGGCTGGTCCAGCGGCGATCAGGAGATCTTCACCCGCGAAGAGATGATCAAGCTGTTCTCCCTCGGTGCGGTGAGCAAGTCTGCGAGCGCGTTCAACACCGATAAACTGCTGTGGCTGAACCACCACTATATCAATACGCTGGCGCCGGAATATGTGGCGACGCATTTGCAGTGGCATATCGAGCAGGAAAATATCGACACCCGTAACGGCCCGCAGCTTGCTGAACTGGTGAAGTTGCTGGGCGAACGCTGCAAAACTCTGAAAGAGATGGCGCAGAGCTGCCGCTACTTCTATGAAGACTTCAGCGAGTTTGACGCCGATGCGGCGAAAAAACACCTCCGCCCGGTGGCGCGTCAGCCGCTGGAAGTGGTGCGCGACAAGCTGTCGGCGATTACGGACTGGTCAGCAGAAAACGTCCACCACGCGATTCAGGCCACGGCGGATGAGCTGGAAGTGGGGATGGGTAAAGTAGGGATGCCGCTGCGTGTGGCTGTGACCGGTGCCGGGCAGTCGCCTGCGCTGGATGTCACCGTACATGCGATTGGTAAAACCCGCAGCATTGAGCGTATCAACAAAGCGCTGGGCTTTATCGCCGAGCGTGAAAGTCAGCAGTAACGCCAGCTGAAACAGAATAAACGGCAGGGCAGACGCCTGCCGTTTATTCTTTGTTAGTCCGCCTCATTGATACCTAAACGCGTCAGAAATCCGCGAATACCTTCCCGCGATAAAAACAGCGCCAGTTTTTCCTGTTCCTGAGCAGACATATTTTCAACGGCATCAATAATTTGTCGATAAGCGTGACTGTGCGTCGCGTTCGCATATTCTGCGAAAGCCTCTTCCGCCTGATAAAACGCAGGCAGTTTGCGAAAAGCTGGAATATTGAGAATAAATTCCCGCACGCTGGCATCAATATGGATGAGTCTTGCGCGTCCGCCTTTGACGCCGGGAAATTTTTCGGTTTTCCAGTGTTGTTCTCTGATCCAGCGATTGACGGTTTGTCTGGCCACGCCGAGGCATTCAGCCAGCTCTTCAGTGGTCATTTTACTGCGTAATCTTTTCATATTATTTGCTATCGCGTATCCCTAAGCGTTGTAACAAACCGGTAATCCCTTCACGCACGAGGAGAGAGGTAAACTGTTTCTGCTCGGATGAGGTCATCTCTTTGGCGAGCGTCATGAGCAGCGCTTCAAGCGATGCGTTGCTGGCAGGCGTGAATGTGTCTGCGTGATGGTCAACTGAACGTTCAGCGCTGCGGATATATTCACGAACCTGTTCGTTTACATGAACCAGACGGGCTTTACCGCCCTGGACGCCAGGTTTGGGCGATGTTGCCCAGCCTTCTTTCCGTACCCATTTATTGATGGTTTGTCGGCTGTAACCGGTGAGATTAGCGAGTTCTTCTGGCGTCATCCGTTCCTTGAACATAACGATTCCCTGAATAGTCGTGGGGTTAATTAGTGGTTCATTTTATAGCACCATTTTAGTCGAAACCGTGACGTGTTTAACTACTGAATGCGAGTTGTGCCGCAATGTCCTTTATTTGAATGCTTTTTCAGCGATTGAATTCGGCAAGTTCATTTTGCCGTTGACACATGCCGAGGGAATTCATATGATGCCGCCCGTCAACTCGACAAGCTTTACGTAGTGGGGCTATAGCTCAGCTGGGAGAGCGCTTGCATGGCATGCAAGAGGTCAGCGGTTCGATCCCGCTTAGCTCCACCAAATTTACTCCCGATAAATTTGGCGTATACGTAAAAGCACTATGGGGCTATAGCTCAGCTGGGAGAGCGCTTGCATGGCATGCAAGAGGTCAGCGGTTCGATCCCGCTTAGCTCCACCAATATTCAAACCCTCGCTGAAAAGCGGGGGTTTTTGCTTTTGTCACGAAATTCATGGCGTCTGATCTGTTCTTCAGGTGCGTTTGTTTGCCGCTGCTTTTGCGGTCAATATGAGCTTTTGTTAGATTGCTTCATAATGCGAATATACTTATTATTCATGCGCCTTATATAATGATGTGAGCATTAAAGCAATGCCGGATAAGTGTAACGTATTAAAAAATATAAAAATATTTTTACTGGCTTTCTGCCTGACCGTTCCGGCTATTCTGCTATCTCGTCTCATTTCTCCCCGCGCCACAATTGATTCCAGCTATATCTTTCTGGCCTGGCTACCGCTCTGCGTCATGTTTTCCGTGCTGTTCTTATTTGGCCGCCGTGGCGTCGCGCCGATGGTAGGCGGAATGATGTTGACTAATGAATGGAATTTTCATTTACCTCTGCCACAGGCGATGGTGCTGCTATTTTGCCAGACGTTTCCCGTGTTGCTGGTTTGCGCTATCGTACGCTGGCAGCTGGGCGCGCGCTGGCGCTACGGAATACCCAACCAAGGCATCTGGCTACGCGTTTTCTGGTTAGGGTTAATGACGCCGTTTGGCATAAAAATCAGTATGCATCTGGCGGGGCACTACCTGGCTTTCCCGGTGACCATCTCTACCTTCTTTGGCACCGGCACCGCTATTTTCTCGATTGTTGATTTATTGAGTCTGATTTCTGCCGCGCTTATTTTTACCCTCTTTTTCTATTATCCGCTGCGGATGATAGTCAGCCCGCACTATATTCGTATTTTCTGGCGGAGGGATGTCGCTCCTTATCTCGCCAAAGAAAAACGCCTGTTTACGCTTCTCTGGTTTGCCACTCTGGCGACGCTATTAGCGGTGCTGTGTACGCCTTTCGAGACAAAGTATATTGCTGGCTATCTGGTGCCAGTCCTGTTCATTGGATTTACCATCGGCGTGGGGAAAATCAGCTATCCGCTGTTGAATTTTAGTTGGGCTCTCACTGCGCTATTCCTGCTTAGCTATAACCGCAATTTTCTGCAGGGCGTGGGCTCAGAATATTCGCTGGCATTTATCCTTTCAGTTCTCATTTCTTTTAGTATTTGTTTGTTGTACATGGCGCGGATTAATCAGCGTAGCGAATGGTTGAATCGACAATGGCACTCGCAGGCGTTGACCGATCCGTTGACGCAGCTGCCTAACCTGCGTGCGCTGGAGCAGTTTCTTTTACAGGATACCGGGCAAAGCGTGTGTTATCTACGCATGGAAAACCTGGAATTTCTGAGCCGTCATTACGGTATGCAGATGCGCGTGCATTGCGAACGCGAGGTGTTTCGCGTGTTGCAGCCGCTGCTGCTGGAAAAGGAGAAAATTTTCCATCTGCCGGGCAGTGAATTATTGCTGGTACTGACGGGACCGGAGACGGAAGCCCGCCTGCAATATATGCTCAATGTGCTTAATAACCGCAAAATTTACTGGAACAATACCGGTCTGGACATGGAATATGGCGCATCGTGGGGAACATTCGATGGACGCCAGGAAACCTTGCAACCGCTGTTGGGGCAATTAAGCTGGCTGGCGGAGCAATCCTGTTCGCACCGTCGGGTGCTTGCACTGACCCAGAGTATTGAAGCCGCTTCCGGGCAGACGACGGAACGGGTGCTGCGGTTGCAGAAAATCCGTCAGGCGCTGGAGCGCGGCGCGCTGGTTTTGTATGCGCAACCCATTCGCGACGCGCAGGGAAAAGGGTATGACGAGATTCTGACGCGGCTTCGGTGCGACGACGGTATCATGATGCCGAATCAGTTCATTCCGCTTATCGCCCAGTTTAACCTGAGCGTACGGTTTGATATGCAGGTGATGGAAGCGCTCCTGCAATGGTTGTCCGCGCATCCTTCGGCGGAGCAGGGGGCGCGTTTCTCGGTTAATTTGATGCCGCTGACGCTGCTGCAAAAAGAGACGGCGTCGCGCATTATGCAGCTTTTTAAACGCTATGGCGTCCCGCCTGCTTCGGTCATCATCGAAATTACTGAAGAACAGGCCTTCTCTCATTCCGAAATCAGTATGCACAATATCAACCAGCTGCGTAAGTTTGGCCTAAAAATCGCCATTGATGATTTCGGTACCGGTTATGCAAACTATGAACGGCTAAAACGCCTCAAGGCGGACATCATTAAAATCGACGGTTGTTTCGTAAAAGATATTCTGACGGACTCCCTGGATGCGATGATCGTGAAATCCATCACTGATTTAGCGAAAGCGAAATCGTTGAGCGTCGTGGCTGAGTTTGTTGAAACGCCTGCGCAGCGCGATCTGCTATTGCAGCTTGGCGTACACAGTTTGCAGGGATATCTGATTGGCCGCCCGCGCCCGTTAGGTAAATAAGCGGCATAAAAAAACCGGGGATAGCTCCCCGGTTTCTACATTAAACGCAGACTTACAGTACCAGCGCCGCGATAGAGGCGGACAGTACGCTCACCAGCGTAGAACCGTACACCAGCTTCAGACCAAAACGGGAAACCACGTTGCCTTGCTCTTCGTTCAGGCCTTTAATCGCGCCCGCAATAATACCGATGGAAGAGAAGTTCGCGAAGGACACCAGGAAGACGGAGATAATGCCTTCAGCGCGTGGAGAGAGGGTAGAGGCGATTTTCTGCAGATCCATCATCGCCACGAATTCGTTGGAAACCAGTTTGGTCGCCATGATACTTCCTACCTGCAGCGCTTCACTGGACGGTACGCCCATTACCCATGCGACCGGGTAGAAGATGTAACCCAGAATGCCCTGGAAGGAGATGCTGTAACCGAACCAACCGGTAACCGTTGCGAACAGCGCGTTCAGCGCCGCGATCAGCGCGATGAAGCCGATCAGCATCGCCGCGACGATAATCGCCACTTTAAAACCTGCCAGAATGTACTCGCCCAGCATTTCGAAGAAACTTTGGCCTTCATGCAGGTTCGACATCTGAATATTTTCTTCGCTGGCATCAACGGTATAGGGGTTGATCAGCGACAGTACGATAAAGGTGCTGAACATGTTCAGAACCAGCGCTGCGACCACATATTTAGGGTCCAGCATGGTCATATACGCGCCCACAATAGACATGGAAACGGTCGACATCGCCGTTGCAGCCATGGTGTACATGCGGTTACGGGACATTTTGCCGAGGATATCTTTATAAGCGATAAAGTTCTCAGACTGGCCGAGGATCAGCGAGCTGACGGCGTTAAAAGATTCCAGTTTGCCCATACCGTTTACTTTGGACAGCAGGAAACCAATAGCGCGGATGACCACTGGCAGAACACGGATATGCTGGAGAATACCGATCAACGCGGAAATAAAGACAATCGGGCACAATACTTTCAGGAAGAAGAACGCCAAACCTTGATCGTTCATACTGCCGAAGACGAAGTTTGTCCCTTCGTTGGCAAATCCGAGCAGTTTTTCAAACATCTCGGAGAAACCTTTTACGAAGCCAAGGCCAACATCAGAGTTCAGGAAGAACCAGGCCAGTAGCACTTCGATAACAAGTAACTGAATGACATAACGAATGCGAATTTTTTTACGGTCACTGCTAACCAGCAGTGCGAGTACCGCAACAACGGCAAGCGCCAGGACAAAATGAAGGACGCGGTCCATATTTGCTCCAAATATGAGGCAGGTTTAATTTTCGTGCACATTCTATGCAACAGCCGTAAAGAAAACGAGATCCAACACACACTATAATAAGGACCTGTGACGAGATTCAAAATTAGTGATCTGTAATACACTTTTACTGTACTGAATATGAAAATGAAAAGTTATATCAGTGTGCTAATCTTGTAATGTTAAGCCAAACTGTTCTGATACAGGTCGTCATCGTATCGGTCTATCGTTTCACACTATCAAAGTAATCACCCGTACCCATTGAAATGCACTTGATAATCATTATCAATAAACATAGCATGAAACATAGCAAAGGCTATGTTTTTGAGGCAAAAGATGACTGACAATCGCGTAGAGAATAGCAGCGGACGGGCGGCGCGCAAGCTAAGGCTCGCATTAATGGGACCTGCGTTCATTGCCGCGATTGGTTATATCGATCCCGGTAACTTCGCGACCAATATTCAGGCCGGCGCCAGCTTTGGCTACCAGCTACTCTGGGTGGTGGTCTGGGCGAACCTGATGGCGATGCTGATTCAAATCCTCTCGGCAAAACTCGGAATCGCCACGGGCAAGAACCTGGCGGAGCAAATTCGCGACCATTATCCGCGCCCGGTAGTCTGGTTTTACTGGGTACAGGCGGAAATCATCGCGATGGCCACCGATTTAGCTGAATTTATCGGCGCGGCAATAGGTTTTAAGCTGATCCTGGGCGTCTCTTTATTACAGGGCGCGGTATTGACCGGTATCGCGACGTTTCTGATTTTAATGTTACAACGCCGCGGTCAAAAACCGCTTGAAAAAGTCATCGGCGGTTTACTGCTTTTTGTCGCCGCTGCTTACATTGTGGAGCTGTTTTTCTCTCAGCCTGATATGGCGCAGCTCGGCAAAGGAATGGTTATCCCGGCGCTACCGAACCCGGAAGCCGTATTCTTAGCCGCCGGCGTGCTTGGCGCGACGATTATGCCGCACGTGATTTATCTGCACTCGTCATTAACACAGCATCTGCACGGCGGAACGCGGCAACAACGGTACTCAGCAACAAAATGGGATGTCGCTATTGCCATGACGATTGCCGGTTTTGTCAATCTGGCAATGATGGCGACCGCCGCGGCGGCGTTTCATTTTAGCGGCCACACTGGCATCGCCGACCTCGATCAGGCATACCTGACGCTGGAACCGTTACTAAGCCATGCGGCGGCAACGGTGTTTGGTCTTAGTCTGGTAGCGGCAGGGCTTTCCTCCACTGTGGTAGGGACGCTGGCGGGGCAGGTGGTGATGCAAGGGTTTGTCCGTTTTCACATTCCGCTGTGGGTACGGCGCACCATTACCATGCTGCCCTCATTTATTGTGATTTTGATGGGGCTGGACCCTACCCGAATTCTGGTGATGAGCCAGGTGCTGCTGAGTTTTGGTATTGCGCTGGCGCTGGTGCCGCTCCTGATTTTCACCAGTAACGCTACGCTAATGGGCGAGCTGGTGAACACGCGGCGGGTAAAACAGATTGGCTGGATAATTGTCGTGCTGGTCGTCGCCCTGAATATTTGGTTGCTGGTTGGAACGGTGATGGGGTTGTCATAAAGACAGAAAGATAGCAGGCCCGATGCGTGGGTGTCATCGGGCTATTATTCAGCAGGAGGCTTAGTGATGATGTTTGTGACCCCGGCCTCGCCCGCGATGATCGTCGCGATCGCGCCAGCCTTCCCGATAACCGCGTTCATACGCTTTACGCTTATCCCAGCCGCGATGATAGCCGTTGTCATGGCGCCACCAGCGATTTTTACGCCATTCATAATGGTTGTGCCAGTAATCCCGGTCGCGCCAGCGACCACCGTCCCAGTAGTTACCGTAATCATCGCGATCGCCAATCTGTAATTTAATTGAGGGCAACAGGGTGATTTCGCCCGCATTCGCGGCAAGCGGTGTAAAAGCCAGCAAGGCTGCCGCCAGAATCAGTGACCTGAACATACTTTCTCTCCTTCACGATCGAGCCGTCGCCGGCCTGTTAATGCAATATTACAAAGCAGTAAAGATTTGTTTCATCGCCTTAACTCTTAAATCATGAAGGAGAGCATTTTTTGCTAAAACCGGCCCTCCAGAATAGCGTCAATTTCTGCACATTCCGCCGCTGAAAAACGGCGATTGGCCAGCATTCCTACGGCGTCTTCGATTTGCGACGGTTTGCTGGCGCCAATCAGTACCGAGGTAACGTTATCGTTACGCAGCACCCAGGCGAGCGCCATCTGAGACAATTTTTGACCCCGTCGCGCAGCCAGTTCATTCAACCGGCGAACTTTTTCCAGTTTGTCGGCGGTAATCTGTTCTGGTTTAAGGAAACGGCTTCCGCTCGCCGCGCGGGAATCTTCCGGAATACCATTCAAATAACGGTCAGTGAGCTGCCCGCCCGCCAGCGGCGAGAAGGCAATACTACCGACGCCTTTTTCCTGCAACAGCGCCAGCAGCCCGTCCTCTACCCAACGCTCAAAAAGCGAATATTTAGGCTGATGAATCAGGCAAGGCGTGCCGAGATCCTCCAGAATATCGATAGCTTGTCTGGCCAGATCGGCAGGATAGTTAGAGATCCCCACGTACAACGCTTTGCCCTGGCGCACAAGGTGATCTAACGCTTTCATCGTCTCTTTAAGCGGCGTTTCGGGATCGGGACGATGGTGATAAAAGATATCGACATACTCCAGCCCCATACGTTTCAGGCTTTGATCGAGGCTGGCGATAAGGTATTTCCGTGAACCCCAGTCGCCATAAGGGCCATCCCACATGGTGTAGCCCGCTTTGGTGGAGATGATCAACTCATCGCGCCACGGTAAAAAATCTTCCTGCAGAATGCGGCCAAAATTGCATTCTGCGGAGCCCGGCGGCGGCCCATAATTATTGGCGAGATCAAAGTGGGTAATGCCCAGATCGAACGCGCGTTGCAGCAGCGCCCGGCTATTTTCTACCCGTGTCGCATCGCCGAAGTTGTGCCATAACCCCAGCGAAATGGCGGGAAGTTTGACGCCGCTGCGCCCGCAGCGACGATACTCCATTGTGTGATAACGATTTTCATCGGGCTGATAAATCATGACCTTTCCCCCTGTGGCGTGAATAAATAGTGTATACGGTTACACTCGCCAGGCGGTATCCGGATTTTACTGTTCGCCGCTGTAAACATTGTTTTCCAGGCTTTCATTCCCACCGTGCTGGACAGCCATCGCCATTCCTTAATACTCAACATAATGTCAACGTCAGAAGGAAAGCTGTCATGCAAAACCCCTATACCGTGGCCGACTATTTGCTGGACAGACTGGCAGGATGCGGCATTGGCCATCTTTTTGGCGTACCGGGCGATTATAACTTGCAGTTTCTTGACCAGGTGATTGACCACCCGACCTTGCGTTGGGTGGGATGCGCCAATGAGCTGAACGCCGCTTATGCCGCGGACGGTTATGCGCGCATGTCGGGCGCTGGAGCGCTACTCACCACCTTTGGCGTGGGAGAACTTAGCGCTATTAACGGTATCGCGGGCAGTTACGCGGAATATGTCCCGGTCTTGCATATCGTCGGCGCGCCCTGTAGCGCTGCGCAGCAGCGTGGCGAATTGATGCACCATACCCTCGGTGACGGCGATTTTCGTCATTTTTATCGCATGAGTCAGGCGATATCTGTTGCCAGCGCAATATTGGATGAACAGAACGCCTGTTTCGAGATTGACCGTGTATTGGGTGAAATGCTTGCCGCACGCAGGCCAGGATACATCATGTTGCCCGCCGACGTGGCGAAAAAAACGGCCATCCCGCCTACGGAGGCGCTGGCGTTGCCCGTGCATGAAGCGCAAAGCGGTGTGGAGACGGCTTTTCGTTACCACGCCCGTCAGTGCCTGATGAACAGTCGGCGCATTGCGCTATTGGCCGACTTTCTTGCCGGGCGTTTTGGTTTACGACCACTGTTGCAGCGCTGGATGGCGGAAACGCCCATCGCTCATGCGACACTACTGATGGGGAAGGGGCTTTTTGATGAGCAGCACCCGAACTTCGTTGGCACCTATAGCGCAGGCGCCAGCAGCAAAGAAGTGCGTCAGGCCATAGAGGACGCCGATAGGGTTATCTGCGTCGGCACCCGTTTTGTCGATACCCTTACGGCCGGATTTACTCAACAATTGCCGGCGGAACGCACGCTGGAGATTCAGCCTTACGCGTCGCGCATCGGCGAAACCTGGTTCAACCTCCCGATGGCGCAGGCGGTGTCTACGCTGCGCGAACTGTGCCTTGAATGCGCTTTTGCGCCGCCGCCGACGCGTTCCGCCGGACAGCCAGTGCGGATTGATAAGGGAGAACTGACCCAGGAAAGTTTCTGGCAAACTTTACAGCAGTATCTCAAACCCGGCGATATTCTCCTTGTCGACCAGGGGACCGCAGCTTTTGGCGCTGCCGCGCTGTCGCTTCCTGACGGCGCGGAGGTTGTGGTACAGCCGCTGTGGGGATCTATCGGCTATTCCTTGCCCGCCGCGTTTGGCGCGCAAACCGCCTGCCCCGATCGGCGGGTGATTCTGATTATCGGCGATGGCGCGGCGCAGCTCACGATTCAGGAGATGGGCTCGATGTTACGCGACGGGCAGGCGCCGGTCATCCTGCTGCTCAACAATGACGGCTATACCGTAGAGCGCGCCATTCACGGCGCGGCCCAGCGGTATAACGACATCGCGAGCTGGAACTGGACGCAGATACCACCGGCGCTAAACGCGGCGCAACAGGCGGAGTGCTGGCGGGTGACGCAGGCTATCCAACTGGCGGAGGTCCTCGAACGGCTGGCGCGCCCACAACGTCTGTCATTTATTGAAGTGATGTTGCCAAAAGCCGATCTGCCGGAATTACTGCGTACCGTGACCCGGGCGCTGGAAGCCCGCAACGGGGGATAATGGCCCCCGCTGCGCCGGATTAGGGTTCGTGACGGTTGGCGGCCAGCAACGGTTTTCCCGCCAGCAATAGCCAGGCGGGGAGCATCACAATGCAGAGCAGCGGCAGCAGATTGGTATCCGGTACGACAACTGCCGCCATAAACAGACTGAGCCAGCCGTCACGCGTCACTACCAGCACTAAGCCAAGAATCGCGCAGGAGACGGTAATCGCCGCGGGTACGGCCTCAACATGGGCATGGAGCATGAGCCCCAGCGCCGCGCCGATAAACACAGCCGGAAAAATGCGCCCGCCGCGAAAGCCGCTCGCCGCCGCGATGACCAGCGCGGCGAGTTTGACGACGGCTAAGGTAAAATAATCTCCCGCGCCCAACGTCTGGCTAAACGCCATTTGTTGCATTTCGTCCAGTCCTTTAAACAGGGTAAGCGGCCCGCCAATGACGCCCAGAATACCCAGTATAAAACCGCCAATGCCGAGAATCAGGACCGGATTTTTCAGTCGGTGCAGCAACTCATGCAGACGCGGAAGACACCAGACGGCGACCATCCCGGCGGCAATGGCGATCGCCGCGACGATCGCTCCGCTGGCAATGTCCACCAGCCGCATCTGCGTGTAATGGGCGATGGGTAACGAAAAATGCGGATGAAAGAACAGGCTGGTGGTGAGTGACCCCGCCGCTGCCGCCATTAACGGCGCAAACAGGCGATCCCACATGGGAATATCGTTAGAGCCGCTAAGGGTTTGCGAAAAAATCAGCGCTGCGGCGACGGGCGTGCCGAATAGCGCGCCGATGGTGCCCGCTGAGGCCAGAATCGTCCAGTCTAACGCCGTGATACGCGGAAACAGGCGGGAACCGAAAGCCGCCGCCAGCGCGATATTTATTGTCATTATCGGATGCTCTGGCCCCAAACTTACCCCACCAGCAAGGCCGATGATTAAGGCGAGAAGCAGCCCGGGCAGCGCAGATGGCGAGACCGGCATACTGATTAACGGTTCGATGGCCGGATCGGGGCCAGCGTGTCCGGGACTGTAACGGATAATCAAACCCACCACGATCCCGGTTAGCGTGAGCATACCCACTATCCAGAACGGCGAATCATAAGCGATGCCGATGCTGGCGGGCAGTCGTTGCCAAAGAAATTGCTGAAAAACCGACGCGACTTTCATCGAGGCGATTAAAACCAGGCTTGACGCTACGCCAATAATCAGTGCAGGGAGCGACAGCAGCAGCATCGTTCGGGCACGCGGGTGGAACATAATCTCTTCCTTACACGGGGTCGTATACCTATTTTGCACAGCCTGCCCGACGGCATTGCTGCAATTGGTGCTGAAACAAGAAAGTAATTCTGTGATGAAGATCTATATTTATAGGCAGTCAGCCTGATGGCCGTTGTTGTTATGCCCCCATGAATTTACAGTGTGACAAAGACTTATTTTGACTTTAGCGGAGCAGTAGAAGAATGACAAAGTATGCTTTAGTAGGAGATGTAGGCGGCACGAATGCGCGTCTTGCCCTGTGTGATATCGCCAGTGGAGAAATCTCGCAGGCCAAAACGTATTCCGGCCTGGATTATCCCAGTCTTGAGGCCGTGGTGCGCGTTTATCTCGATGAGCATAGCGTCAGCGTGGAAGATGGTTGTATCGCCATAGCCTGCCCGATTACCGGTGACTGGGTAGCGATGACTAACCATACCTGGGCTTTTTCTATTGCGGAAATGAAAAAAAATCTCGGCTTTAGCCATCTGGAAATCATCAACGATTTCACCGCCGTGTCGATGGCGATCCCGATGCTGAAAAAAGAGCATTTAATTCAGTTCGGCGGCGGCGAACCGGTAGACGGCAAACCTATTGCGGTGTATGGCGCGGGAACCGGCTTGGGCGTGGCGCATCTGGTGCATGTGGATAAGCGTTGGATTAGCCTTCCGGGCGAAGGCGGGCATGTCGATTTTGCGCCTAATAGCGAAGAAGAAGCTATGATTCTGGAAATATTGCGCGCCGAAATTGGCCATGTTTCCGCCGAGCGCGTGCTGTCTGGCCCGGGGCTGGTGAATCTTTACCGGGCGATTGTTAAGTCCGACAACCGTCTGCCGGAAAATCTGCGCCCGAAAGATATTACCGAACGCGCCCTGGCGGATAGCTGTATCGATTGTCGCCGCGCGTTGTCGCTCTTTTGCGTCATAATGGGGCGATTTGGCGGCGACCTGGCGTTAACCATGGGGACATTTGGCGGCGTTTATATCGCTGGCGGTATTGTCCCGCGCTTCCTGGAATTTTTTAAAGCGTCCGGCTTCCGTGGTGGCTTTGAAGATAAAGGCCGCTTTAAAGATTATGTACACGGTATTCCGGTCTATCTGATTGTCCATGATAACCCTGGCTTGTTAGGTTCCGGCGCGCATCTGCGCCAGACATTAGGTCATATTCTATAAGCCAGATGGCGGCATAAACGCCTTAGCCGGCCTACAAAAGTGTGTCATCTGTAGGCCTGATAAGCGCAGCGTCATCAGGCAATTAATCATTCTCTTGCCAGTCTCAAACCGCGTGCCTCACGCGGTTTTTTTCATTGCCGTTCCTGTGCATGAATACTTCAACTGACTGAATTATTTCACTTTACTCTTGCTGAGCGAAAGGTCAAACACCAGCGCGTTGAGTCATCACGTCATGGCGGTTAGTCAGGCGAAAACAGGGATTTATTTTATTATACGTACCCGGTTCGCTGCCTTATTTACGGTTTCATCGCGGCATCTTGCCGGAAAGGATCTTTATTTTCGGGGAAATGTCCCTGAAAAACACCGCAATATGACATGATTGAATACCATTATCCTTAGTAAGGATTTTGGTTAAAGAGGAAAAACCACAAAAGCAAAAGGGGATTATTTGAGATAAGGTTTATTGACAGGAAATTATCGTCGGCTGTACCGCTTTAGGTAAATTCAAAGATATCAATTTGTTAATAATATTGTTTTTTTGATGCTATAACGACACGCTTAAAAAGTAAATTTTTACTGTTGTTCCTCTTTTTCGTCGCTAAAAAATATTTTCATTAGCCTCTCGACAGGAAGAAAATTTTCAGGCTATTTTCTAAAGGAGCCACCATCGTGGCAGCGTCGCTCGGACGGTCCGGGCGCTAACGTTAATCTGAGGATATTATGGCTGACTTCCGCCCTGAACGTCGCTTTACGCGTATCGATCGCCTTCCGCCCTATGTTTTTAACATCACCGCTGAACTCAAAATGGCTGCGCGTCGGCGCGGCGAAGATATTATTGATTTCAGTATGGGTAATCCTGATGGCGCAACCCCTCCCCACATTGTCGAAAAACTTTGCACCGTCGCGCAGCGTCCGGATACGCACGGTTATTCCACGTCTCGCGGCATACCGCGTTTACGCCGCGCGATTTCTCACTGGTATCAGGAACGTTATGATGTCGATATCGATCCGGAAACCGAAGCGATTGTGACCATCGGTTCCAAAGAGGGACTGGCGCATTTAATGCTGGCGACGCTGGATCATGGTGATACGGTACTGGTGCCGAACCCCAGTTACCCGATTCATATCTATGGCGCCGTTATCGCCGGGGCGCAGGTGCGTTCGGTTCCATTGGTAGAGGGGGTGGATTTCTTCAACGAGCTGGAGCGCGCTATTCGCGAAAGTTATCCGAAACCGAAAATGATGATTTTGGGTTTTCCGTCTAACCCTACGGCCCAGTGCGTCGAACTGGAATTTTTTGAAAAAGTGGTCGCTCTGGCTAAACGTTATGATGTGCTGGTAGTGCACGATCTGGCGTATGCCGATATCGTGTACGACGGCTGGAAAGCGCCATCCATTATGCAGGTGCCTGGCGCGCGCGACGTGGCGGTCGAATTTTTCACGCTGTCGAAAAGCTATAATATGGCGGGCTGGCGTATTGGGTTTATGGTGGGCAATAAAACCCTGGTCAGCGCGCTGGCGCGCATTAAAAGTTATCACGATTATGGCACCTTTACCCCACTTCAGGTGGCGGCTATCGCCGCTCTGGAAGGCGATCAGCAGTGCGTGCGCGATATTGCCGAGCAGTATAAACGTCGTCGCGATGTGCTGGTGAAGGGGTTGCATGAGGCGGGCTGGATGGTTGAAATGCCGAAAGCCTCAATGTACGTCTGGGCGAAAATCCCGGAGCAATATGCGGCGATGGGGTCGCTTGAGTTTGCCAAGAAGCTGCTGAATGAGGCGAAGGTTTGCGTTTCTCCAGGGATAGGCTTTGGTGACTATGGCGACACCCATGTACGCTTTGCATTAATAGAGAATCGCGATCGCATTCGCCAGGCCGTCAGAGGGATTAAAGCGATGTTCCGCGCCGATGGCGTGCTGCCGTCACATCCAAAACCCGTTGAGGCGAGCACGGAGTAGAAAAGCAAACAGGAGCCCCATGGCTCCTGTTTTTCTTTTGCATTGTACTTTTAAATCATCAGGGCGAAAGTACCGGCCCAAACGATGACCATAAATGAAATGCCCATAAAGAAATATTTCACGTTTCATCTCTCCGCGTACCTGTCGTACGCCTAAATGAACTTACACTTACCTGATTATAGAGAGTTGATGCCGGACAATACGAAATTGAGAATTATTCGTGTTTCGACCGCCTGCATCACCTCAGAATTCTGCGCGTCATCGCTCCAGACGGCGCTAATGTACGCCTAAAAATGAGGTGAAACAAGAGGCATTTTCTTATTTACTTTTAGTAACTTACAAGTGTCGGGAATCGGCGACAGTTTAATTTCTGACAGTGATGAATCGCTATTGAGCGACGCCGCCGACACAGTAAAAAATCGCCTGTAAACAGGAGACTTATCGCTAAAAGCAGGAATGAGTAATTTACGATATGAATATTATGGCAATGCGGAATGACAAAATAAAAGGCCTTGCGGCCTTTTTCAGATGTAGAGTGACGCTTCTCCCAACGGGCGAGTCTTGAAACGGCGATGAATCCAGAGATATTGCTCCGGGGCGCGCATGATCTCTTTCTCAATAATTTTATTCATATAGGCAGCGGCTTGATTTTCATCTGCCGGGTAACCTTCCATTTCAGGGGTAATATACAGACGATAACCCGAGTTATCGGATTTCCTTACCATTGTAACGGTCAACATGGCGGCGCCAGACAGCCTGGATAGTACATAGGTGCCGTTGGTGGTGGCGACGTTTTCAACCGCGAAAAATGGCGCAAAGGAGCTACCTTTAGGGCCGTAGTCCTGGTCGGGAGCAAACCAAACGGCTTCCCCTTTTTTTAGCGCGCCCACAATGCCGCGCAGATTGTTTCTGCCGATCATCGCTTTATTTGAGCGCATACGACCGCGCGTCTGTACCCACTCCATGAGCGGATTGTTATGCGGACGATAGGTCGCCATCATCGGCTGGCAGAGACCCATTACCCGGCCTCCCAATTCCAGCGACATAAAATGCACGCCAACGACCATTACGCCGCGATTTTGCGCCTGCGCACGGGTAAGGTTGTCCAGCCCGTCCACATCAAACCATTTGCGAACCCGGCTATCAGGCCAGAACCAGGCCATGCCCGTTTCAAGCAGCGCCATGCCAAGAGAGTGGAAATTCTCGGCGATCAGTTTTTCCCTTTCTTCCCGGGAGAGGGTCGGAAAACAGAGTTCAATATTTTTCTGGGCGATCGACTCACGTCGCTTCAGGAAGGGGCGCGCCAGTTTACCGGTGCGGGTGCCCAGAAAACGCAAAACCGGGTAGGGAAGCTGCACCAGTAACCAGAGGACACCAACGCCAAACCACGTCAGCCAGTAGCGCGGGTGCAAAAACGCGCGTGAAAATTTGCTTTGAGGAAACATAAAATACCTTCTGTAGATACGAAAATAATGTATCGCAGAAGAGTCATTATCCGCAGCGGTACACTCTGAAATACGCATCATCCTTCAAGTTGCGTTCGCTTATCCGAAGCACTTACTTGAGTAAGCCCATCAGGGTAACTTGAATGATTTACGTATAGTTAGGCCATCATGTACGACAATGGTTCCCGTAAGGAGTGTAAAACTAAGTCAGTACTAAACCACGAGGGCATGAACGCCAGGCAAGCTAATGTACCACCAGTTATTTACTCGCGCCCAGAAATTCTTTATCAAGAAGCGTAAATATTTCTCCCGTAGCAAAAATAAGCTAATCATTATTTTTAATGCATTGTTTTTACAGTAATAATTTTATTTCAGACGAAGGTCATTGAAAAATGATTAAAAAAATAAAATGTGAGATAAATGTTATGGAAATGACTTGCTGATAAGGTTTATCTTAAAGGAGAAGTGAGAGGGACCGTAAGGCTATATGGAAGCCTTGCCATAGACAGGAGGTATTATAGATGATCTATTTATGGACATTTCTTGCAATAAGTATACTTGCCGTGAGTGGCTATATCGGTCAGGTGATGGGGGCTTTTTCTGCGGTTTCTTCTTTTACGGGAATGGTTATCCTTGCCGCGCTGATTTATTTACTCAATGTATGGCTGCAGGATGGCGATGACATCGTTAGCGGATTATTGCTTTTTCTCGCACCGGCATGTGGGTTAATTATTCGCTTTATGGTGGGATACGGTAAGCGTTAGTCAGTAGATACCCTTCATACTTCAAGTTGCTTATGTGTTGGCTACGGATTACTCGACCCATCCATGGGCCTCGCCCTGACGGGCCGTCGCACGCGACGTTCAAATCTGCTCCCGGCAGATTTGTCGCTCACCCCAGTCACATCGTTATCTATGCTCCTGGGGACTCACTCCCTTGCCGCCTTTAAGCAACTCGAATTATTTTGGGTATATACGATGTCAGCGAATAGATAGCGCCGACAATGTCGGCGCTTCTGTTCCCCGGGAAGGCTAATCGTTTATTGCGCGTCCGCAAGCTGCAGCGAGTCCTGATTATGTAACGCATTCTGGCGCTGGCGTTCCAGTTCCAGCGCGCCGCGATGGGAGAGGTAACAGAATAGAATGCAGCACACGATGCCGCCCATCAGAAGATAAAATCCGCCGTACCAGCCAAGTTTATCCACCATGACGCCAAACAGGCTGGTGCCCAACGAGGCGCCGAAAATATAGCTCATGAACCCACGTAAACCGACGGCGGAACCTACGGCAAAGCTGGGGACTATCTCCATTGTCTGTACGGACGCGAGGAATTGCGGGACGTAAATCAGACAACCTACAATGGCGGCGAAAATCGTTACCATCAGCAAAGATTCACTTTTCCAGTATCCGATCAGACAGACAAAAATCAGCGCCATGCAAATCATGGCTAACGGCATTCTGCGGCCCTTAAACAGTTTATCTGACAGCCAGCCTGCCAGTAGCGTAGAGGGAATCGCCGCCCATTCGAAAAAGAGAAACGCGACGCTCATCTGTTCTTTTGAAAAGTGTTTTACTGTCAACAGATAGATAGGCAACCAGCTAATCATGCCAAACCGCACCATATAGACGAAGACATCCACCAGCGAAATATACCAGGCATTTTTATTGCGCAGCACATAAGTACAGAAGATTTGCCATGCGCTCATATTTTCCGGCGCTTTTGCCATATTCTTCGTTTTCAGTACGACTTTTTCTTCCGGCATCATCTGTTCCAGGGAGGGAAGACCTTCTTCGCGCGGCGAACCTTTTCCCAATACCAGAACAATTAAGGCAAAAATGATGGCGACGCAGGCCGGAACGATATAACTGGCGCTTTGCCAGTGTTCGCTGCCCAATATCGCAAAAGCCGCACCGACGATAGGCGCGACGATCCCGCCGCCAACGTTATGCGAGATATTCCAGAAGGCGCCTACGCGTCCGCGCTCCCGACGAGGGAACCAGTTTGCAATGGTAATAAACGAGGGGCCGACGCCCATGCCCTGAAAAAGGCCATTGAAGACCACCAGAGCGGCAAATATCCAGAATGCGCTACTGAATCCCAGCCCAACGTTAACAATCGCGCAGAGTACCAGACCGCACGCCATGAAGACTTTTGGGCTGGCTTTATCCGCCAGACTGCTCATTACGCCTTTACTGATTCCGTAAGCAATAAGCATACAGCTACTCAGCAGGCCGATTTGCGTAGCGCTGAGATCCAATTGCTCTTTTAAATAAGGCGTCGATAATGTGAAGTTGTTTCTGACTATATAGTAAGCGAGATATCCCAGAAATACGCTTAACAATGCCTGTATACGATATCGACCATACGTAGCCTGGACTTTTTCCGGTGGGACTTTATGCGCCGATTGCCCTGTTTTTAATATTGTTAACATGGAGTCACCTGTATTTTATAGTGAGATGAACATCAGGAGGTTTTGTCGGTAGAGTGAAAGGAGTGACAATAAAATTCAAGTCGAAGAAATGTGTCAAAATTGACTCAATTGGGTGAATTTAAAGGTTATTTTTGACCCATCCTGAAGGGTGTGGTGAAACTTTAATTATTGGCATGGCCGTTTTATCGTTAGCATGTGCGGATATTAACAAATTTGCTGCCAGTAATCTGATACGCTTTATTGATGTTTTCGAGCGACGGACCCGTTATTATTCAAATAACGCTGTTCTGGATGCCAACAGAAATAAAAGGGTAAGTTTTGTCTCAATATTTTCTTTATGTGATATCGATATTTATGAACGGGATCACAAATCGACTTTTCTCATGCTGTGGTCGTTTCGCCAGAGTGGGCGCTTTTACGCTATGGCTGGCGGCGATGTTCGGTTCTTGCCAGGCGTACAGCCGCGAGCTGGTGATGGCAACGACCTTTTCACCCAGCGCGACCGCCTGGATTATCCAGCGCTGGCAGACGGAGCCGGGTTCCGTCATGATTCGTACGCTCAACCGCACCAGCGGTTCTTTAGAGCAATTACTTGATACGGCGAATGCGGAAAATGTCGATCTGATCCTGACGTCATCCCCCATGCTGTTGCAACACCTTCAGGAGCACCAAAAGCTGGCGCTATTAGATAGCGCGCCTGCCGCCAGCCAGAAGCTGGTGCCGCGTTCTATCCGCTCAACTTCAGTGGCGGTAGCGGTATCCGGATTTGGGCTATTGATCAATCGTTCAGCGCTCGCTGCGCGCCATCTTCCGCCGCCTGCCGACTGGCAGGATATGGGCCTGCCCAGTTACCAGGGCGCTCTATTAATGAGCAGTCCGTCACGCTCAGACACCAATCATTTGATGGTGGAGTCGCTGTTGCAGCAAAAAGGCTGGACGGCAGGATGGGCGACGCTGCTGGCAATCTCGGGTAATTTGGTCACGATTTCCTCTCGCAGTTTCGGCGTAGCGGATAAAATCAAAAGCGGGCTTGGCGTTGCCGGGCCGGTCATTGATAACTATGCTAATTTGCTACTTAACGATCCTAATCTTACTTTTACCTATTTCCCGTATTCTGCGGTGTCGCCCACTTACGTCGCGGTGTTGAAAAACAGCCGTCATGCAGACGAAGCGCGTGCTTTTATTCATTACTTATTAAGTCCGAAAGGGCAAAGGATACTGGCTGACGCGAATACCGGTAAGTATCCCGTCGCACCGCTTAGCGCCGATAATCCTCGCGCCGCGCAACAACAGCGTTTGATGGCCCAGCCGCCGTTGAACTATCGTCTGATCCTGAAGCGTCAGCAACTGGTACAACGCATGTTTGATACCGCGATCAGTTTTCGTCTTGCGCAGCTTAAAGATGCATGGCGAGCGTTGCACAGCGCAGAAACGCGGCTTAAACGCCCCTTACCTGAAATCAGAGCTTTATTGACCAGCGTCCCGGTGGATGCGGCAAGCAGCGAAGATGAAACCTGGCTGGCGCAGTTTGATAATAAAAGCTTTGCCGAACAAAAAATGATGGAGTGGCAGATCTGGTTTCTGAACAATCAGCGGCTGGCGATTCACAAACTGGAAGAGCTGAAATGAAGGGGAGATTATTGCAACGGCTTCGTCAGCTCAGTATCAGCAACAGTTTACGGGGCGCATTTTTAACTGGCGCATTACTGACGCTGATTGTCAGTATGGTCAGCCTTTATTCCTGGCATGAGCAAAGTTCGCAGGTTCGCTATTCGCTTGATGAATATTTTCCTCGCATCCACTCCGCTTTTTTAATTGAGGGGAACCTGAATCTGGCCGTGGATCAGCTCAATGAATTTTTGCTGGCGCCGAACACGACGGTACGTTTGCAGTTACGTACGCAGATTATTCAGCATCTGGATAAGATTGAGCGTCTGAGTCAGGGGCTTCAGCTTGCTGAGCGCCGGCAACTGGCCGTCATTTTACAGGATAGCCGGACCTTGCTGGCGGAGCTGGACAACGCCCTCTACAACATGTTTTTGGTGCGGGAGAAAGTCAGCGAGCTTTCCGCTCGTATTGACTGGCTCCATGATGATTTCACCACGGAGCTAAATTCGCTGGTACAGGATTTTACCTGGCAGCAGGGGACACTGCTCGATCAAATTGAGGCGAATCAGGGTGATGCAGCGCAGTATTTGCAACGTTCGCGCGAGGTGCAGAACGAGCAGCAGCAGGTATATACCCTGGCGCGAATTGAAAATCAGATTGTTGACGACCTGCGAGACAGATTGAATGAGCTCAAGTCTGGCAATAATGACGGGATGTTGGTAGAGACCCATATTCGCTATCTGGAAAACCTAAAAAAAACGGCGGATGAGAATATTCGTGCGCTGGATGACTGGCCCAGTACAATCACGCTGCGGCAAACCATCGACGAACTATTGGAAATCGGGATGGTAAAAAATAAGATGCCCGATACCATGCGCGATTATGTTGCGGCGCAAAAAGCCTTACTGGACGCCAGCCGCGCCAGAGAGGCTACGCTAGGGCGCTTTCGCACGCTGCTTGAGGCGCAGTTAGGTAGTAGTCACCAGCAAATGCAGACGTTCAATCAACGCCTGGAACAGATTGTCCGCGTTAGCGGTGGGCTTATTTTAGTGGCAACGCTCCTGGCGTTGCTGCTGGCCTGGGGACTCAACCACTATTTTATCCGTTCCCGGCTGGTAAAGCGTTTTACCGCGCTTAATCAGGCTGTGGTACAGATAGGGCTGGGGAGAACCGACTCGACTATCCCGGTTTACGGGCGCGATGAGCTAGGACGGATAGCCCGTTTGCTACGTCATACGCTGGGCCAGCTCAATATGCAACGCAGGCAGCTTGAACAAGAGGTCGCCGAGCGCAAAGAGATAGAAGCCGACCTGCGCGCCATGCAGGATGAGTTAATTCAGACGGCGAAACTGGCGGTAGTCGGCCAGACCATGACCACGCTGGCGCATGAAATTAACCAGCCGCTGAATGCGCTTTCAATGTATTTATTTACGGCGGGACGCGCGATTGAACAAGGTCAGAGCGGACAAGCGAGAAATACGCTCACCAAAGCGGAAGGGCTCATTAACCGGATTGACGCCATTATCCGTTCGCTGCGGCAGTTTACCCGCCGGGCGGAGCTGGAAACGCCATTGTATCCCGTTGATCTGCGCCAAACCTTCGTGGCGGCATGGGAGTTATTAGCCATGCGCCACCAATCCCGGCAGGGAGCGCTTTCACTGCCAACCGACACCGTATGGGTTAGCGGCGATGAAGTGCGTATTCAGCAGGTTCTGGTGAATGTGCTGGCGAATGCGCTTGACGCCTGTTCGCATGATGCGGCGATCGCGGTGACGTGGCAGACGCAGGGAGAGGCGCTGGAGGTTTATATTGCAGATAACGGCCCTGGCTGGCCTGTGGCGCTGTTGCCCTCTTTACTCAAGCCATTTACTACCAGTAAAGCTGTCGGATTGGGTATTGGGCTGTCGATTAGCGTGTCGCTGATGGCGCAAATGAAGGGCGACCTGCGTCTGGCGTCGACGCTGACGCGTAACGCTTGCGTGGTGCTGCAATTCTCGGTAACGGATGTCGATGATGTTGAATGATGAATGTTCTATTTTGCTGATTGATGATGACGTTGATGTACTTGACGCCTATACCCAAATGCTTGAGCAGGCAGGCTACCGCGTGCGTGGCTTTACCCATCCTTTCGAGGCCAAAGAGTGGGTAAAAGCGGATTGGGAGGGGATCGTTTTGAGCGATGTATGTATGCCGGGGTGTTCCGGTATCGATCTTATGACGCTGTTTCATCAGGATGACGATCAACTGCCAATCTTATTGATTACCGGACATGGCGATGTACCGATGGCGGTTGATGCGGTGAAAAAGGGCGCCTGGGATTTTCTGCAAAAACCCGTCGATCCGGGCAAGCTGTTGATATTAATTGAAGACGCGCTACGCCAGCGCCGGTCGGTCATTGCACGGCGGCAATATTGCCAGCAGACGTTACAGGTTGAACTGATTGGGCGCAGCGAGTGGATGAATCAGTTTCGACAACGGTTACAACAACTGGCGGAAACGGACATTGCCGTATGGTTTTACGGTGAGCATGGCACTGGACGTATGACTGGCGCCCGTTATCTCCATCAACTGGGGCGTAACGCGAAAGGGCCGTTTGTACGCTATGAACTCACGCCGGAGAATGCCGGGCAGTTGGAGACATTCATCGACCAGGCGCAAGGAGGCACGCTGGTGTTGAGTCATCCCGAATATCTGACACGCGAACAGCAGCACCATCTGGCGCGTTTACAAAGCCTGGAGCATCGGCCTTTTCGTTTGGTGGGCGTTGGCAGCGCTTCGCTGGTGGAGCAGGCGGCAGCTAACCAGATTGCGGCCGAGCTTTACTACTGTTTCGCCATGACCCAAATCGCCTGCCAGTCTCTTTCTCAGCGACCGGATGATATCGAGCCGTTATTTCGCCATTATCTTCGAAAAGCCTGTCTGCGACTCAATCATCCAGTGCCGGAAATTGCGGGGGAATTACTGAAAGGAATAATGCGACGCGCCTGGCCAAGCAATGTGCGCGAACTGGCCAATGCGGCGGAGCTTTTCGCTGTTGGCGTGCTGCCGCTGGCGGAAACGGTCAACCCGCAGTTGCTTCTTCAGGAGCCGACCCCGCTTGACCGGCGCGTTGAAGAGTATGAGCGACAAATTATTACCGAAGCATTAAATATTCATCAGGGACGAATTAATGAAGTGGCAGAGTACCTGCAAATTCCCCGTAAAAAACTTTATCTGCGCATGAAAAAATATGGTCTAAGTAAAGAGCATTATAAATTCTGATATTACAGTTACTTTCAATCTGGCTGACAACATCAGCAACGATGTCGTTAGCCAGATAACGCCGCATCACCGTAATGGTAAATCATTCCATCATGATTATAGCTTGCTTATTATTCTCCTGAGCATCGAATTCTATTTCTTAACTTCAATATAAAGTAAAAATGCGTCAATTTCTCTGGCGTAATAAATGTACTCTTGTCCGACGATTTGACAAGATGAAAACTTCATTACCTCTCCAGATTACATCTGAATATGAGGACAAGAGAAATGAAAAAACATGCTATTGCAGTAATGATGATCGCCGTATTTTCTGAGTCGGCTTATGCGGAGTCTACCTTATTTATTCCGGACGTCTCTCCTGAGAGCGTCACGACATCCCTTTCCGTGGGAGTGTTAAATGGTAAATCCAGGGAGCTGGTTTATGATACCGACACCGGGCGGAAGCTGAGTCAACTGGACTGGAAAATAAAAAATGTCGCCACGTTGCAGGGGGATTTATCATGGGAACCCTATTCGTTCATGACGCTGGACGCCCGCGGCTGGACGTCTTTGGCATCGGGATCGGGTGTTGACCATGACTGGATGAGCAGTGAGCAGCCAGGCTGGACCGATCGTTCAATTCATCCGGACACCAGCGCCAACTATGCTAATGAATACGATTTGAACGTGAAAGGTTGGTTATTGCAGGGCGATAACTACAAGGCGGGCGTAACAGCGGGCTATCAGGAAACCCGTTTTAGCTGGACGGCAAGAGGCGGGTCTTATATTTATGATAATGGTCGGTATATTGGTAATTTTCCTCATGGCGTGCGCGGCATAGGTTATAGCCAGCGTTTCGAAATGCCCTATATCGGGCTGGCGGGTGATTATCGTATTAATGACTTTGAGTGTAATGTACTGTTTAAATACAGTGACTGGGTAAATGCGCATGATAATGACGAACACTACATGCGCAAACTTACCTTCCGTGAAAAAACGGAAAATTCACGATATTATGGCGCTTCTATTGACGCCGGATATTATATTACCAGTAATGCAAAAATCTTTGCTGAGTTTGCTTACAGTAAATATGAAGAAGGTAAGGGCGGTACGCAAATCATAGATAAAACCAGCGGTGATACGGCGTATTTTGGTGGCGATGCCGCAGGTATAGCTAATAATAACTATACGGTTACCGCGGGGTTGCAGTATCGCTTCTAGACCACATCGGGATGTCATCGGTCATAACCGGCCGATGACGACTTTTTGCTGAACGTATGGCATGTCCGGTGATATTGCATAGGGGCAATAAAAGCAACATGAAAGGGGAACCGCTCGAAAGGTTATGCAGCAAGAAGAGAATGTCCTGGGTCCTGCAGGAATGTGATTAATAAATTAAATAATTGATTTTTATGAATATAAAAATTTTAAAGTCATAATTCTATACACTTAGTTATACACATAAGAAAAAATCAATGGTTTTTATGGACTGGGTGTATCTTCCCCAGCCCAGCCCAGCCCAGCCCAGCCCAGCCCAGCCCAGCCCAGCCCAGCCCAGCCCAGCCCAGGAAGATAAAGCGGCACTTGAACAGGTTCGGGACTTCATGACGCGTAATCAGTTCAGTCGTTTTGCTGACTGGAATGACTATAGGAACCGGCCTGTTTCAATGATGGGATTCAGAAAAGTTGATAAAGAAGACAACGTGACAGAGCCGGTTGTGACGTTCTGCGTTCTCCCGTCAGGCTGGAAGGAGATCTGTAAGGGATTTTACTTGCGTAAGGTGGCCAGGTTGTGTGTGGATGCGGGCTGGCTGAAACCCGGTGAAGATGGCCGGACGCAAAACAGAATTCGCCTGCCAGAAATAGGGCTTAAACGTGTGTACCAGTTCAATACGCAGGTACTGGGAAGCGCCGAACCTGAGTAATTATCGCGTGAGTCTTAGTTTTATGAGGTAACACTGGTAACAAAAAATGGTGTGTTATCACGCGTTACCTCTTGATTATGCTGACTGGTAACAGGTTAAATCCTTTTAAATCAATGATGTTACACGTGTTACCAGTGTTACACGTTCAGAACAAGAGGTAGGGAACCAAATCCCTTCCTCTGGCGGGCAACAGGATAGGGCACAGAACTATGAAGATGATGAGAATGTACTGCTCCACATGTCAGGCAGTAGCGCGGATAGGCAAAACAAACAGGAAACACCCACAACTGTACGATGTGTAGTGCTATTGCTCTAATGTGGAGTGTGGTCACTCGTTTGTGATGAATGTTGCTTTCTCCCATTCCGTTAGTCCAAGCGCGTTGAACGGTCAGGGGAGGGTTAAAGAGCTAATTGATGTAATTCCACCCGAGGAACTGGCAAAGGCTTTAAAGTTGCTGCTGGCTGCGCAAAAGAATGGGTAAAGTATGCGTCGGGAATGGCCGCTCCGTCCCCGGAATCTGAACGCAGGATTTCAGTTTATGCAGACATAAAATTATTATTTTTCAAATTGTTATGTTTTTCATGTTTCACAAGCCTCCATAAAATTATACACCTAAAATAAATTATCCCTTTAATATCATAGTGTTGCGTATTCAGGCCACAAATGCGACGGACAGTAAAACTGAAAAAAGCTGAATTTCTTTTCATTCTTTTCAGTTCCTGTCTCGCAGAGCATCCCCAGAATGGGCGCGGACTGGCGATATCGTTTGTAAAAAATCACAACTGAAAAATTTTAGTGATATGAAAACCGCAGGTGGGTGCGGTGTAGTGCGATTTTGGTCATTTGAGCGTTTTATAATGTTGAGGTATGATTCTTCAGCAAAGGACGTGTCACTGATTTAGGAGGGAAAATTGTATATATATAAGTATCGAAGATTTGATGAAAATAGTTTGAATGCATTGAAGAATAATGAAATTTGGTTTTCTAGAGGTGTTAAGTTTAATGATCCTTTTGATTGCTCTTTAAATGTTCCTATTACATTAATGTCAATAACATCTATAAGAAAGTTTATTAACGTTAATAAGAATAACAGTCTATTATTGGAGTTGGCAAAAAATAATGAGGATTTAATTGATTTTATAGTTAACCAACAAATTGAAAAGAATAGGGAATATATAGAGAACAATAGTATTGAACGGACAGATCTTTATCCGGTTTATGAACTCGTAATGGCATCATTGTCAAGAGCATTTATATGTTGTTTTTCTCAGACTGCAACAAATTCTTTATTATGGTCTCATTATTCTAATTCACATACTGGTTTTTGCCTAAGATTTAAGAAAGATGTGTTATTGAATGATTTGTCGTTATTTGATTATGGGGAGGTTAAATATACTAATGAACCAATAAACCTTATGGAAGGATTGTATGATAATAGCAATCCAGCTAGAAATATAATTTTTACGAAGGATGAAAACTGGAGATATGAACAGGAGTTTAGATTAGTTCATCAGGATGTGGCGAGAAATAATGAGGATGACTATAGAGTATGTAAATATTCTGATGAATCTATTGACTGCATTATACTAGGATATAACTCAAGCCCTGAGTGTTATCAAGAAATAAGAAAAATAATAAACGACAAAAAAATAATACTTAAAAAAATAGAACGTTCAAATTATGGGTTTAAATTATACGTGGGAACTGATAGATATTAAAGGTAACGAAATGAAAGTTTATAAATATAGAGGTGGGAATAAAAGCATTCTTAAGAGAGAGCTGCGTAGTCTTTATAATAATGAAATTTATAGTGCGCCATTTAATTTATTGAACGATATCTTTGAAGCAAGATTTACAATAAATGAAAATCATTTTGCATTAAGTCAAATGCGATCTGTTATAAAAGAGCAAGATCTTAAAAAGATAAACGCATCGACTTTGAAAGTTTTACGGGAGTATGCCGATAATGTTAATGAATTTGGTATTTATTCATTGAGCAAAACGTTTGAAGATGAACTCCTTTGGGCTTATTACGCAGATTCTCATCGTGGATTTTGTCTTGAATATGAATTAGATGAACTAATGGAATACAGAATGAGGGATGAATTGGTCATTCCAGTTGACTATCAGGAAAAAATGCCTTGTATAACGGATATAGATCTTCTTGATTTCTTTGAAAGTAAGAAAATGGCAGGGAACTTGAATAGGAAGATGATAGGTACAAAATCTCTTCGATGGAAGCATGAGGATGAAGTTAGAATAGTTACAGGGCAATCAGGATTGTATAAATATAAACCATCAAGTTTAAAATCAATATATTTCGGTTGTAGATGTGATTCTAGATTTATAAAACTTGTAATGAAAGTCTTATGTGGTCGTGGTTTAAAATACTATAAAATGTCTATGAAGGCGGATACTTATAAATTAGAAAGAAATAGATTGGAGGATTGTTACAAGGGCCGGAGTTATAACAATAAAGTGCTTGCTACAGTCGAGAATGGTGTTCCATATATCTTCGAAGGTAATGAAAAATATGTTAAATACATTAATGTAGCAATAGATATTGTAAGGCGACTACCTGATTGCAAAAATATTTTCAATGCTGACTTGTCAGTCAATAAAGGTACTCCATCTAATCCGGTTGTATATGTTCAGTATGAGTCTATAGATGGAAGAATACAAAGTGAATATTATACTTTAAATGTATTAGATTATTATTTTAGGAAGCAAAGTAAGTCGGAATAAAATTGCATCATCAATCTTCTTTTTTCAATATATTGCGCATAATTGTAAGTCCCTCGAATGGAATTCTTATCAACATGCGCAAGCTGCATTTCAATCCAAGGGCTTTCAAAACCATGTTCATGCAAAATAGTACTCATGGTATGCCTGAAGCCGTGACCCGTTAACCGACCATGATAGCCCAGTAGTTTTATCACTTTGTTGATACTGGCCTCGCTCATTGGCTTTCTGACATCGTTTCGTCCAGGGAAAACGAGACTGTAATTCCCAGTTACTTCTTGCAGCTTTTTCAGGATGCTGATCGCCTGAGTAGATAACGGAACCAAATGGGGGCGCGTTTCTTCATCCGTTCTTTGGGGATCTCCCATAAGGCATTATCTAAATCAAACTCAGCCCACTCCGCTGCACATAGTTCAATTGTGCGCACTCCGGTTAGCATCAACAGATGCGTGGCATATTTAGTGACTAAACTGCCTTGATAGTTTTCCAGAGCATTGACAAAATCAGGCAATTCACTTTCAGTAAGGAACGGGAAGTGTTGAGTTTTAGGCTTGTTGAGTGCAATAGCCAAGTCAGGAGCAAAGTTATATTTAGCCCGTCCGGTGGCGACGGCATAACGTAAAACCTCACCGCAGCGGCGGCGGATCTTACTGGTTTGTTCCAGTGCACCTCTTTTCTCTATTTTTTGCAGGACGGTTAGCAGCTCTAGTGGTTCAATCTGCTCAATTGGGCGCTGACCGATAAAAGGAAAAATATCCTTTTCCATACAATTGAGAACCTCTTTTGCATATCCCTCTGACCAGGTAGCTTTTTTCGATGAGTGCCATTCTCTGGCCACAGACTCAAAGCTGTTCTCATGCGCGAACTGCAAAGTTATCTTATTTGCTTTTCTGGCTTCACTTGGGTTGATCCCTTTGGCCAACATCGAGCGCGCTTCATCACGGCACGTGCTTGTGCCAATGACACATCGCCATATACGCCAAAGGAAATCATCTTTGGCTTACCTGCAAAGCGATAGCGGAAACGCCAGCCTTTGCTGCCCGTTGTGTCGATGAGGAGTGATAGGCCCATACCATCGTTAAGCGTATAGGGTTTGTCCTTCGGTTTTGCTCTTTTTATTTGGATGTCAGATAGCAGCATATGTATAGAAAAAAGATCGAACTCAGTTATACACAATGTTATACGCAAAGATGTATAGATTCCATTAGAAATAATGGCATTTTGCTGGACAAGTAAAAGGAGATGAGAACAGTAGAAACAGTGAGTTATGGAATTAATTGGACTTAGTGAGAAGTGTTCATGGTGTCCCCTGCAGGAATCGAACCTGCAACTAGCCCTTAGGAGGGGCTCGTTATATCCATTTAACTAAGGGGACAACGCGGCGCCAGTATAGCGTTTTTTATTCGCCGGAGTAAGTGTAGCGCCGCCTGACTGGTTAAACCGTCGCCACTCAGCGCTGTTTTTCCGCTTTTTTCCGCTCCCGTTCCAGGCGCTCGCCGCGTAGCCTCGCTTCTTCCTTACGCTTATTGCTCATATCGTTGCGGATCTGCGCGTGGCTCATCAATGCGAAAATAAAGGTGCCGCCGCAGATATTTCCGGCAAGTGTGGGAAGGGCGAAGGGCCAGAGAAAGTCGCTCCAGGGCAGCGTGCCGTTGAAAACCAAATACAAAATTTCAACGGAACCGACGACAATATGGGTGGTATCGCCCAGCGCGATAAGCCAGGTCATCAAAATAATGACCACAATTTTTGCCCCGCCTGCAGCAGGAAACATCCATACCATTGTGGCGATGATCCAGCCAGAGATAATCGCGTTGGCAAACATCTCCGTTGGGCTATTTTTCATGACCTCCATACCAATTTTGACAAAGGCGTCGCGGGTCTCTTCATCAAATATAGGCATATATTCAAATGCCCACGCCGCAACCCCGGTGCCAATAAGGTTGCCCAATAAGACTACGCCCCATAAGCGCATCAGCAGGCCAACGTTACTCAGAGTGGGATTTTGCATTACCGGCAATACGGCAGTAACGGTATTTTCAGTAAATAATTGCTGGCGGGCCATGATGACAATGATAAAACCAAAGGTGTAGCCGAGATTTTCCAGTAAAAAGCCGCCGGGAACGCCTTCAAGCTGCACGTGGAAAATCCCTTTCGCCAGGAGTGATGCCCCCATAGAAAGTCCTGCGGCAATGGCTGACCAGAGCAAAGCCATCGCATCGCGTTCCATCTCTTTTTCACCATCCTGGCGAATATGTTCATGAATCGCCATGGCGCGGGAGGGAAGACGATCTTCATCCACTTCAATCTCTTTACCGCTTTGTTTTTCTTCGCTTTCAACTTCCAGGTCACTGCTGTGCCGGTTAATTTTATCGTCGTTAAGGCTATCCATGATGATCCCTGCTGATTAACACATATTAATAAAGCGTAGCGGTTTTTCATTTACCCAGGCCGGGGCATTCTCCGAAAAAATAAAAATGATCACGCTCGTTTTTATCTGTTTCGTTAGAATGGGGCCGTCACGTTGTTGCGTTACCAGGCTATGCTCAGAGCAATGAGATCGCGCATATAGACATCGTTTGACGTGCTGTTAAAATCGCTCACACCTAAACAGGCGGATACGGTAGCGTTCCGTCATGGATGGCAATCAGCGATAGCCATAATTCACAGGGAGACATCTATGAAGCTTCGCCTGTCGGCGCTGGCGCTGGGAACCACACTGCTGGTCGGGTGTGCGAGTTCCGGTACAGAACAGCAGGGGCGTTCAGACCCATTTGAAGGGTTTAACCGCACCATGTACAACTTCAACTTTAATGTGCTGGACCCGTATGTTGTTCGGCCGGTCGCGGTCGCCTGGCGTGATTATGTTCCACAGCCTGCGCGTAACGGTTTAAGTAATTTCACCGGCAACCTCGAAGAACCGGCGATCATGGTGAACTATTTCCTGCAGGGCGATCCTTATCAGGGTATGGTGCATTTCACCCGTTTCTTCCTGAACACCTTATTAGGGATGGGCGGCTTTATTGACGTCGCGGGAATGGCGAATCCTAAGCTGCAGCGCGTTGAACCGCATCGCTTTGGCAGTACGCTGGGCCATTATGGCGTGGGGTATGGGCCTTATATGCAACTTCCGTTCTACGGCAGCTTCACGCTGCGTGAAGATGGCGGGGATATGGCGGATACCTTGTATCCGGTGCTCTCGTGGTTGACCTGGCCAATGTCCATAGGAAAATGGACTATCGAAGGGATAGAAACTCGCGCGCAGTTGCTGGACTCCGATGGTTTGCTGCGCCAGTCTTCCGATCCTTATATTATGGTGCGCGAGGCGTACTTCCAGCGTCATGACTTTATCGCCAATGGCGGAAAACTCAAGCCGCAGGAAAACCCGAACGCGCAGGCGATTCAGGACGAACTCAAAGAGATCGACTCGGAATAAACGGCAGTAAATAAAAAGGTGAGCGCAATGCTCACCTTTTTGATCCGCTTCAGAAAGAGATTAGAACGCGTAGTTAAAGTTAGTACCGAACAGCCAGGCTTTCCCTTCAGATTCAAACTGATAAGGGCCTTCATTAATTTTCACGCTCTGACCATGCATATAAGAGACGCCAACGTCGACAGACGCATCTTTATTAAAGGCGTAAGTCGTACCGGCGCTCAGCCAGAAACGGTCCTGGTCCGGAATAGAGATAGAACGGTTTTGCGCTGGTACCGGGCTGTCATCGAAGGCGATACCGGTACGGAACGTCCAGTTGTCATCGTAGTAATAGGTGGTACCCAACGCAATGCGATAAGCGTCTTTAAAGCCTTCATGCTTCTCAAAGAGCGTATCGCCGGCGGTCGATTTTGCCTTCAATTCCTGGAACTGACTCCAGCTGGTATAGGCCAGGCTATAGTGGATGGCCCACTGTGGCGCCACACGGTTATAACCGGACACTTCCCACATTTCCGGCAGATTCAGCGTCAGGTAGCCTGACTGCGTCGCGCCGCCGGTTGCCGTTGGGATGGGCAGATTAAATTGGTTTATAGCGATGGGAAGATCGCTACTGTAGTTGCCTTTAAAGTCAATTTTGACTTCCGAGCGGTAGGTCAGCGCGTAGCGGTTATTTTTATCCAGTTCATAAAGGATCCCGGCATTCCAGCCAAAGCCCCACTGATTACCGTTCAGGTGGGCAATCTTGGTATCGCTGGGAATCCGACCCGCGACCGGCGCCAGCGCCGGATTCTGTGCCGCGACCAACTGGCCTAAATCGCCCGCAAAACGTTCGATTTTCGCGCGCGCGTATACCGCATCAAAGCCAAGGCCGAAGCTCCAGGCCTCATTTAAGCGATAAGCGCCGCTTAAATTCAGGTTCATGGTTTCAAGATCGGTCGTACCGCCAACCGAGCCGCCGGCGTATGTGTCGTTAAACTCTGTCGCCAGACCATAGTTAGAGGTAATAGAAGCTCCCCAGCCAAACTGATCGTTAATCGGGGCGACAAAATGGACGTTCGGCACCCAGGCCGTCGGCGCGATGTTATCCGCATCTAACGTCCGACGAGATGGCGATGTCCCGCTAATATTAACATCAGGATCAATATAAACCGCGCCCGCTGAAAACGTCGGGCGGTCAAACATAGTAATTAACGCCGGGTTACGGCTAACGTTACCCGCATCATCTGCGATTGCGCCTTCACCCGAATAGGCCCGGCCAAGGCCAGAGGAAGAAAATTCGTTTAACTGAAAGCCTGCAGACCAGGCTTGGGTGGAGATGATTGCCACTGCGACTGCGAGAGCAGACTTTGTAAACAGGGTTTTCTGGCTCATGACCATAACCTCATTGATTATTTTTATACAAACTATGTTACATGCTGTAACAGGAGCGCGAAGTGTAGGGTCTGCGGTACGACTTAGAAATCAGACCAGTGGCGAGAGTATAGGTCTGACCAGCTAGAATGTTGCAAGTATGTTTATAAGTTTTTTCAATTGTGATCTTAGAAACGAGATCTGGCTGGCAAAATCGGCGGGCTTAACGGTCACCCGATCGCGTGATTTTTGTTTTAGATCATTTTTAAGTGTGATTTCGGTCACTTAACGCGTTTCCCACCATTAACGACTGGAGAGGCGAATGCCGGGAGCGTAAAATATCCCCATCGTTTATCTGGCACCCTGGGTGCAAATACAGAGGAAATCTACAATGAGTAAATGCAGTGCTGATGAAACCCCGGTTTGCTGCTGTATGGACGTTGGAACCATCATGGACAACTCCGATTGCACCGCGTCATACAGCCGCGTATTCGCTACCCGCGCAGAGGCTGAAGAGACGCTGGCGGCGTTAACCGAAAAAGCGCGTAGCGTGGAGTCTGAACCTTGCCAAATTACGCCAACCTTTACCGAGGAATCCGAAGGCGTTCGTCTGGATATTGATTTTGTTTTCGCCTGCGAAGCAGAAACGCTGATCTTCCAGCTCGGCCTGCGTTAATCCGTTCATTCACGACGCCTCCGTCATCATCTGGCGGAGGCGTTTTCTTTTTTTGTCGCTTCCCTTCACTGTGCCTTAGCTCCCACTTTCTTTTCTCTCTGCTTGGCTAAATGTAAAAAATTGGTTAAGACTGTGATCAGGTCAGACCACTAATTTATTTTTTACAGGGGAGTACTATGCGTCAGGCTTTACCGTTGGTCACCCGCCAGGGCGATCGCATTGCTATTGTCAGTGGGTTACGAACCCCCTTCGCTCGTCAGGCCACTGCATTTCATGGTATTCCCGCTGTTGATCTCGGCAAGATGGTGGTAGGCGAGCTGCTGGCGCGCAGTGAAATTCCAGCCGATGCCATTGAGCAACTGGTTTTTGGTCAGGTAGTACAAATGCCGGAAGCGCCCAACATTGCGCGCGAAATTGTGCTGGGTACGGGGATGAATGTTCATACCGATGCCTATAGCGTAAGCCGCGCCTGCGCCACCAGTTTTCAGGCGGTAGCGAATGTGGCGGAAAGCCTGATGGCCGGCACGATACGCGCGGGTATCGCTGGCGGCGCAGATTCGTCGTCGGTACTGCCAATAGGCGTGAGTAAAGCCCTGGCGCGGGTACTGGTTGATGTCAATAAAGCCCGGACGACCCGCCAACGGCTGACGCTTTTTTCTCGTCTGCGCTTACGCGACCTGCTGCCCGTTCCTCCCGCCGTTGCTGAGTATTCCACCGGTCTGCGCATGGGCGATACCGCCGAACAGATGGCGAAAACGTATGGTATTACGCGTGAACAGCAGGACGCGCTGGCGCATCGTTCACATCAGCGCGCCGCGCAGGCATGGGCGGAGGGCAAACTGGCGGAAGAAGTGATGACGACCTATGTGCCGCCGTATAAAAACCCCTTTGCAGAAGACAACAACATTCGCGGCACCTCCACGCTGGCGGACTACGCTAAACTGCGTCCGGCTTTTGACAGAAAACATGGCTCCGTGACCGCCGCCAATAGTACACCGCTGACCGACGGCGCTGCCGCCGTTATTCTGATGACCGAATCCCGCGCTAAAGAGCTGGGGCTGCACCCGCTTGGTTATCTGCGCAGCTACGCCTTTACCGCTATTGATGTCTGGCAGGACATGCTATTGGGGCCGGCCTGGTCAACGCCGCTGGCGCTGGAACGGGCCGGGTTGACGATGGCCGATCTGACGCTTTTCGACATGCATGAAGCGTTTGCCGCTCAGACTCTGGCGAACTTACAACTGCTGGGCAGCGAACGATTTGCCCGTGAGGTGCTTGGTCGTGCGCAGGCGACAGGGGAGGTGGATGACGCTAAATTCAACGTGCTTGGCGGCTCAATCGCCTACGGGCATCCTTTTGCCGCAACGGGCGCGCGGATGATAACCCAAACGTTGCATGAATTACGGCGTCGGGGCGGAGGTTTTGGCTTGGTCACGGCCTGCGCGGCTGGCGGTCTTGGCGCGGCGATGGTTCTGGAGGCGGAATAATGACTACCACATCAGCTTTTATACTTAACGTGCGTCTGGATAATGTCGCGGTTGTCGCTATTGATGTCCCTGGAGAAAAGGTGAACACCCTGAAAGCGGAGTTTGCCGCGCAGGTACGCGCCATCCTGAAGCAGATCCGGGAAAATAAAGCGTTGCAGGGCGTTGTTTTTATCTCAGCCAAAGCAGATAACTTTATTGCTGGCGCTGATATCAACATGATAGGTCACTGCCAAAATGCGCAGGAAGCGGAAACGCTGGCGCGTCAGGGGCAACAACTGATGGCGGAGATCCAGGCGTTGCCTGTTCCGGTTATCGCCGCCATTCATGGCGCCTGTCTGGGGGGCGGCCTTGAAATGGCGCTGGCCTGCCATCGACGTATCTGTACCGACGACGTTAAAACTATTCTCGGACTGCCGGAGGTACAGTTAGGGCTTTTACCGGGATCGGGCGGAACGCAGCGTCTTCCGCGGCTGGTGGGGGTCAGTACCGCGCTGGATATGATCCTGACAGGTAAACAGCTTCGCGCCAGACAGGCGCTTAAAGCCGGGCTGGTTGATGATGTGGTGCCGCAAACTATTTTACTGGAAGCGGCTGTCGAGCTGGCTAAAAAAGAACGCCTGGCGCAACGGACATTACCGGTCCGGGAACGTATCCTGGCGGGGCCGCTGGGGCGCGCGCTGTTATTTCGCCTGGTGCGTAAAAAGACGGCGCAAAAAACGCAGGGTAATTATCCGGCGACGGAGCGGATCATTGATGTGATTGAAACCGGACTGGCGCAGGGCAGCAGTAGCGGCTATGACGCGGAAGCGCGCGCTTTCGGCGAGCTGGCGATGACGCCTCAATCGCAGGCGCTGCGTGCTATTTTCTTTGCCAGTACCGAGGTGAAAAAAGATCCCGGTAGCGATGCGCCGCCCGGCCCGCTGAACAGCGTGGGCATCTTAGGCGGCGGGTTAATGGGCGGCGGTATCGCCTGGGTTACGGCCTGTAAAGGCGGCTTGCCAGTACGAATTAAGGATATAAATACTCAGGGAATCAATCATGCTCTGAAGTACAGCTGGGATCTGCTTGAAACAAAAGTACGCCGCCGCCATATCAAAGCCAGCGAACGCGATAAACAATTGGCGTTGATATCAGGTTCGACAGATTATCGTGGTTTCAGTCATCGTGATCTGGTCATTGAAGCGGTGTTTGAAGATCTGCCGTTAAAACAACAGATGGTGGCGGAAGTGGAGCAAAATTGCGCTGCTCACACCATTTTTGCCTCCAATACTTCTTCCCTGCCGATTGGCGATATTGCGGCGAATGCGGCCAGACCGGATCAGGTGATTGGATTGCACTTTTTTAGCCCGGTCGAAAAAATGCCGCTGGTTGAGGTTATTCCTCATGCGTCTACTTCCGCGCAGACCATCGCCACGACCGTTAAGCTGGCGAAAAAACAGGGTAAAACCCCGATAGTCGTCAGTGATAAAGCCGGGTTTTATGTTAACCGAATTCTTGCGCCGTATATCAATGAGGCGATTCGGATGCTGACTGAAGGCGAACGCGTCGAACATATTGACGCCGCCCTGGTAAAATTTGGTTTTCCGGTGGGGCCAATCCAACTTTTGGATGAGGTAGGAATCGACACGGGCACTAAAATTATTCCTGTGCTTGAGGCGGCGTATGGAGAACGTTTTAGCGCGCCTGCAAATGTTGTCGCTTCAATTTTGAATGACGATCGCAAAGGTAGAAAAAATGGTCGCGGTTTCTATCTTTATGGCGAAAAAGGGCGTAAAAGCAAAAAACAGGTTGACCCTGCTATTTATAAGCTTATTGGCGGGCAAGGGCAGAGTCGATTGTCTGCGCAGCAGGTGGCAGAGCGCTGTGTCATGTTAATGCTTAACGAAGCGGCGCGCTGTTTCGACGAAAAAGTGATTCGCAGCGCGCGCGATGGCGATATCGGCGCCGTGTTTGGTATCGGTTTTCCGCCGTTTCTCGGTGGCCCGTTCCGCTATATGGATGCTCTCGGGCCGGGTGAAATGGTGGCGACATTACAGCGCCTGGCCGCACTTTACGGTCCTCGTTACGCGCCTTGTGAACAATTAGTGCGCATGGCGGAGCGCAGGGAGCATTTCTGGACGAATAGGGAAACTGACTAGGGAAATTGAGGTCAAAGAGAATATGAATCCGCACTGAATGCCTCCTTAGTGGCGAAATAATAATCAAGGATTGACTATACTTACGCCATTGAGGTAAAAAACAGCGTTTCATTCAGTGAATGGATAAGGCACAATGCCGGCCACCGCATTTTTGCCGCAGCCAATAGGGGCATGTGGTAAGCGTGTTGGTGAAACTGGTTAACAAAAGCGGTGCAATATGCAAGTTTTTATCATGCGTCACGGCGACGCAGCCCTCGATGCCGCCAGTGATTCGGTTCGTCCCTTGACCTCTTGTGGGTGTGACGAGTCTCGCCTGATGGCGAACTGGCTGAAAGGTCAAAAAGTGGATATCGAACGTGTTCTGGTGAGTCCGTTTCTTCGGGCCGAACAGACGTTAGATGTGGTCGGCGATTGTATGAATCTGCCGGCTCAGGTGGATGTCCTGCCGGAGCTAACGCCCTGTGGCGATGTCGGTCTGGTCAGCGCCTACCTCCAGGCGCTGGCTAATGAAGAGATCGGATCGGTGCTGGTGATCTCTCACTTACCTCTGGTCGGATACCTGGTATCTGAGCTTTGTCCGGGCGAAACGCCGCCGATGTTCACGACGTCCGCAATTGCCAACGTTACGCTTGATGAAAGCGGCAAGGGGACATTCAACTGGCAAATGAGTCCCTGCAATCTGAAAATGGCGAAAGCGATTTAATCTTTGCTGCCTGATGGCGCTTCGCTTATCAGGCCTACGACAGCGCTGGCTGTTCGTAGGCTGGATAAGCCGCTTGCGCCGCCATCCGGCAATTCCGCATCAGGTTAATTCGGGCGGTTGCCACTCTTCCACTTCAATCAACACCAGCAGCGCGGCGTCGCCGCCGTACTCTTTCGGCGCCTGATGAAAGGCCATCACATGCGGATGCTGCGCCAGCCATAACGGCGTTTGCTGTTTCAGAATATGTTTACCGTGTCCATGCATGACGCAGGCGCAAAAAATATGTTCCCGACGGCAGGCGGCAATCAGCGCCCCCAGTTCCTGCTTGGCCTGAAGCTGCGTTAAGCCGTGTAAATCCAGAAACAGTTCTGGCGAATAGTCGCCGCGGCGCATTTTTTTTAGCTCGAAATGGCTGACATCTTCACGGACATACTTTACCGGCCCTTCCGTATTGAGCAGCGGCTGGAACTCATCAGAAAAATAGTGGCTGGCGTCCGCCTGTTCCTGAATTAACCTTCGGGTAGGGACTTCCGTGATTTTCTTGCGCAGTGGCCGATGGACGATAGTATCCTGTTTAATCTTTCGGGTGCCGACCATCAGCTGACGGAACAGCGCCTGGTCCTCCTCGCTGAGCGATGTTTTCTTTTTCATTCGTGGGTCTCGTCTGATCTTTTGCCTTAGTTTACCCGACCCGGAGGATATCCGAACGGTCAAAACGGATTTTTCGTATTCTCCCGCCGCGTCAATGCTGATTTATCCCTGTCTTCGTGGCAAACTAGCCGCCGAATTTAATGCGAGCATGCCCTGGAGGAATACGTGGATAAAATTTTCGTCGATGAAGCAGTAAGTGAACTGCATACCATTCAGGACATGTTGCGCTGGGCGGTAAGCCGCTTTAGCGCGGCGAATATCTGGTATGGACACGGTACCGATAACCCGTGGGATGAAGCGGTACAACTGGTGTTGCCGTCTCTTTATTTGCCGCTGGATATTCCGGAAGATGTGCGGACCGCGCGGCTGACGTCCAGCGAAAAACACCGCATTGTCGAGCGAGTGATTCGTCGCATTAACGAGCGTATCCCGGTCGCCTACCTGACCAATAAAGCCTGGTTCTGCGGCCACGAATTTTATGTCGATGAGCGCGTGCTGGTGCCGCGTTCGCCGATTGGCGAGCTGATTAATAACCACTTCGCCGGCCTTATTAGTCAACAGCCGAAATATATTCTGGATATGTGTACCGGTAGCGGCTGCATCGCCATCGCCTGTGCTTATGCTTTCCCGGACGCAGAGGTTGATGCGGTCGATATTTCGCCGGATGCGCTGGCTGTCGCCGAGCATAACATTGAAGAACACGGTCTTATCCATCACGTGACGCCAATCCGTTCCGATCTGTTCCGCGATCTGCCGAAAGTTCAGTACGATCTGATTGTCACTAACCCGCCTTATGTCGATGCGGAGGATATGTCCGATCTGCCGAACGAATATCGCCACGAACCTGAGCTGGGGCTGGCGTCCGGCACTGACGGCCTCAAATTGACCCGTCGTATCCTGGGAAATGCGCCGGATTATCTGTCCGATGACGGCGTTCTGATTTGTGAAGTCGGAAACAGCATGGTACATCTGATGGAGCAGTATCCGGATGTGCCGTTCACCTGGCTGGAGTTTGACAACGGCGGCGATGGCGTCTTTATGTTGACCAAAGCGCAGTTGCTCGCGGCCCGTGAACATTTCAACATTTATAAAGATTAAAACACGCAAACGACAACAACGATAACGGAGCCGTGATGGCAGGAAACACAATTGGACAACTCTTTCGCGTAACCACTTTCGGCGAATCACACGGGCTGGCGCTTGGGTGTATCGTCGATGGCGTGCCGCCCGGCATCCCGTTAACGGAGGCCGATCTGCAGCACGATCTCGACAGACGCCGCCCCGGCACCTCGCGCTATACTACCCAGCGCCGCGAACCGGATCAGGTAAAAATTCTCTCCGGCGTGTTTGATGGCGTGACGACCGGCACCAGCATTGGCCTGCTGATTGAAAACACCGATCAGCGCTCGCAGGACTACAGCGCGATTAAAGATGTTTTTCGTCCGGGACACGCGGATTACACCTATGAGCAGAAATACGGCCTGCGCGATTACCGTGGCGGTGGACGTTCTTCCGCGCGTGAAACCGCGATGCGCGTAGCGGCAGGGGCGATTGCCAAGAAATACCTGGCGGAAAAGTTCGGCATCGAAATCCGCGGCTGCCTGACCCAGATGGGCGACATTCCGCTGGAGATTAAAGACTGGCGTCAGGTTGAGCTTAATCCGTTCTTTTGTCCCGATGCGGACAAACTTGACGCGCTGGACGAACTGATGCGCGCGCTGAAAAAAGAGGGCGACTCCATCGGCGCGAAAGTGACGGTGATGGCGAGCGGCGTGCCGGCAGGGCTTGGCGAACCGGTGTTTGACCGACTGGATGCGGACATCGCCCATGCGCTGATGAGCATCAATGCGGTGAAAGGCGTGGAGATCGGCGAAGGATTTAACGTGGTGGCGCTGCGCGGCAGCCAGAATCGCGATGAAATCACGGCGCAGGGTTTTCAGAGCAACCACGCTGGCGGCATCCTCGGTGGCATCAGTAGCGGGCAACACATTGTGGCGCATATGGCGCTGAAACCTACCTCCAGCATTACCGTGCCGGGACGTACGATCAACCGGATGGGTGAAGAAGTCGAGATGATCACCAAAGGGCGCCACGATCCGTGTGTGGGGATTCGCGCAGTGCCGATCGCAGAAGCCATGCTGGCGATCGTGCTGATGGATCACCTGCTGCGCCATCGGGCACAGAATGCGGATGTAAAGACAGAGATTCCACGCTGGTAAGAAATGAAAAAAACCGCGATTGCGCTGCTGGCATGGTTTGTCAGTAGCGCCAGCCTGGCGGCGACGCCGTGGCAGAAAATAACTCATCCTGTCCCCGGCGCAGCCCAGTCTATCGGTAGCTTTGCCAACGGATGCATCATTGGCGCCGACACGTTGCCGGTACAGTCCGATAATTATCAGGTGATGCGCACCGATCAGCGCCGTTATTTCGGCCACCCGGATCTGGTCATGTTTATCCAGCGGTTGAGTCATCAGGCGCAGCAACGGGGGCTCGGAACCGTCCTGATAGGCGACATGGGGATGCCTGCCGGAGGCCGCTTTAATGGCGGACACGCCAGTCATCAGACCGGGCTTGATGTGGATATTTTCTTGCAGTTGCCGAAAACGCGCTGGAGCCAGGCGCAGCTATTGCGCCCGCAGGCGTTAGATCTGGTGTCCCGCGACGGTAAACATGTTGTGCCGTCGCGCTGGTCGTCGGATATCGCCAGTCTGATCAAACTGGCGGCACAAGACAATGACGTCACCCGTATTTTCGTCAATCCGGCTATTAAACAACAGCTTTGCCTCGATGCCGGAAACGATCGTGACTGGCTACGTAAAGTACGCCCCTGGTTCCAGCATCGCGCGCATATGCACGTGCGTTTACGCTGCCCTGCCGACAGCCTGGAGTGCGAAGATCAACCTTTACCCCCGCCGGGTGATGGATGCGGCGCTGAACTGCAAAGCTGGTTCGAACCGCAAAAACCTGGCACCACAAAGCCTGAGAAGAAGACACCGCCGCCGTTGCCGCCTTCCTGCCAGGCGCTACTGGATGAGCATGTACTCTGATGGACAATTTTTATGATCTGTTTATGGTCTCCCCGCTGCTGCTGGTGGTGCTGTTTTTTGTCGCCGTACTGGCAGGATTTATCGATTCTATCGCCGGGGGCGGAGGGCTGCTCACTATCCCTGCGCTGATGGCCGCCGGGATGTCGCCGGCAAACGCGCTGGCGACCAATAAATTACAGGCGTGCGGCGGCTCCCTCTCGTCTTCGCTCTATTTTATTCGCCGTAAAGTGGTAAACCTGGCGGAGCAAAAGCTCAATATTCTGATGACGTTCATTGGCTCGATGAGCGGCGCGCTGCTGGTGCAGCACGTGCAGGCGGATATTTTGCGCCAGATCTTGCCCATCCTGGTGATTTTCATCGGCCTCTATTTTTTATTGATGCCGAAGCTGGGCGAGGAAGATCGCCAGCGTCGCCTGTATGGATTACCGTTCGCGCTGATAGCCGGGGGATGCGTCGGGTTTTACGACGGTTTTTTCGGGCCTGCCGCCGGGTCGTTTTACGCTCTGGCGTTTGTCACCTTATGTGGCTATAACCTGGCGAAATCCACGGCACATGCCAAAGTGCTTAACGCTACCTCCAACGTTGGCGGCCTGCTGTTATTTATCATCGGCGGCAAAGTGATCTGGGCGACGGGCTTCGTGATGCTGGTTGGTCAGTTTTTAGGGGCGCGAATGGGGTCGCGTCTGGTGTTGAGCAAAGGCCAAAAACTTATCAGACCGATGATCGTTATTGTCTCGGCGGTAATGAGCGCCAGGTTACTTTATGATAGCCACGGACAGGAGATCCTCCACTGGTTGGGGATGAATTAATGAACAGTACGCACCATTACGAACAGTTAATTGAGATTTTTAACGGCTGCTTTGCCGAAGAATTTAATACCCGTCTGATTAAAGGCGACGACGAACCGATCTATCTTCCTGCTGACGCGCAGGTACCGTACCACCGCATCGTCTTTGCGCATGGGTTTTACGCCAGCGCGCTGCATGAGATTTCTCACTGGTGTATCGCCGGTAAGGCGCGCCGCGAACTGGTTGACTTTGGTTACTGGTACTGCCCGGACGGACGCGACGCGCAGACCCAAAGTCAATTCGAAGACGTTGAGGTGAAGCCACAGGCTTTCGACTGGTTGTTTTGCGTGGCGGCGGGGTATCCCTTTAACGTCAGTTGCGACAATCTGGAAGGCGATATTGAGCCGGATCGCGTGGCGTTTCAGCGCCGGGTTCATGCGCAGGTAATGGCGTATCTGGAGCAGGGCATTCCTGAACGTCCGGCCCGCTTCATCAAAGCGCTACAGAATTACTATCACACGCCCGAACTTAAGGCGGAACAGTTCCCGTGGCCGGAAGCGCTTAATTAAAGCCAGCGCCACGTTTACAATGAGGAAAGAAGATGATCGCGGAGTTTGAATCACGCATTCTGGCATTAATTGACGATATGGTAGAGCACGCCAGCGACGATGAGCTTTTTGCCAGTGGATACCTGCGTGGCCACCTGACGTTAGCCATTGCCGAGCTGGAGAGCGGTGATGACCACTCCGTCGAGGCGGTCTATGCCAACGTTAGCCAAAGTCTGGAAAAAGCGATCGGCGCCGGTGAACTGTCGCCGCGCGATCAGGCGTTAGTCAAAGCCATGTGGAACAATTTATTCGACAAGGCAAAACAATAACGCCGAGGGCCGGAAGGCGACGCTTGCCGCCTTCCGCTATTGACTGGCCCATTACTTCACCGCTTTTCCCTTCAATAACTTTCTCACCCATAACCGATTCGGATTTAACGCCGCCAGCGTACCGGCATCCAGTGGAATCGGCTCGTTACTCATCTGCGCCGCCAGAATTTCTGCGCATAATGGCGCTGAGCACAAACCGCGCGATCCCAGCGCGCCGAGCATAAATAAACCCGGATACACAGGCGCAGACGCCGCCGACGTTTTATTATCGGCTAAATCGGCGTAATGCGTCAGCGTGGCGTGGTAATCCGGGACATTGCCCACCATCGGCAGATGATCGCGGGTGGCGCAACGCACGCCGCAACGGGCGCTGTTGCCGCTAACGTCAACCTCTGTGGCCCATTTCGCATCCGGAAAACAGTCAAGCAGACGCTGTCGGTTCTGACGCTGATCTTCTTCGCGCCAGACGGTGCTTTCGTCGCCCCGGTGATAGCTGGCGCCAATACAGTGCTGCTGATTATGCGGATTTTGCGGCGTCAGATAGCCGTCGTAGCATAACACCTGACGCAACGCCGAGAGGGCGGGGGTGGTGGGAATATGACTGACCTGCCCCCCGACGGCATACACCGGCAGCGGCCGGGTCTGATCAAAACGGTTAATCTGATGGCCGTTCGCCAGGACGACGGTCTCATGGCTGGCGGTTTCACCTGACGTAAAGCGCAGTTGCCAGCGCGACTCCTGCGCAACGAGCGACGTGAGCGTATGGCAAAAGCGCGTTTGTAAACCCTGTTCGGTCGCCAGTGCGATGACTGCGCGAGTTAATTGTTCCGGGCAAAGCCAGCCGCCTGCCGGATAGGTAATTCCTCCGCAGCGTGTCGTCACGCCAACCGCCTGTTCCGCCTCTTCGGCATTGAGCGCCGAGGCCAGTCCGGCGGGCAGCGCCAGGGACAGCATCTGGGCAATTTTCTGCTGGCTTTTCTCATCCCATCCGAGCTGCGTCACGCCGCACCAGTCATGATCAAAAGAGACGGGCAGGGCATCATACAGGCGACGGGCAAAGGTGAATGCGGTCGGGAAAAAGCGATTAATGGCGGCGTCATGTTTGCTAAGGAGCGGATAAAGCGCGCCCTGTCGATTACCGGAAGCGCCCTGGGCGGGCTGATCATCTGCGCAATAGAGCGTCACCTGCCAGCCGCGACGCAGTAACGCCAGTGATAACAGCGCGCTGGCGATGCCGCCGCCAATGATCGCCGTTTCACGTTTTTCGCTTCCGCTGCGGTAAAACCAGGGCGCGGAAAGGGTCGGCATGAGGTGTTGTTCCATCACTCCGCAAAGCATCTCGCGTTTACGTCCGAAGCCTTTGCGTTTTTGCATGGTAAAACCGGCTTCCTGTAATCCCCGACGAACGAAGCCCGCCGAGGTAAACGTCGCCAGCGTTGCGCCGGGCCGCGCCAGCCGCGCCATCGCGTTAAACAGGTTTGGCGTCCACATATCCGGATTTTTCGCCGGGGCAAAACCGTCGAGGAACCAGGCGTCGACTGTTTGATTCAGCGTGGCGTCCAGTTGGTCGGTCAATTCATTAATATCGCCAAACCACAAATCCAGCGTCACCCGACCCCGATCCAGCAATAGGCGGTGGCACCCCGGGAGCGGCAGCGGCCATTGCGCCTGCAGTTGCTCTGCCCAGGGCGCGAGCTCCGGCCAGTGTTGGTGCGCCAGCGCCAGATCGTCGCGCGTTAACGGGAATTTCTCAAAACTGATGAAATGTAGCCTTTGCAGCGTCGCTTGTGGGTGCGCAGAACGAAAGCTGTCAAACGCCTGCCACAGCGTCAGGAAGTTGAGTCCGGTGCCAAAACCGCTTTCCGCGACTATAAATAATGGATGTGAATGTACGGGAAATCGCTCCTCAAGACGATTGCCGCCAAGAAAAACGTAGCGTGTTTCTTCGAGTCCATTGTCATTAGAAAAATAGACATCATCAAAATCTCGGGAAACAGGTGTACCCTCAGCGTTAAATTCGAGTGTGGCGGGTTGTATGGCGTATTGTTTCACGTAAGTTACTCGTCTGACGGGCGGTATCGCGATCTTAACGATGTGTGCCTGATGGCGCAAATTTCCGTACTAAATGGCTGATCGGACTTGTTCGGCGTACAAGTGTACGCTATTGTGCCAATCGAAACTTAAAAATAGTGCGAATTACAGAGGTATTGAATGAAACGTGCAGTGATTACTGGCCTGGGCATCGTTTCCAGCATCGGTAATAACCAGCAGGAAGTCCTGGCATCTCTGCGTGAAGGACGTTCAGGGATCACTTTCTCTCAGGAGCTGAAGGACGCCGGCATGCGTAGCCAGGTATGGGGCAACGTAAAACTGGATACCACTGGCCTCATTGACCGCAAAGTCGTGCGCTTTATGAGCGACGCCTCCATTTATGCTTATCTGTCTATGGAGCAGGCAGTGGCCGACGCCGGTCTGGCGCCGGAAGTCTATCAGAATAACCCGCGTGTCGGCCTGATTGCAGGTTCCGGCGGCGGCTCCCCGAAATTCCAGGTCTTTGGCGCAGACGCCATGCGTAGCCCGCGTGGTCTGAAAGCCGTGGGCCCGTATGTGGTGACGAAAGCAATGGCATCCGGCGTTTCCGCCTGCCTCGCTACGCCGTTTAAAATTTATGGCGTGAACTACTCCATTAGCTCCGCTTGCGCGACCTCCGCACACTGTATCGGCAATGCGGTTGAACAGATCCAACTGGGCAAACAGGACATCGTTTTTGCTGGCGGCGGCGAAGAGCTGTGCTGGGAAATGGCCTGTGAGTTCGACGCGATGGGGGCATTGTCCACCAAATATAACGATACGCCTGAAAAAGCGTCCCGTACCTATGATGCGCACCGTGATGGGTTTGTCATCGCAGGCGGTGGCGGTATGGTTGTTGTCGAAGAGCTGGAACACGCTCTGGCGCGCGGCGCGCATATCTATGCGGAAATCGTCGGTTACGGCGCAACATCCGATGGCGCAGACATGGTTGCTCCGTCTGGTGAAGGCGCAGTACGTTGCATGCAGATGGCGATGCACGGCGTAGACACGCCGATCGACTACCTGAACTCTCACGGTACCTCTACTCCGGTAGGCGACGTGAAAGAACTCGGTGCAATCCGTGAAGTGTTTGGCGATAACAGCCCGGCTATCTCCGCGACCAAAGCGATGACCGGCCACTCGCTGGGTGCCGCAGGCGTGCAGGAAGCTATCTACTCTCTGCTGATGCTGGAGCACGGTTTTATCGCGCCGAGTATCAACATCGAAGAGCTGGATGAGCAGGCCGCGGGCCTGAACATCGTGACCGAAACGACCGAGCGTGAACTGACTACCGTAATGTCTAACAGCTTCGGTTTTGGCGGCACCAACGCCACGCTGGTGATGCGTAAGTTGTAAGCCTGACTATTACGTTGTAGTATCAATAATGAAACAGGTCGCTAATGCGACCTGTTTTTTCATTCAGGGAACAACAAATTATATGGATATTATATAAATGCCAACTAATACATTAGATAAAATTAGGCATAGTTTGAGTTGCGTGGCTGTTTTATTTGGTTTGCTTGGCATTTTTGTTTTTGCCTCATTTTCGCCTTCCTATGCCTGGCTTTATTTGGCAGGTCTGGCTGCGCCTTTTATATATAGTATTGTTTTTGTCTATGCGATTGCCGCCTGGAGTATTTATTCAAAGTATTATCCGTTTTTATCATTGGGCCGCTTATCATTTGTGGAATGTTTTGTTCCGGCGCTGGCCCTGGTGTGCCTTACCGTTCTCTACAATGCTTTTAGTGGCCCGGAACCCTGGATGGCCGAGTTATCAAGGCAATTTTTTCTTCATAAATTTCTTAACACGCTGGCGATGTGCTTTCTGGCTCCTGTGGCGGAGGAAATTATATTCAGAGGGTTTTTATTAAACAGCAGTATCGGTTGGGGTCGGTACTCAAGAGTTTCCGGTATTATTATTACCTCACTCGCTTTTGCATTTATGCATACACAATATCTCTTTGCGGTGACTTTTGTTTATCTGTTTGTTTTTTCATCGATATTATGCGTTGTTCGAATGAGAAGTCGTGGGCTAATGATACCGATAATACTTCATATTTTAAATAATGCCTGGGTTATTTTCGGCTTACTGTTTTCAGCGACGGAATAAGCGCCTGATGCAATAGGCGCTTTAACCTCTCCGGTACGAACAAGAGACCGATGGCGGTTCCCTTTTTTAATGCTTCTTATATTCCGGCGCGACTTTCGCTGACCAGGCCTCAGCTTGGGTGATGGCGCCTGCGTCATAAATCGGCTGTTCATAACCCTTATCAGCATCCCGAACGCGGTAAATTTTCCAGCGTCCCTCTTCCCAACGGGTATAAACTTCCAGGTGGATGGGCGTTGACTCTGTAGCCAACAGAACATCCACTTTTTCTCCGCCGAGGAAAGGGTGTGCCTTCCCAACCCGTAACTGTGGAATCCACTCTGGCGCATAGTCCTGCGCATACATAAAATAATCAGCCCCCACAATCTCCTGTTCATAAAGGGACTGTATTAGTGCCAGGCGATGAATAACCTCTTTAGCGACGTAACGTTGCATTAAGGCGGTGGTGTCGTCAGGGGGATTCACATCGTTCGTGAACGTCGTCATCCATGAGGTATAGAACTGCTTCACGGCCTGCGTACTGTCGTGATGAGGCGCAGAGCAACTACAAAGCAACAGGATAAGCGCGACAAGGGAGAACGTTTTCATTAATTCTTCCTGTAGATGGTATATGAGGGCCTGGCTGCCCGGTAGCCCGGGCCGGCCCACATATCGCGTTGTTTAAAATCTGAATACCACTCTGTGCCATCATATATCGCCATGTGACCGCTCGGGTTGCCGCCAGCGTAAGGTTGAATAATGATGACGTCACCCTCGTGCGGCATTTCATAGGTACCAATAGCGGTGAATCCGGCGCTTCTTAACATTGGGCCATAATCTTTCGCATGATATGTATGCCCCAGCGTGATACCGCCCGCCTGAATTGCCTTTCGGGTAAATTCCGCACACCGGCCTTGAGAATGAGAACCTGCATGCGTTTTGGCATAATTAACCGCCATTCTTTTATCCCAACTCATAATGATTCCTGTTAATAAAATACGTAATAGCAATGACGTAATGCTTTAACAGTATTTAATTCGGGAAGCATGACAAATAGTGCTATTACTATTTTCAATAGAATAAGTTTAAATATTTATTAATTGTTGAGATTGATAAGTTAGGGCCAATTTATTCAACATTAATTATTATTCTGCGGTATTGGCATCATTTTTTATTTGCATATCGCCATAGCGCGACGGCCAGATCTCCTGCGGCGTGATGCCAAGCGCGTCCGCAATAATCCGTTCGGCTCTCGGCCAGGAGCGGGTAAAGACATTGCGCAGTGAATCAGGTGATAAACCGGCCTGACGAGAAAGATCTCTGAGCGTAATACCTCTTTTTTCCAGTGCACTTTTAATATCTGCACGATGCCAGTCTTGGCTTTTTGGTTCCATTCTGTAATCCTAAGAAGATGTGTTATCGGCACCGATATTTTTAAAGTGAAAATTAGCGTGAGAAAAAGAAAGTTACTTTCTTTTTCACTCTAAGAATAGTGCCAGAAAGAAAGCAAAATTTCGCGCAAAAGAAGAAATATTTTTATTTCATCAGAGGAAAGGAAAGAAACCGATGGCAAAGGAATGGTTCACGGTTAAGGAATGTCTTGGCTTACCGGGGTTTCCGGGAAGCGAGCCTGCGGTTCGCGAACGTTTATATAAGTACAGCGAAGGGAAAGAGGGGGTCAGGCGTAAGCGTGTTAAATCAAAGGCCGAGGAGTTTCATATATCTGTTTTCCCTCTTTATGTTCATCGTTATCTGGACGACAGCGGAGAGGAACCGACGCCAGAACCCATTTCCTTACAGGAAGCGGAGCCTGAAGATATCTGGGAGATGATGTTCAGGTTACTGACGCCAGAACAGCGCAAGCAGGTGACCGGACGGTTTAAGGTGAGAGGGATGAAAGCGGTCTTTCCCTTTCTGTTTGATGACACGCCGCCGCGTTGATACCCTGGCTGCAATTTCAAGGTTGACAAGTTTCGCGTCTCACAGGCAGACTTCACTCTCTACATTATCCTTCCGATAATGCGTAAGCGTTTAACGTTATCCAACGCACCTTAATCCTGACGTTCAGGTAGAGGGGGCGTGGCCTTTCCCCGCCTTACTCTGCATTCTGGAGTAATGCATGACAGCAGTTAGCCAAAAAACAACGACCCCGTCTGCGAATTTTTCGCTGTTCCGCATCGCCTTTGCGGTTTTCCTGACCTATATGACGGTCGGCCTGCCGTTACCCGTCATCCCGCTTTTTGTCCATCACGAACTGGGCTATAGCAATACGATGGTTGGGATCGCCGTGGGCATTCAGTTTTTTGCGACGGTACTGACGCGCGGCTATGCCGGACGGCTGGCGGATCAATATGGCGCTAAACGATCGGCGTTACAGGGGATGTTTGCCTGCGGGCTGGCGGGCGCCGCCTGGCTCCTGGCCGCGCTGTTGCCGGTTTCCGCGCCGGTAAAATTCGCGCTGCTTATTGTCGGGCGCTTAATTCTCGGTTTCGGCGAAAGCCAGCTGCTGACCGGAACCCTGACCTGGGGACTGGGGCTGGTTGGCCCAACGCGTTCCGGTAAGGTGATGTCGTGGAACGGAATGGCGATTTACGGCGCGCTGGCGGCCGGTGCGCCGTTGGGCTTGCTGATCCATAGCCACTTTGGCTTCGCGGCGCTGGCGGGAACGACGATGGTTTTACCGCTGCTGGCCTGGGCATTCAACGGCACCGTGCGTAAAGTGCCTGCGTATACGGGGGAGCGACCTTCACTGTGGAGCGTGGTCGGGCTTATCTGGAAACCGGGCCTGGGCCTGGCATTGCAGGGCGTGGGCTTTGCCGTCATCGGTACGTTTATTTCACTTTATTTTGTCAGCAATGGCTGGACGATGGCGGGATTCACCCTGACCGCGTTTGGCGGTGCGTTTGTACTGATGCGCATGTTGTTCGGTTGGATGCCGGACCGCTTTGGCGGCGTGAAGGTCGCCGTTGTCTCATTGCTGGTTGAGACGGCAGGACTGCTGCTCTTGTGGCTGGCGCCGACGGCCTGGATAGCGCTGGTAGGCGCGGCGCTCACCGGGGCAGGGTGTTCACTGATTTTCCCGGCGCTGGGCGTGGAGGTTGTGAAACGCGTACCTGCACAGGTACGCGGTACGGCGCTCGGCGGCTACGCCGCGTTTCAGGATATCTCCTACGGCGTTACCGGCCCGCTGGCGGGCATGCTGGCCACGTCATGCGGCTATCCTTCCGTATTCCTCGCGGGAGCGATCTCCGCGGTGGTTGGCATCCTGGTGACGATATTATCGTTCCGGCGTGGTTAAGAAACCAGCCAGAAAAGCGCCAGTACAATTATTAGCGCGATAAACAACAGGCCTGGTCGCGCAGACAGATTTTTCACGGTTTCAATCATCGGCGCGAACGGGCGGTAGATGGGTTGAATAGAGAGCGGTTCCAGCTCATTCGCCTCCCGCTCTACGCGACGCAGGAAAATATGGTTAAGTAAGTCCTGCACCTGGGCGGTGGTCAGCACCGTTTGCGGCTGAATTTGATAAGTGTGTTGGGCATACTCTTTGATCGCTGTGAGCTCGTCTGGCTCAAGCGGTTGTTTTAACGCAGCCTGCAGCGTATGTAGCGTAGGCGCGTGTTGTAGTGACAGCGTCTGCCGCGCCTGTAGCCATGTCGCCAGATGGGTAAACTGCTTTGCCGGAATGAGCTCGCCGCTTTTCACGCCGGAGAGTTCCAGCATTGATTGCCAGATAAGTTTGTTTGACTCGCCGGTCGCGGCCGCCAGCTTCGTCACCAACTGATTCAACGTATTATGTTCAGCAGGCAATAATGGCCGATCCGTTGCCGGACGTTGCTGCGGCTGCGGAATGGAAAGCTGCCCCTGTTGCAGGAGCGTCAGTACGTTTTTGAGTTGATCGGGCGTAAGCTGGCTAAGCGCGGTTTGACCGTATTGCTGACGGATAAAATCGCTGACGGCCTGACGATTATTCCCGACGCCAAGCAGCTCTGTTAGCTGTGAAAGCACCTGACGATTGGCGTGATTTTGCTGCGCTACGCCCAGACGCTGGGTAAGATTCTGTTCAGCGGCGGGGAAGTGGCGCGACAGTAGCGGCGCGTCATTTTTTATCCCCAGATCGTGTTTCATTCCGGCCCATACTTCCGCGCTTTGCTGCTGGGTCAGTGAAATCAGGCGCGTGATCAGCCTTTCCAGTACCGTACGCTGTTGCATGGAAAGCGGCTGCTCGCTCGCAGCGGAAAGAGGATTACGCCCTTCGCCTGGAGGCTGTGCAGGGGCACCGGAGATGGGATGCATAATTAATTATCCTTTAACCATAAATCTGAGCAATATATGCCTGGCGGCCAGATTATGGCACACTTGTTCGGTTAACTCTCGTTCTCAAACAGGTACGACAGTCGTGAAAATTCTCGTTGATGAAAATATGCCTTACGCCCGCGAATTATTTAGCCGCCTGGGTGAGGTAAAGGCAGTGCCGGGTCGCCCGATCCCCGTTGAAGAATTGAACCATGCCGATGCGTTAATGGTGCGTTCGGTCACGAAAGTGAATGAATCGCTGCTGAGCGGCACGCCGATTAACTTCGTTGGTACTGCTACGGCAGGCACCGATCATGTGGATGAGGCATGGCTGAAGCAGGCGGGCATCGGTTTTTCAGCCGCGCCCGGCTGTAATGCTATCGCCGTGGTGGAGTATGTGTTTTCCGCGCTGTTGATGCTGGCCGAACGTGACGGCTTTTCGTTACGCGATCGCACTATAGGGATTGTCGGCGTGGGTAACGTCGGAAGCCGGCTACAGACCAGGCTTGAAGCGTTGGGTATCCGCACGTTGCTGTGCGATCCGCCACGCGCCGCACGCGGGGACGAGGGTGATTTTCGTACGCTGGATGAGCTGGTGCAGGAAGCGGATGTCCTGACTTTCCATACGCCGCTTTATAAAGACGGACCGTACAAAACGCTGCATCTGGCCGATGAGACGCTGATCCGTCGACTGAAACCCGGCGCCATTCTCATTAACGCCTGCCGCGGTCCGGTGGTGGATAACGCCGCGTTGTTGGCGCGACTTAATGCCGGGCAGCCGCTGAGCGTGGTGCTTGATGTGTGGGAGGGCGAACCGGATCTTAACGTCGCGCTACTGGAAGCCGTGGATATCGGCACGTCGCATATTGCCGGCTATACGCTGGAAGGCAAAGCGCGCGGCACCACCCAGGTCTTTGAGGCGTATAGCGCGTTTATCGGTCGCGAGCAGCATGTCGCGCTGGAGACATTACTGCCTGCGCCTGAGTTTGGTCGTATTACGCTTCACGGCCCGCTGGATCAACCGACGCTGAAAAGACTGGCGCATTTGGTGTATGATGTGCGCCGCGACGATGCGCCGCTGCGTAAAGTCGCTGGAATTCCGGGTGAATTTGATAAATTGCGTAAAAATTATCTTGAGCGCCGTGAATGGTCGTCTTTATACGTGATGTGTGACGACGAAACGGCAGCCGCCTTGCTGTGTAAGCTAGGTTTTAACGCTGTTCATCACCCGGCACATTAATGTCTTCTTAATGCTCCCTGTCGAATAATGCGACAGGGACGCTTATGTATTTCTGGAGTAAATCACCATGTCTGAAGGCTGGAACATTGCCATTCTGGGCGCAACGGGCGCCGTAGGCGAAGCCCTGCTTGAAACACTGGCTGAACGCCAGTTCCCGGTCGGTGAAATTTATGCGTTGGCGCGTCATGAAAGCGCGGGCGAGCACCTCCGTTTTGGTGGCAAGTCGGTCATTGTCCAGGATGCGGCGGACTTTGACTGGACGCAGGCGCAGTTGGCGTTTTTCGTTGCCGGCGCAGAGGCATCGGCTGCCTGGATAGACGACGCGACTAATGCAGGTTGCCTGGTGATAGATTCCAGCGGTCTGTTCGCGCTGGAGCCTGATGTGCCGCTGGTCGTGCCGGAAGTTAACCCGTATGTACTGGCGGATTACCGTAACCGTAACGTGATTGCGGTCGCCGATAGTCTGACCAGTCAACTGCTGGCGGCGCTCAAGCCGTTAATCGATCAGGGGGGACTGTCGCGCATCGCCGTCACCAGTATGTTATCAGCGTCCGCACAGGGGAAAAAAGCGGTCGATGCGCTGGCCGGACAGAGTGCGAAGCTGCTTAACGGCATACCGATTGATGAAGATGATTTCTTTGGCCGCCAGTTGGCGTTCAATATGCTGCCGCTGCTGCCGGATCGTGAAGGCAGCGTGCGCCAGGAACGTCGTATCGTCGATGAAGTGCGTAAAATTTTGCAGGACGATGGCGTGATGATCTCCGCCAGTGTCGTGCAGTCGCCGGTGTTCTATGGCCATGCGCAGATGGTGAGCTTTGAAGCGCTCCGTCCGCTGGCGGCGGAAGAGGCGCGCGAGGCGTTTTCCCGCGGTGAAGATATCGTACTGTCAGAAGAGACGGATTACCCGACGCAGGTGGGCGACGCTTCCGGCAATCCACAGCTTTCTATTGGCTGTGTGCATAATGATTACGGTATGCCGGAACAAATTCAGTTCTGGTCAGTGGCGGACAACGTGCGTTTCGGCGGCGCGCTGATGGCCGTTAAAATTGCGGAGAAGCTGGTGCAGGAGTATCTGTACTGATGTCCGGACAGCAATCATCGCCGGTCTATAAAATTGCGCTGGGTATTGAGTACGACGGCAGCAAGTATTATGGCTGGCAGCGTCAGAATGAAGTGCGCAGCGTGCAGGAAAAGCTGGAAAAAGCGCTCTCGCAGGTGGCAAATGAACCTATTAACGTGTTCTGCGCCGGGCGTACCGATGCCGGCGTTCACGGCACCGGGCAGGTTGTCCATTTCGAAACGACCGCATTGCGCAAAGATGCGGCATGGACGCTGGGGGTAAATGCGAATTTGCCTGGTGACATTGCCGTGCGCTGGGTGAAAACTGTACCGGATGATTTTCACGCGCGATTTAGCGCTACGGCTCGCCGTTATCGCTATATCATCTACAATCATCGACTGCGTCCCGCGGTATTAGCAAAAGGCGTGACGCATTACTATGAGCCGCTGGATGCAGAGCGGATGCATCGCGCGGCGCAGTGTCTGCTTGGCGAAAATGATTTTACCTCGTTTCGTGCGGTGCAGTGCCAGTCGCGCACGCCGTGGCGTAATGTGATGCACATCAACGTTACTCGCCACGGCCCTTATGTGGTGGTCGATATCAAAGCGAATGCCTTTGTTCATCATATGGTCAGGAATATTGTCGGCAGCCTGCTGGAAGTAGGCGCTCACAACCAGCCGGAGAGCTGGATCGCAGAGCTGTTAGCGGCCAGGGACAGAACGCTGGCGGCGGCAACGGCGAAGGCGGAAGGGCTATATTTGGTTGCGGTGGATTACCCTGACCGGTTTGACCTTCCAAAACCGCCAATGGGCCCGCTATTTCTGGCGGACTAATCCGAATCGTACACCCGAAACGTGTCGGGTAGAAAGGCAAAGACAAATATGGACCTGATCTACTTTATTATTGATTTTATTCTGCACATCGATGTGCATCTGGCGGAGCTGGTCGCGGAGTACGGCGTCTGGGTGTACGCTATTTTGTTTTTGATTCTGTTTTGTGAAACCGGCCTGGTCGTCACGCCGTTCCTGCCGGGCGACTCGCTGCTGTTTGTCGCCGGGGCGCTGGCTTCGCTGGAAACCAACGATCTCAATGTGCATGTCATGGTGGCGTTAATGCTGATCGCCGCAATTGTCGGCGATGCGGTAAATTACACGGTTGGTCGACTGTTCGGCGAAAAACTGTTCAGTAATCCGAATTCGAAAATTTTCCGCCGCAGTTACCTGGATAAAACCCACCAGTTTTATGAAAAACACGGCGGTAAAACTATCATTCTCGCTCGCTTCGTGCCGATCGTCAGAACCTTTGCGCCGTTTGTGGCAGGGATGGGGCACATGTCCTATCGGCATTTTGCCGCTTATAACGTCATCGGCGCGCTGCTGTGGGTACTGCTCTTTACCTACGCCGGTTATTTCTTCGGTACGATACCGTTGATTCAGGATAACCTTAAGCTGCTGATTGTGGGGATTATCGTGGTTTCGATATTACCTGGCGTCATTGAGATTGTCCGGCATAAGCGCGCTGCGTCGCGTGCCGCAAAATAGAAAGTAACTCAGCGGTTCGACCACTTTTTTATCCAAAGTTTCGGGCTGTTATGTTTTAATGTGCAACATTCATGGTCTGTTGGGGGCAAAAATGGCATTATGCGCCCCTTATAATAAAGCTGACTAAGGTTCAGGCAGAAAGGTCACCAATGAGCTGGATTGAACGAATTAAAAGCAACATTACTCCCACCCGCAAGGCAAGCATTCCTGAAGGGGTGTGGACCAAGTGTGATAGCTGCGGTCAGGTTTTATACCGCGCTGAGCTGGAACGTAATCTTGAGGTCTGTCCTAAGTGTGACCATCATATGCGCATGTCGGCGCGCAATCGCCTGCATAGCCTGTTAGATGAAGGTTCCCTTGTGGAGTTGGGTAGCGAGCTGGAGCCAAAAGACGTGCTCAAGTTCCGCGACTCCAAAAAATATAAAGACAGACTGGCGTCCGCGCAGAAAGAAACCGGCGAGAAAGACGCGCTGGTGGTCATGAAAGGGACGCTTCACGGTATGCCGGTTGTCGCCGCCGCGTTTGAATTCGCGTTCATGGGCGGCTCAATGGGGTCTGTCGTTGGCGCACGCTTCGTTCGCGCCGTTGAACAGGCGCTGGAAGACAACTGTCCGTTAGTGTGTTTCTCTGCTTCCGGCGGCGCGCGTATGCAAGAAGCGCTGATGTCGCTGATGCAGATGGCGAAAACCTCGGCGGCGCTGGCTAAAATGCAGGAACGCGGTTTACCGTACATTTCTGTACTGACCGACCCAACGATGGGCGGCGTTTCCGCCAGTTTTGCGATGCTGGGCGATCTCAACATCGCCGAGCCAAAAGCCCTGATTGGCTTCGCCGGCCCGCGCGTTATCGAACAAACCGTCCGTGAGAAGCTCCCGCCGGGATTCCAGCGCAGTGAGTTCCTGATCGAAAAAGGCGCTATTGATATGATCGTCCGCCGCCCGGAAATGCGCCTGAAGCTGGCGAGCATTCTGGCGAAGCTGATGAATCTGCCCGCGCCGAACCCGGACGCCCCGCGTGAAGGCGTGGTGGTGCCTCCGGCGCCAGATCAGGAGTCTGAGGCCTGATAACTGAAAAGGGCAGGGCCGCAGGCTCTGCCCTTTTGCTTTTCACCGTAAAGAAGCAGCGGAATCAATGAAAAACAAATCTATACCTCAAGCTGCGTCGCCCCTGGCCTCGTGGCTTTCTTATCTGGAAAACCTGCACAGCAAGAGTATCGATTTAGGCCTTGAGCGCGTAAGCCAGGTGGCAGCGCGTCTGGACATCCTCAAGCCTGCGCCGTTCGTTTTTACCGTGGCGGGAACCAACGGTAAAGGTACGACCTGTCGAACGCTGGAGTCGGTGTTAATCGCGGCGGGATACCGTGTGGGCGTCTATAGTTCGCCTCATCTGGTACGTTACACCGAGCGCGTGCGCGTGCAGGGGAAAGAATTAGCGGAATCCGCGCATACCGCGTCCTTTGCGGAAATAGAAGCGGCGCGCGGCGATATTTCATTGACCTATTTTGAATATGGCACGTTGTCGGCATTGTGGCTGTTTAAACAGGCTAACCTTGACGTGGTGATTCTGGAGGTCGGGTTGGGCGGGCGCCTGGACGCCACGAACATTGTGGATGCCGATGTAGCGGTAATTACCAGCATCGCGCTTGACCATACTGACTGGCTGGGGCCGGATCGCGAAAGTATCGGCCGCGAGAAGGCCGGGATTTTTCGCGCGGAAAAACCCGCTATTGTCGGCGAACCGGAAATGCCGGCAACCATCGCGGATGTCGCGCAGGAGACCGGCGCGCTGTTGCGGCGTCGCGGCGTTGACTGGCGTTATGAGGTGACAGCGACCCACTGGGCGTTTACCGATGGTGACGGCACGCTTGCCGGACTGCCGTTGCCGCAGGTTCCTCAGCCGAATGCCGCCACCGCTCTGGCCGCGCTGCGCGCCAGCAGGTTGAACATTGACGAGCAGGCGATTCGCGACGGTATTGCGCAGGCTACCTTGCCGGGACGTTTTCAAATCGTGAGTGAGTCGCCGCGCGTTATCTTTGATGTCGCCCATAATCCCCACGCGGCGGAATACCTGACGGGTCGTCTGAAAATGTTGCCGAAACGCGGGCGCGTGCTTGCGGTGATTGGTATGCTGCATGATAAAGATATCGCCGGCACGTTAGCCTGGTTGAAAAGCGTGGTTGACGACTGGTATTGTGCTCCGTTAGAGGGGCCGCGCGGCGCGACGGCGGAACAACTTCTGGAACATCTGGGGAAAGGGAATGTCTATGATAGCGTCGCGCAGGCATGGCAGGCCGCTATCGACGCGGCGCAGCCAGAAGATACCGTGCTGGTGTGCGGATCGTTCCACACCGTCGCACATGTTATGGAAGTGATAGACGCGGGGAGAATCGGTGGCGAGTAAGTTTCAGAATCGTTTAGTCGGCACGATTGTGTTAGTCGCGCTGGGGGTTATTGTGCTTCCCGGTCTGCTGGACGGACAGAAAAAGCATTATCAGGATGAATTTGCTGCGATTCCACTGGTACCGAAGCCTGGCGACCGCGATGAGCCGGATATGATGCCTGCCGCAACGCAGGCGCTACCGACACAGCCGCCGGAAGGGGCGGCTGAAGAGGTGCGGGCGGGAGATGCGGCAGCGCCATCGCTGGACCCGTCGCGCATGGCGTCTAACAATGTCGAGCTTGATCCGATACCGGCGGAGACGCCTAAACCGAAGCCGGTTGAAAAGCCAAAGCCGCAGCTTAAACCGCAACAGCCGGTTGTCGTCGCTTCCACGCCGACGCCCGCGCCGAAACCGGCCGCCGACGATAAACCTGCGCCGACCGGCAAAGCTTATGTCGTACAGTTGGGCGCGCTGAAAAACGCGGATAAAGTCAACGAGATAGTCGGCAAGCTTCGTTCCGCCGGGTTCCGGGTTTATACTTCCCCCTCAACGCCGGTACAGGGTAAAATAACCCGTATTCTCGTCGGGCCGGATGCGTCGAAAGATAAGATGAAAGGATCGCTTGGCGAGCTCAAGCAGATTTCCGGGTTAAGCGGCGTGGTGATGGGGTATAGCCCGAACTAAGGCGCGTTTTGCCCGACTGCGCAGCGTTAAGGCCTACGGTGTTCATCTGGTAATAGCCGAAGTCCTGTAGGCTGGATAAGGCGTTTACGCCGCCATCCGGCAGAAGGAATAAACCTGGTATCCTGCGCTTATCAGGCCGATGGCAGCTCTTCTGGTCGTGCCCGAAGAGATAAAAAGTGTGATGGCGTTGAATATTTTTTCAGCGCCATTTTTATTTACGCGTGGGAAGGAAATCCCTACGCAAACGTTTTCTTTTTCTGTTAGAATGCGCCCCGAACAGGACGACAGGGCGTAAAATCGTGGGACATCTATGGTCTGGATTGATTACGCCATTATCGCGGTGATTGCTTTTTCCTGTCTGGTTAGCCTGATCCGCGGCTTTGTTCGTGAAGCGTTATCGCTGGTGACGTGGGGTTGTGCTTTCTTTGTCGCCAGTCACTACTACACTTACCTGTCTGTCTGGTTTACGGGCTTTGAAGACGAACTGGTTCGTAATGGGATTGCTATCGCGGTACTGTTTATCGCGACGCTTATCGTCGGCGCTATCGTGAATTTTGTGATAGGTCAGCTAGTAGAAAAGACCGGCCTGTCGGGAACTGACCGGGTGTTGGGGATCTGTTTCGGCGCACTGCGAGGGGCGCTGATTGTCGCCGCCATTCTGTTCTTCCTTGATACCTTTACCGGCTTGTCGAAAAGCGAAGACTGGAGCAAATCGCAGCTCATCCCGCAGTTCAGCTTCATCATCAGATGGTTCTTTGACTATCTGCAAAGCTCGTCGAGTTTCTTGCCCAGGACGTAACAGGTTCTGAGATGTGGCTTAACGAGGAAAATGACGTATGTGCGGTATTGTCGGTATCGCCGGTGTTATGCCGGTCAACCAGTCGATTTATGACGCGTTAACAGTGCTCCAGCATCGTGGTCAGGATGCTGCCGGTATCATCACCATTGATGCGAATAACTGCTTCCGCTTGCGTAAGGCAAACGGACTGGTGAACGATATTTTTGAAGCTCGCCACATGCAGCGTTTGCAGGGCAACATGGGGATCGGCCATGTGCGCTACCCTACCGCAGGCAGCTCCAGCGCTTCGGAAGCGCAACCTTTTTACGTTAACTCGCCGTATGGCATCACGTTGGCCCATAATGGCAATCTGACTAACGCGCACGAGCTACGTAAAAAGCTGTTTGAAGAAAAGCGCCGTCATATCAACACCACCTCCGATTCCGAAATCCTGCTCAATATTTTCGCCAGCGAGCTCGACAACTTCCGTCACTATCCGCTGGAAGCCGACAATATTTTTGCCGCGATTGCCGCGACTAACCGTCAAATCCGCGGCGCCTATGCCTGCGTGGCGATGATTATCGGTCACGGTATGGTGGCTTTTCGCGATCCGCACGGCATTCGCCCATTAGTGCTGGGCAAGCGTGACGTTGGCGATGGTCGTACGGAGTATATGGTCGCTTCTGAAAGCGTGGCGCTGGATACGCTGGGCTTTGAATTCCTGCGCGATGTCGCGCCGGGCGAAGCTATCTATATTACCGAAAAGGGGCAACTGTTCACGCGCCAGTGCGCGGATAACCCGGTCAGTAACCCCTGTCTGTTTGAGTACGTTTATTTTGCTCGCCCGGACTCCTTTATCGACAAGATCTCCGTCTACAGCGCTCGTGTGAATATGGGCACCAAACTTGGCGAAAAAATCGCTCGTGAATGGGAAGATCTGGACATCGACGTCGTGATCCCTATCCCGGAAACCTCCTGCGATATCGCACTGGAAATTGCCCGTATTCTCGGCAAGCCGTACCGCCAGGGATTTGTCAAAAATCGTTACGTGGGACGTACCTTTATCATGCCGGGCCAACAGCTACGCCGTAAATCCGTGCGCCGTAAGCTCAATGCTAATCGCGCGGAATTCCGCGATAAGAACGTCCTGCTGGTGGATGATTCCATCGTGCGTGGCACCACATCAGAGCAGATCATCGAGATGGCCCGGGAAGCCGGCGCGAAGAAGGTTTATCTGGCGTCCGCCGCGCCGGAAATTCGTTTCCCTAACGTCTATGGCATTGATATGCCGACCGCCAATGAGCTGATCGCGCATGGTCGCGAGGTGGATGAGATTCGTCAGATCATCGGCGCAGACGGGCTTATCTTCCAGGATCTAAACGATCTGATCGAAGCCGTACGCGCGGAAAACCCGGATATCCAGCAGTTTGAATGTTCGGTATTTAACGGGGTATATGTCACCAAAGACGTAGACCAGCAATACCTCGACTTCCTGGATTCATTACGTAATGACGACGCCAAAGCGGTGCTGTTCCAGAACGAAATGGAAAACCTGGAAATGCATAACGAAGGCTAATGGCTTTGCCAGCGGCGCAATGCCGCTGGCCGATGTCAATTACGCACCACGCCGAAGCGAATAGCGTATTTTTGTACTTTGTACTGTAACGTGGTGCGCGATACGTTAAGGCTGCGGGCCGCGGCGGCAATATTCCCCTGATGCGTATCCAGCGCGGTTTCTATTAAATGCCTTTCGTAGTTGGCAACCCGTACCTCCAGCGATCCTTCATACTGCGGATCGGGTGACGAGGGAAGGGGATTTTCCGGCGCGGTTTCCGGTACGCCTAAATTTAACTCGTCCTGTTCAAAAATGATGTGTTTCAGCAGCCCGTCTTTTTCCTGCATGATCATGCTGCGTACAATCGCGTTTTCCAGCATCCTGACATTACCCGGCCAGGCGTGATTGAGCAGATCAGCACGCGCCGTCTCGCTTAATCCGTGAATGTCCTGCGGCACGTCATTACGGTATTTATCAATAAAATAATTCGCCAGTAAGGGAATATCTTCCGGGCGGGCGCGCAGCGGCGGTAACGTCAACATTCCGACGCTCAACCGATAAAAAAGATCTGCCCGCAGACGTTCTTGTTGAATTAATTTGACGGGCGCTTCGTTCATGGCGGCAACGATCCTGACATCAGAGTGGAGTTGCTGTTGTCCGCCGAGCCGCCAGAAGGTTTTATCCTGCAAGAATCGCAGCAGCTTACTTTGCATCTCTATCGGCATGGCGTTCAGCTCATCAAGAAAGAGCGTTCCCCCGTTTGCCAGCTCCAGATAGCCCTGGCTATTTTCCGCGCCGGTATAGGCGCCGCGCACGGTGCCGAAAAGCGTACTTTCGATAAGCGTAGGCGGTAGAGCGCCGCAGTTCAGGGCGATAAATGGTTTATTCGCCCGCTTGCTGCATTGATGGATCAGGCGGGAAAATAGCTCCTTACCCGTACCCGTCTCCCCGACAATCGTCACCGGAATATTACTGGCGGCCAGCCGTTTGGCTTTGGCGATATTACTGAGCATTTCCGGGTTTTCGGTAATAATGGCATGGTGCTTCTCATGGTGATCGGCATACAGCAGTTGGTTCAGTTCTACCACCTGCTCCTGGAGCCGCCTGACGCCGGACATATTCCTGCCGATTTCGATAACGCCGACCATGCCGCCATCGCTTGCATAGAGCGGCGCGGTGGTGTGCTGATAGTCAACGGCCTGGCCTCGCGCATTGTAATAAATTTGATAATGGCCAATGTATTCCACGCCTTTTTTTAACGATGAAAGCATCGTACTTTGGGTCTCTTTCATGCCCGGATAGACATCCAGCATATGTTTTCCCATTGCCCGTTCAATACTGTAGCCGTCCAGATCCGCGCTTTCCTGATTGTAGTAAACGTATTCACCACGCTCATTAATGACGGCCAACGGCTGATGAATCAAATCGAAAAAGCGGGAAAACATCCTGAGCGCCGAGGCCAGTTCCTGATTGGTGGATGCCATACACGCATTCCTCATATCTATTGTTCATGTTGCCATTATAAAAGTGACGAATTTTCGTCGTTGTGATGAATAGCAAACTCAATGACGAAAATGAGAAAAAGCTTATTTTTATAAGTAATTGATTATTATGATAAAAATAGTGGCATGCCTTTTGCTTTATCCATGTAAAGAATGCGGATTTTTACCATAAACATTAAGCAGAGGGCGTTATGACTGACTCGATTATGCAGAATTACAACCAGCTACGTGAGCAGGTAATCAACGGCGATCGCCGTTTCCAGCACAAAGACGGTCATTTGTGTTTTGAAGGGGTCGATCTGGACGCTCTGGCGCGCCAGTACCCCACGCCGTTCTATGTGTTTTCTGAGCCGGAGATTATTCGTAACATTCATGAAATCCAGCAGGCATTTGCGGCGCATAAAAATACCAAAACCTTCTTTGCGTCAAAAACCTGCTCGGTCATGGGGGTGTTGAAAGCCATTCGTGACGCCGGAATTTGCGCGGAGGCAAACTCACAATATGAGGTTCGCAAGTGCCTGGAGATAGGCTTTCGCGGCGATCAGATCGTCTTCAACGGCGTGGTGAAAAAGCCTGCCGATCTGGAGTATGCCATCGCCAACGATCTGTATCTTATTAATGTTGATAGCCTGTATGAGCTGGAACATATTGATGCCATCTCTCGCAAGCTGAAGAAAGTCGCCAATGTTTGCGTCCGCGTAGAGCCGAATGTTCCCTCGGCGACGCATGCGGAACTGGTTACCGCTTTCCATGCGAAGTCGGGTCTCGACCTGGAACAGGCGGAAGAAACCTGCCGCCGCATTCTGGCGATGCCTTATGTGCATTTGCGCGGCTTGCATATGCATGTGGGCGATCAGGTGCCGGAGTCAGAGCCTTTCGCAAAAGCGACTAAAGTGCTGGTGGATGAATCCCGTCGCCTGGAAGAGGTGCTCGGTATTAAATTTGATTTGATCAACGTAGGCGGCGGAATTCCGGTTCCCTATAAATATGACGACGAGAATGGCGACCCGTTAAAAGATAATATGTATGCCGGTATTACCGCCCAGGATTTTGCCGATGCGGTCATTCGCGAAGTGCATAAATGGCGTACCGATGTGGAAATATGTATTGAACCGGGACGTAAAGTGACCGGGTCGGCGGCGGTTTTACTGACGGAAGTCTCCTGCGAAAAACGTAAAACAAATTACGATCTTAACGGCAATGTGGAATGCCACGTTGAATGGAAATTTGTCGACGCTGGTTACAGCGTACTCTCTGACAGCCAGCATTTTGACTGGTTCTTTTATGTCTATAACGCCTCTCGCATGACGGCAGCGCACGACGCCTGGATAAAATTAGCCGGGCCGCTGTGTGATGGCGGAGATTATTTCCACATGGGGGTGAAAGGCGAAGAGTTTTTACTGCCGAAGGAGACTCATGTTGGCGATATTGTCGCGTTTCTTGATGCCGGGGCATACACCATTGAAAGTCAAACCGTTTATAACAACCGTCCGCGCACGGGCGTGGTGATGATCGATAAAAATGGTGAAACGCGTCTGATTCGTCGGGAAGACAGTTACGAAGATATGGTCAAGTACGACATTTATTAATACTGTTTTGGGCTTCAGTTTTATGCTGAAGCCCGTCGTCAGATGATAAGAAGAGGGCAGTGATGCCTGAATGCATAACAGGAGATGGCCATGAGTAACACGAATTCTGGCTTACTTGGCATCAAAGACATTGTCTTTATGAATGTCATCGCTATTCTGAGTTTGCGGCAAATCCCTAACGTGGCGCCTTACGGGGCATCGGCCATGTTGTTATGGGTGATAGCCGCATTCTGCTTGTTTTTTCCTTTAGCGATGGTATGCGGCGAGCTGTCAACCGGCTGGCCGAAAGATGGCGGGATATTTGTCTGGATTAAAGAGGCATTTGGTAAACGTATTGCATGGATTGTCGTGGTTTGTTTTCTCTTTTCCTGCGTACTGTTTTTCCCATTAATGCTGCAATTCGGCTTTACCGCGTTGGGCTATATGATCGGCGGCGGCCTGGCGGAAAATAAAGCATTTATCGGTATTGGTTCCGCGGTAATTTTCTGGCTATTAACGCTGATGAATATCCGCGGGATGGAATGGACAAAAATTATTAATAGCATCAGCGCCTGGTGCGGCGTATTTATTCCCTCCGCCATCCTCATTTTGCTGGCGGTGGTATGGCTATGTACCGGACACCAGATGCAGACGGACTACACTACAGCGAAAAACTGGATTCCGGATCTCGGACACTGGGATACGATCGTTTTCTTATCCAGCATGATGTTTGCGTTTGCCGGACTGGAGGTCGCCCCGATGATTGCCGGGCGTACCCGTAATCCACAGCGTGATTTTCCGCGAGCGATGGCCGTCTCCGCCGCCGTTATCGTTGGGATCTATATGGTCGGCACCTGGGCGCTAAACACGCTTTTACCCGCCGGGAAAACCGACATCGTGGCAGGCGTCATGCAGGCTATGCATGCTGCTGCGGACACGCTGCATATGCCGTGGTTAATTCCTGTTATGGCCATCTGTATGTTTTTTGGCGCTCTCGGGCAGATTAACTCCTGGCTGGTGGGGCCGATTTATATGCTCCAGGAAGCCTCGCGTGAAGATAATCTGCTGGGGGACCGAATCGGCAAATTACATCCGGTGTGGAAAACGCCCGCCTTTGCCTTGACTGTACAGGCGATTATTGTCACGGTCCTGTGTTTTTCGACTTTTATTTCGCCAAGCGTTGCGGCGGCTTACTGGATGTTAACGGCGCTAACGACCATCACCTATTTTATTCCTTATCTGGTGATGTTCCCGGCGTTCTGGCGTTTACGTAAGACTCAGCCGGATACGCCAAGAAGTTTTAAAATTCCGGGCAAGGTTTTACCGGCTATTTTACCCGCGCTGGGTTTTCTTTCTATCGCCTTTGCCGTTGCGCTGTTATTTATTCCGCCTTCTCAAATTGATATGGGAGGATATTTCCAGTACGCCGGGAAAATTATTGGCGGAGCCGTGCTGGCGGTTGTCGTCGCGGAGTACATTTACCATCGGGCGCAGAAACGTAATGCCCGTTTAAGCATGGCGGGAGGAAAATAAAATGTATATGCCAGTTCTGGAAATAAATCTACGCAAGCTGGAAGAAAACGCCCGCACGGAAAAAGCTCTGCTGGCAAGCAGCGGTATTGACGTGATGGCTGTCAATAAAGTTTTTGACGGCTGCGTGGAAACCGCGCAGGCGGTGTTCAACGGCGGAATTACCGTTATTGCTGAATCACGAACCTATAATTTGAAAAAAATACGCGAGACAGGATGTACGACCTGCCTGTTACGCAGCCCGTGTCTGAGTGAAATCGAAGATGTGGTGCGCTACGCGGATATTAGTTTAAATAGCGAGCCGGTGGTATTACGGGCATTATCGCAGGAAGCCCAACGCCAGGGGAAAACGCATCAGGTATTACTGATGGTGGATATGGGCGATTTACGCGAGGGTATCTGGTTTGGTGAATATCAACGCATTCTTGAGACCGTGACTCTGATTACTGGTCTGCCCGGTCTGGAATTATATGGACTGGGCACCAACTTTAATTGTTACGGCACCGTGTTGCCAACGGTAAAAAATGGCGAGGATTTTCTGGCGCTGGCCGCCCGGCTGGAAGCCGACAGCGGTATTCCTGTCCGGCGGCTTTCTGCGGGAAACTGCACCAGCTATCACCTGCTGGATAAAGGTATCTGGCCGCAGGGGCTGAATCATCTGCGCATCGGCGGACTGCATGAATTCGGCATTGAATATGTGGACATGAAATACCTGAATGAATTTCACCACTCCGCAAAACCGGTCGATAAAGCCTGTTCCGATATGTATATCCTGGAAGCGGAAATCATCGAACTGAACAGTAAACCGACCGTCCCGGTCGGGGAGCTGGGCGTCGATGCCTTTTTGCAAAGTAAAACCTTTGTCGATCGTGGCATACGCCGACGCGCATTGCTGGCGTTTGGTCGTCAGGATGTGCCGTCGGATAACTGTGTGCCATGCGACGACGCTATCACTATCTTAGGGCAAACCAGCGATCATACGCTGGTGGATATTGAAGATTGTCGTCAGTCGCTAAAAGTAGGCGATGTGGTTCGCTTTGAGCTGGATTATACGGGCCTGTTAATGGCCTGCCAGACCAAAGGCGTCGCCTGGAGGTTTACGCGTTAACGCATAACCGCCGCGGCTATGTCGCGGCGGCATCTTTGACCTCACGAAAGACAGGGAGTAACGATGGATACCCTGCAACAATCTCCGCCAGCAGAGCCTGAAGGCGGTCTGCGGCGTAACCTGAAGAAACGGCATCTGCTGATGATGTCGCTGGGCGGCACGATTGGCACCGGCTTATTTATCGGCATTGCCGAGCCGTTAAGCAGCGTCGGGCCGGCGGGAACCTTACTGGCCTATCTGTTTGCCGGAACCATTATGCTGGCGACGATGATGTGTCTTGGCGAATTATCATGCGCCTTTCCTCACTCCGGTTCATTTCAACATTACGCGCTGATGTTTATGCCGTCACCTTGCTGGAGCTATACCATTGGCTGGCTTTACTGGTTTAGCTGGGTCTTTTCCCTTGCGGCCGACCTCACTGCCGCAGGGTTTATTGCTCACCAGTTTTTCCCCGCGGTTCCGGTATATATGTTCTGCCTGGCGATTCTGCTCATCCTGACAGCCATCAATCTCACCTCCGCAAAAAGTTTTGGCGAATGCGAATACTGGCTTTCGGCCATTAAGGTCTTCGCGATCGTGCTGTTTATCTGCGCGGGCGGAGTCATGATCTACTCGCTAATGGGCCATAGTGACTGGCACCCGACGTTAAAAACAGACGGAATGTGGTTTCCCCACGGTTGGGAGCAAATTGTGGTCTGTATGACGATCGTGATTTACTCCTTCCAGGGGGTGGAACTGGTAGGAAATGCGGCAGGGGAGACCGAATCGCCGCACATTATTTTACCGAAGGTGATCCTGGGGATCGGTCTCAGAATCATTTTATTTTACGGCCTGGCGATTGCGGTGCTGGCGCTGGTCTATCCGTATGAACTGACGCCAAATGGACAAAGTCCCTTTGTATGGGTATTCTCCCACGCGGGCATTCCGGGGGCGGATACGCTGATGACGCTGGTGATCTTTTCCGCCGCGGTTTCTGCCGCTAACTCGGCCATTTACGCCAGTTCGCGTATGCTGTGGTCTATGGCGGGCGATCGCTTTGCGCCAGCCTGCTTTGGTAAAACGAACGGCGGCGGCGTGCCGGTGTATGCTATTTTAATCACGGCCTTGCTGGCGTTGGTGTCGTTGCTGACCCGCTATATTCCCGCACAGCAATTTTATTTATATCTGATCGCCAGTACCGGGCAGGTGGGTTGCCTGGCATGGATAACCATCGGATGGTGCCAGTATCGCTTCCGACAATCGGTGCGTAATGGAACGTACGCCAGCGATTTGCTACGCTATCGATCGCCGCTTTTCCCCTGGACGGCCCGATTTGTCATTATCACCAATTTTGCCATTATGGTCGGCACCTGGTTTAGTGAGCAAGGGGTAGTGATAATGTTGGTTGAGCTGGCTTTTATGATAGGGATTCTTTTGTCATGGTATCTCTTCAGACCCACTTTGAGCCGATTACGTAACACAGTGGGATGAACGGCGCTCGTAAACGGTAAGAGAACATGAAACGACTCATTGTAGGAATTAGCGGCGCCAGCGGAGCGATTTATGGCGTGCGCTTATTACAAATTTTGCGCGATGTCGATAGCGTGGAAACGCATCTGGTGATGAGCCAGGCGGCCCGGCAAACGCTGGCGCTGGAGACCCATTTTTCGCTGCGCGAGGTGCAGGCGCTGGCCGATGTGACGCACGATGTGCGCGACATTGCCGCCAGCATTTCCTCGGGCTCTTACCCGACGGCGGGAATGGTTATCTTGCCCTGTTCGATTAAAACGCTGTCGGGGATTGTCCACAGTTATACTGACGGACTGCTTACCCGCGCGGCGGATGTGATATTAAAAGAGCGGCGACCTCTGGTGCTGTGTGTGCGCGAAACGCCGCTGCATATCGGGCATTTGCGTTTAATGACCCAGGCCGCTGAGATAGGCGCGGTGATTATGCCGCCGGTTCCGGCTTTTTATCATCTTCCTCAGACGTTAGATGATATTATAAATCAAACGGTTAACCGAGTTTTGGATCAGTTTGATATCCCCCTTCCGCACGATCTTTTTGTTCGCTGGCAGGGCGCATAGCGTTGTCTGTTTAGCGTGCATTATTGTCCCTGTTGCCCTGTTTCAGGGCAATTTTGTAACCGCGATCATATCCTCAACATTTAATTCGTTAAAAGCCGCCGAAACGCTGCGGTTCAACCGTCATACCTGCTATCTTCAACATCAGGACAATATTGCAACGTTTTATTAACAAATTTAACGTCGAATCGTTTTGCTGACGTGAAAATGGCATAAGACCTGCATGAAAAAGTCTGCAAACACACAACACCACGTAAAACATAAGAAAATGACGCCACTTGAGGGGTATGTATGAAGAAGACCGTTCTCGCTTTGTCTTTGCTGATAGGTTTGGGTGCGACGGCGGCCAGTTACGCCGCGCTCCCGCAAACGGTTCGTATTGGAACAGATACCACCTACGCGCCTTTCTCATCAAAAGATGCCAAAGGCGAGTTTATTGGCTTTGATATCGATCTCGGTAATGAAATGTGTAAGCGTATGCAGGTGAAATGTACCTGGGTCGCCAGCGACTTTGATGCGCTTATTCCCTCACTAAAAGCGAAAAAAATTGATGCCATTATTTCATCGCTCTCTATCACTGATAAACGCCAGCAAGAAATTGCGTTTTCCGACAAACTTTACGCTGCGGATTCACGCCTGATTGCGGCAAAAGGGTCTCCCATTCAGCCGACGCTGGAATCGCTGAAAGGCAAGCATGTCGGCGTGCTGCAAGGGTCCACGCAAGAGGCTTACGCCAATGATAACTGGCGCACAAAAGGTGTGGATGTGGTGGCTTATGCCAACCAGGATCTTATCTATTCCGATTTAACTGCCGGTCGTCTGGATGCCGCATTACAGGATGAAGTCGCCGCCAGCGAAGGTTTCCTGAAGCAGCCAGCGGGCAAAGAGTATGCGTTTGCCGGTCCTTCCGTGAAGGATAAAAAATATTTTGGCGACGGGACGGGGGTTGGGCTGCGTAAAGACGATACCGAGCTAAAAGCCGCGTTTGATAAAGCGCTGACCGAACTGCGCCAGGACGGAACTTACGACAAAATGGCCAAAAAGTACTTCGATTTTAATGTCTACGGCGATTGAGGGAAGGGGATAACGCGCCGCGCTGGGGAACTATCACGGTGCAAAATAGATGTTTTGCACCTTTTTGGTGCATAAGCCGTTGCGGAACAGGCGCATAAATGCATACTTAATCGATTTTTATGCAAAATAAACCGGCTGACAAGGTAGAATGCTTTGCCTTGTCGGCCTGATTAATGGCACGATAGTCGCATCGGATCTGTAAAGATCTCCTGGAAAGACAGTCTGTTGAGGATAGTTATGAAAAAACTGGCGTTATCCCTTTCTCTGGTGCTGGCATTTTCCAGCGCTACCGCAGCATTTGCCGCTATTCCACAAAAAATTCGTATCGGTACCGATCCTACATACGCACCGTTTGAATCCAAAAATGCACAAGGTGAATTGGTCGGCTTTGATATCGATCTGGCCAAAGAGCTGTGCAAACGTATCAACACACAGTGTACGTTCGTGGAAAACCCGCTGGATGCGCTGATTCCGTCTTTAAAAGCGAAGAAAATTGATGCCATCATGTCCTCGCTGTCCATCACTGAAAAGCGCCAGCAGGAAATCGCGTTTACCGACAAGCTTTACGCCGCTGATTCCCGTCTGGTGGTGGCGAAGAACTCTGATATTCAGCCGACCGTCGCGTCGCTGAAAGGCAAGCGCGTCGGCGTGCTACAGGGGACGACGCAGGAGACCTTCGGCAATGAGCACTGGGCGCCGAAAGGGATTGAGATCGTCTCTTACCAGGGGCAGGACAACATTTATTCCGATCTGACGGCGGGTCGTATTGATGCAGCGTTCCAGGACGAGGTCGCGGCCAGCGAAGGTTTCCTTAAACAGCCCGTCGGAAAAGACTATAAATTCGGCGGCCCGGCGGTGAAAGATGAGAAGTTATTCGGCGTAGGAACCGGTATGGGGCTGCGCAAAGAGGATAACGAGCTGCGCGAAGCGCTGAACAAAGCCTTTGCTGAAATGCGTGCTGACGGTACTTACGAAAAGCTGGCGAAAAAGTACTTTGATTTTGATGTTTATGGCGGTTAATCACCGTCGGTGCAGATAAAGCCCAAAGAATGTTGACTGTCTGCATTGCCTGATGGCGCTGTGCGTGTCAGGCCTACGGGGAGCATCGTAGGCCGGGCAAGGCGCAGCCGCCATCCGGCGTGATGTGAGGCAAAAATGCAAAAGAGGCTTCTTACTTCACCACACACAACAGGACAGGCTGCATGTTGTACGGGTTTTCAGGCGTAATTTTACAGGGCGCGATCGTCACGCTGGAACTGGCGCTCAGTTCCGTTGTGCTGGCCGTGCTTATTGGTCTCGTCGGCGCGGGGGCGAAGCTTTCGCAAAACCGGGTAACGGGGCTTATTTTTGAAGGGTACACCACCCTGATTCGCGGGGTGCCGGATCTGGTCTTAATGCTGCTGATATTTTACGGATTGCAAATCGCGCTTAACGTGGTGACCGATTCGCTGGGTATCGACCAGATAGATATTGATCCGATGGTGGCCGGTATTATCACCCTTGGTTTCATCTACGGCGCCTATTTTACCGAAACCTTTCGCGGCGCGTTTATGGCGGTGCCGAAAGGCCATATCGAGGCGGCGACGGCTTTTGGTTTTACCCACGGGCAAACCTTCCGGCGGATTATGTTCCCGGCGATGATGCGTTACGCCCTGCCGGGGATCGGCAATAACTGGCAGGTGATACTCAAAGCGACGGCGCTGGTGTCGCTGCTGGGCCTGGAGGATGTCGTCAAAGCCACGCAGCTTGCCGGTAAAAGCACCTGGGAGCCTTTCTATTTTGCCGTGGTCTGTGGACTTATCTACCTGGTATTTACCACCGTTTCCAATGGTGTGCTGCTCTTACTTGAGCGTCGCTATTCCGTGGGCGTGAAGAGGGCCGATTTGTGATTGAGATCATTGAGGAGTACTGGAAATCCCTGCTGTGGACGGATGGCTATCGTTTTACCGGCGTGGCGATTACGCTGTGGTTGTTAATTTCATCGGTGGTGATGGGCGGTCTTCTGGCGGTGATTCTGGCGGTAGGCCGCGTTTCCAGTAATAAATTCATCCGTTTTCCCATCTGGCTGTTTACGTATATTTTTCGCGGCACGCCGCTGTACGTACAGCTACTGGTGTTCTATTCGGGGATGTATACGCTGGAGATAGTCAAAGGCACCGATCTTCTTAACGCGTTTTTCCGCAGCGGACTGAACTGTACCGTACTGGCGCTGACGCTGAATACCTGCGCGTACACCACGGAAATTTTCGCCGGGGCGATTCGCTCGGTGCCGCACGGTGAAATTGAAGCGGCACGGGCCTATGGCTTCTCGTCATTTAAAATGTATCGCTGCATTATTTTGCCGTCGGCATTACGCATCGCCTTGCCTGCCTACAGCAACGAAGTGATTTTAATGCTGCACTCTACGGCGCTGGCGTTTACCGCGACGGTGCCGGATTTGTTGAAAATCGCCCGCGATATTAACTCAGCGACTTACCAGCCGTTTACCGCGTTTGGCATTGCCGCCGTGTTGTATTTACTCATTTCGTATGTCCTGATAAGCCTGTTCCGTCGGGCGGAAAGACGCTGGTTGCAGCACGTGTCCTCTAAATAATTCGAGTAACATGATGTCAGAAAATAAATTACACGTTATCGATTTGCACAAACGCTACGGCGGTCATGAAGTGCTGAAAGGGGTATCGCTGCAGGCCCGCGCCGGAGATGTGATTAGCATTATCGGCTCGTCCGGCTCCGGTAAAAGTACTTTTTTGCGCTGTATTAACTTCCTCGAAAAACCGAGCGAAGGCGCGATTATCGTGAACGGTCAGAACATTAATCTGGTCCGCGATAAAGACGGGCAGCTCAAAGTGGCGGATAAAAATCAGCTACGCTTGTTGCGTACCCGCCTGACGATGGTGTTTCAGCACTTCAACCTCTGGAGCCACATGACGGTGCTGGAAAATGTGATGGAAGCGCCGATTCAGGTACTGGGATTAAGCAAGCACGACGCGCGCGAGCGGGCGTTGAAATATCTGGCGAAGGTGGGGATTGATGAGCGCGCTCAGGGCAAATATCCCGTCCATCTCTCCGGCGGCCAACAGCAGCGCGTTTCTATTGCGCGCGCGCTGGCGATGGAACCTGACGTTTTACTGTTCGATGAACCCACTTCGGCGCTCGATCCTGAACTGGTCGGCGAAGTGTTGCGCATCATGCAACAACTGGCGGAAGAAGGCAAAACGATGGTGGTGGTCACGCATGAAATGGGCTTCGCTCGCCATGTCTCTTCGCACGTTATTTTTCTGCATCAGGGGAAAATTGAAGAAGAGGGCGATCCGGAGCAGGTGTTCGGCAATCCGCAAAGCCCGCGTTTACAGCAATTCCTGAAAGGCTCGCTGAAATAAAAGAAGCCCGGCGGCGCATCGCTTACCGGGCAGGATACGGCGCTTTGGGAACTAGCGAATCACATCCGCCAGCGCCTCTTCTAAATCATACCAGCGAAATGCGAATCCGGCGGCTTCAAGCCGTTTTGGCAGCGCCCGCTGTCCGCCCAGCACCAGCACTGACGACTCTCCCATCAATAAGCGAATTGCCGTCGCCGGAATGCGAATAATCGCTGGACGGCGCAGCGCGCGACCCAGCGCATGAGCAAAATGCTCATTATGGACGGGATACGGCGAGACCATATTGAAGGGACCGCGAAGATCGTTATCCAGCAGCCACAGAATGCCGTTGACCATATCGTCGATGTGAATCCAGGCCAGATATTGCCGACCATTACCCACCGGACCGCCGAGTCCGAGGCGAAACGGCGGAACCATTTTCCCCAGAATCCCGCCTTGCGGCGCCAGGACAACGCCGGTACGCAGCAGGCAGACGCGGGTCTGGTCGCTCTGCGCACGACAGGCAATCTGTTCCCAGCGGGCGCAAAGTTTATGCGTAAATTCGTTGTGCGGCGGCTCATCTTCAGTGACGACAACGTCGCCCAGATCGCCGTAATAGCCCGTGGCGGAGCCGGATATCAACACCGAGGGCGGCGTTGCGCTGGCATGAATTAAATCCACCAACTTTTGCGTGATAGCCCAGCGGCTTTGGCACAACCGTTCTTTTTGTTGCGACGTCCAGCGCTTGTCGGCAATCGGTTCGCCCGCCAGATTGATGATGGCATCAATCTCATTGAGGTGCTCACGTTCCGCCAGCCCTTTCCATAATGTCACTCTGGAATCGAGAATCTGACGCGCGTTATCGGGATTGCGCGTAACGACCGTCACCTGGTGCCCCAGTGTTAACAGCCGGGGAATGAGATGACGCCCTATCAGGCCCGTACCGCCGGTAATCAGAATCTGCATATGACCTCCAGAGTAGGGAGGATTTCCTCTTCCCTAATGTCAGGTTTTTAATACGAATAAGGGTGCCGGACGCAGGTTTTTTCCGTGTATACACCTCTACATCATACATGATGTATGCTACCGCGTTACGCTTTCGTACTGTTACAGTGCAGTTGCGCTTGTAACAGTGCGCGCGCTGTCGCAGGACGCGTGCGAATGCGTTCAAACCAGTTATACACCGCCGGGTAGGTATCAAGATCGATTCGCTGACGCTGATGTGCGTTAACCCACGGCCAACTGGCGATATCCGCAATACTGTAGTGGTCGCCGCCCAGCCACGGGGAGGTTTCCAGGCGTTTATTCAGGACGTTGTATAAGCGTTGCGTTTCAACCTGATAGCGTTCAATCGCATAGGGGATGGCCTGCGGCGCAAAGTGGTTAAAGTGGTGATTCTGGCCCAGCATCGGCCCTAACCCGCCGACCTGCCAGAACAGCCATTGCAGCGTGGTATGGCGTTCACGCAGCTCCCCGCTAAGCAGTTTGCCGCTTTTTTCCGCCAGGTAGAGAAGAATTTCGCCGGATTCAAAAAGACTAAGCGGTTGACCGCCGTCTGCCGGGGCGTGATCGACGATGGCAGGAATTTTATTATTGGGAGAGATAGCCAAAAAATCAGGGCGAAACTGATTGCCCTTGCTGATATCTACTTTTAGCAAACGATACGCCAGCTCCGCCTCTTCCAGAAACAGCGTTATTTTATGCCCGTTGGGCGTGGGGGCGTAGTAAAGGTCAATCATTTTGGCTCCTGCATATGCGTAAAGAGTCTGGGCTGAATTAAGTATAGAAAGCCTCCTGATGTGTGTGAGTTTTCATCAGGTGACAGCAGGCGAAAGACGCTATATTTTGGGAAGAAACCTAATACGCCCTCAAGAGGACATTATGAGTAAGCCTGTTATTGTGCTGTGGTCGGATGCGAACTTTTTCTCTCCCTACGTCTTGTCCGCCTGGGTGGCATTACAAGAAAAAGGGCTTTCCTTTACTCTGAAAACCCGCGATCTGGACCAGGGAGAACATCTGCAACCTGGCTGGCGGGGATATGCGCTGACGCAGCGCGTACCGGTGCTTGAGGCCGACAATTTTGAGCTGAGCGAGTCGTCCGCTATTGCGGAATACCTGGAGGAGCGTTTCGCGCCGCCGCAGTGGGAGCGTATCTACCCGCACGATTTACAAAAACGCGCCCGCGCGCGACAGATTCAGGCGTGGCTACGCAGCGATTTACTGCCGCTTCGCGAAGAACGGCCTACCGACGTGGTGTTTGCCGGGGCGAAAAAAGCGCCGCTAAGCGAGGCTGGAAAAGCCAGCGCGGCAAAACTGTTTGCGACGGCTGAAGCGCTATTGGGGCAGGGGACGCAAAATTTATTTGGTGAATGGTGCATTGCCGATACCGATCTGGCATTGATGATCAATCGTCTGGCGCTGCATGGCGATGACGTGCCGGCGTCGCTGGCGGCGTATGCGACATTCCAGTGGCAGCGTGCTTCCGTACAGCGTTTTATTGCGCTTTCCTCGAAGCGTTCAGGCTGAAAATCTATTCATATTCCAGTATCATAACGCCGTTTTTCACAACGAGGAGTGAGCGATGAAACTGATGTTCGCATCGGACATTCATGGTTCTTTACCCGCCACGGAACGGGTGCTTGAGCGGTTCGCGCAAAGCGGCGCGCGTTGGCTGGTGATATTAGGCGATGTCCTTAACCACGGGCCGCGCAATGCGCTGCCTGAAGGCTATGCGCCCGCCCAGGTCGCCGAACGCCTGAACGCGGTGGCGACGCAAATCATTGCCGTGCGCGGCAACTGCGATAGCGAAGTGGATCAGATGCTGCTGCATTTCCCGATAACAGCGCCGTGGCAGCAAATATTGACGCAAGAGAGGCGGCTATTTTTAACGCATGGGCACCTCTTCGGGCCGACGAATCTGCCCGCTCTGCATACTGGCGATGTGTTGGTCTATGGTCATACGCATCTGCCGGTGGCGCAACAGCAGGAAGGACTGTATCACTTTAATCCTGGGTCAGTGAGCATCCCGAAAGGCGGGTATGCGGCAAGCTACGGTATTCTGGATGATAATGTGTTGAGCGTAATCGCACTCAATGATCAAAGTATCATTGCGCAGGTTGCAATTAACTCGTAATTTACCTCACAAACGTAAATGCGCCGTAAGAGCGCCAGAAATAAGAAGGTTTCCTGATGGTGGAACAGCGTCGTTTGGCAAGTACGGAATGGGTGGATATTGTGAATGAAGACAATGAAGTCATTGCACAGTCCAGCCGGGAACAGATGCGTGCGCAACGCTTACGGCATCGTGCGACGTATATCGTCGTTCATGATGGTATGGGTAAAATTCTGGTGCAGCGTCGTACCGAAACAAAAGATTTTTTGCCCGGTATGTTAGATGCTACCGCAGGCGGCGTGGTCCAGGCTGATGAGCAGCTACTGGAATCTGCCCGCCGCGAAGCGGAAGAAGAGTTGGGTATTGCAGGCGTGCCGTTTGCCGAACACGGTCTGTTTTACTTTGAAGACCCACATTGCCGGGTTTGGGGCGCTCTGTTTAGCTGCGTTTCCCACGGGCCTTTCGCGCTTCAGGAAGATGAAGTCAGCGAAGTGTGTTGGCTGACTCCGGAGGAGATCACCGCGCGCTGTGATGAGTTTACGCCGGACTCGCTCAAAGCGCTGGCGCTGTGGATGACCCGCAACGCCAAAAACGAAGCCGCGCTCCAGGAGAAACCGGAAGAGACGGAATAAGCGTTTTAGCAGCTTTCCCGCATACATAAACTGGAGGCGATGGATTTTCGATCGCTCCAGTTTCCCTGATTTAACCTTTCCAACAGCGCCCGTCCGGCTTCACTGCCAATCTTACGGTGCGGTACGGCCATGGTGGTTAACGGCGGCTGGCAGACCCGGCTGACATCGCTATCGCCAAACCCGACCACCGCTAAATCGTCCGGAACTTTGATCCGCCGTCGTTGGCACTCGTATAACGCGCCGCAGGCCAGCTCATCCGATACGCATACCAGCGCGTCCAGCTCCGGCCACGCCAGTAAAAACTCCGGCAGTTGCGACGCGCCGGTAGAAAAATTGGGCGGCAAGGCGGCATTAATCACCCGGTTTGGCGACATATGGTGGCGAAGCATCGCTTTGTACCAGCCGTGCAGATGTTGCTGAAAAATCCACTGCTCCTGATTGGCGCATAGCAGCCCGATATTCTGATAACCGCGCTGAATCAGCATTTCCGTCAGCTCATACATTGCCGCAACGTTATCAATACCGATATTCATATCAATAGGATCGCTGCGAATCGCGCCCATCTCCATCACCGGGATAGAGGCATTTTTCAGCCACTGGCGCACGGTAGTGCTATGTTCGACGCTAAGCAGAATCGCCGCGGCAATGTTGGAAGCCAGCAGCGTTTCGAGCAGCTTCTCCTCTTGTTCCACGCGATGCTGCGATTCCGCCAGCATTATCTGGTAGCCTGCGGGCTGTAAAATTTGTTGCAGCCCGGCGAACATTTCAGAACACCCCGCTTCCGCAAGGTTCGGTACGACCATCGCGATGGTGTGCGAGGAGGCAGACGCCAGCGCGCTGGCGGCGAGATTAGGCATATAGCCCAGCTCATGCACTGCCGCTTCGATTTTTTCCCGGAGTTTATCAGAGACCTGTTCCGGCGTGCGTAAGGCTCGTGATACGGTCATCGTGCCTACACCGGCAAGTTGGGCTACATCGGCGATAGTCACTTTACCGGTACTGCGCCGTTTACGGGGTATCGACATACAAATTCCTGCGTCATTACAACATGTTGAGATGCTTTTTTATTGTCGTTCTTTGCTTCGCATAATTGGCAGTATACGCCTTAAATCCGCTTTTTTGCTGTGATTTCACACCATGATTTTAATTTGATAGCGCTATCACAATTCTGAGTAATAGTCGCTGGTAGCGCTATCTTTGTGATAACGATCGCAGCTAATATCGAATGGCTTGAATAAAGTTTGTTCATAATTTCATACACCGTGGGGGCGAATAACATGCTGGGAACCTGGTTATCTGACGCAACCATCACGCTACAGGAGAGCGTGGAAACGTGGCCGCAGGCGCTGGAAATTTGCGGCAAACCCCTGCTGGACGCAGGTGTTATCGCACCGGAATACATTACGGCGATTGTTCAGCAGCACCAAAAGCTTGGGCCGTATTATGTATTAGCGCCAGGGTTAGCGATGCCGCATGCGAGGCCGGAAGAGGGGGCGAAAGGGTTAGGTTTATCGTTACTGAAACTACAGCGCGGCGTTTCATTTGGCGCAGACGAATTCGATCCGGTTGACATCATTATTATGCTGGCGGCGCCTGATAAGCACAGTCATATCGAAATGATATCGGCGCTGGCGGAATTATTTTCCAGTGATGTAGATATGGAAAAATTACATCAGGCAAAAAACCTGGAGGACATTAAAACGATTATTGACCGTTTCTGATTTTATTCCATTTTCTTGCGGTAAATAACATTGCGCCCGTGCGTGATGCAGACCAACTCTACTTTTAAAAGGTGACAATAATGAAAATCATGGCAATTTGCGGTTCCGGCCTGGGTAGTAGTTTTATGGTAGAAATGAACATTAAAAAAGTATTAAAGAAACTCAATATTGACGCTGAAGTGGAACACTCCGATCTCTCATCGGCCACGCCCGGGGCCGCCGATCTTTTTGTAATGGCCAAAGATATTGCGGCCAGCGCTAGCGTACCGGAAAGCCAACTGGTGGTGATCAATAACATCATCGACATCAACGAACTGGAAACGCAGCTGCGCGCATGGTTCGCTAAACAATAATTATTGCTGGCGAGGTGGATATGTTTATCCTTGAAACGCTGAATTTTGTTGTTGATATTTTAAAAGTGCCCTCGGTGCTTGTAGGATTAATTGCGCTGATTGGTCTGGTGGCGCAGAAAAAAGCGTTTTCCGATGTGGTAAAAGGCACGATTAAAACCATTTTAGGTTTTATTGTGCTTGGCGGCGGCGCAACCGTACTGGTGGGTTCATTAAATCCGCTAGGGGGTATGTTTGAACACGCTTTTAATATTCAGGGCATTATTCCTAATAATGAAGCGATAGTTTCAATCGCGCTGGAGAAATATGGCGCGTCCACGGCGTTAATTATGGCATTTGGTATGGTGGCCAATATTGTCGTGGCGCGCTTTACGCGTCTTAAATATATCTTTTTGACCGGGCATCACACCTTTTACATGGCCTGTATGATTGGCGTAATCCTGACCGTGGCGGGGTTTGAGGGCGTAGGGCTGGTCTTCACCGGATCGCTGATCCTGGGGCTGGTGATGGCCTTCTTCCCGGCGTTGGCCCAACGTTATATGAGGCGGATTACCGGTACCGATGACATTGCGTTTGGTCACTTCGGTACCTTGGGATATGTGCTTTCCGGCTGGATTGGCAGCCTGTGTGGTAAAGGCTCCCGCTCCACGGAAGAGATGAACCTGCCGAAAAACCTCAGTTTTTTACGCGACAGTTCTATCTCGATTTCGCTGACCATGATGATTATCTATCTGATCATGGCAGTCAGCGCAGGGCGTGAGTATGTTGAAGCGACGTTTAGCGGCGGGCAAAACTATCTGGTGTACGCCATCATCATGGCAATCACCTTCGCCGCCGGCGTATTCATCATTCTGCAAGGCGTCCGTCTGATTCTGGCGGAAATTGTTCCGGCCTTTACCGGATTTTCAGAAAAACTGGTGCCAAACGCGCGTCCGGCGCTGGACTGCCCGGTGGTGTATCCCTATGCCCCTAACGCGGTACTGATTGGCTTCCTGTTCAGTTTTCTCGGCGGGCTGGTGGGGCTGTTCCTGCTTGGACAGATGAAGCTTGTGTTAATCCTGCCTGGCGTTGTGCCGCACTTCTTTACCGGCGCGACCGCAGGCGTCTTTGGCAATGCCACCGGCGGTCGCCGCGGGGCGATGATCGGCGCATTTGCTAATGGTCTATTAATCACTTTCCTGCCAGTGCTGTTACTGCCGGTTCTCGGCGCGATCGGCTTCGCCAATACCACGTTCTCGGATGCTGACTTTGGCGTAATCGGTATTTTGCTGGGCAACCTGGCGCGTTATCTGTCGCCGATGGCTATCACGGGGCTGGTGGTGGCGCTATTCGCGCTACTGGTGGCGTACAACGTGCTGGCCAAAAACAAAAAAGTGAATGCCGAAGTGCAGGAAAATAGCGGAGCGAAAGAATGAACGTAACCGAAATCACCCAACTGGCGCGCGACATTCGCGTCGCCACGCTCAAATCCTTAAACCATCTTGGCTTTGGTCACTATGGCGGCAGCATGTCGGTAGTGGAAACTCTGGCGGTTCTGTACGGCGCGGTGATGAAAATCGATCCTGCCGACCCGGACTGGCCGGAGCGCGATTACTTCGTGCTGTCGAAAGGCCATGCGGGCCCCGCGTTGTACAGTACCCTGGCGATTAAAGGCTATTTCCCGCGCGAAGAGCTGAATACGCTTAACCAGAACGGCACCCGTCTTCCCAGCCATCCGGATCGGCTAAAAACGCGCGGCGTGGACGCCACGACCGGCTCACTGGGACAGGGCATCTCTATTGCGGGCGGTATGGCGCTGTCGCATAAACTGGCGCGGCGATCCAACCGGGTATTTTGCATTGTCGGCGATGGCGAGCTCAATGAAGGGCAGTGCTGGGAGGCGTTTCAGTTTATTGCCCACCACCGCCTGAATAATCTGACCGTTTTCATTGACTGGAACAAACAGCAGCTTGACGGCGAGCTGGAGGAGATTATCAATCCATTCGATCTGGAAGGGAAATTCCGCGCGTTTGGTTTCGATGTCGTCACCGTCAAAGGCGATGATATCGCCGGACTACTGGCGGTGGTTCAGCCTGTGCCGCCCGCCGATGCCCAGCCACGGGTTGTGATCCTTGACAGCATTAAAGGGCAGGGGGTGCCATGCCTGGAGCAGTTAACGAATTCTCACCACTTACGCCTGACGGATGGCATGAAGCAGACGCTCAATGAGGCCATTCATCAACTGGAGGTCATGCATGATTAAGCTTGCGCCCGCAGGGCTTAAAGACGATATCGAAATGCGCAAAGTTTACGCCGGTTTTGTCGCCGGGCAGATTGAGGCCGGAAGCCCAATTATTGCGCTTGAGGCTGATTTAATGAGCTCAATGGCGATGGACAGCGTGGCGCGTGACTACCCGCAGCATGTCATTAACTGCGGTATTATGGAGGCGAATGTGATTGGCACTGCGGCGGGGCTGGCGCTGACCGGTCGCAAACCGTTTGTGCATACTTTTACCGCTTTTGCCAGCCGTCGCTGTTTTGATCAGCTCTTCATGGCGCTGGATTATCAGCGTAACAACGTCAAAGTGATCGCCTCCGATGCCGGAGTGACGGCGTGCCATAACGGCGGCACCCATATGTCTTTTGAAGATATGGGGATTGTTCGCGGGCTGGCGCACTCCGTAGTACTGGAGGTGACGGATGCGGTGATGTTCGCGGATATTTTACGCCAGCTAATGGATCTGGACGGTTTTTACTGGCTGCGTACCATCCGTAAGCAGGCGCGGAGTATCTATGCGCCAGGCTCTACCTTTACCATTGGCAAGGGCAATGTACTGCGTGAGGGCGATGATATTACGCTTATCGCCAACGGCATTATGGTGGCGGAGGCGCTGGAGGCGGCGCGCCAACTGGAGCAGGAAGGTGTGAGCGCCGCGGTCATTGATATGTTCACCTTAAAGCCTATCGATCGCATGTTGGTGAAAAACTACGCGGAAAAAACGCGGCGTATCGTCACGTGTGAAAACCACAGCATCCATAATGGACTGGGATCAGCGGTGGCGGAAGTGCTGGTGGAAAACTGCCCGGTGCCGATGCGCCGTGTTGGCGTCAAAGAGCGTTATGGGCAGGTAGGAACGCAGGATTTCTTACAACAAGAGTACGGACTCACCGCTGCAGCGATTGTAGAAGCCGCGAAATCACTGCTTTAATCATGGAGATATTGCCGGATGGCGCTGATGCTCATCCGGCATTTTGGATCAATGATATCCCATCATCTGCGCGCCAATGACGACCACGCTGGACATAATAAACAGTAGTCCCAGCAGCGACGCCCCCACTTTCAGCCAGTTGCGAAAATCGACCCGGCACACGCCCAGTGTGGCCATCAGCGAGGCCGATGTCGGATAGATAATATGGCTGAAGCCATCGCCAAACTGGAAGGCCAGAACAGTCACCTGACGGTTAACGCCGACCAGATCGCCGAGCGGCGCCAGTAATGGCATGGTTAACGCCGCCTGACCCGAACCGGACGTGACAAAGAAATTAAATACCGCCTGGAAGAGCAGCATAAACCAGGCGGCGATAGCATTATTAAGCCCGCTGATGCCATGCGCGATACTGTTAAGCAGCGTATTGAGCACGCTGGGTTCCCCGGCTTCGCCGTTGCCGACCAGCAGCAGAATGCCTTTGGCAAAACCCACCAGCAAGGCGGGCGCGATCATCATCCTCGCCCCTTCGGTGAATGAGGACGCCATCACGTTGACCGTCATACCGTTGAGGCGGAAGATAACGCCGATGAGGCCGATCACCACGCCCATGGTGAAAAACTGGCTGGCGATCTCCGGAATAAACCAGGCGTGGACAATCACACCCCAGACGACCCAAATCATTACGCCGGTCAGGACCAGCAGTACCAGCCAGTCACCGAAGGTGAAAGGGCGCTGGACGACTTCATCCTGCTGTTCGCGGAAATAGCGATCGGATTCGTGGACGCGGGAAAGCAGCGGATTCTTTTTCACGCGTGAGGCGTAGACCAGCGTAAAAACCAGCCCAATCAGCGTGGCGACAATCCAGACCACAATACGCAGCCCGGAGCCGGAAAGTACCGGCACGCCGGCAATCCCCTGGGCGACGACTACGCAGAAAGGGTTCATCCACGAACTGGCAAAGCCAATTTGGGTGGCGATATAGGTCACCAGGACGGTGGTAATGCTGTCATAGCCCAGCCTGACCATCAGCGGGGCTATGATAATTGCAAAGGCGACCGCCTCTTCGCCCATGCCAAATACGGCGCCCCCTAACGAAAAGAGGACAAATAGCACCGGAATAAACAGGACTTCGTTGCCCCGCGTGTGGCGAATAAGCGCCAGAATGCCGTTATCCACGGTGCCGGTACGCATCACGATGCCGAATGCGCCGCCAATCACCAACATAAACATAATAATGCCGACGGCAGTGCCGAATTTCGATCCGGATGTTAACCCTTCAAACGGAAAATTCATCAGTCCTGGTCTTTCATCGCCGGTAGTGAAAAATTGTACGCGATGATACTGCGCTTCCCCGGCCTCATTGGTCACAATGCGAAAAGAGTGCGGGTCGACGACTTTGCGGGTTTTTGTCTGGCCATCGACCTGATACTGCACTTCCTGGCTATCAAACATCCCAACGGGGACGACCCAGGTGGCGATACTGGTTAAAATGGCGACAAAAAAGATGATGACCAGCGTATCGGGCATTGCCCATTTTCTGGCTGTTTTTGATTCTGTAACGACAGACATGACAGACTATCCCTGTTGCAAAGCAAAGAGGCTAAGTATGAGAAGAAGGGAATAGTTATTCATTGATGCAGCGCAGTTAAGCAAAAAATTCCGCTTTGCAGGGTAAATAGCAGAATGCCGGATGGCGATGCTAACGCGTCTTATCCGGCCTACAACGGTATTTCACCTGTAGGCCGGACAAGGCGTTCACGCCGCCATCCGGCATTAGCTTTTACTGTTACTGCTGCTGTTGAGAAGCCTGGATCGCCGTCAGGGCGATGGTGTAGACGATATCGTCAACCAGCGCGCCACGGGACAGGTCGTTCACCGGCTTGCGCATACCCTGCAGCATCGGCCCGATGGAGATCAGGTCGGCAGAACGTTGCACCGCTTTGTAGGTGGTGTTACCGGTGTTCAGATCCGGGAAAATGAACACGGTAGCGCGACCCGCAACCGGCGAGTTCGGCGCTTTGGATTTCGCGACGTCAGCCATGACCGCGGCGTCGTACTGCAACGGACCGTCGATCATCAGGTCAGGACGTTTTTCCTGCGCCAGACGCGTCGCTTCACGTACTTTCTCTACGTCGCTGCCTGCGCCAGAGGTGCCGGTGGAGTAGGAGAGCATTGCCACACGCGGTTCGATGCCGAAGGCAATGGCGGAATCCGCAGACTGAATCGCGATTTCTGCCAGCTGCTCTGCAGTCGGGTCTGGGTTGATTGCGCAGTCGCCGTAAACGTAAACCTGCTCCGGCAGTAGCATAAAGAACACAGAAGAGACCAGGGAGCTACCCGGCGCCGTTTTAATAAGCTGCAGCGGCGGACGGATGGTGTTGGCGGTGGTATGAACCGCGCCGGAAACCAGACCGTCGACTTCGTCTTGCTCCAGCATCAGCGTGCCGAGCACCACGTTGTCTTCCAGCTGCTCGCGGGCAACCGGTTCGGTCATGCCTTTGCTCTTACGCAGCTCAACCAGGCGAGCGACATAGCTTTCACGCACCACTTCCGGATCGACGATTTCAATACCTGCGCCCAGCTCAACGCCCTGAGATGCCGCGACACGGTTGATTTCATCCGGGTTGCCCAGCAGTACGCAAGTGGCGATGCCGCGTTCAGCGCAGATTGCCGCCGCTTTGACGGTACGCGGTTCGTCGCCTTCCGGCAGCACTACGCGTTTACCGGCTTTACGCGCCAGCTCAGTCAGTTGGTAGCGGAACGCCGGCGGAGAGAGACGACGGCTACGCTCGGAAGTGGCGGTCAGCGACTCGATCCACTCAGCGTTAACGTAGTTCGCGACGTATTCCTGAACTTTCTCAATGCGCTCATGGTCATCAACCGGGACTTCCAGATTGAAGCTTTGCAGGCTCAGTGAAGTCTGCCAGGTGTTGGTGTTCACCATAAAGACCGGCAGACCGGTGGCGAATGCGCGTTCGCACAGTTTAGAAATGCGCGCGTCCATTTCATAGCCGCCGGTCAGCAGCAGGGCGCCGATTTCTACGCCGTTCATCGCGGCCAGGCAAGCTGCGACCAGTACGTCCGGACGGTCAGCGGAGGTCACTAACAACGATCCTGCGCGGAAATGTTCCAGCATATGCGGAATACTACGCGCGCAGAACGTGACGGATTTAACGCGGCGGGTTTTGATATCGCCTTCGTTAATGATGGTGGCGTTCAGGTGACGCGCCATATCGATAGCGCGGGTCGCAATCAGGTCGAAACTCCACGGCACCGCGCCCAGAACCGGCAGCGGGCTGGATTCCTGCAGTTTAGCAGGATCGATTTTGATCACCTGCGCTTTGGAAGAGTCGTCAAAGATCTCCGACAGATCCGGGCGAGTACGGCCTTGTTCATCAACCGGCGCATTCAGTTTGTTGATGATAACGCCGGTGATGTTGGTGTTTTTCGCGCCGCCGAAGCTGCTGCGCGTCAATTCGATACGCTCGTTCAGCTGTTCTGGCGTGTCAGTCCCCTGAGACATGACAAAAACGATTTCCGCATTCAGCGTTTTCGCGATTTCATAGTTCAGAGACTGAGCGAACTGATGTTTACGGGTCGGAACCAGACCTTCAACCAGCACCACTTCCGCGTCTTTGGTATTCGCATGGTAGTTCGCGATGATCTCTTCCATCAGCACGTCTTTCTGGTTGCTGGAGAGCAGAGATTCAACGTGGCTCATCTTCAGCGGTTCAGCCGCCGGCAGGGTAGAGTTCGCGCGAACGATAGTGGTGGTCTGGTCAGGCGCATCGCCGCCAGCGCGAGGCTGGGCGATAGGCTTAAAGACGCTCAGACGAACGCCTTTGCGTTCCATAGCACGGATGACGCCGAGGCTGACGCTGGTCAGGCCGACGCTGGTTCCGGTAGGGATCAGCATAATAATACGGGACACGGTTTATCCTCTTTCGTTACCGTCTTTTGGAGACGGGTTACAAAACAGCACCGCCAGCGAGGCTGGCGGTGTCAAATCAGGCAGTCAGACGGCTCGCGTCCTGCGCGATAACCAGTTCTTCGTTGGTTGGGATCACCACCGCCGGACGGGTACCTTCTTTGTTGATGAAACCAGATTTGCCGAAGCGGGCCGCCAGGTTACGTTCGTGGTCGACTTCAAAGCCCAGCACGCCCAGTTTACCCAGAGACAGTTCGCGAACCATCGCGGCGTTTTCACCGATACCACCGGTGAACACGACTGCATCCAGACGACCGTCCATCAGAGCGGTGTAAGAACCGATGTACTTCGCCAGGCGGTGGCAGTAAACGTCCATCGCACGTTTTGCGTCTTCTTTGGTGGCGTAGTTGTCTTCAACATAACGGCAGTCGCTGGTCACTTCAGTCAGACCCAGCAGACCAGACTCTTTGGTCAGCATTTTGTTGATCTGATCTACGCTCATGCCCAGAGTGTCGTGCAGGTGGAAGATAATCGCAGGGTCGATATCGCCGGAACGGGTACCCATGACCAGGCCTTCCAGCGGGGTCAGACCCATAGAGGTATCCACGCATTTACCGTTACGGATAGCAGAAACAGAACCGCCGTTGCCCAGGTGGCAGGTGATAATGTTCAGTTCTTCTACCGGCTTGTTCAGCATTTTTGCCGCTTCCTGAGTTACATAGAAGTGGCTGGTGCCGTGTGCGCCATAGCGACGAACGCCGTGTTCTTTATACAGGCTGTACGGCAGGGCATACAGGTAAGATTCTTCCGGCATGGTCTGATGGAAGGCGGTGTCGAATACTGCAACGTTTTTATCTTTCAGCTGCGGGAAAGATTTCAGCGCTTCGGCGATACCAATCAGGTGAGCCGGGTTATGCAGCGGTGCGAAAGAGGCGGAATCTTTGATGCCCTGAATGACGGACTCATCAATGACTACGGAACTGGTATACTTCTCGCCGCCGTGTACGATACGGTGACCAATTGCAGTTAACTGCGCAGACAGTTCTGGTTTTTGTGCCAGAATAGTGTTAACGATAAAGTTCAGCGCTTCACTGTGAGCGGCGCCTGCACCTAAAGCCGCTTCTTGTTTACTGCCGTCCATTTTCCATTTGATGCGTGCTTCTGGCAGATGGAAACATTCGGCTAAACCAGAAAGGTATTCATCACCATTAACTGCATCAATAATTGCAAATTTCAGTGAAGAACTACCGCAGTTCAGAACCAGTACTAACTTACTCGACATGGAAGTACCTATTTATGATACGTGGCTAAAAAAACGTCAGTGAGCCATAGAGCGTAGCGCATGATAGCCCTGACATTTATGATTAACATCATGCGCAGGAGTTTTTTTGGGCATGATGGAAGAAATACCTTTGAGTCTATGCCATTTTGCGTATTTTTCAGCCAATGGCATACTATGTGTAATATTGACGACTCAATGATTTTAAACTACCGGCCTTTGACAGGCCGACACAGGATACCTGATAGTGGGTATCGAAGACAAAATGTTTTGAACGTTGTCCCTCGCAGTTGTTGTTTTGCACAAATTTTTTAAATTTTATATGTGAAGTTGAGGTAGGCCATGTCGACACCGGATAATCGCTCCGTAAATTTTTTTAGCTTATTTCGCCGGGGGCAGCACTACGCGAAGACGTGGCCGATGGAAAAACGGCTGGCGCCCGTTTTCATCGAAAACCGCGTCATTCGTATGACGCGCTATGCCATACGATTTATGCCGCCTGTCGCCGTTTTTACATTATGCTGGCAGATAGCACTGGGCGGTCAGTTAGGTCCGGCCGTGGCGACCGCCCTGTTCGCCCTGAGCTTGCCTATGCAGGGATTATGGTGGTTAGGGAAACGTTCCGTGACGCCGTTGCCGCCTTCAATCCTTAACTGGTTTTACGAAGTTCGCGGTAAATTGCAGGAGGCTGGACAAGCGCTGGCGCCGGTAGAAGGAAAGCCGGATTACCAGGCATTAGCTGACACGCTTAAGCGCGCCTTCAAACAACTGGATAAAACTTTCCTGGATGATTTGTAATTGACCCCGGATTACGCATATAAAAGAAGGCATACCAATGCCTTCTTTTTTTCATCGCCATAGCGTGATACAGGAGTTCAAAATGGAAATGACCAACGCGCAACGTCTGATTTTGTCTAACCAGTACAAAATGATGACGATGCTCGATCCCACCAACGCCGAGCGTTACCGTCGCTTACAAACAATTATTGAACGCGGCTACGGCCTGCAGATGCGCGAGCTGGATCGCGAGTTTGGCGAGCTGACGGAAGAGACCTGTCGTACCATCATCGATATTATGGAGATGTACCATGCGCTGCACGTCTCCTGGACCAACCTCAAAGATACGCAAGCCATCGACGAACGTCGCGTCACCTTCCTGGGGTTTGACGCTGCGACGGAAGCGCGTTACCTCGGCTATGTCCGTTTTATGGTGAATATAGAAGGACGCTACACTCACTTTGACGCCGGGACGCACGGCTTTAATGCCCAGACGCCGATGTGGGAAAAATACCAGCGGATGTTGAATGTCTGGCATGCCTGCCCGCGTCAGTACCACCTGAGCGCGAATGAAATCAATCAAATCATTAATGCCTGAGGAGGCTCGCGTGCAGTGTAAAGGTTTTCTGTTTGATCTGGATGGAACGTTGGTTGACTCATTACCTGCCGTCGAACGCGCGTGGTGTAGCTGGGCCGATCGTTTTAACCTTGCTCATGATGAGGTGCTGGGCTTTATTCATGGCAAACAGGCGATCACCTCGTTGCGGCATTTTATGGCGGGTAAATCGGAGGCGGAAATTGCCGCTGAGTTTACGCGCCTGGAGCAAATAGAAGCCACTGAAACCGCAGGGATCACCGCGTTGCCGGGGGCAGTCGATTTACTCAATCACCTGAATAAAGCGGGCATTCCGTGGGCTATCGTCACCTCCGGTTCAATGCCGGTCGCGCGTGCGCGCCATCAGGTCGCGGGCCTTCCAGCGCCAGAGGTGTTTGTCACCGCCGAACGAGTCAAACGCGGCAAACCGGAGCCGGATGCGTATTTGCTGGGCGCACAACTGCTTGGCCTGGCCCCTCAGGAGTGCGTCGTAGTAGAAGATGCCCCGGCTGGCGTGCTGTCCGGACTGGCTGCGGGCTGCCACGTCATTGCGGTCAATGCGCCGGCCGACACGCCGCGTCTGGCGGATGTTGATTTTGCGTTGGATAGCCTGACGCAATTATCGGTCGCTAAACAACCAAACGGCGATGTGGTGGTGTTAAGAAAGACCTGATCATGATATCGCCCCGCTTTGGCGGGGCATATTTATGGCAGAATCTCGTTATCTTCTCATCTGACAAGGATATGTTGTGAACGGTGAATTGATTTGGGTTCTCTCTTTACTGGCGATTGCCGTCGTGTTGTTTGCGACGGGCAAAGTACGTATGGATGCGGTGGCTTTATTCGTCATTGTTGCTTTTGTCCTTAGCGGTACCTTGACCCTTCCGGAAGCCTTCTCCGGCTTTAGCGATCCGAATGTCATTCTTATCGCCGCCTTATTTATTATTGGCGACGGCCTCGTGCGCACCGGCGTTGCTACGGTGGTCGGTACCTGGCTGGTTAAAATGGCGGGCAGCAGTGAAATCAAAATGCTGGTTTTACTGATGATCACTGTCGCCGGACTTGGCGCTTTCATGAGTTCAACCGGAGTGGTGGCGATTTTTATCCCCGTTGTTCTTAGCGTTTCTATGCATATGCAGACCTCGCCTTCGCGCCTGATGATGCCGCTGAGTTTTGCCGGGCTTATCAGCGGAATGATGACGCTGGTGGCGACGCCGCCGAACCTGGTGGTTAACAGTGAACTGCTGCGTGAAGGCCTGCACGGGTTCAACTTTTTTAGCGTGACGCCGCTGGGGGTAGTGGTGTTGGCGCTCGGTATTGTTTATATGCTGGTGATGCGCTTCATGCTAAAAGGCGATGCGCCCGGACAACAGGCCGGTAAGCGGCGCACTTTCCGCGATCTTATCCGCGAGTACCGTCTGACGGGGCGCGCTCGCCGTCTGGCGATTCGCCCCGGTTCGCCGATGGTGGGACAGCGACTGGACGACCTTAAACTGCGCGAACGTTACGGCGCTAATGTCATCGGCGTTGAACGCTGGCGGCGCTTTCGGCGGGTTATCGTCAATGTGAACGGCGTATCGGAGTTTCGCGCTCGCGACGTTCTGCTGATTGATATGTCGGCGGCGGAGGTTGACCTCAGAGAGTTCTGCGCCGAGCAACTGCTGGAACCGATGGTATTGCGAGGAGAATATTTTTCCGATCAGGCGTTGGATGTCGGGATGGCGGAAATTTCGCTTATTCCGGAGTCTGAACTGATTGGCAAGTCGGTGCGTGAAATCGCCTTCCGTACACGTTACGGGCTGAATGTGGTCGGCCTGAAACGCGACGGCGTCGCGCTGGAAGGGTCGCTGGCCGATGAGCCGTTATTGATGGGCGATATCATTCTGGTCGTGGGGAACTGGAAGTTAATCAGCCTGCTGGGGCAAAAAGGCCGCGACTTTGTGGTGCTGAATATGCCGGTCGAGGTCAGCGAAGCCTCGCCGGCGCACAGCCAGGCGCCGCACGCCATTTTCTGCCTGGTACTTATGGTGGCGCTGATGTTGACCGATGAAATTCCCAACCCGATCGCGGCGATTATCGCCTGCCTGCTGATGGGAAAATTTCGCTGTATTGATGCTGAAAGCGCGTATAAAGCGATCCACTGGCCGAGTATTATCTTGATTGTGGGTATGATGCCGTTTGCGCTGGCGTTGCAAAAAACCGGCGGCGTCTCTCTGGTCGTGCAAGGGTTAATGGATATCGGCGGCGGCTATGGGCCGTATATGATGCTGGGATGCCTGTTCGTGCTGTGCGCCGTCATAGGACTGTTCATTTCTAACACGGCAACGGCGGTGCTGATGGCGCCGATTGCGCTGGCGGCGGCGAAATCAATGGGGGTGTCGCCCTATCCGTTTGCGATGGCGGTGGCGATGGCGGCATCCGCCGCCTTTATGACGCCGGTTTCATCGCCGGTCAATACTCTGGTTCTGGGGCCGGGAAACTATAGCTTTAGCGATTTTGTGAAGCTTGGCGTGCCGTTCACGCTTATTGTGATGGCGGTTTGTATTGTGATGATTCCGATGTTGTTTCCGTTTTAACCCCAGACAGGAAAAGGCCTGATGGCGTTGCGCTTATCAGGCCTACGGATATCACGCTACGTCCAGGCCGGATAAGACGTTGACGTCGTCATCCGGCACAACCGTTTAAAGCGGTGAATCCTGGCTTATCTCGTCAAGAGAGAGATGGAAACTTGGTACGAACACCGCCATAAAATAGTCCATCTCCTGGCTGCGACGTAATTCCAGCGTTTTTTCCAGCCGCGTTTTTGCCAGTCCAAACTCATTGTTTCCCGCCGATAGCTCCTCCAGGCATTTCAGGTAGGCGCAAAGCGCATCGGCCTGTTTTACGATTGCCTGTTCTTCTTCGCTCCAGGCATTCTCATCAATAAGCGGTGCGAAAATATCGCGCAATTCATCCGGCGCCATATCAACCAGCTTTTGCTGGGCGATTTTTTCGATCGCTTTATATTCCTGGGCTATCTGGGAATTAAAATATTTTACCGGCGTCGGCAGATCGCCGGTCAGTACTTCCGAGGCATCATGATACATCGCCAGAAGCGCGATGCGTTCAGCATTGAGCTGACCGCCAAATTTACGGTTTTTTATCGCCGCCAACGCATGGGCGACCATCGCCACCTGCAGACTATGTTCGGAGACGTTTTCCGTACGCACGTTACGCATCAGCGGCCAGCGGTTAATCAACTTCATGCGGGAGAGATGGGCGAAAAAATGGCTCTGCTTCATAGATTACCTTTTGTTTTCACTGCGGCAGACTTCATTGTGCGGGGAGGGGGATGAAGATGCAATTCAGGCTACCGAAGTAGCCTGAATTTAAGATTATTGATGGTAACCTGAGAGGAAACGCCCAAAGCGGTTGATGGCCATCTCCAGGTCATCTTCACGCGGTAGCGTCACAATGCGGAAGTGATCCGGCCACGGCCAGTTAAAGGCGGTACCTTGCACCAGCAGCACCTTTTCCTGTAGCAGGAAGTCCAGCACCATCTTCTGGTCGTCGTGAATATTAAAACGTTTAGCGTCGATCCTGGGGAACATGTACAACGCGCCGCGCGGTTTTACGCAGGAAACTCCGGGGATATCGTTAATCAACTCCCAGGCGCGGTTACGCTGTTCATACAGTCGGCCGCCCGGCAGAATAAATTCGCTAATGCTTTGATAGCCGCCGAGCGCGGTCTGAATAGCATGTTGCGCCGGGACGTTGGCGCACAGGCGCATTGAGGCTAACATCTCCAGTCCTTCAATATAGCCCTTCGCATGTTTTTTCGGCCCGTTCAGCACCATCCAGCCCTGGCGGAAGCCGGCGACGCGATAGGTTTTAGACAACCCATTAAAGGTGATGGTCAGCAGATCAGGCGCCAGTGCGGCGATAGAGTGATGCTCGGCATCGTCATAGAGAATCTTGTCATAAATTTCATCGGCGAAGATGATGAGATTATGCTCGCGCGCAATGTTGACAATTTCCATCAACAATTCTTTAGAATAGACGGCGCCAGTAGGGTTGTTTGGATTAATAATGACAATACCACGCGTACGTGGGGTGATTTTGGCGCGGATATCGTCAAGGTCCGGGAACCAGTCGGAAGATTCATCGCAAAGATAATGTACCGCCTTGCCGCTGGAGAGCGATACCGCCGCTGTCCATAACGGATAATCGGGCGCGGGAACCAGCATTTCATCGCCACTGTTAAGCAACGCCTGCATCGCCTGAACGATCAGCTCGGAAACGCCGTTACCGATATAGATATCTTCCACGGTTACATCGCGCATTCCACGGGCCTGATAATGCTGCATAATTGCTTTACGGGCGGAATAAAGCCCTTTCGAGTCGCAATATCCTTGCGCCGTCGGCAAATTACGAATGACATCGACCAGAATTTCGTCCGGCGCTTCGAATCCGAAGGGGGCGGGGTTGCCGATATTCAGTTTAAGAACTTTATTACCTTCTTCCTCAAGGCGTTTCGCTTCTTTCAGAACGGGGCCACGAATGTCATAACAGACATTTTCGAGTTTGCTGGATTTTTCAATGGGGGACATGAATCTTGACCTTTTAGCTGTTATTGCCACTCCCTGCCGTGGAAGTCAGCACGAAACAATGTACTCCCACGACGGTGAGTTTTGAAGAGTGAACAGAAGAAGATTTTGTTTATTTTTAACGCGCTTTCGTACTGTTTAAAACTTCATAAAATCATTTGGTTAGATGCATTTTCTATTTTTGTCTGTATGTATAGTGTTTTATTCTATGTGATTGCTCGTAATGTGGTTTTTTATGTTGTCAGAAATTATCTGTTTTATGAGAGATAAGCATTCATCATTAGTGTCGCGCTGGCTATTTCGGAAATACTGAGTATTAAAGGTAAAATGAGAAGGTTAGACCTTTCCGGCGGCGGAGGGTGTGAAACTATTGTTAAGTATAATTAATGAATGGTAGAAATCTTAATTAATTATTATTTAATATTTAAAAAGCATTTACTAAAGTCGTAATAATATCTTTCTGATCCGATTAGTATAACATATCCCAGGTTAAGATTATTCGTAATAATACTTATAAATATAGCGGTTTTAGGTTAAGATAATGATCCGAAACGGGGGCGTAGTCTGCGTAGTCTGCGTTGTCTGCTAATTATCATGACGCGATTTTATACATAACCTATTGTTCAATATATTGTTTTTGTATCTGTGCGTCTCGGTAAACTATTTGACGCTGTTACAAGATTTACACGTCCATCATTAGCAGAAATCTGTAGACGCCTAAAGGTATGACACATTCTCTTTGATATATCCCGATCAGTTGCATTTGGTATTATATCAGTAAGTAAGAGAAGTGTTTTGGTCGTATTTTCAATTACATTCTAACATTTACCTGGGTAACCAGGCGGTACTGCGAAGGATGCACATTACAAATGGAATTGCTTGTTTCTGAATGCACAGCATTAACCAGGTCAGCCCGATATGACCCGCCAGTAAGTGAAAAATTATGATAAATGCAAATCGTCCGATAATTAACCTCGATCTCGATCTGCTGAGAACGTTCGTGGCCGTTGCCGATCTGAACACCTTCGCCGCGGCGGCGGCGGCGGTATGTCGTACTCAGTCTGCGGTCAGTCAGCAAATGCAGCGTCTTGAGCAACTCGTGGGAAAGGAATTGTTCGCCCGCCATGGTCGTAACAAACTTTTGACCGAACACGGTATCCAGCTTCTGGGGTACGCCAGAAAAATCCTGCGTTTTAATGATGAGGCGTGTTCATCATTAATGTTCAGTAATCTTCAGGGAGTGTTAACAATCGGCGCTTCTGATGAATCAGCTGATACTATCCTGCCTTTTTTGCTTAGCCGAATCAGCTCGGTTTATCCGAAACTCGCGCTTGATGTACGGGTAAAACGCAACGCCTATATGGTGGACATGGTTAAATCGCAGGAAGTAGATTTGGTGGTGACGACTAACCAACCTAATTCGCTGGACTGTCTGAATTTGCGGACCTCGCCCACCCATTGGTATTGTGCGGCTGAGTATGTTTTGCAAAGGGGAGAGCCCGTACCATTAGTCCTGCTGGACGATCCCAGCCCATTCCGCGATATGGTGCTGGAGACGCTAAATGCAGCGGGTATTCCCTGGCGGCTGGCCTATGTGGCGTCTACATTACCGGCGGTACGCGCGGCCGTTAAAGCCGGTCTTGGCGTAACGGCTCGACCTGTCGAAATGATGAGTCCCGACCTTCGCGTGCTGGGCGCCGCAGACGGATTACCGCCTTTGCCGGATACGGAATATCTGTTGTGCCGCGATCCCAATAGCCAGAACGAGCTGGCGATGGTGATTTTCCATGCGATGGAAAGCTATCAAAACCCATGGCATTACAACCAGTTTTCTGCAGAGGGCGGAGATGATCCGCTGATGGTGGAAGGGGGTTTTGAGTAGCTCGCAGGCAAAAGGCGCTAAGTCGTAAATGTAAAAAAGAGCCGCTGGCGATGAAAAAACGCTCAGTGGCTCTTTTTTTGTTCCCATCTGTACGCGCTTAACCGCACAAATTGTAAAAGTTGCGGTAAATCAGCCAGTAGCGATTCGCAGTTCAATGTGGGTAAAAAATAACCAGAACATCCATTTTATGAATTTGCATGTTAAAAAACTAGAGAAATTGTTGCTGTTTTAGGGGGTGAATTAACAAAAGCGTGTCACAGATCAAGAAAATACTCCCATTTAGGGGGAGGCATCTTCACAAATTCCTGTCAAAATAGGTGTGTGTTATTTCTTTTGCTTCACAACGGACACGATTCAACAACATAAAATCCCCCCTGGCCGAAGAGTCATTTACTCCAGGATGGCACTTAATGTTAATGGTGATGAATTGATGTAAATTAATGTGAAGGAACTTTTGTTAAAGTTGACAAAAGGTTATAGAAAGGAGTAAAAAACCACATCAATTAGCTGTTTTTATCATTTTCTACAGTAATTGTAGGGTTTTTTTTATTCCTCCCCATGAATCGATGTGGCGCCCATCTGCCGTAAAGAGCAGAGAAACTGGCGCTACTTTTGATGAGTAAGCAATGAGTATGTCAACATCCACTGAAGTCATCGCTCATCACTGGGCATTCGCTATCTTTCTTATCGTTGCCATTGGCCTGTGCTGCCTGATGCTGGTAGGCGGTTGGTTTTTGGGCGGTCGCGCACGCGCGAGGCACAAGAACGTTCCGTTTGAATCAGGTATCGACTCGGTCGGCACCGCCCGCTTACGCTTGTCTGCCAAGTTTTACCTGGTAGCCATGTTCTTCGTTATCTTCGACGTTGAAGCGCTGTATCTGTTCGCATGGTCGACTTCTATCCGCGAAAGCGGCTGGGTTGGCTTTGTGGAAGCTGCAATTTTTATTTTTGTGTTACTGGCTGGTCTGGTTTATCTGGCGCGTATTGGCGCGTTGGACTGGACGCCCGCGCGTTCACGCCGCGAGCGTATGAACCCGGAAACGAACAGTATCGCTAATCGTCAACGCTAACCGCGAGGCATTAAGATGGATTATACGCTCACCCGCATAGATCCTAACGGTGAGAATGACCGTTACCCCCTGCAAAAACAGGAGATCGTAACTGACCCCCTGGAGCAGGAAGTTAACAAAAACGTGTTCATGGGCAAACTGCATGACATGGTTAACTGGGGCCGTAAAAACTCAATTTGGCCCTACAACTTCGGCCTTTCTTGCTGCTATGTAGAGATGGTGACCTCTTTTACCGCAGTGCATGACGTCGCCCGTTTCGGCGCGGAAGTGCTGCGTGCGTCGCCACGTCAGGCTGACCTGATGGTGGTGGCCGGTACCTGCTTTACCAAAATGGCCCCGGTTATTCAGCGTCTGTATGACCAAATGCTGGAGCCAAAATGGGTCATTTCTATGGGCGCCTGCGCCAACTCCGGCGGCATGTACGATATTTATTCGGTAGTGCAGGGCGTTGATAAGTTTATCCCGGTGGATGTGTATATCCCTGGCTGTCCGCCGCGTCCGGAAGCGTATATGCAGGCGTTGATGCTGCTGCAAGAATCGATTGGCAAAGAGCGCCGTCCGCTCTCATGGGTGGTGGGCGATCAGGGCGTGTATCGCGCCAATATGCAGCCAGAACGCGAACGTAAACGCGGCGAGCGTATTGCCGTCACGAACCTGCGTACCCCGGACGAGATTTAATTTGCGCCTGTCGGCAGCAGCACTTCACTTCGCTAACCACTATTTTAATAGCGCGAAGCACTGCCGACCACCACGGACCATTTGCAATGGTGAACAATATGACCGACTTAACCGCGCAAGACGCTGCATGGAGTACCCGCGATCATCTTGATGATCCGGTTATCGGCGAACTGCGCAACCGTTTTGGGCCGGATGCCTTTACCGTTCAGGCGACCCGCACCGGTATCCCCGTTGTTTGGGTCAAGCGTGAACAACTACTGGAGGTTGGCGATTTCTTAAAGAAACTGCCGAAACCTTACGTCATGCTGTTTGACTTACACGGCATGGATGAACGCCTGCGTACGCACCGTGACGGGTTACCCGCCGCGGATTTTTCCGTTTTCTACCACCTGATTTCCATTGAGCGTAATCGCGATATCATGCTCAAGGTGGCGTTGTCTGAAAACGACCTGCGCGTGCCGACCTTCACTAAACTTTTCCCTAACGCCAACTGGTACGAGCGTGAGACCTGGGAGATGTTTGGCATTGATATCGAAGGCCACCCGCACCTGACGCGCATCATGATGCCGCAAACCTGGGAAGGCCATCCGCTGCGTAAAGATTATCCGGCGCGCGCGACCGAATTCGACCCGTTTGAGCTGACCAAAGCTAAGCAGGATCTGGAAATGGAAGCGCTGACCTTTAAGCCGGAAGACTGGGGGATGAAGCGCGGGACTGACAACGAGGACTTTATGTTCCTCAACCTCGGCCCGAACCACCCGTCCGCGCACGGTGCGTTTCGTATTATCCTGCAACTTGACGGCGAAGAAATCGTCGACTGCGTGCCGGATATCGGCTATCACCATCGCGGCGCCGAAAAAATGGGCGAGCGCCAGTCCTGGCATAGCTACATTCCCTATACCGACCGTATCGAATACCTCGGTGGTTGCGTCAATGAAATGCCGTACGTGTTGGCGGTAGAAAAGTTGGCAGGGATCACCGTCCCGGATCGTGTGAACGTCATCCGCGTGATGCTCTCCGAACTGTTCCGGATTAACAGTCATCTGCTGTACATCTCGACCTTTATTCAGGACGTCGGCGCGATGACGCCGGTCTTCTTTGCCTTTACCGACCGGCAGAAAATTTATGACCTGGTGGAAGCCATTACCGGTTTCCGTATGCACCCGGCCTGGTTCCGTATCGGCGGCGTCGCGCACGACTTGCCGCGCGGTTGGGATCGCCTGCTGCGAGAGTTCCTTGAGTGGATGCCGAAGCGTCTGGATTCTTACGAGAAAGCCGCGCTGCGTAACACCATTCTGAAAGGGCGTTCGCAGGGCGTTGCCGCTTACGGCGCGAAAGAAGCGCTGGAGTGGGGCACCACCGGCGCAGGGCTGCGCGCGACCGGGATCGACTTCGACGTGCGTAAATGGCGTCCATACTCTGGCTACGAAAACTTTGACTTTGAAGTGCCGGTGGGCGGCGGTGTTTCCGACTGCTATACCCGCGTGATGTTGAAAGTGGAAGAGCTGCGCCAGAGTCTGCGCATTCTTCAGCAGTGCCTCGATAACATGCCGGAAGGCCCGTTCAAAGCGGATCACCCGCTGACCACGCCGCCGCCGAAAGAGCGCACGCTGCAACATATCGAAACCCTGATCACCCACTTCCTGCAGGTCTCCTGGGGCCCGGTGATGCCGGCGCAGGAGTCCTTCCAGATGGTGGAAGCGACGAAGGGGATTAACAGTTACTACCTGACCAGCGACGGCAGCACTATGAGCTACCGTACCCGCGTGCGCACGCCGAGCTTTGCGCACCTGCAGCAGATTCCCTCGGCGATCCGCGGTAGCCTGGTTTCCGACCTGATTGTCTATCTGGGTAGTATCGATTTTGTTATGTCAGATGTGGACCGCTAATTATGCACGAGAATCAACAACCACAAACCGAGGCTTTTGAGCTGAGTGCGGCAGAGCGTGAAGCGATAGAGCACGAGAAGCACCACTACGAAGACCCGCGTGCGGCGTCCATTGAAGCGCTGAAAATCGTTCAGAAGCAGCGTGGCTGGGTGCCGGACGGCGCGATCTACGCTATTGCCGATGTGCTGGGTATTCCGGCGAGCGACGTCGAAGGCGTCGCCACATTCTACAGCCAGATCTTCCGTCAGCCGGTCGGTCGCCACGTGATTCGCTACTGCGACAGCGTGGTGTGCCATATCACCGGCTATCAGGGGATTCAGGCCGCGCTGGAAAAAAATCTCAACATCAAACCGGGGCAGACGACCTTTGATGGTCGCTTTACGCTGCTGCCGACCTGCTGCCTGGGGAATTGCGATAAAGGGCCGAACATGATGATTGATGAGGATACTCACAGCCATCTGACCCCGGAAGCCATTCCTAAACTACTGGAGCGGTATAAATGAAAAACGTTATCCGTACTCCCGAAACCCACCCGCTGACCTGGCGTCTGCGCGATGACAAACAGCCGGTCTGGCTGGATGAATATCGTAGCAAAAACGGCTACGAAGGCGCGCGTAAGGCGCTGACCGGCCTGTCTCCGGATGAAATCGTCAGCCAGGTAAAAGACGCCGGTCTGAAAGGGCGCGGCGGCGCGGGCTTTTCCACCGGTCTGAAGTGGAGCCTGATGCCGAAAGATGAATCCATGAACATCCGTTACCTGCTGTGTAACGCCGATGAAATGGAGCCGGGCACCTATAAAGACCGTCTGCTGATGGAACAACTGCCGCACCTGCTGGTGGAAGGCATGCTGATCTCCGCGTTCGCGCTGAAAGCGTATCGTGGTTACATCTTCCTGCGCGGCGAATATATCGAAGCGGCTGTACATCTGCGCCGTGCGATTGCTGAAGCAACCGAGGCCGGGCTGCTTGGCAAAAATATCATGGGCACCGGGTTCGACTTTGAACTGTTTGTCCACACCGGGGCAGGGCGTTACATCTGTGGTGAAGAAACGGCGCTGATTAACTCCCTCGAAGGCCGCCGCGCGAACCCGCGCTCCAAGCCGCCCTTCCCGGCGACCTCCGGCGTATGGGGCAAGCCGACCTGTGTGAATAACGTCGAAACGTTGTGCAACGTCCCGGCAATCCTCGCCAACGGCGTGGAGTGGTACCAGAACATTTCGAAAAGCAAAGATGCGGGTACCAAGCTGATGGGCTTCTCAGGCCGCGTGAAGAATCCGGGCCTGTGGGAATTACCGTTCGGCACCACCGCGCGTGAGATTCTAGAAGATTACGCGGGCGGTATGCGCGATGGCCTGAAATTCAAAGCCTGGCAACCGGGCGGGGCGGGAACCGACTTCCTGACCGAGGCGCATCTTGACCTGCCGATGGAGTTCGAAAGCATCGGTAAAGCAGGCAGCCGTCTGGGCACCGCGCTGGCGATGGCGGTAGACCACGAAATCGGCATGGTATCGTTGGTGCGTAACCTGGAAGAGTTCTTTGCCCGCGAATCCTGCGGCTGGTGTACGCCATGCCGCGACGGGTTGCCGTGGAGCGTGAAAATTCTGCGCGCGCTGGAGCGTGGCGAAGGCCAGCCGGGGGATATCGAGACACTTGAGCAACTGTGTCGTTTCCTCGGACCGGGTAAAACCTTCTGCGCGCATGCGCCGGGCGCGGTTGAGCCACTGCAAAGCGCAATTAAGTATTTCCGCGAAGAATTCGAAGCTGGCATCAAGCAGCCGTTCAGTAATACCCATTTAATCAATGGTATTCAGCCGAACCTGCTCAAAGAGCGCTGGTGAGTTAACGATTTTTAATTTGGAAGCATGCTAATGGCTACGATTCATGTAGACGGCAAAGAATACGAGGTCAACGGCGCGGACAACCTGCTACAGGCATGTCTGTCCCTGGGCCTTGATATTCCGTATTTTTGCTGGCACCCGGCGCTGGGAAGCGTCGGTGCTTGCCGCCAGTGTGCGGTGAAGCAATACCAAAACGCGGAAGATACGCGTGGTCGCCTGGTGATGTCCTGTATGACGCCAGCCACCGACGGTACCTTTATCTCTATTGACGACGAAGAAGCGAAACAGTTCCGTGAAAGCGTGGTGGAGTGGCTGATGACTAACCACCCGCACGACTGTCCGGTTTGTGAAGAGGGCGGTAACTGCCATCTTCAGGATATGACCGTGATGACGGGGCACAGTTTCCGCCGCTACCGTTTCACCAAACGTACCCACCGCAACCAGGATCTGGGGCCGTTCATCTCTCACGAAATGAACCGCTGCATCGCCTGCTACCGTTGTGTGCGTTACTACAAAGATTATGCCGACGGCACCGATCTGGGCGTCTATGGCGCGCATGACAACGTCTACTTCGGGCGTCCGGAAGACGGTACGCTGGAAAGCGAATTCTCCGGTAACCTGGTCGAGATTTGCCCGACCGGCGTTTTCACCGATAAAACGCACTCCGAGCGTTACAACCGTAAATGGGACATGCAGTTTGCGCCGAGCATCTGCCAGCAGTGTTCCATCGGCTGTAACATCAGCCCGGGCGAGCGCTATGGCGAACTGCGCCGTATCGAAAACCGTTACAACGGTACCGTTAACCACTACTTCCTCTGCGACCGCGGTCGTTTCGGCTATGGCTATGTGAACCTGAAAGACCGTCCGCGTCAGCCGGTTCAGCGCCGTGGCGATGACTTTATTACTCTCAACGCCGAGCAGGCGATGCAGGGCGCGGCGGATATTCTGCGCCAGTCGAAGAAAGTGATCGGTATCGGTTCGCCACGCGCCAGCATTGAGAGCAACTTTGCGCTGCGTGAGCTGGTTGGTGCGGAAAACTTCTACACCGGTATCGCGCGCGGCGAGCAGGAACGTCTGCAACTGGCGCTGAAAGTGTTGCGTGAAGGCGGAATTTACACCCCGGCGCTGCGGGAAATCGAATCTTATGACGCGGTACTGGTATTGGGCGAAGACGTTACCCAGACCGGCGCGCGCGTTGCGCTGGCGGTACGCCAGGCGGTGAAAGGTAAAGCGCGTGAAATGGCGGCGGCGCAGAAAGTAGCCGACTGGCAGATTGCGGCCATCCTTAACATCGGCCAGCGTGCCAAACATCCGCTGTTCGTGACCAACGTGGACGGCACCCGTCTGGATGATATCGCCGCCTGGACCTATCGCGCGCCGGTGGAAGATCAGGCGCGCCTGGGCTTTGCGATTGCTCATGCGCTGGACAATACAGCGCCTGCGGTTGACGGTATCGACAGCGACTTACAAAACAAAATTGATGTCATTGTGCAGGCGTTGGCCGGCGCGAAAAAACCGCTGATTATCTCCGGCACTAACGCCGGTAGCAGTGAGGTGATTCAGGCGGCCGCCAACGTGGCGAAAGCGCTGAAAGGCCGTGGCGCCGACGTCGGTATTACTATGATTGCTCGTTCCGTGAACAGCATGGGGCTGGGTATGATGGGCGGCGGTTCGCTTGATGATGCGTTGGGCGAGCTGGAAACCGGCAGTGCGGACGCGGTGGTGGTGCTGGAAAACGATCTCCACCGTCATGCAAGCGCTACGCGCGTGAACGCTGCGCTCGCCAAAGCGCCGCTGGTGATGGTGGTTGACCATCAGCGCACGGCGATTATGGAAAACGCGCATCTGGTGCTTTCCGCGGCAAGCTTCGCCGAAAGCGATGGTACGGTCATCAACAACGAAGGCCGCGCGCAGCGCTTCTTCCAGGTTTATGACCCGGCCTACTACGATAACAAGACGATTATGCTGGAAAGCTGGCGCTGGCTGCATTCGCTGCACAGCACCGTCGAAAACCGCGAAGTGGACTGGACACAGCTTGACCATGTGATCGACGCGGTCATTGCCGCCATGCCGCAATTTGCCGGCATTAAAGACGCCGCGCCGGATGCGACCTTCCGCATTCGTGGGCAGAAGCTGGCGCGCGAACCGCATCGTTACAGTGGCCGTACGGCGATGCGCGCCAATATCAGCGTGCATGAACCACGTCAGCCGCAGGATAAAGACACCATGTTCGCCTTCTCAATGGAAGGGAATAACCAACCGACTGCCCCGCGATCTGAAATTCCGTTCGCCTGGGCACCGGGCTGGAACTCCCCGCAGGCGTGGAACAAATTCCAGGATGAAGTGGGCGGCAAACTGCGTCACGGCGATCCGGGCGTGCGTCTGATTGAAGCGACTGAGGGCGGTCTGGATTATTTCACTACCGTGCCGGCAAGCTTCCAGGCGCAGGACGGTCAGTGGCGTATTGCGCCGTATTACCACCTGTTTGGCAGCGACGAATTGTCTCAGCGTTCTCCGGTCTTCCAGAGCCGTATGCCGCAGCCGTATATCAAACTTAACCCGGCGGATGCCGCGAAGTTGGGCGTTAATGCCGGGACGCGCGTCTCCTTTAGCTACGATGGCAATACGGTGACGCTGCCGGTTGAAATCTCTGAAGGGTTAGCGGCAGGGCAGGTAGGGCTGCCGATGGGTATGCCTGGCATCGCGCCGGTTCTGGCTGGCGCGCGTCTTGAGGATCTGCGGGAGGCGCAACAATGAGTTGGATTACACCGGATCTGATTGAGATCCTGCTGAGCATTCTCAAAGCGGTGGTGATTCTGCTGGTGGTCGTCACCTGCGGGGCCTTCATGAGCTTTGGCGAACGTCGTCTGCTGGGTCTGTTCCAGAACCGTTATGGACCAAACCGCGTTGGCTGGGGCGGCTCGCTCCAGCTGGTCGCGGACATGATCAAGATGTTCTTTAAAGAAGACTGGATCCCGAAATTCTCGGATCGCGTCATCTTTACCCTGGCGCCGATGATCGCGTTTACTTCGCTGCTGCTCTCCTTCGCCATTGTGCCGGTTAGCCCTAATTGGGTGGTGGCCGATTTAAACATCGGGATTCTGTTCTTCCTGATGATGGCCGGTCTGGCGGTTTACGCGGTGCTGTTCGCCGGTTGGTCGAGCAACAACAAATACTCGCTGCTGGGCGCGATGCGTGCGTCTGCCCAGACGGTGAGCTACGAAGTGTTTCTTGGTCTTTCCCTGATGGGCGTGGTGGCGCAGGCCGGTTCATTTAATATGACCGATATCGTCAATAACCAGGCGCATCTGTGGAACGTGATTCCGCAATTCTTTGGGTTTGTTACTTTCGCCATCGCGGGCGTAGCGGTCTGTCACCGTCACCCGTTTGACCAGCCGGAAGCCGAGCAGGAACTGGCGGACGGTTACCACATCGAATATTCCGGGATGAAATTCGGTCTGTTCTTTGTGGGGGAGTACATCGGCATCGTCACCGTTTCCGCGCTGATGGTAACGTTGTTCTTCGGTGGCTGGCATGGCCCGTTCTTACCGCCATTCGTCTGGTTCGCGCTGAAAACCGCGTTCTTCATGATGATGTTCATTTTGATTCGTGCGTCGTTACCGCGTCCGCGTTATGACCAGGTAATGTCCTTCGGCTGGAAAGTTTGCCTGCCGCTGACGCTCATCAACTTGCTGGTAACGGCGGCTGTCATTCTGTGGCAGGCGCAATAAGGGACACAAAGACCATGACCTTAAAAGAATTATTAGTAGGTTTCGGCACTCAGGTACGTAGTATCTGGATGATCGGCCTGCATGCGTTCGCCAAACGCGAAACGCGGATGTATCCGGAAGAGCCGGTCTATTTACCGCCCCGTTACCGTGGCCGTATCGTGCTCACGCGCGACCCGGACGGTGAAGAGCGCTGCGTTGCCTGTAACCTGTGTGCGGTAGCCTGTCCGGTAGGCTGTATCTCTCTGCAAAAAGCGGAGACCAAAGATGGCCGCTGGTATCCGGAATTTTTCCGCATTAACTTCTCACGCTGCATCTTCTGCGGCCTGTGCGAAGAAGCGTGCCCGACCACGGCGATTCAGTTGACCCCGGACTTCGAACTGGGCGAATACAAACGTCAGGATCTGGTGTACGAAAAAGAGGATCTGCTGATTTCCGGTCCGGGCAAATACCCGGAATATAACTTCTACCGGATGGCGGGTATGGCAATCGACGGCAAAGATAAAGGCGAAGCAGAGAACGAAGCCAAGCCTATCGACGTCAAGAGCCTGTTACCGTAAGGAGAGGGCAATGGAATTCGCTTTTTATATCTGTGGCCTGATAGCCATCCTCGCGACCCTGCGAGTGATCACCCATACCAATCCGGTACACGCGCTGTTGTATCTGGTGATATCGCTACTGGCGATTTCCGGGGTGTTCTTTTCGCTGGGCGCTTATTTTGCCGGTGCGCTGGAAATTATCGTCTACGCAGGCGCCATCATGGTGCTGTTTGTGTTCGTGGTGATGATGCTCAACCTCGGCGGCAGCGAAATCGAACAGGAACGCCAGTGGCTGAAGCCGCAGGTGTGGATTGGTCCGGCGGTTTTGTCGGCCATTATGCTGGCGGTCATTGTGTACGCCATTCTGGGCGTTAACGACCAGGGCATCGACGGCACGCCGATTAGCGCGAAAGCGGTGGGCATTACGCTGTTCGGGCCTTATGTTCTGGCGGTCGAACTGGCGTCTATGCTGCTGCTGGCAGGCCTGGTGGTGGCGTTCCACGTCGGGCGTGAAGAGCGTGCGGGTGAAGTGCTAAGCAACCGCGCCGATGACCGCGCGAAAAGAAAAACGGAGGAGCGCGCATGATCCCCTTAACACACGGACTGATCCTCGCTGCGATTTTATTCGTCCTGGGTTTAACCGGTCTGGTTATCCGCCGCAATCTGCTGTTTATGCTGATCGGGCTGGAAATCATGATTAACGCCTCCGCGCTGGCCTTTGTGGTCGCCGGGAGCTACTGGGGCCAGACCGATGGTCAGGTGATGTACATTCTCGCCATCAGCCTTGCGGCTGCGGAAGCGAGTATTGGACTTGCGCTGTTGCTGCAACTCCATCGCCGTCGCCAGAACCTGAACATCGATTCAGTAAGTGAGATGCGTGGATGAACATGCTTGCCTTAACCATTATTCTGCCATTGATTGGCTTTGTACTGCTGGCGTTCTCTCGCGGACGCTGGTCGGAAAATCTCTCCGCGACCATTGGCGTGGGCTCCGTTGGTCTGGCGGCGTTGGTGACAGCGTTTGTCGGGATGGATTTCTTCGCCAACGGCAAACAGGCGTTCAGCCAGCCGCTGTGGACGTGGATGTCGGTCGGTAACTTCAACATCGGTTTTAACCTGGTGCTGGACGGCCTGTCGCTGACCATGCTCTCTGTGGTCACCGGCGTCGGCTTCCTGATCCACATGTTCGCGTCCTGGTACATGCGTGGAGAAGAGGGTTACTCCCGCTTCTTCGCTTATACCAACCTGTTTATCGCCAGCATGGTTGTTCTGGTGCTGTCCGATAACCTGCTGTTGATGTACCTCGGCTGGGAAGGCGTGGGCCTGTGCTCTTATCTGTTGATCGGCTTCTATTACAGCGATCCGAAGAATGGCGCAGCGGCAATGAAAGCCTTCGTGGTGACCCGTGTCGGTGACGTATTCCTCGCCTTCGCGCTGTTCATCCTCTACAACGAACTGGGCACGCTGAACTTCCGCGAAATGGTCGAGCTGGCGCCAGCGCACTTTGCTGACGGCAACAACATGCTGATGTGGGCGACGCTGATGCTGCTGGGCGGCGCGGTCGGTAAATCTGCGCAGCTTCCGTTGCAGACCTGGCTTGCCGACGCGATGGCCGGCCCGACGCCGGTCTCCGCGCTGATCCACGCCGCTACCATGGTGACCGCCGGTGTCTACCTGATCGCTCGTACCCATGGTTTGTTCCTGATGACCCCGGAGATTCTGCATCTGGTGGGCATTATCGGGGCGATTACGTTGGTCATGGCGGGTTTCGCCGCGCTGGTGCAGACCGACATCAAACGCGTGCTGGCCTATTCCACCATGAGCCAGATTGGCTACATGTTCCTGGCGCTGGGCGTACAGGCGTGGGATGCGGCAATTTTCCACCTGATGACGCACGCCTTCTTTAAAGCGCTGCTGTTCCTGGCGTCCGGCTCGGTAATTCTGGCCTGCCATCACGAACAGAACATCTTTAAGATGGGCGGTCTGCGTAAGTCCATTCCGCTGGTGTATGCCTGCTTCCTGGTGGGGGGCGCGGCGCTGTCGGCGCTGCCGCTGGTCACTGCGGGCTTCTTCAGTAAGGATGAGATCCTGGCCGGGGCGATGGCGAACGGTCATATCAATCTGATGGTGGCGGGTCTGGTCGGCGCGTTCATGACCTCCCTGTACACCTTCCGGATGATTTTCATCGTCTTCCACGGTAAAGAACAAATTCACGCTCATGCAGGGAAGGGGATTACCCACCATCTGCCGCTGATTGTCCTGATGATTCTGTCTACCTTTGTTGGCGCGCTGATTGTGCCGCCATTGCAGGGGGTGCTGCCGCAGACAACTGAACTGGCGCATGGTCGCGTCATGACGCTGGAAATTACCTCTGGCGTAGTGGCGATTGCCGGCATCCTGATTGCCGCATGGCTGTGGCTGGGTAAACGCACGCTGGTGACGTCGATCGCCAACAGCGCGCCGGGCCGTCTGCTGGGGACCTGGTGGTATAACGCCTGGGGCTTTGACTGGCTGTACGACAAAGTATTCGTCAAGCCATTCCTCGGTATCGCCTGGCTGCTGAAGCGCGACCCGCTTAATGCGTTGATGAACATTCCGGCTATCCTTTCCCGTTTTGCAGGCAAAGGCCTGGTACTGAGCGAGAACGGTTATTTGCGCTGGTATGTGGCATCCATGAGCATCGGCGCGGTTGTGGTGCTGGCGCTGCTGATGGCACTGCGTTGATCGTAAAGTGAATTTTATCCAAATTCGTTGAAAATCAGGCCTCTGTCAGAGGCCTTAAAAAGGAATAAAAATCGCCATGTTACTACCCTGGCTAATATTGATTCCCTTTATCGGCGGCTTTCTGTGCTGGCAGACCGAACGCTTTGGCGTGAAGGTGCCGCGCTGGATAGCGCTGATTACCATGGGGCTGACGCTGGCGCTCGGTCTGCAATTGTGGTTGCAGGGCGGCTACTCACTGACGCAATCCGCCGGTATTCCACAGTGGCAATCTGAATTTGTCCTGCCGTGGATCCCGCGTTTTGGCATCTCTATCCATCTGGCGCTCGACGGACTGTCGCTGCTAATGGTGGTGCTGACCGGCCTGCTCGGCGTTCTGGCGGTGCTTTGCTCCTGGCGAGAAATCGAAAAATATCAGGGCTTCTTCCACCTGAACCTGATGTGGATCTTAGGCGGCGTTATCGGCGTGTTCCTGGCCATCGACATGTTCCTGTTCTTCTTCTTCTGGGAAATGATGCTGGTGCCGATGTACTTCCTGATAGCGCTGTGGGGGCATAAAGCTTCTGACGGGAAAACGCGTATCACGGCGGCAACCAAGTTCTTCATTTATACCCAGGCGAGTGGTCTGGTGATGTTGATTGCCATCCTGGCGCTGGTCTTTGTGCACTACAACGCGACCGGCGTGTGGACTTTCAACTATGAAGAGCTGCTGAACACGCCGATGTCCCACGGTGTGGAATATCTGCTGATGCTGGGCTTCTTCATCGCCTTCGCGGTGAAAATGCCGGTGGTGCCGCTGCATGGCTGGCTGCCAGATGCGCACTCCCAGGCGCCGACCGCCGGTTCCGTCGACCTGGCCGGTATCTTGCTGAAAACCGCCGCTTACGGTCTGCTGCGTTTCTCCCTGCCATTGTTCCCGAACGCGTCGGCGGAGTTTGCGCCGATCGCCATGTGGCTGGGCGTTATCGGCATTTTCTACGGCGCGTGGATGGCCTTTACCCAATACGACATCAAGCGCCTGATTGCCTATACCTCCGTTTCGCATATGGGCTTCGTGCTGATCGCTATCTACACCGGCAGCCAACTGGCGTACCAGGGCGCGGTGATTCAGATGATTGCGCACGGTTTGTCCGCAGCCGGTCTGTTCATTCTGTGTGGCCAGTTGTACGAACGTCTGCATACGCGTGACATGCGTATGATGGGCGGCCTGTGGGGCAAGATGAAGTGGTTGCCTGCGCTCTCCATGTTCTTTGCGGTGGCGACGCTCGGGATGCCGGGCACCGGTAACTTTGTCGGCGAATTTATGATTCTGTTCGGCAGCTACCAGGTGGTGCCGGTGATTACCGTTATCTCCACCTTTGGGTTGGTATTCGCCTCTGTATACTCGCTGGCGATGCTGCATCGCGCTTACTTTGGTAAAGCGAAGAGCCAGATTGCCAGCCAGGAACTGCCAGGGATGTCGCTGCGCGAGCTGTTTATCATTCTGTTGCTGGTGGTGCTTCTGGTACTGCTTGGCTTCTATCCGCAGCCGATTCTGGATACCTCGCATTCTGCGATGAGCAACATCCAGCAGTGGTTTGTTAATTCTGTTACTACTACAAGGCCGTAAATCGCCATGACAATAACTCCACAACACCTGATTGCGCTGCTACCGCTGCTGATCGTCGGCTTGACGGTGGTGGTTGTGATGCTCTCCATTGCGTGGCGACGCAATCACTTCCTCAATGCCACGCTGTCGGTCATTGGGCTTAACGCTGCTCTGGTTTCGCTTTGGTTTGTCGGCCAGGCCGGGGCAATGGACGTCACGCCGCTGATGCGCGTTGACGGCTTTGCGATGCTCTACACCGGGCTGGTGCTGCTGGCGAGCCTCGCCACCTGCACCTTTGCCTACCCGTGGCTGGAAGGCTATAACGATAACCAGGAAGAGTTCTACCTGCTGGTGTTAATCGCCAGCCTGGGGGGAATTCTGCTGGCGAACGCCAACCACCTGGCGGCGCTGTTCCTTGGTATTGAACTGATCTCGCTGCCGCTGTTCGGCCTGATTGGTTATGCTTTCCGCCAGAAGCGCTCGCTGGAAGCCAGTATCAAATACACCATCCTCTCCGCCGCCGCCTCGTCTTTCCTGCTGTTCGGGATGGCGCTGGTCTATGCGCAGTCCGGCAACCTGTCTTTCGAAGCGCTCGGTAAGAGCCTCGGTGATGGTATGCTGCACGAGCCGTTGCTGCTGGCGGGCTTTGGCCTGATGATTGTCGGTCTGGGCTTTAAACTCTCTCTGGTGCCGTTTCACCTGTGGACGCCAGACGTTTACCAGGGCGCGCCTGCGCCGGTTTCCACCTTCCTGGCGACGGCGAGCAAAATCGCTATCTTCGGCGTGGTGATGCGTCTGTTCCTCTATGCGCCGGTAGGCGACAGCGAAGCGGTACGCGTGGTGCTGGGCATTATCGCCTTTGCCTCTATCATCTTCGGTAACCTGATGGCGCTGAGCCAGACCAACATCAAACGTCTGCTCGGTTACTCTTCTATCTCTCACCTCGGCTATCTGCTGGTGGCGCTGATTGCCCTGCAGAGCGGCGAGATGTCGATGGAAGCGGTAGGCGTTTATCTGGCCGGTTATCTGTTCAGCAGCCTCGGTGCGTTTGGCGTGGTTAGCCTGATGTCCAGCCCGTTCCGCGGCCCGGATGCCGATTCCCTGTACTCTTACCGTGGTCTGTTCTGGCACCGTCCGGTTCTTGCCGCGGTGATGACGGTGATGATGCTGTCGCTGGCAGGTATCCCGATGACGCTGGGCTTTATCGGCAAATTCTACGTGCTGGCGGTCGGCGTTCAGGCCAGCCTGTGGTGGCTGGTCGCCGCCGTGGTGGTGGGTTCCGCGATTGGTTTGTACTACTACCTGCGTGTTGCGGTGAGTCTCTACCTGCACGCGCCGCAGCAACCGGGACGCGACGCGCCGACAAACTGGCAGTACAGCGCGGGTGGGATCGTGGTGCTGATCTCCGCGTTGCTGGTGTTGGTACTGGGCGTCTGGCCGCAGCCGCTGATTAGCCTTGTGCAGTTAGCGACGCCGTTGATGTAAGCAATAAGTAAAAACGAAAAACCCGCTTCACGAAGCGGGTTTTTTATTATCTGATGTAATGCGTTGAAATAACTATGGATTGTAGGCCGGATAAGGCGCTTGCGCCGCCATCCGGCAGGTAAGGTCTCAGCGACCGGAATTTAACTTAGCAACTGCCGGCTTACCAACGGGCCGCTGACGTTTTGCGCCGCGCGCTCCATCACTTCCTGTATCACTGAAGAGAGTTCATTGATTTCAAATTTGGCGACGTAGCCGTCGGCCTTTACCTTACGCACATGATCTTCGTTGGCGCTGCCGGAAAGGGAAGAGTGAATAACGACCGGGATCTTTTTCAGCCGTTCATCGGTTTTAATTTTACGCGTTAACGTAAAGCCATCCATCTCCGGCATCTCAAGATCTGTCAGGACCAGCGCGATTTTCTCGCTAATTGGCTTACCTTCGGCCTCCGCTTCCTGCGCCAGTTGCTGGATTCTCTCCCATGCATCCTTGCCGGTCACATGCATCTGATGAGGAATTCCCATTGCGTTCAGCCCTTTTTCCAGCATCGCGCGGGCGACTTTGGAGTCTTCCGCCACAATGGCTACCGCGCCTGGGGTAATATAAAATTTATTGGTCTTCAGATTGGTGGCGCGCAGATCGTGGCTGGAGGGGACAATATCATAAAGGATCTGCTCAACGTCGAGCACCAGCGCCAGGTTGTTGGTTTCTTTGTTGTCATCCAGGCAGGCAATACTGGTGATGTAGCGACCGTTGACGGCTTTCTCGGCGGTATGCACCTGCTGCCAGTCAAGACGCATAATATTTTCTACCGACTCGACGGCAAATGCCTGTACGCTGCGCGCATATTCGGTGATCAGCAAAATACTCAGCCCGGTTTCCGGCTTGCAGCCCGCTACCGCTGGCAAATCAATCACCGGAATGACCTGATCCCGAATATTGACCATGCCCAATAGCGGCGCTTTCATGCCTGCCGGGCGCGTAAAGGCGGGCATCGGTACGATTTCGCGCAGCTTAAATACATTGATGCCGAACAGCTCTGACTTCTGTTCATGCAGCGATGTACCAAGACGGAATAACAGCAGCTCAAAACGGTTTGACAGGGTTAAATTGGCCCTGTCATCAATATCTTTCTGAAAATTGTCCATCCTCACCTCATTATGAAAGCCTGCCTTTTTTAGTGTTATCGGCAATGAGGACAAAAAATGGAGCGCTAAACCGGGAAAACAGAAAAATCGTAAGCCAGCTCCGTCGCCGGGAAAATAGCGCGGCATTCCGCCAGTAAGCGCTGACAGCCTTTATCGTCATAGCGTGAGCTAATATGGGTCATGATCAGCCGACCGACGTCAGCTTTCCGCGCCAGCGTCGCGGTTTGACGGGTGGAGCTGTGTCCGCGAGCGTTGGCTTTCTCCTCCATTGACGCATCCAGCGTGGTTTCATGTACCATCACATCCACGCCTTGCGCCAGCGCGAGGGCGGCCTCGCAGGGCGCGGTATCGCCGAAAATCGCCACTGATTTCCCGGCCACGGCGGGAGCAAGGTAGTCGGCGCCATTGATCTGCCTTCCATCGGCAAGCGTGACGGTTTTTCCTGCCTTCAACGCCTGAAACAGCGGGCCGGGCGTAACGCCTGCGGCTTTTAACGCCCTGGCATTCAGCGCGCCAGGCTTGTCATGTTCAACAACGCGATATCCGTAGCACTCCAGTGGATGCTCCAGCCTGAACGCGGTCACTTTACGCAGACCGTCGTCAAGAATATCGCCTGCGCTAATTTCTTCAATTTGCAACGGAAAATCGGTCCATGAACCGCTAAGGCGCAGTGTGGTTGCAATAAACTCACGCACGCCTTGAGGCCCGTATACGGTTAGCGGATGGGGATTCCCCGCCATCGACCGGCTGCATAGCAGACCCGGCAGGCCAAACAGATGATCTCCGTGAAGATGGCTGATAAAAATGCGCTCAAGCTTACCGGGATGAAACGCGGTATTAAGCATTTGATGCTGTGTCCCTTCGCCGCAATCAAAAAGCCATACTCCCGGCTGCGTTGGATGTTGCAGATGTAATAAAATTGCCGTTACATTGCGTGAGCGCGTGGGAACGCCTGCGGACGTACCTAAAAAAATTAATTCCATCTTGTCCATACACGTTTGGTTATCGTTTAACCCAAGATTACCACAACACAGGAGCGCATCATGATTGACTGGCAGGATCTCCACCATAGCGAACTTACCGTTCCTCAACTTTACGCGTTACTCAAATTGCGCTGCGCGGTCTTTGTGGTAGAACAGCGCTGTCCTTACCTGGATGTGGATGGCGATGATTTAGTCGGCGACAATCGGCATATTCTGGGCTGGCGTCAGGATGAGCTGGTGGCGTATGCGAGGATTCTGAAAAGCGATAACGAATCAGACCCGGTTGTCATTGGCCGGGTGATCGTCAGCGATGCCTGGCGAGGGGCGAAACTGGGCCAGCAATTAATGGCGAAAACGCTGGAATCTTGTGGGCGGCACTGGCCGGATAAGCCGCTATATCTGGGGGCGCAGGCGCATCTGCAACCTTTTTACGCGCGGTTTGGTTTTATTCCGGTCACCGATGTTTATGACGAAGATGGCATTCCGCACCGGGGAATGGCGCGGGAGGTTCATCAGGCATAAACCGAAACCGTTGACTATAGTTAGGAGCAGGTGTTAACACAACGGAGAATGAGAATGTCATATCAATTTGGTGAATCACGTGTTGATGATGATCTGACTTTGCTCAGCGAAACGCTGGAAGAGGTTTTACGTTCCTCAGGCGATCCCGCCGATCAAAAATACATTGAGCTGAAAGCCCGCGCGGAACAAGCGCTGGAAGAGGTGAAAAACCGCGTAAGCCATGCGTCGGATAGCTATTATTACCGGGCAAAGCAGGCCGTTTATAAAGCGGATGACTACGTTCATGAAAAACCCTGGCAGGGTATTGGCGTAGGCGCGGCGGTAGGACTGGTACTTGGACTGCTGCTGGCGCGGCGCTAAATCCCCCCACTGAACAGAATTGCAACCCTCCCTAAATGAGGTACTGCTTTTTTAGGGCAGTACCCCGTATAATGTGGGGTTTTTAACAGGGAGGGTCCGCGTGCATTCTATTACTACTGCGCTGGAAAATCTGACGCGTCAGCTATCGCAAGAGATACCGGCGACGCCAGGGCTTTGCGTTTTCGATGCGCCTTTCCCTTTAAACGATGCCTTCGATGCATTGAGCTGGCTGGCCAGCCAGTCATCCTTTCCGCAATTCTACTGGCAACAGCGCAATGGCGACGAAGAAGCTGCCGTTCTCGGGGCAGTCACCGTCTTTTCATCGCTCGATCTGGCGCAACGGTTTTTACGTCAGCACGCGCAGCCTGACCTGCGTATTTGGGGGCTGAATGCGTTCGAGCCGAAAGAGGGCTACTTATTGCTGCCGCGGCTGGAGTGGCGACGTAGCGGTGGTACGGCGACCTTACGCTTACATCTGCACAGTGACGTTTCGCTACGCGATGATGCGCGCCAGGCGAAAGCGTTTCTCGCTTCTCTGGTCGGTATTAAGCCTGTTCCGGCGCTGCGCCTTTCGCTCACGAGCGAACAGCACTGGCCGGACAAAGACGGTTGGGTGAAGCTGATTCAGCAGGCCACCCACACCATTGCGCAAGAGGCGTTTGATAAAGTTGTGCTGGCGCGGGCCACCGACTTACAATTCTCCCGTCCGGTCAATGCCGCCGCGATGATGGCGTCCAGTCGTCGTTTAAATCTCAACTGCTACCACTTTTTTATGGCCTTTTCCGCCGATACCGCCTTTCTGGGATCATCGCCGGAGCGGCTCTGGCGGCGGCGTGAAACGGCGCTACGTACCGAAGCGCTGGCCGGGACGGTGGCGAACCATCCGGATAACCATAAAGCCTGGCAGCTTGGCGAATGGTTAATGAAAGACGATAAAAACCAGCGAGAAAATATGCTGGTTGTCGAAGACATCTGCCAGCGACTGCAAAACTGCACCCACTCGCTGGATGTGCTGCCGCCGCAGGTGCTCAGACTGCGCAAGGTACAGCATTTGCGCCGCTGTATCTGGACGGCGCTTAATCAGGCGGACGACACGCTCTGCCTGCACCAGTTACAGCCTACCGCAGCGGTCGCGGGGATCCCTCGTGAACCCGCGCGTTGTTTTATAGAACAACATGAGCCGTTCGAACGTGAATGGTATGCCGGGTCGGCAGGCTATCTCTCCACGCGGCAAAGTGAGTTTTGCGTGACGTTACGTTCAGCCAAAGTGACGGCCAATGTGGTGCGATTGTATGCCGGCGCGGGAATCGTCCGCGGCTCCGATCCGGAACAGGAATGGCAGGAAATAGATAATAAAGCGGCCGGGTTACGTACCTTATTGCAGATGGATGTGTAATGAGTCACATATTCCCGACCCATATCAATAATCCATTTTTGCAGCTCTTTATACTTAGTCCCAATGATTGATACCGGACAAACTCATGTCAGTAAGTGCATTTAACCGGCGCTGGGCGGCGGTCATCCTGGAAGCCTTAACCCGTCATGGCGTCAGGCATGTTTGTATCGCCCCTGGTTCCCGTTCCACGCCGCTCACGTTGGCGGCGGCAGAGAATCCTGCTTTTATTCACCATACGCACTTTGATGAGCGTGGGCTTGGTCATCTGGCGTTAGGGCTGGCGAAAGTCAGCCAACAGCCTGTTGCCGTTATTGTCACTTCAGGTACCGCCGTGGCGAACCTCTATCCGGCCTTGATTGAGGCGGGGCTGACGGGCGAGAAGCTTATTTTACTTACCGCCGATCGCCCGCCGGAGCTGATTGACTGCGGCGCCAACCAGGCGATCCGTCAGGCGGGGATGTTTTCCTCGCACCCCTCCCAAACTCTGTCGTTGCCGCGTCCCACGCAGGATATTCCGGCGCGCTGGCTGGTGTCGACCATCGATAATGCGCTCGCCATGCTTCATGCGGGCGCTCTGCACATTAACTGTCCTTTTGCCGAACCGCTGTATGGCGATATGAATGACACCGGCCTGGTCTGGCAGCAGCGTCTCGGCGACTGGTGGCAGGATGAAAAACCCTGGCTGCGCGAAGCGCGTCGACTGGCAAGCGACAAACAGCGCGACTGGTTCTTCTGGCGACAAAAACGCGGCGTCGTCGTCGCCGGGCGTATGAGCGCGGAAGAAGGCAAAAAAGTGGCGCAGTGGGCGCAAACTCTGGGATGGCCATTAATTGGCGACGTATTGTCGCAAACCGGGCAGCCGCTGCCGTGCGCCGACCTGTGGCTCGGCAACGCCAAAGCGGTGACCGAACTGCAGCAGGCGCAAATTGTCGTCCAGCTTGGCAGTAGCCTTACCGGAAAACGCTTACTGCAATGGCAGGCAACCTGCGAGCCGGAAGAGTATTGGGTAATCGACAATATTGAAGGTCGTCTGGACCCGGCGCACCATCGTGGACGCAGACTGATAGCGAAAATCGCCGACTGGCTGGAGATGCATCCGGCGGAAAAACGTAAACCGTGGTGTGTAGAGATCCCGCGTCTGGCGGAACTGGCGTGGCAACGGGTGGTCGCGCAGCGAGACACCTTTGGCGAAGCACAGCTGGCGCACCGTATCCGCGACTATCTGCCGGAGCAGGGGCAATTGTTCGTGGGCAATAGTCTGGTGGTGCGTCTGATCGACGCGCTGTCGCAGTTGCCGGCTGGCTATCCGGTATACAGCAATCGCGGGGCGAGCGGCATTGACGGCCTGCTTTCCACAGCGGCGGGCGTGCAGCGCGCCAGCGCCAAATCGACGCTGGCTATCGTCGGCGATTTATCCGCGCTGTACGATCTTAACGCGCTGGCGTTACTACGTCAGGTATCCGCGCCGTTTGTGTTGATTGTGGTCAACAATAACGGCGGGCAGATCTTTTCCCTGCTGCCGACGCCGCAAAGCAAACGTGAGCGCTTTTATTTGATGCCGCAAAACGTCCATTTTGACCATGCGGCCGCCATGTTTAACCTGCGCTATCATCGCCCGGAAAACTGGGAAGAACTGGAGTCTGCGCTGGCTGGCGCGTGGCGAACCCCGGCGACGACGGTGATTGAGCTGGTGGTAAACGATACGGACGGCGCGCAGACGTTGCAGCAACTTTTGGCTCAGGTAAGCCATCTATGATGTTGCACGCGCAGCACATGCCCGGACAGCCTGGGGCGCCCTCGCTGGTTTTCCTGCACGGTTTTTCTGGCGATTGCCGTGAATGGCAGCCGGTTGGCGAACAGTTTCACGGCTGTTCGCGGCTCTATATTGACTTACCGGGACATGGCGGATCTGCGGCTATTCCGGTCGGCGGATTTGCCGATGTCATCAGATTACTGCGCGCTACGTTAATTAGTTACAACATACTAAAGTTCTGGTTGGTGGGATACTCTCTTGGAGGCCGGGTGGCGATGATGGCAGCCTGCCAGGGAATACCAGGCCTGTGCGGCCTGGTGGTCGAAGGCGGTCATCCGGGGCTGCAAAATGAACAGGCGCGCGCTGAAAGACGATTGTCCGACGGGCGCTGGGCAGAGCGTTTTCGTCGTGAACCCCTGACTGAGGTTTTTCACGACTGGTATCAGCAGCCGGTGTTCGCCTCGCTGACGGCGCAGCAAAGGCAGGCGCTGACGGCGCTGCGTAGCCAGAATAACGGCGAAACGCTGGCTGCGATGCTGGAGGCGACATCGCTTGCCGCCCAGCCGGATTTACGCGAGGCGCTCAACGCGCTGGCATTTCCGTTTTATTATTTATGTGGCGAACGCGACAGCAAATTCCGCGCCCTGGCGCAGGAAGTGGCGGCGACATGCCATGTTATTCGTAACGCCGGACACAACGCGCATCGGGAAAACCCCGCTGGCGTGGTAGACAGTCTGGCTCAGATTCTGCGTCTCTGACTAAAGGACACACTATGATCTATCCTGATGAAACAATGCTTTACGCACCGGTAGAATGGCACGACTGCTCGGAGGGTTACACCGACATTCGTTATGAAAAATCCACCGACGGTATTGCAAAAATCACTATTAATCGTCCGCAGGTGCGCAATGCATTTCGTCCGTTGACCGTCAAAGAGATGATTCAGGCGCTGGCGGATGCCCGTTACGACGACAACGTGGGCGTGATTATTCTGACCGGCGAAGGCGATAAAGCGTTTTGCGCGGGCGGCGACCAGAAGGTGCGCGGCGATTACGGCGGTTATCAGGATGACTCCGGCGTGCATCACCTGAACGTGCTGGATTTCCAGCGCCAGATTCGCACCTGTCCAAAACCGGTTGTCGCGATGGTCGCGGGGTATTCCATCGGCGGTGGTCATGTGCTGCACATGATGTGCGACCTGACCATCGCGGCGGAAAACGCCATCTTCGGCCAGACCGGTCCGAAAGTCGGCTCCTTTGACGGCGGCTGGGGCGCTTCATATATGGCGCGTATCGTTGGTCAGAAGAAAGCGCGTGAAATCTGGTTCCTGTGCCGCCAGTACGATGCGCAACAGGCGCTGGATATGGGCCTGGTCAACACCGTGGTTCCGCTGGCGGATCTGGAAAAAGAGACCGTGCGCTGGTGCCGCGAAATGTTGCAAAACAGTCCGATGGCGCTGCGTTGCCTGAAAGCGGCGCTGAATGCCGATTGTGACGGTCAGGCGGGTCTACAGGAGCTGGCGGGCAACGCTACCATGCTGTTCTACATGACCGAAGAAGGGCAGGAAGGCCGTAACGCCTTTAACCAGAAGCGTCAGCCTGACTTCAGCAAATTCAAACGGAACCCATAATGCGTAGCGCGCAGGTATACCGCTGGCAGATCCCCATGGACGCGGGGGTGGTTCTGCGCGACAGGCGGTTAAAAACTCGCGACGGGCTGTATGTTTGTCTGCGTGACGGCGAGCGTGAAGGGTGGGGAGAGATCTCTCCGCTGCCGGGGTTCAGTCAGGAAACGTGGGAAGAGGCGCAGACGGCGCTCCTGACATGGGTGAACGACTGGCTTCAGGGGAGCGAGGGATTACCGGAGATGCCTTCGGTCGCGTTTGGTGCAAGCTGCGCGCTGGCGGAACTGACTGGCGTCTTGCCGGAGGCGGCGGACTATCGCGCCGCGCCGTTATGCACTGGCGATCCTGACGATTTGGTGCTACGGCTTGCCGATATGCCCGGCGAGAAAATCGCTAAGGTCAAAGTGGGTCTCTATGAAGCGGTACGTGACGGCATGGTGGTTAATTTGCTGCTGGAGGCGATCCCGGATCTGCATCTGCGTCTGGATGCGAATCGCGCCTGGACGCCGCTAAAAGCCCAACAGTTCGCAAAGTATGTTAATCCGGACTACCGCGCTCGTATCGCCTTTCTCGAAGAACCATGTAAGACGCGGGATGATTCCCGCGCCTTTGCCCGTGAAACCGGCATCGCGATTGCCTGGGACGAAAGTCTGCGCGAAGCGGATTTCACCTTTGAAGCCGAAGAGGGCGTCAAGGCTGTGGTTATCAAACCTACGCTGACCGGATCGCTTGATAAAGTGCGTGAGCAAGTCGCTACCGCCCATGCGTTGGGACTGACGGCGGTCATCAGCTCTTCGATCGAGTCCAGCCTCGGCCTGACGCAACTGGCGCGGATTGCCGCCTGGTTGACGCCGGGAACGCTGCCCGGACTGGATACCTTGCATCTGATGCAGGCGCAACAGGTTCGTCCCTGGCCCGGTAGCGCGTTGCCTTGTCTGAAGCGTGATGAGCTGGAACGACTGTTATGACATTCACGGACTGGCCGTGGCGCCACTGGCGTCAGGTTCGCAGTCAGGCGCCCGCTCTGCGCCTGAACGATGAAGTGCTAAGCTGGCGCGCCCTCTGTGAGCGTATTGATGCGCTGGCGGATGGGTTTGCCGCGCAGGGCGTACGGGAGGGCGATGGTGTCCTGCTGCGCGCCGGGAATCAGCCGCGCACTCTGTTGGCATGGCTTGCGCTGATGCAGTGCGGCGCGCGGGTTCTGCCCGTCAACCCGCAGTTGCCCCAGACGTTGCTGGAGGCGCTGGTGCCGAAGTTAACGCTGCGTTTTGCGCTGACACTGGAAGGCGAAAACGTATTTTCCGGGTTAACCGCGTTGCAGATACAAAATAGCACAGCGGCGTATGCCGTGGCCTGGCAATCGCAGCGTCTGGTTTCCATGACGCTGACATCGGGTTCCACAGGATTGCCAAAAGCGGCTGTACATACGTGCCAGGCGCATCTTGCCAGCGCGCAGGGAGTGCTTTCGCTAATGCCGTTTGGCCCTCAGGATGACTGGCTGCTATCGCTGCCGCTGTTTCATGTATCCGGGCAGGGTATTATGTGGCGTTGGCTCTTCGCCGGGGCGCGCATGACGGTACGCGATAAGCAACCGCTGGAGCAGATGCTGGCAGGGTGTACTCATGCTTCGCTGGTGCCGACGCAGCTATGGCGGCTGCTGGCGAATCGGGCGGCGGTGACGCTGAAAGCCGTTTTGCTCGGCGGCGCGGTGATTCCGGTTGAACTCACCGACCAGGCCAGCAAACAAGGGATTCGTTGCTGGTGCGGGTATGGGCTCACGGAGTTCGCGTCTACGGTATGCGCCAAAGAGGCCGATGGTTCGGATGATGTTGGCGCGCCGCTCCCCGGAAGAGAGATCAGGATCGTCGATAATGAAGTCTGGCTGCGCGCCGCCAGTATGGCGGAAGGTTACTGGCGTGATGGCAAACTGATCCCGCTGGTTAATGACGAGGGCTGGTTTGCCACGCGCGATCGCGGCGAGCTGAACCACGGCAGGCTAACCATCGCCGGGCGGCTGGACAACCTGTTCTTTAGCGGCGGCGAAGGCATTCAGCCGGAGGAAGTCGAACGCGTTATTAACGCGCATCCGCTGGTGCAACAAGCCTTCGTCGTGCCGGTAGAAGATAAAGAGTTTGGTCATCGTCCCGTTGCGGTTGTGGAGTATGCATCGCAGGCCGGAGACGTGAACCTCGCTGAATGGGTCCGTGATAAGCTGGCGCGTTTTCAACAGCCGGTTCGCTGGTTGACGCTGCCGTCAGAACTGAAAAACGGAGGGATTAAAATATCTCGCCGTGCGCTCCAGCAGTGGGTGTGTGAGAGCTGTAAAAATTAATGTTAGGTTAATATACAACCATTCCATCGCTATTGCCGTTTTGTTTATCCGTTGATGTGTAACGTGTTATGAACAATCAGCGTGAAACGGGGGCGCTATGGAATGGTTGGTTAAGAAATCGCATTATGTCAAAAAGAGGGCGTGCCATGTTCTGGTGCTGTGCGATAGCGGCGGTTCGCTAAAAATGATCGCCGAGGCGAATTCCATGATATTACTGAGTCCCGGCGATATCCTGTCGCCTTTACAGGATGCGCAGTATTGTATTAATCGGGAAAAACACCAGACCTTAAAAATCGTTGATGCACGCTGTTATTCCTGCGACGAATGGCAGCGGTTGACGCGCAAGCCTTCATGATCTGGCGGGCAGAAAAATCAGCATTACCCCCGCCATAATACACAATACGCCGAGCATCGCTTTTAGGCTGAAAGCGCCTTGCAAACCGGGTAACAGCATTGAGGCTACCCAGACAAGCACATAGCTGAGACTCAGTAGCGCATAGGCTTTGCTGAGCGCGAGCGTGTGTAATGTTTTCTGCCAGCAGAAGACGGAAACCAGATACCCCGCCAAACCGGCGAATAGCGCCAGGGTCGCGGCATTAAATGCGCCCAGTCCGGAAATAAACGCCAGTGGATGCGCTATCGATGGCAGCCGCATCATGGCGAATCCTAAACTCAACTGGGCGAGGGAGGCAATCGCAACGCTTATCAGTCCCCACATTACGCCCATTATGCCGCACTCCCCAGAATGATAATGCCGCTGATAATCAATGCGACGCCCAACCAGTGGCGGGGCGGAACCTGTTCATGCCAGATTTTCCATGCCGCCAACGTGACCCAGACAAAATTCAGACTCAACATCGGGTAAGCAATCCCCACCGGCAGGGTTTGTAGCACCAGCAGCCACAGCACCATCGCTGCACCCATGCATATCAGCGCCAGGCCCAGCCACAGCATCAGGTGGCGGCGGCGTCCGCCTGTCGTCAATGGCCGTGTCGCTTGCTTCTGGCAGAGCTGACCGCCAACGCTGAGCAGACTGGCAAGCACCAGAACGACGCCGATCATTTAGGCCGATACTGAATTAACACCAGACGCCCCTGATAATCAATATTGTCCGCAGGGGGGAGGGAAAGAGCGCTGATGTCTTCATCTTTGGCTATTGAAAGTACTAGCGTAATAATGCCCTCCTGACGATGCTGGTTGAGCCAGGCGTTAAAATCGTCGGCTTTAACGAATTTATCCTGCACATCAGGATAGCTAAGACCATACCTGAGTTCGCCCGCGTGTCCGTAGAGCATAATATCGTCTCGTTTCAGACTCCAGGCCAGCCCGGCGGCGACGCCCACGTTGTCGACAAGAATATAGCGGCTTGATGCCAAAGGCGCCTGGGTCATTTCGACAAAAAACTGTGGCTGTTTGGACTCCATCACCCTGTCGGGGACGGAAAAGCCGAACAGCAGCGCCAGTCCCAGCGGACAAAACGCGGGTAATAGGTATTTTTGGCTATGACAGAGGCTATACCAGCCCACAAACGCCCAAACAGTAAAGACGCCCCAGACGCAAAAAACTTTATAGGTTTCGATATGCGTCCACACCGGCGATTTCAGCGGGCCCCATGAGGAGACGACAAACGCTGCGACGATCCCGACTAACCCGAACACCAGGTTGATCCCGCCGTTGACACGTAGCGCGGCGACGCCTTCTTTTACGTTATGCAGGACGAAGCGCGCCATGAGTATCGCTATCGGTGCGAAACAGGAAAGAACATAGGTAGGCAGTTTCCCTTTCGCAATGCTGAAAAAGAGAAGCGGCATGATCGTCCATCCGAGCAAATAGAATGCGCCGTTTCGCTCGCGCCAGCCTAGTTTAAGCGCGCCAGGCAGTAACCCCAGCCACGGTAAACTTCCCGCGATCAGTACCGGCAGATAGTACCAGAAAGGGGCCTTATGCTGGGCATCGCTCATGGCGAATCGCTGGATATGCTCCACCCAGAAAAAGTAATGCCAGAAATCGGCTTCGCGTCGCGCAATGGCGATCGCCCAGGGAAGGACAACCACAAAGCAGCTCAAGACCGCCAGCCAGCCGTAAAGCAAAAAGTCCTTCCAGCGTTTCTGAACAATGACCCACGGCAACACGCTCACCACCGGTACGGCCAGGGCGAGGAAGCCTTTAGTTAATACACCCAGACCGCAGGTTGCACCCAGTAGCAAAAACATCCCAATCTTGCCCGTTCGGGTCGTGGCCTGCATCCCCTGCCAGAAACAACACATCCCGGCCGTAAGCCAAAGCGCGATCATCGGGTCGAGTACCGCATACGTCCCGATACTGTAAACGGCAAAGAGGGAGAGAAAGATCACGGAGGCGAGCAACGCGGTACGTTTATCCCGCCATAAGCGGAACGTCAGCCACGCCACCAGCGCTGCGGCCAGCAATGTCGTTAAAATAGCGCCAGCCCGCACGCCAAAATTGGTAGCGCCAAAAAGCCACTGACCCAGACTGTTTATCCAGTAACCGGCTATCGGTTTTTCAAAATAACGTAATCCCAGAAAATGCGGCACGATCCAGTCGCCAGACGCCAGCATCTCCCGACTTATTTCGGCATAGCGCGTTTCATCCGGCTGCCAGAGCAGGCGGCTATTGACAGGAATAACATAGTAGAGCGCGATAAACGCGGCGAAAGCCAGATAATAGCGTATCGATTTCATCATGAGGCGCTCGCTGCCTGTTGGCACCCCAGCCAACCTTCACGGCCAGGGATGTGTCCACGTACAATTTGCCCCAACGGCAGAGACTCAGGCGATGTCGGCAGCAGTTCGCCCAGAGGACAAAAGGTGATCCCCGCGTCACGTGCACGAACGAGCAAATCTTCAAACAGCGGCTGATGGACAATACCTTCGACTTCCGCATGGATGGTATATACCGGCGTGCCTTTGTCCTGCAACATACGGGAGATAATCCAGGTATTGAACGACTGTGCCTGAACGGCGGGGCCGATAACCTCATCCCATGTGGGTAAGGTGACGGGGATTTGCGGCGTCCCTGTCTGGCCCGGCATCAGTAGCGGACGGAATAAGGTGGTTCCACGGCAATCGCTGTTATACCTCAGGTTGAACGACTCCTTCGCACGAACAACGCGCCCATCCGCTCGCCAGCCGGCCGCGGCTGAGCAGGTGACGGGTTTTCCGATAATGGCCTCAAGCGCCGTTATGCCGCGCGCGATATCTTCTTCAAGCTGGCGGATACTCCAGTGGCCGCTGTGAGTCTGCCACGCATGGTGATCCCAGGCATGTAGTCCCGTCTCATGGTATGTTGCCGTTTCACGAATAATCCCGGCATTGGCGTTGCCGATATTTTTTCCCGGCCAGGCAGTACCGGCCAGCAGAATATCCCAACCGTAGAGCGAAGCGGCGTTTGAACGTAGCATTTTCCATAAAAATCGCGGTTTTATCAGACGCCAAAGATGACGTCCCATATTGTCCGGCCCGACGCTGAAGAAAAAGCTGGCCTGAACGCCGTGGCGATGCAATGTCGCCAGCAGCCGGGGAACACCTTCACGCGTTCCTCGCAAGGTATCAACGTCAATGCGTAAACCGACTTTCGTCATGATGCGCGTTCCGCGATATCGACGCTACGCAGGAAGAAGTCCAGCGTTTCTTCAACCGTATCACGCATCGCAATAGACGGTTCCCAGCCCAGACAGCGCCTGGCATTGTCGATACTGGGTTTCCGGTGTGCGACATCCTGATAACCCTTGCCGTAATAACTACGGCTTTCGACGACCTGGAAACCGGCAAACGGTGGGAAATGGCAGCGCAGCGGATGCTTATCAAAACTGTCGAGCAACAGCGTCGCCAGTTCCTGAATACTGGCTTCGTTGTCAGGATTGCCGATATTAATGATTTTGCCATCGCACCGATCGCCATCATTCACAATAATGCGGAATAATGCTTCGATCCCATCGCGAATATCGGTGAAACAGCGCTTCTGCTGACCACCGTCGATAAGCTTGATCGGCGTCCCTTCTACCAGGTTCAGAATCAACTGCGTTATCGCGCGTGAACTGCCGATACGCGCCGCGTTCAGGCTATCCAGCCGCGGCCCCATCCAGTTAAAGGGACGGAAAAGCGTGAAGCGCAATCCCTCTTTTTCGCCATAAGCCCAAATCACCCGATCGAGAAGCTGTTTGGAAACGGAGTAAATCCAGCGTGGCTTATTCACCGGCCCGACGATCAGATTCGATTTGTCCTCGTCAAAAGAGGCGTCCGTACACATGCCGTACACTTCAGAGGTAGACGGGAAAACCACGCGTTTACGGTATTTCACGCAATAACGGATAATCCGCAGGTTTTCTTCAAAATCAAGTTCAAAGACGCGCAGCGGGTTGCGGGTGTATTCAATCGGGGTAGCAATCGCTACCAGCGGCAGTACGACATCGCATTTTTTGACATGATATTCGATCCATTCTGAGTGGATGCTGATATCTCCCTCCACGAAATGAAAGCGAGGGTGGAGCAGGAACCGGCTAATGGCGTTGCTGCCGATATCCATACCGTAGACCTCGTAATTCTCTTCATTCAGTAACCGTTCGGTCAAATGATTGCCGATAAAACCGTTGACGCCGAGGATGAGAACGCGAATGCGACGTTTACCGCTGGTCGCTGGTGGACGGTTCAAACGCGCGCCCGCCACCAGACCAAGCGTCTGTGCAAGCTGCGAGCCCTGTACAGTAATACCGTCTCCGGCCTGGCCGGTAATAATCTCCAGCGCGCCATCGGCGCAGGCGACCCGCAGCGGAGAGACCGAAATTACCGAGCCGGGAAGCGCGCCCTGCGCATCCGGACAAATTCGGGAAGACCAGATAGTGAATTTTTGCGAGCCGTTATAGCTGAACGCGCCGGGCCAGGGGGCGGCTACCGCCCGCACCAGGTTATGCACCGTGGAAACCGGTTTGTGCCAGTCGATAAGGCCATCTTCCGGCCTGCGGCGACCATAATATGTAGCGTCAGACTCTCGCTGGGGAACAGAAGGTATATCGCCGCATTTCATGGTGGGCAGGATGCTATTAAGCAACTGGCGCGCGGCCTGACATAGCTTATGATGCAGGGTAAGCGCAACATCGTCCTGCGCAATAGCAACGCGTTGACTGGCGACAATCTCTCCGGCGTCGGCACGTTTGACCATACGATGCAGCGTTACGCCCGTTTCGCTTTCGCCGTTAACCAGAACCCAGTTTAGCGGCGCACGGCCACGATAGGCAGGCAATAGAGAACCGTGCAGATTGAACGCGCCAGCCGGGGCGAGGTGCAGAATTTCTTCGCTTAACAGGTTGCGGTAATAGAACGAAAAAATAATATCCGGCGCAAGTTCAGCGATGCGGTCGACCCAGATAGGATGGTTTACGTTATCCGGCGCATAAACCGGAATCCCTAATTCTGCCGCCAGCCGGGAGACGGAGCCAAAAAAGGTGTTTTCCGCAGGATTGTCGGCATGAGTGAAAATCGCGGCAATCTCATACCCGGCATCCAGTACGGCCTGCACACCCTGACATCCCATATCGTGATAGGCAAAAATAACGGCTTTCATTGGTGACTTTCCTCAGTAAACGGCGTGCTTTCCGGGTAGATAACTTGTTGAACAAAATAGCGGGGGCGGGCGCGGACATCGTTATAAATGCGACCGATGTATTCGCCCAGCAGTCCCATGCCGATGAATTGCGCGCCGATGAAGGTAAACAGGACGGCAAAGAGCATAAATACGCCTTCCGCCGCCCACTGCGGTCCCAGCGCCAGGCGAAGTACAATAAGCAATACCGACAGGCTAAATCCGCCGATGGCGATAACACTGCCCAGCAGGCTCAACAGGCGCAGAGGCGTCGTCGTCAGGCAGGTCACCAGGTCATACATCAGGTTAATGAGACGCATAAAACTGTATTTAGAGTCGCCAAATTCACGTTCAGCGTGATGCACCGGGATCTCGGTAGCACGACGAGCGAAAATGTTGGCCAGAATAGGGATAAAGGTGCTGCGTTCATGGCAGCGCAACATAGTATCGATAATAGGGCGGCGATAGGCGCGTAACATGCAGCCGTAATCGCCCATCGCTTTGCCCGTTGTGCGCTGGATCAGCAGATTAATGATTTTTGACGCCGATTTGCGAAACAGGCTGTCTTGTCGGTTCTGTCGCACGGTGCCTACCACATCGAACCCTTCATCGGCTTTCGCCACCAGGCGTGGGATCTCTTCCGGCGGGTTTTGCAGATCGGCATCCAGCGTAATGATAAGATCGCCGCTTACATGGCTAAACCCCGCCATAATCGCTGCATGTTGACCGTAATTACGGTTGAGTAAAATAGAGATGATATGGCTATCGGCCTCCTGGGACGCCTTAACCATCAGCTCCGCCGAGCTATCGCTGCTACCATCATCTATCAATAAAATCTCCCACGCTTTGCCCAGGCTCTCGCAGGCGGTGGTGGTGCGTCTTATTAATTCCGGCAGGCTTTCCTGTTCGTTATAGACAGGAATAACCACCGAGACTTTTTTTATGGGGGCGGCGTCAAACATGCTTATTGTCCTGCTATCTGATGAAGGGCGGTAATGACCCGATCAAAGTCACTCTCGGTCATGTCCGGGAAGAGCGGCAGTGAGCAGATCCGCTCGCTGTTCCACTCGGTGTCAGGCAGCGTGAGCGTTGGGAAACGTTCGCGATAATATTTTTGCGTATGCGCGGCGCGGAAATGCAGTCCTGTGCCGATGCCTTTCGTTTTCAGCGATGCCATCAGAGCATCCCGGGTAATACCGCAGCGGGTTTCATCGACCCGGATAATGAATAAATGCCAGGCGTGAATATGTTCCCACGCCGGAAGGCTCAGAGGCTGAAAAGGCAGGTCTGCCATTGCCTGGTGGTACTGCGCTGCGATGGCGGCGCGGCGAGCGTTAAGCGCATCCAGTTTCTGTAACTGGGCAAGCGCGATAGCGGCGTTGAGGTCGGGCAAATTATATTTGTAGCCCGGCGCCAGGACTTCCGCTTGTGGCGCGCGTCCTCCGCTCTGTCGATCCCAGGCATCAACGCCAAGCCCGTGAAACTTGAGACTGCGCAGTTTATCGGCGAATTGCGGGTTATCCGTGACGACGATACCGCCTTCAGCGCAGGTAATGTTCTTAATGGCGTGGAAGGAGAAAATCGCGGTGCCCCGGGCACCAATGTGGCGACCTTTGTAGCTGGTTCCTGTCGCGTGCGCCGCGTCTTCAATCACCGGAATGCCATAACGCTCGCCAAGAGCGTAAATAGCGTCCAGATCGGCGGGCGCGCCAGCGTAGTGGACGGGGATAATTGCTTTTGTTTGTGGCGTAATCGCGGCTTCAATATGTTCAGGCGTGACCATCAGCGTATCGCGATCGACATCGACCATGACGGGGTTCGCGCCGAGTAAAACGATCATATTTAGCGTAGAAACCCACGTCATTGACGGTGTAATGACCTCGTCGCCTTCACCAATGCCCAGCGCCATCAACGCGATGTGCATACCGGCAGTGGCTGAACTGACGGCAACGGCATATTGATTGCCTGTTAGCCGACAAAACTCCGCTTCCAGTTCCTGATTTTTCGGGCCGGTTGTTATCCAACCTGAGTCCAGTACGGTCTTAACGGCAGCGAGCTCTTCCGCGCCCATCGCCGGACGAGAGAAAGGCAAAAAGTCCGACATCATTTTTCCTTCAGCCATTGAAAGCCGCTTTTCAAATATTTCGGGAATAGAAAAGGGCTTATTTTTTAACGCATTTAACTGAACCCTACTGGATGAATATTAAATTAACATTAAGAAATTAAGGTGAAGTAAAAAGATAATTTTTAACGGAATTATGCTTTGCTTTCGCCGAAAGTTTAAGGCATTTTATGCATGCCCAAAAGCTGTTTTTATGTTTCTGGCCTGGTCTTCCGTTGCGGAATTTCATTTTAATCGTATTGCTATTAAGTTAGCTGCACTGTCTGCCTGAGAGGTTAATGTGCTGGCATTTACCCTACGCTTTATTAAAAACAAACGCTATCTCGCGACTCTGGCGGGGGCGTTGGTTATTATCGCCGGGTTGACCTCACAACATGCCTGGAGTGGTAACGGTCTACCGCAGATTAACGGTAAAGCGCTGGCGGCGCTGGCGAAACAGCATCCGGTAGTCGTGTTATTCCGCCATGCCGAGCGGTGCGATCGTTCCGATAATACCTGCCTGTCAGACAGCACGGGGATTACGGTCAACGGTGCGCAAGACGCCAGAGCGCTGGGTAAAGCCTTTAGTGCCGATATACAAAATTACAATCTCTATTCCAGTAATACGGTGCGCACCATCCAGTCGGCAACCTGGTTTTCTGCGGGCAGGTCGCTTACGGTGGATAAAAAAATGATGGATTGCGGCAGCGGTATTTATGCTTCAATCAATACGTTGCTGAAAAAGTCGCAGAATAAAAATATAGTCATTTTTACCCATAATCATTGTTTGACGTATATTGCAAAAAATAAGCGCGGCGTAAAGTTTGATCCGGACTATCTTGATGCGCTCGTTATGCATGCGGAAAACGGAAAACTCTTTTTAGATGGTGAATTTGTTCCCGGCTAGCCGGCATGTTAAAAGCGTAAAGACAGCCTGAAGCGGCTGTCGTCATTATAATAACCCTTTCAATGCTAATGTGTGGCGTGTCGCTACATTCAAATCATACAGCGCCAGTTCTTCTGGCTTGACCCAGGCGTAGTCCTGAAATTCGTCGTTAATACATATATCGCGATTAGCGGAAACACAGTCGAAGATGAGATAAATCATATAAATCTCTTCTTGTCTGCCATCAGCGTACGTTTTAACACGGATATCGTCGCGGAAGGTCCACGGCGTAATATCGCTCAGAATCAGTTGTTCGCCGAGTTCTTCCCGAACCTCCCGACGCAGCGCCTCTTCAATGCGTTCGCCTGGCTCGACCCCGCCGCCCGACAGCGCCCACTGACCGGGAAATACGCCGCGGTTGTCGGCCATTTTGCACAGCAGATAACAGCCATCATTTTGAATTAATGGGCAAACTATAGTTCGTTGACGCATAAGTCGCTTCCTTAAACCACCAGGTCATCAGCTTAACAAATCATTGTGCGAAATTCTTTGTGAAAAATGGAAGCGATAACGCAGACTGCGTTTTTTGTTAATTTTGTTGATGCAGGCGTCGCCATGTGATGGCGCAATGATGCGTCATGGCGAAAGTAGTATTTCGTTACAATATGTTTTTGGAATGGTTTCTTAGTGCATTGATTCCTCAGCGTCTGGCAGTACAATTCTGCCGTTTTGGGGAGTTTTTCTTTATGTGCTTGCTGGAAAGGGTAAAAATGAAAAAAAGCATATTATTAGGTTTTGCCGGAATGCTGTTCGTTTCTGCATCGGCGCAGGCTATCAGTATTAGCGGCCAGGCGGGCGAAGATTACACCAACATTGGCGTGGGTTTTGGTACGGAATCGACGGGACTGGCGCTAAGCGGTAACTGGATGCACAACGATGATGATGGCGATGCTGCGGGCGTGGGTCTAGGGCTGAACATTCCGGTGGGACCGCTGCTGGCGACGGTCGGCGGTAAAGGTATTTATACCAATCCGAAAGACAGTGATGAAGGCTATGCGGCGGCTGTCGGCGGTGGGTTACAATGGAAAATCGGCGACAGCTTCCGTCTGTTCGGCGAGTATTATTATTCACCAGATTCGCTGTCCAGCGGTATCGAAAGTTATGAAGAAGCGAATGCAGGCGCGCGTTTCACCATTATGCGCCCGCTGAGCATTGAAGCCGGTTATCGTTACCTGAACCTGGCGGGTAAAGACGGCAACCGCGATAATGCGATTGCTGACGGCCCTTATGTTGGCGTAAACGCCAGCTTTTGATGCTAACGGCGCGGCAATCGTCGCGCCATATTCCTCCTTTTCCCGTCATTCTTCTTTCCACGTCATATTCGTCTTTGCGTTATAGTGTTTTCATCATAAGAGCAGGAGAACACAATGCTAAATGTGGAAATGCTATCCACCGGGGATGAGGTGTTGCACGGACAAATCGTTGACACCAATGCCGCCTGGCTGGCTGATTTTTTCTTTCATCAGGGCGTTCCGTTATCACGGCGAAATACGGTAGGCGATAACCTGGACAGTCTGGTCGCTATCTTGCGTGAACGCAGTCAACATGCTGATGTTTTGATTGTTAATGGCGGGTTAGGGCCGACCAGCGATGATTTAAGCGCGCTCGCCGCGGCAACGGCAAAAGGCGAAGGATTAGTACTGCACCAGGCGTGGCTGACCGAAATGGAACGTTACTTTCAGCAGCGCGGTCGTGTGATGGCGCCGAGCAACCGTAAACAGGCGGAACTGCCTGCCAGCGCGGAGTTTATTAATAATCCGGTCGGCACTGCCTGTGGATTTGCGCTACAGCTCAACCGCTGCCTGATGTTTTTCACCCCCGGCGTACCGTCTGAATTTAAGGTTATGGTGGAGAAGGAAATCTTACCGCGGTTACGCGCGCGTTTTTCGCTGCCGGAGCCGCCGCTTTGCCTGCGGTTAACGACTTTTGGACGTTCAGAAAGCGACCTGGCGCAGCGTCTCGATTCACTGCCGTTGCCGCCCGGCGTGACGATGGGGTATCGCTCATCAATGCCGATCATTGAACTGAAGTTGACCGGCCCGGCGACGCAACGGGAGGCGATGCTGGCGTTATGGCCAGAGGTCAAACGGGTTGCCGGGCAGAACCTGATTTTTGAAGGTACGGAAAACCTGCCGGCGCAAATAGCCCGCCGCCTGCAGGAAAGGCAGTTGAGTCTGACGTTGAGCGAGCAATACACCAGCGGCTTACTGGCGCTACAGCTTTCTCGCGCCGGGGCGCCTGTTCTTGCCAGCGAAGTCGTTCCTTCTCAGGAAGAGACGCTGGCGCAAACGGCACACTGGACGACAGAACGGCGCAGCAATCATTATGCCGGTCTGGCGCTGGCCGTGTCGGGGCTGGAAAACGAACATCTTAATTTCGCGCTGGCGACGCCGGATGGCACGTATGCCTTACGCGTGCGTTTTAGCGCCAATCGGTATAGTCTGGCAATACGTCAGGAGGTCTGTGCGATGATGGCGCTAAATATGCTGCGCCGCTGGCTTAATGGCGAGGACATTATCAGCGAGCATGGCTGGATAGACGTGGTTGAATCATTGACATCATAATCCCTTTCTCTTATCTGCGATGGGAACGACATCGTGAGCCGGATAAGGCCGCTATGCCATTATCCGGCAATATTATCTGCTTTTTTGTCCAGCCAATTGTACTGAATACAAAGTAATACGTGCGTTAATTCACATTTATATGGTTAACCCTTCCACTCCGTTGGAAGGCGGATAAGCTTTGACGCGCTTCACAATTTTTTCCCTACTGACCTTTCACACTGATTCCAGTGTCTCAGACTGGAGTCCAATATGTTGGAATCAAGTAAAGTCCCGGCTCTTACTCGCGCAATCGACATCCTCAATTTGATCGCGCGTATTGGCCCATGCAGCGCGGCAATCATTATTGAAACGCTGCGTATTCCAAAAAGCACCGCGTACCTGCTGTTGAATGAATTAAAACGTCAGCGATTTATTAGCCTCGATCATCAGGAGAACTACTGCCTGTGGACTAAGCTCGTTGAATTGTCGGGCCATGCGCTCAGCAAGATGGATCTGCGGGAGCTGGCGCGTCCTCGTCTAACACAACTGATGGATGAAACCGGGCTGCTGTGTCACTTGGGGATCATCGACCACGAAAATGCGTATTACATACTGAAAGTGGAATCCTCATCCACTATCAGCGTGCGCTCGCATGAGGGGAAAAGCCTCTCTCTTTATCGTTCCGGCATCGGCAAATGCCTGCTGGCATGGCAGCCGGCCGCCGTACGCAAAGCCATTATTGAAAAAATGGTATGGGAGCGAGCCACGCTGACCACCATCACCGAGCCGCAACAATTGAATGATGAGCTGGAACGCATTCGCCAGCGTGGATGGAGCTTTGATAACGGGGAGGATTATCCGGATGTCCGCTGCGTTGCCGCACCGGTATTTAATGCCAGAAACGAACTGACCGCGGCAATTTCAGTGGTCGGCACGCGCCTGCAAATCAACGAAGAGAATCTTGATTATTTGGCCGGTAAAGCTATTGCCTGTGCCAAAGATATTTCACGCCTGTTGGGATGGAAAAGTCCCTTCGACTCACTCGCATCTTAAAATGGAGAATATTATGACTCTTCCTAAAATTAAACACGTTCGAGCCTGGTTTATTGGGGGCGCTACCGCAGAGAAAGGGGCTGGCGGCGGGGATTATCACGACCAGGGAGGAAATCACTGGATTGATGACCATATCGCCACTCCCATGAGCAAATATCGCGACTATGAGCAGTCTCGTCAGTCTTTTGGGATCAACGTGTTAGGGACGCTGATCGTCGAAGTAGAGGCGGAAAATGGGCAGACGGGGTTCGCCGTTTCGACAGCAGGGGAGATGGGCTGTTTTATCGTAGAAAAACATCTTAACCGGTTTATTGAAGGCAAATGCGTAAGCGATATCAAACTTATTCACGATCAGATGCTCGGCGCGACCATGTACTACTCCGGTTCCGGCGGTCTGGTGATGAACACGATTTCCTGTGTGGATCTGGCGCTGTGGGATCTGTTTGGCAAGGTGGTTGGGCTGCCGGTTTATAAATTGCTGGGCGGAGCGGTGCGCGATGAAATTCAGTTTTACGCCACCGGCGCACGCCCGGATCTGGCTAAAGAAATGGGCTTTATCGGCGGTAAAATGCCGACTCACTGGGGACCGCACGATGGTGATGCGGGGATCCGTAAAGATGCCGCGATGGTGGCGGATATGCGTGAAAAGTGCGGGCCGGATTTCTGGCTGATGCTCGACTGCTGGATGAGTCAGGATGTGAACTATGCGACTAAACTGGCTCACGCCTGTGCGCCATTTAATCTCAAATGGATTGAAGAGTGTCTGCCGCCGCAGCAGTATGAAGGCTATCGCGAATTAAAACGCAACGCGCCTGCAGGGATGATGGTTACCAGCGGCGAACACCATGGTACGCTGCAATCCTTCCGCACTCTGGCAGAAACCGGCATTGATATTATGCAGCCGGATGTTGGCTGGTGCGGCGGATTAACCACGCTGGTTGAGATCGCCGCGCTTGCCAAATCGCGCGGGCAACTGGTGGTGCCGCACGGTTCGTCTGTCTATTCGCACCATGCAGTTATTACTTTCACTAATACCCCTTTCAGCGAGTTCCTGATGACCAGCCCGGACTGCTCCACCCTGCGTCCGCAATTTGACCCGATTCTCCTGGATGAGCCGGTGCCGGTGAATGGACGCATCCATAAATCAGTGCTGGATAAGCCGGGCTTCGGCGTCGAGCTTAACCGTGACTGTCACTTGAAACGCCCTTATAGCCACTAATAACTCGTGCGTTGCCTTTGTACGGCAACGCCCTCATCCTGTTGAGGATATTGCTATGAGCATCACTTTACTTGACGGCGTAGTGAAGAAAAACCGCGCACGTTTAATTCCTTTTATGTTGGCACTGTATGTACTGGCGTTTCTGGATCGTTCAAATATTGGTTTTGCCAAAGAGACCTATCAGATAGATACCGGGCTAAGTAATGAAGCCTACGCGCTAGGGGCCGGTATTTTCTTTGTGGTTTACGCTTTCCTTGGCGTACCGGCTAACCTGCTGATGCGCAAATTTGGCGCAAGAACCTGGATCGGCACGACTACCCTGCTGTGGGGCTTTCTCTCTGCTGCGATGGCCTGGGCGGATAGTGAAGCAAAATTCCTGATAATCCGCACGCTATTGGGCGCGGCGGAGGCTGGATTTTTCCCCGGCATGATCTATCTAACTTCACAATGGTTCCCGCAGCGTAACCGTGCCAGCATTATGGGGCTATTTTATATGGGCGCGCCGCTGGCGTTAACGTTGGGTTCGCCGCTCTCCGGCGCTCTGCTGGAGATGCATGGTTTTATGGGGCACCCGGGATGGTTCTGGATGTTCGTTATCGAAGGCCTACTGGCGATTGGCGCAGGGATATTCACCTTTTTCTGGCTTGATGACACTCCGCAGCAGGCGCGTTTTCTTAGCCTGGAAGAAAAGAACGCGCTTATCAGGCAACTGGCGAGCGAAGAAGAGAAAAAGGTCACGTCAAGGCTTGCGGATGCGCTGCGTAATGGACGCGTTTGGCAACTGGCTATTATTTATCTGACGATTCAGGTGGCGGTATACGGACTCATCTTTTTCCTGCCGACCCAGGTTGCCGCGCTATTGGGCACTAAAGTGGGCTTTACCGCTTCGGTGGTAACAGCGGTTCCCTGGATGGCGGCTTTGCTTGGCACATGGCTTATTCCTCGCTACTCCGACCGTACCGGCGATCGTCGTAACGTTGCGGCAGTGACGCTACTGGCTGCGGGCATTGGCATTGGCCTGTCAGGTCTGGTTTCTCCGGTGCTTGCTATTCTGGCGCTCTGTGTTGCAGCAGTAGGATTTATTGCCGTTCAGCCCGTATTCTGGACCATGCCAACGCAGCTACTTTCCGGTACGGCTCTGGCGGCAGGAATTGGTTTCGTTAATCTGTTTGGCGCTGTGGGCGGTTTTATTGCCCCAATTCTGCGCGTAAAAGCGGAAACGTTGTTTGCCAGCGATGCGGCGGGCCTGCTGACGCTGGCCGGAGTCGCCATCATTGGCTCATTAATTATCTTCACGCTGAGCGTTAATCGTCCGGTGGCGCAATCCGGCGCTGCGCATCATTAATCTTATCTACGTTGTAAGGATCGCTATGAACGCATTGTTATCAAATCCTTTTAAAGAAGGATTACGTAAAGGGGATACGCAAATTGGTTTGTGGCTCAGTTCAACCACCTCTTATATGGCGGAGATTGCGGCGACGTCGGGTTATGACTGGTTGTTAATAGATGGCGAGCACGCGCCTAATACGGTGCAGGACTTGTATCATCAGTTACAGGCCATCGCCCCATACGCCAGCCAGCCGGTGATTCGCCCGATCGAGGGAAGTAAAGCGCTCATTAAACAGGTACTGGACATCGGGGCGCAAACGCTACTGATCCCGATGGTTGACACCGCAGAACAGGCGCGCCAGGTCGTTTCCGCTACCCGATACCCGCCGTTGGGGCAACGAGGCGTTGGCGCGAGCGTGGCGCGTGCGGCGCGCTGGGGGAGAATCGACAACTATATGGCACAGGCCAATGAGTCGCTCTGCCTGTTGGTGCAGGTTGAAAGCAAAGTGGCGCTGGAAAACCTTGACGCGATTCTGGAGGTTGAAGGCATTGATGGCGTCTTTATCGGTCCGGCAGATCTCTCTGCTTCATTGGGTTACCCCGATAATGCCGGACACCCGGAAGTGCAGCGGATCATTGAAGCGTGTATTTATCGTATTCGCGCCGCCGGAAAAGCGGCGGGTTTTTTGGCGGTCGATCCGGCAATGGCGCAGAAATGTCTGGCGTGGGGCGCGAATTTTGTCGCGGTCGGGGTAGATACGATGCTCTACACCGAGGCGCTGGACAGCAGGTTGGCGATGTTTAAATCTGTTCAGTCAGTAAGCACGGCAAAACGTAGTTATTGAGAAAAATGCCGGATGGCACGTATGCCTTACGCGTGCGTTTTAGCGCCAATCGGTATAGTCTGGCAATACGTCAGGAGGTCTGCGCGATGATGGCGCTAAATATGCTGCGCCGCTGGCTTAATGGCGAGGACATTACCAGCGAGCATGGCTGGATAGACGTGGTTGAATCATTGACGGCATAGAACTTTTAGTGGGAAGGCCTGGCCTTCCCACCCTTATATACTTATAAATTCTTCGCAGAGCATCATTTCAGGATAAGAGCCTATCCCACCAGGCGTAATTGTTGAAGCCAGTTTGGGGCCGGCCAGCGCGCAGAAACCGTAGCGTACACGTAGTACGTGAGGATTTTGAGCACTGCCCGGTCCCAAAATGGCGAATAAAATAGCCTAATGGGATAGGCTCTAAGTACTCACCATTACTGGAGACTGTATTCATATATTTGTCGCCGGGTTTGGGTGTTAAATAGTGTTTGTTCCTCTACTGAAAGCGTTAAGAACTTTTCCGCAAACTCTCGTAGTGTGGTAGCAGGATCGTTTTGTCCGGCATTCGATAAGAGTTGAATTGTATGGTAACAAAATAGACCGCAGCCGTTGGGTACATTATTTTGTAAATTAGTCTCAACAAAATCAATATCTTCTTTTTCTGATATGCCTGCAATTGTTGCTGCTTCTATAATCTCTTGCTTAGTATTTTCATTTAAATCATGATAAGTATTAAATATAAGGCATTTTATTTTTTCTGCAAGTTTATAAAATAAACAGAGAAGCCAGTGATCTCCTGTATTTATCAGAAAGATTTCATTTTCACATAATCCTGATTGAGCCATCTTTTCAAGTAGCTGAGTGCGTAATATATTTTCTTTGGTGGTAGGATGAATAAGCCCAATAGGATAGTTTACCGAGAGAAAAGGTGATTCTTGAACCAGACCTTGCGTTGCAGCTGCTAGCTCATCTGACGACATCATTCGCGCACCACACCAAAGGTTTTCAACTCCTACCTGTTCTTGATCTGTCTGAGCGAACTGGTCGCCCATAATTTTATGTGCTATTTCTATTTTTTTAGAAAGGTCGGTTGTCGCGGAACCGGCCATATAAAGTAATCTGGAAGGGGCATGTAGCTTTTTCCACTCAGTATTATTTTTTGTTATATCGTTATTGGCAATTTGATGTAATACAAGGCAAGCCTGATTGATTTTTTTATCTATATCTGGTGAGCCCAATCTTTTTCCGCTAAAAAGATCAAAAAGAAATTTCTCAACTCTATGTCCCAGATCATCGTTGCGTAACGCAAGATTGCATACCAGATCAATACAATTCTGATCACCGTTCTCTACGGCGCTAAACAACAACGCAAGCGTCTCATCGCTCACCTCTTCTGCATATAAGCTGTGAAATTGCGGTATGCTCAATCGGTAAAGTGAATTTACACATATATTCATTTTGCTCTGTTTCCTGGTAGGTGAAAGTAGCGAATATGATGTAATTTATAATTATTTGTAAAAATATTATTGTTAGTGGGGGATATATTAAATCAGGCATAGACCTGATTTTATTATTATTCACATAGCACTCAATTATTATCGGAGATATTCAGTTATCTCCCTCTTTAAAGGAGGCTGGTAACGCGTCGATACAAGAGATATTGCTCTATAAACAGTAACGTCGTTATCTGTCATGCCACCGTGGGTTAGCGGTCATGGTTAACCAAATAGGGCAGGTTATTGCAAAGAGACATCCGCGTTTATACCCAAAATAATCCGTAGCCAACACATAAGCAACTTGAAGTATGAAGGGTATATGTCTGATGGAAAATCGGTCCCGGTTATCAGGGTAATGGCGCCGGAGGGGCTCCGGCGCTTTTTACTTAGCCGAGCGCCTGGGCCAGTAGCGTAATGGGGTGTTCGCAGCGTTTGCTTGTAGACATCTCAATTTGCCACTTACAGGTTTCACAATCGGTGACGACAATGTCCGCGCCGCTCTCTTCAATCTGGCGGAACAGCGGCGCGCCGATGGACTGTGATGTTGGATAGTTTTCCTTTTTAAATCCATACGTACCGGCAATGCCGCAGCACTGTGAATCAAGTACCGTCAATTCAAGCCCCGGAATTTGCCGCAACAGTTCAAGCGTGTAAAGCGTCCAGCCCATTTTTTCCATATGACACGGCGTATGGTAGACCACTTTCAGCGGCAAAGGATTAAGCGGCAGCGTTTTCCCGGCATCCAGTTTGCGCCATAGCCAGCGGGTGGCCAACTCGATATGTTCGCGCAGCCCGGCGTTGTCCACGTCCAGCACTTCAGGATATTCATCGCGCAACGCAAACGTACAGGTGGATGACGTGGCGATGACCGGAATACCTTTGACGGCAATCGCCTCGCGTAGCGACTCCACATTGCTGATAGCCTGCTTGCGAGCTTTATCCGTAAAACCGTTAGCGATCAGCGGTACGCCGCAACACTTCTCTTTACTCAGTAACTGTACGCCGGTACCCATTGCGTTCAGCACCTTAATCAGATCTTTTCCGAGCTGCGGATGGTTGTAATTCACAAAACAGCCATGGAAAAAGGCGACCTGATCTTTGTATTTAGCCTGCTGCGCCGCCACGCTACGATACCAGCGGCGGAAGGTGCCGAAAGAGTATTTTGGTAAGGTGCGGCGATGATCGATTTTGAGCGCGTAATCAAGCAACTGGCGCACTGGCTTTAATGCGGTGGCGGTATTGACCACCGGCGCGAACGGCGTTGAAACGCTGCCCATCAGATCGGTATGGCTGAGAATAAAGTTACGCAATGACGGGCGCGTCGTATCGTATTTCGCGCGGGCGCGCTGGATGATATCGCCAATCTTCACGTCCGACGGACAGGCGACCTCACACCGTTTGCAGTTAATGCAATATTTCAGCGCCTCATCATACAGCGCGCCGTCTTTCAGACGCAGGCGTTCGCCATCCGGTCCGGCCTGTTTAGGGCCAGGGTAGCCTGGATTAACGCGGCTGACCGGGCACGCGGTGGTGCACACCGTACATTTAATACAACTTTCAAAACGTGTGTCGCTCATTGCTGTTCTCCTGCACGCTCAGCGATATGGTGCGCGGCCTGGAGGGCGCTGACTGCGCAGACGCCGCCGCCGCATCCCTCAGCTATAGGATCGAATCCCGCCAGCACAGAACCTATTGCATACAGATTTTCTACCGTGTTGCCCGCAAGGGAGGGGCGGAAAGCGTCATCCGTCACGACGCCAAACTGCTGCCAGGGCTGTGGGTCGAAGAAATGTTGTTGATACCATTCGGCGCGGGTGGCCGTTTGTTGTACGTCGAGCCCTAAAATAGGTTCGCGGATCCCTTCGCGCTCGGCAACCAGACCGCTACTAAAGAAGCTACCGCTGGCAAGTACGGCAAAACGCGGGCGCAGTGGGATATCGGCATGGTTGCGGGTCCATATTTCGCTCACGGTACCGCGACGGCAGGTGACTTTCTTCACTTCATCGCCCGGCATCCAGATGCCGCCCTGACGGACAAACTGGCGCTGGAGCTGATTGTGCAGACGAATACCGAGCACCGATGGCGGCAGCGTCGGCAGCAGCGTGAGCGCGCAGGGCAGACGTTCGTTAAGCCAGCGCCACAGCGTATCGTTCGCCAGCCCGAAGCAGGCGGGCATGATGATCATGTCGCAGTTTGTCGCTATTGGCGACAGCGCGTCGTACAGCAGCGGCCATTTTTCTTCGTTATCAAGCAGACGCGCAATATTGACCGCGCGAAATTCCGTCGGGTTATCACGCAGTACGTCCAGTTCCGGAAGGTCGATTTCTGCGGTTTCCACGTTGAGATCGCGTTGACGCAGCGACGCTGCCGCAAGGTGCGCCTGGAAATCCAGTAATCCGCTAACGCCGACGACGCAAATTCGCTGTGCGGATAACGGCCAGACCGGTACTTCCGGCGAGCTAAGCCAGGTTGAACGCAATGTGCCAAGCGGCGTGACACGCTGGTGCGCCTGCTGTACGTCGCCGTATAACTGCGCGCCGCTGGCGTTAAGTAGCGTTTGCGCCTGTTGCGCCAGCGTAAGGACTTTTTGCGCGCCCAAACGTGAATAAGGATGTTCAGGTGCCTGGCGGCGCAGCGCATCAAGCCCGGCGGTAATGTCGGTCACCGGTTGGCCGTCGGGCAGGGCGCTGAGTAGATCCAGCGAGCCGGAGGAAAAATGCAGTGCGCTTTGTCCGCGGGTGACGATGGCGCAGCGTAATCCATGCTGCTGGAGTTGCAGTCCGCACAGCAAACCGGCGAGACCGCCGCCCATAATAACCGTATCAAATTTCATCCTGGTGCTCCTTCTCCAGACCGCATAATCCCTGATAAACCCAGCGCGTGAATTCGCTTTCGCGCAGCGCGTCTCCCCAGGCGACAGGTTGTACGCCTTTCCAGCGCTCATTCAGAAATTCAGAGAGTTGCGTAATAGATTGCGCCGCGGTCGTCACATTAAAACGCTGCAATAGCCCGGCCGCGCGGCAGGCGCACAGCTCGCCCTGGCAAGTGCCCATCCCTACGCGGGTGCGACGACGCAGATCCAGCAGGCTATTCACGGTTAAGTTTTCGACGGCATACTGCACTTCTCCCGCCGTGACGGCCTCGCATTCACAGACCAGGCTACGGTGTTGGCGGCCTTCGCTCAGCCACCCCGGCGTGCGATCGCCATGCCGATAAACCGCCGATCCGCGTAGCGGCGCGGGAAGCGAGATAATGCGTTTCAGCGTATGTTCCGTAGACTCTTTTGAGCCAGGCAACGGCGTATCCGCCGTGATGCAGGGGCGAGTATTGCCCAACTTGCGGCACACGGCGTCGGTCGCCCATTCCGCCATCAGGCGGTAAGTCATTAGCTTCCCGCCGGTAATGGTAATGAAGCCTTCAAGCCCGTCGCGTTCGGCGTGGTCGAACAACACAATACCGCGGCTGACGTTACGACCGCTGGGATCGTCATCACTGGCCACCAGCGGGCGGACGCCGGAATACGCGCGCAGAATACGCGTCTTCGCCATGACAGGGGCCAGTTTTTCCCCTTCACGCAGCAGGATATCGACTTCATCTGCGGTGACGCGGTTGCTGTCTATCTCATTGTAATCAATATGGGTAGAGGTAGTGCCGATCAGTGAAATCGTATCGCCAGGTACCAGAATGTCGGCATCCGATGGTTTCCGGCAGCGGTTAATGACATGCTGGTTGATCCGATGGTCCATGATCAACAGTGAGCCTTTCGCCGGGAACATGCGAATACTCAGGTCGGCGTATTCGGCGATCCGTTGCCCCCAGATACCAGCCGCATTGACCACCACCGGCGCGTGAAGCGTCTGGGTTTCGCCAGTGAGATGGTTGCGCACATGGACGCCACAGACCGTTGCGCCTTCACGAATGAGCCCGGTCACTTCATGCGCCGTTAACACGATTGCGCCATGTTCTCTGGCATCCAGCATATTGGCGGCGGTAAGGCGGAAAGGGTCCACGGTGCCATCCGGCACTTTTACCGCACCGATGAGCGCAGGGTTAACGGAAGGTTCGATGATGCGAGCCTGCTGCGGATCGATGGCTTCAGCGCGAATGCCCGCCGCTTCACAGGCGCGAATAAAGGTGGCCTGAAACGCAAGATCATCTTCCGGCAACGTAATAAACAGACCATCCGTCGGTTCGACGCAATGGCGGGCGATCCGTTTTAAAATCTGGTTTTCACTAATGCACTCGCGCGCGGATTCCGCGTCGGTAACCGCATAACGAGCGCCGCTGTGCAGCAGCCCGTGGTTACGCCCGGTCGCGCCAGTCGCTATATCATGCCGCTCCACCAGAATGACACGTAAACCGCGCAGCGCGCAGTCGCGGGCGATCCCTGCGCCTGTTGCTCCACCGCCAATGATAATCACGTCACTTGCTTGCGAGTCGCGAATTTTCATTGTTTTTCCTCACAGTTCGTTTTTTATCATTTAGCCATACAAATCATATGGAATGTTTGATTTCGCGCATAATCGCTCACTATTCGAAAATGAAACGTGATTTCGTGCGCCTTTCTGAACATTAGTCATAAAACTGTAACAATATGTGCTGTAATTCACATTAACGTGACGTATCTTTACTTAACATCGCGGCCACACTGGGAGCAGCGGGGTTGTTTGAACAAACTGCGGTGTTTACCTCTAAATAAAATACGGGCCACGGAGGCTACAATATGTTGAGTATTTTTAAACCAGCGCCGCATAAAGCGCGCTTGCCAGCGGCGGAGATTGATCCGACCTATCGCCGATTACGCTGGCAGATTTTCCTGGGGATATTCTTTGGCTATGCCGCGTATTATCTGGTGCGCAAGAACTTTGCCCTCGCGATGCCCTACCTGGTAGAACAGGGTTTTTCACGCGGCGATCTGGGCTTTGCGCTGTCCGGGATTTCCATCGCTTATGGTTTTTCGAAATTTATAATGGGTTCGGTGTCCGATCGCTCGAATCCGCGCGTTTTCCTGCCGGCAGGGTTGATTCTGGCCGCAGCAGTCATGTTGTTTATGGGCTTTGTACCGTGGGCGACATCCAGCATCGCCGTGATGTTTGTGCTGTTGTTCCTTTGCGGCTGGTTCCAGGGGATGGGGTGGCCGCCGTGCGGACGTACGATGGTTCACTGGTGGTCGCAGAAAGAGCGCGGCGGCATTGTGTCGGTCTGGAACTGTGCGCATAACGTCGGCGGCGGGATCCCGCCACTGCTGTTCCTGCTGGGGATGGCGTGGTTTAACGACTGGAAAGCGGCGCTCTATATGCCAGCCTTTGGCGCGATTGTGGTGGCGCTGTTCGCTTTCGCAATGATGCGCGATACGCCGCAATCCTGCGGTCTGCCGCCTATCGAAGAGTATAAAAACGACTATCCGGATGACTACAACGAAAAAGCGGAAGAAGAGCTGACTGCGAAGCAGATCTTCATGCAGTACGTACTGCCGAACAAACTGTTGTGGTACATCGCTATCGCCAACGTGTTTGTCTATCTGCTGCGCTACGGTATCCTCGACTGGTCGCCGACCTACCTGAAAGAAGTGAAGCATTTCGCACTCGATAAATCCTCCTGGGCCTACTTCCTGTATGAATACGCGGGTATTCCGGGCACGCTGCTGTGTGGCTGGATGTCGGATAAAGTCTTCCGTGGCAACCGCGGTGCGACCGGCGTGTTCTTTATGACCCTGGTGACTATCGCGACCATCGTTTACTGGATGAACCCGGCAGGAAACCCGAACGTTGATATGGCTTGTATGATTATCATCGGCTTCCTGATCTACGGCCCGGTAATGTTGATCGGTCTGCACGCGCTGGAACTGGCGCCGAAAAAAGCGGCGGGTACGGCGGCGGGCTTTACCGGTCTGTTTGGTTACCTGGGCGGTTCTGTCGCTGCAAGCGCCATTGTGGGTTATACCGTTGACTTCTTCGGTTGGGATGGCGGCTTTATGGTGATGATTGGCGGCAGTATTCTGGCGGTAATCCTGCTGGTGGTCGTGATGATTGGCGAAAAACGCCATCATGATGAGCTGCAGTTAAAACGCAACGGAGGCTAATAACATGAAAACCACACTGAAAAACCTTAGCGTGGCGTTGATGTTGGCAGGAATGGCCATCGGAAGCGGCGCCGTGGCGGCTGAAAAAGTCGTTATCGCCCACCGTGGCGCCAGCGGTTATCTGCCGGAGCATACGCTACCAGCGAAAGCGATGGCGTATGCGCAAGGGGCAGATTATCTGGAACAAGATTTAGTGATGACAAAGGACGACCATCTGGTCGTCCTCCATGACCACTACCTTGACCGGGTGACTGACGTCGCTGACCGTTTTCCGGACCGGGCGCGTAAAGATGGGCGCTATTACGCTATCGATTTTACGCTGGATGAAATTAAATCCCTGAAGTTTACCGAAGGGTTTGATATTGAAAACGGCAAAAAAGTACAAACTTATCCGGGCCGTTTCCCGATGGGAAAATCTGATTTCCGCATTCATACCTTTGAAGAGGAAATTGAATTCGTTCAGGGATTAAATCACTCTACCGGTAAAAATATCGGTATTTATCCGGAAATTAAAGCGCCGTGGTTCCATCATCAGGAAGGGAAAGATATTGCCGCGAAAACGCTGGAAGTGCTGAAGAAGTATGGTTACACCGGCAAGCAGGACAATGTCTATTTGCAGTGTTTTGATGTCGCTGAGCTGAAACGTATTAAGAATGAACTGGAACCCAAAATGGGGATGGATCTCAATCTGGTTCAACTTATTGCGTATACCGACTGGAATGAAACACAGCAGAAACAGCCGGACGGTCGTTGGGTAAATTACAACTACGACTGGATGTTTAAGCCGGGCGCTATGAAGCAGGTGGCGGAATATGCGGACGGTATTGGTCCGGATTACCATATGCTGGTCGCGGAAGGCTCAACGAAAGGGAATATCAAGCTGACTGGAATGGTGCAAGACGCACATCAGAATAAGATGGTAGTGCATCCTTACACTGTGCGTGCCGATCAATTGCCGGACTATGCCACAGACGTTAATCAGTTGTACGACATCCTGTATAACAAGGCGGGCGTCGACGGGCTGTTCACTGACTTCCCGGATAAGGCGGTCATGTTCCTGCAAAAAAATGACTAAAGGTTTGCCATAGTCGAAGTGACGCGCCGGATGAGGGCATAAACGCCTCATCCGGCCTGGCGCAACGTTTGCCAGCGTAAGTCTGGTAAACGCAATGCCATCAGGCGGGGTTGTTTTATAGCAACCCCTCATCGGTCAGTGTTTCCATACATTTTTGTAATAAAAATAGCGGACTTCCTTCTACCGGCGGTTCTTTTGCTAACAGGGAAATTTGTCGATAAAAGGTGGGTTCCAGCGCCACGGAGCATAATTTTCCTGTCGTGGCTTTTAAGGTTAATTCTGGCAATAAGGCGATACCTAATCCCTGGCGAATAAAATTCAGCGCAGTATCGGGATGGTTAAATTCATATTTAAATATCGGCTCAATACCCTTTTCTTTAAACAACGCCATAATGCTTAATTCATAACGACCTTTACTGACAATAAGGGGTTCGTCCATCAGTTCTTCAACCGTTACTGTACTGTTGGTCGCCAGGGGATGATTTTCAGGCACCACTACGGTGAATTTATCCCGGTAAATGGGGACGCAATACATACCGTTGACCGGAAAAGGAACGAAACCGGCATCAATACTTCCGTCCTGCAGCGAATCAATAATAGCCGTACTGTTCTCTTCATAGGGGATAATTTTTACATTTGGATGATGGCTTTCAAAATAGCGAATGACGCCGGGTAAAATGCAGGCGCAGGCGCTGGGAAAACAGCCAATCCGTAGCGTACGGGCCGGGTTCTTTTTTTCTTGTTCGGCAATCTCTTTTACCGCGTTGACGTCGCGCTGGATCGCGCGTAAATGCCTGACGATGCGGCTACCGGCGGCGGTAAGCTCAATCTCTTTACGACGCTCACGAATCAATATGTCAACGCCGAGCTCCTCCTCAAGCGCGGAGATGGCCTGGCTGACGGCGGATTGTGTCATGTATAGCCGTTTGCTGGCTTCGGTAAATCCGCCGTACTCCAGTACGGCAAGCAGGGCGTGGATTTGGGTTAGCGTCATTAGTAAAACCTAATCAATATAATTAAAACGATTAATTTTTCTAATAGAGTGCACTTGTTTATACTGTGATTCTATCGAATACATCACATTTGACGCACCTGATAGGTGTTCAGTTGAGCTGAGCGTTGCCTGCGTGCGCCATCTGAACGGGTCGTTAAGAATGAAAGAAAAATTATGGACGAAGGATTTTTGGGCAATCACCATAGTCAGTTTTATTATCTTTTTTGTTTTTTATGTACTGCTAACTTTATTACCCATTTATATCGCTGACCGCCTGCATGCTTCTGCAGATAAGGCCGGGCTGTTAGTGACATGTTTCTTGGCCGCGGCAATTGTTATTCGGCCATTTGCCGGACAGTGGGTGGGAAAATATTCGAATAAAAAGATTCTGGTGCTCTCTTCTCTGGCTTTTTTGGTGATTACCGCGCTGTATCCGGTTTGCCATTCTATCGAGTCGCTGCTCTTTATCCGCGTACTTCATGGGATTACGTTTGGTATTATTACCACGGTAAAAGGAACTATTTCAGCGCGGTTAATTCCGGCCTCCCGACGTGGAGAGGGCATCAGCTTTTTCTCTTTAGCGATGGGCCTGGCGATGGTCGTAGGACCGTGGATCGGTTTGAATATGGCCCGCTGGAACGCGTTCACTGCCGCATTCTGGCTTTGTTCCGCTGTAGCGGCGTTAGGGATTGTGCTTTCCCTGATTGTGACGGTCCCTCCGGTAATTCGTCATGCCGATGGTTCGAAACCGAATCTGGGTTTTGCCGCGATGTTTGACCGCGCCGCCTTGCCTTTTGCGCTGGTCACCTTTTTTATGACTTTCTCCTATGCCGGCGTGTCGGCTTTCCTGGCGCTGTATGCGCGTGAGCTGGATTTAATGGCGGCGGCCAGTAATTTCCTGCTGTGCTACGCGATTTTCCTGATGATATGCCGTACCTTCACCGGGAATATTTGTGATAAAAAAGGGCCGAAATATGTTGTTTTCCCATGCCTGTTGGCTTTTACCATCGGTCTGGTGGCGCTGGGCTACACCAATGGCAGCATCATGATGATTATTTCCGGCGGTCTAATCGGTATCGGCTACGGTTCGGTCACGCCGGTTTTCCAGACGCAAATTATCAGCTCGGTTGAACCGCATAAAATCGGCGTGGCGAATTCACTGTTCTTTAACGCGATGGACGCCGGAATGGCGATTGGCGCCTTTATCATGGGAATGATGGTTGAGTCGGTTGGCTATCGTATGATTTATGTCGCTGGCGCGGTGCTGGTGGTACTCGCTGGCGCACTGTATGCCGTGCAGATGAAAAAACGTGGCGTGATGCCTTTGGTTTCCACCAGCGAGTTGCACTGAGTTACATCTCGATTTCGATATCGCCTTTTGCCCTGCAGCAGCAGGGCAAAATCTCTCCCGGCTGGATAAACGCTAAAGGTTCCGTAATCCAGTCAACCTGACCGGCAACCAGCCGGGTACGACAGGAGCCGCAATATCCTTCGCGGCACTGATACTCCACCTCAACGTTATGTGATTCCAGCGCGGCCAGCAGAGAAGGGTGTTCATCCTGGCACAGCAGCTGTGTGCCAGTGATACGCAGCGTGACGCGTCCCATCAGAGCTGGAAATTACTCAGATCGTCGGTATCGACTTCCGAATCGATTTGTCCGACCAGATAAGAGCTAACTTCCACTTCCTGTGGCGCGACCTGAACGTTATCGGACACCAGCCAGGTATTGATCCACGGGATTGGGTTGGAGCGGGTCTGGAACGGCAGATCCAGCCCTACCGCCTGCATACGAATATTAGTAATATATTCAACGTATTGACACAGGATATCTTTATTCAGGCCGATCATCGAACCGTCGCGGAACAGATAGTCCGCCCACTCTTTTTCCTGCTGCGCCGCCTGCACGAACAGGTCATAACATTCCTGTTTACACTCTTCGGCGATTTCCGCCATCTCCGGGTCGTCCACGCCGCTACGCAACAGGTTCAGCATATGTTGCGTGCCGGTCAGATGCAGAGCTTCGTCACGGGCGATCAGACGGATAATTTTGGCGTTGCCTTCCATCAGTTCACGCTCGGCAAATGCGAAAGAGCAGGCGAAGCTGACGTAGAAGCGGATGGCTTCCAGCGCGTTCACACTCATCAGGCACAGATACAGTTTTTTCTTCAGCTCACGCAGATTTACGACAACCGTTTTGCCATTAACGGTATGGGTGCCTTCACCGAGCAGATGCCAGTAACTGGTCATCTCAATAAGTTCGTCGTAGTAGGCGGAGATCCCTTCGGCGCGCTTCTGAATTTGCTCATTGGTCACGATATCGTCAAACACGACCGCCGGATCGTTGACGATGTTACGAATAATGTGGGTGTAGGATCGTGAGTGAATCGTCTCAGAAAACGCCCAGGTCTCTACCCACGTCTCCAGCTCCGGGATGGAAATGAGCGGCAGCAGGGCGACGTTCGGGCTACGTCCCTGAATGGAATCCAGCAGCGTCTGGTATTTGAGGTTGCTGATGAAGATATGTTTTTCGTGCTCCGGCAACGCCTGATAATCGATACGATCGCGGGAGACGTCGACCTCTTCCGGACGCCAGAAGAAAGAGAGCTGTTTTTCGATCAGTTTTTCGAAGATGTCATATTTCTGCTGGTCATAGCGTGCAACGTTGACCGGCTGGCCAAAGAACATGGGTTCCTTGAGCTGATCGTTTTTCGTCTGTGAAAAAGTGGTGTATGCCATTGAAGTGAATCCTTTATGGGATGAGCGCCGGATGGCGGCGCAAGCGCCTTATCCGGCCTACAAACCGTACAATCGTAGGCCGGGTAAGCATAGCGCTACCCGGCACTATTCATCAGATCTTACAAGCGCCGCTTTCGCAGCCATCGTCCTGAATAGAAGGCGCCAAATCGTCCTGCGCATCTTCCGCGCCGTCGCGGGTATTTTGATAGTACAGAGTTTTCACGCCAAACTTATACGCGGTGAGCAAATCTTTCAGCAGTTGCTGCATCGGCACTTTTCCTGACGGGAAACGTGACGGATCGTAGTTAGTATTGGCGGAAATCGACTGATCGATAAACTTCTGCATGATACCCACCAGTTGCAGATAACCGTCGTTGTTCGGCATCTCCCACAACAGTTCGTAAGCGTCTTTCAGATGCTCATAATCCGGCACGACCTGACGCAAAATACCGTCTTTCGAGGCCTTGATGCTGACGTAGCCGCGCGGTGGTTCGATACCGTTAGTGGCGTTGGAGATCTGGGACGACGTTTCCGACGGCATTAGCGCCGATAGCGTGGAGTTACGCAGACCGTGGGTTTTGATCGACTCACGCAGCTGTTCCCAGTCGTAGTGCAGCGGTTCGTTGACGATCGCATCCAGATCTTTTTTGTAGGTGTCGATCGGCAAAATGCCTTTTGCATAGGTGGTTTCGTTGAACCATGGGCAGGCGCCTTGCTCTTTCGCCAGTTCGTTGGACGCTTTAAGCAGATAGTATTGAATGGCTTCGAAGGTTTTATGCGTCAGATTATTGGCGCTGCCGTCGGAATAACGTTTACCGTTTTTCGCCAGCCAGTAGGCGAAGTTAATCACGCCAATGCCCAGCGTACGACGGCCCATTGCGCCGCGTTTGGCAGCCGGAATCGGGTAATCCTGATAATCGAGCAGAGCATCCAAAGCGCGTACTGCCAGAATAGCCAGTTCTTCCAGCTCGTCCAGAGTTTTAATGGCGCCCAGGTTGAATGCAGACAGCGTACACAACGCAATTTCGCCGTTTTCATCGTTGACATCGTGCAGCGGTTTGGTCGGCAGGGCAATCTCCAGACACAGGTTAGACTGGCGTACCGGGGCGACAACCGGATCGAACGGACTGTGAGTATTGCAGTGGTCAACGTTCTGGATATAGATACGACCGGTAGAGGCGCGTTCCTGCATCATCAGCGAGAACAGTTCGACCGCTTTCACACGCTGTTTGCGGATGCTGTCGTCGTTTTCATATTTCACGTACAGGCGTTCGAATTCGTCCTGGTCGGCGAAGAACGCATCGTATAGCCCGGGTACATCGGACGGACTGAACAACGTAATGTCGCCGCCCTTCAGCAGGCGGGTGTACATCAGCTTGTTGATCTGTACGCCGTAGTCCATGTGACGTACGCGGTTACCTTCCACGCCGCGGTTGTTTTTCAGCACCAGCAAGCTTTCCACTTCCAGATGCCACATCGGATAGAACAGTGTCGCCGCGCCGCCGCGCACGCCGCCCTGCGAGCAGGATTTCACCGCCGTCTGGAAGTGCTTGTAGAACGGGATGCAGCCGGTGTGGAACGCTTCGCCGCCGCGAATCGGGCTGCCCAGCGCGCGAATGCGTCCCGCGTTGATACCGATACCGGCGCGCTGAGAAACGTATTTCACGATAGCGCTGGAGGTGGCGTTGATGGAATCCAGACTGTCGCCACACTCGATCAGTACGCAAGAGCTGAACTGACGGGTTGGGGTACGCACGCCGGACATAATTGGCGTCGGCAGCGAGATTTTGAACGTAGAGACCGCATCGTAAAAACGTTTTACATAGTCAAGACGCGTTTCACGCGGATAGTTCGAGAACAGGCAGGCCGCTACCAGAATGTAGAGGAACTGCGCGCTTTCATAGATTTCGCCGGTCACGCGGTTTTGCACCAGATATTTCCCTTCCAGCTGCTTAACGGCAGCGTAGGAGAAGGTCATATCGCGATCGTGAACGATAAACGAATCCATCTGCTTGAACTCTTCTTCCGTGTAGTCTTCCAGCAGATGATTGTCGTATTTGCCAAGCTCAACCATTTTTACCACATGGTGGTAAAGTGCGGGCGGCTCAAACTGGCCGAAGGCTTTCTTACGCAGGTGGAAAATCGCCAGACGCGCAGCCAGGTATTGATAATCCGGCGCATCGCGAGAGATCAGGTCTGCGGCGGCCTTAATGATAGTTTCATGGATATCGGAGGTCTTAATCCCATCATAAAACTGAATATGCGAGCGTAGCTCGACCTGAGAAACCGATACGTTATTCAGTCCTTCTGCCGCCCAATCAAGCACGCGATGAATTTTGTCGAGATTGATGCGCTCAGTACGGCCGTCACGCTTTGTCACCAGCAGACTCTGATTCATGTGGTTTTCTACCTGTTTACCTGTCCGTGAAAGAAAAATATCCCCCCGCTTATCCACAACGTCACGTTGTGACTAACTCTGTGGATAAATACTATATATAGGGGGTGATCGATAAGTGAAACGCTATATGGTGAGTATTCTAGTAGGGATTCTTTTGAGTACAAGAGTTGATTTTGGCGTTAAATTGCGGTTGTAAAAGCGTAAGAATCGCTAAATGCGCGTCTGATAAGGCCTGGAGAGGATGTCAACAATTCATAAAAAAAAATCAAAATTTGATCGAATGCTGATTTCTTCATCGAAGAGAAAGGTTGCGCCCGATGATCTAACGCAACCCTTATAGGAAAATTCTTTGATGTCAGGCTTTTTTAGCGCGGGTATGCAACATGTAGTTAACGTCTACTCCGGGACCGAGTTTGAAAGTATTGGTTATCGGGTTGTAGTGCAGCCCGGTGATATGTTGCTCTTTCAGGACGGTTTCATCTACCCAGCTTAACAGTTCAGCAGGCTTAATGAATTTCTTCACGTCGTGCGTGCCTTTTGGCACCATGCGCAGAATATACTCAGCGCCGACGACCGCCATCAGCCAGGATTTCCCATTGCGGTTCAACGTTGAGAAGAACACCTCACCGCCGGGTTTAACCAGTTGGGCGCAGGCGTGGACGACCGATTGCGGATCGGGAACGTGCTCCAGCATTTCCATACAGGTGACGACGTCGTATTGCTGGGCGTGTTTTGCCGCATGTTCCTCAACCGTCTCCTGCACGTACTCTACCTCGATGCCGCTTTCCAGCGCATGCAGTTTGGCGACCTGCAAAGGCTCAAAGCCCATATCCAGCCCGGTGACGGTTGCGCCTTCGCGTGCCATACTTTCCGCCAGAATGCCGCCGCCACAGCCGACGTCGAGTACCTTTTTGCCAAACAGGCCGCCTGAGCGCTCAGTAATGTAGCCAAGGCGTAGGGGGTTGATGCGATGCAATGGCTTGAATTCGCCCTCCAGATCCCACCAGCGCGACGCGACGGCTTCGAATTTGGCGATTTCATTATGGTCAACGTTGTGAGCTACCGACGGTTTTTCAGTGTTCATGAGTACATGAGATTCCGCTATTGATCTATCGGGGCAGTATAGCAGGTGCAAAGTCGCTGCGTTATATCTACTGCCGTCTTTATTACGCTTTCAGCGCAAGAAGTTTTCTTGCGCGTTCTGTAAAACCGCTACCGATGTGGTGCGTGATAAAATTACAGACGCCCTCGACGTTGTTGTTTTTTAACATATCCAAAATAGTGGCATGTCCCCGGTTAGAGCTGGTGATATATTCAGCGGTAAAATCCAGTCTGTAGCGAATTGCCAATAAACGTGCTGAGATCAACAGGTGTGCTTGCGAAATGTATTTATTATCGGCATATTTCACAAAAACATAATGAAAATCATGATCCAGTTTGAGGTAAGCTTGCGTATCTCGCTCTGCATTAATTTTTGCTGACTTCGATAAAATATTGCTTAATTCGACTATGACATTGTTAGCATTTTTCTCCATCGCTTCACGAATTGCGCCCTGTTCAAGGATAACCCTCATTTTGATGAGATCATTGATATCCTCGTCGGTGACAGAAAAAACAAATGTCCCACTGCGGGGAATGATGTTGACCAGGTTTTCATTATAGCTCAGCCAAATAAAAGCTTCACGAATTGGTGTTTTACTTACCATCAGAATATTTGATAGTTCATTTTCACTGATCGCTTGCCCAAGATCGAAATCGCCATGGATAATCATCTCCCTTATTTTCTCTTTAATCACCTGGGTGATGGATTTGGGTATTTCAATTGATATGTGACTAAAGTCACGCTTTAATCTATTTTTCATTTTCTTCTCCTCCATGGTTAAACCCGGCTCCATTGTAATTAATTTATTCAAAATTAACGGATCTAATATATCAGATATAAGAAAATTTACATACTTTATTGTTGTTATTGTATATTTCATTAAGTTTGCTTGCTGATATATCAGATATGACACATTAGCTTTTGAATTGTATTGTTTTTTACGTAACATCGATTCCGGTCAATACCCTTATTCATTGAATCATAAAAGGTGATGCAAAATGAGTAGTCCACAAGAAAATTTATACGATGCAATTCGTATTGTAAAAAGGAAAATCATTCCTTTGGCCTTTATTCTTTACTTTTTTAACTATATGGATCGTGTCAATATTGGGTTTGCTGCATTACGCATGAATGAATCTCTCGGTATTACGCCTGAGGATTTCGCTAATATTTCTTCTATATTCTTCATATCATATTTAATCTTTCAAATTCCGAGTAGCATTGGCTTGCAAAAGCTTGGTGCAAGAAAATGGATTAGTTCCATTATTATCGGCTGGGGAGCGGTAACTGGGCTGATTTTTTTTGCTAAAGATACTCAACATATTTTGCTGGCTCGCATTTTTTTGGGGGTATTTGAAGCTGGCTTTTTCCCGGGCATGGTTTATTATCTTGCATGCTGGTTCCCGGCTCGTGAACGCGGAAAAGTCAATAGTTTCTTCATGTTATCTATTGCTGTTGCATCGGTATTGGCTGCGCCGATGTCTGGTTGGATCATCGAGCATTTGAATACCCCGGATTATGAAGGCTGGCGCTGGCTTTTTGCTATTGAAGGTATCCCTACCGTATTCCTTGGCATCCTGACATTTTATTTACTGCCTGACAGTCCAGAAAAGGCTAAATGGCTTACGCCACAGCAGATATCGGCCTTAGTTAATAAATTACGCACTGACAATGAAACCGCAGCTGCATTAAATAAAAATACCAACTCATCCTTTCTTTCCGTAATCAAAAATCCAGTTTTGCTTCAGCTTTCTTTCGCCTACATGTTGATTCAGGCGGCTGCTCTGGCGGCAAACTATTGGTTGCCGGGGTTGGTGAAGGGATTTTCAGCTGATTTTACGGATACTGACGTTGGTTTAATCATGAGTATTCCGTTTATTTTCGCTATGTTCAGCATGCCCTGGTGGGGCTGGCATTCCGATAAAAAGAATGAACGAAAATGGCATGCTGCATTACCCATGTTTCTGGCAGGCTGTGGTTTTCTGATGATTGCTCTTGTCCCCTCAATGTCGCTGAGAATGCTGGGGCTAACGTTCTATGGTGTTGGGATCCTCAGCTATTACGGACCTTACTGGGCGCTGCCTTCTGCATTATTGTCGCCGTCAGGGTTGGCTGTCAGCATTGCGTTTATTAACTCATGTTCAAGTCTTGGCGGATTCCTGATTAATAAATCACTGGGATTCGTTTCTACTCATTATGGTGCGACAGGAATATTTATTGTAGAGGCAATACTTTGCTTCGCTGCGGTAGCCGTTCTGGCGTTAATGAAAATTGATGTGAAAAAAGAAAAAAGCCAACAAACAAATGTTGTATCACGAACCTGATAAATGGAGAAATTATGAAAATTACGTCTATTGAAGTTTTTGACTGTGAATTAAAAAAAAGAGATCAAACGATGTCCTCCTATAATCCAGTACTTATTCGGGTGAATACCGACTCAGGATTAAGTGGTATTGGCGAAGTAGGGCTGGCCTATGGCGCAGGCGCTAAAGCTGGCGTAGGGATCATCAGAGATCTGGCGCCATTGATTGTGGGTGAAGATCCATTAAATATCGAAAAAATTTGGGAGTTCTTTTTCAGAAAGACTTTTTGGGGGATGGGAGGCGGGAACGTTTTTTATGCCGGAATGAGCGCTATTGATATTGCTCTTTGGGATATCAAAGGTAAATATTTAGGTGTACCTGTTTATCAGCTCCTTGGCGGGAAAACTAATGAAAAGTTAAGAACCTATGCTAGTCAGTTACAATTTGGTTGGGGGGATAAACGCCAGATATTAGTGACACCTGATGAATATGCTGAGGCGGCGCGTGCGGCTCTTGACGATGGATATGATGCGATTAAAGTGGATCCACTCGAAATCGATCGTAATGGCGATGACTGTGTTTTTCAGAATAAAAATCGTAACTATTCAGGATTGTTACTGGCCGATCAATTAAAAATGGGGGAAGCGCGAATTGCCGCTATGCGTGAAGCAATGGGGGATGATGCTGATATTATCGTGGAAATCCATTCTCTTCTCGGTACAAACTCAGCTATTCAATTTGCGAAGGCGATAGAAAAGTATCGTATCTTTCTTTATGAAGAACCGATTCATCCATTAAATTCTGATAATATGCAGAAAGTTTCCCGTTCAACAACGATTCCAATCGCCACTGGTGAGCGTTCCTACACAAGATGGGGATACAGGGAATTACTGGAGAAGCAGTCTATTGCCGTAGCTCAACCTGATTTGTGTCTCTGCGGCGGAATTACCGAAGGAAAGAAAATCTGTGACTATGCTAATATTTATGACACCACTGTACAGGTGCATGTTTGCGGCGGTCCTGTTTCCACGGTAGCCGCGCTGCATATGGAAACAGCAATTCCCAACTTTATTATTCATGAGCATCATACCAATGCGATGAAAGCATCTATTCGGGAACTTTGTACCCACGATTATCAGCCGGAAAATGGCTATTATGTCGCGCCGGAACAGCCCGGATTGGGTCAGGAATTAAACGATGAGGTAGTGAAAGAATATCTGGCCTATGTGATTAAATAGCATCTGGTGATACTGATTATTGTTTATGCCTCCCGGCATATTCCCTAAATAATTCGAGTTGCAGGATAAAATGGTTAACCGTCTTGAACAGCGCTTGCGCTAACCCCGACGGGGCGAGGCCCAGGGATGGGCCGAGTAACTCGCTGCCAACGCACATGAAACTTGAAGTATGACGGGTATACACGGGAGGTATTGATTTTCTAACCTCTTCCTGGCCAGGCCCCGATCTCCCCTGTGTCGCCTCTGAAGCCGATCGCCAATAAACGCCGAGACCACGCTTATAAATGAAGAGAGCATGCGGCACCCGAATAAAGCATTGTCTGGCTGCATTCCGTTTACCAGTACGTGGGCGAATGTGTTATAATTTGCGACCTTTGAATCCGGGATACAGTAGAGGGATAGCGGTTAGATGAGCGACCTTGCGAGAGAAATTACACCGGTCAACATTGAGGAAGAGCTGAAGAGCTCCTATCTGGATTATGCGATGTCGGTCATTGTTGGCCGTGCGCTGCCGGATGTCCGAGATGGCCTGAAGCCGGTACACCGTCGCGTACTTTACGCCATGAACGTATTGGGCAATGACTGGAACAAAGCCTATAAAAAATCTGCCCGTGTCGTTGGTGACGTAATCGGTAAATACCATCCCCACGGCGATTCCGCAGTGTATGACACCATCGTTCGTATGGCGCAGCCATTCTCGCTGCGTTACATGCTGGTGGATGGTCAGGGTAACTTCGGTTCTATTGACGGCGACTCCGCGGCGGCAATGCGTTATACGGAGATCCGTCTGGCGAAAATCGCCCACGAACTGATGGCCGATCTCGAAAAAGAGACGGTGGATTTCGTGGATAACTATGACGGTACGGAAAAAATTCCGGACGTCATGCCGACCAAAATTCCGAATCTGCTGGTGAACGGTTCTTCCGGTATCGCAGTAGGTATGGCGACGAATATCCCGCCGCACAACCTGACGGAAGTGATTAACGGCTGCCTGGCGTATATCGACAACGAAGACATCAGCATTGAAGGGCTGATGGAACATATTCCGGGTCCGGACTTCCCGACCGCCGCGATCATCAACGGTCGTCGTGGTATCGAAGAAGCCTACCGTACCGGTCGTGGCAAAGTGTACATCCGCGCCCGCGCGGAAGTTGAAGCTGACGCCAAAACGGGCCGTGAAACCATCATCGTCCATGAAATTCCCTATCAGGTGAACAAAGCGCGCCTGATCGAGAAAATCGCCGAGCTGGTGAAAGATAAACGCGTGGAAGGCATCAGCGCGCTGCGTGACGAATCCGACAAAGACGGTATGCGCATCGTGATTGAAGTAAAACGCGATGCGGTGGGCGAGGTGGTGCTTAATAATCTCTACTCCCAGACCCAGCTACAGGTTTCCTTCGGTATTAACATGGTGGCGCTGCATCACGGCCAGCCGAAGATCATGAACCTGAAAGACATCATTTCAGCGTTCGTGCGCCACCGCCGTGAAGTGGTGACGCGTCGGACTATTTTTGAACTGCGTAAAGCCCGTGACCGCGCGCATATCCTTGAAGCTCTGGCGATTGCGCTAGCTAACATCGACCCGATTATCGAACTGATTCGCCGCGCGCCAACGCCGGCAGAAGCGAAAGCGGCGCTGATTTCGCGTCCGTGGGATCTGGGTAACGTTGCTGCGATGCTGGAGCGCGCCGGTGATGACGCCGCGCGTCCGGAATGGCTGGAGCCAGAATTTGGCGTGCGTGACGGTCAGTACTACCTGACTGAACAGCAGGCGCAGGCGATTCTGGATCTGCGTTTGCAGAAACTGACCGGCCTGGAGCATGAAAAACTGCTCGACGAATACAAAGAGTTGCTGGAGCAGATTGCTGAACTGCTGCACATTCTGGGCAGCGCCGATCGCCTGATGGAAGTGATTCGCGAAGAGATGGAGTTAATTCGCGATCAGTTCGGCGATGAGCGTCGTACCGAAATCACCGCCAACAGCGCCGATATTAATATCGAAGATCTGATTAGCCAGGAAGATGTTGTCGTGACGCTGTCTCACCAGGGTTACGTCAAGTATCAACCGCTGACGGATTACGAAGCGCAACGTCGTGGTGGGAAAGGTAAATCTGCCGCGCGTATTAAAGAAGAAGACTTTATCGACCGCCTGCTGGTGGCCAACACCCATGACACCATCCTCTGCTTCTCCAGCCGGGGCCGTCTGTACTGGATGAAGGTCTATCAGTTGCCGGAAGCCAGCCGTGGCGCGCGCGGTCGTCCGATCGTCAACCTGCTGCCGCTGGAAGCGAACGAACGTATCACCGCGATTCTGCCGGTTCGTGAGTACGAAGAGGGCGTCAACGTCTTTATGGCGACCGCCAGCGGTACCGTGAAGAAAACGGCGCTGACCGAATTCAGCCGTCCGCGTTCCGCCGGTATTATCGCGGTGAACCTCAACGACGGCGACGAGCTGATTGGCGTTGACCTGACTTCTGGTTCTGACGAAGTCATGCTGTTCTCGGCCGCGGGTAAAGTGGTGCGCTTCAAAGAAGACGCCGTCCGTGCGATGGGGCGTACCGCGACCGGTGTGCGCGGTATTAAGCTGGCGGGAGACGATAAAGTCGTCTCTCTGATCATCCCACGCGGCGAAGGCGCTATTCTGACCGTAACGCAAAACGGCTACGGGAAGCGTACCGCAGCGGACGAGTACCCGACCAAGTCTCGCGCGACGCAGGGCGTTATCTCTATCAAAGTGACCGAGCGCAACGGTTCCGTTGTTGGCGCGGTACAGGTGGACGATTGCGACCAGATCATGATGATCACGGATGCCGGTACTCTGGTGCGTACCCGTGTGTCCGAGATCAGCGTAGTGGGACGTAATACCCAGGGCGTTATCCTTATCCGCACGGCGGAAGATGAAAACGTGGTGGGTCTGCAACGCGTTGCTGAACCGGTAGATGACGAAGAACTCGACGCTATCGACGGCAGCGTGGCGGAAGGGGATGAGGATATCGCCCCGGAAGCGGAAAGCGATGACGACGTTGCGGATGACGCTGACGAGTAATGTTATTGCTGTGCGAGGGCCGGATATCCGGCCCTTTTTCTTTGCCGTTGCGGGCTACGTCATTTACCGCTACCTTAGTCACACTCTATTTACATCCTGAGGCGGAGCTTCGCCCCTTTGAAATACCTTGCTTCCTTTCGAACTACGCTGAAAGTCTCGCGCTACTTATTCAGAGCGTTAGCGTTACTCATTTGGCTCTTAATCGCCTTTGTTTCGGTGTTTTACATCGTCAATGCCCTGCACCAGCGGGAATCTGAAATTCGTCAGGAGTTCAACCTTAGCTCCGATCAGGCGCAGCGTTTTATCCAGCGCACATCGGATGTGATGAAAGAGCTCAAATATATTGCCGAGAACCGTTTAACGGCGGAAAACGGCGTTATGTCGTCGCGTGCGCGTGATGACAAAATGGTGGTGCCGGACTTTGAACCGCTATTCGCCGACTCAGACTGTGCGGCGATGGGCTCCGCCTGGCGCGGATCGCTGGAGTCGCTGGCCTGGTTTATGCGTTACTGGCGCGACAACTTTTCAGCAGCGTATGATCTTAACCGCGTTTTCCTGATTGGCAGCGATAACCTCTGTATGGCGAATTTCGGCCTGCGTGAAATGCCCGTGGAGCGCGATGATGCGTTAAAAGCGTTACATGAGCGGATTATGAAATACCGCAACGCGCCGCAGGAAGAAAGTGGGAATAACCTTTTCTGGATAAGTCAGGGCGCGCGTCAGGGCGTGGGCTACTTTTATGCGCTGACGCCGGTGTATCTGGCCAACCGTCTGCAGGCGCTGCTGGGCGTCGAGCAGTCCATCCGCATGGAAAATTTTTTCACGCCGGGCAGTTTGCCGATGGGCGTCACCATTATTGATGAGAACGGCCATTCGCTGATTTCGTTGGCCGGTCCTGACGGCATTATTAAAGCGGAGCCGCGCTGGATGCAGGAGCGCTCCTGGTTTGGTTATACGCCAGGTTTTCGCGAACTGGTACTCAAAAAAAGCCTGCCGCCATCCTCGCTCAGTATTGTCTATTCTGTGCCTGTAGATTTAGTCCTGGAGCGTATTCGTATTCTTATCCTGAACGCTATCCTGCTGAACGTGCTGGTGGGCGCAGGGCTGTTTACGCTTGCGCGGATGTATGAGCGGCGAATTTTTATTCCGGCGGAGAGCGATGCCCAGCGTCTGGAAGAGCATGAACAGTTCAACCGTAAAATCGTCGCCTCCGCGCCGGTGGGGATCTGTATTCTGCGCACTATTGATGGCGTCAATATTCTGAGTAACGAACTGGCGCACACCTACCTGAACATGCTCACGCATGAAGACAGACAGCGCCTGACGCAAATCATTTGCGGCCAGCAGGTCAACTTTGTTGATGTATTGACCAGCAATAATACCAATTTGCAAATTAGCTTCGTCCATTCCCGCTATCGTAATGAAAACGTCGCGATTTGCGTGTTGGTAGATGTGAGTACGCGCGTCAAAATGGAAGAGTCGCTGCAGGAGATGGCGCAGGCGGCGGAACAGGCAAGCCAGTCTAAATCCATGTTCCTTGCAACGGTCAGCCATGAATTGCGCACACCGCTGTACGGTATCATCGGCAATCTCGATCTGCTGCAAACCAAAGAGTTGCCAAAAGGCGTGGATCGTCTGGTCACGGCGATGAATAACTCCTCCAGTCTGTTGCTGAAAATTATCAGCGACATTCTCGACTTCTCGAAAATTGAGTCGGAACAGCTAAAGATTGAGCCGCGCGAATTTTCACCGCGAGAGGTGATGAACCATATCACCGCCAATTATCTGCCGCTGGTGGTGCGTAAGCAGCTCGGCCTGTATTGTTTTATTGAGCCTGACGTGCCGGTATCGCTGAACGGCGACCCGATGCGTTTACAGCAGGTCATTTCAAACCTGTTGAGCAACGCCATTAAGTTTACCGATATTGGCTGCATCGTGCTGCATGTGCGCTGTGATGGGGATTATCTCAGCATTCGCGTGCGGGATACCGGGGTTGGTATTCCGGCAAAAGAGGTGGTTCGCCTGTTCGATCCCTTCTTCCAGGTGGGAACCGGCGTACAGCGTAACTTTCAGGGGACCGGTCTGGGGCTGGCGATTTGCGAAAAATTGATCAGCATGATGGACGGCGATATTTCCGTCGATTCGGAGCCTGGCATGGGAAGCCAGTTTACGCTGCGCATCCCGCTTTATGGCGCGCAATACCCTGTGAAAAAGAGCGTGGAAGGACTCGCCGGAACCTGCTGTTGGCTGGCGGTGCGCAATACTTCTTTGTGCCAGTTTATTGAGACCAGTCTGGCGCGTAGCGGCGTTCATACGCAGCGTTATGAAGGGCAAGAACCCGCTGCTGACGATATTTTGATTGTCGATGACGCGCTGGAGCATACCTGGCAGGGGAGGGCGGCGGTCGTCTTTTGCCGCCGTCATATCGGGATTCCGTTGGAAAGAGCGCCGGGCGAGTGGGTGCATAGTGTGGCGTCGGTGCATGAGTTGCCCGCGCTGTTGGCGCGTATCTATAGTATTGAGCTGGATAGTGAAGCGCTTTCCAGCGCATTGCCGACGACGGATAAAACCGCAGATTCAAATGACGATATGATGATTCTGGTCGTTGACGATCATCCTATCAATCGCCGCTTGCTGGCCGATCAATTGGGATCGCTGGGGTATCAGTGTAAGACAGCCAATGATGGCGTGGACGCTCTGAATGTGCTGAGTAAAAATGCTATCGATATTGTTCTGAGCGATGTGAACATGCCGAACATGGACGGCTACCGCCTGACGCAGCGTATTCGTCAGCTTGGGCTGACGCTGCCGGTCGTCGGCGTGACGGCGAACGCGCTGGCGGAAGAGAAACAACGTTGCCTGGAGTCCGGTATGGACAGCTGTTTGTCGAAGCCTGTGACGCTGGACGTGTTGAAACAGACGCTGGCGGTGTATGCCGAGCGGGTACGTAAAACGCGGGCATAAAAAATGCCGGATGGCGGCGTCGCCTGATCCGGCCTGCAAAAGATGAGTCGACTGGTAGGCCTGATAAGCGTAGCGCCATCAGGCTGGGTAACATAAAAGCGATTTATTCTTTGTCTGTCGGACTCAGGGTGACGGAAGAGAGATAGTTGAGCAGCGCGATATCATTCTCTACGCCCAGTTTCATCATCGCCGATTTCTTCTGGCTGCTGATGGTCTTAATGCTGCGGTTGAGCTTCTTGGCGATTTCGGTGACCAGGAAGCCCTCGGCGAACAGGCGTAATACTTCGCTCTCTTTTGGCGACAGGCGCTTGTCGCCGTAACCGCCTGCGCTGATTTTCTCCAGCAGACGAGAAACGCTTTCTGGGGTGAATTTTTTGCCTTTTTGCAGCGCGGCCAGCGCCTTAGGCAGATCGGTTGGCGCACCCTGCTTGAGTACGATCCCTTCAATATCAAGATCCAACACGGCGCTCAGGATCGCCGGATTGTTGTTCATGGTCAGAACGATAATAGACAGGCTCGGAAAATGACGCTTGATGTACTTGATCAAGGTGATCCCATCGCCGTATTTATCTCCCGGCATGGAGAGGTCAGTGATCAACACATGCGCATCTAATTTCGGCAGGTTGTTGATCAATGCTGTGGAATCTTCAAATTCGCCGACAACATTCACCCACTCGATTTGTTCAAGTGATTTGCGAATACCGAACAGTACAATCGGGTGGTCATCGGCAATAATTACGTTCATATTGTTCATGTATTGGGCTACCTTGCTACAGCAAGCTTTTGACGTAGGCGTCAATGTCGCTGATATATTTTTCTATACCTGGAGCATCTTTCTCACGAATCAGATGTTCCAGCGTTTCACATAACTGCTTGCCGGGTACCAGATTAAGCATGGCAAACACCCCTTTCAGGCGGTGGGCCGTTTGGGCCAGCGCAGCGAAATCGCTGGTTGCCGCCTCAGTATACAACCTCTTAACATCATCCGGTACTGTGTCTACAAATAGCGCATAGTAGCCGCTGGCATGAAGCTCGGCATTTTCATCTCCGCCGAGCGGGGAGGCGGGAATCTCTTCCTGCGCCAGCTGCTCTTCGATAAGTTGTAGTACAGCTTCCTGCATAGCATTGCTCATATTAAAGTTGACGCGCAACTGACCCGGGCCAATTTTCCGCACGCCTGACTCATCATCGCTTAAAAGCAAGCCCGAGGCAGTAAGATTAGACGGATTATCCGTTAAAAAGAGATCATATTCTTGACTTATCTGCCTTTCATCCGGCGTGATGCAGGTGGCGCCCCAGTTTTCTAACTGACGCAGCACAATCGCGCGAACCTCGTTGGACGTCACATCGACCATCACGCTCACGTCGTCCAGCAGGCGCTCTTCGACCTGGGTATGCTGATCGTGAGGAAGCATTTTGACATGAACGGTATAGCGCGTGCCCAGCGTTTCCCGCGCTTTAATGTTGAGATGACCGCCCAGTTTGCGCGCCAGTTGATTGCACAGCCAGAAGGTGAGCGGATTCGCTTTGCCGTAACGGTCGCCCTGCGTTTCATTCATATACGGGAAATGCAGATTATCAATCTCGTTTAACGTTACGCCTTCGCCTGTATCCAGAATACGGAAAGTCAGACGCTCCGCGATAGATTCATCCTGCTCGACTTCAAGCGTAATTTTACCCATAGCGGTCGTCGTGACGGCATACTGAATCAACAGCAGCAAAATCCGGCGCAGGGCGTCGCGATCGCCCCAGCGTTCATCGTTGCCGCTAAGATGGTTATTAATCAGCAGTTGCAGCCCTTTACGCTTAATGGCGGGCAGCACTTCCGGCACGACTTCGTCAATAAGATCCTGCAGGGAGAACAGCGTTGCTTCGCTCTTCCATGCGTCATTTTCCAGCATATTCGCCAGTTGGATTTCATCGATCATACGTACCAATACATCCGCCTGATCCGCCAGTTTCAGGCTTTCCGGCGTGGTGACTGCCGCGGCGTTAACCGCCAGTTGGCGTACGGGCTCTTTAAGCGTGTTGCTGATATTTTGCATAAAGGCGGCACGGCCCTGCTGATTCTTCTCATACAAACGCTGCGCCTGTTTAAGCTTCTTATTCACCAGCACTTCCCGGTCCTGATCGCGGATAATAAAGATCTGCGTGCGGGGGGCGATCTGGCTGCGAAACAGACGGATCTCATACAGTTCGTTATTAATTGTCGCCTGAATCACGCCCTGATGCTGTTCCGCCATGCTGGTAATATTTTGCAGGTTAAGATGCGGCAACAGATGATCGGCGATTTTATTGCTGATCACGGTGCGGTTTCCTTCCTGATCGTAGACCAGCAGACCCAGCGGCAGCAGAGAAACGATCTCTTCATTAATGGCGCGTAAGACGCGAAGCTCGTTATTCGCCGCGTTGCCGGATGTCGATTCTGTCGTCCGTCCCGGCTGATGACGGAACGTAGCGTAGCCAAATAACGCCAACGCCAGCAGCCCGATGTTCAGCAGTAAAGGCAGCAGAATATTTTGCAACGTATCAAGCAAAAGCGTACCGAACGGTACCTGCCAGATCAGGCGCATTCCGGTAGAGTTAAGCGCTGAGGAGATCTCAATTTTTGAACCGTTAAAGCTAATCGTGACGCTATCAGGCGCTTCCTTTTCACTGCTTCGCCCCGTCGTCTGGGTTGCGTCAGGCTCTATCCGAAAACTGTCCAGCGGCATTCCCGGCGGGATTAAATCATTAATGGGCAGATCAAACGCCACCACGGTCGCCAGATGTCCTGGCTGATTGAAGGTCGTGCGTAGCGTAAAATAGTGACCGTTTTGCCAGGCCAGTTTTCGCAATGAGGAGAAACTTTCGCGCTCATCCAGCGCATTCGCCTGTTGCAACATCTCTGCCCGGCGGGAATCGACGATATTGCCAATAGTGGACTCTTTAAAGCCGGAAGAGAGATCTTTCAACGGTAGGGTAGAGATAAGAATCAGGCTGTTATCCTGTCCGTTGAGGTAATACATTGACCACGGCACGTTTTCCGCGCCCCACAGCGTATCCAGATAGGTTGACATACGCTGCGTCATTTCCAGCGTGGCGCTGTCATGGGAACCGAAAATCAGCGCTTCAGTTTTACGTCGCGGCTTTTCAAGATAATACACATCCTGCTTCAGACGCGTTTCCTGAAGTCCTTCACCTGTCGATGGCGTAGTGGTCGCGGCGATGTTGTCATAAATTTGCCAGGTAACATACCGCCAGGTATCCACGCGTTTATGAATAGCGTGGGTGATATCGACAATTTGATAGCTTTTGTCTTTCAACCAGGCGTTGACGGCGCTCTGTACCATAACGCCCATCGTTACCAGCAGCACAATGATCAGCAATAAGAAGAAACGGGTAATGCTTCCCGGTAGAAGGGAGAATCGGGTAGAGACCGTTGTGTCAGACTGACTCATTTATGTTTACGACCTGTAAAAGCAACGCTGAAGGTGAAGGGCAGTATAAAGGGTAATGAATGAATTTCCAGACTCTTACGTCATGCCGGGCAACTTAACACGCGCTCCGTCGGCGGGACGGAAAAAGCGTACAACCTTCGCAGAACGGCACAAATATAAAGACTACTTATAAATGTTTAGCACTAAATATCAAGAAATTATTTGCTAATGTCTTACGAACGGTAGAGCTGCGAGAGTAGTGAATAACCGTGATAGTTTTAGGCAGGTAGCATAAATCTGCCGGGTGTGTCTGAAAAAGGGTAAAAAAAACCGAATGCGAAGCATCCGGTTGAAATAGGGGTAAACAGACATTCAGAAGTGAATGACGGTAATAAATAAAGTTAATGATGATAGCGGTCACTATTTTAGTTGCGAATGAAGATTCTGTTTTATCATTCAGTGCTATGAATTTCATCAATTTAACCCATTGATTTTAAAAGTCTCGTGGATATATTTTGTCTATTTGTGCTTATTTTTACTTGATTTTTGCTTTAAAAAAGTTCCGTAAAATTCATATTTTGAAACATCTATGTAGATAACTGTAACATCTTAAAAGTTTTAGTATCATATTCGTGTTGGATTATTCTGTATTTTTGCGGAGAATGGACTTGCCGACTGGTTAATGAGGGTTAACCAGTAAGCAGTGGCATAAAAAAGCAATAAAGGCATATAACAGAGGGTTAATAACATGAAAGTTAAAGTACTGTCCCTCCTGGTACCAGCTCTGCTGGTGGCAGGCGCAGCGAATGCGGCTGAAATTTATAATAAAGACGGCAACAAATTAGACCTGTTTGGTAAAGTTGATGGCCTGCACTACTTCTCTGACGACAAAGGCAGCGACGGCGACCAGACCTACATGCGTATCGGCTTCAAAGGCGAAACGCAGGTTAACGATCAGCTGACCGGTTATGGCCAGTGGGAATATCAGATTCAGGGCAACCAGACTGAAGGCAGCAACGACTCCTGGACGCGTGTGGCGTTTGCGGGTCTGAAATTCGCTGACGCAGGTTCCTTCGATTATGGTCGTAACTACGGCGTAACCTATGACGTGACCTCCTGGACCGACGTTCTGCCGGAGTTCGGCGGCGACACCTACGGCGCTGACAACTTTATGCAGCAACGTGGTAACGGCTATGCCACTTACCGTAACACCGACTTCTTCGGCCTGGTGGATGGTCTGGACTTCGCGTTACAGTATCAGGGCAAAAACGGCAGCGTGAGCGGTGAAAACACCAACGGTCGCAGCCTGCTGAACCAGAACGGCGACGGTTACGGCGGATCGCTGACTTATGCAATCGGCGAAGGCTTCTCTGTCGGTGGCGCTATCACCACGTCTAAACGTACTGCCGATCAGAACAACACCGCTGACGCTCGCCTGTATGGTAACGGCGATCGCGCTACGGTCTACACCGGCGGCCTGAAATACGATGCGAACAACATCTATCTGGCAGCGCAGTATTCTCAGACCTATAACGCAACCCGTTTTGGTACCTCTAACGGCAACAATAAGTCCGACTCTTACGGTTTTGCCAACAAAGCGCAGAACTTTGAAGTGGTTGCTCAGTACCAGTTCGACTTTGGTCTGCGTCCGTCTGTGGCTTACCTGCAGTCTAAAGGTAAGGACATCAGCAACGGCTACGGCGCCAGCTATGGCGACCAGGACATCGTAAAATACGTTGATGTCGGCGCGACTTACTACTTCAACAAAAACATGTCCACCTATGTTGATTACAAAATCAACCTGCTGGATAAAAACGACTTTACCCGCGATGCGGGCATCAACACCGACGACATCGTAGCGCTGGGTCTGGTTTACCAGTTCTAATCAGCAAAAGATGTTGCTAAAGGGCCTGCGGGCCCTTTTTTCATGCCTTATTCCGGCGTACAAATACGACGTTTTGATATACGCTTGCGTCCATTCGAATGAGGATAAACAGCGATGAAAATGACTTTTTGCCGGGCCGTGTGTCTGGCGGCGGCTTTTTTACTTATGGGCTGCGATGAGGCTCCCGAAACGACAACAGCGTCACCTGCCGCTCAGGTGCTGGAAGGTAAGACGATGGGGACTATCTGGCGGGTGAGCGTGGTTGGCATCGATGCGAAACGCGCCGCAGAGCTACAGACTAAAATCCAGACTCAGCTTGATGCTGATGATTGGTTGCTTTCTACCTATAAAAATGACTCCGCGCTGATGCGTTTTAACCATTCACGCAGTCTTGCGCCCTGGCCGGTCAGCGAAGCCATGGCGGATATCGTGACCTCGGCGCTGCGTATTGGCGCGAAGACGGATGGCGCGATGGATATCACCGTGGGCCCGCTGGTCAATCTGTGGGGGTTTGGACCGGATCGGCAGCCGCTGCATATCCCAACACCAGCACAAATCGATGCGGCAAAAGCGAAAACAGGCCTGCAACATTTGCAGGTTATCGACAGGGCTGGACATCAGTTTTTGCAAAAAGATCTTCCGGATCTTTATGTCGATCTCTCCACGGTCGGGGAGGGCTATGCGGCGGATCATCTGGCGCGTCTGATGGAGCAGGAGGGCATTGCGCGTTATCTGGTCTCGGTGGGCGGCGCATTAAGCAGTCGCGGGATGAATGCGCAAGGGCTGCCGTGGCGCGTCGCGATTCAGAAGCCGACCGACCGGGAAAACGCGGTGCAGGCGATTGTGGATATCAACGGGCATGGCATCAGCACCTCCGGCAGCTACCGTAACTATTATGAGCTGGATGGCAAGCGTGTCTCGCACGTTATCGATCCGCAAACGGGGCGCCCCATTGAACACAACCTGGTATCGGTTACGGTCATTGCGCCAACGGCGCTGGAAGCGGACGGCTGGGACACCGGCCTGATGGTGCTTGGTACGCAAAAGGCGCAAGAGGTCGTGCGGCGGGAAGGGCTGGCGGTATTTATGATCATGAAAGAAGGTGAGGGCTTTAAAACCTGGATGTCGCCGCAGTTCAAAACGTTCCTGGTGAGCGATAAGAATTAAAACGCAAGATTACGGGTTTTTGTGGGCGGATTTACGGACACACTGCATGTAAGCAAGCACTATGCTTAATGAAGGAGTCTATGATGAAAAAAGCGTTACTTACCGATGATGAATGCTGGCTGCGGGTGCAGGCGCGCGATGCCAGCGCGGATGGGCGTTTCGTTTTTGCGGTGCGAACCACCGGCGTTTTTTGCCGCCCTTCTTGTCGCTCGAAGCGGGCGTTACGTAAAAATGTTCGCTTTTTTGCCAACGCGCAGCAGGCGCTGGACGCCGGTTTTCGCCCCTGCAAGCGCTGTCAGCCGGATAATGCGCGCGCGCAGCAACGGCAGTTGGATAAGATTGCCTGCGCCTGCCGTTTACTTGAGCAGGAGACGCCGGTGACGCTGGCGTCCCTGGCGCAGGCGGTGGCGATGAGTCCGTTTCATCTGCACCGTTTGTTTAAAGCGAGCACCGGCATGACGCCGAAAGGGTGGCAGCAGGCGTGGCGCGCCCGGCGGCTGCGTGAGGCGTTGGCGAAAGGAGAGCCGATCACGGCGGCTATTTACCGCGCCGGCTTCCCGGATAGCAGTAGCTACTACCGTCATGCCGACCAGACGCTGGGCATGACGGCAAAACAGTTTCGCAAAGGCGGCGATAATGTCTCCGTTCGCTATGCGCTGACGGACTGGGTTTACGGACGGTGCCTGGTGGCGGAGAGCGAGCGGGGGATTTGCGCGATTCTCCCCGGTGATAGCGACGACGCGCTACTGGCTGAATTACACACCCTGTTCCCGGCGGCCCGCCACGCACCTGCTGACGCGCTTTTTCAGCAACGGGTGCGGCAGGTTGTCGCGGCTATCAACACACGCGATGTGCTGCTCTCGTTGCCGCTGGATATTCAGGGAACCGCGTTTCAACAGCAGGTCTGGCAGGCGTTATGCGCAATTCCCTGCGGCGAAACCGTAAGCTATCAACAGCTTGCCGCGACTATCGGCAAACCCACGGCGGTACGCGCGGTCGCCAGCGCGTGCGGCGCGAATAAACTGGCGATGGTGATCCCGTGTCATCGGGTCGTGCGTCGCGATGGCGCGCTCTCCGGTTATCGTTGGGGCGTGCGTCGAAAAGCGCAGCTATTAAAGCGAGAAGCACAAAAAGAGGAGTAGCAATGCTGGATCTATTTGCTGATGAAGCGCCCTGGCAAGAGCCCCTGGCGCCTGGCGCGGTGGTGTTGCGCCGCTTTGCGTTTCGCGCGGCGCAGTCGCTATTAGACGATATCGGGTTTGTCGCCAGTCAGTCTCCGTTTCGTCAGATGGTGACGCCGGGCGGCTACACCATGTCGGTGGCGATGACCAACTGCGGCGCGTTAGGGTGGACTACCGATCGTCACGGTTATTGTTATGCCGTGCGCGATCCGTTGACCGATAAACCCTGGCCTGCGCTGCCGTTATCGTTTGCCAGCGTATGTCGTCAGGCGGCAATCGCGGCAGGGTATGCGAGCTTCCAACCGGACGCCTGCCTGATCAATCGCTACGCGCCCGGCGCAAAACTGTCGCTGCATCAGGATAAAGACGAGCCGGATCTGCGCGCGCCTATTATCTCAGTTTCGTTGGGGGTGCCGGCGGTTTTTCAGTTTGGCGGCCTGCGTCGCAGCGACCCGATCCAGCGGATCTTACTGGAGCATGGCGATATCGTGGTCTGGGGCGGCGAGTCCCGGCTGTTTTATCATGGTATCCAGCCGCTTAAAGCGGGCTTTCATCCCATGACCGGTGAATTTCGTTACAATCTCACCTTCCGTCAGGCAGCTGAAAAAGAATAAAAATAAGAATTATTATTGCTGTGCAGGTGGAGTTAGTTAAACTGCGGGCTGTTATTATCGGTCCGGGTTGTAAGCATGGAACTTCTTATTCTTGTCTGGCGGCAGTACCGCTGGCCATTTATTAGCGTGATGGCGCTGAGCCTCGCCAGCGCGGCGCTGGGGATTGGCCTGATCGCGTTTATCAATCAGCGCCTGATTGAAACGGTGGACACCAACGTCATGGTGCTGCCGGAATTTCTCGGCCTGCTCCTGTTGCTAATGGTCGTCACATTAGGTTCCCAACTGGCGCTCACCACTCTGGGACACCATTTCGTTTACCGCCTGCGCAGCGAATTTATCAAGCGCATTCTGGATACGCACGTTGAACGCATTGAGCAACTGGGCAGCGCCTCTTTACTGGCCGGTCTGACCAGCGATATTCGCAATATTACTATCGCCTTTGTGCGTCTGCCTGAGCTGGTGCAGGGCATTATCCTCACCGTCGGCTCGGCGGCGTATCTGGCGATGCTATCGACAAAAATGCTGCTGGTTACGGCTATCTGGATGGCGGTCACTATCTGGGGCGGATTTGTGCTGGTGGCGCGGGTTTACCAGCATATGGCGACCCTGCGCGAGACCGAAGATAAGCTGTACAACGACTATCAGACGGTGTTGGAAGGACGCAAAGAGCTGACGCTAAACCGCGAGCGTGCGGAGCAGATTTTTCAGCAATGCTATATCCCGGACGCCAAAGAGTACCGTCATCACATTATCCGTGCCGATACTTTTCATCTGAGCGCCGTCAACTGGTCGAATATCATGATGCTGGGGGCGATAGGCCTGGTCTTCTGGATGGCGAATAGTCTCGGCTGGGCGGATACTAACGTCGCGGCGACCTATTCACTGACGTTGCTGTTCCTGCGCACGCCGCTGCTGTCTGCAGTGGGGGCGTTGCCAACGCTACTGACCGCCCAGGTGGCGTTTAATAAACTGAATAAATTCGCGCTCGCCCCGTATAAGCCTGATTTTCCACAGCCGAAAGCCTTTCCCGACTGGAAGACGCTGGAGCTGCGCAACGTGGTTTTCCACTATCAGGATAACGCGTTTTCCGTGGGGCCCATCAACCTGACGATTCACCGCGGCGAACTGCTGTTTTTAATTGGCGGCAACGGTAGCGGGAAATCGACGCTGGCCATGTTATTGACCGGTTTATACCAGCCGCAATCGGGAACGATTTTACTTGATGGTCAACCTATTGCCGCCGGACAGCCGGAAGATTATCGCAAACTGTTTTCTGCGGTGTTCACCGATGTGTGGTTATTCGACCGCCTGCTGGGGCCGCAGGGGAAACCCGCCAATCCCGCTCTGGTCGAAAAGTGGCTTGAGCACCTGAAAATGACGCACAAGCTGGAGCTAAACGATGGGCGCATTTTGAATCTTAAACTGTCGAAAGGGCAAAAAAAGCGCATTGCGCTGCTGCTGGCGCTGGCGGAAGAGCGCGATATTATTTTGCTGGATGAGTGGGCCGCCGATCAGGACCCGCATTTCCGCCGGGAGTTTTATCAGGTGCTGTTGCCGTTAATGCAGGAAATGGGCAAAACCATTTTCGCCATCAGCCATGATGATCACTATTTTATTCACGCCGATCGTCTGCTTGAAATGCGCAACGGACAGCTAACCGAACTCACCGGCGACGAACGTGATGCCGCCTCGCGTGATGCGGTTGCGCGTACTGCGTAATGGATTATGGCGCCGGATAAACCGCCTGATGGCAGCCCGTAGGCCTGATAAGATGCCACGCGTCGCCACCAGGCTGCGGGCGGGCGGGTTTCCAGACGTGTTTTAAAAAGAACCCCGGAGCGCTGCGTGAGTCGGCGTGTTCAGATGCCCGGTAAGTGTGACCGGGCAGCGTAACATTATCGCGTGACGGCGTTCTGTACGTTAGCGTCCGCTTTCCAGATGCGGTATTTCACGTCTACATTCGCCGGGGTATACACCACGATCGGCAGCTTGCTGTTGTAGCGCAGCATCCCGTCTTCACCCAGCCAGGCGGTGACGAATTTTTGCTCTTTCTTACCTTCAGGGCAGGCCATCATGGTTGATACCGGAGAGGTGACGTTATCAAAGACATAATAGTCATAGCCCCAGCCTTCCAGCGTTTTTGTTTCCAGCGTGCCGCCGAGGCGATGCTGGTTACAATCCACATTCAGCGTTTGGCCAATCAACAGTTCCACTTTGAGGGTAGATTCATCCTGCTGAGGGGTAAGGGTTATCACTTGCCGCTTCATTCCTTTTTCCGCCTGCGGATAGGGGGCGATTTTCTCCAGCGGCTGGGCGGTATCGCTATTGTTAGCCCAGGCAGAGGCGCTGGCGAGGGCGGCGAAGACGACGGTAGGGACAAACATCTTCATTTGATTGTTCACAGTATTTCCTTTCTGCTGTTTTCGGTATGCACGGACAACAGATTAACACATTCATATTATCTATTAATCTGTATTTACTCATATTTTCAAGATTATTAATAAAATGGCGTCTTTTTATATAGTGGAATATTCCGATATTGATAATGTAAATGGAATTATCAGCTATTAGTGGTTTTCGTTATATAGATAGCTATATAACTCATTGAAATGTGAGAAAAAGCACGTTTACGGGTCTTTACCCGGCACTCTTTTGATCCGGCAACAGCATTTACCTCTATCGGGGTATGCATCTCTTACACATCCTGAAATATCTTATTTACAAAAACAACTACTCATAAATTGTACGGTTTTTATTGGTATTCACTCCCTATGGAAGCGTGTCGTTATGGAAGGGCGATATCATGGTTGATTTATCCCGTCGAAGCATGTTGACCGGCAGTTGGCGCAACGCCAGCAATGGGATTCTTCCGCCGTGGGCCAGAGAAACAACCTATTTTCTCGCACATTGTCTGCGTTGCGACGCCTGCATCCAGGCGTGTGAGGCCGACATCCTGCAGCGAGGGGCGGGGGGATATCCGAGCGTAGATTTCAAACGGGGCGAGTGCAGCTTTTGTTATGCCTGTGCGCAGGCCTGTACTGAATCGCTTTTTCTTCCGCGCCACACCAGGGCCTGGGATCTGATTTTTACGCTCACGGAAAACTGCCTCGCCAGGCAATCGGTTGAATGCCATCGCTGCCAGGACAGTTGTGAACCTATGGCCATTACCTTTCGTCCCACGCTATCCGGCATTTACCAGCCGCAGCTTGACTCGCAGGCCTGTAACGGATGCGGGGCGTGTGTGGCTATCTGTCCCGTGTCAGCCATCAAAGCGGAGAACCACCATGCGCACTAACTGGCAGGTCTGTAGCCTGGTCGTGCAGGCCAAAAGCCAGAACATCGCCGCCATTGGCACACAGTTGAACACGTTGCCGGGTTGCGAAGTCGCGTTAAGCGACGTTGAAAGCGGGCAACTGATCGTGGTGGCGGAAGCAGATCAGAGTGAAACGCTGATGCAAACAATTGAGTCAGTACGCAATGTCGAGGGCGTACTGGCGGTGTCGCTGGTTTATCACCAGCAGGATGAGCAAGGTGAGGAAACACCATGAAACTCAGTCGTCGTAGCTTTATGAAAGCTAACGCCGTTGCGGCCGCTGCGGCGGCTGCCGGTCTGAGCGTGCCGGGCGTCGCCCGCGCCGTTGTCGGGCAGCAGGAAGCCATCAAATGGGATAAAGCGCCGTGCCGTTTTTGCGGAACGGGTTGCGGTGTGTTAGTGGGCACGCAGCAGGGCCGTGTGGTCGCCTGCCAGGGCGACCCCGACGCGCCGGTCAACCGTGGTCTGAACTGCATTAAAGGCTACTTCCTGCCCAAAATCATGTACGGTAAAGATCGTCTGACGCAGCCGATGCTGCGCATGAAAGACGGCAGCTATCACAAAGACGGCGAGTTTACGCCGGTGAGCTGGGAACAGGCCTTCGATGTGATGGAAGAGAAGTTTAAAACCTCTCTGAAAGAGAAAGGACCAGAAGCGATCGGCATGTTTGGATCGGGTCAATGGACTATCTGGGAAGGCTATGCCGCCGCGAAACTGTTCAAGGCTGGTTTCCGCTCTAACAACATTGACCCGAACGCGCGTCACTGCATGGCCTCGGCGGTGGTGGGCTTTATGCGCACCTTTGGCATGGATGAACCGATGGGCTGCTACGACGATATTGAGCAGGCCGATGCGTTTGTGCTATGGGGTTCCAACATGGCGGAGATGCACCCGATTTTATGGTCGCGCATCACTAACCGCCGTTTGTCCGACCCGAACGTGAAGGTTGCTGTCCTCTCCACCTTCCAGCACCGCAGCTTTGAACTGGCGGACAACGGTATTGTCTTTACCCCGCAAAGCGATCTGGTGATTCTTAACTATATCGCGAATTACATTATTCAGAACAACGCGGTAAATCAGGATTTCTTCACAAAGCATGTGAATCTGCGTAAAGGGGCGACGGATATCGGCTACGGCTTACGCCCGACGCACCCGCTGGAAAAAGCGGCGAAGAATCCGGGCTCCGACGCTTCCGAGCCGATGAGCTTCGACGAGTATAAAGCCTTCGTGGCGGAATATACGCTGGACAAGACCGCTGAAATGACCGGCGTGCCGAAAGATCAACTGGAACAGTTGGCGCAGCTCTACGCCGATCCGAATAAGCGCGTGATCTCTTACTGGACGATGGGTTTTAACCAGCATACTCGCGGCGTGTGGGCGAATAACCTGGTTTACAACCTCCATCTGCTGACCGGAAAAATCTCCCAGCCTGGCTGCGGTCCTTTCTCGCTGACCGGCCAGCCTTCCGCCTGCGGTACGGCGCGTGAAGTGGGAACCTTCTCACACCGTCTGCCCGCAGACATGGTCGTGACGAACGAAAAACACCGTGATATCTGCGAAAAACACTGGCAGATCCCTGCTGGCACTATTCCGGCAAAAGTGGGTTTACACGCGGTGGCGCAGGATCGCGCGTTGAAAGACGGCAAGCTGAACGTCTACTGGGTAATGTGTAATAACAATATGCAGGCCGGGCCGAACATCAATGAAGATCGGATGCCGGGCTGGCGCGATCCGCGTAACTTCATCATTGTCTCCGATCCTTACCCGACGGTGAGCGCGCTGTCTGCGGATCTGATCCTGCCGACCGCCATGTGGGTTGAGAAAGAAGGCGCTTACGGCAACGCCGAACGCCGCACGCAGTTCTGGCGTCAGCAAATTAAAGCGCCGGGCGAAGCTAAATCCGACCTCTGGCAACTGGTGCAGTTCTCCCGTCGTTTTAAAACCGAGGAGGTCTGGCCGGAGGCGTTGCTGGCCCAGAAGCCGGAGCTGCGCGGTAAAACGCTGTATGACGTTCTGTTCGCCACGCCGGCGGTCAGCAAATTCCCGCTGAGCGAGCTGAAAGAGGATCAGTTAAACGATGAGTCTCGTGAACTGGGCTTCTATCTGCAAAAAGGGTTGTTTGAAGAATACGCCTGGTTTGGACGTGGCCACGGGCACGATCTGGCGCCGTTCGACGATTACCACAACGCGCGCGGTCTGCGCTGGCCGGTCGTCGAAGGCAAAGAGACGCAATGGCGTTACAGCGAAGGCAACGACCCGTATGTAAAAGCGGGGGAAGGGTACAAATTCTACGGTAAACCGGATGGCAAAGCGGTGATCTTCGCGCTGCCATTTGAACCCGCGGCGGAGTCGCCGGACAACGAGTACGATCTGTGGCTTTCCACCGGTCGCGTGCTGGAACACTGGCATACCGGCAGTATGACGCGCCGCGTGCCTGAATTGCATCGCGCCTTCCCGGAAGCGGTGGTCTTTATTCACCCGCTGGATGCGAAAGCGCGCGATCTGCGTCGTGGGGATAAGGTTAAAGTGTCGTCCCGCCGCGGCGAAGTGATTTCGATTGTCGAAACGCGTGGACGTAACCGTCCGCCGCAGGGACTGGTGTATATGCCGTTCTTCGATGCCGCTCAGCTAGTGAACAACCTGACGCTGGATGCGACGGACCCGCTCTCTAAAGAGACGGACTTCAAGAAGTGCGCCGTTAAACTGGCGAAGGTGTAACGCGTTATGTCCCGTACAGCGAAACCCCAAAATGGCCGCCGCCGCTTCCTGCGTGATGTTGTGCGCACTGCGGGCGGGCTGGCGGCGGTTGGCGTGGCGCTGGGCTTGCAACAGCAAACCGCGCGCGCAACGGGCGTGCGGCTGCGTCCGCCTGGCGCGCTGAATGAAAATGTCTTCGCCAGCGCCTGTGTGCGCTGCGGGCAGTGCGTTCAGGCGTGTCCATACGACACGCTAAAACTGGCGACGCTGGCCTCCGGGCTATCGGCAGGCACGCCCTATTTCGTCGCTCGCGACATCCCCTGCGAAATGTGTGAAGACATTCCGTGCGCCAAAGTCTGCCCCAGCGGGGCGCTGAATAAAGATATCGCCTCCATTGATGACTCGCGCATGGGGCTGGCGGTGCTGCTGGATCAGGAAAACTGCCTCAACTTTCAGGGGCTGCGCTGCGACGTTTGCTACCGCGAATGCCCGAAAATCGATGAGGCCATCACGCTGGAGCTGGATCGCAACATGCGCACCGGCAAACATGCGCGCTTTCTGCCCACCGTACACAGCGACGCCTGTACCGGCTGCGGCAAATGCGAAAAAGTCTGCGTACTGGAGCAACCAGCGATAAAAGTGTTGCCGTTGTCATTGGCGAAAGGGGAGTTAGGACACCATTACCGCTTCGGCTGGCTGGAGGGGAAAGATGGCAAATCGTAAACGCGACGCCGGGCGAGAAGCGCGGGCGAAAAAAGGCTGGTGGCGTAGCCACCGCTGGCTGGTGTTACGCCGTATCAGCCAGTTTATGGTGCTGGGGATGTTTCTCAGCGGCCCGTGGCTGGGCTTTTGGGTTTTGCATGGCAACTACAGCAGTAGTTTGCTGTTCGATACCCTCCCGTTGACCGATCCACTGATTACCCTGGAAAGTCTCGCCAGTGGACATCTTCCCGCTACCGTGGCGCTGACGGGAGCAGTGATTATCACTGTGCTGTATGCGCTGGCGGGAAAGCGATTATTTTGCAGTTGGGTTTGCCCGCTAAACCCCGTTACCGATTTGGCTAACTGGATGCGCAGGAAATTTGACCTGAACCAGTCTGCGACGATTCCACGCCATATACGGTACGTCCTTCTGGTGGTGGTGTTAATCGGTTCGGCGTTGACCGGCACGCTGCTGTGGGAATGGATTAATCCCGTGTCGCTGTTAGGCCGTAGTCTGGTTATGGGATTTAGTAGCGGCGCGTTGCTGATTATTGCTTTGTTTTTATTTGATTTATTAGTCGTTGAGCACGGTTGGTGCGGTCATATTTGCCCGATGGGCGCGCTGTATGGCGTGCTGGGCAGTAAAGGCGTAGTGACCGTGACGGCCAAAAAACGTGAGAAATGTAATCGCTGTATGGATTGTTTTCATGTTTGCCCGGAACCGCATGTGCTACGTGCGCCGGTGCTGGATGAGCAAAGCCCGGCGCAGGTCACTCACCGCGACTGCCTGACCTGCGGTCGCTGTGTGGATGTCTGTTCTGAGGATGTTTTTACAATAACGATACACAACATCATTCGGGATGCATCGCGGCGGTAAGCGAGGAAATCCCCAGGAGCATAGATAACGATGTGACTGGGATTTTCGAGCGCAGCCAACAAAGAGGCAGCTCGAAGGATGAAGTGTAAATGCGATGGAGTTCGGGAGCGAAACAATGAAAAGCCATGACCTGATGAAAGCGCTGTGTCAATGGATGGCCACGCTTGCCCTGGTGGTAAGTGGTGCGGTTTGGGCGGCAAACGGAGTGGATCTGAGCCAGTCGCCGGAAGTATCCGGGACGCAGGAAGGGGCGATTCGTATGCCGAAAGAGCAGGAACGTATGCCGCTAAATTACGTCAACCAGCCGCCGATGATCCCGCACAGCGTCGAGGGCTACCAGGTGACGACCAATACCAACCGCTGTCTGCAATGCCACGGCGTGGAAAGTTATCGTACGACGGGCGCGCCGCGTATCAGTCCGACGCACTTTATGGACAGCGACGGTAAAGTGTCGGGCAACGTCGCGCCGCGTCGTTATTTCTGCCTGCAGTGCCACGTACCGCAGTCTGATACCGCGCCGATTATCGACAATACCTTTACCCCCTCGCAAGGTTACGGGAAATAAGAGGTCATTATGGAAAATTCTAACCGTAAACCTGGCTGGATAAAGCGCGTCTGGCGATGGTGGCGCAGCCCCAGCCGCCTGGCGCTGGGGACGCTGCTGTTAATCGGTTTTATCGGCGGCGTCATCTTCTGGGGCGGCTTCAATACCGGAATGGAAAAGGCTAACACCGAAGAGTTTTGTATTAGCTGCCATGAAATGCGCAACACGGTGTATGAGGAGTATATGGAAACCGTCCACTACAACAACCGTAGTGGCGTTCGCGCCACCTGTCCTGACTGCCATGTGCCGCATGAGTGGGGGCCGAAGATGATCCGTAAGATCAAAGCCAGTAAGGAGCTGTATGCGAAGGTATTTGGGCTGATAGATACACCGCAGAAATTTGAAGCTCATCGCCTGACAATGGCACAAAATGAGTGGCGGCGCATGAAAGACAACAACTCGCAGGAATGCCGTAACTGCCACAATTTCGACTTTATGGATCTGACCGCGCAAAAAGGCGTCGCGGCGAAAATGCACGATCAGGCGGTAAAAGATGGACAGACCTGTATCGATTGCCACAAAGGGATCGCGCATAAACTGCCGGATATGCGTGATGTTAAACCAGGTTTCTGACAGGACGTTGATGAGTGGGAATGCTTGAAGCCAGAGATCTGTACTGCGAGCGGGACGAGAGGACGCTGTTTCGCGGGCTGTCGTTCACCGTGGACGCCGGGGAGTGGGTGCAGGTCACCGGCGGCAACGGCGCCGGAAAAACCACCCTGCTGCGCCTGCTGACCGGGCTGGCGCGCCCGGACGGCGGGGAGGTGTACTGGCAGGGCGAGCCCCTGCGCCGCGTGCGCGACAGCTTCCATTCCGGCCTGCTGTGGATAGGGCACC